>NZ_JABEPQ010000001.1:0-426878 GCF_013041615.1 Knoellia koreensis
CAACGCCCGGCGTGCCCGACTTGCCACCCGCCGAGAACACCGCCAGGATCACCCATGAGCACCGCCTCCTGGCTGGGTATTTCAACCGCCAACTGGTGCATTTACTCAGACGCACCTCGCTCACGTAGAGTTGGCGCCATGATCCAACACCTCCGTAATGCGTTGGCGCAACTTCCTCCCCTACGCATAGCGTCCGCTTCGTTCATTGATCCTTCTTTGAGCCTTATTGGTCCTGGATGGGCATTCAATTCAGTTTCTGCTTGGCGGTTGTGCGAGAACGGCGTACTTCTCTTTGGCTGGAGTGAGAAGAATGTAGAAGAGCACATCGGTCGTCTAGTCGGTAATTCTATTGTCTCTGTGGAGGCTCAGTCCCGGTTCTTGGCTGGAGATCCTGCTTTCGAACTTTCTGACGGATCATGGTTGGAAGTGTTCTCTGACTACCCGATAGATCCTTGGACTCTTCGGCTGCCGGGTATGACTTTCGTCGGCTCACCCTCTGACGCGACCCAAGTGGACAGTCCGTCTGTGGGTAGTCAAGATGGCGATTGAATAGTTTGGAGGGGTATATGCCCGCCGGCGTTGTAGTCGCTTTGAAGGGTCACCAGCTGATGAACATTCCCGTTGAGAGGAACGGTCTTGTGCACACGGTTGACGAGACCAAGACGGTTGCAGAGCAGCGCAAACTTCCCGGGACTCAGCAACCCTCCTGAGTATGTCGCCGACGCAATCCGCGCCAAGAGGGATCACAGGCGGTTGACGTGTCCGGTTTGGTACGGATCCGTCGGGAAGGACCAGACCGCGGTGGACTTCACGCAGGATGCGATGGACTTCTTCGCCCAAAACCGATCGCTCGGTCAGTCGGTGATCCCTCGCGACGGCACCGCAGGCATCAAGATTTCGACCAAGCAGCCCGGCCCAGGCGGCGGCACGCAGCAGGTAGGGGGCTACTGGCCCAACGACGGCGATTTTCGAACGCTGTCGGACCTACTTCGCCGCGCTCTCAGCGCTTCACGAGGCTTTGAGATCGTGAGGCGCTCGGCGTGCCTGATCTTCGCGGCGGTGGTCGCATGGTTGATCATCGCCGTGCCCGTGGATGCGGCCAAGGGCGAAGCGCCGATCCCGATCCACGCGTATACCGGGACCGATCATTCGGCAACCGCGACGCTCGCCACCACCGAGCGCGGGCCACCCGCGACGCACGGCTGGAGGACCGCCTGCGACGTCGTCGACCGCTGCTCGCACGGCTCTTCAGCGCGCCCGAACAGACCTGAGTCCGGCGCTCCTGGAGTTGAGCCGGGTGTGGGGTCGGTGGGTGAGGCGTTCCACGCGATCGTGACCGATCTGGTTGGTGCGCCGTCGAGGTTGGTCGGGCCGGATAGGTCGACGGTGTGGTCGCGGTCGGCGTTGTTGTGGGGTGAGCCGGGTCGGGTTGGTGACCTGATGCCGTTGCGGTTCCCGGGGCAGTTTGCCGATGCCGAGACGGGGTTGGTGTACAACGTTTTCCGGTACTACGACCCGGTGAATGCCAGGTTCATCAGCTCGGACCCGTTGGGGCAGGTGCCTGGTCCGAACACGTACGCGTACGTGAGCAACCCGACCACCCTGACCGACCCCCTCGGCCTCTCACCCTGCGGCGACGCAGCAACAACAGCAGGGAAGCAAATCGACGCCGTGTGCGGAGGCCTTAGCAATTACAAGCATGGCGGTCAGATGACCGCCATCGAGCACATCAATTATGGCCATGCTTCGACTTCTGGATTCACGGGGGTTAGCAGGTTCGCTGAAGAAACGAGAGTGAGACAGATTGCTGGCTACGTGGACAACGCGCTGCGGTATGGCACGGTCACACCGAACGGAACGAATGGTTCCAAGGTTATCCACGACACTGGGTCGGTAATTGGCACTGACCCGACCGGCCGCGCAGTGACAGGGATCCAGATCTATGTCAGGAAGAGTGAAATTCAGACCGCCTTCCTTCTGGATGTACCGTGATGACGGAGTCATACTTCATTCACATCCTGAAGCATGAAATGACGGACTATGAGCGCGCCGAAATCCTCCAGGCGGCACGCCGGCGTCCCTCCGGTCGCCACTACCTGACGTTCAACGTGTTCAACGTTCTCATGGACTTCGACTCATCTACGGCGACGGTCGAGGACGAACTGGATGTAGATTCCGCCGAATCCTTGCCCCTGGACGAGTTCCTGAGTGCGGTCGCTGCATGGGGCGATTCGCACTGAGTATTCCCACGCGTGACTGGGCCGCTTGCTGTGGCCCGTTATGACGGCTGGCTGCGTGGCCGATCACCGTGGAGTGCGCGCGCCGCTTTGGCCAGCCAACCGATCCCGATGTGCGCGTCGTACAGCCTGCAAGAGTCTGCGCGAACGGCTGCCGTGATGGAGTGTTGACCCGGAGTCCGAGCGTCCGACTTGGTAGGGACAAATGTTTGTCCAAGATTGGGTGATCCCAGCCAAGTTACCGACGTCTTCTTGATCAAGGGGTCGCGTTCCGTGAGTGTCGTTCCCTACAACCCCAATTGGACATCATGAGGCTCCCAACACCAGATGACCCAGCACAGGCTCCGGTCTGGGAGAACTACATGATTGCTCAGGCTGTGCAAGCCTCCCGGGGCCAGATTCCCGAGCACGCTCTTGCGTTCGGGGTACAGGTTCATGGCGTTGATGTGGAGCTTCGGTTCCAGCTCAGCAAGGTCACTGATGAAAATGAACTGGACATGAGGGACATCGTCAGTGAGCTAGAGGGCCTCGTCGGTGAGGGAGTGTCGATTCGATCGGGATATGAATTGCGAGATCGTCGAGAGATCGCTCCAACGGATGGAGTCTCGTGGATCTTCCTTGCTCGCGCATAGATGCGTTGAAGTGCGCGAAGGGGGTCTCGCAGAGGACGGACGTGGCATGAGACCCTCGACGGTGCGGGAAACGTGCGCGTCGCGAGACCCGGCGACATTCACGCGCGAAGAGGCGGCCTCGGAGGCGGGGCAGTGGGTGCGTGACGATTCGCCGGACGTTGACGACCCGTCGATTTGGGATGGCCTGACGAAACTTGCCGCGGCCGACCTCAAGGTCAGTCCTCGTGAGTATCTTCATTGTGAGGCTGATTTCCATTCGTGGTTGGACTCACTCGAAGGAGGGGAGGCGGGATGCGACTCGGGCCGAGCCGAGTAGGACCTTTGCTCCGCTCGTTGCTGCGTGCATTGCTCGTCCTGATGCTCGTCGGCTTGGGATTGGGCTGGTCCGGAGCAAGCGCCGGGCCTGCCCTGACGGCCACTTCCGACCCGCGAACCCCGACCTGCAACCCGGCCGCGCGCGATACGCAGGCGCCCTTGGCGCCGACGCCACACCTCAACCAACAGTGTGTTCCGACCCGTCGGGGAGGTGCGGCGGTCGCTGAGGCGAGTTCACGGCATACCGGTGCTGGCACGGCTGGGGGTGAGCCGGGTGTGGGGGCGGTGGATGAGGCGTTCCACGCGATCGTGACCGATCTGGTTGGTGCGCCGTGGAGGTTGGTCGGGCCGGATGGGTCGACGGTGTGGTCGCGGTCGGCGTTGTTGTGGGGTGAGCCGGGTCGGGTTGGTGACCTGATGCCGTTGCGGTTCCCGGGGCAGTTTGCCGATGCCGAGACGGGGTTGGTGTACAACGTTTTCCGGTATTACGACCCGGTGAATGCCAGGTTCATCAGCTCGGACCCGTTGGGGCAGGTGCCTGGTCCGAACACGTACGCGTACGTGAGCAACCCGACCACCCTGACCGACCCCCTCGGCCTCTCACCCTGCGGCGACGCCGCAAAGTTCGAAGACGGGGCATTCCGGCTGATCGGTGCGAACCGGGCGACGATCGACCCGAGGAAGCTCACCGAATACGCCTTGAACCCCAATCACCCGGTTGGAGGAAACAAGGCGCGCGTGTTCGAGTCCCCCCTAGGTTTTAATCGCTCGAACGCGGACGACCTGATGGCCCAACAGCGCCAAGGAGTCATGGAGAACATGCCGATCCCCGGCAAGGTCGACAAATGGGGAACGAGGTTCACGGTTGACATCCCGGTCACCGGCCCCGGTGGGTCTGGCATTGTCCGGACGGGTTGGATTTACACGCCGGGATCAACCACTCCAAGCCTGAACACCCTGACGGTGCGATGACCGAGAACATCGGGCAGTTCGACACAGTCAGGGTCCCGGCGGGGATCCCAGAGAGCGATGTGCAGGAAGGCGCAATGGCGACGGTTCTGGATGTCTACACGGACCCACATCTGGCGTACGAGATCGAGGTGGTCGATGTCGAGGGCCGGACCCTCTACGAAGGAGTCGTCGATCCGTCATGGGTCGAACTGGTCGAGTCCTACGATCAAGGTGATCGCTGATGGGAGAGGCGAAGAACCTACTTGGGCTCCAACGGAGGTCCAGCCAGCCCGTTCACTGGCAAGCCGGTGCAGCCTCCCTCGGGCCTGACAAAGCAGGAACGCCTTGACTTCTTCCGAAGCTGCACACATATTGAGTTCGGACCATGAGCGCGCAGTTCGGAGAGTTGCCACGGCGTGTAGTGGGCATTGAGGTCCAAGATCCAATCGTGACCCTATTCGGGGAGGACTGGTCTTTGACGCTGGCTTGCCCATGGTTTGGAGTGGTGAATGGGCGCCGGCTCACATGGGAGGACGAGGGGATCCAAGATTCTCTATGGGACCTCGTCGGAGCGGACCTGGTCATGGTGGAGAATCGCAAGTCGGTGACGACTTTTAGTTTCACAAACGGGGAGTTGGTCGCCGCGCCTGACTCCGATTTGGATCCGTGGGTGCTGACTCTGCCCTCGGGAATGACAGTGGGCCGCCTCCCATGAGGGGTGGGGAAACCCTGTTGCTCCGCTCACGCGTTCGTAGGCGTCGGGTGCGCGGACTCTGCGAGCATGTGGGCCGTGAGGCACAACATGACGGCAGCGGGATTCTTCCGTGAGCTGCCACACGGCCTGCAAACAGGTGACTCACTTCGTGACGCAGCGCATGATCCCCTGGGACCTGACGAGCGAGCGGCGGTTGCTGCGTACCTACGTGGCTGTCACGTGATCGCCGCTCCGTCCGTCCGTGCCGACGACGCACTGAACCTGTCACACACCGCGGTGTCGCCAATCAGCGTTCACACCGACGGTGAGGCAGTGTGGCCCGAGGACTTGGCTTACTACGTTGAAACTTATGGGGTTCGCCCACCCGCGGCCCTGTTGAACCGGGCGATGCACGGAAGTCCTCCCAGTGTTCCTCGGGAACGCTTGGACGAGATCATCGCCTGGATGCGGCATGGAATGCCAGGCGACAGCGAAGGCTGATGCCTGGTCGTGAGACTGGTTCACCGGGGCGCCGAACACGCTCGACTTCGTCGTCGTTTTCATCGCGCGCCGGCCGATGCACGATCGCAGTGAGAGGAAGAGCCTTGTGCAAACCCTAGACGAAACTAAGACAGTCGCAGAGCAGTTGATCGCGGACTACCCGGGAACGATTCTCAACCCCGCGGGACCTGCGGCGGTGACCGACCGGTATGTCGTCTGGGTGTATAACACCCCGGAGTACTGGGAGTCTGGTGACCCCTTCCGCGGCCTCGTGGGTAATGCGCCGATTGCTGTGAATCGCGAGTCGGGCGACGTCCTTCGCCTACCTACCTTTCAGAGCATCGAGTCCAACCTCAGCGACCTCGAAGCGGGGAATGCCTCTTGGTTGCCCACCGCTTCTCGTGAGTGATTCTCGTTTGGGGTCAGATTGCTTGCGTACGGGTTAAAGATGGCATGGGTGCTTCATCATGACGGCATTTGGATGGAAGCGACCGTGATGGATTTCGACCAAGACGGAGCTCTCGCGCGCCAGGCGCGTCGTTAGGTTCATGAGGGCGATGTGGACCCGTTTGCTGCGGTTCGCTATTCTTGCGCTCGACCGCCGATGACCGTGGGGGAAGGAAGCAGTCAGGGATGCGATCTCTTCGTGTCGGGATGACCGCTGCCGTTGCTGTGTCGACGGCAGTTTTGATGAGTGCTTGCGGGGGTGGGGAGCCGGCGGCGTCGGGCCCCACATCGACCACGACGTCGAGCACGACGACTCCGTCGTCGACGACGCGCAGTACGACGACAACGACGACCACGACGACGAAGGCGCCGCCTCCGCTGTCCAAGTTCGAGGGACAGGCTCCGGTGAAGGCGCTGAGAGCGTGGAGCGCGGCTTACGCGAAATCGATCAACGCTCGCGATTACAAGTTTGCTGCCGCTAAGCCGTATCTCACGAGCAGCGGAGTTGCTCTGATGGGTGCCATCTCCCCGTCGGACCGTGGGCTGTACTTTCCGGGTCCGCTGCCGTTCACGCCAACAAAGGTGACGGTCTCAGGGAAGACCGCGGTAGTCCTCACGTGTGCCTGGTCGACAGGCTTCGCCCAGAATCGCAAGACAAAGCTGCCAGCCCAGCCCAGAAGGGTCGACTCCGTTCAGTTCACGCTCAAGCAGTCCAATGGCTGGAAGCTCGACAGCGCTGGATCCACGAAGGCCTCGTGCAGTTCCGTCTCCGTCAAAGGGGTCGGTTGGTGAACCGTCACAAAGTCGCAGTGGCCACAACCCTGGTCGTTGCCGCGCTCCTGTTCGGGGCTGGTCCCGCGACGGCGACGGACTGGAAGCCCATAGACCCCACGCCCACCGAGCCGAGTTCGTCCACGGCCGGCAATGGGAATGGGAAGGCTGGCGGTGGTGGGTCTGGCGCCGGAGGTCAGTTGCCGTCGAGTGACTCTTCGGGTGAGTCGTCCTCGGGTGGGGCGAAGGCAGCTCAGGTGCGGAACTGTTCGGTGGTGTCGTCGCCGAGCTACCTGGGTGTCTCGTGCGGCTCGGCCAGTGGTGGGGGTCTGACGGTCAAGGAGATCTTGGGCAAGGACCCGGTTCCGGAGTGTTGGAACGAGAGGCTGACGGCGTCGGAGCTGGATGCGATGGGTTTGGCGAACACTTCTGGTCAGCCGGGTGGCGCCACCTGGTACTGGGAGCGGTGCCTGAAGGGCATCGACCCCAAGACCTACAAGATCGGCCCCGACGGCATCTCGTTCACGATCGGCCTGGTGTCGATCAAGGACGGCGACCCGGTCAAGACGTTGACCGAGCGGCAGCGGAAGCTGGTCGAGTTCAAGGGTGCGGACCAGCAGATTCCGCCGCCGATCGCGGGTGTTTCCCCGGCGGCGCATCCGCGTGTGGGGGGTTGGGTGTCGTTCTTCGATGGCTCGCCGGCGGAGGTCACGGCTTCGGGTGGCGGTGCGGTTGTCTTGCGGGCTCGGGTGACGAGCTTGGAGGTCGCGCCGTTGGGTGAGGACGACCCGGCGCGGGTCTCGTGTTCGGGCACTGGCGTCAAGGCGGTCAAGGGGGACAATCCGACGACCAAGCCGGACGGGTGCTGGTTCAAGTACACCGAGTCCTCGGCCGCGCAGCCGGACCAGAAGTATCCGGTGAAGATGACCGCGAACTGGGCGGTCGAGGTGTCGGCCAGCGGCCCGAACGGGCCGTTCACGCCGTTCAACACGTTCAGCAAGTCCCAGATCACCACGGTCCCCGTGACCGAGATCCAGTCCATCGTCGTGGACTGAGGGCGAGGCTCTGGCGGCGAAATATGGGGACTTCTACCCATAGCCACGCGCCGGGCCGGCTCGTTAGGTTCATGAGGGCGATGTGACCCGTTTGCTGCGGTTCGCTAGTGTTGCGCTCGACCGCCGATGACCGTGGGGGAAGGAAGCAGTCAGGGATGCGATCTCTTCGTGTCAGGATGACCGCTGCCGTTGCTGTGTCGACGGCAGTTTTGATGAGTGCGTGCGGGGGTGGGGAGCCTGCGGCGTCGGGCCCGACCTCGAGCACGACCTCGACCACCACCACGAGCACACCGTCGTCCACGACAACCAGCAGCACCTCAACGACCACGACCATGGCGCCTCCGCCGTTGTCCAAGTTCGAGGGACAGGCTCCGGTCAAGGGCCTGCGCGCTTGGGCGGCCGCGTACGCGAAGGCGATCAACTCCAACGACAAGACGTACAAGTCAGCAGCAAGCACGCTGACCCGCAACGGACTGACGGTGATGCCGCAAGTTGACGGCAGCGATGTCGGGTTCTACTACCCCGGCCCCGTCCCCCTTACGCCCACGAAGGTGGCGACTTCTGGGAATCGATCGATTGTGTCGACGTGCACATGGACGAAGGGCTTCGTCCAGAACAGGAAGACCAAGCTGCCGGCCCAGAAGAGATTGATCGAGGGTGTTTCCTACACGATGGTTCGGGATGGTGCTTCGTGGAAAGTGGACACGCTGAACTCCAGCAAGAGCGCGTGCGCGTCCGTCAGCGTCAAGGGCGTGGGCTGGTGAGGATGAAGCGCTGGGCGGCGGCAGGCGCTGTGGGCCTCATCAGTCTGGTCGTTGTGTGTCCGCAGGCCAACGCGCTGGACCCTTTGCCCGGTACGACCACACCAGTCACTGGTGCCGGTGACGGCGATGGGAATGGGAAGGCTGGCGGTGGTGGGTCTGGCGCCGGAGGTCAGTTGCCATCGAGTGACTCTTCGGGTGAGTCGTCGTCAGGTGGGGCGAAGGCAGCTCAGGTGCGGAACTGCTCGGTGGTGTCGTCACCGAGCTACCTGGGTGTGTCGTGCGGCTCGGCCAGCGGTGGCGGGTTGACGGTCAAGGAGATCTTGGGCAAGGACCCGGTTCCGGAGTGTTGGAACGAGAGGCTGACGGCGTCGGAGCTGGATGCGATGGGTTTGGCGAACACTTCTGGTCAGCCGGGTGGGGCTTCGTGGTACTGGGAGCGGTGCCTGAAGGGCATCGACCCCAAGACCTACAAGATCGGCCCCGACGGCATCTCGTTCACGATCGGCCTGGTGTCGATCAAGGATGGTGACCCGCTCACGACGTTGACCGAGCGGCAGCGGAAGCTGGTCGAGTTCAAGGGTGCGGACCAGCAGATTCCGCCGCCGATCGCGGGTGTTTCCCCGGCGGCGCATCCGCGTGTGGGGGGTTGGGTGTCGTTCTTCGACGGTTCGCCGGCGGAGGTCACGGCTTCGGGTGGCGGTGCGGTTGTCTTGCGGGCTCGGGTGACGAGCTTGGAGGTCGCGCCGTTGGGTGAGGACGACCCGGCTCGGGTCTCGTGTTCGGGCACTGGCGTCAAGGCGGTCAAGGGGGACAATCCGACGACCAAGCCGGATGGGTGCTGGTTCAAGTACACCGAGTCCTCGGCCGCGCAGCCGGACCAGAAGTATCCGGTGAAGATGACCGCGAACTGGGCGGTCGAGGTGTCGGCCAGCGGCCCGAACGGGCCGTTCACGCCGTTCAACACGTTCAGCAAGTCCCAGATCACCACGGTCCCAGTGACCGAGATCCAGTCCATCGTCGTCAACTGAGGGGGAGCCGACCATGGCACCGACGAAGACGCCTACGAAGCCGGCCCAGCAGGGCACCGGTTACCAACCACGCACCGCGAAGGACAACCTGCCGCGCACCGACGCCGGCGCGCGCCGCAACGTGCCCATGGGTCTGCTGGCCGTGCTCGGCACGCTCGTCCTGCTCATCGGCGTTCCGGTGGCCCTCGTCATGCTCGTCGGCAACCCACTGCCGACCAGCCTGCCCAGCCGCGACTGGCTCACGGCAGACGTCACGTCCGGCCTCGTGATCAAGGTCCTCGCCGTGCTCGTGTGGGTCGTCTGGGCCCACTTCGTGATCTGCTTCCTCACCGAGTGGCGGGCGGTGCGAGCGGGGCGTATGCCGTCCCACGTAGGCTTCGGTGGCGGGTCGCAGCTCCTCGCGCGTCGCCTCGTGGCCGGCCTTCTCCTGCTCGGTGGCACGGCCACCCTCGGTCAAGGTCTCGCGTCAGCCACCGAGCCGGCCCCGGCTCCCGTGGCGGTCACCGCCCAGCAGGTCGATGCGCAGTCAGGGCAGCAGGGTGGGCAGGTCCAGGTGCCGCTCATCACGCCGCAGCAGCAGGCTCGCGTCGACGCCGAGAACGCGGCAGCCGCGGGCACTCAAGCACCCCAGGCGACCAAGCACTACGAGGTGAGCCCGCCCCAAGGTCGTCACCACGACACCCTGTGGGACATCGCCGACCGCACCCTCGGCGACCCGTTCCGCTACAAGGAGATCTTCGAGCTCAACAAGGGCAAGCTCCAGGCCGATGGCCGACGGCTCACCGATGCCGACCTCATCCGCCCGGGCTGGCAGCTCGTGCTGCCTGCCGACGCCAAGGGTGCCGGCGTCACGAGTCGTCCAGTCTCGACCACCCCGCCTGCCACCCCGGGTGCAGCCTTCACGGGTGCCAAGGGAACCGCCCAGACGGGCGCAGCCGCTGGGGCGGACTCCGTCTTCCACGCGGCCGGCGCGACTGCCACCACCAGCACCACGGCGTCGACCGACGCCGGCAGTGAGGGTGGCGCCGACCTCGGTCAGCTCCTGCTCGGGGGTGGCCTGATCCTCGCCGGCATCGCACGGGCGCTCACCGCCCAGCGGGGACCGTTCGGCGAGCCCGACGAGGATGCCGCCGAGCTCGAGTCGGCAGCCAATACTCGCCGTGCCGAGTTCCTCGACACCGCGCTGCGGGCTCTGGCCCAGCAGCGGACTGCGGCCGACCAGCCGATGCCAGAGGTGCTGTTCGCCTACGCCAACGACACCCAGGTGGTGCTCCACCTCAGCGGCTCGACCGTCGCGCCCGAGCGCCCGTGGACGGCCTCGCCCGACGGCCAGTCGTGGACCCTCCAGGCCGCCGACCTCGTCGCCCCGAACGGGCACGTCTCCGCCCCGTACCCGTCGCTGGTCAACGTCGCCGAGTCGCACGGCTTCGACGTGTTGGTCGACCTCGAGCTGGCTCCCGGCCTGGTCGCCGTCGGTGGCAATGTCAACACCGCCCGCGAGACGGTCATGTCGATGGCCGTCGACCTGTCGACCCACGCCTGGTCCGACGACGTGACGGTCGTCATGGTCGGCTTCGGCGACCGCCTCGGCAGCCTCGTGGGGGCGCGCATCAAGGCCGTCGACACCGTGGACGAAGCACTGGCCGACCTGGGCGCAACAACCGGCCGGGCATCCGTCGTGAACGACCTCGGCCTCGGTGGCGTCCTCGCCGGACGCCAGCGAGGGCGCGCGGCTGACCTCAACCCGGTGGTGCTGTTCCTCAGCGGGGCACCGACCACCGAGCAGGCGCAGCGCATCGCGCAGCTGACCAGCAGCGGACGCACCGCCGTCTCCGTCGTGTCGGTCGGGGACACCCCCAGCGCCCGCTGGCGCTTCGTCGTTGACGAGGGTGGCCACTTCGACGCCGCCGTTCTCGGCGTGTCCGGCACCGCCCGCCGCCTCGGCGAAGGCGCCAACCACCGGATCGAGGCACTGCTCGCCGCCGCGACCCGTCACCGTGACGAAGGAGTGCGCGCCCTCGAGTCCACTTCGCCCGCCGAGTTCGGCGCAGCGGTGGTCTCCGCGCAGCCCGGCGCCGCGGCGTCCTCCGGGACCACCACGGATCTCGGCAGCGCCCCCGTCGTTGTGCGGCTCCTCGGCGACGTCGAGGTGGGCGCACCCGGACGCGTCAACGAGGCCCGTCGCGCCCTGCTCACCGAGGCCGTCGTCATGGCCGCCCTGCACCCTGAGGGCCTCCACGAGGCGGTCCTGCGCTCCGGCCTCTGGCCGCGCGGCGTCGAGGACGACGTCATGGACGCGCGCCTCGCCGACGCCCAGGAGTGGCTCGGCAACGACGCGAGCGGGCGGGCCCGGCTGAGTTTCGGTGACGACGGGCGCTGGCACCTGTCGCCGGACGTGGCCGTCGACTACCGAGCACTGGCGCAGGCCGCACAGGCGAGCGGCCCGGCCGAGCTCGACACCCTCCTGGCAGCCCTGCGACTCGGGAGGGGAGAGGCCTTCGGCGGCGCCGGCACGGCATACCGGTGGCTCACCTTTGCCCGTGAGGCGCGCCAGGCGCGCCTGCTGGCCACCTCCGTCGCGCGCCGCGCCAGCGAGCTCGCCGCCGCGGGCGGCGACCAGGCGCGCGCCCTCGAGGCACTTCGCCTCGGCACCACCCTCGTCCCCACCGCCGAAGTGCTCTGGCGCGAGCGGCTGCGCCTCGTCGCAGCGCACGAGCCGAGCCGGCTGGCGGACGAAGTGGCACAGATGTACTCCGTGCTCGGCGAGCACGGGGTCAAGCACGAACCCGCCACGGACGCGCTCGTCACCGAGCTCGCCCCGGGGCTGGAGCGTGCGACCGGGTCCTGAGCCCGCGTGAAATCCCGGAGGTCAGGAAGGCCTGTGGGGGTCCGGAATCAACGAAGGAGATGCAGCACATGGCGAACATGAACGTCACCTACGAGGAGATGCACAGCGCCTCTGCCAAGCTCAAGGCGGGTCGCACGGAGATCGAGGGCCAGCTGTCCAAGCTGAAGTCCATGGTCGACAGCCTCGTGTCCGGTGGCTACGTCACCGACAAGTCCTCGAAGGCGTTCCAGACGTCGTACGAGGAGTTCAACACCGGCGTCAACAAGACGATCGAGGGCCTCGACGGGATGGGCGAGTACCTCACCCAGGCCGCCAAGGCGCTGTCCGACACGGACGACCAGCTCGCGACGGCGCTCAAGAAGTGACCGGTGCGGCGTTCGCGCCGCACCCTCGGGCTCCGCGTGGTGCCCACCACGGCACGGTATGCCGGGTGGGCACCCGCGGTGCCGCACTCGCCGCGGTGACTTCGCGGCATACCGACTCTTTGACGAATCTCTGTGGGGGAGTAAGCAATGGCTGACCAGCTGGTCGTCGACCTCGACGGTCTGCGCACTCTGTCGTCGACCCTGACCACCGTCACCAACGACCTCAACGCGACCCGCAAGGTCATCGAGGCCGCCCGTGGGGACCTCGGTGCGGCCGAGGTCTACGAGGCGCTCGACTCGTTCGAGAACAACTGGGACGACGGCCGTGGCCAGATCGACAAGAACATGAAGGCCATGAAGGAAGTGCTGGACGAGTCGGTCAAGGCCTACGAGCAGGTCGACGGCGAGCTCGACCGCCAGCTGCGCGACCAGATGAAGCCCGCCAGCGGCGGCGGCTCCCCGCAGAAGGCCCAGTGAGCGGGCCGGCAGTCGCAGGTCTGGAAGGACGGGTCGGGTTCGCCATCACGGTGCCCGACTCGTGGTTCGAGATCGACGTCAACCCCGCGACGCGTGATGACAGCATCCGCGTCCTCGTCGAGGACCGGGTGCGCGGCAACCAGCCGATGTGGGATGCCCGGCAGGGCATCATCCGGTTGCTGCGCCAGCAGGCCCGCACCGCTTGGGAGGCGGGCGCGACATACTGCGCCAGCTTCGTGCAACCCACGGACGAGGGTCCCATCACCGGCTCGGTCGTCGTGTCGTTGGTGCGCGGCCCGGTGGGAGCGACCGCGGAGGGTGACCCGGCCGGCTTCATGCTCGAGCAGCTGAAGGTCGTGCCGAAGACCGAGGAGCTCGAGCCCTGGTCGTCGGCGACGATGGTGCAGATCCCCGACGTCGGTCCGTGCGCGCGGTCCTACGGGGTGGAGGACGTCGAGCTCGACGGTGGCGCGGGGTACGTGCGGACCGTCTTCATGCAGACCATGGTCCCGGTGCCCGGGGTCAACAAGGTGTTCCTGGTGTCGTGCAGCTCGCCGGTGGTCCCGCTGGCGAGTGAGCTGCACGACCTGTTCGACGCGGTGAGCGGGACGTTCCGTGTGGTGCCGCTGGGTGAGGGAGGGGTTTCGGCGTGAGTCGTCCGTCTGATTGGTGGGTGTTGGATCTGGGGTCGGATCCGACTCCGGGTGATCCGGTGACGATCCGGTCGATGGCTAGGTCGTGGGGTGGGTTGGCGGATGATGCGGAGTATGCGGAGGGCAAGCTTCGTGCGCTGATTGGTGATGAGGCGATTGGTAAGTGGGTTGGTGAGGCGGGGGATGCGTTTCGGGAGAAGACGGGGGATTTGCCGGGGCAGTTGGGTAAGTGCAAGAACTCGTACCGTCAGGCCAGTGATGCTCTGAGTTGGTGGGCTGGGCGGTTGGAGGTGCATCAGGGGGATGCGGATCGGGCGTTGGTGAAGGGTCGGGCGGCGCGGGCTGATTTGGAGGCGGCGCAGGCTGCGGCGTCGGCGGCGTCGGGTGGGGTGGAGTCGGCGGCTGGTAGCAGTGTGTTGGCGACCGCGAAGAAGTATGCGGATTCGTCGCCGCCGGCGGGGGTGGAGTTGCCGTCGGAGTCGCAGGTGCGGGCAGCGCAGCAGCGGTTGTCGTCGGCGCAGGCGGCGGCGCGGGCGGCGGATGCTGCGGTGGTGGCGGCGCAGTCGCGGCTTGATGCGGCGCGGCAGCTGGCTCTTGAGGCGAGCAGTTTGCGGGTGGCGGATGCGAAGACGGCTGCGGGTCGGATTCGTGAGGCGTCTGATGCGGGGATTCCGGAGCGGTCGCGGTGGGAGAAGTTCAAGGACTGGGCGGCTGAAGCGTGGGATGTGATCATCAAGATCGCCAAGATTGTGGTGGCGGTGTTGGGGATCGTGGCGTTGATCATTGGTGGTCCGTTGGCGTGGGTGGTGTTCGCGGCGGCGTTGTTGGTGTTGGCGGACACGATCATGAAGTACCTGAAGGGCCAAGCATCGCTGTGGGACGTCGCGTTGGCCGCGCTCAGCTGCATCCCGGGGACCAAGGGCCTGACCACGCTGGCGGCGTTGAAGTCCGCGTTCAAGGCTGGTGGCCTGCTCGGTGCCGGGCTGCACATTGCGTCCTCGGCCAAGACCGCGATCACCTCGATGGCCTCAGCCGTCCGAGCCATGGGCTCAACGGTCCGCACGACTTTGCGAGAGTTCACTGCGGCGGGACTTCTCAGCCTCACCCTCCGTTTCGGCCGAGCCGGGGAGGTAGCAACGGAGGGAGCACACGCTGCCACGGCGGTGCGGGCTCCCAACATGTACCTCGACGGCGGTCTCAATGTCGGCGCTCTCGATCTGCCCTCGGACGGCGTAGTGGGTGATCTCCTCCAGGGGTACGACCGATTCGGAGGAATGTCTCCGGAGGAGTTCGCGACCGCGTGGGGCAACGGAAAGGGCGGTTACAACTGGGACCTTGTGCCCAACAACGGGTTCGATGGTGAGCGGGTCTCCATGGATATGTTCCCGGGAGAGGTACTCGACAGGTTCGGTCCGCCGGACGGCCGCTATCTGTCACCGCCGGGTACGCCGTTTACGGAGCGAGGCCTTCCGCCGTCAAGCCTGGACGGATCGGTTCCCAACTTCGGATACCACCAGTACGAAGTCCTGCGACAGTTCCCCGCGGAGGTCGGCTACATCGCCCCGGCCATGGGCCAGCCCGGCGGAGGGCTGCAAGTCTTCGTCAACGGCAGCCTCATCCCAGAGGGAGTGGGTCAGCGCGTCAACGTACAGTGGCTGATCGACAAGGGGTACCTCAAGGAGGTTGTCGGGTGAGCTTGGACTTGGCTGATGCTCGAGCCGCGCTCACCGCGGTGGGAGCCACAGTGCGGGACGTCCGACTTCCCGGAGACCCTTTGGTGGACCCGAGGATGGGCAGCATCGTCATGGACTTCGCAGATGGGTCGTCCGTTGACGTATTTGCCTGGGATTACGGTCAGACACGGAGACTGTTCCGTAAGCCGGATCTCAGGGAGGCGGTAGCCACCGTCGTGCGCCGGCTACGACCCGAGCCGGTCAACGCACGGCGGGTGACCCGCGAGGACTGGCAGTCCTGGTGCTCTGAGGCGGCACGATCCGCGGCTTCACTGGATGCAGGGCTCGACAACGGATATGTCGTTGAGACTTCCCTGCCGGCAGGCATGGTGGTTGACCGGTTCGGTGACCTGGATGGCTTCCTCCTTTACCCTGCAGGCTTGCCCTTCGCCCAACGGTCGCTGCCGCCGAGTGCACTCGACCCGAGTCGCCGGGACCTCGGGCTGACCGCATTCGGAGTGGTCCGCCCCATCGACGTGCTGGCGGCCCGTGTAGCTCCCGCCTTCGAGCAACCTGGCGGGGGCGTCGTATTCCGACTGCGTAGTGAGCATGACACGGTTCGAGACGCGCTTCGGCGCGGCGACCTCACGGCTCTCAGCCTCGACCTAGAGGAGCGTTCGCCGATCGACTCCTCGATCAAAGGTGAGGGCATCGATGGCTCCTGACATGTCGGGCTATCCGGCCGGGTCTGATGGGTATGAGGGACTGAGCGGTAACCCTCCGGATCACGGACCCGAAACCGTGGAACAAGTGAGGAACTGGCTCAGCTCCCAAGGCGCCCGGGTTGGTGCCACCTTCATCGGGGAGGAGTCACAGGGGAAGCCTGGCTACGACAACGTGTACTGCCTCGTCCAGTTGAACGATGGCCGCTGGATGGTCGCCTATTTCGAGCGTGGCAGCTACGACGATGCGCGCTACTTCACCGATGAGGCCGCCGCGTGCCTTGACTTCGTGCAGATGGTCGCGCCCAGGCGGGACGTCACAGAGGCATCGCGGGCGTGGGAGCGGTTCGGGGGCGCGCAGTCGTGACCCGAGCCGGTCGGTGGTTTCCGCTGGCGAGTGAGGCTGCACGACTGTTCGACGCGGTGAGCGGGCCGTTCGTGTGTTGGTGCGGGGGTCGCAAGAATGAGCCGTGGACTACTCAGCCCGGAACGTTTGTCCCAAGACCCGGGGATTGATTGAGCCCGTGGCCTTGATTCTTCGTAGCAGCGAGCACCCTATGTGGGACGTGCCACGCGTGTGTCTGGTCGAAAGAGTGGTACGCGGGCGTACACACTGGCTGAAGCAGTACGCCCAAGTTGAGCTGGTGATGACGTCGACCGCCGAGGCCGAGACGGTTGTGGTGACGCGACGTGGAAGCAACCGTTGGCGTCTGCCACGAGCAAATGAACGAATGGAGGTGCTGCTCTGGGACCTGTCCAATCCGGACGCCGCGCTTGCGTCCGGTCGTTTTGATCAGCCCAGTCATGGTGCGAGCATTTGCTACTTCGTGGAGGACTCATTGGACAGCCAGATGGCGCTCTGGAGCCGGCGCCTAGAGGGGAACTGATGAACGTCGAGCCCGCCTCAGAGACGGCATACAACCCGATGTCCGAAGCCCTACGACAGCGGGCCCCCGAGCGATTGTCGGCGCTCAGGCTTGTCCGAGCGTGATCGGCAACCGGCCGAGGAAGAGTTCCTCTTGAATGACTTCGACGACATGAGTCCGGCGGAGTTGCTCGCGTACATGGAGGCTCGGCAGCTTGATGAGGGGGCACCCAGCGTGCTGATCGGGACGGATAACGCTGACCAGCCCCGGACCACGTTCGTCGGTGACCTGGACCAATGATGGATCCCCAGATGGGTCTGGAGCACCTCGCGGCCATCACGCAGTCGGAGTTCCTGCGCGGCAACCGGGTGATGGCGGAGGAACTCGACTTTCGGGCGCCGCAGTACTGGACGCAGTTCAGGTACCCGCTCGACGTCGATGCCATCAAGGCTGAGTTCATCCTGGCTGACGGGCACCGGATCGAGGAGGAAGACGGCACGTGGTTCGTGACGTGTGACCACGCGCGCTACTCGCTCATCGGAGGTACTGAGGAACCGGGGTGGTGGGCTCGGCGAAGTCTGCGCGCCTGGTGGCGCACGTGGTCGCAGGGCGCACAGCATCAACGAGCGGTCTAGGAGAGCAAGCCGAATGAAGCCAACGGAGCGTAGTTCCGAAGCCGGATGGCTGCCGACCACGGTCGAGGAGGTGCGTGTGTGGCTGCGCAGCCGGCCGGGGCGGATACCCAACGTGGTGATCGGGACGGAGGCCGACGGGAAACCGGGGCGCGACAACGTCTTCACGCTGACCCACCTGGACGACGGTCGGTGGCGGGTCGCCTACTTCGAGCGCGGCTCGTTCGACGACGCCCGCTACTTCGCCTCGGAGGCGGACGCCTGCCGCGACTTCGTGGGCATGCTGCCCGGTGTGGACAACCCGAGCGAGGGTCGCCGCGCGTGGGATCATGGCTCGTCATGAGGGGGCGGGCGTGAGCGACGAGGACAGACCAGAGACCGGGTATGCCGCGGGGCCGGCTTTCGTGAGCCCGTGGCAGTTCCTGCGGGGCTCGGTGGTGTTCCCGGTGCACCGCGAGGACGGGCGGCTGCTCGCGGGCAGTGGGCCCGACGGCAGCGTCATGTGGGTCTGCTTCACCGATCTCGATGCTGCGCGGGCCGGCATGCCGGAGGGGTACGAGCTCAAGCAGGGGCACGTGTTCGAGGTGCTCGGCAACCTGCCGCCGGGCAGTGGCGTGTGGGTCGACCCCGGCACGCCGCGGTGGTCGACCCTGCTGCCCGACACTGTGGACGAGCTGCGACCGCACGCGACCCTGGTGCCGTGGCTCGCGAGCCTGGTGTGGGAGGACTTCCCGCGCATCGAGCAGGGCAAGGGGCTGCGCAAGGAGCTGAACCGGGCGGCGAAGTCCTCCAGCAACATCCAGGCCTTGTGGCTCCTCGGGTTCCAGCTCCAGGACGCCAAGCCCGAGGGCGTCGTCGTGGTGGTCCCGGGCGCCGATGCAGGCGCCGCGATCAACGACGTGATGGCCGCCCTCGACCGCGCGCTGGGTGCCACACCGGACACCTTGGGGGCGATCTCGGTGACGACGTTCGCCAGCCTGCCGGGGGAGGCGCAGCAGCTGGTCCAACGTCGCCTTCCCGTCTACTCGCGGATCGGGGTGCCGAAGTTCGAGGGGCCGGCCCGCAACGCCGTGCGTCACCTCTCCGCCGTGCTCGTCGCGGAGGAGGCCCGGGGCAACACCGTGGCCAGCCTCGAGACGGCACTCATCGACGGGCAGCCCGCCGCGGTGCTCAAGTACCCGCTCGACGTCGACGCGATCGACCTCGAGTTCCTCCTCACCGACGGTCACGAGCTGCGCCAGCAGGGCGACCGCTGGGCCGTGGTCTGCCCGCACGGTGACCCGTCGCTCCTCGGTGGCACCGAGTCACCGGGCAAATGGGCCCAGCGGGCGCAGCGCGGCTGGTGGAAGCGGTGGAACAAGAAGCCGCGCGAGAAGGTGCCGACCTTCCTCCAGTGACCCACCAGCCGGTGGCGAGCCTCGCCAGCGCCACCCGGAGCCAGCTGCCGCTCAGTCAGGCAGCGGCACCTGGACGATCCGTAGCTCGCCGTCACCGACGTTGACCATGACCCGGCCGGCCTGCTGCTGGGCACCCAGCGACGAGCGCGGCACGCGCACCCCGATCAGCTCACCGTCGGTGATGCCCTGCGGCGAGATGAGCATGCCCTGCCGGCCCTTGGCGTCGACCTGCCAGCCGCTGAACCCGCTGCCCACCTCGGCGGA
Organism: Knoellia koreensis; assembly: GCF_013041615.1. Taxonomy (GTDB): domain Bacteria; phylum Actinomycetota; class Actinomycetes; order Actinomycetales; family Dermatophilaceae; genus Pedococcus; species Pedococcus koreensis. The sequence continues at coordinate 19,293 of NZ_JABEPQ010000001.1, forward strand.
GTCGCCGCCCAGCACCAGAGCTCGGCCCCGGTCCGCCCCCGTCCGGATCAGCGACTTCAGGTAGTCCTTGGCCTCGACGTCCTTGAGCAGCTCGCCGTCGTCGACGACCAGCACGACCGGCCCGTCGCCCTCGTCCATGACGCGCGCGAGGTCATCGTCCTCGAGCTCGACCCCCGTGAGCACCGCCCGAACGCCGTCCCGGCCCTCGATGTCGCGCAACGGGGAGGGGCGCGGTGCTGCGACGACCACCTCGGAGCCACCGCGCAGCAGCGACTCCACGATCGCCAGCAGCGCGGTCGAGCGCCCCGATCGTGGTGGTCCTGCCACGACGGCCACGTTGGTGCGCGCGAGGTCGAAGCCGTATGCCGTGAGCTCGTCGCCACCGACGCCGGCCATGGCCCACAGTGGCCTGGCCTCGGCGTCCTCGCGGTAGCCCCACGCCTCGTCGAACCCGATCCGGCTGGGCAGCACGTCGACCCGGAACGCGCGCTGCGACCTGGGCACGTCGGCATACCGCTTGGTTGCCTCGGCGCCGATCGCGCGCAACGCGGCCGCCTGTGCCTGCCCGCTCGCGTCGTCACCCAGCAGCGCGAACTGGAGCTCGATCGCCGTCTCGGCCCGGAAGGCGCGCCCCTCGGGCACGTCCTCCGGCAGCTTGGTGGCGCGCAGGCCGATGAGACCGTAGTCGCTGCGGTCGGGCAGGCGCAGCGCGATCTTGTCCTCGACGAGGGAGGCCATGCGCGCGTTGACGAGCTGCCGGTCACCGGTCATCACGAGGTGTATGCCGGCCGAGGCGCCTTCGCGCAGCAGCGTCTGGACATCCTCGTTGAGGCTGCCCCCGTCGAGCTCCGCGAGGCTGCCGAGGAAGCCCTCCCAGCGGTCGAGCAGCAGCACGATGTGGGGGAGTCGCTCGTCCTCGGCGACAGAGGACCGCTGCTCGTCGAGGTCGGCAAACCCGCCGCCCGCCAGGACCTCTTGGCGACGCGCCAGCTCGGCCATCAACCGCGCGAAAAGCCTTGTGGCGCGGTCGGTCTGGGTGCGCTGGACGACGGCGCCCGTGTGTGGCAGCTCGGTCAGGGGCAGCAGGGCGCCGTTGCCGCAGTCGAGGCCGTAGAGGTGGACATCGGCCGGGCTGGTGAGCCGCGCGATCGAGGCCGCGATGGTCCGCAGGGCCTGCGACCTGCCGCTGCGCGGGCCACCGACGATGGACAGGTGCGAGAACGTGTCCCACTCCAGGGCGGCGGGACGGCGTGCCTGCTCGGCCGGGATGTCCTCGATCGCGAACGGCACCGACGCCAGCTGTGGGGCCGGCGGCACCGTCACGGACTCCAGCAGCTCGTCGAGCTGCACCTCGGTCGTCAACGCAGGCAGCCACGGGCTGTGCTGCTGGGGAAGCCCCAGCGTGTCGTTGGCCTCCCGGATGGCCGCCACGAGGACGGTGAGGTCGGTGACCTCGGCGTCGGTGTTGGCCTCCTGCCGGGGTTTGGTCGGGGCGGGCTGGGCCAGCGCGGAAGTCCCGATCCGCGTCATCCACGGTGTGCCCGTCGAGGCGGCCACCGTGCCCGGCCGCCGGCCACCCACGCGCCCCGACTGGAACGGCACGAGCGACTGCGCACCGAGACGCACGTAGGCGCGTCCCGGCGTGCTCTTGGAGATCAGGCCCGCGTCCGGGGCGTCGATGACGTCGGAGCTCTCCGTGCCGTCGGTCACGCGCAGTGCGATCCGCAGGTTGGTGTTGGCCCGGATCTCCGGCGAGACCACACCGGACGGCCGCTGGGTCGCGAGGATCAGGTGGATGCCGAGCGAGCGACCACGCTGTGCGATGTTGACCAGACCGGTGACGAAGTCGGGCAATTCCCTTGCGAGAGAAGCGAACTCGTCGATGACGATGAGCAGCCGCGGCATGTCGGGCAGCCCGGTGCGCTTGGCCGCGATGTCGACGTAGTCCTCGATGTCCTTCGCGCCGACCTCGGCCAGGATGTGCTCGCGCCGGGTGAGCTCGGCACCCAGCGACGTGAGCGCCCGCTCGACCAGGTGGGTGTCGAGGTCGGTGACCATGCCGACGGTGTGCGGCAGGTCGACGCAGTCCTTGAACGCCGCGCCACCCTTGTAGTCCACGAGCACGAAGGTCATGCCGTCCGGCCGGTTCGCCACTGCCAGCGACGCGACGATGGTCTGGAGCAGCTCGGACTTACCGGCGCCGGTCGTTCCGGCGATGAGCCCGTGCGGCCCGTCGCGCCGCATGTCGATGGCGAACGGCCCGTCGAGCGAGATGCCGACGACCGCCTCGGTCGACCTCGGCGACACCGCCCACCGGGCCCCGATCAGGTCTGCCGATGGCGGCTCGAGCTGCATCACCTCGGTGAGCCGGCAGGCCGAGGGCAGCACCGAGTCGCTGTCGCCGCCGGAGATGTCACGCAGCGGGGCCAAGGCCCGGGCCGTGCGGTTGAACCACGGCAGGTCGACGAGGTCGGGGTTGACGTCGTCGACCACGGTGATCCGCTGCTGGCGGATCGACACGCCTCGCGGCGTCTCCACGACCACGGCCGACGCCTCCTCCGGCAGCAGCCGCTCGTCGGCGTCGAGGCACAACGAGTAGATGCCGACCGCGGGCCCCTCCTTGAGGATTGCGACCACACCCGGCAGGGAGCGCAGCCGGCGAGCGCCGTCGAAGACGACCACGACGTCCGGGTCACCGATGGTGGCTCCGCCGGTACGGTCGGCAGCGGCCTTCTTCCGGGCGGCCAGCATGGCGGTGAGCTCGGCGATGCGCCGCGCGCTCGTCTCCGCGTCGGTGCCGATCGTGGTGATCGTGTCCTGGCCAGCACCGGGCCGAGCGTGCGGCAGCCACCGCAGCCAGTCCCAGTCGCGCGCCCCCTCGGCGTCGGTCAGGACGTAGACCTGGGTGTCGCGCGGGCTCTGCATCACCCCGACCTGGGCCACCGCCCAGGCGCCCAGCCGTCGCGGCAGCGTGCCCCGGCCGGCGATGCCCACGACGCCACGCTCGGCGATGGGCACGGTGACCGGCACGGCATACGCGATCCTGCTCTGCTGCCTGCGGTGCTCGAGCTCCTCGGGGTCGTCGACGGTGACCTCGGACTCGAGGTCACCGATGCCGACGCGCACGGCGAGGTAGTCGGGGTCGGTGCGGCGGCGCTCCCAGAGCCGCGCGCGTGGCCCGGTGGCGATGAGGAGGGCGGTCGCAGGGTCGGGTGCGTCGTTGCGCCGTGCGAGCCGCTCGTCGACCACGGCCTGCTCGGCGTCGGCCTCGATGCGGGCCTTGCGCTCCTTGTACTCGGTGAGCTGCTGGCGGTAGGTGACCTTGCCCTGCTTCTTGCCCTGGTAGTAGGACCCCAGCATCATCACCGGCGAGAACAGGCCCATCATGAGCATCGACGGGCGCTTCATCGCCAGAGCCAGCACGATCGACAGGGCCAGCGGGGCGAGCATGACCAGCCACGGCAGCCCACCCTTGGCCTGCTCGCTCGGCGGTGCCGGCAGTTTGAACGCCGTCTTGCGCCCGGGCGGCAGAAGGCGGGGCGGGCGGTTGTAGTCGACCCAGCCGGGCTCGGGGCTGTCCTCGACCGCAGCATCGGCGGGGGTCACCTGCTCAAGCTCCAGCAGCGTCTCGCCGATCGTCACCTGCCCGCCCACCGGCCAGGTGAGGGGCCCGGTTGGGGTGCTGGAGCCCTTGGCCGGCTTTTCCTTGCGCGCCGGCCTGTCCTTGCCGTTGTCCTCCTTGGCGTCCGGGTCCGCTGGGGGAGCCGACCCGTCGAGGGGGGCGCGGTCGAGGGCGAGGGGTGTGTCGAGGTGGGGGTATGCCGCGGTGACGGCTTCCATGGCGCCGCTCGCCGGCGCGACCTGGACGGTGCCGTCGGCGCGGACCGTGACCAGCGCAGTGACCGCAGGCAGGAGGGGGTCGGCCAGTGGCACGACACAGGCGGGGTCCGAGCCGATCGTGGCCTCACCGACGCCGAGGCGGTGCACGATGCCCGCCCCCTCGCCAGAGACGACCCGCACCTCCACCACACCCTCGGGCTCGTCCACGACCGAGGCCAGCGGGTCACCGATCGTGACGACCGACCCCTCGCGCAGGCCCGACTCGGCCAGCGGCACGTCCGGGTCGAGGGGCTCGCCCCGGTGGTAGAGGGTGGGTGAGCCGGCGCCGGGGGAAACCGCCGTGGCGACGGTTCCGCCTCCCACTGGCACGACCGTGCGGTCGGGTTGTCCCTTCCCCCGGGCGGCGCGCAGGTCGTCGAGGTTGACCAGCTCGCCCGCTGCCGCGCCGACCTCGTCGCTCGAGGGTGAGGCCGCCACCGCGAGCAGCTCGGCGATGACGTCGCGCATCGGGGTCGAGTCCTCGGCGTCGATGACGACGTCCTCGTGCAGGTCCCATCGGGGATCGACGATGGTGACGGTGACGCGCATGGCGATCAGCCTAGTTGTGCGGTGGTTTGCCCCGGATAGGGTCGGGTCATGCGTTCGGTCTGGGGTGTCGTCGCCACGCTGCTCTTCCTCGTGGGGTGGGGCTGGGTGGTGTGGTCCCTCATCACCGGCAAGCCCTGACCGGCAGGCCCTGACCACCAGGCCCTGACCCGGTTCGGCCGCCTTGAGTGCGCCGGCGCCGACGAGACCGAGCCCGCCGGCGCCGGCCCCGCCAGACGCAGGACCACGGTCGCACCCGGCGCGCACGCGGCATACCCCTGTCGCGGGGTCCCGGCCGAAGGGGAGACGGGCGCGTCGACCGTTCGGGTGAGCACGAGAAATCACTCCCGTGACGCGTGTGACGCGTGTGTCCGGTGTGGCGTTCGCGTAGCCTGCGGATCATGGCGACACGTCCGTCCACCACCTCGCGTGCCTCGAGCAGTCGCGGCACCGCGACCCGACCCGCGAACCGCAAGGCCCCCGCGCCCCGCAGCGGCGCCGCCCGCGGCAAGCCCCGTGGTGGTGGCCTGCCCCTGCCGCTGCGCGCGGTCAAGGGCACCTGGATGGGCATGGCCCACGTGGCCGGGGGAGCGGTGCGCAAGGTCGGCACGAGCGCGCGCGAGCTCGAGCCGGAGCACCGCCGCGACGGCCTCGGGTTCCTGCTGATCGCCCTGTCGATCCTCGTCGCCGCCCGCGAGTGGTGGGGCATCCAGGGCGTCGTCGGCGACGTCATCCACGCCGTCGTCGCCGGCACCTTCGGCCGCGTCGGGTATGCCGTGCCCCTGGCCCTGCTCTTCCTGGGCGTCCGCCTCCTGCGGGCACCCCAGGAAGGCGCCGCGAACTCGCGCATCGGCATCGGCCTCGGTGCCGTCGCGTTCGCCGCCGCCGGTCTCGCCCACGTCGCGGCCGGCATACCCGAACCTCCCGGCGGGGCTGACGCCATGCGCGACGCCGGCGGCATCATCGGCTTCCTCGCCTCGAGCCCGCTCGAGGCCGCGGTGTCCGTCTACGGCACGGTGCCGATCCTGCTGATGCTCGGCTTCTTCGGCATCCTGGTCATGACCGCCACACCGGTACACCAGATCCCGCAGCGGCTCACCGAGCTGCGCGACCACCTTCTGCACCGTGGCGCCCCCGAACCCGAGGTCGCGGCCGAGGAGCCGGCCAAGCCGAAGCGTCGCCGCCGCACCAGCCATGCCGCAGACCTCGAGGAGCCGCTCGAGGGCGACGAGGCGTTCGAGCAGGCAGCGGTCGTCGCCCCCGACGGCAAGCGGTTCCGGCCCGGCGAGAAGCGGCCGACCCAGCCCGGGGTGCTGGCACCGGCGACGGCGGGAGCCGCAGGCGCACCGCCCGCTGCCTCGAACGCCAAGCCCGGCCCCGTCGAGGCCAAGGTGCCGCTCGAGGCGCCGCCGACGACGCCCCTGCCGCAGCGGGTCGAGCAGCTCGCGCTCGCCGGTGACGTCACCTACACGCTGCCCGACAACGCCCTGCTCGAGCCGGGATCGCCGCACAAGACGCGCAGCGCCGCCAACGACCGCGTCGTCGAGTCGCTCACCCAGGTGCTCGACCAGTTCGACATCGACGCCCAGGTCACCGGCTTCACCCGCGGTCCGACCGTCACGCGCTACGAGGTCGAGCTCGGCCCCGGCGTCAAGGTCGAGCGCGTCACCGCGCTCTCCAAGAACATCGCGTATGCCGTCGCCTCGGCCGACGTGCGCATCCTCAGCCCGATCCCGGGCAAGTCCGCCATCGGCATCGAGATCCCCAACACCGACCGCGAGAAGGTCTCGCTCGGTGACGTCCTGCGCAGCCAGGCCGCGCGGGGCAACGAGCACCCCATGGTCATGGGTGTCGGCAAGGACGTCGAGGGCGGCTACGTCATCGCCAACCTCGCGAAGATGCCGCACCTGCTCGTCGCCGGTGCGACCGGTGCCGGTAAGTCGTCGTTCGTCAACTCGATGATCACCTCGATCCTCATGCGCTCGACGCCGGACGAGGTCCGCATGGTCCTCGTCGACCCGAAGCGAGTGGAGCTCACGGCATACGAGGGGATCCCGCACCTCATCACGCCGATCATCACCAACCCCAAGAAGGCCGCCGAGGCGCTCCAGTGGGTCGTGCGCGAGATGGACACGCGCTACGACGACCTCGCGCAGTTCGGGTTCAAGCACGTCGACGACTTCAACAAGGCGGTGCGCGCCGGAAAGGTCAAGCCGCTCCCGGGGTCGGAGCGGGTCATCCAGCCCTACCCCTACCTGCTGGTGATCGTCGACGAGCTCGCCGACCTGATGATGGTCGCGCCGCGTGACGTCGAGGAGTCGATCGTCCGCATCACCCAGCTCGCCCGGGCGGCCGGCATCCACCTGGTGCTGGCCACCCAGCGACCGTCGGTCGATGTCGTCACCGGTCTGATCAAGGCGAACGTGCCGTCGCGGATGGCCTTCGCGACGTCCTCGCTGGCGGACAGCCGGGTCGTGCTCGACCAGCCCGGTGCCGAGAAGCTCATCGGTCAGGGTGACGCGCTGTTCCTGCCGATGGGCGCGAGCAAGCCGATGCGCGTGCAGGGCGCCTGGGTCACCGAGTCGGAGATCCAGCACGTCGTCAAGCACGTCACCGACCAGCTCAAGCCGAACTACCGCGAGGACGTCACCGTCGTCGCCGCCAAGAAGCAGATCGACGATGACATCGGCGACGACCTCGACCTGCTGCTCCAGGCGACCGAGCTGGTCGTGACGACCCAGTTCGGGTCGACCTCGATGCTCCAGCGCAAGCTGCGCGTCGGGTTCGCCAAGGCCGGCCGGCTCATGGACCTGCTCGAGTCGCGTGGCGTCGTCGGGCCGTCCGAGGGCTCGAAGGCGCGCGACGTGCTCGTCAAGCCCGACGACCTGCCGACCACGCTGGCCCTGATGCGCGGCGAGGACGTGCCCGAGGCCGAGCCCGTGTTCGACGGCCAGGCGTCCGGTTCGGGCACCGAGAGTGTGGAGCGCACTGACGAGGTGCCGCTCGGCCCCGATCCGGGGCTCCAGTCCGGTCAGGTCGTCCTCGGCGAGGACCCGTATGCCGGTGACCCGGTCGCCGCGCAGTACTCGGGCGTGCCGGAGGAGCCTGAGTCGCAGGACGCGTGGGAGCTGACTGGCCGGGGCGACCGCGACTGACGACGCGACCACATCGCAAGAAGAGGGCCCTGTCACGGAATGCGTGACAGGGCCCTCGGTGTTGCTGGCTGGGTGACCGCTCCCACCACCACACTTCACGACGCCCCCGACGCAGACCCGATCACCGCCGACCGCGACCTCACCAACCTCGACACCCAGGCACACACCGCACCCGCTGCACCCACGGACACGCTCGTCGCCGACAAGGCATCGACGCGCGAACCGGTCACTGCCGCAACGGTTTCCGCCCCTGTCGCGCCCACGGGCGGGGCGTACCTGAGGTTTGTCCTCGTCGTTGGCGCGCTCATCGCGATCGGGCCGCTCACCATCGACACCTACCTTCCGGCGCTGCCCTCGATCACGCGTGACCTCGCGGCGTCCGAGTCGGCCGTGCAGGCGACCCTGACGGGCATCCTGCTCGGCATGGGGCTGGGCCAGCTCCTCGTCGGGCCGCTCGCTGACGCGATCGGGCGTCGTCGCCCGCTCATCGCGGGACTGGCTCTGCACATCGCGGCGTCGGTGTTCACGGCGTTCGCGCCGACGATCGAGCTGCTCACGGTCGGCCGGGTGCTGCAGGGCCTCGGCAACGCCGCCGTCGCGGTCGTGTCGATGGCGATGGTTCGCGACCTGTTCCAGGGGTCGGCCGCCGCGACGATGCTGTCGCGGCTGATGCTCGTGATGGGGCTGGCGCCCGTGCTGGCGCCGACGCTGGGTGGCGCGATCCTCCAGGCGACGTCGTGGCGCGGGGTGTTCCTGCTCATCGCGGGAGCCGGTGTCGTCCTCGTGACCATCGCCGCGCTGGCTTTGCGCGAGACCCTGCCGGTGGACCGTCGTCGACAGCTGTCGGTGCGTGAGGTGCTCAGCACCTACCGGACGCTCCTGCGGGACCGCACCTTCGTCGGCCTGATCCTCATCAGCGGGCTGATGTTCGCGACCCTGTTCGCCTACATCGGTGGTTCGTCGTTCGTGCTGCAGGACATCTACGGGCTGTCGGTGGCGCAGTTCGGGCTGGCGTTCGGCCTCAACTCCCTCGGCTTCCTCACCGGGTCGCAGCTCAACCCGGTGCTGCTCAAGCGGTTCGCGCCGCGTCAGCTGGTGCGGTTCGGTGTCACGGTCGGCGCGACAGCTGCGCTCGTGCTGCTCGCGGCCGCAGCGACCGGCATCGGGGGCCTGACACTCGTGCTGGTGCCGTTGTGGTTCCTGCTCTTCGCGTGCGGTCTCACCCTGCCCAACACCCCGGCCCTCGCACTGACCCGCCACGGCGAGGCCGCCGGGACCGCCGCCGCGCTCCTGGGTGCCGCCCAGTTCGTCATCGGCGGCGCGGCTGCCCCGCTCATCGGTGCGATGGGCTCGGACTCGGCCGTGCCGATGGCCATCGTCATGGCCGGCACCGCGGTCCTCGCGGCCCTCGTCGCCACGGCAACCCTGCGCGTCAGGGTCGTGCGCTGATCCTGGGGTCGCGGTGGCGCTTCAACGCCACCGCGGCCTGGTCGGCCAACAGCACCGCGACCCGTCGTTCGGCCGCCGTCGGCCGGGCGACGCGGGCGGCAGCGGTCACCGCAAACCACCCCACCACCTGACCTTCGGTCTCGACCGGCAGCACCACCTCCTGGTCCACCGGCAGCCCGGACCGATCGACCGGCAGGAGGTGCTCGCCCCGGACCAGGCTGCCGTCCCGGCGGATCCGCGGCCGGCCCGGCAACGAGGCTCCCGCCACGAAGGTGCAGCGGTCCGCCCTCAGCACCTCGCGCACGCGGTCGGCCACGGACGACACCACGGTGTCTGCCGGTACGTCGTCGGCCACGGACTCTGCCGTCGTCACGACGCCGTCGAGGTAGCCGCGTTCCCGACCGAGCTGGGCGCGCTGCTTCTGCCCGAAGAGAGCCAGCTCGGTCACGCCGAGCCCCACGAGGAGCAGCAGCACCGCCACCTGGATGTCCTCTGCGCTGTCGATGGCGAAGCTGTCGTAGGGCTGGGTGAGGAAGAAGTCGAACCACAACGCCGCCGAGGCGGCCGCGCCCATGCCCGCGCTGCGCAGGCCGGTCGCCGCCGCGGCCACGATCACCAGGACCAGGCCGACCGCGACGCTGGCGTCGGGCACCGCCCGCCCTGCGGCTGCGACCGCCGCACACACCAGGAACGGCACCGCCACCGACGCCGACACGATCACCGAGCGGCGGGCAAACACGATCTCGTCGAACTTCATGACTGCATCACGCACCCGAATGGTGTTGCAGGTCAATGACTTTGACGTGATCCATACGCCGCGGGCGCCACTGGAACGGAGCCGGCGTCAAGGACGCGTCAAGGGGCGTCAGGGCGGCGTCAACGCGGCATACAGGCGGCTTGTGTCGTCCTTGACTGGCGACGTGATCGAAAACCTCGTTGCTGCCCTCCTCGGCGTCGCATTGCTGGGCTACCTCGTCTACGCGCTCCTGCGGCCGGAGAAGTTCTGATGTCCGACACCGTGGCCGGGCTGCTCACCATTGCGCTGCTCGTCGCACTCCTCGCGGCCGCCTGGCACCCGCTCGGGGCGTGGATCGCCCGGGTGTTCAGCGACGGCCGACACTGGCGCGTCGAGCGCCTCGTCTACCGCGCCGTACGCGTCGACCCGGACTCCGAACAGGGCTGGCGCGCCTACGCCACCAGCGTGGTCGCGTTCTCCGTCGTCGGCCTGGTGCTGCTGTTCGCGCTGATCGTCGCGCAGACACACCTGCCGTTGCGACAGGGCTCGGCCGGCATGGGGCTGACGACGGCGGTCAACACCGCGATCTCGTTCGTCACCAACACCAACTGGCAGTCGTATGCGGGTGAGGTGGGCATGACGCCCATCGTCCAGACCGTGGGGCTCACCGTGCAGAACTTCGTGTCGGCAGCCGTCGGGCTGGCCGTGGCAGTGGCCCTGATGCGGGCCATCGCCCGCCGCGGCGAAGGGGTGATCGGCAACTTCTGGGTCGACCTGGTGCGCGGTGTCGTCCGCATCCTGCTGCCGGTGGCCTTCGTCGGGGCCGTGCTGCTCCTGGCCGGCGGCGTCATCCAGAACCTCTCCGCTCCCACCACCGTCACCGGCGTCTCCGGTGTCGAGCAGGTGATCCGCGGGGGCCTCGTCGCGTCGCAGGAAGCGATCAAGGAGCTCGGCACCAACGGTGGCGGCTACTTCAACGCCAACTCGGCCCACCCCTTCGAGAACCCCAACCCCGCAACCAACCTGCTCGAGATCTTCCTGCTGTTGGTCATCCCGTTCGCCCTGACCCGCACGTTCGGCCTCATGGTCGGGGACCGACGGCAGGGCTGGGCGCTGGCCGGCTTCGCGGGCCTGCTCTGGGGCACCGGGGTCGCCCTGGTGACGTGGGCCGAGGTGCACGCGGCCTCAGCGGCAACCGGCTCGATGGAGGGCAAGGAGCAGCGTTTCGGCGTGTGGGCGTCGGCGTTGTTCGCGGCGTCCACGACCGGCACATCGACGGGCGCCGTGAACTCGATGCACGAGAGCTACAGCCCACTCGGTGGCGGAGTCCTGCTCGGCAACATGGTGCTTGGAGAGATATCGCCCGGCGGCGTGGGGTCCGGCCTCTACGGCATCGTCATCGTCGCGCTGCTCGCGGTCTTCGTCGCCGGCCTGATGGTCGGGCGCACGCCGGAGTACCTCGGCAAGACCATCGGGCGGCGCGAAATGACGTGTGCCGCAACGTACATCCTCGTCATGCCGGTCCTGGTGCTCGCCTTCACCGGGTTGTCCCTCGCCCTGGACGGGCCGCGGTCGACGATGCTCGCCTCCGGACCCCACGGGCTCACGGAGGTGATGTACGCATACGCGTCGGCGTCGAACAACAACGGCAGCGCCTTCGCCGGCCTCACCGCCGACAACCCCTGGTACAACCTCACCCTCGGGGCGTGCATGCTCATCGGCCGGTTCCTCCCGATGCTGCTCGTCCTGCGGCTCGCGGGCCTGCTCGTCGAGCAGCAGAGCCGTCCGGCCACGACCGGCACCATGCCGACGCACACGCCGCTCTTCGTCGGCCTGCTCACCGGCATCGCCGTGGTCGTCGCCGGCCTCACCTTCTTCCCTGCACTCGCCCTCGGTCCCATCGCGGAGGCTCTGTCATGACCACCTCGCTGCGCGGCGTGCTGCCGCAGGCTTTCCTCAAGCTCGACCCGCGGCACGTCGTGCGGGCCCCGGTCATCTTCGTCGTCTGGGTCGGGTCGGCGCTCACCACGGCCCTCGCGGTGATCCACCCGAGCGTGTTCGCGTGGGCCGTCGCCATCTGGCTGTGGGCCACGGTTGTCTTCGCCAACGCTGCCGAGGCGGTCGCCGAGGGGCGGGGCAAGGCACAGGCGGCCAGCCTGCGGGCAACCAAGCGCGACACCACCGCCCGTCGGCTCGGCCCCGACGGCCGCGAGGAGCTGGTCCCCGGCAGCGAGCTGACGGTCGGTGACACCGTCGTCGTGGCGGCCGGAGAGGTCATCCCGGGCGACGGCGAGATCGTCGATGGCGTTGCCACCGTTGACGAGTCGGCCATCACGGGAGAGTCCGCGCCGGTCGTCCGCGAGTCGGGCGGCGACCGCAGCGCCGTCACCGGCGGCACGACCGTCCTGTCCGACCGCATCGTCGTGCGCATCACGACCAGGCCGGGAGAGAGCTTCATCGACCGGATGATCGCGCTCGTCGAGGGTGCCGAGCGGCAGAAGACCCCCAACGAGATCGCCCTCACCATCCTGCTGACGACCCTCACCATCGTCTTCCTGGTGACCGTCATGGCGATCCAGCCGTTCGCGGCATACTCCGGCCAGACGCAGCCGGTCGTGGTCCTCGTCGCGCTGCTCGTCTGCCTCATCCCCACGACGATCGGTGCGCTGCTGTCGGCCATCGGCATTGCCGGCATGGACCGGCTCGTGCAGCGCAACGTCCTGGCCATGTCCGGTCGGGCCGTGGAGGCAGCCGGCGACGTGTCCACCCTGTTGCTCGACAAGACGGGCACCATCACCTTCGGCAACCGGCAGGCCACCGAGCTGGTGCCCGTCGGGTCAGTCACGGGCCGTGAGCTGGCGCAGGCGGCACACCTGTCGTCGCTCGCCGACGCGACACCCGAGGGCAAGTCCATCGTTGCGCTAGCGCATGAGAGGTATGCCGTGGGCGACGGCACCAGCGCCGACGCGCCCGCTGCCGCGGGGGCCGAGTTCGTGGAGTTCAGTGCGACGACGCGGATGTCGGGGGTGGACCTCGCGGACGGCACCCGGGTGCGCAAGGGTGCTGCCTCCGCCGTGCGGGCCTGGGTGTGCGAGGCCGGGTGCGACGTGCCGACCCAGGTGGGTGAGCTCGTCGAGGCGATCAGCCAGCGCGGGGGGACACCGCTGGTGGTGGCGCGCCAGGACGTGGGCGGAGACGTCCAGGTGCTTGGCGTCGTACACCTCAAGGACGTCGTCAAACCGGGCATGCGTGAACGCTTCGATGTCATGCGTGCCATGGGAATTCGCACGGTGATGATCACCGGCGACAACAAGCTCACCGCCGCCTCGATCGCCGCGGAGGCGGGCGTCGACGACTTCCTCGCCGAAGCCACGCCCGAGGACAAGATGCGCCTCATCAAGGCCGAGCAGGAGGGTGGCCGGCTCGTGGCCATGACCGGCGACGGCACCAACGACGCCCCCGCCCTCGCGCAGGCCGACGTCGGTGTCGCGATGAACTCGGGCACCTCCGCGGCCAAGGAGGCCGGCAACATGGTCGACCTCGACTCGGACCCGACCAAGCTCATCGAGGTCGTCGAGATCGGCAAGCAGCTGCTCATCACGCGAGGAGCGCTCACGACGTTCTCGATCGCCAACGACATCGCGAAGTACTTCGCGATCATCCCGGCGATGTTCGTCGTCCTGTTCCCTGGCCTGGACGCCCTCAACATCATGCGGCTCGCGTCGCCGCAGTCGGCGATGCTGTCGGCGGTCATCTTCAACGCCCTGGTCATCGTCGCGCTGATCCCGTTGGCCCTCAAGGGTGTTCGCTACACCCCGGCCGGTGCTGCGGCGCTGCTTCGGCGCAACCTGCTCGTCTACGGGCTGGGTGGCGTCGTCGCCCCCTTCATCGGCATCAAGCTCATCGACCTGCTCGTCTCCCACCTCCCCGGATTGGCCTGAACCATGGCTTCGCGAAACACCTCCTCCACCTCACGCCAGCTGGTCGCCGCGCTGCGGATGATGCTGGTCCTCACCGGGCTGCTCGGGGTGGTCTACCCGGCAGCCGTCTGGGTCGTCGGGCGGGTCGGCTTCGACGACCAGGCGCGGGGCTCGCTCGTGCGCCGTGACGGTGTCGTGGTCGGGTCGAGCCTGCTGGGACAGAACTTCACGGGCGAGCGGTGGTTCACCGGACGCCCGTCGGCGAGCAACTACTCCGGCGACACCAGTGGCGGCAGCAACCTCGCGGCATCCTCACCGGACCAGCGCAAGGCGGTGCGCGAGCGCGCCGACGGCTACGACGCGGCATACGGGACGAACGCCCCTGCCGACGCACTCACCGCGTCGGGCAGCGGTCTCGACCCGCAGATCTCCGTGGCCAACGCTCGCGCCCAGGCACCACGTGTCGCCCGGGCCAACGGGCTGACCGAGCAGGCAGTGCGGCGCCTCGTCGACGAGCACACGCAGGGGCGCACGCTCGGGTTCCTCGGCGAACCACGGGTGACGGTGCTCGAGCTCAACCTCGCGTTGGAGAGAATGACCCGGTGACCAGGGGAGTGCTGCGGATCTACCTCGGCGCCGCACCGGGCGTCGGCAAGACCGTGGCGATGCTCTCGGAGGCGCAGCGCCGACGCGACCGGGGCACCGACGTGGTCGTCGGTGTCTGCGAGGACCACGGTCGGGCCTTCACCGCCGCGATGCTGGCCGGGCTCGAGCAGGTGCCACGGCGCTCGATGCAGCACCGGGGCGCGACGCTGACCGAGCTCGACGTCGACGCGGTGCTGCAGCGACGCCCCCAGGTCGTCCTCGTCGACGAGCTCGCCCACACCAACGCGCCGGGCAGCGCACACGTCAAGCGCTGGGAGGACGTCGAGCAGCTGCTCGACGCAGGGATCGACGTCATCTCGACCGTCAACATCCAGCACCTCGAGTCGCTCGGGGACGTCGTCGAGTCGATCACCGGCGTGCGCCAGCAGGAGACCGTGCCCGACGACGTCGTGCGGGGCGCCGACCAGATCGAGCTGGTCGACATGTCACCCCAGGCGCTGCGGCGACGGCTCGCCCACGGCAACGTGTATGCCGCGGAGAAGGTCGACGCCGCGCTCGCCAACTACTTCCGCGAGGGCAACCTCACCGCACTGCGCGAGCTGTCGCTGCTGTGGCTCGCGGACCGGGTGGAGGAGGGGTTGGGGCGCTACCGCGCCGACCGGGGCATCACCGAGCCCTGGCCGACTCGCGAGCGGGTCGTGGTGGCGCTGACGGGCGGTGCCGAAGGGCGGACCCTGCTGCGGCGAGCGGCGCAGATCGCCTCGCGCGGTGCCGGCGGGGAGCTGCTGGCGGTCTACGTCACGCCGCCGGACGGGCTCGTGGACGCCCGGCTCGAGGAGCTCGCCGACCTGCGACAGCTGACCACCGAGCTCGGCGGGACGTTCCACACCGTCAAAGGTGACGACGTCGCCGCGGCCCTGCTGGACTTCGCCCGTGGGGTGTCGGCCCGGCAGATCGTCATCGGCGCGTCGCGGCGCAGACGCTGGCAGGAGGTGCTGTCGCCGGGGGTCGGACAGCAGGTCGTCGAGGGCTCCGGCGACATCGACGTCCACCTCGTCACCCACGAGCTCACCCGGTCGGTGCGCGCGCCGCTGCGGTTCGGGCCCGAGCTGGGACGACGGCGCACGGCATACGGCTGGCTCCTCGCCCTCGGGGGAACGGTCGCCCTCACCGTCCTGCTGCAGGTGAGCCAGGACTGGCACGACCTGCCGCTGGAGGTGCTGCTCTTTCTCCTGCTGACGGTGGCCACCGCGCTCGTGGGCGGACTGTGGCCGGCCGTGGTGTGCGCGGTGCTGGCCAGCGTCACCATCAACTGGTTCTTCACCCCACCGGTGCACACCCTCACCGTGTCGGACCCGCAGAACCTCGTGGCGCTCCTCGTCTTCATCGTCGTCGCGGTGGCGGTGGCCTCGGCCGTGCACCTCAGCGAGCGACGGGCTGCCGCGGCACGACTGGCCGAACGGGAGGCAGCCGCCCTGGCTGCGTCGGCGGAGTCGCTGCTGGGGGAGCGCGACCAGTTGTCGGCGCTCCTGGGCCAGGCCGTGGAGTTCTTCGGCGTGGACGCCGCCGGCGTGGTGCGCCGGCCCTCGGTGCGTGACCCCTGGACGGTCGTGTCCGCGACGGAGGGCTTCACGGTCGAGGCGATCCGGGACGCCTCCGTGCGCGCGGCCGTCGACGACGAGACGACGCTGGTCCTCGTCGGGCGGGTGGTGTCCGCGGAGGACCGACGCCTGGTGTCGGCATTCGCGATGCGCGCCGCCGCCGTCCTCGGCCGTGAGGAGCTGGTGCGGCTGGCCGACGAGGGGCGGGCGCTCGCCAAGGACAACCGCGCCCGGACCGCGTTGCTGGCGGCCGTCTCCCACGACCTGCGCACCCCACTGGCCAGCATCAAGGCCGCAGCCTCGAGCCTGCGCCAGCCGGACGTGACCTTCGCGCCGCAGGACCAGGCGGATCTGCTCGAGACGATCGAGGAGTCGACCGATCGGCTCACCGCCCTGGTGTCGAACCTGCTCGACATGTCCCGGCTGCAGAGTGGGGCCGTCGTGCCCCAGCTCTCGGTCGTGCCGCTCGGCGACGCGGTGGCCGGCGTCGCCCGGGGCCTGCCGGGTGGGGAACGGGTGCGCGTGACGGTCGCGCCGGGCGACCTGCTCGCGTCGGCCGACCCTGGGTTGCTCGAGCGGGTGCTGGCCAACGTGCTCGAGAACGCGTTGCGGCACTCCGCGGCCGAGGTGCTCGTGCAGGGTGTTGCGTCCGCCGACCGGGTCGAGCTGCGGGTCGTCGACCGGGGCGCCGGGGTGCCGGGGGGCGCCAAGGACCAGATCTTCGCGCCGTTCCAGCGCTTTGGCGATGCGCCGCGTGGCAACGGGGTCGGGCTCGGGCTGGCCGTGGCGCGCGGACTCGTCGAGGCGATGGGTGGCACGATCTCGGCCGAGGACACACCCGGGGGTGGCCTGAGCGTGGTGCTCGAGCTCCAGCGGGCCACTGACAGGATGACGTCGTGAGCACGATCCTGGTCGTCGACGACGAACCGCACCTCGTGCGGACCCTCGCGATCAACCTGCGCGCCCGCGACTACCCGGTGGTGACGGCCGCGGATGGCCGCACCGCCCTGCAAGCGCTGCACGAGGACGGCGTCGAGCTCGTCATCCTCGACCTGGGGCTGCCCGACCTGGACGGCGTCGAGGTCCTGCGCCGCATCCGGGCTGCCAGCGACATCCCCGTCATCGTCCTGTCGGCGCGCACCGACTCGGTCGACAAGGTGGAAGCGCTCGACCTGGGCGCCGACGACTACGTCACCAAGCCGTTCGCCATGGACGAGCTGCTCGCGCGGGTGCGAGTTGCGTTGCGCCGCGGCGAGTCGGGCGCCGCCGCCTCACCCGCGGCCTTCGTGACGGCATACTTCCGACTCGATTTCGCCGAGCGGCGGGCGACGGTCGACGGCAAGGCTGTGCGGCTCACGCCGACCGAGTGGGGCATGCTCGAGGTCCTGGCGCTGCAGCCCGGTCACCTCGTGTCCCAACGCGACCTGCTGCGCCAGGTGTGGGGGCCCGGGTACGGCAGCGAGTCGAACTACCTACGGGTCTACGCCAACCAGCTGCGCCGCAAGCTGGAACCCGACCCCGCGCACCCACGGCACCTCCTGACCGAACCGGGCCAGGGGTACCGACTCGTCGGCGACGACTGACCAGGTCGCCGCGACTGTCACTAGGGTCGGGGCCATGCGTGACATGTTCAACGCGATCAAGGGTCACCCGAGCGGGGTGCTCCTCGTGGCCCAGCTGATCGCCGTCCTCGCCTACCCCTTCGCCGGGACGAACGCGACCGGGCGGGCGCTGCTCGGCGTCTTCGGTGTGCTCGTGCTCATGGTGGCGGTGTATGCCGTGCGGGCGACTCCCGCGCTCACCTGGGTCGCGGTCGTGATCGGTGTGCCGGTCGTGATCCTCACGGTGGTCGAGGGTTTCGCGCCCGACAACGAGCAGGTGCGGCTCTGGTCGTCGCTGTTGCACGCGGCGTTCTACGGCTACACCGGGTACGGGCTCATCCGGTACCTCTTCGACGACTCGTGGGTCACGCGCGACGAGATCTTCGCCGTGGGCGCCAACTTCACGGTCGTGTCGTGGATGTTCGCCTACCTCTTCATGGCCGTGCAGATCATCTGGCCCGGGTCGTTCGTGGCCTACCAGGGGGAGGGCACCCGCACCTTCCTCGAGCTGCTCTACCTGTCGTTCGCGAACCTCACCAGCGTCGGCCTGTCCGATGTGACCGCCGTCCTGCCCCATGCCCGCGCCGTCCTGCCCCATGCCCGCGCCGTGGTGATCATCGAGCAGGTCGCCGGCGTCATGTACGTCGCGCTCATCATCGCCCGCGTCGTCGGGCTGACCATCACCCGCTGGCGCAACTGACTGGGCTTGGGGGCTTGGACGTGCACAGTTCCGCACGTCCAGGCCCCCAATCACAGGGCGGTCGTGGTCAGCCGTCGAGCTCGGCGATCGTCGCGAGGCTGGGGCCGCGCTGTTCCTGGAGGGCCTTGGCGCCGTCCTGGACGTCCTGCATGACCCGCAGGATGTTGCCGTCGGTCAGCTTGGCGAGGTCGTCGTCGGACCAGCCGCGGTCGGCGAGGGCGGCCAGGAGCCGCGGGTAGCCGGTGACGTCCTCGAGCCCCACCGGTAGCTCGCCCACTCCGTCGTAGTCGCCACCGAGGCCGACGTGGTCGATACCGGCGACGTCGCGGACGTGCTCGACGTGCTTGACGACGTCCTCGAGCGACGCCTTCGGGGTGGGGTTGCGCTCCTTGTAGGCGTCGTAGAACGACGTGTACGGCTCGCCGTCGGACGGTGCCACGCCCTGCGCCCGCGCCGCCTCGTTGAGCTGCACGCGCCACGCCGCGGCGTCGGGGTTCACGAAGGTCGGGACGAACGTCACCATGCACACGCCGTTGTTGTCACGCAACGACTCCAGCACATCGTCGGGGACGTTGCGGGGGCTGTCACAGACCGCCCGGGCGGAGGAGTGGCTGAAGATGACCGGCACCTCACTGGCCAGCAACGCGTCGCGCATGGTGGTCGGCGCCACGTGCGAGAGATCGACCATCATGCCGATGCGGTTCATCTCGCGCACCACCTCGACGCCGAACCGGGTGAGCCCGTCGTGGACCGGCTCGTCGGTCGCCGAGTCGGCCCAGTCGGTGTTGGAGTTGTGGGTCAGGGTCATGTAGCTGACCCCGAGCACCCCCAGCATCCGCAGCGTCGCCAGCGAGTTGTTGATCGAGTGGCCGCCCTCCGCGCCCAGCATCGACGCGATCCTTTTCGTCTCCCACGCCGCCCGCACGTCACTGGCCGTGCGGGCGAAAGCCAGCTCGTCGGCATACCGGGCAATGAGCTGGTGCCCCGCGTCGACCTGCTCGAGCGTGGCGCTGACAGCGTCGTCTCCCGCGAGGTCGGCCGGCACGAAGACCGACCAGAACTGCCCGCCCAGCCCACCGCGGCGCATGCGCGGTAGGTCCGTGTGGGTCGGGGTCCCGCCGGCGCCGACGTCGAGCCGGTCGAAGTCGTAGCGCACCTTCTCGCGTGCCTCCCAGAGCAGGTCGTTGTGCCCGTCGATGACGGGGTGCTCGGCGAGGAGGGCGGCGATCCGGTCGGTGGTCGGGGAGGTGGTCGGCTCGGTCGAGGCGGTCATGGGAGCCACTCAACCACGGTGGCCGGGGCGCGCGTCAGGCACCAATAGACTGGCGGCCATGCCTTCCTCGCCCACGGCCCAGCGCAGTGTTGCCCTCGTGACCCTCGGGTGCACCCGCAACGAGGTCGACTCCGAGGAGCTGGCCGGCCGGCTCGCCGCCGAGGGGTGGCGGCTCGTCGACGACGCGGACCAGGCCGATGTCGCCGTGGTCAACACGTGCGGGTTCGTCGAGCAGGCCAAGAAGGACTCGATCGACGTGCTGCTCGAGGCGTCCGCGCGCAAGGGCGAGGGGCGCACCCAGGCGGTCGTCGCCGTGGGCTGCCTGGCCGAACGCTACGGGTCGCAGCTCGCCGATGAGCTCCCCGAGGCCGATGCCGTGTTGGGTTTCGACTCGTATGCCGACATGTCCAGTCACCTGCGCGCCGTCCTCGACGGCCACGCGCCGGCGTCGCACACGCCTTCGGACCGGCGGCGGCTGCTGCCACTGTCACCGGTCGAGCGGCAGTCCGGTGCCGCAGGCGTTGCGTTGCCCGGGCATGGCGACCCGACGTCACCCGAGCAGGGCCTCGACGGCAAGGCGCCGGCGTCCGGCCCGCGGGTCATCCGGGCCCGGCTCGACGGGCGCCCGTGGGCGCCCCTCAAGATCGCGAGCGGTTGCGACCGGCGGTGCGCGTTCTGCGCAATCCCCATGTTCCGCGGGGCCTTCGTGTCGCGGCGGCCGCACGAGATCGTGGCCGAGGCTCGCTGGCTGGGGGAGCGCGGCGTCAAGGAGCTGTTCCTCGTCTCCGAGAACTCCACGTCCTACGGCAAGGACCTCGGCGACCTCGCGCTGCTCGAGAAGCTGCTGCCCGAACTGACCGCGGTGCCAGGCATCGAGCGCGTGCGGGTGTCCTACCTGCAGCCCGCGGAGATCCGGCCGGGCCTGCTCGAGGCGATGGCGACGGTGCCCGGGGTCGTGCCCTACTTCGACATCTCGTTCCAGCACGCGTCCGGGCCGCTGCTGCGGTCGATGCGCCGGTTCGGTGACCGGGAGTCGTTCCTCGCGCTGCTCGAGGACGTGCGCCGTCGCGCGCCCCAGGCGGGCATCCGCAGCAATGTCATCGTGGGTTTCCCGGGCGAGACCGAGGCCGACCTCGACGAGCTCGAGGCGTTCCTCGTGGCAGCCAGGCTCGACGTGATCGGGGTCTTCGGCTACTCCGACGAGGACGGCACGGAAGCCGAAGGCTATGGCGACAAGCTTCCCGAAGACGTTGTCGCAGAACGTGTTTCGCGGTTCACCTCGCTGGTCGAGGAGCTCAACGTGCAGCGCGCCGAGGAGCGGATCGGCGAGGGCGTCGAGGTGCTGGTCGAAGAGCTGCCGGACACAGCAGAGGGCGACGACGCGGCATACGTGGTCGGTCGTGCCGCCCACCAGGGGCCCGACGTCGACGGCGTGACCCTCATCGATCCGGCCCTCGCACCCGGCGTCGCCGTCGGCGACCTCGTGCGCGCCACTGTCGTGGGTACCAACGGAATCGACCTCGTGGCCGAGCCGTGCTGAGCGAGTCCGCGCCGCATCCCGACCCGGCCGCGACACCGGTCCCGACCCCGGCACCCAGCCCGTGGAACCTGCCCAACGCCCTTACGGTCGCCCGCATCCTGCTGGTGCCCGTCTACGGCTGGCTGCTGCTCTTCGACGGCGGCGCGCATGTGGGCATGCGGTGGTGGGCGGCGGCCGTACTGTGCATCGCGACCGCCACGGACCGCGTCGACGGTGACCTCGCGCGGCGCCGTGGGCTGATCACGAACTTCGGCAAGATCGCCGACCCCATCGCCGACAAGACGCTGATGGGCATGGCGTTCGTGGGGCTGTCGGTCCTCGGAGACCTGCCGTGGTGGGTGACCATCGTCGTGCTGGTGCGTGAGTGGGGCGTGACGGTGCTGCGGTTCTGGGTGATCCGGCACGGTGTGATGCCCGCGGGGCGCGGGGGCAAGGTCAAGACGACGCTGCAGTTCTTCGGCTTGCTGCTCTACACGTTGCCGCTGTGGTCGTTCGCGGGTGCTGATGCGTGGGAGCTGGCCGCGAAGATCGTGCTGGGGCTGGCCGTGCTCGTCACTGTGGTGACCGGCATCGACATCGTCGTAAAGGCGCTGCGCATGCGGCAGAACAGCGAGCGCACGGCGATGAAGCGCGCACGCAGGGCGGCCCGGCGCGGATGAAGCCCGCCGCCGAGGGGGTGATCGCCGCCCTGGTCGAGCGTGGCCTCACGGTCGCTACAGCCGAGTCGCTCACGGGCGGGCTGGTGTGCGCGGCCCTCACCGACGTGCCCGGTGCCTCGGCAGTCGTGCGCGGGTCCGTGGTCGCCTACGCGACCGAGCTCAAGGCGTCGGTGCTCGAGGTCGACCGCGAGCTGCTGGCTCGGGGAGGCGCGGTCCAGGAGGACGTCGCCCGCCAGATGGCTGTCGGGGTATGCCGCGTGCTCGGCTCCGCGGTCGGCGTCGCCACGACCGGGGTGGCGGGGCCGGACCCGCAGGACGGCCAGCCGGTGGGGACGGTCTTCGTCGCGGCGGCGCTGGAGGACGACGTGGTCGTGCGCAGGCTGGCCCTGGCCGGTGACCGCGAGGCGATCCGCCTCCAGACGGTGACCGAGGCCCTGGCCTGTGTCACGGCGCTGCTGGGCTGACGGCGGGCCGCGGAAGATTCGAGCGCGCCACGCCGTTGGACCTGCTGTGTCGCGTGTTTCCGCAATCCTGCGCGCGCGTCGTCGGGGCCACGGGGTACCGTGGGCAGTGAACGACCGCGCTGTCACCATCGAAGGAGGCGTCCATGATCTTGCTTCGTCGCGAGCTCGGTGACGTCCTCCGGGAGGAGCGTCAGTCCCAGGGCCGCACGCTGCGCGAGGTGTCGGCCGCTGCGTCGGTGTCCCTCGGCTACCTCAGCGAGGTCGAGCGGGGCGAGAAGGAAGCGTCCTCCGAGCTGCTCGCCTCCATCTGTGGGGCGCTCAAGCTGCCCCTGTCCGAGGTGCTGAGCTCGGTCTCCGAGCGGGTCGCCGTGACCGAGGCGCTCACCGCGCCGGTCGCGCTGCCGCTGCCCAAGACCGACGACCTGTCTGCCTCCGCAGCCTGAGCTGTCGCCGGCGTCGCGCTTCTCTGACGTGCCTTCGACCGACCCGCCTTCCGGGCTGGTGGACGGCGCCGTCCCGTATGCGGACCAGCCGGTCGTCGTGGACCACGACCCGGAATGGGCCGACCTCTTTGAGCAGAACCGCGCCGTGATCGCTGGGGCGCTAGGCGAGACCGCACTCGCCGTCGAGCACGTGGGCTCCACGTCGGTGCCGGGTCTGCCGGCCAAGGCGGTGATCGACATCCTGCTGCTCGTGCCCGACTCGGGTGACGAGGCGGCATACCTGCCTGCCCTCGAAGGGGCCGGTTATCGGCTGCGCGTCCGCGAACCCGACTGGTTGGAGCACCGCGTCGTCTCGCGCAGGGTCGGCGACGGCGACTCGCACGACGTCAACGTGCACGTCTTCACGCCCGGCGGTGCGGCCGATCCCGAGATCGCGCGGATGCGGATGTTCCGCGACTGGCTGCGCGCGCACCCGGAGGACCGTGACCGGTATGCCGCGGTCAAGCGTGAGCTGGCGACCCGCGAGTGGCGGTACGTGCAGGACTACGCCGACGCCAAGACCGAGGTGGTCGAGGACATCCTCGCCAAGGCCGGCGCTCCACCCGCGCCCTGAGTGCCTGAGACCGGTCTACTGGTCGGTGTCAGGCACTCAACTGCGGCGGTGGCCGAGGGGGTTCTGGCGGCGGCCGTCGTCGGTGGGGCCGAGGCCGCCCTGGCAGGTGGGGCAGTAGAACATCGTGCGCTCGCGCCCGGGTGGTCCGATCATCGCGACCCGGATGGTGTCGCCGCACCGACGGCACGGGCGCCCTGACCGACCGTGGGCGAACGTCTCCTCGCCCTTCCGGCGGCTGCCGGTGCTCGACTGGATCGGGTGCTCCTTGGCTGCGACGAGAAACCGATGTGCGCGATCGACCGCCGACGCGACGACCTCGGGTGCCAGCGAGTCGGCCGCGGTCCAGGGGTGAAGCCTCTCGACGAAAAGGGTCTCGGCGCACCAGAGGGTGCCGATGCCGGCGAGGTTGCGCTGGTCGAGCAGGGCCGCACCGATGGGCGCGCTCGACCGGCGCAGGTTGGTGACCGCCGCCTCGGCGTCCCAGTCGGCGCCGAGGATGTCGGGTCCGAGGTGGCCGACGAGGTCGCCTTCGCGGTCGGTGGGCACGACGTCGAGGTTGCCGAGGCGCAGCCCGAGCGCGGTCCAGCGCGTGGCCCCGATGGCCGCACGCAGGTCGTCGCGCCGCAGCCAGCCACCGATCGTGTCGGTCGCCTCGACGCGCCACTGGCCCTCCATCTTCAGGTGCGAGTGGACCGTGACCCGGTCGCCACCGTGTTCGAGCCGGTGGAGGATGTGCTTGCCCCGGCTGATGACCTCGAGCGTGGTCGCTCCACGCAGGTCCACCGTCGCGATCGAGGGAAACCTCAGGTCACTCAGTGTGACCGCCTCGCCCGCCAGCGCACGGTTGAGCCGGTCGGCGGTCCGCCAGACGGTGTCACCCTCCGGCATGACTGGAAGGGTTCATGCCGACTTGTCGAGCAGCTGCGCAGCTCGTTGGTGGGAGATGCCCAAGGCGGCGCCGATGTCTCGCAACGGCAGTCCTTGGTCGGCTAATGCTCGCGCAGCGGCGCGGGACTCCTTGGCGGCCGCAGAATTCGCCTTTGCGGCCGCTTCTCGCAGCCTCTTGGCCTCGCTGAGGTGGCGCGTGACGTCCTCGGGTAGCCGCAGCTCGATATTGATGGTGATGGTCTCCGGCTCGATGTCGAGCATGACCGCGACCAGGTCCCGCGCCATGGTGTCGATCTCGCGTAGGTGTCGGGCCTGGGTCCATCGGTCGACCGCGGGCACGTGGATGAGCCAGAAGCGACCATCGCGCTCGACAACTGCCTCGTAGGTCTTCTTCACCGCCACCAGCCTCTTCCCAAGCGGGCTTCGCACTCTTTCCAGATCATCTCGGCCGCCCTGTTGCCGAACTCACCGTGACGCGCGATGGGGATCATGAGACCGTCCAGGCTCCAAACCTCGTGATTGGCCCCTTGCCTGAGGAGCACCCACTCGAACCCTTGGGAACGAGCTTCCCTGCTGATGCGCCTGAGCACCTCGCGACGTCTCACAATGATAGTCCAGTGTGCGCTTGACGGCCTAGTCGAGATCGCACTTGACGGAGCTCACGTGCGCAGGCGCAGGCCGCGGGGGGTCGCGTGGAACCCGGCGTTCGCGAGCGCCTGCACGAGCGGGTGTTCGGATCCGAGCAGCGCGCCACCGTCGGCCTTCTCCACGGTCAACCGCCCGAGGGCGCCCTCGCGCACGGCCAGGGCGAGCGCGTCAGCCGCCGACTGGAGCAGGCCGGGCTCGTCGGTCCACGACAGGAGGGTCTTGCCGCCGCGTTCGACGTAGAGCACCAGCTCGCCGTCGACCAGCACGACCAGGGCGCCCGCCTTGCGCGCGGGCTGGTGCCCCCGCTTGCCGGTGGTGTCGTCGTCGCCCGGCGACGCTGGCCGGTCGGGCCACGGCAGCGCGGCGCCGTAGGCGTTGGCCGGGTCGGTCGCCGCGAGGACGACGGCCGCCGCCGATCCGCCAGCGCTGCCCCGGTCGCTCTCGCCCGGCTGCCGAGCGCCCGCACGCAGCCGGTCGACCGCGCCAGTCGTGGTGAACTGGGAGGCGCCCAGCGTCTCGACGAAGTAGCCACGGCGCACCCGCCCCGACTCCTCGGCCGCCGCGAGCACCCGATAGACCCCGGCGAACCCACCGGGCACGTCCTCGGCCACGACGGACCCGCGGGTCACGACGCCATACCGGTCGAGCAGCACCTCCGCCGTGGCGTAGGCCCGCACGGTCGCATCGGCCTCCACCTCGGGCAGCAGCGACCACCGGCCGGCGCCCGTGGGCGGTCCGGTCCGCGTAGGTGCCGGGGTGCGACCCAGCCCACGCCCGCCCGAGAGCGCGCCCAGCGAACCCCGCCGACCGGCATACCTTGCTGTCCTTGGTGAGGCGCTCGAACGGCGGTGCGCGGTGCGCCCGCCCGACAGCAGCGCCCGCACGGGCGCGAGCGTGTCACCCGACACCCGACCGGACCACACGAGCGACCACAGGTCGGTCAGCAGCTGCTCGTCGTCGGTCGACTCGAGCGTGTCGGCGAGGGTGCGGAAGAAGAACGCGCCACCGCCGGCCAGGGCGTCGAGGATCGCGGTCTCGCCCTCGGTGAGTTCGCGGTCGTCGGGCGGGGCAAGGGTGAGGTATGCCGTGTCGGCCAGGTGGAGGGACACCCACCCGTCGTCGCCGGGCAGCGAGCCGTGGCCGCGCCAGAGCACCTCACCGGAGGACGTGAGCTCGTCGAGCAGGGCGGGGGAGTAGTCGACCACCCGGGCAGGCAGGACCAGTGTCTCGAGCGCGCTGGCGGGCAGCACCGCACCGGCGAGCTGCTCCACCGCGCGCAGCAGCCCCTCGCGACCACGCAGCCCCCCACCGACGCCCTGCCACGACGGCAGGAACCGGGCGAGCTCGGCCGACGCGACAGGTTCGACCTCGGCACGCAGGGCGGCCAGTGAGCGACGCCGCAGCATCCGCAGCACCTCGGCGTCGCAGTAGTCCATGCCGTGGCGGCGGCCGCCGTTCTCGACCGGCAGCAGCTCGCCCTCGACGACGCGACCGGCGCCGACGAGGCGTCGCAACGCGTCCTGCGCGACGGCGGGACCGATGCCCCACCACTCCGCGACCCGCGCCACGGGGAACGGGCCGTGGGTCCGCGCGAACCGGGCGACGAGGTCGCCCATCGGGTCGGGCACGGACTCGAGGAACGCCTGCGGCACCCCCACCGGCAGGGACACGCCCAACGCGTCACGCAACCGACCGGCATCCTCGATCGCCGCCCAGCGCTCGTCCCCAGCCACCCGCACCCGGATGACTCGTCGCGCGCCCTCCAAATCCACCAGCCAGGTGCCGATCTCCTTGTGGGACAAGCCTTCCCGCGAGCGCGCCTGGATGTCGGCGAGCGACAGCGGCCCGAGCACTCGCAAGAGGTCGGCGACGTCCTCGGCGTCCCGGGCAGCGCGCTCGGGCACCAACCGTTGTAGCTCGGCCTCGGTGCGGGACACCTGCTCGGGGTCGAGGAGGTCGCGCAGCGACAGGCCCTCTCCGCGACCGAGCAGCTCGGCCAGAAGGGACGGGTCGAGCGCCAGCGCGGCCGCCCGCTTCTCGGCCAGCGGTGAGTCACCCTCGTAGAGGAACTGCGCGACGTACCCGAACATCAGTGACCGCGCGAACGGCGACGGCTGCCGCGACTCGACGTCGACCATCGTCACCTCGCGCGAGGCGACCGAGCGCATCAGAGCCTCGAGGCCGGGCACGTCGAACACGTCCTGCACGCACTCGCGCACCGTCTCGAGCACGATCGGGAACGACGCGTACTGCGACGCGACCTCGAGCAGCTGCGCGGCCCGCTGCCGTTGCTGCCAGAGCGGTTGACGCCGGTCGGGGCGTCGTCGCGGCAGCAGCAGCGCTCGTGACGCGCACTCGCGGAACCGCGCCGCGAACAGCGCCGAGCCACCGATCTCGGCCGTCACCAGGTCGTGCACGTCATCGGGGTCGAGCGTCACCAGCTCGAGCAGCTCGGCGCCCACCCCACGGCCTTCCTCGAACTCCAGGTCGGGCAGCCGGAACACGATGCCGTCGTCTCCGTGCATCGCCTGCACGTCCACGCCGAACCGCTCGCGCATCCGCGCCGACACCGCGAGCGCCCACGGTGCGTGCACCTGCCCGCCGAACGGGCTGTGCAGCGCGACCCGCCAGTCGCCGATCTCGTCGCGGAACCGCTCGACCACGATGGTGCGGTCGTCGGGCACGTGCCGGGTCGCTTCCTTCTGCTCGGCGAGGTAGGCCAGCAGGTTGTCGGTCGCCCATTCATCGAGCCCAGCGGCCGAAACCCGTTCGCGCGCAGCGGAATCCGACAACCCCACCACCTCGCGGACGAACGCGCCGACGGCCCGCCCCAGCTCGGCCGGCCGTCCCTGCTGGTCGCCCTTCCAGAACGGCAGCCGCCCTGGCAGCCCCGGCGCAGGCGTTACGAGTACGCGGTCGTGCGTGATGTCCTCGATCCGCCACGTCGATGTCCCCAGGGTGAAGACGTCGCCGACGCGCGACTCGTAGACCATCTCCTCGTCAAGCTCGCCGACCCGCCGACCGGCGCCCTCGGACGAAGCCAGGAACACGGCATACAACCCTCGGTCGGGGATCGTGCCGCCCGAGGTGACGGCGAGGCGCTGGGCACCCGGCCGACCGGACAGGACACCGGTGACGCGGTCCCAGACGATGCGCGGTCGCAGCTCGGCGAACTCGTCGCTCGGGTAGCGCCCCGACAGCATGTCGAGCACCGACTCGAGGATCGACCGCGGCAGAGAGGCAAAGGGAGTTGCCTTGCGCACCAACGCTTCCAGCTCGTCGACGGTCCAGTCGTCGAGCGCGCACATGGCCACGATCTGCTGCGCCAGCACATCGACCGGATTGGCGGGCACGCGCAGCGACTCGATGGCCCCCGAACGCATGCGTTCGACGACGACGGCGGTCTGGACGAGGTCGCCGCGGAACTTCGGGAACAGCACCCCGCGCGACACCGCCCCCACCTGGTGCCCCGCGCGACCGACCCGCTGCAGCCCGGACGCGACCGAGGGCGGTGACTCGACCTGCACGACGAGGTCGACGGCGCCCATGTCGATGCCGAGCTCGAGGCTGCTCGTGGCGACGACCGCGGGCAACCGCCCGGCCTTGAGGTCCTCCTCGATGAGCTGGCGGTGCTCCTTGCTCACCGACCCGTGGTGGGCGCGGGCGAGCACGGGCGGGGCCCCGGCGGAGGCTCCCGACTGCGCCATCAGCTGGGCGGGGGTGCGCGTCGCGTTGTCGCGGGTATGCCGCGTGGTCGCCTCGGGTGCCTCGCCGTCACCTCGACGGGCCGCCATGGTCTCGAGCCGGTCCTCCCAGATCTCGTTGAGCCGGGCGGTGAGGCGCTCGGCGAGGCGGCGGGAGTTGGCGAAGACCAGAGTGGAGCGGTGGGAGGAGACGAGGTCGACGATGCGTTCCTCGACGTGCGGCCAGATCGAGGCACGCTTCTCGGCGCCCGAGGCCGGCCCGGACAGGTCCTCCTCGATCACCTCGCCGAGCTGCGATATGTCGGCGATGGGCACGACGACGTCGAGGTCCCATTCCTTGGTCGACTCCGGCCGCACGATCTCGACCGGGCGACCGCCCGCGAGGTAGCGCGCGACCTCCTCGACCGGCTCCACGGTCGCGGACAGCCCGATCCGCTGCGCCGGCTGGGCGAGCAGGGCGTCGAGCCGCTCCAGCGACAACGCCAGGTGGGCGCCGCGCTTGGTGCCGGCGACGGCGTGCACCTCGTCGAGGATCACCGTCTCGACACCCGCCAGCGCCTCGCGGGCCTGGCTGGTCAGCATGAGGAACAGCGACTCCGGCGTCGTGATGAGGACGTCGGAGGGCGTCCGGGCGAAGGCGCGGCGCTCGTTCGCAGGGGTGTCGCCCGAGCGGACGGCGACGGTGATGTCCGGGGGTGTGAGGCCCAGGCGGGTGGCGGCGTGACCGATGCCGACCAGGGGCGAGCGCAGGTTGCGCTCGACGTCGACCGCCAGCGCCTTCATCGGCGAGACGTAGAGGACCCGGCAGCGCTTCAGCTTCTCGTCCGGCTTGGGCTCGGAGGCGAGCCGGTCCAAGGCCCACAGGAACGCCGACAAGGTCTTGCCCGAGCCGGTCGGCGCGACGACCAGGGCGTGCTGACCCGAGCTGATCGCGTCCCACGCGCCCGCCTGCGCGGCGGTGGGCGCGCTGAACGACCCGCGGAACCACTCGCGAGTGGCCGGGGAGAATCGGTCGAGCACGTCACCTGCCATGAGGAGAACAGCCTCTCACCTGCCACTGACAGTGGTCGGTGCGATGCTGGACGGATGGCTGGGACCCGGGAGGTGCTGGAGGCGGAGCGTGCACAGGCGATGCGTCGTCTCCACGCGCTCGATGACGAGTTCGCCGACTTCGTCGAGGCCTCGCGCGACTCCAACGCCGACGACGAGCACGACCCCGAGGGCGCGACGATCGCGTTCGAGCGTTCCCAGGTCTCGGCCTTGACCCGTCAGGTGCAGTCGCACCTCGCCGAGATCGACGCAGCGCTCGCGCGCCTCGACGACGGCACCTACGGCACCTGCCAGACGTGCGGCCGCCCGATCGCCCCCGGTCGCCTCGAGGCGCGCCCCGCGGCCACCACGTGCATCGACTGCGCGTCGAAAGGCGGCTGACCGCGCGCTCCCTGCGGGTCCGGGCGCCCACAGGGCCCCCGACGTGCGTACACTGGGTCCCGTCGCCCGGCCTCGGTGCGGGCGCTTCGCGACACGGGGACCGGGGTGTGGTCCCCAGCGCACGTCACGCCGGTCGGTATGCCGCGTGGCCGGCGCCCGCGGTCGCGGCACCTCACGGGCTGACGCACCGTGCGTCAGCCCTACGGCTTTCGGGTCGTGGCAACACTTCGAGGAGAAGGCTCCGCTTGGCACAGCAAGCATCGCGTCGTGGTGGCGCGCGTGGTGGCAACAACGCCACGCGTGACCGGCGACCCCGCGACAACGAGGGCATCATTCCCGTCCTGGCCAAGGCCGTCCGCCAGGTGGAGGCGGCCGCGCAACGCGGCGCCGTCCGCCCGAGCGGCCGCACGGCATACCAGGTCATCGCCCTCCTCGTGCGCGGGGAGCGCGCCCGGGTCAAGGCCGATGCAGCCATGCCCGAGACCGAGCGCACCAACATCCTCACCCGGCTCGATGGGATCGCGACGATCCTCGCCAAGACCGCAGTGCGCGACACCTCGCTGCTCGCACTGCTCGCCGAGGACGCACCCGTGTCGTCCGCGGCCAAGAGCCTCAAGAACGACATGCTCCGCCAGGCCGGCATCGAGGTCGAGGAGGAGCCGGAGCCCGAGCCGGTGGCGACATCGACGACCACGTCGCGGCGGGTGGCCCCGCCGCAGGCGATCGCGCGGCAGCTGGCCAACCCGTTCCTCGCACCGGACTACTCGGCGGTGCAACAGCTCAAGCGCCCCACGACGAACCGGCTCGGCGGCTGGGAGCTGCTCACCCCGCTGTTCCGCGCGTTCGAGTCCGGTGGCGACTCCACGTGCATGCCGCTCCCGGAGCCGACCGAGCTGCCCCACGGCATCCGCGGCATGGAGCTCATGCACCACCAGGCCCAGCTCGTGCAGTCGGCGGCGGACGGTCACCGGACGTTCCTGCTCGCGGACGAGCCCGGGCTGGGCAAGACCGCGCAGGCGCTGCTCGCGGCCGAGGCGGCCGACGCGTTCCCGCTGCTTGTCGCCGTCCCCAACGTGGTCAAGGCCAACTGGGCGCACGAGGCCGAGCTGTGGACCCCGCGGCGCACCGCCACCGTGATCCACGGTGACGGCGAGACGATCGACGGGTTCGCCGACATCGTCATCGTCAACTACGAGATCCTCGACCGGCATGTCGGCTGGCTGGGCAACCACGGCTTCAACGGGATGGTCGTCGACGAGGCGCACTTCATCAAGAACAAGACGTCGCAGCGCTCGCAGCACGTGCTCGAGCTGTCGGAGCGGATCCGCGCGCGGCGCGCCAACCCGCTGCTCATGGCGCTCACCGGCACCCCGCTCATCAACGACATCGAGGACTTCAAGGCCATCTGGCAGTTCCTCGGCTGGATCGACGACAAGGGCCCGCGGCCGGCGCTCAAGGCGGCGCTGGAGGAGAACGGGCTGACGCCCGCGGAGTCGGGTTTCTATGCCGCGGCGCGGCGTTCGGTGATCGACCTCGGCATCGTGCGGCGGCGCAAGATCGACGTGGCCGCGGACATCCCGGCCCGGCGGATCGCGGACATTCCCGTCGAGCTGGACGACGAGGCGGGGCGCTCGATCCGGGCGGCCGAGGCCGACCTGGCGCGGCGGCTGGTGTCTCGCTACGAGGCGGCGCTGGCTGCTCGGTCGGTCGTCGTCGAAGGCGAGGGCATCGACCACGCGCTGGTGCGCCGGGTCGCCACGGCGGAGCGCGACAGCGCGGCCGAGAAGACCGGCGACAACGTCTTCACGATGATGCGCAAGATCGGCCAGGCCAAGGCCGAGCTCGCGGCCGACTACGCCGCGCAGCTGGCGCGCAACGTCGGCAAGGTCGTGTTCTTCGCCAAGCACATCGACGTCATGGACGTGGCCGAGGCGACGTTCGCCAAGCGCGGTCTGGGGTACTCCTCGATCCGCGGCGACCAGACCAAGAAGGCACGCGAGGACGCGATCGCGTCCTTCACGAACGACCCCGACGTGCAGGTGATCGTCTGCTCGCTGTCGGCCGCCGGCGTCGGGCTCAACCTCCAGGTCGCCTCGAACGTCGTGCTCTCCGAGCTGTCGTGGACCTCGGCCGAGCAGACGCAGGCCATCGACCGCGTCCACCGCATCGGCCAGACCGAACCCGTCACCGCCTGGCGCATCATCGCCGCCCAGACGCTCGACCCGAAGATCGCCGTTCTCATCGACGACAAGGCCGGGTTGGCCGCACGGGCGCTCGACGGGTCCGACGAGGAGATCGGCTCGTCCGCCGACATCCAGCTCGAGGCGCTGATCGCGCTGCTCACCGAGGCGTTGGAGCAGAAGGCGGCAGCCGCGCTTCCCGAGTGAGGGCAACGCTTTTCACGAGGTATGCCGCGGGGGCGGCGAGGTGCGCACCTCGCCGCCCCCGCGGCATACCTGTTGGTGTCAGCGACCGACGAGCGCCGCCACGACGGGCGCCATCGTCTGCGCGAAGTCGGCGCCGATGACGACGTAGGAGGCGCCGAACTCCTCCCGCCTCGACTGAAGCAGGTCGATCGCGGCAGCGGGGTCGTCGGGAAGGTAGGCCAAGGAGTCGGACTCGCGCAGGGCCGCCGGGTCGGTCTCCTGTGCGGAGGCCATGAAGGCCGCAACGCCATCGCCGACGACGGAGACGTGCAGGGCGAGCTCGAGGTCGCGTGCCGCTCGCAGCTCGTGGGCGACCGCGGCCGCCTGTTGGCGCGTTTGGCCCGGAGCCATGACGACGGTGACGGTGTCGGCCAGCTCGGTGGCCAGGGCCCTCGCCCGGGGACCGAGCACGGCCATGGTCACGGGGGTGTGGGTGTCCGGCCCGTCGAGCTCGCGCAGCCTCGTGACCGTCTCGCGGATCTGGTCGAGCCGCTGGGGCCCTGAGGGGGCCGGCATGCCGTAGCTCGCGAGCTGGTCCTCGATGCCTGGGCGGCCGGTGCCGATGCCAAGCTCGAACCGGCCTTCGGTGAGCTGCGTCAGCGAGTGCGCCTCCCACGCGGTCTGCCAAGGCTCCCGGAACGGCGACGCGTAGACCCAGGTGCCGACGCGCAGGTCGGTGAGCGTGGCCGCGACGGCCAGGGTGGGCGCCGGTGACGGCTGCCAGCCGGGCACGTCGGGCATCATCAGCGTGGAGTAGCCGAGGTCGGCTATGAGCCGCACGCGGTCACGCCACGACGCCATGTCGGTGAGCACGGGGGTGACGACGCCGAAGCGGAATGGTCTGGTCATGGCTGCCTGTCTCTCATGCGCTGTCCCTCATGCGACGGTGGACCTTCGGGCCCCGCGAAACTCATCGAACGATGATTCCTGACGCCGGCGACAGTCTCACCTGTCGACACCGCAACCAAGGAGGAATCATGGGAAAGGTCATCGCCGCGATCACGACTTCGGTCGACGGGTACATCGTCGGGCCGGACGACGGACCAGAGCACGGGCTCGGGATCGGCGGGGAGCGGCTGCACTACTGGGTGATGGGTGGGCCGTGGTCGTACGCGGACGAGGCCCGCGACACCGAGGGGATGAAAGGCGCCGACCGCGAGTACTTCGAGTCGCTGGTCGAGGGGATGGGCGGCGGCATCGTGGGGCGCGCGATGTACGAGGCGGCGGGGGCGTGGGGTGGGAAGAACCCGTTCCCGGGCACGCTGGTGGTGCTGACGCACCGCACCGAGGACCAGCCGGAGGAGTCGGCCGGCTTTCTCTTCGTGGACGGTTTCGACGCGGCCCTGGCAACGGCCCGTCACCTCGCGGGCGACGCGAACGTGTCGCTCGGTGGGGGCGCGGACCTCATCCGGCAGGGGCTGGCGGCCGGGGTCGTCGACGAGCTCGCCATCTCGACCGCGCCGGTGGTGCTCGGAGGCGGGAAGCGGCTGTTCGAGGGCTTCGACCAGGACGTCGAGCTCGAGGTGCTGGGCACGTGGAGCTCGCCCTACGCGACGCATGTGCGGTATGCCGTGAAGGACGGCGGAACGGACCGCGGGAGGGTGAGCTGATGCGCAGCGAGGCGATGGAGGCGTTGGACGTCCTGACGGGGGAGTGGCGCACGACGTTGACGAACGCGTGGTTCCTCGACCCCACCGACCTGGAGGTGCCGGGGGTGGCGACGGGCGTGTGGCTGAGTGACGCGTTCGTCGACTTCCGCTGGACCATGCAGGGCGACGTGGGCGGTGCGACGAGCGAGCAGGTGCTCGTGCTGGGACGCAGCGACGCGCGGAACGCCTACACCGCCCTCTACCACGACGAGCGAGGCGTATGCCGTGTGTTTGCAATGACTTTCGGCGGCGGTGAGTGGACGCTGAGTCGTGAGGACCCGGACTTCTACCAGCGGTTTGTGGGGACCGTCGGGGCCGATCGGATCGACGGCCGGTGGGAGGCGTCGGAGGACCAGGGGAAGTCCTGGCGCAAGGACTTCGACCTCATCTTCGAACGGGCCTGAGCCGGACTCGCGACAGTCCTAGTCAAGGGTGGGCGACGAAGGTTTCAAGCCTTCCTTCTCAGCACCAGTCCGACGATCTGGAGGACGGCCCCCAGGGCGAGAAGCAGGAAGCCCGGGCCAGGCAACGGGATCAGGACGATTCCGAGGACGGCGATCACGGCCCCGACAACGATCAGCAGCTTGCTCACGAGTGGGAGCGTACGTGACCTGGTCTCTGGCCGAGTTTTGACGTTGCGAATTGGGGCGGCGACGAGTGTTCGAGGAAGCTGTACTTCGGTCAGGGTCATCGCCAGAGTCAGATCTGCGGGACGGCGGTGGAACCTCGTAGGAGGTGCAGCACGGTGCGGTAGTGCTCGGTGACTGTTCCGCCTTCGTCTGCCACGGCTCGGCCGACAGCCTCCACTTCGCGGTTGCTCCAGTCGCTGAAGGTTCGAAAGAGTGCACGCGCCTGTTGGGCCGTGAGGTCGATCGACCATCGCCAGGACTCGGTCCGAACGGGCTCGAACCAGCCGCCTGCGCTCAGTTCGTCCATCGTGGGTCGGTCGTCCCGACGAGGGGCCGGACTGCCCGGTGGTTGAGCACGCGCCGTCACGATCTCTTCGACCCGGTGCCGAAATGGTGTCGTGACAGCATCGTCGCCGAAGCAGTGGCGCCATACCGCGAGCCATCCTCCTGGGCGGAGGGCTGTGTGCAGCTTGGGTAGGGCAACCGGGAGGTCTACCCAGTGCATCGAAGTTGCTGCCACGACTGAGTCGAAGCTGTGGTCCGGCAGGTCCGCGTCTTCGAGCCGCGTAATCATGACCTCGACCTCGGGGGCCAGGCGGCTCAGGCCGGTGGCCAGCTCAGCGCCGGGTTCGACCGCTACGACCGTGCTCCCGAATCGCAGAAGGTCGCGGGTGGCCAGGCCCGACCCTGCACCCACTTCGAGCAAGTGTTTCCCTTGGCCCACGATGCCCTCGGCATGGAGCAGGTCGAGCAGGCCAACCGGGTAGCGCGGCCGAGCGGTGCTGTAGTCGGCCGCCATCTGCTCGAAATGCATGCCGGACACCGGGCCAAGGCTACGCGTACGCCGGGTGGGGTGTCGGTGGGGCGGCCTAGCCTGCTCATCGTGCGACGTTTCGAGGATGAGGACCTGACCGGCGCGGAGTTCCGGGAGTGCGACCTCAGCGGTGCTCGGCTGGTGGGTGTGGTCATGCAGGACGCCGAGATCGACGGGCTGGTCACCGGGCTGGTGGTCAACGGCGTCGAGGTGATGCCCTACGTCGAGGCTGAGCTAGACCGCCGGTACCCCGTGCGGGTGCTGCTGCGTTCCGACGATCCGTCGGACCTGGGGGCGGCGTGGAGGGAGCTCCAGGGTGACTGGGCGACAACCGTCGAGCGGGTGCGTTCCATGCCCGAGGGCAGCGAGCGACAGGGCGTCGACGGGGAGTGGTCGATGCTCGAGACGCTGCGTCACCTCGTCTTCGTCCACGACTCGTGGTTCCGCCGGTGTGTGCTCGGCGTGACCGAGCCGTTCACGGCATACGGCCTCGGACCGACGGACGTCATGGACCGCGAACCCGAGCTTGATCCGTCAGCCGAGCCGACGCTCGACGAGGTGTTGGCGATCCGCGCGCGGCACGCTGCGCAGGTGGAGGAGTGGCTGGCGGGGGTGACCACGGAACAGCTCGCGCAGACGGCGCCCGTGCCCGACGACGACAGGTGGCCGCCCTACGCGCGGGGACGAACCGTGCGGCAGTGCCTCGGCACGGTGCTCACCGAGGAGTTCGAGCACCACCGGTTCTGCGTGCGCGACCTGGACAAGCTCTCGCGCAACGACACCGCACCCGAACGCTCGTCCTGATGGCCCGCGTGGGGTAGGAACGAGTCATGCCCGAGTTCACCTGGCTCCCGGCCAACGAGGCGTCGGTCGACGACGTCGAAGCGGTCTTCGCCAGCGGCGGTGCGCGCAAGTGCCGCTGCCAAGCGATGAAGGTGCCGGGGTGGATCTGGCGGGACACCACCCAGGAGCAGCGCGACGCCGCCCTGCTCGAGCAGACCGGGTGCGGAACGGACGGTCCGACGTCGGGCCTGATCGGGTACGTCGACGGGGAAGCGGCCGGCTGGGTCGCGGTCGAGCCGCGCGAGAACTACCCACGGCTGTGGGCCCGCAAGCAGCCGTGGATGCGGATGGATCCCGAGCTGGAGGGCGTCTGGTCCGTGACGTGCTTCGTCGTGGGCAAGGACCACCGCAGGGCCGGGCTGACCTATGAACTCGCGGCAGCGACGGTCGAGTACGGAGGGCGAGTCGGCGCTGCCGTGCTGGAGGGCTATCCGATTGAGCCGCCGCCGGGCAAGAAGGTCATCTGGGACGAGGCGTCCGTAGGACTGGTCCAAGTCTTCCTCGAGGCCGGCTACGAGGTCGTGGCCGCACCCACCCTGCGACGGCGAGTGGTGCGACGCCGCCTTGGCGCGTCCACCTGAGGGCAGGCAGACCCCGGACCGACGTCTGGCAGGAGAGCCACCAGAGGTACTGCGACATACGAACTTGGGTTGTCGAATTGAGAACCCCGGGTTCGCATGTGGTCACCACGGGCCGTCCTGCCGGCTGATGCCACCCTCGGCCTGTCACTCGCGTGCAGGTCCGTCGTCGGAGCCTGCGGCGCGCGCTGCACGACGACGCTTCTTGCGCTCACGACGGAAAACATCCCACCCTTCTTTCACCGCGGTGAATGCGCCGGCGGCGATGCCCGCCATGACTGCGGCACCCGCCGCCATGCCGAGCCACTGACCTGCCGACTCGATGGGCTCGACCGTGATGTCGTCCTCGGCTGGGCCCGAGCGACGGACGGGGACGACGTCACCCACCTCGTAACCCTCGTTCGGGCAGTGGTTCACGCCGAACTCGTCGGGGAGGCCCGACGGAGGGTCCTCCGAGCGGTAGGTCGTCCGCTCACCCGGCGTGTTCGGTGAGAGCGCCTTGGGGCCGCACCGTTCCATGGTGCCGGACGGCTCGATCGACACGACGGTCGCAAGCTCGGTCGGGTCGTCACGGGTGCTGAAGTAGTCAAGGCCCATGAAGATGCCCAGCACCACAAAGGCGCCGACGCCGAAGAGCAGCGCCGCACCCAGAGCTGCGGGTCCCACTTCGTGGTACGGGTTGCCCCCGTGCCTGTCCCCTCGCGTGCTCATGGAAGGTGGGCCCGCGACGGCAGCGTGACGGTCGCGACCAGGCCGCCGTCCTCGCGGGCGGTGAGGCCGAGGGTGCCGTGGTGGGCCCGCGTGATGGTCTGTGCAATCGCCAGGCCGAGGCCGACGCCCGCGTGGTCGCTGCGCGCACGTTCCGAGCCGCGTTGGAAGGGCTCGACCAAGGTGGACACCAGTGCAGGGGGCAGGTGCGCGCCGGTGTTCTCGACAGTGAGCCTCGTGCCGTCCGCAGCCTCGGCTGTCGACACCCACACGCGACCTCCGCCCGGCAGGTTGTGGACGATCGCGTTGTGCACGAGGTTCGTCGTCAGCTGCTGCAGCAGCGCCGGCGAGCCGGTCGCGGGAGCAGTCGCACCCGTGACCTCCATCGTGATGCCGCGCTGTTCGGCAAGCGGCAGAAGGGTTTCCGTCGCCTCCTCCGCGAGAAGGGACAGGTCCACCGGCTCGCGGATGAACGCCTGTCGGTCGGCTCGGCTCAGCAGGAGCAGCGCCTCGGTCAGGGCGATCGCCCGGTCGTTCACGATGCCCAGCCGCTCCACCAGCGCCCGCGGGTCGGTGTCCGGGTCCTTGCGCGCCACCTCCAGCAGGGTCTGGGTGATCGCAAGCGGTGTGCGCAGCTCGTGGGAGGCGTTGGCAGCAAAGCGCTGTTGCTCGGCGACGTGCGCCTCGAGGCGGGCGAGCATGTCGTCGAAGCTGTCGGCCAGCTCACGGAACTCGTCCTGCGGTCCCGGGAGCTCGATGCGGTGCGACAGCGACCCGCGGGCGGCCAGCCGGGTCGCCTGGGTGAGGGCCGACAGCGGAGCGAGCATCCGCCCGGCGAGGAACCACCCACCCACCAGCCCGAAGACGAGCAGGAACAACATCGCCTGACCAGCCCGCGGGAGGAACGCGTCGATCACATCGGTGCGCGTCGGCCCGAAGTCGCCCCGCCCCAGCTGCACGTCGGGCGGCAGGTAGAACAACAGGAACCGCCACACCACGACGAGCAGCAAAGCCCCCGCCACCATGAGGAACCCGGCATAGCTGAGCGTCAGTTTCAGCCGCACGCTCAGCCCGGGTTGCCTAACCACGCGCGTCACCGGTGCTCGGCGCGGGTCGGGGTCCGGCCTCGTATGCCGTGTCGATGCGGTAGCCGACGCCCGGCACCGTCGCGATGACCCAGGGCTCACCGAGCCGTTTGCGCAACGAGGAGACCGTGATGCGCACCGCGTTGGTGAACGGGTCGGCGTTCTCGTCCCATGCCCGTTCCAGGAGCTCCTCGGCGCTGATGACCCCTCCTTCAGCAGCGATGAGGACCTCGAGGACGGCGAACTGCTTGCGCGTCAGCGCGACGTACCTGCCGTCGCGGAAGACCTCACGGCGGAACGGGTCCAGCCTCAATCCGGCGATCTCCCGCACCGGGGGACGGCTCTGGCCGCGCCGCCGGTCCAGTGCCCGCAACCGCAGCACCAGCTCGCGCAGCTCGAACGGCTTGGTGAGGTAGTCGTCGGCACCGAGCTCGAAGCCGGACTCCTTGTCGTCCAGCCGGTCGGCCGCCGTGAGCATGAGGATTGGTATGCCGCTGCCGGACGCGACGATGCGCGCCGCCACCTCGTCGCCGGAGGGTCCGGGGATGTCGCGGTCGAGCACGGCGATGTCGTAGGCGTTGACGCTGAGCAGCTCCAACGCGGTGTCGCCGTCGCCGGCCGTGTCGGCTGCGATCGCCTCGAGGCGCAGCCCATCGCGGATCGCCTCGGCCAGGTACGGCTCGTCTTCGACCACCAGAACTCGCATGACAAGACCTGAGCCTAGGAGGCGGCGCATATCGCGGGCATATCCAAAACGGCATACGCCCCTGCAACACCGGGGTCACTGGACTGGGCGCATGACCAACAGTCCACAGATCCGCACCGACCTGCGAGGTCGCGGCCGACGCACCCCTGTCGGCATCGCGGTCCTCACCGTCACCGCCGCAGCCGGGTTGGCCGTGGCCGCCATGGTGCTGGCCCTCGTCCTGGACACCGGTGGCCCCTGGCAACCCGTCGAAGGCAGCTCCCTGCCCACCGACGCCAGCGGGCCGGTCCGGCAGGC
Source organism: Knoellia koreensis (assembly GCF_013041615.1). Lineage (GTDB taxonomy): Bacteria > Actinomycetota > Actinomycetes > Actinomycetales > Dermatophilaceae > Pedococcus > Pedococcus koreensis. The sequence continues at coordinate 58,884 of NZ_JABEPQ010000001.1, forward strand.
GACGACCGGCGAGCTCACCTCCCACGGCATACCCGCAGCACCCAAGGCCGCAACCAAGGCGGCCTCCGCGACCCGGGGCAGCGACCAGGGCGAAGGCGGTCAGGGCAGCCAGGGGGTGACGGTCTTCGACAGCAAGGCTCCTTCGGTGGCCAACCTCGACCCGGACCTCCTCGCGGCGCTCAAGCGAGCCGCCCTCGAGGCCCGCGACGACGGCATCGTGTTCGACGTCAACAGCGGGTGGCGCTCCGTGGCATACCAGCAAAAGCTCCTGGACGACGCCATCGCGAAGTACGGTTCCGAAGCGGAGGCGCGCAAGTGGGTGGCGACGCCGAAGACCTCCGAGCACGTGTCTGGTGACGCGGTCGATCTCGGCCCGTCGAAGGCGGCGAAGTGGCTGGGCAGGCACGGCGCCGGCTACGGCCTGTGCCAGATCTACCGCAACGAGCCGTGGCACTTCGAGTTGCGTCCGGACGCTGTCAACGCAGGGTGCCCGGCGATGTACGCCAACCCCACCCAGGACCCGAGGATGCAGCAATGACAGGCGGATTCGTCCTCGACGCGCAGAGCTGGACGAGCACCGTGACCGGTGTCGTGGCGCTCACCGTGGCCGTCTTGCCACTGGCGCTGCTGGCGGTGTGCGCCCTCGCGGGAGGGAGGATCGGGTCGGGCGTCCGCGCACGGGTGGCGTGGCGCCGGTCGTTCGCCGAGGTCGCGCTCGTCTACGGGACGGTGCCGGGGGTGTGGCTCACGATGCTGCCCGGCGGGCCTGCCGAGTATGCCGCGGTGAGCCTCGAGCCGTTGCGTGACCTTGCGACGATGTCGACTTTCCAGGTGGTTGGGAACCTGCTGCTGCTCGCGGCGCTCGGCTTCTTCGCGCCGGTCCGGTTCGCGGGTCTGGCGACGTTCCCGCGCGTCGTCCTGTTGGCCGGGGCGGTGTCGACCCTGATCGAGGTGATGCAGCACGTCCTCGAGCTGGGTCGCGTCTCGTCCGTCGACGACATCCTGCTCAACACCGCCGGTGCCACGATCGCCGCGACCCTGTCCTGGCCGTGGTGGGCGCGACGCCGTCGACCGATTCCGGAGCCCCGCCCACTGGCCCCGCTCGCGAGACGGTGACCCGCCGTCGTCCCACGGACGGCTTCCGAGGCGCATGATGGGCAGATGCTGACATCGCAGGACGTCACCAACTACAGCTTCACCCCGACCTCTTTCCGCCGCGGGTATGACGAGCGCGAAGTCGACGACTTTCTCGATCAGGTCGTCCAGACGTTGCGCTACTACGAACAGGGCGGTCGCCCCGGCCCCCAGGCGCCGACGCCGCCCCAACCACCTGCAGGGGATGGCCTCAAGGACCGCGCCACCCGGTGGTTGCGCGGTGACGCACCGTCCTGATCGTTCATCCGGTCGGTCCCTGGCTCCACCCTCGCGTGCGCAGGACTGCTCCGTTCGTGAGACGCAACTCCTTGCGGGCACGACGCCAGCGGCGCCGGACGGTCACTTCCACGCTCCGCGGATCCGCATAGGAGTCGACCAGGCCCAGCACTGCGTCCAAAACATCCCGTCGGTCCTCTTCGTCGTAGGCGAACTCTGTCCATGAGTAGCCGCCCTCGAAGGACACCACGAACACCTCGCCGTTGAGGGTCACGTGTGCGTTCCCGTCCCTCCCCGGTAGCCCGAGTTCGATGGCGAGGTACCCGTCCCTATCGAGCCCTGCGTCGACCACTCGGTAACCCCGGTCCGCGGCATGCGACTCGACGATGCCGCGCAGCATCGCGAGGCTGGGGTGCATGTCGACAGTATGTCGAGCGAGACCCAGAGGGGCAGACGCATTTCATCGACATCGGCTGCCGCGCAAGGCAGGCTGGCGCGTGTGACGGGGGAGCGGGCACCGGTGGCGTGGCGCCTCGTCCTGCCCGCCGCGGCGGCGCAGGCGGTCGCGCTCACCCTCGGCAGCCAGGGCTATGGCTACCACCGGGACGAGCTCTACTACCGGATGCTCCCACCGGCCTGGGGCTACGTCGACCAGCCGCCACTCACGCCGCTCATCGCCCGCCTGACGACGCACCTGGCCGACGATCCGTGGGCCTTGCGCCTGCCTGCGACCTTGGCGACGGCCGCATCGGTCATCGTCCTTGCCCTGGTATGCCGTGAGCTCGGGGGAGGGCGCGGCGCCCAGGCCCTGACGGCCTGGGGTTACGCGTTCGCCGCGATGCCGTTGATGGTCGGGCACATCCTGCTGACCTCGACCATCGACCTGCCGCTGCTGCTCCTCGTCGCCCTCGCGATGATCCGCGCGGTCCGGGGCTCACCCCGCGCGTGGCTGGCCGCGGGAGCGCTCGCCGGCCTCACGGCATACAACCGCTGGATCGTCGCGGCGGTTGTCATCTCGCTCCTGCTCGGCATCCTCCTGCTTGGCCCACGCCGTCAGCTAGAGACGCCATGGCCGTGGCTGGGCGGGCTCGTCGCCGCGATCGTCACGCTGCCCAACCTCGTCTACCAGGCCACGCACGGCTGGCCCCAGCTCGCCATGGGGTCGGCACTCGCCGCCAGCAACGCCGGTGAGGTGCGGGCGCAGGTGCCGTGGCTGCTGTTCGTGATGCTTGGTCCGCCGCTCGCGGTCGTCTGGGTGACCGGGCTGGTCTGGCTGCTGCGTCGCCCGCAACGTGGCCGGGTCGGGTTCCTCGCGGTCGCGTGTCTCGCGATGATCGCCTTCACGATCGTGTCCGGCGCGCAGCCGCACTACCCGGTGCACCTCCTGAGCATCGCGTATGCCGCGGGGTGCGTGCCCGTCGCGAAGTGGCTTGTGGGCCAACGGGTTTGGCGTCTAGTAGCCATTGCACTGGTGGCCCTCAACGCATGCGTCTCGCTGGTGCTGGCGTTGCCGATCGTGCCTCTGCGGTCGGTCGGAGCCACGCCGCTGCCCGACATCGGGCCGCTCGTCGCCGACCAGGTCGGGTGGCCGCGCTACGTCGAGCAGGTGGCCGCGGCATACCGGCAGGCACCCGAGCCACGGCCCACGGTCGTCATCGCGTCGAACTACGGCGAGGCGGGTGCGATCGCGCGCTTCGGTCGACCCCTCGGCCTGCCCGGGCCGGTGAGTGGGCAGAACGCGCTGTTTGACCTCGGTCCGCGCCCACCCGACGCGGCCACGTCGGTGCTCGTCGTCGGCTACCAGCTCGAGGAGGTGCGCGGCTACTTCGGCAGCTGCGACGTGGTCGCCACGCTGGACAACGGGGTTGACGTCGACAACGAGGAGCAGGACGCCCCGGTGGCGGTCTGCCGTGACCCGCGCGAGTCGTGGTCGACGCTCTGGCCCAGGTTCCGTCACCTCGACTGAAGACCGCCCTTCCGGGATGCCAGAGGCGCGACAGGCTGCGCCCCTGGCAGCCCGTAGGCCGGGACCGCCCGGGCCGGATCAGCCGGATCGGCGCTCGAACCAGGAGCCGGGCTTGCCGCCGACCGCCGACGGGTCGGCTGGTCCGTCCGGTGCGAAGCCGGCCTTGAGCAGCACCCGTTGCGAGGCGATGTTGGTGAGACTCGTGGCCGCGCGGACCGTGTGGATTCCCATCTGGGAGAACGCGATTCGGCAGACCTCGCGGACCGATTCGGTGGCCAGCCCGCGCCCGGCAGCGTGCTCGGCCATGCGATAGCCCAGCTCAGCCACTCCGTCGTCGAGCAGGATCAGGTTGAAGCGGCCGACCACTGCGCCCTCGGCGTCCACGAGGACGAAGTAGGCGCCCTCACCGGACTCCTGCTCGGCCAGCAACGCGTCGTGGCGGGCCTGGAACTCCGCGAAGTACGCGTCGCCGCGGTCGCCGATGAAGCGCATGAACCAGGCACGGTTGGCCCGCTCGAACTCCAGCACCGCGTCGGCATGGTCGGGCCGCAGCCGCTCCAGCGAGGTCACGCGCCCACCCTCGCACACCCGGTTTCCCGCGTTCAGCGGGTGCGCACCGACACCCGACCGTCGGCCAGCCGGACCTCCCAAACAGGTTCGGGCACCGACGCCGGCCCACGCTCGACCGCGCCGTCGGTCAGCCGGAACTGGCTGCCGTGCCACGGGCACTCGACGCAGTCGTCGTCGGTCAGGGTGCCTTCGTCGAGCGGTCCGCCCGCGTGGGTGCACACCGCCGACAGCGCCAGGACCCGCGGTCCGCGGCGCACGAGCATCACCGGCACCCCTGCTGCCTCGACCCGCTTCGGTGTGCCCTCCACGAGGTCGACCTCCGCCGCCACATCGGTCCAGTCACCGGGGGCCTCCTGGAAGGCCGTGTGGTTGACGCCGACCCCGCGCACGAGCGTCAGGTGCCCACCGAGGTAGGCCGCCGCACCGGTCGCGCCTAGCCCCACCGCGCTGAGGACGGCACCGGTCCCATGGCGTCCACGTCGCCGCGCCACCCATGACGCGACCTGCAGCAGCGTCCCGGCCGAGTTAGTGATTGCGTGCACCAGACCCACCCGCTGTTCGGGGCCGTAGCTGCTCGACCAGTCCGACGCACCGGTCCACGCTGCCGGGACAGCTCCGAGGATGCCGACCCCCACGAGCTGGCGGGAGACCTCCGCGCCCTTCTCCCCGCCGATCGCGTCGACCACAGTGGCCATGGCCCAGGCCCCGATCGGGACGTCGGTGAGTGCGGGGTGGAGCTGGTGCCCGAGCCATCCTCCGGACAACGCGTTCTTGACGAGGCGTGGTGCGGTCACCTTCTCCACCCACCCGGCGAGCTTGCCGGACAGCGGGTCGAGTGACGACCAGCCCTCGATGTCCCTGATCACTGTCTGCATGCGGACCTCCTTCCTCAGTCCTATCGCCTCACCACGCGGCACGCATGCCGACCGTCGCGCTTAGGGTGGGGGCGTGCGGCTGAGCAAGTTCTGGGACCTGATGGACGGCGAGTTCGGGTCGGCGTATGCCGCGTCCCTCGCCGAGCGACACGCGATCCACGCGCTCGACGACCGCACGGTCAACGAGGCGCTCGAGGCCGGTGTCCCGCCGCGGCGCGTCTGGCTCGCGCTGTGCGACGACATGGACGTCCCCGAGTCGCGACGCCTCGGCATCGACCCCAAGGCTGCGCCGTGACTGTCGTCGACCTGCCCCTCGTCCTGGCGCCCATGGCCGGCGGACCCAGCACGGTAGCGCTCGCCGCCGCGGTCGCCGAGGCAGGAGTGTTCCCCTTCCTCGCGGGCGCCTACCTCAGCCCCGACCGCCTCCGCGACGACATCGACGCCCTACGCTCAGCGACGCCAAAGCCCTTTGGTGTCAACATCTTTGCACCCTCCCCGAACCCACCCGGCGCCGCCAGCGACGTCATGGCGTATGCCGCGTTGCTCGAGCCGTGGGCCGCGGCCGCTGGCGTGGGGCTGGGTGAGGCGAGGTGGGACGACGACAGCTTCGCGGCCAAGGTCGACGTGCTGGTCGAGGCAGCTCCGGCCGTGGTCAGCTTCGCGTTCGCGTGGCCGCCGGACGACGTCGTGACCCGGCTCCAGCAGGCCGGGGTAGAGGTCTGGGTGACGCTCAACGAGCCCGACGAGGTCGACTGGGCGCGCGAGCTCGGCGTCGACGGCCTCGTGCTCCAGGGCTGGGAGGCGGGTGGTCACCGCGGCGGCCCGGTCGATACCGGCCACCAGCAGCTGCCGGTGCGCGAGCTCGTCGCAGCGGTTCGGCAGCGCACCGATCTGCCGGTCATCGCAGCCGGGGGAGTAGTCACGGGCGCCGAGGCGGCGGAAGTCCTTGCGGCTGGGGCGAGCTCGGTCGCACTCGGCACCGCCTTCATGGCCACCCCCGAGGCCGGAACCGCCGAGGTCCACCGGCACGAGCTGACCAACCACGAGCCTCCGGGCGGCGAACCCGGACCGGACACCGTCGTGACCAGATGCTTCACCGGCCGCAGCGCGCGAGCCCTGACCACGACGTGGACGGAACGTTTCAGCGATGCCGCCCCTGCGGCATACCCCCATGTCCACCACCTCACGGCGCCGCTGCGCGCCCACGGCAAGGCCACGGGGGAGGCCGAGCTCGTCCACCTGTGGGCGGGCACGGGACACGCGCGAGTCAGGGCGATGCCTGCAACCGACCTCGCGCTGACGCTCCTCGCCGAGCTCACCCAGGCGCGCGGATGAGCCGTCCCTCCTGGACCGTCACGGCGCCACTGTGGATGTGGCACAGCTTCCACATGCTCACGGTCTCCGAGGACGTCAGCGACGAGATCGCCGATCTGGCCGAAGGGCGGTCCGGGGGATTCGGCTCGGTCAAGGTCGAGGTCACGTGCGGCGGGACGACGTGGCAGACGTCGCTGTTCCCCAGCAGTGAGCAGGCCGCGTACGTGCTGCCGATGAAGGCGGCCGTGCGCAAGGCAGAAGGGCTTGCCGCCGGCCAGCCGGCCACGGTGACCATCACCGCCGTCCACCTGTGAGCCGGCACGCCGGATAAACCGGGTGAACGCTGTCGGTGAATATCAGTAGCGTGGTGAAACGTGCCTGACACCGACGACATCCTGCTGAGCGCTCGCGGCCTGACCAAGACCTTCGGGGAGTTCACCGCCGTCGACGGCATCGACTTCGCCGTCCGCAGGGGCGAGTGCTTCGGGTTCCTCGGTCCCAACGGCGCCGGCAAGTCCTCGACGATGCGCATGGTCGGGTGCGTGTCGCCGGTGACCGGGGGAGAGCTCCGGCTGTTCGGGCTCGACCCCGCCACCGACGGGCCGGCCATCCGTGCCCGCCTCGGCAACTGCCCCCAGCGCGACACGCTCGACGAGGAGCTCAGCGTCGAGGAGAACCTCTGGATCTACGGCCGCTACTTCGGCCTGTCGCGCAAGGAGGTCAAGGAGCGCGCCGCCGAGCTGCTCGACTTCGCCCAGCTCACCGAGCGCGCCAAGGACAAGGTCGAGCCGCTGTCCGGAGGCATGAAGCGACGCCTCACCATCGCGCGCTCGCTGATCAACGCGCCCGAGATCCTGCTCCTCGACGAGCCCACCACGGGCCTCGACCCGCAGGCGCGACATGTGTTGTGGGACAGGCTGTTTCGGCTCAAGCGCTCCGGCGTGACGCTCGTGCTGACGACCCACTACATGGACGAGGCCGAGCAGCTCTGCGACCGATTGGTCGTCATGGACCACGGCCGCATCGTCGCCGAGGGCTCGCCGCGTCAGCTCATCGACGACTACTCGACCCGGGAGGTGCTCGAGCTGCGCTTCGACGCCGAGGACCACGGCGCCTACGCCGACAAGGTCGCAGGCATCGGTGAGCGCGTCGAGGTGCTGCCCGACCGCCTCCTGCTCTACGCCGACAACGGCGACGAGGCCTCCGCCCAGGTGCACGCGCGTGGGGTCGAGCCGCTGTCGTCGCTGGTGCGGCGCTCGACGCTCGAGGACGTCTTCCTCCACCTCACCGGCCGGACCCTGGTGGACTGAACGGTGACCCAGGCGACCACCCACGAACCGCCGCCCACGGGCGCGCGGGCGGCACACGGCATACGTCAGCCCATGTCGGCGCTCGAACGCGTGCTGGCCGCGTTCGGCTACCACCTCGCGGTCTACCGGCGCACCTGGCGCGGATCGGTCGTCACCCGCGTTCTGTCGCCGGTGCTGTTCCTGTTGTCGATGGGCATCGGGCTCGGTGCGCTCGTCGACGACCGTGCGGGCGGGATCGACGGGGTCCCCTACCTTCACTTCGTGGTCCCCGCGATCGTCGTGACGCAGACGTTGTGGGTGGCGTGGGGCGAGTCGAGCTACCAGGTCCTGGGCTACATCAAGTGGAACATGAACTACCACGCCCAGCTCGCCACGCCGCTCGGTGTGCGGGACGTGCTCGCCGGGCACTGGCTCGCGGTGGCGCTGCACCTGGTGATGTCGACGACCGTCTTCATGGCGATCGCGGCGCTGTTCGGTGGGTTCGACTCGTGGTGGGCAGTGTTGTGCCTCCCGATCGCCGTGCTGACCGGATTGGCTTTCTCCACACCGCTTTTCGCGTTCACGGCCACGCAGGAGGGGGACAACGGGTTCAACATCGTCTACCGCTGGATCATCACGCCGCTCATGCTCTTCTCCGGCACGTTCTTCCCGATCGACCAGCTGCCCGGATGGATGCAGCCGGTTGCCTGGGTGACGCCGTTGTGGCACGGCGTCTCCGCGGCGCGGGCCGTGTCGGTGGGTGACGTGTCGTGGTTGCCCTTCGTGGGGCACCTGTTGGTCCTGGTCGGGTATGCCGCGGGCGGGGCCTGGTTGGCCCGGCGCGCCTTCGCGAGGAGGTTGCTGCCGTGAGCGCACCGACGATTCCTCGGACGCCGCTGGTCTCGCGGGTGGCCCGGGCGATGCCGATGCCGGCGGGCGCCGGGCTCGCGCGGATGCTGGTCGAGCGCAACGTCCGGTCGTTCCGGCACGGGTGGATCGCGCTGGTCACCGGGTTCGCCGAGCCGGTGTTCTACCTCTTCTCCCTCGGCATCGGCATCGGTGCGCTCGTGAAGACGGTGACAACCGACTCGGGGATGGTCGTGACCTACCCGCAGTTCGTCGCCCCCGCGCTGCTCGCCGCCTCGGCGATGAACGGCGCCGTCATGGACTCCACGTTCAACCTTTTCTTCAAGCTCAAGTACGCCAAGCTCTACGACGCCGTGCTCGCCACCCCGATGGGGCCGCGCGACATCGCCGTGGGGGAGGTGGCGTGGTCGCTGATCCGCGGCGGCCTCTACTCGGCGGCCTTCCTCGTCGTGGCGGTGCTGGCCGGGGCCGTGCGCTCGTGGTGGGCGCTGCTGGCGCTACCCGCCGGGGTGTTGATCGGGTTCGCATTCGCGGCGGTCGGGATGTTCGCGACGACGTTCATGCGCTCGTGGGTCGACTTCGACTACATCACCTTGGCGATCCAGCCGATGTTCCTCTTCTCGGCGACCTTCTTCCCGCTGGCCACGTATCCGGAGGCGTTGCAGTGGTTCGTGCGGGCGACGCCGCTCTACCACGGTGTGGCGCTCGAGCGGGCGCTGATGCTCGGCGACGTGGGGTGGGGCGTGCTGGGGCACGTGGCCTACCTGCTCGTGCTCGGCCTGTTCGGCGTGGTCGGTGCCGCCCGCCGCCTCGAGAAGCTGCTGCTCTCGTAGGCGAGGTATGCCGCGAGGTGACCACGCGGCATACCGGGAAACTCGCGCGGCGTGTCGCGCCCCGCCTCCCACCTGTCGAACACGTGTTCGGTAGGTTCATCCACAGGTGACAGGACGGCAGGCCCTCGTCCACAGGCTGCGAATCGGCCCGGGACGACTGTCGGACCCGCCACCTAGCGTCTGACCCGACAACGCATCAAGGCAACGGCATCGGGTCGAAGGTAGGCGCGCCCGACACGAGCAGAAAGAAGGAAGCGTGGCGAAGATGGCTGCACCGACCAACCCCACAGGGGCACCCCTGGACAAGAAGGCGCAGGCGGTCGACACCGTCATGGGCCAGATCGAGAAGAACTTCGGCAAGGGCGCGGTGATGCGCCTGGGCGACGACGTGCGTCCGCCGATCGAGGTCATCCCTACCGGGTCGATCTCGCTGGACGTCGCCCTCGGCATCGGCGGTCTGCCGCGCGGCCGGGTCGTCGAGGTCTACGGGCCGGAGTCCTCCGGTAAGACCACGGTGGCGCTGCACGCGGTCGCCAACGCCCAGCGCAACGGTGGCATCGCGGCGTTCATCGACGCCGAGCACGCGCTCGACCCCGAGTACGCCAAGAAGCTCGGTGTCGACACCGACGCGCTACTCGTGAGCCAGCCCGACACCGGTGAGCAGGCGCTCGAGATCGCCGACATGCTGATCCGCTCCGGCGCCCTCGACATCATCGTCATCGACTCGGTCGCCGCGCTCGTGCCCCGCGCCGAGATCGAGGGCGAGATGGGTGACAGCCACGTCGGTCTCCAGGCCCGCCTCATGTCGCAGGCGCTGCGCAAGATCACCGGTGCGCTCAACACCACCGGCACCACAGCCATCTTCATCAACCAGCTCCGCGAGAAGATCGGCGTGATGTTCGGCTCGCCCGAGACGACGACCGGTGGCAAGGCGCTCAAGTTCTACGCCTCGGTGCGCCTCGACGTGCGACGCATCGAAACGCTCAAGGACGGCAGCGACCCGGTCGGCAACCGCACCCGCGTCAAGGTCGTCAAGAACAAGGTGTCCCCGCCGTTCAAGCAGGCCGAGTTCGACATCCTCTACGGCCAGGGCATCTCGCGCGAGGGTGGCCTGATCGACATGGGCGTCGAGCACGGCTTCGTCCGCAAGTCCGGCGCCTGGTACACCTACGACGGCGACCAGCTCGGTCAGGGCAAGGAGAACGCGCGCACCTTCCTCAAGGACAACCCCGACCTCGCCAACGAGATCGAGAAGAAGATCAAGGAGAAGCTCGGCATCGGCCCGCAGGTCGACAAGCCGGCCGAGTCGGTGCCCGAGGTCCCGGTCGAGTTCTGAGCCGGATGACCGACAAGATCGACGAGGCCAGGGCTGCCCTCGAGGCGGCCCTGGCCTCGACGTCGTCAGGCGGCCCGGCGTGGTTCGCGCAGGCCGAGCCCGGCCCGCAGTCGACGCCGGCCACGCCGGCCGCGCAGGGCGAGCCGGACGTGCAGGCCGAGCCGGGCGCGGGGCGTCGGCGTCGCCCGAAGGCGTGGCAGCCGATCCCTGGTGACCCGGAGAGCGACCCGCGCACCCGCGACGGCGAGCCCGATGCGGAGGACGTCGCCCGCTCGATCGTGCTTCGTCAGCTCGCGATGGCGCCGCGCAGTCGCAAGCAGCTGCACGACAAGCTGCGCCAGCGCAACTGCCCTGACGAGGTCGCCGAGCGTGTGCTCGACCGGATGACTGACGTGGGCTTGGTCGACGACGAGGCCTATGCCGGGATGCTGGTTCGCTCGCAGCAGGCCAGCCGCGGGCTCGCGAAACGCGCGCTGGCGCGCGAGCTGCGGACCAAGGGCGTCGACGACGAGACCGCCAAGGCGGCCCTCGACGAGGTCAGCCCCGAGCACGAGCGGGCGCAGGCCGAGCGTCTCGTCGCCAAGAAGCTGCGCACCATGCACGGACTCGACGCCACGGTCCAGACGCGGCGGCTCGCCGGGATGCTGGCCCGCAAGGGCTACCCGGCCGACCTGTCGATGCAGGTCATCCGCGAGGCCGTGCGCCAGGCGCCCGAGCACCAGCGCGACTGAGCGAAGCCGTACCCTCCCGCTGTGAGCGAAGGCGACCCGGCGGCATACGAGGCACGGCCCGTGCCGACCGTGTGGCGCCGGCTTCGCACGGTCGCCGGTGCGACCCGCACCCCGCGGCGCAACCGACACCTGGCCAACCTGCTCGCGTTCATCGCCGGCGCGCTCAACTCGGTCGGCTTTGTGGCCGTGTCGGTCTACACCTCGCACATGACCGGCCTGACCGCCTCGGTGGCCGACCACATCGTGCTCCGCTCGTGGGGGCTGGTGCGGATCGGGCTCATCGCGATCACGGCGTTCGTCGTCGGCGCGATGACCTGCGCCGTTCTCTTCAACTGGGGCAGGCGCCGGCACCACGAGGCGCGGTACGCCACCGTGCTGGTGCTCGAGGCGTTGCTGATCCTGGCCTTCGGTGCGCTGGCCGACCAGCTGACCTGGCGTCACCGTGACCTCGTGTTCGTCGCCGTCCTGTGCTTCACGATGGGCCTGCAGAACGCGATCATCACCAAGATCTCGGCCGCCCAGATCCGCACCACCCACGTCACTGGCATGGTCACCGACATCGGCATCGAGCTGGGCAAGCTGGCCTACCGCAGCCGTCTGGCCGGCCAGCCGCCCGTCACCGCCGACCTTCCCAAGCTCGGCATGCTCGCCGGACTCGTGGCGCTGTTCTTCGTCGGCGGCATCGCCGGGGCGGCCGGCTACCTCGCCATGGGTTTCCCGGTGCTGGTGGCCCCAGCCCTGGTCCTGCTCGTCGTCGCCGCCCCACCGCTCGTGGCAGATGCCCGCTCCGCGTCCGCACGCAGGGAGGCGCGTGACGCAGCGAGCTGAGCCACGCGGCATACCGGGGCGGGCGGAGCACGTACCCTTGTCGGTGCCATGACAACGACAGCCGACCACGCCGCAGCCAAGACCTATGACGTGCGCACCCACGGGTGCCAGATGAACGTGCACGACTCCGAGCGCCTCGCCGGGCTGCTCGAAACGGCCGGCTACGTCGACGTCAACAGCCTGCCCGCGGATGCGCGCCCCGAGGCGGCCGACGTGGTCGTCTTCAACACCTGCGCGGTGCGTGAGAACGCCGACAACAAGCTCTATGGCAACCTCGGCCAGCTGCGCCCGGTCAAGACGAAGAACCCGGACATGCAGATCGCCGTCGGCGGCTGCATGGCACAGAAGGACCGCTCGACCATCGTGCAGAAGGCGCCGTGGGTCGATGTGGTCTTCGGCACCCACAACATCGGCAGCCTCCCCGCGTTGCTCGACCGGGCCCGCCACAACAAGCGGGCCGAGGTCGAGATCCTCGAGAGCCTCGAGACGTTCCCGTCGACGCTGCCGACGCGGCGCGACTCGGCGTACGCCGGCTGGGTGTCGATCTCGGTGGGCTGCAACAACACCTGCACCTTCTGCATCGTGCCGAGCCTGCGCGGCAAGGAGGCCGACCGTCGGCCCGGCGAGATCCTCGCCGAGATCGAGGCGCTCGTCGCGCAGGGCGTCGTCGAGGTGACGCTGCTCGGCCAGAACGTCAACACCTACGGCGTGGAGTTCGGCGACCGGCTCGCGTTCGGCAAGCTGCTGCGCGCGTGCGGTGAGATCGACGGGCTCGAGCGGGTGCGGTTCACCAGCCCGCATCCGGCGGCGTTCACCGACGACGTCATTGCTGCGATGGCCGAGACCCCGAACGTCATGCCCAGCCTGCACATGCCGCTGCAGTCCGGCTCAGACCAGGTCCTCAAGGCGATGCGCCGGTCCTACCGCAGCGCCAAGTTCCTCGGCATCCTCGACAAGGTCCGCGCGCAGATCCCTGACGCCGCGATCACCACGGACATCATCGTGGGCTTCCCGGGGGAGACCGACGCCGACTTCGAGGAGACGCTGCGGGTCGTGCGCGAGGCACGGTTCTCCAGCGCCTTCACCTTCCAGTACTCCATCCGCCCCGGCACGCCCGCGGCGACGATGCCGGACCAGCTGCCCAAGGCGGTCGTGCAGGAGCGCTACGACCGGCTGATCGAGGTGCAGGAGGAGGTCTCCTGGGCCGAGAACCGGCGCGTCGAGGGCCGCGACGTCGAGGTGCTCGTCGCCACCGGCGAGGGCCGCAAGGACACCGAGACCCGGCGCCTGTCCGGGCGAGCGCGTGACAACCGGCTGGTCCACTTCGCGGTGCCCGAGGGCGCGGAGCAGCCGCGCCCGGGTGACATGGTCACCGTCGGTGTCACGTACGGCGCGCCCCACCATCTCGTGGCTGACGCCGCCCTCAGTGGTGGCACGTATGCCGTGCGCCGCACCAAGGGTGGCGACGCCTGGGCAGCCCTGCAGGACGCGCCGGTCCCCGGCAAGCCGGCCGTGTCGTTGGGTATGCCGTCCCTCGGCAAGCCGTCGACCGCACCGACCGCGGCCCCCGCCTGCGGCGCCTGAGGACACGCGAACCGTGGGGTGGCGCTGGATCCTGGATCGTGAGGATCCGCGGACCATCTTCGTCGTCACTGTTGCGATCCTCGCAATCGGGGGCTCACTCGCCGCGCCTGCTTTGGACGACGGTGGATGGCTGTCCATCCTCGCCGCGACCTGGATCGTGGTCTCGGTTGCACAACTGGTGTGGTCCATCGTGAAGCTGCGACGGTGGCAGCAGCAGCGACCGAACCGGCGGACCTGAGCTCCTCATCTGAGCCCTGTTCTGATACCGCAGGCCCGCGGATGAAAGACTGTGGCGCATGGCTGTTCGTCCCATCGTCATCACGGGTGAGCCCGTGCTCCACCGCCGTGCCGAGCCCGTCGAGGTCATCGACGACGAGATCCGCGACCTGGTGGCCGACATGTTCGAGACCATGGACGTGGCCAACGGGGTCGGTCTCGCGGCCCCACAGATCGGGGTCGGGCTGCGCATCTTCACGTGGCAGATGGACAACAACGACGACGTGCCCGCGCGTGGTGTGGTCATCAATCCCTATGTCGTCGCGTCGAAACCGGCCGTGGGCGACCCCGACCCGGCCGAGGAGTCCGAGGGCTGCCTGTCGGTCCCGGGGGAGTCGTTCCCGCTGCGCCGTGGCCTCGAGGCCCACGTCACCGGGCTCGACCTCGACGGCAACGAGCTCGAGTTCGATGCCACCGGCTGGTTCGCCCGCTGCATGCAGCACGAGTACGACCACCTCAACGGGTTCCTCTACGTCGACCGCCTGGGCGACCGGTGGAGCAAGAAGGCGCGCAAGGCGGTCAAGCGCAACGGCTGGGGCACCCCCGGCCACACGTGGATGCCCGGTGTCGACGAGGACCCGTTCGGTCACGACGCCCCGGACGAGCACGACCTCTAGGTGAAGGTCGCATGGTGAAGGCTGCATGGTGAAGGCCGTTCTCGCCGTGGTCGGGCCGACCGCCACGGGCAAGTCCGACCTCGGCATCGCGCTGGCCGAGCAGCTCGGGGGAGAGGTCGTCAATGCCGACGCCAGCCAGCTCTACCGCGGCATGGACATCGGCACGGCCAAGGTCCCCGAGGACGAGCGGCGCGGTATACCCCACCACCAGCTCGACGTCCTCGACGTGACTGAGGAAGCCAGCGTCGCGGCATACCAGAGGGCAGCGCGGGGCGACATCGCCGCGATCCGCGCGAGGGGCAACCACCCCGTTCTCGTCGGCGGGTCGGGGCTCTACGTGCGCGCCGCCCTCGACGTCCTCGACATCCCACCCACCGACCCTCTGACCCGCGCGCGCATCCAGGCGGAGGCCGACGAGCTCGGCACCGCGGCCATGTTCGAGCGGCTCCAGGCCGCGGATCCCATTGCGGCACAAGCGATTGAAGCCAACAACGCGCGTCGGATCGTCCGGGCACTGGAGGTCATCGAGCTCACCGGCCGCCCGTTCTCGGCGACCATGCCCACCCGCGAGTACGTCACCGACACGGTCATGGTCGGACTGCGGCTCCCACGCGAGCAGCTCGATGAACGCATCGGCGCCCGGGTGCGCAGGATGTGGGATGACGGGCTCCTGGACGAGGTGCGCGGCCTCGAGAGCCGTGGCCTGCGCGAGGGCCGCACGGCCTCCAGGGCACTCGGTTACGCGCAGGCGCTCGCCGACCTCGACGGCACCATGACCACCGAGCAGGCACAGGAGCAGACGACGACGATGACGCGCCGGTTCGCCCGCCGCCAGGAGTCGTGGTTCACCCCCGACCCGCGGATCCACTGGCTCGACGCCACCGCCCCCGACCTGCTCGAGCAGGCCCTGACCCGGGTGGCCGCAGCCATCGGCGACAATGGTGCGCATGGCTGACCAGCTCGCGTTCACCAAAGGGCACGGCACCGAGAACGACTTCGTCCTCGTGCCCGACCTCGAGGGCACGACGGAGATGACGGCCGAGCACGCTGCCCTGCTGGCGGACCGCCGAGCTGGAATCGGCGGCGACGGCGTGATCCGCGTCGTGCCGACGGCCACGAGCACCGAGCCCGATGTGCTCGCCCAGACATCGCAGGCGCGGTGGTTCATGGACTACCGCAACGCCGACGGCAGCGTCGCCGAGATGTGCGGCAACGGCACGCGCGTCTTCGCGGCCTACCTGCGTCGCGAGGGCCTGGAGACCGCCGACGAGTTCGCCATCGCGACCCGCGCCGGCACCAAGATCGTGCGGTTCGAGACGCCCGAGCTGATCGCGGTCAACCTCGGCCCCTGGCGGCTCGCCCAGCCGCACATCGCCGACGCCGAGGGATTCGACGCCCTCGTCCACCTCCCAGGTCAGGAACCGCTGTCGGCCCTGAGCCTCGACCTCGGCAACCCGCACACCGTCGTCGCGCTGCCGGAGCAGGTCGACCTCGACGCCCTCGACCTGCACCTGCCGCCGATGGTCAACCCGCAGCCCGAGCACGGCACCAACGTCGAGCTGGTGCGCCCCCTCGGGGCCGGTCACATCCGGATGCGCGTGCACGAGCGCGGGGTCGGCGAGACCCAGTCGTGTGGCACGGGTGCGGCCGCCGCGGCGCTCGCCACCCGGTTCTGGGCCGGCGACCAGGGGGACACCTGGACCGTCGACGTCCCCGGCGGCCGCCTGCGCGTGCGCGCGCTCGCCGGCAACGAGGTCGAGCTGGCCGGGCCCGCCCGCCTCGTCGCCGACGGTGTCACCTCACTCGTCTGACCT
Organism: Knoellia koreensis; assembly: GCF_013041615.1. GTDB lineage: Bacteria > Actinomycetota > Actinomycetes > Actinomycetales > Dermatophilaceae > Pedococcus > Pedococcus koreensis. The sequence goes on from NZ_JABEPQ010000001.1 coordinate 75,155, forward strand.
CGAGCACCCGAAAGCCCTTGTCGCTCGCGAACCGCGACACGGCATACCCCGGCGCGGGCAGCTCGTCCGCGAGCCAGCGCTGCAGCGAGTCCGAGCCGAGGTTCTTCTGCACGACCAGGTAGGCGACGCCGCCGGGCGCCAGCCGCGGCAGCCACGTCCGCATCAGGTCGTGCAGCACCGCCTTGCCCACCCGGATGGGCGGGTTCGACCAGATGAGGTCGAACGACACGTCGCCTGGTATGCCGTCCGGCCGGCTCACGTGCACACGGTCCAGCCCCAGCGACCGGGCGTTGGCGCGCGCGAGGTCGAGCGCGCGCTCGTTGACGTCCACGGCATACACGGTCGCGTCCGGTGACGAGAGGGCGAGGGTCAGGGCGATCGGACCCCAGCCGCACCCCAGGTCCAGGAACGTGCCCGAAGCAGGCGGTGCCGGTACCTCGTGCAACAGCACCGCGGTGCCCTTGTCGAGCCCGTCGGGGCTGAAGATGCCGCCGGCCGTGCGGACGGTGACCGGTCGCCCGGCGAGCTCGAGCGAGAGGCTGCGCTGCTCGGCGGCGCTGGCCGGTTCGGCGGTGAAGTAGTGGTCGCTCATCGGCGCCAACGCTAGTGGCTGCGGCACGTTCCCCCAGCGTGCGCCCGCTTGTCACCCCGACTTCATCCACGGCGGTCCGCGCGGGGGCATCGTGGGGCGACATGACGAGCACCCAGCCCACCCGTCGTCTCCTGCTCGCCGGCGCCCTCGGCAGCGCCGGCTCCCTCGCTCTCGGCGGCGTCGCTCGCGCCCAGGGCCAGCGGGCGCCCGGCCTCGTGATCGGCTCACGGCTGAGCATCCCGAGCGGGGTGCAGACCGGCGACGTCACCGCTCGTGAGGCGACCATCTGGTCACGCTCCGACGGCCCGGGCCGGATGATGGTGCGGCTCAGCGGGCCTCGTGGGTACCGACGCACCGTGGCAGGCCCGTGGGCCACGCCCGACACCGACCACACCGCGCGGGTCGACCTGCGTGGGCTCCCGTCGGGTGGCGAGTTCCGCTACACCGTCGAGTTCGAGGACGCCGATGGGCACCGCGGCGAGCGGGCGACGGGCTCGTTCAGCACCGCACCCGCCGGCCGCGACGCGCAGAGCTTCGTCTGGACCGGCGACACCGCCGGGCAGGGCTGGGGCATCAACCCGGACCTCGGCGGCATGCAGGGGTATGCCGCGATGCTCGCCACGCGTCCCGACTTCTTCCTCCACTCCGGCGACACCATCTACGCCGACGGTCCGATTTCGGCACAGGTCACCGAGCCGGACGGGCAGGTCTGGTGCAACCTCGTCACGCCCGAGGTGGCCGTCGTCGCCCAGTCGCTGGAGGAGTACCGCGGCCGGCACCGCTACAACCTCATGGACGACAACGTGCGCGCCATGTATGCCGCCGTGCCCGTCGTCGCGCAATGGGACGACCACGAGACCGTCAACAACTGGTACCCGGGCGAGATCCTCGACGACCCGCGGTACACCGAGCGCCGCGTCGACGTGCTGGCTGCGCGCGGGCGCCAGGCCTGGTCCGAGTACCAGCCGATCGCAGCGCGCCAGCTGGGGGAGTGGGGCGCCAGGCGCCAGCGCGGTCCGGTGCGCATCTACCGCACGATCAACCGCGGCAAGCACCTCGACGTGTTCAGCCTTGACATGCGAACCTTCAAGAGCCCCAACACTTCTGGGCGCGAGAGCGAACTCACGCCGATCCTCGGTGCAGAGCAGCGCAACTGGCTCGTCAAGGAGCTGCGGCGTTCGAACGCGACCTGGAAGGTCATCGCGGCCGACCTGCCGCTGGGCATCATCGTCCCGGACGGACCGGTCGCCCAGGAGAGTGTGTCGAACGCCGACCCGGGCGCCCCGCTGGGCCGCGAGCTCGAGATCGCGTGGGTGCTCCAGCAGATCAAGCGCCACCGCATCAGGAACGTCGTGTGGCTCACCGCTGACGTGCACTACTGCGCAGCCCACCACTACGACCCGTCGCGCGCGGCGTTCACCGACTTCGACCCGTTCTGGGAGTTCGTCGCCGGGCCGATCAACGCCGGCTCGTTCGGTCCGAACAAGATGGACGCGACGTTCGGGCCGCGGGTGGACTTCGCCAAGGCGGGCACGCGGGCCAACCAGAGCCCGCGTGACGGCAAGAGCCAGTTCTTCGGCCACGTCGACGTCGCCGACGACGGCCAGTTCGCGGTCAGCCTGCGCGACACCACGGGTGAGGTCGTCTACCGCCGCACGCTGGAACCGCAGGGGCGGCACTGAGGCGGGCACGCGGCATACCCGGCATAAAGAAGTCGTCACTCTCGTTGGAAGAGTGAGACTCTTGAGGGGATATGACGAAGCAGAACACCACCATCTTTGACACCAAGGCCACCGCCCTCGCCGCCGACGAGCAGTTCCGGCCGGGCGAGCAGGACGGGTACGACGGGGAGCAGTACGACCGCGAGGACCGTGCTGCGCTGCGCCGTGTCGCCGGGCTGTCCACCGAGCTCGAGGACATCACTGAGGTCGAGTACCGCCAGCTGCGACTCGAGCGGGTCGTGCTGGCCGCCGTCTGGACCGACGGCTCCCAGGAGGAGGCCGACAACTCGATGCGTGAGCTCGCGGCGCTCGCCGAGACCGCGGGTTCGACCGTGCTCGCCGGCGTCGTCCAGCGGCGCACGCACCCCGACGCCAGCACCTACCTCGGCAAGGGCAAGGCGCAGGAGCTGCGCGACATCGTCATCGCCGAGGGCGCGGACACCGTCATCGCCGACACCGAGCTGACCCCGTCGCAGCGGCGCGCGCTCGAGGACGTCGTCAAGGTCAAGGTCATCGACCGCACCGCGCTGATCCTCGACATCTTTGCGCAGCACGCCAAGTCCAAGGAGGGCAAGGCGCAGGTCGAACTGGCCCAGATGCAGTACCTCTTGCCGCGGCTGCGTGGTTGGGGTGAGTCGATGTCCCGGCAGGCCGGTGGCCAGGTGGGCGCCGGGCAGGGCATGGGCTCGCGTGGTCCCGGTGAGACGAAGATCGAGCTCGACCGCCGCCGGATCAACCAGCGGATGGCCAAGCTGCGCCGCGAGATCAAGGACATGAAGACGGGCCGCGACACACGCCGGCTGGCGCGCAAGGCGAATGCCGTCCCGAGCGTCGCGATCGCGGGCTACACCAACGCGGGCAAGTCCTCGCTGCTCAACCGGCTCACCGACGCTGGCGTGCTCGTGCAGAACCAGCTGTTCGCCACCCTCGACCCGACCGTGCGCCGCGCCGAGACCGAGGACGGCCGCGTCTACACGCTGGCGGACACGGTCGGATTCGTGCGCCAGCTGCCGACCCAGCTGGTCGAGGCGTTCCGCTCGACACTGGAGGAGGTCGGGGACGCCGACCTGCTGCTGCACGTCGTCGACGGCTCGCACCCCGACCCCGAGGGCCAGATCAGCGCGGTGCGCGCGGTCCTCGCCGATGTCGACGCGGCCGACGTCAAGGAGATCATCGTCGTCAACAAGGCCGACGCGGCCGACCCCGAGGTGCTCGACCGGCTGCGCCGGCACGAGAAGCACTCGGTCATCGTGTCGGCTCGCACGGGTGAGGGGCTCGACGAGCTGCGGGCCCTCATCGCCGAGGAGCTGCCGCGGCCGACGATCGACGTCGACGTGCTGCTGCCCTACGACCGGGGCGACCTCGTGAGCCGGCTCCACGACGAGGCCGACGTCATCTCCAGCGAGCACACGCAGGACGGGACGCACGTGAAGGCGCGGGTGCACCCCGACCTCGCGAGCGAGCTCGCGGCATACGCGGCCTGAGTGGGTCGGTCTGCCGCGTGGCGGATGTGGGCCGGTTCTCGGTGCTCTGGTCGGTATGCCGGCGACAGAACCGAGAAACGGACAACTTGTTGAGACCGCGGGTCAGGCGGGTAGGCGGTAGACCGACACGTGCGAGCGTGACTCGGCCGTGAACGGCGAACGGTCCCAGTCGGCATACCTCGCCTCCAGCTCGAGTCCCGCGAGGCGACCCATGAGGTCGAGCTCGGACGGCCAGATGTAGCGGTGCGGGCTGATGCCGTGCCGGGCCTCGCGGCCGCGTCCGAAGGTGAAGTGGTGCGAGACGACCTGCTGGTCGACGGTGTCGTAGGTGTCGAGCCCGATGTAGCCATCGGTGGCTCCGAAGACGGCGGCGGGGAGCCGGGCGGCAGTGACCGCAGCTGCGGCACCCACAGCTCGATGACGAAGCGGCCGCCTGGCGCCAGGTGGGCAGCCGCGTTGCGGAAGCACTCGACCTGCGCGTCCTGGGTGAGCAGGTTGGAGATGGTGTTGAAGACGAGGTAGGCGAGGGTGAAGTCGCCGTCGACCCGGGTGGTTGCCATGTCGCCGCGCGTGACGGGAATCGTTGCGGCGTCTGCCTTTTCGCGCAGGACGTCGATCATGGGCTGGGAGAGCTCGATGCCCGTGACGCGCACACCTGCGGCCACGAGCGGCACCGCCACCCGACCTGTGCCGATCGCGAACTCCAGCGCGGCGCCGTCTCCCGCGAGGTCCGCGAGGAAGGCGACGGTCGGCTCGATCACCTCTGGCGCGAACATGCCCTCGCCCGGTGTGTCGTACTGCGCCGCCGCGGTCTCGTCCCAGATCTCGTCCTGCTCCACGCGGACGACCCTCCCAGCCACGCACCCCGGCTTCCACACGTTTTCGTGCGTGCTCTCTTGACCAGGTGAACCCGTAAGTCGTAGCTTACCGTTCGTGGGCACTTACGGAGCAATGATCGCTGAGGCCGATCCCTGGGTCGCCATGGGTGACCCCTCCCGGCGTCGCATCGTTCGGCTCCTCGCCGCCGGCCCGAGCTCGGTCGCCGAGCTCGCCGACGTGCTGCCGATCAGCCGCCCGGCCGTCTCCCAGCACCTCAAGGTGCTCAAGGCCGCCGGCCTCGTCGACGTGCGCCCGCAGGGGACGCGTCGCATCTACCAGGTGGACCCGGCCGGGCTCCAGGCGCTGAGGGCCGAGCTCGACGGCTTCTGGGGTCAGGCCATGGCCAACTTCGTCGAGCTCACCAACCGCCACACCAAGGAGAACGAGGCATGAGCACCACCACCGCCCCGACCACCGTTACGCAGGAGGTCACCGTGGACGTCCCGGTCGACACGGCGTTCCGCCTGTTCACCGAGCAGTTCGACAAGGTCAAGCCCCGCGAGCACAACCTGCTCGCGGTCCCGATCACCGAGACCGTGTTCGAGCCGCGGGTCGGTGGCCACATCGTCGACCGGGGCGAGGACGGCAGCGAGTGCCGCTGGTCGCGCGTGCTGGCGTTCGACCCGCCGGAGCGTGTGGTCTTCAGCTGGGACATCAGCCCGAGCTGGCAGCTCGAGACCGACCCCGACCGGACCAGCGAGGTGGAAGTGCGCTTCACGCCCGAGGGCGAGAACGCCACCCGCGTCAGGCTCGAGCACCGGCACCTCGACCGGCACGGCGACGGCTGGGAGAGCCTGGCCATGACCATGGCGTCCGAGGGAGCGTGGCCGCTCTACCTCCAGCGCTACGTCGACGTGACGCGCACCGACGCCTAGAGCCGGCGCAGGGCGGTGGTCAGGACGACGGGCTCGCCGGCCTCGTCGGAGGCGTCGAGGTCGACAGTTGCCTCGATGACCCAGTCGTGGTCGTCCTCGGGGTCGGCGAGCGTCTGGCGGGCCAGCCAGAGGCGGTGCGGTGTGGCCGGCTCGTCGGGCTCGTTGAGGCCGGGTGGCGCGCCGGTCGTTGCCTCGATCGTGAGCATGGCCGGCCCGCGTGCGGCGGCGTCGGTGCCGATCGAGTCGTGCACCTCCCAATAGGCACCGAGCGCCTCGTCCCAGACCGCCTCGTCCATGAGGGTATGCCGCGGGGGCTCGGTGAGTGCCGCGCTCGCCTCGTCGAGTCGGGCGAGGTCGACGAAAAGGTCGCGGCTGGCGAGGTCGACGCGACGGAACATCGCGTTGCGCACCATGACCCGAAATGCCTTCTCGTTGGCCGTGATCGGGCGATGCGGCCGGGTGCCACCCTGGGCAGCCATCGTCTCCAGGTCGGCGAGCCGGTCCTGCGCCTCGGGGTCGGTCAAGGCCTCCCACTCGTCGATGAGTGAGGAGTCGGTCTGGCGGATGGTCTCGCCCAGCCACTCGAGCAGCTCGTCGAAGGTCTCGTTGCGGTAGGACGCGGGCACGAGCTGGCGCAGGGTCCGGTAGGCGTCGGACAGGTAGCGCAGGACGGTGCCCTCAGACCGGGCGAGCTGGTAGGCGGACACGAACTCGGTGAACGTCATGGCGCGTTCGTACATCTCGCGCACGACCGACTTGGGGGAGAGGGCGCTCTCGCTGACCCAGGGATGGCTGCGCCGGAAGATCTCGAAGGTCGCCTCGAGCAGCTCCTCGAGCGGCTTGGGCCAGGTGACCTCCTCGAGCCGCTCCATCCGCTCGTCGTACTCGATACCGTCGGCCTTCATCTGGGCCACGGCCTCGCCGCGGGCCTTGAACTGCTGGGCGAGCAGCACCTGGAACGGGTCGTCGAGGATGGACTCGACGACCGACACGACGTCGAGGGCGAAGGTGGGGGACTCCGGGTCGAGCACCTCGAAGCTGGCCAGAGCCAGTGGCGACAAGGGCTGGTTGAGGGCGAAGTCATCGGAGACCTCAGGGTTGAGCCGCACCCCTCGGCCGTCGGCGTCGACCGGCGAAACCCGTTGCAGCACATCGGTTTCCAGCAGGCTTCGCCCCAAGGTGATCGCGCGGCGTGCCAGACGTGCCTGGCCCCGCGGGTTCTCGTGGTTGTCGCGCAGGAGTCGCGACAGCGCCCGCACCGGGTCACCCGGTCGCTGCACGATGTTGAGGATCGTGCCGTGGTCGACCTTCATCCGTGAGACGAGCGGCTCGGGCTCGGCGGCCACGAGCTTGTCGTAGGTCTGCTCGGTCCACGAGACGGTGCCCTCGGGCGGCTTCTTGCGCTGCACCTTGCGCTGCTTCTTCGGGTCGTCGCCGGCCTTGGCGAGCGCCCGCGCGTTCTCGATGACGTGCTCCGGCGCCTGCACCACGACCGACCCGCTCGTGTCATATCCCGCTCGCCCGGCTCGCCCCGCGATCTGGTGGAACTCCCTGGCCCGCAAGACCCGCTGGCGCGACCCGTCGTACTTCACCAGCCCGGTGAACAGCACCGTCCGGATCGGCACGTTGATGCCCACCCCGAGGGTGTCGGTGCCGCAGATGACCTTGAGCAGGCCGTCCTGGGCGAGCTGCTCGACCAGCCGGCGATAGCGCGGCAGCATGCCCGCGTGGTGCACCCCGATCCCGGCCCGCACGAGCTGCGAGAGCGTCTTCCCAAAGCCCGCCGTGAAGCGAAAACCACCTATCCGCGTGGCAATCGCCTCCTTGTCGACGCCGAGTGACCGCTTCATCGCGAGCAGCGAACGCGCGTGCTCGAGGGCCGCGGCCTGGGTGAAGTGGACGACGTAGACCGGGGACTGGTGGGTCGTGACGAGCTCCTCGACCGTCTCGTCGAGAGGTGTCATGGCCCAGCTGAACGACAACGGCACCGGCCGCTCCGTGCCGGTCACCAGGGTGGTCTCGCGACCGTTGCGGCGGGTGAGGTCCTCGGCCAGCTCCGACATGTCGCCGAGCGTCGCCGACATGAGCAGGAACTGCGCCTGCGGCAGCTCCAGCAGCGGCACCTGCCAGGCCCATCCGCGGTCCGGCTCGGCGTAGTAGTGGAACTCGTCCATGATCACGAGCCCCACATCGGCGTCCCGCCCCTCGCGCAGCGCGATGTTGGCGAGGATCTCGGCCGTGCAGCAGATGATCGGGGCGTCCGGGTTGACCGACGCATCACCGGTCAGCATCCCGACCTCCGACGCGCCGAACAGCTCGCACAGGTCGAAGAACTTCTCGCTGACCAGTGCCTTGATGGGCGCGGTGTAGAACGAGACCCGGTCCGACGCCAGCGCCGCCAGGTGCGCGCCCGTGGCCACCAGCGACTTGCCCGACCCCGTCGGCGTCGACAGCACGACGTTCTCCCCGGCCAGCAGCGCCACGAGCGCCTCGTCCTGGTGGGGGTAGAGCGGCCGCCCACGCTCCTGCGACCAGGCCGCGAACGCGGCATACACCTCGTCGGGGGCGGCGCCCACGGGCACGAGGTCGGCGAGCGGCGCGGTGGAGGACATCGCCGCCATCCTGTCAGGTGTCGTGGATACTCGGGACCGTGCCCGTGGTCATCCAACGCAGCCGGCTCAAGACGTCCCTGGCCCTGGCGGGAGTGGTCCTCTTCCTGGTAGCCGGGTGGTTCCTCATCCGGTCAGAGGACCCGACCGGCGTGCTGATCGGCTGGGTCGGCATCGTCGTCTTCGGGTTGTTCGGTGTGGCTGGCGTGGCGATGATCCTCCGCCGCGGCCCCGGGCTCGTGGTCGACGACGTGGGCTTCACCGACGCCAGCTCGGTGGTGGCCATGGGTCGCGTGCCCTGGTCGGACGTCGTCAACGTCTGGGAGTGGAAGGCGAGCTCGACCACCAACATCGTCGTCACCGTTCGAGACCCCGAGGCGTACGTCGCGCGCCTGCGCGGACCCGCCCGATGGGCGGCCCGCGCGAACGTGGGGATGGTCGGGTCACCGGTCGCCCTTGCCTCCACCGGCCTGCGCATCAGCAGCGGTGACCTGTTCGAGCTGCTCAGCTCGAGGCTGAGCGCGTACCAGGAGCGGCACCCCGTCGGGCCCGACGGCGACGTCGGAGGCCGCCGATAGCGTCGGGGACGTGACGTTCGAGACCACCACCCGCCGGCTCCGCCTGCGCCGCCCGACCGAGGCCGACCGCGACTTCCACTCCGCCGTGCACAGCGACCCGCGCGTCTACGCGCACGCGCCGCATGTCATCGGCACGCCGGAGACCAACAAGGTCTTCTTCGACGACATCCTCGCCCACTGGGACGAGGACGGTTTTGGTTACTGGGTCGCCGAGGACAAGACGTCGGGTATGCCGCTCGGCTGGGTGGGCGTCAAGGGCGCCGGCGGCGACCATGGAGACTTCCTCAACCTCTACTACCGGTTCGTGCCCGAGGCCCACGGCAAGGGCCTGGCCAAGGAGGCCGGGAGGGCTGCGGTGGCCATGGCGACGCAGTGGCACGCCGATCGGCCGGTGCGCGCGCTGGTGAAGGAGCACAACACCGCCTCGGTGCGCACTGCCCTCGCGTCGGGACTCGCCCGCACGGACACGACGGTGACCTTGAGGGACGACCTGCCCGACGAGCCGCCGTCGCTGCTGTTCGAGGCGCCGCGGGTGGGGCGGGTCGACGCCCTCGACCAGGCGACCCGGGAGGAGGTGCTCGACCTGTGGAGCCGGGTCACCGACGCCGGGGGAGCGGTTGGCTTCCTGCCCGGCGCGTCTCGAGAGGCGATCGCCGCCGCGCTGGCCGCGCACGAGGAGCAGATGGCCGCCGGTGACGCGTTCGCCGGTGCGCTGCGCGAGCCCGCCGGCACCCTCGTCGGCTGGGGCTGGTGGGTGCGGGTACCCAACCCGCTGCTGCACCACGGCCGCTGGCTCTACCGGCTCATGGTCGACCCCGATCGCCAGGGTCGCGGTTACGGCCTCGTCCTCATGGCCGGGCTGCACCGGCTCGCCCGCGAGGACGGCGTCGAGCTGCTCCAGCTGGGTGTGCGCAGTGGCTCGGGGGTGAGTGCCTTCTACGCGCAGTGCGGCTATGTGGAGGTGGGTCGCATCCCCGGCGCGATCCGCGTGGCCGAGGGCGACGACCGCGACGACGTGACCATGGCGCGTCGCGTCGACGGCCAGCCCCTGCGACCACACGGCGGCGGCTGAGCGCGGGCGCCACACGCCTGGGGATGGCGCCATCGCGGCGTCGGCCACACGGCATACGCTGGCCCCCATGCCCACCCTCGACGAGCTCCTGCACGCTGCCGTCCAGGGGGTCGGGGGCACCGAGCGCCCGGGGCAGGTCGAGATGGCGCACGCCGTCGCGGACGCCATCGACAAGGACGAGCACCTGCTCGTGCAGGCGGGCACGGGCACCGGCAAGTCGCTGGCCTACCTCGTGCCGGCGATCGTCCACGCCCAGGCCACCGACAAGCCCGCCGTCATCGCCACCGCCACGCTGGCCCTCCAGGCGCAGATCGTCGACCGCGACATGCCGCGCCTCGCCGACGCGCTCGAACCTGTGCTCGGGCGGCGCCCGACCTACGGGCTGGTCAAGGGACGACGCAACTACCTGTGCGCGCACAAGCTCGAGGGCGGCTTCCCCGACGACGAGGACGGGCTCTTCGGTGTCGAGGAGGCCGGCGAGGCCGGACGGGCGCAGTCGCGGCTCGGTCAGGAGGTCGTGCGGCTGCGGCAGTGGGCTGAGATCACCGAGTCCGGCGACCGCGACGAGCTCGTCCCCGGTGTGAGCGAGCGCGCCTGGCGGCAGGTGTCGGTCAGCGCCCACGAGTGCATGGGCAGCAAGTGCCCCCTGGTCTCCGAGTGCTTCGTCGAGAAGTCGCGTGAGGCTGCCAAGGAGTGCGACGTCATCGTCACGAACCACTCGTTCATGGCGATCGACAGCTTCGAGGGCCGGCAGATGCTGCCCGAGCACGACCTGCTCGTCGTCGACGAGGGCCACGAGCTGGTCGACCGCGTCACCTCGACCATCACCGACGAGATCACGGCGAACGCCGTCGAGGCCGCGGCCAAGCGGGCCTCGCGGCTGGCCGAGTCCACCGAGGCCGTCGACGACGCAGCCGCCTTCCTGCGCGGCGTACTGGACGAGCTGCCCGAGGGGCGGCTCACCGGCATACCCGACTCGCTCGGCCTCGCCCTCGCAAGGGTGCGTGACACGACCCGGCAGGTGCAGTCCGAGCTCAAGCCCGAGAAGGGCACCGAGCCCGACGGCGCCCGCAAGGTCGCGCAGGCGGCCATCGACGAGGTCTTCGAGAACTCGTCCCGCGTGCTGGAGCAGCGCGAGCTCGACGTCGTCTGGGTCAACCGTGACCAGCGACGCGGCTCGGTGCTGCGCGTCGCACCCATGAGTGTCGCAATGTTGTTGCGCGACAAGGTTTTTGGTGACCGCACGGTGGTGCTCACGAGCGCAACGCTCGAGCTCGGCGGCACGTTCGACGCCGTCGCCGGCACGATGGGCCTGCGCGGCGAGGGCTCACCCGACTGGCGCGGGCTCGACGTGGGCAGCCCGTTCGACTACCCGCAGCAGGCCATCGCGTACGTCGCCCAGCACCTGCCGCCGCCCGGCCGCGACGGGCTCTCCGACGCAGCCATGGACGAGATCGAGGCACTGGTGCGAGCCGCTGGCGGGCGCACGCTGGGCCTCTTCTCCTCGATGCGGGCTGCGCAGGCGGCGACCGAGGAGATGCGCAAGCGGTTCGACGGAGACATCGGCTTCCTGTGCCAGGGGGAGGACCAGATCACCACGCTGGTGCGCCAGTTCGCCCGCGACCCGAAGACATGCCTGTTCGGCACCCTCACCCTGTGGCAGGGCGTCGACGTGCCCGGTTCCTCGAGCCAGCTCGTCATCATCGACCGGATCCCGTTCCCGCGCCCCGACGACCCGCTGGCCTCGGCGCGCTCGCAGGCGATCGCCCGGATGGGCGGCAACGGCTTCATGGCCGTGTCGGCGACGCACGCCGCGCTGCGGCTCGCGCAGGGCGCCGGCCGGCTGATCCGCCGGTCCGATGACCGCGGAGTCGTCGCCTTCCTCGACTCGCGCATGATGACCGCGAGGTATGCCGGTTTCCTCCAGCGTTCGTTGCCGCCCTTCTGGCCGACGACCGACCGTGACCGGGTGCTGGCCGCGCTGAAGCGGCTCGACGAGATCGCGCCACCGCCGCTCGAGGTGGCCGACCCGGCGTTGCGCGGGGCGACCGGCGCGCTCGCCGGCACCGCCATGGGGCGAGTGGGGGAGGACGCCGCAGAGCACCCGCGCCCGGCCGACAACCGCCCGGTTGCGGGCGACCCGCCGGTGGCCGAGAGCTCGCGCACCGCGGTCACCGAGGGTGAGGGGTGGACGGCCGAGGACGACGAGGAGCTGCGCGAAGGCGTCGCGCTCGGTCTGTCTCTCGCGGAGATCGCCGACCACGTCGACCGCCCGGCGGACGTCGTGGCCGCCCGGCTCAAGGGCCTCGGGCTCGAGGCGAACGGCGCCGCCACGCTCTCGTTCGACTGAGCGAGGGGCTGCCGGCAGCCGGCCTGACCCCCCGAGCCAACCGCGTCGCTCCGCCGGGCCGACCGCGACAGGCGCGGAGGGAGATTCTGCGAGTTGCGAACCTGGGTTTGTCATTTCCGAAACTCAGGTTCGCAAGTCACCCCACCGTCATGGCGCTCCCAGCCCCAGTTGCGTCCTCGCGCACCGGCAGCTTCACCTCGAAGCGGGCGCCCCGGCCCACCCCGTCGCTGGCGGCGGTCAGGCTTCCACCATGCGCCGCGACGATGGCCTGGCTGATGGTCAGCCCGATGCCGCTGCCGCCGTGGTCGCGGTCCCGGGCGGTGTCGCCGCGGTAGAACCGCTCGAACACGTGGCCCAGCTGGTGCGGGTCGATGCCCTCACCGGTGTCCGTGACCGAGATGACGACGTGGTCCTCGCCCTCACGCCCGGCCGCGACCGTCACCCGACCACCCGCCGGGGTGTGGCGCAGCGCGTTGCCCAGGAGGTTGGACAGCACCTGCGCGATCCGCTGACGGTCGACCCGGACCACGTCGCGCGGTCCGCTGCCCAGCTCGAGGCGCAAGTCAACTCCCTTGCGGGAGAACGACTCTCGCGCAGAAGTCACCGCTGACTCGGCGAGCACCGGCACGGGCACGTCCTCGAGGTCCAGCTGGAGCTGGCCCTCCTCGGCGCGGGACACGTCACCCACGTCCTCGACGAGGCGCACGAGCCGCCCTGTCTGTTCGCGCAGCACCCGCGCCGTCTCCTCGTCCCACGCAACGACGCCGTCCTCCAGCCCCTCGAGGTAGCCGTCGAGGGTGGCGACCGGGGTGCGCAGCTCGTGGGCCAGGTCGGACAGCAGCCGGCGCCGGGTCACCTCGACGTGGTCGAGCCGGTCGGCCATCTCGTTGAAGGCGGTCGCGACACGGTCGAACTCCGAACCGATGCGGGGTGCGGCGACGCGCACGTGCTGGCCGCGCGCGACCGCGTCGGAGGCGCCCGCCAGCTCGGCGAGCGGGCGCTGGATCCGGCTCGTGAGATAGAGGCTCACGACAAAGGCCGTCACGAGCGCGATGGCCAGCGCGACCCCCAGGGCGATGAGGCTCGCCGAGGCGAAGGCATCCTCGACGTGCTTGAGCTCTGTGGGTGGACCGCTGTGCCCACCCTGCTGGAGGTGCTGGTGGAAGAGCGGAGGGCCGACAAGCGTCGCGACCGCCCATGCAGTGCCGAGACCGACCACCAGCACCAGGGTCTGGGTGATGAGCAGCCGGGTGACCAGGCCCCTCCCTGACACCCAGTCCAGCGGTGACCTCACTGACCCTCACCCATGCGGTAACCCACTCCGCGGACGGTGCGCACGTACCGGGCGTTGGCCGGGTCGTCGCCCAGCTTGCGGCGCAGGTGGCCGATGTGGACGTCCACGAGGCGTTCGTCGCCCCGCCAGGACTCGCCCCACACCTCGGCGATGAGCTGTCCCCGGCTGAAGGCCAAGCGGGGGCGTGCCGACAGCACGGCCAGCAGGTCGAACTCGGTGGGCGTGAGCTCCACCTGCCGTCCGCCCACCCACACCTCGCGGCCGCCGGGGTCCACCCGCAGGTCGCCGAACTCGCGCACCGGCTCGTCGGCCGTCGTCCGGGTGAGGGCGCTCGTGCGCGGGCGCCGCATCAGCGCCTGGATCCGCGCCACCAGCTCGCGCGGGCTGAACGGCTTCGTCACGTAGTCGTCCGCGCCGACCGACAGCCCGATGAGCTTGTCGATCTCGTCGGTGCGGGCGGTCAGCATGAGGATGTAGCAGTCGGAGAAGGTCCGCAGCGCCCGGCACACCTCGATGCCGTCCAGCCCCGGCAGACCGAGGTCGAGCACCACGACGTCGGGCTCCGTCTGGCGCGCCAACGCCACCGCCTGCATGCCGTCGTGGCACACCTGCGCGCTCATCCCGGCCGAGCGCACGTAGCCACTGACGAGGTTGGCCAGGGCGCGCTCGTCGTCGACGACGAGGACATGGGCGGCGACGGAGGCGGAGGCGCTCGCGGACGGCATACCTCCCATTGTCGCCATGGGGCGCGGTCGCGACGCCCAGTCGGGGTCACGACGGCGATCTTCACGGGATCTTCATGGTTTCTCCGTCGTTCGCGGGTGCGCGCCGCCGACCCTGTCGTGGTGGCGAACAAGAAGGCGGCCCGCCAGCGGGTGGAGGAGCTGCGCAAGCAGCAGAAGCAGCAGGAGCGACGCAGGACGGCGGTCATCTGGGGGTCGGTGGTCGCGGCGCTGCTCGTCATCGCGGGGGTCGTGACGTTCTCCATCGTCCGCGACGTCCAGGGCCGACCGAAGCTGGACGCCGTCAAGTCCTACAAGGTCTCGCAGGGCCACGTGACCACTCCGGTCAAGTACGAGGTGGCGCCACCCGCGGGTGGCGAGCACGACCCGGTCTGGCTCAACTGCGGCACCTACACCGAGCCGGTGCGCAACGAGAACGCAGTGCACTCGATGGAGCACGGCGCCGTCTGGGTGACCTACCGCAGCGACCTGCCCAAGGGCGACGTCGACAAGCTCACCGCCGCCATGCCCGACACGTATGCCGTGTTGTCGCCGGTCAAGGACCTCAAGGCGCCCGTCGTGGCGTCGGCCTGGGGCAAGCAGCTCCAGCTCACGGGTGCGGCCGACCCCCGCCTGGACGCCTTCATCAAGGAGTACCGCCAGGGCCCGGGCACGCCCGAGCCCGGCGCAGCCTGCACCGGCGGCACGGACGGCACCACGGCGGGCACGCCGATGGACGCCCCGCAGTGACGGTCGTGACCACCGAACCCGAGACCGACGACACCGTGCCGGCGGAGCAGGAGCGGGCGCCCCGTCGCCGCGGGCCGGAGATCCTGGCCATCGGCCTGGTGGCTGTCGCCGCCCTGCTCGTGGCCGGGCTGGTCGGGTGGTTGCTCGCCGGTCGTGACGTGCCGAGTGGTGGGAGTGCGGAGGCCGGTTTCGCCCGGGACATGCAGGCACACCACGCGCAGGCCGTCGAGATGGCGTTCATCATCCGCGACAAGACCGACGACCCGACCTTGCGGGCCGTCGCCTACGACATCGCCACGAGCCAGCAGCAACAGATCGGGCAGATGTACGGCTGGCTCGTCCAGTGGGGCCTGCCGCAGACGGGTTCGCAGCAGCCGATGGCGTGGATGACCGGGCACGACCTGTCGGGCATGTCGTCGCACGGCTCCACGTCGACGAGCCCGACCACCGTCGCATCCACCGGCACATCCACCGGCACATCTACCGGTGGCCCGTCAGGCTCGTCGAGCGCGTCCGGTATGCCGGGCATGGCGGGCATGGGTGGCGACGGCTCGTCCGGCGCGATGGCGCGCATGGGGATGGCGACCCCGCAGCAGCTCGCCACCCTGCGCGCCGCCACCGGTGTCGAGGCGGAGCGCCAATTCCTGACCCTGATGATCCGGCACCACCAGGGCGGCATCGAGATGGCCAAGGCGGTCCTGGCCAGGACTAACCGGGCCGAGGTCCGCACCCTGGCCCAGGCCATCGTCACCGCCCAGGCCGCCGAGATCACCCAGATGCAGCAGCTGCTCGATGCCCGTGCGAAGTAGGCGCGCGCTCGTCGCCACCGCGGTGCTCGTCCCCGCGGCGCTGGGCATGCTGCTGCTCCTGCTCACGTCCGGACCGCCACCGACGGGCGAGCTGGTCGACCCGGGACCGGTGACCCGCTGGGGACTGCCCCCGGCCCGGGCGGTGCGCGACGTCGTCGCCGCACTCACCGTCGGCTTCTTCGTCGCGGCGGCCTGCATACTCCCGGGCCGTGCCCGATCGACCGCCGTGCGCGCGGGTGCGGTCGCGGGCACGGCCTGGGTCGGGGCCGGGCTCGTCGTCCTCGTGCTCACGCTGTCCGACATCGCAGGTGTGCCGTCGTCCCAGCTCGGCTCGGGCGTCCTGCTCGACTTCGTCACGGCGTTCGACATCGGCCGGGCGATGGTGGCCAGCATGGTCCTCACCTCCCTGGCGGTGGTGGCGGCACGGCTCGGGGCAGATGGGTGGGCCGCCGTCCTGGCGGTCCTCGCGCTGGCCCCGCTCGCGCTCACGGGACACGCCGCCGGGTCCGCCAACCACGAGCTCGGTGTCAACAGCCAGTTCGGGCACCTCGTGGGCGTCAGCGTCTGGATGGGTGGGCTCGTGGCCATGGTCGTGGTCGCCCGTCAGCTCGGCGACGACCTGTCGGTCGCCGCGGGCCGTTGGTCCACAGTGGCGCTCGCGGCATACCTCCTCGTGGCCGTCTCCGGCCTGGGCGCCAGCCTGGCCCGGCTCGACTCCTGGTCGGCCCTCGGCAGCACGTACGGCGTCCTGTTGCTGGTCAAGGTCGCGCTCTTCCTCCTGCTCGGGGTCGCCGGCTGGTGGCACCGTCGGCACGTGCTCGCCCGTGCGGGAAAGTCGTTGCAGCGCAAGGCATTCCTGCGCCTGGCGGGCTTTGAGGTCGTCGTCATGGCCGTAGCGGTCGGGTTCGCGACCGCGCTGTCGCGCACGCCCCCGCCCGTCGGCGCCGACCCGGACGAGTCCACCGCCGAGGCGTTGCTGGGGGAGACGATGCCGCCCGCCCTCGGCGCCGACCTGCACTGGCTCACGCAGTGGCGCATCGACAGCCTGTGGGTGCCGGTCTCGGTCGTCGCCGTTGCCCTGTATGCCGTGGGCGTGCGTCGCCTGCGCCTGCGCGGCGACCGGTGGCCTATGGGTCGGACCGTGGCATGGATGCTCGGGTGGACCGCCATGGTGGTCGCAACCAGCGCCAGTCCCGGGGTCTACGCGCGGCTGCTCTTCAGCATGCACATGGTGCAGCACATGACGATCGCGCTGCTCGTGCCGTCGCTGCTGGTCTTCGGTGCTCCGGTCACCCTGGCGATGCGGGCCCTGCCCGCGCGGCGTGACGGCACGCGTGGCCCCCGGGAGTGGCTGCTGGCCATCGTGCACTCGCGCGCCCTCGCGTTCCTCGGCAACCCGATGGTGGCGGCGGGGCTGTTCGTCGCGTCGATGGGGGTCTTCTACTACAGCCCGTTGTTCGAGCTGGCCCTGCGGACCCACTCGGGCCACGTGCTCATGACGGTCCACTTCCTCCTGTCGGGCTACCTGCTCGCGTCGGCGGTCGTCGGCGTCGACCCAGGGCCCAGCCGGCCGGCATACCCGTTCCGCCTCGTCCTCATCACGGCGACGTTCGGGTTCCACGCGCTGTTCGCGGTCTCGCTCATGGCGAGCTCGGAGGTGCTGGCCCGCGACTGGTTCTCGGTGCTGCCCCGGGTCACCTCGGCGACACTCAAGGCCGACCAGGACCTCGGGGCGCAGCTCGGGTGGGCGCTGGGGGACTACCCGGTCGCGATCCTCGCCGCCGCCATGGCCATCAGCTGGATCCGCGCCGACTCGCGCGAAGCGAGGCGCTACGACCGCAAGGCGGCCCGCGACGGCGACGCCGACCTCGCGGCATACAACGAGCACCTCCAGCGGCTCGGTGAGCAGACCCGGCGCACCCGCGACACGCGTTCCACGAAGGTTTGATGAAGGGGCTTTGCCTGCGGCACACTCGTGGAGAACATCTGAGCATGCGATCAGATGACAAGGGTGAGGAGAGCTGATGGGTGCGGGACACGGCCACGGTGCGGCCACCGGCCAGGGGAGCGCCGCCCACCGGTGGCGGCTCAAGGTCTCCTTCGGCCTGGTCTTCCTGTTCTTCTTCGTCGAGCTCGTCGTCGGCATCTGGTCGAACTCGCTGGCCCTCATCAGCGACGCCGGCCACATGGCGGCCGACGTGACCACCCTCGGCGCCGCGCTCGTCGCGACGCGCATCGCGAGCCGGCCCGACAGCACCGGCATGCGCACCTTCGGGTCCTACCGGGCCGAGATCTTCGCGTCCGGGTTCGCCGTGCTCGTCATGCTCGGGGTCTCGGTCTACATCGTCGTCGAGGCGATCGGCCGCATCGGCCAGCCGGTCGAGCTCGCCACCGGGCCGGTGCTGCTCGTCGGCACGCTCGGCCTCGTCGTCAACCTCATCGCGATCGCGCTGCTGCGCTCGGGCTCCAAGGACAGCCTCAACGTCAAGGGCGCCTACCTCGAGGTCATCGCCGACACCGTCGGGTCGGTCGGCGTCATCGCCTCCGGCCTGCTGGTCATGTGGACCGGAAACGCCTTCTGGGACACCGTGATCGCGCTCGCCATCGGCCTCTTCGTCGCCGTCCGTGCTGTCATGCTCGGCCGCGAGGTGCTGGCGGTGCTCGGCCAGCACGCACCCTCCGGCGCCAAGCCCGACGACGTCGCCGACGTGCTGGGCAAGGTCTCCGGGGTCACCTCGGTGCACGACCTGCACGTGTGGACCCTCACCTCGGGCATGAACGTCGCCACCGCCCACCTCGCCATCGCCCCGGGCACGGACCACGCCAAGGTGCTCGACGAGGCGCAGGCCGTGATGCGCAAGGAGTTCGGCGTCGAGCACGCGACCTTCCAGGTCGAGAACGAGGAGCGCAAGAACTGCCAGGAGATCTCCTGGTAGCAGTGCTCCGGGCCGGGCGTGACAGGGTGGGCCCGTGTGGGCGAGCCGGTGGATGCGTGGGTGGTCGCGCCGGTCGACGGCGCCGCTGACGGGACCGCAGTGCGTTGCCGCGGTCGAGGCGTATGCCGCGGAAGCGACCTTCTCGCTCACGCCCGGTCAGCGCGGAGCGCTGTCGGGGCTTGCGAACCCCGGCGCACGCGGCACGTACCTCTTCGGTGAGGTTGGCCGCGGCAAGACCTGGCTCGCCGACGCGTGGGTACGGGCCTTGGGGGAGCGCGCGACGGTGCGTCGGCTGCACGCCGTCGAGTTCTTCCAGGGCCTCAACCGGGGGCCGGTCGGTCATGTCGACGAGACGATCGACGACCTCGTGCGCGGTGCCGACCTGGTGCTGCTCGACGAGTTCCACCTGCACGACCCGGGCGACGCCATGCTCGCCCAGCGGGTCCTGAACCGCTTGTGGCCCACCGGAGTTCGCCTGCTGTTGACGTCGAACTATGCACCCGAGCAGCTGTTGCCCAACCCGAGCTTCCACCACCTCTTCGAGCCATCAATCGTGGCGATCCGGGAGCGGCTCGACGTCGTCGAGGTGGGTGGTGACACCGACCTGCGGACCCTGGGCGGTGGCGCATCCGCGGGCTTCGCCTCGGGCACCTGGACCGTGGGTCAGGTGGAGCCGAGCGACCCATCGGATGCGCCGGACCAGGCGGTGCAGTTCACCTTCGCCGAGCTCTGCTCGACACCCCGCTCGGCGTCCGACCTGCTCGACCTCGCGCGACGGCACGTGGCGTGGCGGCTGGTCGACGTGCCCCGGCTGGTCGACACCGATCCCCAGTCACGCCAACGGTTTGCCGACCTCATCGACGTGCTGGTCGACCTGGACCGGCGGCTGGATATGACGAGTGCACATCGACCCGACGAGGTGCTGGACGTGGCCGACGCCGAGGGCGAGGTGCCTCGCGACCTTGCCCGGACCGGCAGCCGCCTCAGCCTGCTCACCGTGTCGGGCGGTCGTGGCAGGCTGTGCGCGTGACCGCGACTGCGACCCGCACCGTGCCACCCCTCGTCCTCATCACCGGGCCCGAGGGGGTCCTCGCCGAGCGGGCGCTCGACTCGACTCTCGAGGAGCTCAAGGCGCAGGCGCCCGACCTGGAGGTCGTGCGGCTGCCCGCCGCCACCTACGAGGCCGGGTCGTTGGGGGTCCACGCGAGCCCGTCGCTGTTCGGCGGCGAGAAGTGCCTCGTGGTCGAGGACCTCGACGAGGCACCGGACGAGCTCCAGCAGGACCTGCTCACCTTCCTCGCCGCGCCCGAGCCCGACGTGACGCTGGTCGTCACCCACAAGTCCGGGCAGCGCGGCAAGAAGGTGCTCGACACCCTCAAGAAGGCCAAGGCCCGCGTCCTCGAGGCCCCGGCGATCAAGAGCGACCGCGACAAGAGCGACTTCGCGATGCACGAGTTCCGCCGGGCCGGTCGCAAGGCGACGCCCGACGCCATCCGCGCGCTGATCGAGGCGGTCGGCAAGGACGTGCGCGAGCTCGCGGCGGCGTGCAGCCAGCTGGTCGCCGACACCACCGGGGTCATCGACGACCAGGTGGTCCTGCGCTACCACGGCGGCAAGGTCGAGGCGACCGGCTTCCGCGTCGCCGACGCAGCCGTCGCCGGCGAGGCGGGGGAGGCGCTGCGCCTCCTGCGTCACGCCATCGCCACCGGGGTCGACCCCGTGCCGATCGTCGCCGTGCTCGCGCAGCAGCTGCGCCAGCTCGTCAAGGTGGGCGCGGCCGGCCGGGGACGCTCGGCCGACCTCGCGCGCGAGCTGGGCATGGCGCCGTGGCAGGTCGACAAGGCCCGCCGCAGCCTGTCGGGGTGGGGGCCGGAGGGGCTCGCCGAGTCGATCCAGGCGGTCGCGCTGGCCGACTTCGAGGTCAAGGGCGGCGGCCGTGACCCCGTGTATGCCGTGGAGCGAGCCATCCTGACGATCACCCGTGGCCGCACTGGCAGGTGAGCCTGTCGCCCGCGGTGAGCGGGCGGCATACTGGCTCGTTTTGGGGGAGGGGCGCGGTCGCTGGTAGATTTGCCCCTCGCGTGCGCGCCTAGGTCGTGCGCGCACGAAGCACCACCCAGAGCCGCTCAACCACAGGTGCCCCACGCCTGGTCCCGAGTGGCTTCTGCCGCCCTCTAACGGCAAGCAACCGACCAACCAGAAAGAACCACCCGTGGCAAACATCAAGTCCCAGCTCAAGCGGATCAAGACGAACCGCGTGGCGACCGAGCGCAACAAGGCCGTCAAGAGCGAGCTCAAGACCTGGATCCGCAAGTTCCGCGAGGCCGCCGACTCCGGCGACGCCGCCGCGGCCAAGGATGCGCTGGCGACCGCGAGCAAGAAGCTCGACAAGGCCGTGAGCAAGGGCGTCATCCACGCCAACCAGGCCGCCAACAAGAAGTCGGCGATGGCCAAGAAGGCTGCCTCGCTCTGAGGACGCGCTGAGCCAACGCACGAGGGCCGGTCACCGAGATGGTGACCGGCCCTCGCGCGTGTGCGGCGGTATGCCGCGTGCCCGCCGTGGGGGTCAGCCCAGCGCCATCGCCTTGACTCGGGTCAGGTCGCCGTTGAAGTAGTCCTGGTCGATCGGGCTGTCGGTGTACTGCCAGATCGTGTAGTAGCCCCAGCCGGCGGGAAGGGTGCCGGCGGTGGAGGCGTAGCGCGCGATCCACAGCGGGTTGGTGGCGCTGAACTGGCTGGTGTTGCCCGTGCAGGTCGTCCACCAGCTCGTCGTGGTGTAGATGACGGCGTCGCGGCCGGTGCGCGCCTTGTAGCGGCTGAGGAACGACGCGATCCAGCTGCGCATCGACGCCTGCGACAGGCCGTAACACGTTGCGCCGTAAGGGTTGTACTCGATGTCGAGCACGCCGGGCAGCGTCTTGCCGTCGCGGGACCAGCCGCCGCCGTGGTTGACGAAGTAGTCGGCCTGGGTGGCGCCGCTCGAGCTGTTCGGCAGCGCGAAGTGGTAGGCGCCGCGGATCATGCCGATGTTGTACGACCCGTTGTACTGCTGGGCGAAGTAGTCGTTCGTGTAGCCGGTGCCCTCGGTGGCCTTGACGTAGGCGAACTTCTTGCCCTGACCCCACCAGTACGACCAGTTGACGTTGCCCTGCCAGCCCGAGACGTCGATGCCCGGCGTCTGGGTGGCGGTCGCGAGGCTGGTGCGGGCGCCCGGTGCGGTGACGGCGGGGGCCCCCTTGGGCGACGTGCCGGTCCGCTGCTGCGACCACCCCATGCTCGCCTGGCCGGGCTGGGTGATACCGGCCTTGCGGGCCGCGGCCGTCGGTGTGGGGCCGGTCTTGGCGGCCGCACCGTCGGGTGCTGCGACGGCCGTCGTGGCGGGTGCCGCGAGGGCGACTGCGGCGACGGCGGCCACAGTGGTGAGCAGGGCGCGCACGCGGCGCCCGGGGAGCTGTCGGGTGGTCATCGAGGTTGCCTTTCGTCGCTGGCCCGGCCACACGTGACGCTACGAAGCGGACGCCAGCCGTAGGTCAGGCGCCGGTGAAAGGTTCCCCAAGAGCGGGGCAAATGTGGGCAAAGACAAGGGTCCCGAAGCCGTCGTGAGCCGCCGGGCCTCAGCGGTGGGTACGCACGGCCTCCGCGACCAGCTCGAACGTCTTCTGGTCGAGCACGGCGCCCTCCCGGCGCACGGCGACCGCGTCGACCCGCAGGATGCGGTCCACCCGCACCTCGCTCGGCCGCCCGCGCGAGTCCCACGCACCGGAGCCGATGTCGACCCAGTAGCGCCCGCGCCGCGCCTCGTCCTCCTTGTCGCGGTCGTGGTCCTTGCTCGTCAGCATGAGGGCGAGCAGCCACGGGAGGTCGTGGCCGACCACGAGGACCGGCCGGTCCTTGCCCTGGGTGTAGTCCTCCTCGAACGGCACCCAGGTCCACACGATCTCGCCCGGGTCGGGCTGCCCGTCGGGGTTGGGCGCGTATGTCAGCTCGGGCGTCCCCGTGAAGTCGCCCGGGTATGCCGCCCGGGGCGCAGTCGTGGGCCGGTCGCCGCGACGCTCACCCCCACGCTCACCCCCACGCTCACCCCTGCGGTCGCGTCGGAGCTGGTCCTGCGTCGACCGGCTCGGCCGCCCGCGGTCGTTCCCGCCCACGCCGGTCAGGGCTCGCCGGATCCGGTCAGTCCATCTGCGCACGCCAGCACGCTATCGGGTGCTGGCGGGGCAGCAGGTCCCTCAGCTCTGCGCAGTGCCGGCCGCGCTCCAGCCGCGACGGTGCGCGAGCCAGGCGAGGAAGGTGCGCGCCATCTGCCGCTGGTGGGCGCGCAAAACATCCAGCGTCCCCGCCCAGGTCGGATGTTGGGCGTGTTCGGCCATGTACCCGATGACCACCGCGAGGAACGAGTCCACCGCCTCGTCAGGCACCCCCTCGAGCAGCGGCGAGCGGGCCGCCATCCCGTCGGCGTCGAGCCCTTGGTGGGCCATGAGCGGCAGCAGCCCGACGAAGTCGGCCCACGCCGGACCGCGCGCCGTCCAGTTCCAGTCGACGACCCGCACGCGGCCACCGGGCTCGACCAGCATGTTGTCCGGTCGCAGGTCGGCGTGCACCAGCCGGTCACCGGTGAGGCGGGTGGCGGCCCGGTGCCCGAGTGCCGCCAGCTCATCCGCCTGCCCGGAGGACAACCGAGGTATGCCGCGTGGCCACTCGCGTTCGCCGCTCGCCAGCTCGTCGAGGCAGGTCAGCGACATCTCGTCTGCTCCGACCGCGTCGGCGAAGGACTCCTCGGTCACCTCGGCCACCTCGTCGGGTGGCAGGGCAGCCAGCTCCAGGCAGGTTGCGTGGACGGCCTGCGCGTCGGCAGCCGTCCACGGCATACCGGGGAGGTGGCCGTCGATCGCCTCGAGCACCACGACCTGCCAGTCGTCGGCGGGGCCGGCGCCGACGACGCGGGGAGCGGTGACCCTGCCGTCCAGCCTGCGCAGGATCGCGGCCTCGCGTGGGACCGCCTCCAGCGCGAAGGGGGCCGCGGGCCCGGCGGCCTTGGCGAAGACCCGGCGACCGTCGCGCAGGGTGAGCAGGCCGGCATACGCACCGGTGAAGCCCGAGGTCACCGAAGGTGACGCCTCCATAACCGGCGCGCCGGCCACCTCGGCCAGCGCGTCCCTCACCACGGGCGGCAGGTCGTCGAACTGCGGTCGCTGCGACGTGTTCCGGTAGTCGACGTCGCGAGGGGCGTCGTCGAAATCGCTTGTCACGAGCGGTGTTTCGGCCGCCACAGCAGCCGGCCCGGCCTGCGCCGGTCACGCAACGCGTACATGCGCCAGACCAGCACCGGGTGTGACGCGAGCGCGTTGACCCACCACACGAAGAATCCCTTCTCGGTGGTGGCGCGGTCGGCGAGCGCGTTCACGTCGACGGTGCGGTTGAGGTACTTGCCGGCGGCCAGGGTCGCCATCGCGCCCGCGCTGCCCTGCGGCACGTAGGCGTACCCGAAGTTGTCCGCGGTGTACTCCTGGCTGCGCGACAGCGTCGACCCGAGGAACGGGATCCAGGACGCGCCACTGATCCCGAGCAGGCGCCAGTAGCTCGTGTGGCCGGCGGCGATGTGCCCGACCTCGTGCCCGATGATGAACCGCAGCGCGTCGGGATCCCTTGCGGCACCACCGATCTCGAACAGGTCGCTGTAGACGAAGATGAACTTGCGGAAGCCGTGCCCGGACGCCGCCGCGTTGATGACACCGTTGCCCAGCACGACGTAGGCGTCCGGCAGCTTCGGCAGCCCGTAGTACGCCGCGGCGTCCACGAGCATGCGGTACGCCTCGGGGTACTGGGTCTCGGTGATCTTCACACCGCCCAGCCGCATCCGGGCGTAGAGCTGCCCACGCGCGAAGTAGATGAGGAGGGGAGCGACGAGGAAGAACACGGCATACGGGTCGGGCTCGCGGCGCTCGATGATCGCCGACGCGACCTCGTACCCGGCCACCGACCACACGACGAACGACGCGAGGATCACCAGGACGAGGCACAGGTTCTCGAGCGGGTGCCGCACGTGGGTCCGCACGGACTTGCGGTAGCCCGGCGGAAAGGTTGCCGTCCCCGTGCCCGGTGTCGGGCTCGGCAGCGGCGGCTGGAAGGTGGGTTCGGCCATCGTCCCCTCACTCACTCGTGGTCGGCTCGCATCGTATGGGGCGAACCTGTCCGAACCGGGAATGCCCCACCCGTCCCCACCGGTTGCACCACTCGTGGCGGACACGACGCAGGCGCACCAGCCTGCCCTCAGCAACCCCGTGGGCGCCCGCGTCCGCCCCACCCACACCGGGCTGGCCCTGTTCGCCCTCGCCGTCGGCGGCTTCGCGATCGGGACCACCGAGTTCGTGACGATGGGCCTGCTGCCGGAGGTGGCTCGCGGCGTCGACATCGACATCCCGACCGCCGGCCACGTCGTCTCCGCGTATGCCGCGGGCGTCGTCGTGGGTGCCCCCGTCCTG
The DNA here is from genome assembly GCF_013041615.1 of Knoellia koreensis. GTDB lineage: Bacteria > Actinomycetota > Actinomycetes > Actinomycetales > Dermatophilaceae > Pedococcus > Pedococcus koreensis. Next base: position 100,308 of record NZ_JABEPQ010000001.1, read on the forward strand.
GCCACCCTCGGGTCGCGACTGCCGCGCAAGACGTTGCTGCTGTGGCTCATGGCGGGCTTCGCCGTCGCCAACGCGCTGTCCGCGGTGGCCGGTTCGTACGGGTTCCTCATGGTCGCCCGGTTCCTCTCCGGGCTGCCGCACGGCGCCTACTTCGGCGTTGGCTCGCTCGTCGCCGCGTCGCTGGTGCCGCCGCACCGACGCACCTGGGCGGTCTCGATGATGATCGCCGGCCTGACCGTCGCGAACATCGTGGGCGTCCCCGTGACGACGAAGCTCGGCCAGGAGCTCGGGTGGGAGTGGCCGTATGCCGCGGTGAGCGTCATCGCGCTGGTCACCGTGGCGGCCGTCTGGCGCTGGGTGCCGTGGTGCCCGCCGGACGGGGGCGTGTCGATGCGCTCGGAGCTGTCGGCGCTGCGCCGACCCCAGGTGTGGTTCGCCCTGGCGATCGGCACGGTCGGGTTCGGCGGGATGTTCGCGACGTTCTCCTACATCGCGCCGACGATGACCGAGCTCGGCGGCTTCTCGAGCGGGACGATCCCGCTGATCCTCGCCCTCTATGGCGTGGGCATGACCGCGGGCGCGATGCTCGCCGGGCCGGTGTCGCGGATCGGGCTGCTGCGCGGCATCACCGTGACGCTGGGGCTGATCGCCGTGCTGCTGGTGCTGTTCGGCCCGGCGGTGGCCGGGGCCCAGTGGCTGGCGCTCGTCGCCGTGTTCCTGCTCGGCCTGTTGCCGAGCGTGCTCGTGCCGATGCTCCAGACGCGGCTCATGGATGTCGCCCAGGAGGGGCAGTCGCTCGCGGCCGCGCTCAACCACTCGACCCTCAACCTCGCCAACGCCCTCGGCGCCTGGCTGGGTTCGGTGGTGCTCGCCGCCGGGCTCGGGTACGAGTGGCCGTCGCGCATCGGCGCGATGCTCGCGGTGCTCGGTGTCGGCATCGCCCTCGCCTCGGCGGCCGCCCAGCGAGCGGGGCGTCCACGGCATACCTGACGGCATGGGAGGATGGACCGATTCCGTCCGCCGACGTCCCCAGAGGTTTGAAGCACCCGTGTCTCCCCGCGCCCGCACCGCGCTGCAGCCTGCCGCGACGCCGCCGGAGCTGATCCGGAACTTCTGCATCATCGCCCACATCGACCACGGCAAGTCGACGCTGGCCGACCGGATGCTCCAGCTCACCGGTGTCGTCGACGAGCGGGCGATGCGCGCGCAGTACCTCGACCGGATGGACATCGAGCGCGAGCGCGGCATCACGATCAAGAGCCAGGCCGTGCGGATGCCGTGGGAGCTGGAGGGAACCACCTACGCGCTCAACATGATCGACACCCCCGGGCACGTCGACTTCACCTACGAGGTGTCGCGGTCGCTGGCCGCCTGCGAGGGCGCGATCCTGCTCGTCGACGCCGCGCAGGGCATCGAGGCGCAGACCCTGGCGAACCTCTACCTCGCCATGGAGAACGACCTCACGATCATCCCCGTGCTCAACAAGATCGACCTGCCGGCCGCGCAGCCGGAGAAGTACGCCGAGGAGCTGGCCGGGCTGATCGGTGTCGAGCCCGAGGCGTGCCTGCGGGTGTCGGGCAAGACCGGCGCCGGTGTCGAGCCGTTGCTCGACGAGATCGTCAAGCAGTTCCCTGCCCCGCAGGGCGACGCCGACGCGCCGGCCCGCGCAATGATCTTCGACTCGGTCTACGACACCTACCGCGGCGTCGTCACCTACGTGCGGGTTGTCGACGGTCACCTGAGCCCGCGCGAGCGCATCCAGATGATGTCGACCAAGGCCACTCACGAGCTGCTCGAGATCGGCGTCATCTCGCCGGAACCATTGCCCTCCAAGGGACTTGGCGTCGGCGAGGTGGGCTACCTCATCACCGGTGTGAAGGACGTCCGCCAGTCGCGCGTCGGTGACACGGTCACCAACCAGGCCAAGCCGGCGAGCGGTGCCCTCGGTGGCTACCGCGACCCCAAGCCGATGGTGTTCTCGGGGCTGTACCCGATCGACGGTTCGGACTACCCCGACCTGCGCGACGCCCTCGACAAGCTCAAGCTCAACGACGCGGCCCTGGTCTACGAGCCGGAGACGTCGGCAGCGCTGGGGTTCGGTTTCCGGTGCGGCTTCCTCGGGCTGCTGCACCTCGAGATCGTGCGCGAGCGGCTCGAGCGCGAGTTCGACCTCGACCTCATCTCGACCCAGCCCAACGTCGTCTACGACGTGACGATGGAGGACGGCACGCAGGTCCGCGTGACCAACCCGAGCGAGTTCCCGTACGGCAAGGTCAGCGAGGTGCGCGAGCCGGTCGTGCGCGCGACGATCCTGGCGCCGAGCGAGTTCATCGGCGCGATCATGGAGCTGTGCCAGTCCAAGCGGGGCACGCTGCGCGGCATGGACTACCTGTCCGAGGACCGGGTCGAGATGCGGTACACGCTGCCGCTGGCCGAGATCGTGTTCGACTTCTTCGACCAGCTGAAGTCGCGCACCCGCGGCTACGCCTCGCTCGACTACGAGCCCGACGGCGACCAGACGGCCGACCTCGTGAAGGTCGACATCCTGCTCCAGGGGGAGACGGTCGACGCGTTCTCGGCGATCGTCCACAAGGACAAGGCGTACCCCTACGGCGTCATGATGGCCGGCAAGCTCAAGGACCTCATCCCGCGCCAGCAGTTCGAGGTGCCGATCCAGGCCGCCATCGGGTCGCGGGTCATCGCGCGCGAGAACATCCGCGCCATGCGCAAGGACGTGCTCGCCAAGTGCTACGGCGGTGACATCAGCCGCAAGCGCAAGCTGCTCGAGAAGCAGAAGGCCGGTAAGAAGCGGATGAAGAACATCGGCACGGTTGAGGTCCCGCCGGAGGCGTTCATCGCCGCGCTGACCTCCGACGCCGGCGCCAGCAGCGACAAGCCCAAGAAGTAGGCGGGCCCACACCCGCAAAACCCCTCCTGCGCGGCAAACGTCGGGCTACTAACCCGAGGTATGCCGCGCAACGGGGGTGTTGCGGGGTTACCCGTGGGTAATATCGGCGCATGGTCGACACCTACGCGCTCTGGCGACGCGTCACGGCATACCCCCAGGGCAAGCGGATCTTCTCACTCGTCTTCGAGCAGGCGGCGCCCTACTTCCGCACCACACGGCCACGGTTCGTCGAGCTGGGCCCGAACCGTGCCGTCCTCACGATCAGGAAGCGCCGCCGCGTGCAGAACCACATCGGCACCGTCCACGTCATCGCCATCTGCAACGGCCTCGAGGCCGCCATGGGCGCCCTCGCCGAGGCGACCATCCCGGCCACGCGCAGGTGGATCCCCAAGGGCATGGAGGTGGACTACACCGCCAAGGCCACGAGCGACATCACCTGCGTGGCCGAGACCGACCCGGCCGACTGGGCGCGGGCAGGTGATGTCGAGATCCCGGTGCGGGTCAAGGGGATTCGCGACGATGGGACGCCGGTGGTGCAGGGCGTCATCCGGCTCTGGGTGACCGACAAGCCACAGCGCACCAGCTGACGCGAGGTCGGTCAGGCGGGGACCGTGGACTCCTCGACGTCGCCGAGGTCGAGCGGTTCGGCCGGTTCGGCGGAGGTGATCATGGCCTCGGCCAGCGCCCACAGCCGGAGTATGCCGTGTGGCCAGACCTCCTCAGTCGTCGCCTCTAGCTCCGGTCGGGTCCACCACCGGTGGGCCGTCATCGTGAGCTGCTCGAGCTCGGTGTGTCCACTGACGTCGATCTCGAAGGCCGGCACGCGGACGACCCAGAACACCTCGTCCTGGGTCGTGATGAGGTCGCTGTAGCCGTGCACGACCGTCCGCGTCGCCAGCGGCCCGACCAGGTCGGACTCCGCCACGACGACACCGGTTTCCTCGGCCAGCTCACGGACGGCGGCCTCCCGGTCGGTCTCGCCGACCTCCACCCCGCCGCCCGGCGTGATCCACCAGTGCGGCACGGGCGTCAGGCCGAGGTCGCTGTCGCGGAAGAGCAGCAGCCGGTCGAGGTCGTCGACCAGCAGCACGCGCATCGCCCGCCGTCGTCCCCGCGGTCGGTCGGCAGGGTCGGCCGGCACAGCCCCGGTCGCCGCCGTCATGCGCGCAACCGGTCGCGCAGCCGCGCGACGTCGGCGTCGGACCAGCCGTTCTCGACGAGCCATCCGGTGGCGCCACCGTGCTGCTCGCGCAGCACGGTGAGGATGCGCGCCATGGTCTCGGGCCGGGGCACGTGGTGGCTCATCGGCTGGTCGCGCAGCACGTCGGCGTATGCCGGCCGCTCCATGAGGCGGGCCACAACGGCCTCGATGCGCTCGCCGGTGCGGACGTAGTCGGCGACCACGTCGTCGTCGGAGACCCCCGCGACCGACAGAGCCATGCCGACCACCGTGCCGGTGCGGTCCTTGCCGGCGGCGCAGTGCACGATCGTCGCACCCCGTGCGTCGGCGATGACGCCGAGCGCGCCGAGCACCGAGTCGGGCCGGTCCGCGAGGTAGCCGAGGTAGTGGCTCGCCCAGAAGTCGTCGTCACGCCTGACCGGGGCCGGGCGCTTGCCCTTGGCGGACTTGGACCAGGGCAGGACGAGTGCGTCCGCCGCGTCGACCTCGACCTCGTCGTCACGGAACATCGAGTGCCGGTGGTGGGTGGCGAGGTCGCGTGCCTGCAACGGCCCCGGCCCCTCGATCTGCACCTCCACGTTGCTGCGCAGGTCCACGATGTCCGTGACGCCGACCTGCTCGACCAGCCGCTCGATGTCGGCGTCGCTGAGGTCCTGCAGGTTGTCCGAGCGCAGCAGCCGCCCCGTGGCAACCGTCCCGCCGTCGGTGGTGGGCAGGCCGCCGACGTCGCGCATGTTGGCGACACCGTCGAGGTCGATCCATCCGCTCGTGGTCACCCTTGGACCATATGCCGCTCAGGTGTCCACGACGTGACCGGCACCCTGCGTCTCGGCGGCCGTGGCCACGGCGTCGGCCACGACGAGGTCGACGAGCCCGTTGCCGAGGTTCTGGCACACCACCCGGCCCTCATGCCGCGGACCGGTCAGGAGGCTCCCGGTGGGACCGCTGGCACCGGGGTAGTCGGGTCCGAGCGACCCGGCGAGCCGCAGTGCCTCGAACTGCTCTGGGTGGTCGGCGACGAGCGTCGCCGTCCGGGCGAGGGCGGGCCCGACGCAGGAGCTGTAGTCGAGGGGGAGCAGCAGGGCGTCGTCGCGCACCCAGCTCGGGTCGAGGTGCAGGCCGGGTGCACCGATGGCCAGCGCGGTGACGACCACTCGCGCGGCTCCGGCGGCTGCGGCCCTCGTCGGAGCCCGGGTGATCGTTACCTGCGGCGCCTCGGTCGCGGCCCAGGCGACGAGCTCGTCGAGCGCCTGCGGCCGCCGCGCCCACACCGTGACGTCGGTGTGCCCGAGGGTCTCGAGCACCCGCAGGTGGGACCGCACCTGGACCCCCGCCCCGAGGACCGCGACGGGCTCGCCGGGGTCAGCCAGGGCGGCGACGCAGGCGCCGGTCACGGCGGCCGTGCGCAGGGCGGTGAGCCCGCCCGCGGGCAGCACGGCACGCGGCATACCGGTCACGGCGTCGTTGACGACGACGAGCCCGGACGCGGTCGGCAGGCCGCGCTCGACGTTGTCGGGCACGATGCTGATCCACTTGCAGCCCAACAGGTTTCGTTCGGGGTATGCCGCGGGCATGGCGTTCGCGAACGCTCCGGCGCCGGCCTGCCCGCCGAGCCGGACGGTGGGCTTCGGCGGTACCTGCGCCTCCCCGTCGGCGATCGCGAGGAGGGCCTCACGCGCCAGCTCGACGGCCCGGGCGGGGGAGGGAAGGAGGCGCTCGATGTCGGCCTCGGTGAGCACGCGCATGGTGCGACCCTACGGTCGGGCCAGATGCCCGGGCACAAAGGTGAGGGCCTCGGAAAGTATGAGTTTCCGAGGCCCTCTACAACCAGAACCGAAGTCCTGATCGACGCTCTCACCGAGGTGAGTGCGTATGGACATTTCTAGTGGGCGGCCCGAGGGTGCGCAAGGGGTGGGACGAACTTTTTCCGAACTTTTCGGGTCTTTCCGGCGTGTCCTGCTCGACACGCCGGAAAACGCCCCGCTCAGGGCCGAGTCAGGAGCGCGCTGCCCGTGCCGGACAATGGTGGCCATGCCCAGTGCCCTGCCCGACGGCGACCCCGCACCGCCGGACGGCCGCCTCCCCGAGGAGGCGCTGGCGACGCTGCGCGACCACCCGTTCGGGGTCTACCTGCACGTGCCGTTCTGCTCGGTGCGTTGCGGTTACTGCGACTTCAACACCTACACGCTGCCCGAGCTGGGTGCCGACGGCGCGAGTATCGACACCTTCGCCGGCGCTGCGCTGCGCGAGCTGGCGTTCGCCGACGGCGTCCTGCGGTCGGGCGGTGCCACGCCTCCTGCGGTCGACACCGTCTTCGTCGGCGGGGGCACGCCGACCATGCTCGCCGCAGCCGACCTCGCGAGGCTCCTGCGCGGCATACGCGACACCTGGGGGCTGGCACCCGACGCGGAGGTGACGACCGAGGCCAACCCCGACTCGGTCACCCCTGACGGGCTGAACCTCCTCGCGGAAGCCGGGTTCACGCGGGTCTCCATCGGTATGCAGTCGGCCGTGCCCCACGTGCTGCGCACCCTCGAGCGCACCCACGACCCTGACAACGTCGCCAAGGCGGTGGCCGCGGCCCGGGACGCCGGGCTGCAGGTCAGCCTGGACCTCATCTACGGCACGCCGGGGGAGTCCTTGGACGACTGGCGCACGACCCTCGAGGCGGTGAAATCCCTTGAGCCAGACCACGTGTCGGCCTACGCGCTCGTGGTCGAGGACGGCACCAAGCTTGCCGCCCAGGTGCGTCGCGGGGTGGTCCCGGCACCGGAGGACGACGACGAGGCCGCCAAGTACGAGCTCGCCGACGAGGTGCTCACCGCCGCGGGGTACGACTGGTACGAGGTCAGCAACTGGGCGCGACGCGAGGACGCGCGGTGCCGGCACAACGAGGGCTACTGGGACGGCGGCAACTGGTGGGGCATCGGCCCGGGGGCGCACAGCCACGTGGGTGGCGTCCGGTGGTGGAACGTCAAGCACCCCAACGCGTATGCCGGCCGGCTGGCTGACGGGTCGAGCCCGGCTCAGGGGCGGGAGACGTTGACCGACGAGCAGCGCCACGACGAACGCGTCCTGCTCGGGTCACGTCTCGTCGGCGGCCTGCCCATCGAGGAGCTGCATCCGGAGGGCCGCGAAGCGGTGGCCGGCCTCATTGCCGACGGGCTCGTCGAGGGAGCGGCGGCGCTGCGTCGCCGACGCGTCGTGCTGACGCGGCAGGGTCGCCTCCTGGCCGACACCGTCGTCCGGCGCCTGCTCGGCCTGCGCTGAGCGAGGTCACCAGCGGCGAAAACCGCCCTCGGTGCTGATCACCTGACCGACGACCCATCGCCCCTCGTCGCTGACCAGCCAGCCGATCAGCCGGGCCGGGTCGTCGGGCTCGCCGAACCGCCCCTGGGGGAAGTGGGCGCGAATGTCGTCGAGCCGGTCGGCCCGGTCGGTGGTCTCGGGGTCGAGGTAGCCGGTGTTGACCGGGCCGGGGTTCACCGTGTTGAGCAGGATGCCCCGGTCGATGAGGTCGTCGGCGACCGACGCGGTGACGCCCGCGAGGGCGGCCTTCGACGCGGCATACGCGATCTCGTCGCGCATCGGGCCCAGCTGCTGGCCCGACGTCATCCACACGACGCGCCCACCGGCCCGGCCGTCATGCTGCGCGGCGAAGGCGCGCGTCGCCAGGATCGTGGCCCGCGTGTTGACCCGCCAGTGCCCGTCGAGCATGGCCGCGGTCTGCTCGGCGAGCGGTCCGTCGCCGCCGCTACGGGCGTGGTTGCAGACGAGGATGTCGAGGTGCCCCAACGCTTTTCGCGCATCAGCGATGAGCCGTTCGGCTGCGTCGTCGGCGGCGAGGTCGAGGCTGCCGTGGGCCAGTCGCGCGCCCTCGGTGAGACGCGTCGACAGCTCGGCCATCACCTCGTCGGGCGACTCGCTGCCCCACGGCTGGTCGGCGTCGTGGGGCGAATAGTGCTGGCACCACAGGCTCGCCCCCATCGACGCGAGCCGGGCGGCGATGGCGAACCCGATCCCACGCCGCCGGCTCACACCGGTGACGACAGCGGTGCGGCCGGCGAGCGGGAGCCTGGTCAGCTGAGCACCTTGATCTGGAAGGGGTAGTTGTACGCCTCGCCGTTGCTTGCACGGACGGCGCCGATGATGTGACAGACGAGTGCCGCGATGCCGGCCCCGACCCACAGGATGATCGCCACGGGGATGAGCACGATCGTGAACAGGCAGATCCAGCCGGCGATGAACGCGGCCCAGACGGCGAGGTTGAAGTTGAACGCTCCCGCGGCTGCTTGCCGGACCAGTGGGCTCTTGTCCTTGTAGATGGCCCAAACGATGAGCGGGCCCAGAATGCTCAACCAGCCTACCGAGATCACGGCCGCGATGATCGCGGACAGGTGGGCGAGAATCGCCATGGTCCGGTCTTCGCTGCTGATCTGCTGGGGCTGCTGGTAGGGCTGGCCGTACGGCTGCCCCTGCGGCGGCTGGTTCGGCTGCTCGGGCTGCTGTGGCTGGTGCGGTTGGTCGGTCATGGGTTCCTCCCCGTGGTGGTGTACCCAGTCAAACGCATGGGCGCCGCAGGAATGCCCTGTTTCGGGGTGTGGACGGCGTGGTTCAGGGACGGGTCAGGGCCGACCCTGACCCGCCGAGCTCAGTGACCCGGCTCGGTGACGAAGTCGATGAGCTCTTCGACGCTGGCCAGCAGCGAAGGCTCGAGGTCGGCATACGTCCGCACCGTGCCGAGGATCTGCTTCCACGCCCGCGCGATGTCGGCCTGCGAGTCGTGGGGCAGGCCGAGCGCCGCGCAGATGCCGTGCTTCCACGACTGGCCGCGGGGGATGACCGGCCACGCCGACAGGCCCAGCCGCTCGGGTCGCACGCTCTGCCACACGTCGACGTAGGGGTGCCCGAGGATCCGCACGTGCGCGGCATACGGCTGCAACCGGCTCGCGGCCTCGACGACGCGCGACTCCTTGGTGCCCGGCACGAGGTGGTCGACGAGCACGCCCATCCGGCGCCCGGGGCCTGGCGAGAAGTCGCGGATCACGGCCTCGAGGTCGTCGACGCCGTCGAGCATCTCGACGACGACACCCTCGATGCGCAGGTCGTCGCCCCACACCTTCTCGACGAGCTCCGCGTCGTGCCGCCCCTCGACGAAGATCCGTGACCCGCTCGCGACGCGCGCCTTCGCACCGGCCACCGCCCGCGACCCGGACGCGGTGCGGCTGGCGGCTTGGCGCGCCTGCGCCAGCTTGGCGTTGGCGCTCGCCTTCGGCGGGGTCAGGACGACCGGCCCGCCGTCGACGAGGAAGCCCGGCCCCAGCGGGAACCCGCGCGTGCGGCCGTGGCGGTCCTCGAGGTGGACGACGTGCATGCCGCCGGCCTTCTCGACCCGCACCACGGCGCCGACCCAGCCGGTCTCGACCTCCTCGACCACGAGGCCGGGCTCGGCCGCGACCTCGGTCGAGCGGCCACGCGGCGGCTCGCGCCAGTCGCCGGCGAGCACGTCGGATCCATAGCGGTCAGGCACCGACGCAGGGTATGCCGTGGGCGAACACGGGAGCCGACGCCGCGCCGGGATGCGGTGATCGAGGCGGGAACGACCTAGACTTGGCACTCGTAGACAGTGAGTGCCAGCGATCGGGAAGGAGCACGCCATGAGCGAGGAACGTCGCCTCAAGGTGCTCCGCGCCATCGTCCAGGACTACGTCGAGACCTCTGAGCCGGTCGGTTCCAAGGCCCTGCTCGAGCGCCACCAGCTCGGTGTCTCGGCCGCGACCGTGCGCAACGACATGGCGGCGCTGGAGGAGGACGGCCTCATCGCCGCCCCGCACACCAGCGCGGGCCGGGTCCCGACCGACGCCGGCTACCGGCTCTTCGTCGACCGGCTGAGCGCGGTCAAGCCGATGTCGCAGGCCGAGCGGGCCGCCATCGCGCGGTTCCTCGAGGGCGCCGTCGACCTCGACGACGTCGTCGACCGCACGGTCCGCCTGCTCGCCCAGCTGACCCGGCAGGTCGCGGTGGTGCAGTACCCCAGCCTCACCCGCTCCACGGTGCGCCACATCGAGCTGGTGCCGCTCGGCCCGAACCGCCTCATGGTGGTCCTCATCGTCAACACCGGACGGGTCGAGCAGCGGGTCATCGAGACCTCGGGTGACCTGTCGACGGCCGAGGGCGAGGCCACGCTGACCACCTTGCGCGCCAAGGTCAACCAGCGCGCGTCGGGCGAGCGGCTCGTCGACGCGGCCCGGTCCCTGGCCACCCTCACCGAGGAGTTCGCACCCGACCAGGGTGACCTCGTGCGCGCGGTCGTGGGCTCGCTCGAGGACGCCCTCGTCGAGGAGCGCGAGGAGCGGGTCGTCCTGTCGGGCACCGCCAACCTCGCCCGCTCCGGCACGGACTTCCCGCTGACGATCGGACCGGTGCTCGAGGCGCTCGAACAGCACGTCGTGCTGCTCAAGCTGCTCGGCACCGCGCGGGAGACCACCGAGCCGATCGCGGTGCGCATCGGCCACGAGAACCCGCACGCCGGGCTGCAGGCCACCTCGGTGGTCTCGACCGAGTACGGCACCGGGTCCGACCTCGTCGCCGGTCTCGGCGTCCTCGGCCCGACCCGCATGGACTACCCGACCACCATGGCCTCGGTGCGAGCCGTGGCCACGTATGTCTCACGCATCCTCGCCCAATGACCTACCCCATGACCTACCGGCACCGCGGATGCGTTGACCCACCAGCAGTGAAACAGCAGTGACAAGGACACCGTTGAACGACTACTACCAGGACCTCGGCGTCTCCCGGGACGCCACCGCCGAGGACATCAAGCGGGCCTACCGCCGCAAGGCGCGCTCGTTGCACCCCGACGTCAACAAGTCCCCGGAGGCCGAGGAGCAGTTCAAGCGCGTCTCGCAGGCCTACGACGTGCTCTCCGACCCCGAGAAGCGCCGGTCCTACGACATGGGCGCCGACCCGTATGCCGCGGGCGCGGCCGGGTTCGGCCAGGGCTTCTCGTTCAGCGACATCATGGACGCCTTCTTCGGCGCCGGGGCGGGTGCGGCCCAGCACGGTCCGCGCTCGCGGCAGCGCCGCGGGCAGGACGCGTTGGTGCGGCTCGAGCTCGACCTCGGTGACACCGTGTTCGGCACCGAGAAGGACCTCACCATCGAGACCGCGGTCCTGTGCGGCACCTGCCACGGTGACGGCGCGCAGCCCGGCACCTCGCGGCGCACGTGTGACGTCTGTGGCGGCCGCGGGGAGATCCAGCAGGTACAGCGCAGCTTCCTCGGCCAGGTCATGACGACCCGGCCGTGCATGACCTGCCAGGGCTACGGCGAGGTCCTCGTCAGCCCGTGCTTCGAGTGCTCCGGCGACGGACGTGTCCGGACGCGGCGCACCCTCACCATCAAGGTGCCGGCTGGCGTCGACACGGGCACGCGCATCCAGCTGAGCGGAGAGGGCGAGGTCGGTCCCGGTGGCGGGCCGCAGGGTGACCTCTACGTCGAGGTCGACGTGCGCCCCCACCACACCTTCCAACGCCGGGGCGACGACCTGCACTGCACGGTCGAGGTGCCGATGACGGCGGCCGCGCTCGGCACGACGCTCAAGCTCGACAGCTTCGACGGCATCAACGAGGTCGAGCTGCGGCCCGGCACCCAGGCCGGCGACACCATGACGCTGCGTGGCCTGGGCGTCACGCACCTGCGCCACGGCGGACGCGGTGACCTCATCGTCCACACCAACGTCATGACGCCGACCAAGCTCGACGGGCAGCAGGAGGAGCTGCTGCGCCAGCTCGCCACGGCGCGCGGCGAGGAGCGGCCCGAGGGCCGGCTCACCCCCGCGAACCAGGGCATCTTCGGCAAGCTCAAGGACGCCTTCAAGGCCGGCCGGGCAGGAGCCTGACCACGATGGCAGGTGAGGGCATGACGGCACGGGCGCTCGCGGCATACGCGCGCTCCCGCACGCTCGTCGTGCTCTCGCTCGCCGTCCTGCTCGCCGTCCCGGCACTGGGTGGCTCTCAGCCGACCCTGCTCGGTGGGGTGGCGGTCGTCCTTGCCGGTGCGCTCGCCCTGGCGACCGCGCCACGTCCCGTGCCGGTCCCCGTCCTGGTGCGTATGCCGGGTGGTCGCCCCGACGCGCAGGCGCCCACCCCCTACTGGCGCCACCTGCCGGTGGCGCGGCGGCCGATCCGGCCGCGGGCTCCTGGGACGCGCTGAGCACCTCAGCGCACCCAATTCCCTTTGACCGCCCGGGTTTCCGGGCAGAGGAGCTCCACCCATGGACACCTTGTTGACCCCCATCACCCATGCCCTCGCGAGCGTGCTCGCGGGCGCACACTCCCTGGCGACCGACCTCGGCCTCGCCTCCGGTTCGGCGTCCGCGTGGTTGCTGGCCATCGCCGCCGTCGTCGTCACGGTCCGAAGCCTGATGTTGCCGCTGGTCGTGCGCGGTGTGCGCGACAGCCACGCCCGCGCCAAGGCGCGGCCCCAGCTGCTCGCCCTCCAGGAGCGGTACAAGGGAACCCGCGACCCGGAACGCCTGCAGCGAATGCGCGCTGAGCAGAAGAAGATCCACGCCGAGCACGGGGTGTCGACGTGGGGCATCGCACCGATGTTGCTCCAGCTGCCGTTGCTGCTCGCCCTCTACCGCGTCATCTCCGACGTGACGGCCGGGCAGGGCGTCGGCGCCCTCGATGCGGGGCTCGTCGCGTCGGCGACGTCGGCCTCGGTGCTCGGCCTGCACCTGTCGAGCCGGCTCGGGTCGGCCTTCGCCGCCTCGCCGTCGGCGGGGCTGGTGCTCGTTGCCGTCGTGGTCCTGTCGGCGCTGCTGTCGTTCGCGACCCAGCGGTGGTTCGCGCTGCCGATGATGGACCCGACCGGCCAGCCCGAGCTCATGGTGCAGGTGCAGCAGTGGATGCCCTTGGTGGGCGCAGTGGGAGTGCTGGTCAGCGCTGCGTTCGTGCCGGCCGGGCTGATCGTCTACTGGTGCCTGTCGAACCTGTGGACGTTCGTGCAGCAGGGGCTGGTCTGGCGGTTCGCGCCCACTCCGGGCAGCCCCGCGGCACTGCGTCGCACCGGCACGACCGCGCGTGCCTAGGCTGTCCCGCGTGACCCTGCCGCTCTTCCTCGTCGACCCGGCGACGGTGCGTGACGCCGTCGCCGGGTCAACGGTGGTGCTCGACGGGCCGGAGGGGCGCCATGCCGCCACGGTGCGCCGGATCGGGGCGGGGGAGCAGGTGATGCTGGGCGACGGCCTCGGCCGCCGCGTCACGTGCACGGTGCAGGCCGCGTCGAAGGACTCGCTCGACCTGGTGGTCACGGCGGTCGACGTCGAGCCAGCGCCGACACCGCGGTTCATGCTCGTGCAGGCGCTCGCCAAGGGCGACCGCGACGACCAGGCCATCGAGGCGGCCACCGAGTACGGCGTCGACGAGGTCGTGCCGTGGCAGGCCGCACGGTCCATCGTCCAGTGGCGCGGCGAACGCGGTGAGAAGGCCCGACGCAAGTGGGAGTCGACGGTGCTGGCCGCGAGCAAGCAGTCGCGCCGGGCGCGGGTGCCGGTGGTCGGCCAGCTCGTCACCACCAAGGGTCTCGCCGCGCTCGTCGGCGGCGCCGCTGCGGCATACGTGCTCCATGAGGACGCCACGAAAACCCTTGCCTCGCAGCAGGTTCCGACCGACGGCGACGTCCTTGTCGTCGTCGGCCCTGAAGGGGGGATCACCCCCGACGAGGTCGCGGCACTCGAGGCCGCCGGTGCCGTGGCGGTGCGTCTCGGCGACACGGTGCTGCGCTCGTCCAGCGCCGGACCGGCCGCGCTCGCGGTGCTCAGCGCCGTGAGCCGCTGGCGCTGAGACGCCTCACTTCACGGTGAAGCTGCGGGTGGCCTGAGCCGCCACGCTGCCGTCCTTGGCGCTCGGCTCGGTCACCGAGATCGTGTACTCGCCGGCCGGCAGCCGACCGAGGTCGATGGAGTAGTCGCCACGTTCCGGCGCGCCGACGCTCGCCATGGCCGAGCCCGACCTCACCGAGGCACCACCTCGCGTGAGCTGCCAGGCGAGGGTGGCCTCGAAGACCGTCGCCTGGCCCTTGACGACGACGGGCTTGGACCGGGGCGGGACCTCGTCGCGCGTGGGGGAGACGACCCAGATCGGCGCCAGGTCACGCCACGACTCGCTGCTCGGGGGCCGGGTGAACGGCTGGTCGGTGGAGATCGTGCCGAACAACCGTGCCGGCGCGCCCTGCACCGTGATCCGTACGGGCACGTTGCCGTCCTGGATCGCCGCCTGCGCCGTCCACACCAGCTCCTGGACGGCGAGCCGGCGGACCTCCGCTGTGGCCGCGGCCGCCGGGTTGCCGGCGGTGGCGAGGTCGATCGTGATTTCGTCGGCGGTGACGTCGACCGCACCGATCGTCTGGCCGGACCACGGCTGGAGGTAGCCGTCGGTGTTCGAGAACCGTTCCGCATGTGTGGCCTCGACGAGCGCGAGCTTGACCTTGGTCTTCACGTCGGTGCCGGCGGGGATCTCGCGAGTGACGAACTCGCGGAAGAGCTTGTAGGTCGGCTTCGCGTCGCCGATGGGCCCGACGTAGTAGACCGGAAGCAGGGTCGACCGGGTGGCACCGGCTGTCGAGGTGGCCGACGTGGGCTGGTCGGTGGCCGTCTCCGTGGGTGACGTGGACGGGGTCGCGGTGGTCGGAGCCGTCGTCACCGCGGTGCTGGTGCCGGCGGGCGGGGACACGGTGGGCTGGTCGTCCTGGCCGGTCCACCAGATTCCGCCGATGATGGCGGCGACGGCTGCCGCGGCGGCGACCGGCGCGAGCCAGCGGCGGGTGCCGTGACCCCCGGTGGCGGTCAGCGGGCCGGCCTGGTTGGCCTCGTGGAGGATCGCGTCGAGCCGGTCCGCTGGGCGGATGCGACGCGTCTCCTGCGCGAGCGTCGTGCGCAGCTCACGCTCCATCCGGTCGAACTCGCCCGGCTCGAAGCCGGGGTCGAGGAACTCGGGCTCGCGCTTGCTCATGAGGACTTCTCCATCCGGTCGCGCAGCGAAGCGAGGCCGCGGTGGGCGTGTGCCTTGACCGCACCGGCCGAGATGCCGAGGGCGTCGGCGATCTGGGCCTCGCTGAGGTCGAGGTAGTAGCGCATGGTCAGGACTTCCTTCTGGCGCTGTGGGAGTAGCCCGAGCGCGGCGATCATGGTGTTGCTGGTGTCCGTGGCGATCGCCTGCTCCTCGGCACTGGCGGCTCCGCGCCGTCCGAGGGCGTCCGCGTCGCCCTGCTCGCGGGTGAGGTAGCGCTGCTCGACGCCGCGGTGGCGCAGCGCTGACCGTGCCCCGTTGACGACGCAGCGACGCAGGTATGCCGCGGCCGCGGCCTGGTCGCGCAGGGTGCCCCACCTGCGGTGCACGGCCACGAAGGCGTCCTGGACGACCTCCTCGGCCGCGAGGTCGTCCCGCACGAGCAGCCAGGCGAGGCGCACCAGCCCGGCCCAGTGGGCGGCATACAGCTCGCGAACGCCTTCGTCGGCCCCCACGGGGGCGACGTCGGATGGTTCGCGCTCGGCCACGCCCAACGGTCTCACGCACCAAGGACGCGCAGGCCTGCCTGTCGGTTGACGCGCCGTTAGGGTGTTTTGCATGGCGAAGGACCGCGGGTTCGACCCGGACTGCATCTTCTGCAAGATCGTCGCGGGGGAGATCCCCGCCGAGATCGTGCGCCAGGACGACGCGACCGTGGCGTTCCGGGATCTCGACGCCCAGGCGCCGGTGCACGTGCTCGTGATCCCGCGGCACCACGTGCCGAACGTCGGCGCGCTGGCGAGCGAGCGGCCCGAGGACGCGGTGGCCCTGCTCGACGCCGTGCGCGAGGTCGCGGCCCAGGAGGGCATCGACGAGGGCGGCTACCGGTCGGTGTTCAACACCGGCCCCGACGCCCACCAGACGGTGTTCCACGCCCACGTCCACGTGCTCGGCGGGCGCGCAATGACGTGGCCCCCCGGCTGACCCGCCCCGTAGACTGGGCGCACCATGTCAGACGCTGATCATCAGTCCGTGCCGGACGGCGCCCAAGAGGGCAGCCTTCCGGCGCCCACGCACACCGTCGTGATCCCGCCCCAGGTGCAGATGGTCACCCTGCTCGGGCCGCGCGACGAGCTCCTGCGCACCATGGAGCGGGCCTTCCCCCAGCTCGAGATCCACGTGCGGGGCAACGAGTTCCACCTGTCCGGACCGAGCGCCGACGTCGCGCTCGCCGAGCGCACCATCGACGAGCTGCTCGCAGTGATCGAGGGTGGCCAGCCGCTCAACCGGGATGCCGTCGAACGCTCGATCCAGATGCTGCGCGCCCAGACCGTGGAGCGTCCGGCCGAAGTCCTCACGATGAACATCGTCAGCAACCGTGGCCGCACGATCCGGCCCAAGACGCTGAACCAGAAGCACTACGTCGACGCCATCGACACCAACACCATCGTCTTCGGCATCGGACCGGCCGGCACCGGCAAGACCTACCTCGCCATGGCCAAGGCCGTCGCGGCGCTGCAGGCCAAGCAGGTCAACCGGATCATCCTCACCCGGCCGGCCGTCGAGGCGGGGGAGCGGCTGGGGTTCCTGCCCGGGTCACTGAACGACAAGATCGACCCCTACCTCCGCCCGCTCTACGACGCCCTCCACGACATGGTCGACCCCGAGTCGATCCCACGGCTGATGGCTGCCGGGACGATCGAGGTCGCGCCACTGGGGTATATGCGCGGCAGGTCGCTTAACGACTCCTTCATCATCCTGGACGAGGCGCAGAACACCTCGCCGGAGCAGATGAAGATGTTCCTCACCCGTTTGGGTTTCGGGTCGAAGATGGTCGTCACCGGTGACGTCACCCAGGTCGACCTGCCCGACGGGCAGCGGTCGGGCCTGCAGGTCGTGCGGGACATCCTCAGCGACGTCGAGGACATCCACTTCTCGCTGCTGACGGCCCAGGACGTCGTGCGGCACCGGCTCGTGGGGCAGATCGTCAGCGCCTACGACCACTACGACGAGGGGCTGCGCAACCGCGCCGAGCGCCGTCGCGAGGCGCGCACCGAGAACCGGCGCGAGGGTCACCGAGAGGGACAGGAGAACCGTGAGCGTCGACGTCCTCAATGAGACCGACTACCGGCTCGACGAGCTCGAGCTGGTGGCGCTCGCGAAGTACGTCATGGGCGAGATGCGGGTGCACCCCGGCGCCGACCTCGTGCTGCGGCTCGTCGACGAGGACGCGATGGAGGTCCTCCACGTGCAGTGGATGGACCTGCCCGGCCCGACCGACGTCATGAGCTTCCCCATGGACGAGCTGCGGCCGGGGCGCGAGGGCGAGGAGCCCGAAGAGGGCGTGCTGGGCGACATCGTGCTCTGCCCGTCGGTCGCCGCGAAGCAGGCCAAGGAGGCCGGTCACGCGACCGAGGAGGAGCTGCTGCTCCTCACGACGCACGGCATCCTGCACCTGCTCGGCTACGACCACGCCGAGCCCGACGAGGAGCGCGAGATGTTCGAGCTGCAGCGCCAGCTGCTGCTGACCTTCCTCGCCGGCCGCGGCCGACCGAGCGCCTGAGGGCCGTGTCATGACCGGAATCGTCATCACCGCGCTGCTCAGCATCGCCCTGGCCTTCGTGCTGTCCGCCGCCGAGGCGGCCATCTTCCGCATGTCCCGCGTCCGCGCGCACGAGCTCGTCGAGGAGGGGCGCGCGGGCTCCAAGGCGCTGGCGCGCATCGTCGGTGACTCCGCGGCATACCTCTCGGTGACTGCGTTCCTGCGCATCGTCGCCGAGTCGACCACGGCCGTCCTCATCACCCTCGGCACCATCGACCTCGTCGACGGGTTCTGGCGGCGGCTGTTCATCGCCATCGGCGTGATGGCGCTGGTGTCGTTCGTCATCGTCGGTGTGTCCCCGCGGACCCTCGGGCGGCAGCACTCGGACACCGTCGCGCTGCTGTCGTCGCCGCTGATCGTGTTGCTGCGCACCATCCTCGGGCCGGTGGCCCGCGTGCTGGTGCTCCTCGGCAACGCCGTGACGCCGGGGCGGGGCTACCGCGACGGGCCGTTCCAGAGCGAGTCCGAGCTGCGTGACCTCGTGGACCTCGCCGGTGAGAGCGCGCTCATCGAGGCGGACGAGCGCGAGATGATCCACTCGGTCTTCGAGCTCGGCGACACCGTGGTGCGCGAGGTCATGGTGCCGCGCACCGACATGGTGACGATCGACGGCACCAAGTCACTGCGGTCGGCCATGTCGCTCTTCCTGCGCAGCGGCTTCTCGCGGATGCCGGTCGTCGGCGACGGGTCCGACGACATCCTCGGACTGCTCTACTTCAAGGACGTCGCGCGCCGGGTCAACGCCGACCCCGAGGCCGTGGGACTGCCGGTGACAGCACAGATGCGCCCCGTCCACTACGTGCCCGAGAGCAAGCCGATCGACGACCTGCTGCGCGAGATGCAAAGGGACCAGACGCATTTCGCCGTGGTGGTTGACGAGTACGGCGGCACGGCCGGACTCGTCACGATCGAGGACATCCTCGAGGAGATCGTCGGTGAGATCGCCGACGAGTACGACCGCGAGGCGCCTGGAGTCGAGGACCTCGGCGACGGCCGGGTGCGCGTGCCGGCGACGATGGACATCGACGACCTGGCCGACCTGTTCCACGTCGAAATCGACGAGGACGAGGTCGACACGGTCGGTGGCCTCATCGGCAAGACGATCGGCCGGGTGCCGATCGTGGGGTCGACCTGCGAGGTGTCGGGCGTGCGGCTGACCGCCGAGCGGATGGCCGGACGACGGCACCGCATCGCCTCGGTCATCGTCGAAAGAGTTGAGCCGCAAGGGGAGTCGCCCGCAGAGCGGGGAGACGCAAACGTGGACGTGGTGCGCGAAGAGGTGTCGTCATGACGGAGTATGCCGCTGGGTTCGCCTGCCTCGTCGGTCGCCCGAACGCCGGGAAGTCGACGCTCACGAACGCCCTCGTGGGACAGAAGGTCGCGATCACCTCGTCCAAGCCGCAAACCACCCGGCACACGATCCGTGGGATCGTGACCACCGACGACTACCAGCTGGTGCTCGTGGACACGCCAGGTCTGCACAAGCCGAGAACCCTTCTGGGAGAACGGCTCAACGACCAGGTGCGCGAGACCCTGCTCGAGGTCGACGTCATCGGTTTCTGCCTCCCGGCGGACCAGAAGATCGGTCCGGGCGACACGTTCATCGCCAAGGAGCTGATGGAGATCCAGCGGGCCAAGAAGCGCCCGGTCGTCGCCATCGCCACCAAGATCGACCTCGTCGACAAGGAGCGGCTCGCTGAGCACCTCATGGCGATCGACCGGCTGGGGGAGTGGGACGCGATCGTGCCCTGCTCGGCTGCTGACGGGCGCCAGGTCGACGACGTCGCGCGAGTGCTGGCGTCCTACCTGCCGCCGTCGCCGGGCCCGCTCTATCCCGACGGCGTACTGACTGACGAGCCCGAAGCGGTCATGATCGCCGAGCTCGTGCGGGAGGCCGCGCTCGAGGGAGTGCGGGACGAGCTGCCCCACTCCCTGGCCGTCGTGGTCGAGGAGATGGTGCCGCGGGAGGGGCGCCCTGCGGACAACCCCCTGCTCGACGTGCGGGTCAACCTCTTCGTCGAGCGGTCGTCGCAGAAGGCGATCATCATCGGTCGGGGCGGCTCCCGACTGCGCGAGGTCGGCACCAACGCGCGTCGCGGCATCGAGGCGTTGCTCGGGCAGAAGGTCTTCCTCGATCTGCACGTGAAGATCGCCAAGGACTGGCAGCGCGACCCGAAACAGCTGCAACGACTGGGATTCTGACGCTCCTGCGAGCCGCGCCGCGGAGTGTGGCCAGCATCACGGCATACCAAAGTCGTTGCACCGCAACGCAACCCAATCGTTACCGCCCATAGCACATGGCGTTTCGATTTGTATTTCCTACTCGCGGTAGGCAGTGTGGAGTGTTGGCCGCCGAGCCATCACACGCACTGTGGATACGTAACCGACGAGAACGACGGAGGAAGGGAAGCGCCCGCACCGCGCTCCCCGACACGACGTGGACGACACGACACTGACCAAGACCGGTCCCACCGGTCCGGCAGAGGCCACTGGCGAGCGCCAGGCGATCGAGCCCCTGCACCCCGCCCTCGACCCCGTCGTCGAGGAGACCCTGACCGAGGAACCGCAACGGCTCGACAAGGTGGTGTTCGGCGTCACCGCCGCCATCGCGATCGGGTTCGTGCTGTGGGGGTTCCTCTCGACCGACACCCTGAGCGCCGCCTCGGACAGCTCCCTCGCCTGGGTCGTCCACAACATGGGGTGGCTCTTCGCGCTCGTCGCGTCCGGCTTCGTGCTCTTCGTGATCTGGCTGGCCGCCGGCAAGTACGGCAACATCCCGCTGGGCCGCGACGACGAGGAGCCGGAGTTCCGCACCGTCTCGTGGATCGCGATGATGTTCAGCGCCGGCATGGGCATCGGCCTCATGTTCTACGGGGTGTCCGAGCCGCTGTCGCACTTCGTGACACCGCCGCCCGGCACCGGTGAGCCCGGCAACCCCGAGGCCGTGCAGACCGCCATGGCGACCACGCTCTTCCACTGGACGCTGCACCCGTGGGCCATCTACGCCGTCGTCGGCCTCGCTGTTGCATACGGCGTGTTCCGCAAGGGCCGCTCGCTGCTGATCAGCTCGGCCTTCGCGCCGCTGCTCGGTGAGAAGCGCGCGAACGGCCCGGCCGGCAAGGTGATCGACATCCTCGCGATCTTCGCGACGCTCTTCGGCTCGGCCGCCTCGCTCGGCCTCGGCGCCCTGCAGATCGGCTCCGGCCTGGAGATCGTCGGCGGCATCGGCAAGGTCGGCAACGGCGTGCTGGTCGTGATCATCACCGTGCTGACGGTCTGCTTCATCCTGTCCGCCGTCTCCGGTGTCGCCAAGGGCATCCAGTGGCTGTCGAACATCAACATGGTTCTGGCGATCGTCCTGGCCGTGTTCGTCTTCGTCGTCGGCCCGACGGTCTTCATCCTCGACCTCGTGCCGACCGCGGTGGGCTCCTACTTCAAGGACCTCGCGATGATGTCGGCCCGCACCGACGCCGCCGGCGGCGACGCGATGCAGGAGTGGCTGTCCGGCTGGACGATCTTCTACTGGGCCTGGTGGGTCAGCTGGACGCCCTTCGTCGGCATGTTCATCGCCCGCATCTCCCGCGGCCGCACCATCCGCCAGTTCGTCACCGGTGTGCTGCTCGTCCCGAGCGTCGTGTCGCTCGTGTGGTTCGCGATCTTCGGCGGTGCCGGCATCGACATGCAGCGTGGTGGCACGGACATCGCGGGCGAGGGGTCGGCCGAGGGCTCGCTCTTCGCGATGCTCGGTCACCTGCCGCTGTCGACGATCACGTCGGTCATCGTCATGGTCCTGGTCGCGATCTTCTTCGTCAGCGGTGCGGACGCGGCCTCGATCGTCATGGGCACCCTGTCCGAGCGCGGGACGCTGTCGCCGCGCCGTGCCACGGTGATCTTCTGGGGCGCGGCCACCGGTGCCGTGGCCGCGGTCATGCTGCTGGTCGGCGGTGACGACGCCCTGACCGGCCTGCAGAACCTCACGATCGTGGCGGCGCTTCCGTTCGTGCTGGTCATGGTCGGGCTCGCGGTGGCGCTGGTGAAGGACCTCAGCACCGATCCGCTCATCGTGCGTCGCGCCTACGCCCGGGCCGCCGTCGAGCAGGCAGTGGTCAGCGGCGTGACCGACCACGGTGACGACTTCACCCTCGTCTACGAGGAGACGGCCCCCGGCGAAGGTGTCGGTGAGCTGGTGGCGATCACCCCGACCACGGCCGACAACGGCGACAGTGCGTCCGGCGGTGGGTCGAACGGCGCCCCGGACGGCTACGTCGCCGCCGCCGGCCGCCGGGACTGACCCCGTCGCACCGACTCGGCCCACCGGAGAAGCACAATGGTCTGGTGGGCCGAGTCGTGTTCGTCGCCAAAACGGTCGCAGCGCTGCTGCTGGCTGCCTTCGTGACGGCCTGCACGGCCGACGGCGCGGGCAGCGGGGCGGGCACTGGTTCCGGCTCAGGCGCGGCGCGCAGCGCCGGGTCGGATGCTGCGACGCGCCTGCTCGCCGCCGCCGCGAGGGGTGACGTCGATGCCGCCAGGGCCGCACTCGACGACGGTGCCGACGTCGAGGCGCGTGATGACCGGCGCCGCACACCTCTCCTGCTCGCGGTCACCGGCGACCACGTCGACGTGGCTCGTCTGCTGCTCGACCGTGACGCCGACCCGGACGCCGTCGACGCCCAGCAGGACACGCCCTGGCTGGTCACCGGGGTGACGGGCAGCGTCGCCATGGCCGAGGTGCTCCTGCCGGCGGACCCGGACCTCACCCTCGTCAACCGGTACGGCGGGACGTCCCTCATCCCCGCCAGCGAGCGCGGGCACGTCGACTACGTGCGGCGGGTCGTGCAGACCGACATCGACGTCAACCACGTCAACAACCTCGGGTGGACGGCCCTGCTGGAGGCCGTCATCCTCGGCGATGGCGGACCGGCACACCAGCAGATCGTGCGCATCCTGCTCGATGCCGGCGCCGACCCGACAATCGCCGACAAGGACGGCGTGACCGCCCTCAAGCACGCCCGCATCAAGGGTTTTCGCGAGATCGCCGCCGCCCTCGGGAGCCGCGCCGGCTGACCCGCCGCGCCACGCGGCATACCCACATCGTGGGCCGCCTGCCGGAAAGCCAACGGGGCCGACCTATCCTTGGTGCATGCGAGTTGGAGTTTTCGGCGCCACCGGTCAGGTTGGTTCGGTCATGCGGACCCTGCTCGACGAGCGGGGTTTCCCGGTCGACGAGATCCGTTACTTCGCGTCCGCGCGGTCGGCTGGTTCGACGCTGCCGTGGAAGGGCGAGGAGGTCACGGTCGAGGACACGGCGACCGCGGACTTCTCGGGCCTCGACGTCGCGCTGTTCTCCAACGGCGGCTCGACCTCCAAGGAGTGGGCGCCCAAGGTCGCCGCGGCCGGCGCGATCGTCGTCGACAACTCCTCGGCCTGGCGCAAGGACCCCGAGGTGCCGCTGGTCGTGAGCGAGGTCAACGCCGACGACCTCGACACGATCCCCAAGGGCATCGTCGCCAACCCCAACTGCACCACCATGGCCGCGATGCCGGTGCTCAAGCCGCTGCATGACGCAGCGGGCCTCGTGCGGCTGAATGTCGCCTCGTACCAGGCGGTTTCGGGCTCCGGGGGCAAGGGCGTGGCCGAGCTCGACGGGCAGCTGCGCGGTGGGTATGCCGCGGGCGACCCGCGCGGGTTGGCTCTCGACGGCCGTGCGGTCGCCGTGCCTGCGCCGAACGTCTACGCCGTGCCCGTCGGGTTCAACGTGATCCCGCTCGCCGGCTCGATCGTCGACGACGGGACGCTCGAGACCGACGAGGAGCAGAAGCTGCGCAACGAGTCGCGCAAGATCCTGCACATCCCCGGCCTGCGTGTGTCTGGCACCTGCGTCCGGGTGCCCGTCTTCACCGGCCACTCGCTCGCGATCCACGCGGAGTTCGACCGCGAGATCTCGCCCGATGACGCGCTGGCGTTGCTCGGCAAAGCCCCCGGCGTCGTCGTCACCGACGTGCCGAACCCGCTGGACGCCGCCGGTCGCGACGAGGTCTTCGTCGGCCGCGTTCGCGCCGACCAGGCCGCGCCCGAGGGCAAGGGGCTGGTGCTCTTCGTCGTCGGTGACAACCTGCGCAAGGGTGCCGCGCTCAACGCCGTGCAGATCGCCGAGGAGCTGCTCAAGCGCCGCTGACGGCTGCGTCAGAGGTTGGTCGCCCAGTGCCGCCACGTCTGCGTGACGACCATGCCGACCCGCTCGTAGAGCCCGAGCGCGCCGGTCCGTGAGTCGGTCGACAGCTCGCTGACGGCGCCGCCGTGCGCCCGGCCGCGTTCGAAGGCGTCGACGAGGAGGGCCCGGGCCAGCCCGCGTCCGCGCTCGTCGCGGCGGACCGCCAACTGGTCGACGTATGCCGTGGTGCCGGCCAGGATCGTGAAGGCGACCCCCACGGGTGTCCCGGTCGGGTCGACGGTGAACCGCAGCTGCCACGGCTCGAAGCCCGGCCGCAGCACGATGTTGCTCGCCCAGTCCTCGAAGCTCGTCGGGTCGCGGTCGGGCCACTCGTTGAAGGCGTCCTCGATGAGCTGGTATGCCGTCCGTTCGTCACCGGGCGCGAACTCGCGCAGCGTGTAGCCGTCGGGCAGCGGCTGCGGCTCGATGGTCCGGTCGCCGGGCACCTGGAGCACCCACGATGTCCACATCTGGTGGTAGCCGCGGTCACGCAGGAACCGCTCCGGCGAGCTGTCGGCCGGTGCCGTCTGCCCGACGAGGCGCGACCCGCGGCCCCGGGCACAGTCCTCGACCCACCCGGCCAGCCACGTCCCGAGACCGCGCCCACGGTGGTCCGGGTGCACCGCAGCCTCGGCCCGACGCCCCTTGAACACGTCTGCCGATGCCGCGAGCGTCTGCGTGCCGTCCTTCTCGGTGTGGAAGATGCCGATGCTCTCGGTCGCCAGGTCGAAGCTCGGCCGGGCCCAGGCGCCCTGGATGTCCTCGACCTCGATCGCCGGCTCTCCGACGTCGACCTTCTCGGCCGCCTCGACCAGCGCGAGCACGGCAGGTGCGTCGTCAGGCACGTGCGGCCGCACGGCATACCTGGCAGGAAAACCCATGGGGCACATCGTGGCTGGCGGACGAGCAGCCGCGCACCTGGTTTACCCGTCGGTGAAGGACCAGCCGCGCTCGGCGAGCTGCTCGCCCAGGAGCCGGATCGCGTACGGGCCGACACCGTGCAACGCCGCCAGGTCGGCCTCGCGCCAGGTGCGCACCTGCTCGAGCGTCCAGACACCTTGGGCACGCAGGGCGCGCGTGGCGGGCGCTCCGATGCGGGGGAGCGGCGTGCCCTCGGGCGGGGCTTCGCGGTCGGTGCGCGGCGCGCCCGACTCGGCGTCGACCACCGCCGCACCGCGCGGCGAGAGCCGGTAGCCGATGTCGAGCGACTCGGTCAGCCCGAGCTCCTTGAGTTTGCGCACGTCCTTCTTGAAGTCGAGCGTCTCGCGCCCCAGCTCGGCGGCCAGGTCGGGCGCTCGGACCGTGGGCCGCTGGTCGATGATTGCCAGCGTCGCCCGGGTCCACGGCCCGATCTTCGAGGCGGCGTCGAGCCGGTCGAGCCGGGTCCGGATCGTCTCGATCTCGGCGGCGTCGGGCACCGCGTTGCGCAGCTCCTCGCGCGGGTCGGCTCCCGCGTGCCTGAGTCCCACACGCCAGACCGGCTTGTCGGCCTTCGCCTCGAGCATGCCGCGCAGCTCCTTGAGCGACGCGGCGCCGGCCCGCTTGGCGTCGGCGGCCGTGATCCGCGACGCGGCGACCTGCTCGACGCTGGTCACCTCGACCACGCCGACACGGGTGCGCAGCTTCGTGCCGACGAGGACGCGCGGCCGGTCCCACCGCCGGAACGCGAGGTCGACCTCGCCCGCCTTGATCGTCGCGAGCGTGTCGGGCCGGATCATCATGCAAGGCAACCTACCGAGTTGAGTGCCTGAGACCGACCCATGGGGAGTTCTCAGGCACTCAACTTGGGAGTCCAGATGGTGGCGACGATGGACGTATGCCGGCCACGCGGCATACCCTCGACGCGTGCGTCACTCGCGCCTCCTCCTTCGCCGCCGCGGCGGGGCCTGACCGATCAGCCGCCCCTCGTCGCGGAGTTCGCGTTGCCGGCTGAGCCTCCACCACGGAGACACCCCCGCGAATCGTTAGGCGAGAGAACATGATCCACCCGCAACAGCCGTCGGGTATGCCGGTCGCGAAGTACCAGCCCTTCCAGGACCAGATCGTCGTCGACCTGCCCGACCGCACGTGGCCGGACAAGGTCATCACCCGGGCGCCGCGGTGGTGCGCGGTCGACCTGCGCGACGGCAACCAGGCCCTCATCGACCCCATGAGCCCCGACCGCAAGAAGCGGATGTTCGAGCTGCTCGTGCGGATGGGCTACAAGGAGATCGAGGTCGGCTTCCCGAGCGCCAGCCAGACCGACTTCGACTTCGTGCGCATGCTCATCGAGGACGACATGATTCCCGACGACGTGACGATCCAGGTCCTGACCCAGAGCCGGGACCACCTCGTCGAGCGGACCTTCGACGCGATCCGCGGCGCCAAGCAGGCCATCGTCCACTTCTACAACTCGACGTCGGTGCTCCAGCGGCGCGTCGTGTTCGGGCTCGACCAGGACGGCATCGTCGACATCGCCCTCCAGGCCGCGCGGCTGTGCAAGAAGCTCGAGGAGACGGTCCCCGACACGACCGTCTACTACGAGTACAGTCCGGAGTCCTACACCGGCACCGAGCTCGAGTTCGCGGCGCGCATCTGCAACGAGGTGGCCGACGTCATCGACCCGACGCCCGACCACAAGATGATCATCAACCTCCCGGCCACCGTCGAGATGGCGACGCCCAACGTCTACGCCGACTCGATCGAGTGGATGGTTCGCCACCTCGAGCGGCGTGACTCGATCGTCGTGAGCCTGCACCCGCACAACGACCGCGGTGAAGGCGTGGCGGCGGCCGAGCTGGGCTACCTCGCCGGGGCCGACCGCATCGAGGGGTGCCTGTTCGGCAACGGCGAGCGCACCGGCAACGTCGACCTGGTCACCTTGGGCATGAACCTGTTCAGCCAGGGCATCGACCCCGAGATCGACTTCTCCGACATCGACGAGATCCGTCGCACTGTCGAGCACTGCAACCAGCTGCCCGTACCCGAGCGGCACCCGTGGGGCGGCGACCTCGTCTTCACGGCCTTCTCCGGCTCCCACCAGGACGCCATCAAGAAGGGGTTCGAGGACATGGACCGACAGGTCCGTGAGTCCGGCAAGACCATCAACGAGCTGGTGTGGGGCGTGCCCTACCTGCCGATCGACCCGCACGACGTGGGCCGGTCGTACGAGGCGGTCGTGCGCGTCAACAGCCAGTCCGGCAAGGGCGGCGTCGCCTACCTGCTCAAGAAGGAGCACGGGATCGACCTGCCGCGCCGGCTGCAGATCGAGTTCAGCGGCGTCGTGCAGGCCAAGACCGACAGCGAGGGCGGCGAGGTGTCGGCCGACCAGCTGTGGACCGCGTTCGTCGACGAGTACCTGCCCGCCAAGGACGGCGAGGTCAACAGGTGGGGCCGGTTCACTCCGGTCAGCCACTCGCTCATCACCGAGGACGGCGGCGTCGACCGCATCAGCGCGACGATGCTCGACCGCGGCCAGGAGGTCACGGTCGAGGGCTCGGGCAACGGTCCCATCGCCGCCTTCATCGACGCCCTGTCGACGCTCGGCATCGACATCCGCGTCCTCGACTACGCCGAGCACGCCCTGTCCTCCGGTGAGGGAGCCAAGGCGGCGGCCTACGTCGAGTGCGCGGTCGGCGACCGCGTCCTGTGGGGCGTCGGTCTGCACTCCTCGATCGTGAAGGCGTCGCTGACCGCGGTGCTGTCCGCGGTCAACCGCGCCGAGCGCGACCGGCCGACCGAGTGAGGTGAGGTATGCCGCGGGCTCGCCCCGCGGCATACCCCCGCCCGCGGTGCGACGCCGTTTGGGGTCGGCGGGGGCGGGTAGGGGCTGCGCATGAGCGAAGTGACGAAGTCCGTAGACGTCGACGTCCCCGTGCGCACCGCTTACGACCAGTGGACGCAGTTCGAGACGTTCCCGCAGTTCATGAGTGGCGTGGAGTCGATCACGCAGGTCGACGACAAGCGCAACCACTGGGTCACCAACATCGCCGGCGTGGAGCGCGAGTTCGACACCGAGATCACCGAGCAGCACCCCGACGAACGCATTGCATGGAAGAGCGTGGACGGCGACGCCAGGCACGCCGGTGTCGTGACGTTCCACCGCCTCGATGAGGGCAGGACCCGCGTGACGGTGCAGCTGGACTGGGAGCCATCAGGTCTGGTCGAGAAGATCGGCTCGGCGGTGAACATCGACGACCGTCAGGTCAGCCGTGACCTCGAGCGTTTCAAGGAGTTCGTCGAGGGCCGCGGCACCGAGACGGGCTCGTGGCGCGGCGACGTCGAGCCGGGCACCGGCGACGTCACGCGTGGCGACGGCGGCACGACGCCCTAGCGAACGCCCCTGGGGCGGAACTGGATCGAGATGCGCGGGCCGACGGGCTCGCTGGTCTTGGGGATCGCGTGGTCCCAGGTGCGCTGGCACGAGCCGCCCATGACCACCAGGTCTCCGTGGCCGAGCGAGAACCCGATCGACTCGCCGCCACCGCGCGGGCGCAGCTTGAGGGTGCGGGCCGACCCGACGGAGAGGATCGCGACCATGGTGTCGAGGTCCTTCGCGCGGCCGATGCGGTCGCCGTGCCAAGCCACCGAGTCGCGGCCGTCGCGGTAGAGGCACATGCCGGAGGTGACGAACCGCTCACCCAGCTCCGCGGCATACCTGCGGCTCAGCTGCTCGCGCGCCTCGACGAGCACCGGGTGGGGGAGCGTCTCGCCCTCCTCGTAGAACTTGAGGAGCCGGGGGACGCCGAGGGTTTCCTATTGACGGTTTACCTCGTGCTCACGGGCTGCCACAGACTCATGAGAACGGTTCTCATTTGCGACCTGTCTGCCCGTACAGACAGCGAGACGCCATGCCGCTTCGGAGGACGAGAGAAGGGGGGGAGGGGGGTCCGAGGCGGCTCGAGGCGTGGCGCTGCGCGAGCCTCTCACGGCCTGCCACGATGCCCGGCGACCTCGGCCACCTCGAGGCGCTGCGCGCCCGTCAGCGGCGGCGAGAGCGACGCGGCGAGAGCGCTCGACGACGACGGCGACGACGGCCTCGACGACGGGCGCGACGTCGACCTCGACGAGAGCCACGACGACGGGCTCGACGACGGCCACGGCCACGACGACGACGGGCTCGAGGGCGCTCCTCTCGCGGCCTCTCGCGGGCGCTCACGGGCTCGAGGTGCTCGCGCTCGACGAGGGCCAGGACGACGCGGGAGACGGGGCGCACGGGCGCGAGGAGGGCGGGGTCGACGCCGGGCTCGAGGGGTGGGGGATCTCCCCGCGAGGAGGTAGGGGGTATGCCGCGCCGAGAGGGTAGGGGCCTCCGCCCGGCGCTCGAGGTGGGGGCCTATCGTCAGCGCTCGTGAGGCTGCACCACTACACCAACGAGGCAGGGGCTCGAGGCATCGAGGCTCGAGGGTTCGCGGTCTCGCACGTCGGCGACTCGGCGGGGCGCTCATGGTTCACGGACGGCGTCGACTCCTTCGTCGCCACGGGCTCGCGCGAGTGGCGCGTCACGGTCGAGATCCCCGACGACGTCGCCGAGGCATACCGCTATCGGTTCGAGGACGGGACGCCGTACCTCGGCAACTACCTCGTGCCGTGGGAGGTCGTGAACGCATACCGGCCCTTCACGGTCGAGCGCCTCACCTAGGACGCGAAGAGGCCCGCCTCCCACGCGGAGAGACGGGCCTCGGTGCTCGCGGTGCTACATCTGCCCGAGGGCGCGTGTGCGGGCCTTGCGCTCCTGCGAGGCCTCGGCAGCCTGCACCGCCTCGGCGATCAGGTCGCGGTGCCATGCCGCGTGACGGGCGCTGTCCTTGACGGCAGCGCCGCACACCTCGCACCCGTTAGCCGCCTCGAGTCGTGCGTCTGACACTTCCCCTGCTCCCCTCCTCGTGATGCCGCGACGGATGCGCGGCGGGACGTTGGGAACGATAGCCGGTCGCGCCGACGCACTAGCGGAGCCGAAACGACGAGAGGCCCGCCTCCCCCGCGACAGGGAGACGGGCCTCGGCTCGTGCTGGTGGTGGTGCGGTCAGTAGTCGCGGCCCTCGGCGCGGAGGACGTCCTCGAAGCGCGAGAGGATCTCGCCCGCGCCTCGGAGGTCGTCGGCGTCGACATGCCCGGCGAGCCACAGCCCGCGCACGACGTCGGCGGCGGGGTCGTCGAGCGACGGCCCGAGGGGCGACGGGACGAACTGCCAGGACGCGGGCACCTCCTCGCCCTCGGCGTGCAGCGTGTCCGCGATGGCGAAGTGCCACGCGAGGGAGACGCCCCACGGGTCGAGGGCGAGGTCGCCTTGCCTCACCTCGTCGAGGAGGAGGCGCACACCACGGGCGCTCACGAGAGCACCTCGGCGGGGCAGCGCGAGCCCGCGAGGAGCGAGCCGCACCCATCACACGAGGAGCGAGCGAACTCGACGTGCTCGCCCTCGCCGTCGCACACCACGACGACGAGGCCCTCGACGGCCTCGAGGGGCGCGGGCTCGGTTGCGGGGCAGTAGTGCTCGTGCCCGCTGGTGTCCGCGTTGGCGGCTGCAGAGGTGCAGCACGCACAGAGGAGGAGCGGCGTCGCGGTCATCGGCCCCCCTCCTCGTCGACCGGGCGGAGGTGCTCGCGGAGAGCGCGCACCACGGCACCACCCGCGAGGCGAACGCGGACCATGCCGGGCTCGAAGGGCACCGGCCCGAGGACGGTCACGCGCTGCACGCGGTAGGTCATGCGCGTCACGCCGAACGACACACGGCCCGAGGGGATCTCCCACACGACGGCGCTCATCGGTCGCCCTCCTCGAGGATCTCGGCGACGGCGGCGCGGGCCTCGTCACGGTGGGCGAGGTAGAGAGCGCGGCCCTCGGCCTCGACGTCGTCGACCTCGTCGAGGTCGCCCTCGTCGTCGAGGCCCTCGGCTGCAGCCTTGACGAGGAGGAGCGCGAGGCGGCGCGCCACGGCCTCGAGGAGGACGGAGGCGGCGTAGGTGAGCCCGTCGCCCTCGCCCCACTCCTCGGCGGCGGGTGCGAGCGGCTCGGCCAGGAGCCCGACCTCGTCGGCGTAGCCGTCCTGCCAGAGGCAGAGGTCGGCGAAGGCGCGCCACCGCCCGTAGGTGTTCACGGGGAGGGCCTCGCGGGCCACCTCCTCGACGTGGTGCTCGAGGTCGCCGGGGGTGTCGAGGACGTCGTCGCGGAGCCGCTCGGCGATGTCGTCGCGGACGCCGAGGAGGAACACCGCGCCGGGACTGTCGCGGCGGTCAGGGTCTCCCACCTCGGCGAGCCGGGCGAGCGTGTAAACGTCGAGGGCCTCGAGGTCGAGGCGCTCGGGGCATGCGGTGGTCATCGGTTCCCCTCTCGGCGGGCCTTGCGCTGTGCAGCGATGGCGGGACGGTTGGCGGCGTAGTAGCGGGCGACGGCGGCGCGGTTCTCGCGGCGCGCGGTCTCGGGCTCGCGCTCGGCCCGCTCGCGGACGATGGCGGCGGAGCACGGGCGGCAGTAGACGCGGAGCCCGTCGGCGCGGGTGCGGTCCTTGCCGAACGCGGAGCGGTCGAGGGTGCTCTCGCAACGCGGGCAGGTCTTGAGGTCGCGGCCAGTCGCTTTCATCGGGCACCGCCTCGAGCTCGAGCGTCGGCGTCGGTCCACCGTCGGCGGCGCTCGGCGAGAAGGACGGTCACGACGGCCCCGTCGCGGGCCACGACGACGCCGAGGTCGCCCCGCTGGTGGACGCGGCCTCGGTCGCTGCCGTAGACGACGGAGGCGTCGCGGACGGTCTCGACGACGTCGGCCCACGAGACGCCACGGGCGCTCATCTTGGCGAGGGAGTGAGCCGTCGGGCGGAGCCGCTCGGCGTCGGCGCGGAGGCTCACGCGGCCACCTCCTCGAGGAGGGCGGCGGCAAGGGCCAGGACGGCGAGCCCGGCGAGGAGGAGAGCGTCGCGGATCTCGGCGAGGCGGGAGTCGCGACGCCCGGCGAGCGGGTCGGACACAAGCGGGCGCGGCTGGCGGGCGGCGGCGACGAGGTCGAGGGCCTCGGCGGTGTGGCGGTCAAAGGCGGTCATGGCTGGCGGGCTCCTATCTGTGGGGCCTCCCCGCGCCCGAGGGGTCGAGACTCGAGCGCGGGGAGGGGACTAGCGGGGGAGGTGTCAGGCGGCGGCGCTGGTGCCCTTGTAGGTGTCCTGACAGGTGGCGCTGGTGGGCGTCGCGGTCGCGGACGCGGGCAGCGGGGAGAGGAGGACGGACGCGCCCTCGGCGAGCGTCCATGCGACGCCGTCGGCGTCGGTGCCGTCGTCGCGGGTGATCTTCACGCCGACGTAGGCGATCCGTCCGGCCTCCATGAAGGTCTTGCAGCCCTTCGTGAGGGTTGCGGTGTAGCCCTCGGGGAGGCCGGGGAGGGACAGGCCCGAGACGTAGCCGGGACGGGTGCCGGTCGCGGAGACGGAGCCATCCCAGGCATAGGACTCGCCGGGGAAGAACTCGAGCCCGCTCGGGAGGGACAGCACACCGCTCGTGACGGTCGGCGCGGTCTTCGTGGTGGTCGTCGTCGCGGTGCTGTTGAGGGCGAGGCCCTGTGTCGTCCACATGCCGACGAACTTCCCCGTCGAGCCGTTGCCTCGGATGTTGGCGTGACCGAAGAAGGCTGCGAGGGCTGCGCCCATGCTGGCGACGAGGAGGAAGGACAGCGCGCCGGTGACGAGGCGGGCGCGGCGTGTTGTCGGGCGGAGGACGGCGAGCGGGGAGCGGCGCGCGGTGTGGCGAGCGCTGCGGGTTGTCGCGGGGGTGGTGCTCATGATCTGAGGTGCTCCTCGTGTGTCGGGATTGGGTATCTCGTGCCGAGATCCCGGAACGGACATACGGACCATAAGCCACCGGGGAGACAAGGTAAAGACTCCACAGAGGCGGCGTCGTGTCGTCTTTACGGAACCGTGACGGAAGGGCCTACTCTGTGCGCTTGTGAAGAACGAGGGGACCGACCTGCGCGAGGTCGCCGCGCCGAACCTGCGAGCCCTGCGAGCGCGGAAGCGCTGGCGGCAGGCAGACCTAGCCGAGGCCGCGCGGATGGCGCGCTCGACGCTCGCCGAGGTCGAGGCCGGGAAGCGGCGGCTCTATGTCGACGAGGCGGTCGACATCTGCGCGGCCCTCGGCTGCACGCTGGCGGATCTCCTCGCCGGGGATGAGTGCGCCGACGCGAGGAAGGCCCTCGGGATCTAGCCAGGCGGGCGTGTAAACGACGAAAGCCGCCCCATCCTGTCGAGGAGCCCGCCAAGGCTGGCGACAGGATGAGGCGGCAGGGGTCGAGTCTAGGCGGCGTCGAGGTCGACGGGCGCGGGATCGGGGATGCCGAGGGCTACGTCTTCGCGATGGGGCCTAGCGGGCTCACGCGGACTCGAGGACGGCCTCGCGGAGGTCGGCGAGCGTGTCCTCGTCGAGCGGCTCGACGCCGTCGAGGCCGGGCTCCTCGTCGGGCTCCTCGAGCGACCATGCGCGGAGGCGGTAGCGCTCGATGGCCTCCTCGCGGAGGCGGCGGTGATCCTCGAGGGCGGCGCGCTGGCGCTCGCGGTACTCGAGCACCTCGGCGGGAGCCATGCGGACGAGGTCGCCCGCCTCGACGGCGGCGTCGACTAGGCGCGTGTCGCGGGCGAGGGTGCGAAGGCCCCAGGCACGCGCGGCCATGCGCTCGCCGTGGAAGAGGCCACGGCCACGGAGGCGACGCTCGACGATCTCGCGGAGCACCTCGAGCGCGCCGTCGCGGCCCTCGAACGCATAGGCGAAACGCACGCGGTCCACGTTGTCAGGGTTGCCGAGGACGGTCTCCTCGAGGGGGTGCAGCGGTCGAGGGCCTCGAGCGACGCGGAGGGCGCGGCGCTGCGCGTTGGCTGCGAGGTCGACGAGGGAGGGCGGGGTCTCGGGGAGCATTAGCGAAAGTCCTTCACTGACAGGGGTTTACGTCTCGGAGGCGATGCGGTCGCGGAGGGTGCCGACGTCGGAGACGAGGGCGCGGGCCGTCGCCTCGAGCCGGTCGAGGACGTCGTCGAGCGGCTCCTCTGCGAGGGGAGGGCGCGACACGGGGACGAGGCGAACGACGTTGTGGGGCAACGGATCGGGGATCATGCGCCCCACCGCCCGGCGTTGGCCGCGCGGGTAGCGCGCTCGACATCGACCTCGTCGAGAGCCCGCCCGAGGCTCGCGAGGATGCGCTCGTTAGTCAGGAGGTGGCCCACCTCAGCGAGCACGGCCTCGGAGCGCATGCGACAGGTGACGTACACGGCACCGGAGGACGACACGCGCTTGTAATGCGGGGGAAGGCGGAGCGCGTCGAGGATCTCGTCGGCGCGCTGCTCGGCCTCGGGAACGTCGACCATGACGAACGTGAGGACGAGGTGCGGCATCTCCTTTTTGCGGGTGCGGGCCATTGCTCGCCCGTAGGCGTCGAGCATGGCAGCGATCCACTCGCGGTCAGACTGCGAGAGGTTGAGAGGGTGTGCGGTCATGGGTGAGAGTCCTTGTCTTGCAATGGAAACGGGAGAGGCCCACCCGAGAAGCGTTGCAGGGCAACGATCCTCGAGCGGGCCTCTCGGTGTCGGATCGAGGTGGTCAGCCTCGGATGCGGCGAGCGCGGGCGCGGTTCGAGCCCTCAGACGTCGAGAGGACGAACTCCTCGACGGAGACGCCCGCCTCTCGGGCCTTGCGCTCGGCGATGATCCGGCGCGGGGTGCTCATCGTCGCGAGGATGGCTCGAGCGACCGCGCCGTCGTCAGAGGCGACGCCGCCTCGGATGCTCGCGGCGATCTCGGCGGCGGTGCGCTTGTCGGCGCTCATGCGCGGCCACCACGACGGCGGGCGCGGTGCGCGGCGGCGTGGGCGTCCTTCGCCCTCTCGGCCTCGGCCTCGAGGTCGGTGCCCAGGACGACGGCCTCGCCGCTCTCGGCAGCCTGTCGCACGAGGTCGCGAGGAGCGATGCGGACGGCGTCGCCGATGTCGCGGAGGCGCTGGTCGAGCCCGACGACGCGGCGCTCGCCCGTCGGCGAGGCGTAGGCGAAGTGACCACGGCCCACGGTGCGCGAGGTCTCGGGGCGGACGCCCACGACGTTAGCGAGGGCCTCCCGCTCGCGCACGGCCTCCTCGAGCGCCTCGAGGGCCTCGAGGGCGCGGGCGTCGGCGTCGAGGTAGCGCTCGCGGGTGACGGCGAGGGCGGCGTCGCGGCGCTCGCCCGTCCACGCGGCCCACTGTGCGGCGACGTAGGCCTTGCCCGCTGCGGTGGCGCGGCGCTCGGCGGTGCGAGCGACTAGGCGCTCGTGGGCGGTCGCGGCCTCGCGCTCGGCGAGCCAGAGGTCGCGAGCGTCGCCCGACGGGGCGGGGTGCGCGTCGGTGTAGGCGCGCACGGCGGCGTTGTGGGCGCGGTGCGCCTCGACGGAGGCCTCGCGGGCCTCCTGCCATGCGGCGTACTCGTCAGCCACGCCGAGAGCCTCGCGCACGGCCTCCGGGGCGATGCGCTGCAGCCCGTCGCCGGGGCGGTAGTCAGCGGGAGGGCAGGGGAGCCAAACGTGAGAAGCGGTCATGATGGGTGAGTCCTGTTCTGTGAGAGGGCATTACGAGAGGGAGAAGCCACGACGCGGCCCGTAGGGGCGTCCGTAGCGGCTGCGCGGGACGTAGGCGCGCTCACGCTCGGTGCGCTCGTCGCGGTAACGGGGATCGGTGGCGCGCTTGTCGCGAGCCTCAGCGGCGCGGCACTCGCGGCACTTGGCGAGCGGGCGACCGTTGGCGCGGTGCGTGAAGTCGTCGACAGAGCGCTCGCGGCCACACGGCCCGGCGCACGCCTTGACGGGGCGGGGCTCGGTGCCGACAGGGGCTCGACGGGGAGCGCGGAGGAGGTCGAGCGGGAGCGGCTGGCGCGGGATCTCCTCGACGATCTCCTCGAGGCTGTCGTCGTCGAGGTCGACGAGGATGCCGTCATCCCAAGCGAGGTCGACGTCGTCGTCGAGGTGCAGGAGCCCGACGACGGCGGTAACGGTGCCACCGTGGCGGACGAGGCGGAGGGCCTCGGTGTGGTCAAGGGCGGCGATCTCGTCGAGCGCGCGCCCGAAGGCGTGGAGCCCGAGGTCGAGCCCGGCCTCGCGGCAGAGGGTGAACAGGTCGCGGCGCGAGAGGCGCACGGCGACGGCGTCGGGCTCGGCGTAGTCGTCAGGGAGCGGGCGGGCGGCGACGTGGAGGAGCGCACGCGCGGTGCGCTGCGTAGCGGTGAGGCTCATGGGTGAGAGTCCTTGTCATGGTGGGGTGTCCTTTCATGGGGCGACCGGGCGCGCTTGCGACCGGGGCGCACGGCCTCTAGGCGCGTGCTGGCGGCGGGGCGGGCAGCGTTGCGAGAGTGAGGCCCTCGACGTCGCGGCGACGCCGAGGGCCTCGGACCCATCACAAGAGCGGCCACCCATAGCCGCCTCACCTCCCCTCGAGGGGGAGGGAGTCAAAGGGGGTGTCTCCCGCGCGGGCGCGGGCGGAGGGACTTGGAGGTGACGAACCCACGCGGGAGACGGTGTCGCGGCCTCACCTACAGAGACGCGACGGAGGAGGGCCTCCCCCGTCCGCTCGACGCGCTGCCAGATACGCGGAGGGACGGGGGAGGCGGTGCTCGAGGCGGAGCGGCTCGACGCCCTGCTCCCATGACCAAATGAGGAAGGGCGGAGCGGCTCGACGCGCTCGAGCGGCTCGAGCGCGAGGAAGGACTCTCGCGGGCTCGAGGGACTAGCGGAGGATGTCGCGGGCGGCGCCCTCGACGAGGGCGTCGAGACGGGCCAGGAGCCCGGCAGCCTCCTCGAAGTCGTGACGGGCGACGGCGTCGCCGATGGCGGCGTGTATCTCGCGGCTCTCGGCGACGAACCGGGCGCGCTCGTCTGCGCGTTGCTCGCGGTACTCGGCGACGCGGTGAGCGGCGCGGCAGAAGCGCGCCCCGTGGGCCTCCTGTGAGGCGTCGAGCGGTCGCGAGCACCTGCGGTAGGCGCAGGGCGTCATGGTGCCTCCTAGGCGTGTGGTGGCCCGTGTGGGCGTATGTACGGACGGAGGCCGAAAGAGAAGCCGCCCGAGGTGGGCGGCGTTGCATACGGGCCTCTATGGGATACGTCTGTGAGGGGTGCCGGATCGGCTCACGTTTGCCGGAAAGTCTCACGCACTGAGACGACGGCCTCGACGGCGGCAGGGCGCGAGAGGCGGGTCTCTACAGGGGAGGTGTCCGCGATGGTGCCTAGCGGCTCACGCGCACTCGCCCTCTATGGGATACGTCTGTGACGTTGGGGCACAACGGGTTTCGGCCAAACCTGCAGGTCAGAGGGCATGTATTTTGCCCGCCGAGGGTGGGTGCGGCTCACTCGCGTTACCGCTTCGTTACAGGCCATCTGCAGCCGGAGCGGCCTCGTGCCGCACCGGTGAGGCGGCGGGCGGCGGGCTCCTAGCTAAACCTCACCCATAGGGGGGACACGGGAGCAATCCCCATTAGGGGGGATGCTTTTTGTCGAGTATCAGTCAGTTACAGGAAATGCCTCCCGTGTTCCCCCTATGGGTGAGGTTTCAAGGCACCTCGAGCCGCCCCTCCCCGCGTCGCACCTCGGCCCGGCGCGGCTCGCCCTCCCGCGAGGCGTGTAAACGGGTTTACACGGCCCGGCACGGGCTCGAGGAGGAGCGGCGCGGCCTCGAGGACGCCCGCTCGCGGCCCGTCAGCGGCTCGAGGGCCTCGGGCACGACAGAGGCCCTCCTCGGCCTGCAGCGGCGCGGGGAGGGCCTCGACGAGGGCCAGGAGGACTAGGCGACGATGCGCGAGCCGCCCTCGGCGTCGGGAGCGATGCCGCGAGGGTGCGCGGGCTGCGCGACGAGGGTTACCCGCGAGGCGTCGAGCCCGTGGACACCTCGACGGCCCTTGGACACGGTCAGGACCGCGACGTTGGCGGAGAGGAGGGCGCGGCGCGCCTCGACGTCGCCCGCCTCCCACGTCTCGCGGAAGGTCGAGCCCGTGCCGACGAGGGCGACCTCGGGGGAGGACGCGGCGGAGCGGAGGGCGGCGCGGCGCTCCTTGAGCGAGGCGAGGCGAGCCATGAGGGAAGCGACGTCGGCGTCGTCCTCGCCGAGGGCTGCCGTCGTCTCGGCGACCGCGCGCTCGACGTCGGCGAGGTCGGCGGCGCTGGCGCTCTCGGTCTCGGTGAGGGTGAACACCTCCGCGTCGCCCACGGCCTCGAGGAAGACGCGCTCGACGTACTCCTCGACGCGCTCGGCGTTCACGGAGACGCCGGGGCAGACGCCTCCGTCGCCCTTGCGGCTGCAGACATAGGAGACGATCCCCTTGCCGTCGCTGCGGACGTAGAGCGGCGAGCCGCACGCGGCGCAACGGATGACGCCCGACAGGAGCCGCGCGGCGCGGCGACGCTGCGGTCGCACCTCCTCGCCCTTGGCGGGCACGAGGAGCGCGCGGAGGCGGTGCCAGGAGTCGCCGTCGAGGATCGGCTCGAAGATCTCAGCGGGGAGCCCGTCCTCGCCGCGCACCACCTCGCCGCGATGGGTCACGCGCCCGAGGATGGCGTCGGAGGTGAGGACGCCGAGGAGCACCGTCCGCGACCACCGCTTGCCGCTCTTGGACGGGATCTCGCGGGCGTTGAGGTCGTGGGCGACGGCGTAGACGGTCTCCCCGTCGAGGACGCGGCGCGCGGCCTCGCGGATCACCTCGGCCTCCGTGGGCTCGATGACGAGGACGCGGCCCGGCCCGTCAGGGTTCGGCGCGGAGACGTAGCCGTATGGGCGCTGCCCGCCCGCGTACCGGCCCGAGGTGCGGAGAGCCGCGAGGGAGGACAGGACACGGGTGCGTGTGTTCTCCCGCTCCATGCGCGCCACCTCGGCGAGCACAGAGGCGATGATGCGCCACGCGGGCTGTGACGAGGCGAGCCCGTCGCGGTCGGCGATGAAGAGAGCCGAGGGGCGCTCGTCGAGCACCTCGATAAGCGCGGCGAGAGCGCCGAGGCCCTGTCGACTCCACCTGTCGAACTTCCACACCGCGAGGACGTCGGCCTCGCCGTCGCGGAGCATGCGGAGGGCCTCGTCGGCGTTGGCGCGGGCCTTGCCGCCCGAGACGCCGTCGTCGGCCAGGACGCGGACGACGTCCCATCCCTCGCGCTCGGCGCGGAGGCGGAGGTCGGCCTCCTGCCTCGCGATAGAGGTAGAGGCGTCGTCGCTCGAGGACAGACGGACGTAGAGGACGGCGCGGGGCGTGGGCTTGCGGGTCATGGCTGGCGGGCTCCTGTCGTGCTGGTGGTGCGGAGCCGCCACAGTACCGCAGTTAGGAGAGTCTTGGGACGTCGACGACGCGTTCGTACATCTCGCGGCGCTCGGCCTTCCACGGCACGTCGCGGTGGAGCACGTCGAAGAGCCCGTCCGCGCCGCCGAGCCAGCCCGGTCGGTAGTCGACCCACGCGCCGCGGGTGAGCGTTGTGCGGGTCAGACCCGAGCCCAGGTCGTGCAGGACGATGTCGTCACCGGTGTCGAGGAGCGAGGCCTGCCATGCCGTTGCCGTCATGGTGACAGCGTACGCCTTGTTCGAACGAATGTGCTAGTGCGTGGCGGAGGCTTCGGTGAGGCGGTCGAGCTCGGCGGTCAGCTCGCGACGCAGGTCGTCGTGCTGCGGGCCGAGCACCGTCTCCGGCGCTGGGTCGCTCCAGCGCTCGCCGGGGTGCATCCACACCGGTTTCGGCGCGACGTCGCCCTCCCAGTCGTAGCGCGGCCACACGTGCGCATGCAGGAACGCGTCAGTGTTGCCGAGGATCTCGTAGTTGACGCGCCGGAACGCCGAGTCGCGGCGCGAGCAGACGACATGGACCGCCTCGCCGAGTCGGTCCATGTCGTCGAGGAACGCCAGCCGTCGCTCCCGCGGCAGGTCGGTGAGCCGGTCGATGCCGGGGGTGTCCGAGATGAGCACGCTGTAGCCCGGGATGAACTGCACGTCGCCGATGCACGCGAACCCGGCGGACAGGCGGCGTAGCACCGACGGGTTCTCGCCGCGCAGTGCGGCGCCGACGCGGTCACGGGTCCAGTCGAGCGGCTCGGCGGTCATGGGCCGTGACGATAACGTCGTTGCATGACAAGAGGCGGGAGGCCGGCTCGCGACGACCGGCAGGAACGCAACTTCGCACGCGGCATACTCGCCGGCGCCCTTGCCATCGCCATCGTCGTCGCCATCGTGGTGGTCGCGGCCCAGCTGGGCTGACCGCCGGACGAGCTCAGACCGGCCACGCCTCCAGGCGCATCGGCGCGTCCCAGAACATCCACTCGTAGCGCGCGGCCGTCGTGAACGCCTCGTGCATCCGCGCCACCACGGCGGGCGAGGACTCGGCCGCGACCCGGTCGACGATCTCCCGAGCCCGCGCGGTCGAAGCGGCGAATTCCGGGTCGCCGTAGGTGGCGATCCAGTCGCCGAACGCGTGCCCGCCCGGGTCGCCGACCCGCTCGCGCATCCGACGACCCACGTCGTCGTAGATCCAGAAGCACGGCAGGATCCCCGCGACGAGAGCCGGATAGCAGCCGCCGCCGGCAAGAGACCAGAGGTATGCCGTGTAGGCCCGACAGGTGGGCGAGGGCGTCGCCCCGGCGAGGTCGGCGACGTGGGCGGCGTGCAGCTCACGCTCGACAACGACGGTCGTGCGCGCCGACTGGGCCCAGAAGATGAGGTCGTCGGGGTCGGTCGACTGGCTCGCCGCGGCGGCCAGGACCCGGCCGTAGTCGGCGAGGTAGAGCGCGTCCTGGGCGAGGTAGTGGCGGAACACCCCTTGGTCGAGCGACCCATCCGCGAGGCTGGTGAGGAACGGTAGCTCGTCGATGGCCACGCGGATGTCGGCGATGGCCGACCAGGCATCCGTCGAGAACGTCATCGGCTGCTCCAGAGCTGGTGGAAGTGGTGGACGGGGCCGGGCCCGTGGCCGATCTCGAGGTCGCGGGCGGCCTCGAGTGCGCCGGTGAGCCAGTGCTTGGCGTCGCGCACCGCGGGCAGCCAGCCGTCGCGCTGGGGGAGCAGGGCGGCGATGGCGGACGACAGGGAGCAGCCGGTGCCGTGGGTGTTGTGGGTGTCGATGCGCGGCTCGGTCAGCTCGACCGCGTCCCTCGGGCCGTCGGCCCACACGTCGACCGCCTGGGCGCCGGTTGCATGACCGCCCTTGAGGAGTACGCGCTTTGCGCCGAGGTCGATCAACTGCCTTGCCTGCCAACGCATTTCGTCCACTGAGCTGGCTGGCTCGGCATCGAGCAGGACGGCCGCCTCGTGGAGGTTTGGCGTGACCGCACCGGCGAGGGGAACGAGTCGCCGCATGGCCGCGACCGCGTCGTCGTCGAGCAGCCGCGAGCCACTCGTCGACACCATCACGGGATCGAGCACGACTGGGCAGTCGAGCACATCGTCGACGAGCCGCGCCACCTCCTCGACGATCTCGGCCGTGGCCAGCATGCCGATCTTCACGGCGTCGACGCGCACGTCGTCGACCAGGGTCGTGACCTGCTCGCGCACGAACTCCGGGGGCACGACGTGGACCCCGGTCACGCCGCGGGTGCTCTGGGCAGTGAGGGCCGTCATCGCCGCGCAGCCGTAGGCGCCGAGCGCACTGAAGGTCTTGAGGTCGGCCTGGATTCCCGCCCCACCGGACGGGTCGCTGCCCGCAATCGACAGGGCGACCGGTGGGCGGGTCATACCGGCGCCTCCCACTCGGCACGCAGCTCCCGGGCGGCGGTCTCCGGGTCAGGCGTCCCGCAGATGGCGCTGATCACGGCGATGCCCTGTGCGCCGGTGCCGACGAGCCGCCGCACGCGGGGTGGGTGGATGCCCCCGATGAGGACGCACGGCCAGGGGCTCACCGAGGCGACCTCGAACGCCGTGCGCACGCCGCCGGCCGGCGCGTGGTTGGGCTTGCTCGGGGTCGGCCACACCGGCCCGACTCCCAGGTAGTCGACCGCGTCGCCCAGTGGGCGGGCCGCCTCGACCATCTCGGATGTCTGCACCGACAGGCCGAGCAGGGCGTTGGGCCCGATCGCCTCGCGGGCGGCAACCACGTCACCGTCGCCCTGGCCGAGGTGCACGCCCTGGGCGCCGATGGGTGCGACGAGGTGCGGCCGGTCGTTGACGATGAGCGGTATGCCGTGTGGCGCAACGGATCTCACGAGTCGCCGACCGAGGTCGACGAGCTCGTCGTCGGATGCCGCCGGGTCGCGCAGCTGCACGCAGGTGACCCCGCCACGGGCGGCCGCTTCGACAGTCCTGACCACGCCGTCCGGGCCGCCACACAGGGCAGTGTCGGTGACGAGGTAGAGGGTGAGGTCCAGAGGCGGTCGCACGGAGGACCTCACGAGACGCGCACGCGGGAGGCGAGCTGGTCAGGAGTCAGGAGCTCGAGAGCATCGAGCAGATGCACGGCGAAGCTGCCCGGCCCCTGGGCCTGGGCAGCGGCCTCGTCGGCGGCCACCGTGAGGTGAGCCGTCGCGGCACTCGCGGCGAGCAGCGGGTCGTCCGTGCATGCGGCATACGCAGCCATGAGGGCGCCGAGCGCGCACCCCACGCCGGTCACCTTGGTCAGCCACGGGTGGCCGTTGGACAGGCGCACGAGGCGGGTGGCGTTGAGGACGTGGTCGACCTCGCCGCTGACGGCGACGACCCGGACGCGGTCGGTGAGGCCGCGGGCCGCGTCCACCGCGGCCTCGGGTGCGTCGGTGCTGTCCACCCCGCGCCCACCCGTGCCACCGGCGAGGGCCA
This sequence comes from Knoellia koreensis, assembly GCF_013041615.1. Taxonomy (GTDB): domain Bacteria; phylum Actinomycetota; class Actinomycetes; order Actinomycetales; family Dermatophilaceae; genus Pedococcus; species Pedococcus koreensis. The sequence continues at coordinate 142,934 of NZ_JABEPQ010000001.1, forward strand.
GCACCTCGCTCGGGTTGCCGCGCACCACCGTCGGGCCAAGCGCCACCAGCTCGTGGGCGAGGTCGGTGCGCCAGGCGAGTCCGCCGGCGGCGACCGGGTCGAGGACCCACGGTGTGCCGGCCGCGCCCGCCGCCGCGACGGCTGCCCGCATGGCGGCGACCGTGTCGTCCTGCGGCGTGCCCAGGTTGACCAGCAGGCCGCTCGCGACCCGGGCGAAGCCGCCCGCCTCGTGCGGGTTGTCGACCATCGCCGGTGCGGCACCGGCCGCGAGCAGCACGTTGGCGGTCCAGTTCTGCACGACCGTGTTGGTGATGCACTGCACCAGCGGGGTCGCGCCGCGCAGGGCCTCGAGCGTGGTGGCCAGCTGGTCGGCGGTGACGGTGGTGTCGGCCGAATTGGGTGGGGTCGATGGCGTCATCGGTGACGTCCCTTCGCTAGTTCTAGCTAGATCAGGTTCGACGGGTGTGATCTCAGCCGTGCGCCGCACGGCACCCCGCGTCAGTTCCGACCCTACGGCACGGCATACGAGCAAACGAGTCCGGTCTTGCGACAATGGGTGGGTGCCCCTCTACCGCGACGAAGGCATCGTCCTGCGCACCCAGAAGCTGGGTGAGGCGGACCGCATCGTCACGCTCCTGACCAGGGGGCTCGGCAAGGTGCGCGTCGTCGGCAAGGGCGTGCGGCGCACCAAGAGTCGTTTCGGGGCCCGGCTCGAACCCGGCATGCACGTGGATGTCCAGTGCTACGAAGGGCGTTCGCTCGACACGGTGACCCAGGCCGAGTGCCTCGACGCGTGGGGCCACATCCTGGCTCGCGACTACACGACGTGGACCGCTGCCACCGCGATGCTCGAGATCGCCGACCGCCTCACCGAGGAGCGCGAGGTGACCGTGCAGCAGTACCTCCTGCTCGCCGGCGCCCTGCGCTCGATGTCGGACGGGGTGCACGACGCGGGGCTCGTCCTCGATGCCTACCTGCTGCGCGCGCTCGCCATCGCCGGGTGGGCGCCCAGCTTCCACGACTGTGCCCGGTGTGGCGCGCCGGGTCCGCACCGGGCGTTCAACCTCGCCTCGGGCGGCACGGTCTGCCCGGTATGCCGTCCGCCCGGCTCGGCCGCGCCGGCGCCGGAGACGCTGGGCCTCCTGGCGGCGTTGCTCGCCGGCGACTGGGTCATCGCCGACGCCTCCGACCCGCGCCACCGCCGCGAGGCGAGCGGCCTCGCGACGGCGTTCCTCCAGTGGCACCTCGAGCGCGGCATCCGCTCGCTGCGGCTCGTCGACCGCACCGGCTGAGCGGCGCTCAGCCCGGACTACCCACCGCGGCCAGCACGTCGTCCCGTTCGCAGGCCTGGGCGAAGGCGGCGATCCGGCGCCGGATCTCCCGGCCCAGCAGCCACGAGCCCACCGGGTGACCGACAAACCGCAACCAGCGCGGCCGCACCGAGAACGTGTACTTCCACGTGGCCAGTGTGCCCTCGATGCCGTCGCGCCCCTCCGCGCGGAACCGCCACCCACCGCCGAACTGGTCGAAGAACCACGGACCCTCGACCATCGTCATCCCGACGTTGGTGGGTGGGTGGTACGACACGTACTCGCTCGTCATGGCCGGCCCGAGCCGCGCGAAGGTGCGGGTCTGCACGCCCTTGCCCGGCGCCGTGGCGCCGCCGAGGAAGAACTGCCTGCGGATGAACGGGTCCCAGCTCAGCCGCAGCTCGCCCGTCGTCTGGGAGACGGCGAAGGCCGTGGCGGGCGGCACGGGCACCCACACCTGCTCGCTCACCTGTGGCATCCCGGCACCCTAGCCGGGTGGCCCTGCACCGGCGGTGACCGCGACGCGACACAATGGCGCGCGTGAGAGGTGACCACGCGGCATACGCCAAGCCCTTTGCGCACCCCAGCGGGGCGCAGCCCCCGGCGATCCCGCGCGAGCTGGTGCCGAACCACGTTGCCGTGGTGATGGACGGCAACGGGCGTTGGGCCAACCAGCGAGGTCTCGCGCGCACCAAGGGACACGAGGCGGGGGAGGCCGCACTGCTCGACGTGGTGGCCGGGGCGATCGAGATGGGCGTGGGTCACCTGTCTGCCTACGCCTTCTCGACCGAAAACTGGAAGCGGTCGCCGGAGGAGGTGCGCTTCCTCATGGGGTTCAACCGCGACGTGATCCGGCGGCGGCGCGACCAGCTGCACGAGTGGGGCGTGCGGATGCGCTGGGTCGGCCGCCGGCCACGCCTCTGGGGCTCGGTCATCAAGGAGCTCGAGGTCGCCCAGGAGCTCACGAAGGACAACACCGGGCTGACGCTGTACTTCTGTGTCAACTACGGCGGGCGGGCCGAGCTCGGTGACGCCGTGCAGCGGATCGCCGAACAGGTGCAGCGCGGCAAGCTCAAGCCGGGCTCGATCGACGAGCGCACCATCGCGCGGTACCTGCCCGAGCCGGACATGCCCGACGTCGACCTGTTCGTGCGGTCGTCGGGGGAGCAGCGGACGAGCAACTTCCTGCTGTGGCAGAGCGCCTACGCCGAGATGGTCTTCCAGGACACGTTGTGGCCGGACTACTCGCGCCTCGACCTGTGGCGCGCGATCGAGACGTATGCCGCGCGCGACCGTCGCTACGGCGGCGCGGTCGACACTTCGGGGTAGCCAAAACGCGCAATCCGATTCGTCACTTTCTCGACCATTTCTCCCACCTGCTCCTACGGTGCCGACAGAGCAACGGTGCTCGCCTCATCCCCCCCTTGGAGGTAGGTCGTGGGACGCACGCACACAGGTGTGCTGGCAGTCGGGCTCTCGGGAGCCCTCCTCATCTCGACGATGGCAACCGGGGCGGCCGCCGCGCCCCTGCCGCGGGCCGTGCCGGGCGGCGGCGCACAGGCGGCGGCAAGCGTCGACCCGCTCGCGGTCACCGTGCCGGACGGGGCGCCGACCATCAGTGACGGCACCCTGACGGTTCGCACGCACCCGGACTTCCCCCAGGTGGTGGACTACCGCCTCGGCGGCAAGCAGCTCGCCGGGCGCTACGGCGGCGCGCTCACCTCGATCACCGTCGACGGGGTCGCCCAGCCCGTCACGGTCGGCACGCCGACGACGTCGGCCGACTCGGTGAGCTACCCGGTCACGTTCGACCAGCTTCCGGGCGCCTCACTCACCGCCGTGATCTCGGTCAAGGACGGTGCCATGACCTATGCGCTGAGGAAGATCACCGACCCGCAGCGCCGCCTGAACCGCATCGCCATCCCCGACCTCGACCTGGTGTCGGTGAGCGCAACGGACCCGAAGTCGCAGATCATGGCGACCACGCTCAGCGTCGACCGGGGCAAGCCGGGCGACAAGCTCATCACCGTGGCCGGTGCCGAGGAACAGGCCGGCAAGGACTGGATGGTCACGGCCAACGACTCCGGGCTGGCGGCCGGGTTCGAGACCAACGCCATCGGTGACAACACCACGACAAGCGTCGGCGCGAATGCCAACCGTTTCGCGCACCGCATCCACACGGTCGACGGAGTGCGCGTCGGCAGCGTCGCCGCCGCCGAGTGGACCTACCGCGCACAGGCCATCTCGACCTATGACGACGGCTCGGGCATCGGCGTCGACCCCGACCCGCGCATCACCGTCAAGATCACCGGCGACGCCAACACCGACGGCGTGGTCAGCTGGCAGGACGGCGCCATCGCCACCCGTGACATCCTCACGCCCTTCATCGGCCAGGACGACGTCAAGAACTACGTCATCCCACGCATCCCCTTCAACATCGTGTCGCAGGCGACCCACCCGTTCCTGCGGACCCTCGACGACACCAAGCGCATCTCCCTGGCCACCGACAACCTCGGCCAGCAGGCGCTGCTCAAGGGGTACCAGGCCGAAGGGCACGACTCCGCCCAGGGCGACTACGGCGACAACTACAACCAGCGTGCCGGTGGCCTGAAGGACCTCAAGACCCTCGTCGCCGAGGGCAAGAACTGGAACGCGACGTTCGGCGTCCACGTCAACGCGACCGAGTCCTACTCGGAAGCGAACGCGTTCAGCGACGAGCTGCTGTACATGCCGCCGCGCAAGGCCTGGGGCTGGATGAACCAGGCGTACTACATGAACAACCAGAAGGACCTCGCCACCGGCAACGTCTTCGAGCGCCTCGCCGAGCTGCGCAAGGACTTCCCGGCGGACTCGAACCTCAACTGGCTCTACTGGGACGTCTACTACCCGCGCGGCTGGGAGGGCAACCGGTTCGCGAACGAGGTGCTGAAGCAGGGCTGGCGGGTCAGCTCGGAGTGGTCCTACTCCCTGCCGCAGGCCAACACGTGGTCGCACTGGGCCAACGACGAGAACTACGGCGGCAGCACCAACAAGGGCATCAACTCCCAGCTCGCGAGGTTCGTCCAGAACTCCTACCGCGACACGTGGAACCCCGAGCCCAAGCTCGGCAACCCGAACGCCGTCGAGTTCGAGGGCTGGACCGGCCACAACGACTACAACGCCTTCATCAAGAACGTGTGGGAGCGCAACCTGCCCACCAAATTCCTCCAGCGCTCGGACATCATGCGCTGGGAGGACAAGCGGATCGCGTTCGAGAACGGCACCGTCGTCACCTCACCGCTGGAGAGCATCGACGGCCGCACCGTGCCCACCAACCGCACCATCACCTACGACGGTGCGACGGTCTACGACCAGGGCCGCTACCTGCTGCCGTGGAAGGACGGCGGCAAGGACCGCCTCTACTACTGGAACCCCGGCGGCGCCGCTGCCACCTGGCAGCTGACCGACGCCTGGCAGGGCCAGCAGTCCCTCGCCCTCTACAAGCTCACCGACACCGGCCGCGTCAAGGTCGCCGATGTTTCTGTCAGCGGCGGCCGGGTGAACCTCCCCGCCACGGCCGAGGGCACGGCATACGTGCTCTATCCGGCGTCCGCCGTCCCGGCGGCCAAGGCCCCGAACTGGGGTCAGGGCAGCGGCATCAAGGACCCCGGCTTCTTCTCCGAGAGCCTCGACGCCTACAAGACCTCGGGCGCCGTCTCGATCATCAAGAACAGCCGGGGCAACCCGCAGGCGGTCCTCGGCGCCGAGGAGTCGTCCATCGGCCAGCAGCTGCGTCTGCCAGCCGGCACGTACAGCCTCTGGGCGTGGGTGGAGGTCGAGCCGGGCAAGACCCGCAAGGTCACCGTCCAGGCCACGGGTGACGCCAATGCGGTCGGCTACCAACAGGGCACCACCGGCCGAGTGGCCACCACGATCACCTCGTCGTCGGCTCGCAACTCCACCGCCTCCGACGAGCTCCTCGGCACCTACTTCCAGCGCGTGCCGGTGAAGTTCAGCACCCAGGGCGGCCCGGTCAACCTGTCCATCCGCGCCGAAGCCGGTGCCGCGAGGGTGCGGGTCGACGACCTGCGGGTCGTGCCGTGGCAGGTGCCGGCCAAGACCGGGGCGGTCGCCGACACGGTGATGTTCGAGGACTTCGAGGACGTCGACACCGGCTACTGGCCGTTCGTCACCGGCACGGCCAACGCGGGCGGCGACGCGCGCACCCAGCTGGCCAAGCGGCACGCGCCCTACTCGCAGTCGGGTTGGTACGGCCTCACGTCCAACGGCGCCAGCACCGCGACGGAGGGCCAGAAGTACCTCGACAACGCGCTCGACGGCGACTGGTCGCTCATGGCCAACCAGGAGAACGGCGGCCTGATCCTGCGCACCACCGCAGCGTCGCTGCCAACGCAGGTCGGGCACAGCTATCGGATGACGTTCGACTACCAGGCGGCCTACGACGGCGACTACTCCGTCGTCCTCGGCAAGGACACGCCGAACGGTGCCGCCTGGAAGGAGAACATCGAGCGCACCGTGCCGCTGCCACAGGCTCGTGGCAAGGGGTGGCGCCTCGGTGACCAGGTGGGCAGTGGCACCAAGCAGTTCAGCCTCGAGTTCTCCACGCTCGACGCGACCCCGACGTTCGTCGGCATCACCAAGTCCGGCGGCAACATCCAGGGCAACCTCGTCATCGACAACGTCCGGCTGGTCGACCTCGGCGCCCGCCCGGTCGCCTCGGTCGAGGCGAAGGCCGCGGCGGATTCGCCCGAGGGGAAGGTGGCCCTCGACGTCACGACCAAGGTCAGCGTCGCGGCGGGCACGGCCACGGACGTCGTCCACACCCTCACCGGGCCGGCCGGCTGGCAGGTGACCCGGGTGGGTGGCACCAGCCCGACCCAGGCCTCCGCGACGCAGCCGTCGACCGTCATCTGGCGGGTCCTGGTGCCGGAGGGCTCGGTGGCCGGTGAGCTCACCTTCCGGGCCACGTGGCGCTACCAGGGTGGGAGCGGCTCGAGCAGCGCCACTTACCGGTTCGACCCGGCCAACCGTCCGCTTGCCAACCCGATCGGCGGCAGCGACCTGCGTGTCGCCGGCTTCTCGTCGCAGCAGGCGGAGGGTGAGCCGGAAGGCAGCGGGGTGGCCACCGCGGCCGTCGACGGCGACGTGAGCACCTACTGGCACACCCAGTGGGACCCCACCGAGGCGCAGTACCCGCACGACATCACCCTCCAGGTCGCCAAGGCTGGCGTCGCCACCTGCCAGCTGAGCGAGTTCGAGTACACCGCCCGCCAGAACGCCGCCAACGGCCGGATCAAGGGCTACCAGGTGTTCGTGTCGACCGACGGCCAGAACTGGGGAAACCCAGTCGCCAGAGGCGATTTCGCTGACGTCCTCACTCCGCAGGTCGTGCGCTTCCCAGCCAAGGGCGGCACCTACGTCAAGCTCGTCGGCACGTCGTCGATGAACGGCGCGGCGTTCGGCGGCGCGGCCGAGCTGCGGCTGGGAGGAGTCTGCAGCTGAGGCCCGCGCTCATGCCGGACCGGGCCGCGCACCACGCGGTCCGGTCCGGGACGGCGGCACGACGTGCAGCTCGACGCCAGCACTGCGGAACTGCTCGAGCTCCCCGTCGGGGCAGCCCGAGTCGGTGACGAGCACGTCGATCTCGGCGAGGTCGGCCATCCGCGCGCGGGTGACCCGCCCGGCCTTGGACGAGTCGACGACCGCGATGACACGGGCGGCCCGCTCGATCAGCGTGTGGTTGATCCGCGCCTCCGTCTCGTCGTGGGTGGTGAGGCCGCCGTGGGCACTGATGCCGTCCGCGCCGACCACGGCCGTGTCGATGTCGACGGTGCGCAGCGTGGCCTCGGCGAGCTGGCCCACCAGCTCGAGGGAGTTGCTGCGCAGCATGCCGCCGCCGATGAGCACCCGGGCACGGCCGTGCTCGGCCGCGCGCAGGCCGATGCTGAGCGAGTTGGTGATGATCGTGAGGTCGGTGCGGGACGCCAGTGCGTGCACCACCTCACCGGTCGTGGTGCCTCCGGTGAGCCCGACGGTATGCCGCCCGGCCGGCACGAGCGTGGCGGCCACCCCCGCGATGCGGGCCTTGGTGTCACGGTTGCGGGCGTCGCGCAGCGCGACCGGCACCTCGAGGTCGCCGTGGACCGCCCGGACCGCGCCGTGGGTGCGCTCCACCAGCCCTTGCGCGGCAAGCAGCGCGACGTCGCGACGGATCGTGGCCTCGGACGCATCGAGCAGCTCGGCCAGGCTCGACAAGGGCAGGTGACCGCGCTCGTCGAGCAGCTCGAGGAGCGCCACGATCCTGTTCGTCCGCTTCCGGGACGGCACGCCGAAACCACTCACGACCCTGATCCTGCCGTGAACCCGCCGATGCTGCCGTGGCGGTCGCGGCATGGAGGACGCCCCTGTCGGCCGGGGGACTACTTCACCCTCGAGCAGTCGGTGCAGGTGCCGACGATCTCGACCGTGTGCTCCACGTCCGAAAACCCGTGTGCCGCACTGACTTTCGCGGCCCACGTCTCCACAGCCGGACCCTCGATCTCGACCGCCTTGCCGCACACGCGGCATACGAGGTGGTGGTGGTGTCCGGTCGAGCAGGCGCGGTAGACGGCCTCGCCCTCCTCGGTGCGCACGACGTCGATCTCGCCGTCGGCGGCCATCGACTGGAGGTTGCGGTAGACGGTCGCGAGACCGACCGAGTCACCGCCCTCGCGCAGGCGCGCGTGCAGCTCCTGGGCGGACTGGAACTCCGCGCTCTGGGCCAGGGCGGCCGCGACGGCAGCCCGCTGGCGGGTGGGGCGCCGGGAGGTGGTGGTCATGCCCGGGTTCCTTCCTTCTCGTGCTCGTCCCAGTGGCCCTCGTGGGCGGCGTGCCGGTGGCCGTCGTGGACGTAGTCGACGTGGTCGCCGTGGGGGACGGCCGGGTGGCCGCAGGCCGGGCCGTGCTCGTGCTCGTGGCGTTCGGCGCGCCGGTGCTGGTGGGCGCGCGCCCGGGCGACGCCACCGGTCGCGACGGCCACGACCACGAAGGCGGCGATGGCGAGCAGCACGATGGTGCCGCCGGACGGCGTCTCGGCGTAGTAGGACGTGACGACACCGCCGACGCTCGCGAGCACCCCGACCAGCACCGCCCAGCGCACCGACGCGCGGAACGACCGGCCGAGCAGCTGCGCCGTGGCGTTGGGGATGATCATGAGCGCCGAGATGAGCAGCAGGCCGACGACGCGCATCGACACCACGACCGTCACCGCGGTCAGGATCGCGAGGGTGATGTTGAGCCCGGTGACGGGCAAGCCGGACGCCCGTGCGTACTCCTCGTCGTTGGCCACCGCGAACAGCCACGGTCGCAGTAGCGACGTCACCAGCAGCACGACGACGGCCAGCGCCGCGAACACCCACAGGTCGCGTTGGTCGGCCGTGGTGATGGCACCGAAGAGGTATGCCGTGAGGCTGGCGGGCGAGCTCGACGGGGACTTGGCGATGAGAACGACACCGGCGGCGATGCCGCCGTAGAACATCACGGCCAGGGCGATGTCGCCGCTGGTGCGCCCGCGCCCGCGGATCACCTCGATCGCGATGGCGGCGGCGACGGCTGCGACGAGAGCGGTGAAGACCGGCGCCGACCCGGTGAGGACGCCCACCGCGACACCGGCGAGGGCGACGTGACCCATGCCGTCACCGATGAGTGACAGCCGGCGCTGGACGAGGAAGACACCCACGAGGGGAGCGGCGATGCCGACGAGCAGCGCCGCGACGAGGGCCTGGCGCATGAAGTCCAGGGCGAGGATCTCGCTCATGGTGTGGTCCTCCGTCGCGGGTCGAGCGGGCCGGCGCCCGGTGCGCCGGGCAGGGGGTGCCGGCCCGGGTCGGGGTGGTGATCCGGGTCGAGCTCGTCGTCGTGGTGGTGCCCGTTGTGGTGGTCGGCCCGCGTGTGGTCCTCCCCGGAGTGGAACTCCTGGGGCGTCCCGTCGAAGCCGATCCGGCCGGCTCGCACGACGACGATGCGGGTGACGACGTCCTCGAGGGCCTCGAGCTCGTGGGTGACGATCAGCATCGTCGTGCCCCTGGCGGCGAGCTTGGCCAGGACCTGCGCGAGGACCTCCTGGTTGGCCGTGTCGACGCCTGCGGTGGGCTCGTCCATGAGCAGCACGTCGGGCTCGGACGCCAGCGCGCGGGCGATGAGGACACGGCGCTGCTGCCCGCCCGAAAGGGTGGCCACGTCGGTGCCGGCCCGATCGGCGAGCCCGACGACCTCGAGCTCGCGGTCGACGATCGCACTGTCGGTTGCCTTGTGCCAGAACGGTTTCCACCACTTGTGCCGGGTGAGCCTCCCGACCGCGACGATCTCGCGGACCGTGGCGCGCACGGACGCCGACAGCGTGTGTCGCTGCGGCACGTAGCCGATGCGCCAGTGCTGGTCGAACTTGTCCGCCGGCTCGCCGAAGAGGCGCACCGTGCCGCCGAGCCGCTCGGTCAGCCCGAGCAGCCCGCGGACGAGCGTCGACTTGCCGGAGCCGTTGGGGCCGAGGACTGCGACGACCTCACCCGGCTCGACCGACAGGGTGACACCCGAGAGGACGCGCCGGTCGGCATACCCGAAGGACGCGTTCTCGAGCTGGATCACGGGCGCGCCGCCCTGGGTGCCGTTCATGTGCATTCCTGTCCCGTGCGCAGGGTGGTGAGGTTGGACCGCATCACCGAGGGGTAGTCGTGGCCGGCCGACTCGCTGGTGATGCCTTCGAGCGGGTCGAGCACGGCGACGCGGGTGCCCGTCTCGCGGGCGATGGTGCGGGCGACGTCGGGGGACACGAGCACCTCGGAGTAGATGGTCGTGACGCCGGTCTGGCGGACGTGCGCGACGATGCGCGCAAGGCTGGCGGGGTCGGGCTCGGACTCCGGGTCGAGGCCGGTGATCGACTCCTGGTGCAGGTCGTAGCGCTCCGAGAGATAGCCGAACGCGGCGTGGGAGGTGACGAGGTCGCGGTTGGCGCAGGTCGCGAGGCCGGTGCGGAACTCGCCGTCGAGGGTCGTCATGGCGGCCCGGAAGCGCTGCGCGCCTGCCGCGTATGCCGCGGTGCCGGCCGGGTCCTTGGCGCTCAGCTCGCGGGCGATGGCGTCGCCGACGTCGGCGTAGCGGACGGGGTCGAGCCAGAAGTGCGGGTCGAGGGGTCCGTGGTCGTGGCCGTCGTCGGTGCTGTGCTCGTCGTGCCCGCGGGCCAGGTCCTGCGGCTGCTCGGGGTCGTGGCCGTCGCCCTCGTCGCTGGCGGGCAGGTCGAGGTGGGCGGCAGGCGCGACGTCGAAGGAGTGGTCCTTGGCCTCCCGCTCGACCGCCTGGTCCACGGCGGGCTGGAACCCACTCAGGTAGACGACGAGGTCGGACAGGGCGACCCGGCCGACCTGGCGCGGGGTGAGCTCGAGGTCGTGCGGCTCGGCGCCCGGCTTGGTGAGGTTCGAGACGTCGACGCGCTCGCCCCCGATCTGGGCGACGGCGTACTGGAGCGGGTAGAACGCGGCGACCACCTCGAGCCGCCCGTCCTTCCCACCGTCGGCCGCCGGCCCCCCGGTGGCGCCGCAGCCGGAGACCATGGCGACGGCGAGGACCGCGGCGGCCAGGCCGGGGAGACGGGGTGACATGACAATGATTCTCAAATGAAATGAGAACCATTGTCAAACGCTGAGGGCCCCGGCCTGTCGACCTCTGCAACCTGAACCCCCTATGGGGCGCTCAGGTTGCAGTGCGGGTCGGGCCGCAGTGGGGTCTGTCAGCGGGGGAACGCCTGGGTCAAGGTGATGGCGATCGCGATGAGCACCACCGTGATCCGGCCCATCCGAGCGCCCATGTCCAGCGCCGGCCAGCCGAGGTAGAGGGTCCAAGTGAGGAACAGCACGACCGGCACGAGCAGCAGCCAGCCGGGGGCGGGGAGCAGGATCCCGCCGACCATGAGCGCGAGCACGATGAGGAACGGCACCGCGCGCGGCATCCCGTTGAGCGCCTTCACGACGGGAAGGCTGGCGGACTCGATGCGTTCGCGGGTCGTCACCCGGGAAGCGTACGGGTCGGGCCAGCCGCCCCGTGGAACCGGGGCGGGGCGGCCCCTCGGAATAGCGACCGCAACCTCGTGGTTAGGTCGACTAATCATTCAAAATTCAACGAATAGCCTGAAGGAAGCCCATCATGGCAACCGCCACCCGCCCGCTCGTCACTGTCGTCGTCGGCAGCACCCGCCCGATCCGGGTGGGTGACCAGATCACCCAGGCCCTCGCGCCGGTCATCGCCGAGGAGGCGGACGCCCGGGTCGAGGTCGTCGACCTGCGCGACCTCGACCTGCCGCTGCTCGACGAGCCCCGCATGCCGGCCCTCGGAGACTACGCCCACGACCACACCAAGGACTGGGCCCGCACCATCGAGGCCAGCGACGCCGTGGTCATCGTGTCGCCCCAGTACAACGGCGGCTACCCGGCCGGGCTCAAGAACGCCATCGACTTCCTCTACGCGGAGTGGAAGGAGCGCCCGGTCCTCATCGTCACCTACGGCGGCCACGGCGGCGGCATGTCCGGCGCCCAGCTGCGGCACGTGCTCGAGTTCATCGGCGCTGCGGTCCTGCCCGAGAACGTCGAGATCACCCTCAAGCCCGAGTTCTACGACGCCGACTGGCGGCTCGTCGACGCGCAGGCCGCGGTGGCCGAGGCGCTGCCGGCGCTCCGTGAGGCCGCCGGCCTGCTCGGCGAACGGGCCCGCGAGGACGAGCGCGTCAGCGCCTGAGACTCGGCGCCGCACCGGCGCCAACCAGACGTATGCCGGGTGGCCGGCCCATGGGAGCGGGCCGCCACCCGGCATACCCATGTCTGGCCCGGGCCACGCGCGCAAGTAACCTTGCCCGCATGGCTGCACCGTCCACGATCGACACCGTCGTCTCCCTCTGCAAGCGCCGGGGCTTCGTCTTCCCCAGCGGCGAGATCTACGGCGGTACGAGGTCGGCGTGGGACTACGGCCCCCTGGGTGTCGAGCTGAAGGAGAACATCAAGCGGCAGTGGTGGCGCACCATGGTCACCGGCCGCGACGACGTCGTCGGTCTCGACTCCTCGATCATCCTGCCGCGCCAGGTCTGGGTGGCGTCGGGTCACGTCGGCGAGTTCACCGACCCGCTGATCGAGTGCCAGTCGTGCCACAAGCGGTTCCGCATGGACCACCTCCAGGAGGCGTTCGCGGACAAGAAGAACAAGGGCAAGACCGCCGGGGTGCTCGTCGACCCCGACGACGTGCCGCTGGGCGATCTCGTCTGCCCCAACTGCGGCACCCGCGGCGCGTGGACCGAGCCGCGCGAGTTCAACATGATGCTCAAGACCTACCTCGGTGTCATCGAGGACGAGTCCGGCCTGCACTACCTGCGGCCCGAGACCGCGCAGGGCATCTTCGTCAACTTCCTCAACGTGATGGGTGCGGCCCGGCGCAAGCCGCCGTTCGGCATCGCCCAGGTCGGCAAGAGCTTCCGCAACGAGATCACGCCGGGCAACTTCATCTTCCGCACCCGCGAGTTCGAGCAGATGGAGATGGAGTTCTTCGTCAAGCCGGGCGAGGACGAGAAGTGGCACGAGTACTGGCTGCAGGAGCGGACCAAGTGGTACACCGACCTCGGCATCAACCCCGACAACCTGCGCCACTACGAGCACCCGGCCGAGAAGCTGTCGCACTACTCCAAGCGGACCGTCGACATCGAGTACCGGTTCAACTTCGCCGGCTCGGAGTGGGGTGAGCTCGAGGGCATCGCCAACCGCACCGACTTCGACCTCACGACGCACAGCAAGCACTCCGGCACCGACCTGGTGTTCTTCGACCAGGCCAGCGGTGAGCGCTACACGCCCTACGTGATCGAGCCCGCGGCCGGTCTGTCGCGCTCGCTCATGACCTTCCTGGTCGACGCCTACTCCGAGGACGAGGCCCCGAACACCAAGGGCGGCGTCGACAAGCGGGTCGTGCTGCGCCTCGACAAGCGGCTCGCGCCCGTCAAGGCGGCGGTGCTGCCGCTGTCGCGCAACGCCGACCTGTCGCCCAAGGCGCGCGACCTCGCCGCGACGCTGCGCAAGAACTGGAACATCGACTTCGACGACGCCGGCGCGATCGGCCGCCGCTACCGCCGTCAGGACGAGATCGGCACGCCGTTCTGCATCACGGTCGACTTCGACACCCTCGAGGACCAGGCCGTCACGATCCGCGAGCGCGACACGATGAGCCAGGAGCGGATCAGCCTGGACAAGGTCGAGGAGTACCTCGGCGCCCGCCTCATCGGCTGCTGACCCGACTGCTCGGCGTCTCGTTCGAGGTAAAAACGCCGGGGATCACCGGCGTTTTTACCTCGAATCGGGGATTGGCCGGTGCTGACGCCAACCTTTCGCACCCTCCCGCGCGTTCAGGGGGAGAATCGATGCGGAAGGGGCGGCGATGCGACGCGAGGTCGACGAGGACTTCACCCGCTACGTGCGGGCACGCCAGCACACGCTGTTACGGGCGGCATACCTCGTCTGTGGTGACGCCCACCTGGCCGAGGACCTGCTGCAGGGGGCGTTCGCCAAGCTGGCCATGCGCTGGGAGCGGCTGCGCGCCGACAACCCGGACGCGTACGTGCGGCGGATCCTCTACCACGACGCCATCTCCTCGTGGCGGCGCACGCGGCGCGAGCACGTGCTGGAGGTGCTGCCCGAGACCGAGCCGTGGCGCAGGGACGAGTCGGCGGCCGCGGCCGAGCGGCTCGACCTCGAACGTGCGCTCGCGACCCTGACGCCCAAGCAACGGGCCGTCGTGGTGCTGCGGTTCTTCGAGGACCGCACCGAGCGCGACACCGCCGAGGTGCTCGGCGTCTCCGTCGGCACCGTCAAGAGCCAGAGCCACGCAGCGTTGGCGCGCCTGCGCGAGTCCATTCCCAATCTCGCGCCCAGCCTCACCGGAGGTGAGCAGCCATGACCGACCGTGACCTGACCGGCCTGCTCGAGCGGGCCAGCGCCGACCTGCCCGAGGTGGACTTCGCGAGTGACGCGTGGGCGGATGCGTATGCCGCGCAGTCGCGTCGGCGTCGCCGGCTCACCACCGGGGTGGGCGCCGTTGCCGCCGCCGCGCTCGCGGTGGGGGCGGTTCAGATCTGGGGGAGCGACGGGAGCGCGAACCGCACGCCGACGCCGGGGGTCACCGCCACGACGCCACCGGTGACGGGCACGCTCGCCGACGGCACGGCATACGCCGAACTCCCTTTGGAGGGAAAGGAATCCGAGCTGCCGCAGCTCGACGTCGGCCTGCCGAAGCTCATCGACACCAGTCGCCCGAGGATGATGCAGAGCGCGCTGCGCGGTGAACCTCCCACGGTCGTCGGGGTGACTCTCGAGCCGACGACACCTGAGCTGAAGGCATACCGGGTGTTGCTGATCCGACCGAGCGGCGAGCTGCTCGAGGTCGACGGCCTGACGCTCAAGCCGGTGCGGGACACCGGTGGCAACGAGGCAATGCCGTTGGGTACCAGGACGATTGGTGGCGGGGGGATGGTGGCGTTCCCGCAGCCGGGCGAGGTTGTCGTCGTCGATCGTCGCGGCGAAGTGACCCGTTTCCCGGTGCCGTCCGAGTACGTGCAGGAGGTGTCGTGGACGCCGTCCAACGACTCGGTCGTGATCCGCAGCGACGACGGCAAGGTCTGGACCCTCGACCCGTGGAAGCCCGGTGCGAAGGCGGTCGAGGTGGTCGACACCCTGGCCACGGGCGTGACAGGTCTGCGGGTCGCCGAGGAGAACCGGTCGCTCAGCGTCACGTGGAACGACCTCGTCACCGGCAAGCGGGCAGGGCAGCGCACCATCGGCGCGCCCGTCTACGAGTTGTGGCAGCGGCCCGTCGGGTCGGCGACGTGGGTGGCGTCAGGCGCGTTCTTCGACCAGGCGCTCACATCCGAGGTGATCCGGCGCGGCAACGGGCCGATCTACCAGGGCGTGGTTGCCGTTCCACTAGAGCGGGGGAAGGCCAAGCTGCTGCTCGCGCCGGAGAATCCCGACGGGCAGGAGGGCCGCTACAAGGGGTGCTGCACCCCGCTGGCCTGGTGGAACGCCTCGACCGTGCTGCTCCAGACCAACGGCTCGCACCCGTCGTGGATCCTCGCGTGGAACGTCGACACCGGTCAGGTGTCGAAGGTGACCCGCATCGCCTACGACCCGAAGACCGACGTCGCACCACCGCGGCTCGCGCTCAACATCGGCTGGCGCTACTGACTCCCTGGACCCGTGCAACCTGAGCGCCCTCTGGGTGGGTCAGGTTGCACCAAGCCTGCAACCTGAACCCCCTATGGGGCGCTCAGGTTGCAGGCGGGTGGGCGGGAGTCAGCCGGTGTGGTGCACCTCCTGGAGGCCGTAGACCGGGGTGTCGATGCCCTCGTAGCGAGCCTTGAGCTGGAGCGCCAGGTAGAGCGAGTAGTGGCGCGACTGGTGCAGGTTGCCGCCGTGCATCCACAGGTTCGTGACCTGCGTCGGCTTCCACATGTTGCGTTGCTCGCCCTCCCACGGGCCGGGGTCCTTGGTGGTGTCCGAGCCCAGGCCCCAGCACTTGCCCAGCCGGTCCGCGGTCTCCTGGTCGACGAGGTCGGCCACCCACCCGTTCATCGAGTTGTAACCGGTCGCGAAGACGACCACGTCGGCGGGCAGCTCGGTGCCGTCGGCGAGCACCAGGGCGTCCTGAGTGAGGTGGTCGACCTGGCCATGGACCAGCTTCACGTCACCGTTCGCGACGAGGTCCGCGGCGCCGACGTCGATGTAGTAGCCCGAGCCGCGGCGCAGGTACTTCATGAACAGGCCGGACCCGTCGTCGCCCCAGTCGTGCCAGAAACCCGACGCCTCGAGCCGCTCGTAGAAGTCCTTGTCGACCTCGGCCATCTTCTCGTAGGCGGGGATCTGGAACGTGTGCAGGATCCGGTAGGGGAGCGAGGCGAAGATGAGATCGGCCTTCTCGGTCGTCACGCCGGCGGCCACAGCGCGCTCGGAGTAGAGGTCGCCCAGGCCGTACTCCATGAGGCTGGCGCTCTTGACGATGTGGGTCGACGAACGCTGCACCATGGTCACGTCCGCGCCGTGCTCCCACAGGGCTCCGCAGATGTCGAAGCTGGAGTTGTTGCTGCCGATCACGACGGCCCTCTTGCCGGCATACCGGTCCGGCCCGGGGTGCTGGGACGAGTGGTGCACGTCGCCCTGGAACACATCAATGCCCGGCACCTCGGGGATCCGCGGTTTGCCTGACATGCCCGTGGCGAAGACCAGCTGGGTGGGCGTGAGCGTGAGCCGCTCGCCGTCGCGGTCGACCTCGACGGTCCACTTCTGGTCGTCTTCGGACCACCGCGCCGACAGCGCGCGCGTCTTCGACCAGTACGGCACCTCCATGATCTTGACGTAGCTCTCCAGCCAGTCGCCGATCTTGTCCTTGGGCGCGAACACCGGCCAGTTGTCGGGGAACTTGAGGTAGGGCAGGTGGTCGTACCAGACGGGGTCGTGCAGGCACAGCGACTTGTAGCGGCCGCGCCACTGGTCGCCGGGCCGGTCATGGGCGTCCACCACGAGCGACGGCACGCCGAGCTGGCGCAGCCGCGCACCCATCGCGATGCCACCCTGCCCGCCGCCGATGACGAGGACGTACGGCTGCTCGGTGGTGCCGAGCGTGCTCTCCTCGAGCTCGCGCTTCTCCTTCCAGGTGCGGCGGTCCTTGTCGATGCCGTGCTCGGCACCCATGGGCCGCTTGGGTCCGCGAGGCTCCTCGTGCCCCGTGAGCTCCTGCAACGTGGTGAGCAGCGTCCAGGCGCGGTCCTCACCGTCCTCCTCGACGAGCCGGAGCAGCCCGCCGCCGCGACCGACCGCCGTGTCGAAGGACAGCCACGCCGTCACTACACCGTCGTCCTGCGTCGGTGGCTCGGTCGTCGAGAAGCCTTGCGCCGCAGTCTGTTTCGCGGTCTGCGTCACCAGGTCGGCCACCTGGTCGCGGCCCTCGACGGTCTTGATGTTCCACGTGAACGCCACGAGGTCGCGCCAGTAGCTGTCGGTCGCGAACAGTGCGGCCACGCCCTGCGCGTCGTCCGCCGCCAGTGCCGACTCGAACTTCGCGAGCCACGCGTCGACGCGTGCCGCCGGGTCCGTGCCCGTCGTGTCGGTGGCATCCGTGCCCGTCGTGTCGGTGGCAGGGGGGTATGCCGCCTGGTCGGCGGCGCGGTCGGGCTCGACCGTCTCTCGGGCTGGGGCCTGGGTCATCTGCGCCTCCACGTCGTTGTGGTCGTCGTTGGGGTCGTCCTCGATCGGATCTCGGCCGCTGGCTGGACCGGATCGCCATGGCTAGGCTGATCTGAACCGATCACACACCGAGGTGTGCCGCGGCGACAGGGTTGCAAGACGTTGCAGCGACGCCAGCGCCGAACCGGCGACGCCTCAGGAGGCCGTCATGTCGACCGCGGACCACGAGGCTCACCGCACCCGTGACCGCGTGCTGTCGCGACCCGCAGGCGGCGCATCATCCCGGTCGGCCACCGCCGCACCGCGGCGGGAGATCGCCGCATCCTGGCGGCGGGTCGCCGCGACCGGGCTCGACCCCGGTGCGGGTGCTGCGATCGTCCCCCTCGTGGAGGCCGACCTCGAGCGCCGGCGCGAGGAGAGCGGTCTGCGCGAGCTGATCCCCAAGCTCACCACCTCGCTGGCCTCGGTCATCGACGCCGGACAGCTCGTCGTCGTGGCCGACCCGCAGGGGCGCGTCCTGTGGCGGCTCGGTGGCACCGGGGTGCGCAGGCTGGCCGACCACCTGGGGTTCGTCGACGGGTCGGCCTGGACCGAGGCCAACGTCGGCACCAACGCGATCGGCACCGCGCTGGTGCTCGGCCAGGCGGTGCAGGTGCGGGGTGCGGAGCACTTCGTCGAGTCGCACACCCGGTGGGGCTGCGCGGCCGCACCCCTCACCGACCCCTGGACGGGCCGCGTGGTGGGGGTGCTCGATGTCAGCGGACCCTCGGCCGGCCTGCACCCGGCCGAGCTCGCCCTCGTCGAGCTCACCTCCCGGCTCACCTCGATGGAGCTGCTCGAACGCCGCCGGGCCGAGCTCGACCGCCTCCGCGCGAGCGCCGCACCGCTGCTGTCACGAGTCGACGGCGACGCCCTTGCGGTCGACCGGTACGGCCGGCTGGCGGCCTTCGTCGGCAGCCGGGCTCCCGAACGCGTGGCGCTCCCCGACGAGATGGCACCCGGTGCCGTGTGGTTGCCGGCCGTCGGCCCAGCCACCGCTGAGCCGCTCGGCGACGGCTGGCTCCTTCGGCTCGGCGCGGCCACCGACGAGGTGGCGTCCACCCTCGTGCTGGACCTCGTGGGTGACCCGAGCGTGCGCGTCCGCGGCACCTCCGGCGAGTGGTCCCGCCAGCTGTCCACGCGGCATACCGAGATCCTCCTGTCCCTGGTCGAGGCGGGCGCTCAGGGACGCACCGCGGCTCAGCTCGCCGTGGACCTCTTCGACTCGCCCGACCCGATGGTGACGGTGCGCGCCGAGATGTCGCGGCTGCGCAGGGTACTCGGCAGTGTCCTGCTGTCCTCGCCCTATCGGCTGGCGCCCGCCGTGGCGACGGTCCTGCGCCTGCCCGACGACCCGCGCGACCTGTTGCCGCGCAGCAGCGCTCCCGTGGTGCAGCGCCGCCGGCGCACGCGCTGAACCCGCAATGTGAACCCCTATGGGGCGACCAGGTTGCGCTGACAGACGTCATGGGGGAGTCGTGACGGTCGTGTGACGTCGCGGTGGGCACACAGCCACACAGTGGTGGCATGACATCAACGACCCAGACGCAGAACCGCCCGCCTGCGCCGGTCCGAGGGGCCACCACCATCCCCGCGGTCGAGTTGGCCGGGCTGACCAAGAGCTTTGGCACGGTGCGTGCCGTGCGGGGGATCGACCTCACCGTCCGCCCCGGCGAGATCGTCGCCTTCCTCGGCCCGAACGGCGCCGGCAAGACGACCACCATCGACATGATGCTGGGCCTGTCCCAGCCCGACAGGGGCACCGCCCGTGTCTACGGCATGGACCCGCAGGCCGCGGTCCGGCACGGACTCATCTCGGCCGTCATGCAGACCGGTGGGCTGCTCAAGGACCTCACGGCGCGCGAGACGCTCGAGCTGACCGCCAGCCTGTTCAGCGACACCAAGCCGATCAGCGAGGTCATGACCCGCGCCGGCATCGCCGACATCGGCGACCGTCGTGTCGGCAAGTGCTCAGGCGGCCAGCAGCAGCGGCTGCGCTTCGCCATGGCGCTCCTGCCCGACCCCGAGCTGCTCGTCCTCGACGAGCCCACCACCGGTATGGACGTGACCGGCCGTCGCGACTTCTGGCAGGCCATCCGGCAGGACGCCGAGCAGGGCCGCACCGTCCTCTTCGCCACGCACTACCTCGAGGAGGCCGACGCGTATGCCGACCGCATCGTCCTGGTCGCGCACGGCCGGGTTGTCGCCGACGGCACCGCCAGCGAGGTCAAGGCCATCGTCTCGGGGCGCACCGTGCGCGCGACCTTGCCCGACGCGGATCTGGTTGCGCTCCAAGCACTTCCGGGCGTCGAGTCGGTGGAGGTGCGCGGTGACTCGGTGCTCATCGCCTCCCGTGACAGCGACTCCGTCGCGCGCCACCTCCTGACCAACACCGGCGCCCGCGACCTCGAGATCACCTCTCGCGGCCTCGAGGACGCCTTCATCTCCCTCACCGCCGACCCCGACTCCGAAGGAACCCAGTCATGACCACCGCCGTGCCTGACACCCTGCCCAATGTCGTTGCACCGCAACGAAAGGTCCCGCCAATGGGCGGCCTCAACGTGACCCTCTTGAAGCTCGAGGTGCGGCGCATGCTGCGCAACCGCCGCACCCTGGTCTTCTCGGTCGTGATGCCCGTGATGTTCTACGTCATCTTCGGCACCGGGAAGTCGTACTCGAATGAGAACGCCGGTCACGGCAACGTTGCCGCACTCATCATGGTCAGCATGGCGCTCTACGGTGCGATGCTCTCCACCACGGGCGGCGGCGCCATGGTCGCCGTCGAACGCAGCCAGGGCTGGAGCCGGCAGCTGCGCCTCACCCCACTCACGCCCGCGGCATACATCGCGGTGAAGGTGCTGTGCGCCATGTTGCTCGGCGCCGTCTCCATCGCGGTCACGTATGCCGCGGGGAGCTTCACCGGTGCCCACATGCAGACGTCCGCGTGGGTCGGCACGGCGCTGATCGCCTGGGTGGGGTCGCTCGTCTTTGCGGCCTTCGGTGTCTTCATGGGCTACCTGCTGCCGAGCGAGAACGTCATGCAGATCATCGGGCCGGGGCTCGCGCTGTTCGCCTTCCTCGGCGGGTTGTTCATGCCCCTGGACCAGATGGGCGACACGTTCCAGACGATCGCGAAGTTCACCCCCATGTATGGCCTGAGCCAGCTGGCGCACTGGCCGCTGACCGGCGAGGCGCCCGGGGTGGCCGCGGTCGTGAACGTGGTGGTCTGGCTGGCGGTCTTCGCGGGAGGCGCGGCATGGCGGTTCCGGCGCGACACCGCGAGGGTCTGATCGCCAGCGTCCTGCGCTCACTCACGGATCCCTTCTCTGAGAGGCTGGGGTCCGTGAGTGAGCACAACCCGCGCCCGGACGACGACCGGCCCTGGGGCAGCCGGATGGTCGGCTTCCTGTTCGCCGGGATCTGGCTGGTGTTCCTGTCCGACGCGTTCAACGCGGCGTGGCGCCAGCGGCAGGACCTGCGTGCCGACGGCGGGCTGGTCGTCCTCACCCTGTTCGTCATCCTCTACCTCGTCCACTTCGCCCACTTGCGGTCGGCGTTCTGGGGGCTCAACGGACCGACGGCGACCTACCGGTGGTTCATCAGCCGCACCGGGCTGCTCTCGTGGCTGGGACTGCTGGTCCTCGCCATGCTCGCGCCCGTCATGGTCGGCCAGGAGGGGGCGGCGACGTGGGTGTTCCTCGCCGTCTCGGGGCTGTGGACCTTCCGGCTGCGCGTGGGCATCGCGATCGGCGTCGTGCTCGTGGCGGTCTACGAGTTCCTCACCTTCCACGTCTCCGGCTGGTCCCACAACGTCAGCATCAGCATGTCGATCGTGCTGGCCATGGCCGCCGTCACCGGCGGCATGCTGGCGGCCCAGCGTCAGCGGGCCCTGGCGGAGGCGCGGGAGGACAACGCCCGGCTCGCGATCCAGGAGGAGCGCAACCGGATGGCCCGCGACGTGCACGACATCCTCGGCCACAGCCTCACCGTCATCACGGTGAAGGCCGAGCTCGCCTCGCGGCTGCTGGAGGTCAGCCCCGAGCGGGCACGTGCCGAGGTCGACGACCTCGAGCGGCTTGCGCGCGACGCCCTGGCCGACGTGCGCCAGGCCGTGGCAGGCTTCCGCGACATGTCGCTGCCGGGCGAGCTCGCCCGCGCCCGTACGTCCCTCGCCGCCGCTGGCATCGAGGCGCAGCTGCCCAACGCCACCGACGCCGTGCCGACCGAGCTGCGTGAGGTGTGCGCCTGGGCCCTGCGCGAGGGCGTCACCAACGTGATCCGGCACAGTGCGGCGAGCACGTGCACCGTCACCCTCAGCGAACGCGGCATCACCGTGGCGGACGACGGCCTCGGCCCCGACAGCAGCAGCTCGCCACCGGGTACCGGCCTGCTCGGCCTGGAGGAGCGGGCGCTCGCGGTCGGCGCCACGCTGCGGACCCGCCGCCTGCAGCCGCACGGCTTCGAGCTGTCGGTCCTGACCAGCGAACCCGGTGCGCGGCCCGCGCCCCAGCACGACGACAAGGTGGAAGCATGACGATCCGGCTGCTCCTGGCCGACGACCAGGCCCTGGTGCGGGGCGCCCTCGCGACCCTGCTCGACCTCGAGCCAGACATGGAGGTGGTGTCCGAGGTCGGTACGGGCGACGAGGTGGTCGCGGCCGCGCAGTCCAGCAACCCGGACGTCGCCCTGCTCGACGTCGAGATGCCCGGTATGGACGGCATCGCCGCCACCGCCGCACTGCACGACGCGATGCCCCGCGTGCGAGTGCTCATCGTCACGACCTTCGGGCGCCCCGGTTTCCTGCGTCGGGCGCTGCAGGCGGGCGCGAGCGGGTTCGTCGTCAAGGACACCCCGGCGCGGCAGCTGGCCGAGGCGGTGCGGCGGGTGCACTCCGGACTGCGCGTCGTCGACCCCGCGCTCGCCGCCGACTCGCTGGCCGGGGGAGAGTCGCCCCTGACCGCGCGGGAGACCGAGGTGCTCGTGGCGGCCCGCGGCGGAGGTTCGGTCGCCGACATCGCCAGGCAGGTGTCGCTCACGGAGGGCACCGTGCGCAACCACCTCTCGTCGGCCATCGGCAAGACGATGGCGCGCAACCGCGCCGACGCCGTCCGCATCGCCGACGAGTTCGGCTGGCTGTAGACGTTCACTCGAGCTGACCACCGACCTTCCCGCGGTGGTGGTACGCCTCGACCTGGGGCTCCGACCTAGCCGGCGTCCGGACCGAACCGCTCCCAGACCTGGTCGGCCTCCTCGGAGCGGCCGTTGTGGTCGAGGAACTGGGCCAGGGCGCTGGCCGCCTCGACCCGGGCCTGCGTGTTCTGCGACTCGCTGAGGTCGGAGAGGGCGTCTCGCAACGTCGTCTCCGCCTCCCGGGTGCGGCCGGCGCCGGCGAGGTAGCGGCCCCGGTCGACCCGCACCATCGCGGCCACCTCGAGTGAGAGCGGCACCAGAGCGGCCTCACTGTCCTCGGCCCGCTTCACCGCTTCGGGGAACCGTCCCAGGTCGGCGAGGACCGAGGCGGTCTGGCGGTTGACCATGGCACCGATGTAGTCCTCGTCGACCGTGGCGTCGATCTCCTGGTCACGTTGCAGCGCAACGGTTTCCGACAGCGCTGAATCGAGGATGGGCAAGCCCTCGGCGACCTCTCCGGACAATGCCAGGGTCGCGCCCCGAGCTCGCCTGCAGGCGAGGAAGAGGTTCAGGTCACCGGTCTGCGCGGCATACGGGGTCGCCTTCTCGTAGAGGCCGGAAGCCTCGTCGAGGTCTCCGAGGTCCCACGACGCCTCGGCCGCCCGGTGGAAGGCGTGTCCTGTCTCGTTGGTGCGCTTCTGGAGCTGGTAGGCGGCTGCGGCGTCGAGGAACGCGCGCCGGGCGGAGCCGGGTTCGCTGAGCGCGCTGAGCGCGTTCCCGAGGCCCCAGTAGGCAGGCCCGAGGGAGTCGGGTTCGACGTCGCGGAGCACGGCGATCGCGGACTCGATCGCCTCGGCGCCCTCGAGGGGTCGCCCCGTCTCGGTGGCGGCGAGCCCGTAGTAGCGCTGCGCCACCGCTCTCCGGCAGGCAAGACTGAGGCATGACGATGTCCACCCGGATCCTGTTCTGCTGCAACAGAATCCGTGTGGACAAGGCCTTGCATCACTGTTCGAACAACTGTACGATGCGGGTATGACAACAACCGCCCCGGGCCGCAGCGCCGTGCAGCAGGTGCAGGACCTGCTACGCGCCCTGGCCCGGGTGGACGGTGCCGGGATGGACGACGCAGCCCGGGTCGACCTGATCACCACGATGGAGCAGCTCAAGGGCGCAGCAGCGGCGGCGCAGGCCAGAGTCACGGTCGCCTTCGCGGACTCCCAGCTCGCCGACACGGCGGACGAAACCCTGCGCGAACGGGCGCAGGCCCGTCGGTCCGTGCACGCCCAGGTCGCACTCGCCCGCCGGGCCTCACCCTCCCTGGGTGACCGGTACGTCGGCGCCGCCCGCGCCCTCGTGGGCGAGATGCCCGCCACCATGACCCTGCTCACCGCAGGCACCATCGGCGAGGACGCCGCGGTCGAGCTCGTCACTGCCACCGCCGCCACGACCGTGGAGGTGCGCCGTGAAACCGACCGGCGCCTCGCCGGACCCGGCGGTCCCGCCGGGCAGGTCAGTCCACGCCGCCTTGGACAGCTCGGCCGTGCCGTGGTCGCCGAGCTCGACGCCGCCGGTGTCGTCGCCAGGAACGAGCGCGCCGTGGCGTCCCGTCGGGTCACCTGTCGGCCCGCCCCGGACGGAATGGCCTACCTCACCGTGCTCGGGCCGATGCACGAGACCGTCGGCGCCTTCGCCGCACTGAAGAAGCACGCCGCGACCGTCATGGCTGGCCGCGACCCCGCGGGCGAACTACCCCAGGGCAGGCACGACGGCGCCATCATGGCCGACACCGCCCTGCGCCAGCTGTCCGGCCGCCGTCTCGGTCAGGTGCAGCCCGTCGCGGTCCAGCTCGTCATGACCGACCGCGCCCTGACCGGTATCGGCAACCCGGACCGGTCCGTCATGGAGCCTGCCCGCATGGTCGGCCACGGACCCGTGCCGGCCCCCACGGCCAGGTCCTGGCTCCGCAGCCACCAGCGTCGCTCGCCAGGGGAGACCGCCGAGCAGGCCCACGTGTGGGTCCGCCGCGCCTTCACCGAACCCTCAGGCCGCGACCTGGTTGCCATGGAGTCCAAAGCCGCCCTGTTCCCACCTGCCCTTGTGGATTACCTGGTCCTGCGTGACGACACCTGCGCCACGCCGTGGTGCGAAGCACCCATCGCCCACGCTGACCACATCACCCCCCGGCACGCCGGTGGCCGCTCCACCGCCGCCAACGGCCAAGGGCTGTGCGCCCACTGCAACCTGACCAAGGAAGCACCCGGCTGGCACCACGAGGTCACCGCCACCGGAGTCCATCACCCCAACGAGGGGCCCCACACGGTCCGGATCACCACACCCACAGGGCACACCTACGACTCCACGGCACCGCCAGTCCTTGGCCGCCACTGGCAACCGCCGCTCCCAGACACGGATCGATGGCCCGGCTACGACCCAGACCTGTGCGACCCGGAGACCGGCGCGCCTCTTGACATCGACTGGGCCGAGGTCGCCCGCATCCAGTACGACCTCTACGAACCGCACGGCACCGCGGCGTGAGGGCTCAGCCCGTGGCGACGGGGCGGGTCGGGTCGGTGATCCAGTCGCTCCACGAGCCGACGTAGAGCCCCGCGTCGACGCCGGCTTCGTGCAGTGCGAGCACCTCGTGCGCGGCCGTGACGCCGGACCCGCAGTAGACCCCGACCCGCTGCCCTGCGCGAACTCCCATACGGGAGAACAGCTCTCGCAACTGATCGGCCGCCAAGAACCTGCCGTCGGCTCCGGCGTTGTCGGTCGTGGGTGCGTTGACCGCGCCGGGGATGTGGCCGGCCACGGGGTCGATCGGCTCGGTCTCGCCGCGGAACCGTTCCGGCGCGCGGGCGTCGAGGAGTATGCCGTCGCGAGCCACCTTCGCGGCCTCATCGGCGTCGAGGAGTGCACCCGCCGAGTCGTCGACCGCGGCCTCGAACGTCCCGTCACCGGGCGGGGGCACCTCGGTCGTCACCGGTCCACCGGCCGCACGCCAGGCCGTGAGCCCGCCGTCGAGCACCCGGACATCCGCCAGCCCGAAGTGGCGCAGCACCCACCAGGCGCGTGCCGCGGCATACGACGGTCCCTGGTCGTAGACCACGACGCGTGAGCCGGCGTCGACGCCGCACCGCCGCATCGCCTCCTGCACGGCGTGGGCCGTGGGCAGCGGGTGCCGACCGCCCGGCCCGGGCGGTCCGGCGAGCTCGGCGTCGAGGTCGACGTGGTGGGCCCCGGGCAGGTGCCCGGCCGTGTAGAGGTCGCGCCCCGGGGGCCCGGCGGCGCTGGTGAGGTTCCACTGGACGTCGACGACGACGAGGCCGTCGAGCCCCTCCGCGACGAGGTCCTCAGCACTGACGAGCGCGCTCATGCGCCACAGTCAACACCCACGCAGCCCCGACGTAGCGTGGTCCTCGTGAGCACCGCCCGGCTCGTCCTCGTCCACGGCACGCGGCTGAGCCACACCCAGTGGGCGCCCTACAACGGGCTCTTCCCGCACTTCGAGGTCGTCACGCCCGACCTGCCCGGCCACGGTGCCCGGACCGGCGAGCGGTTCACGACGGACGCCGCGGTCGAGGCCATCGCGGACGCGGTCGACGGCGGCGACGAGGCCCTGCCCACGGTCGTCGCCGGTCACTCGCTCGGTGGCTACATGGCGATGGCGTATGCCGCCCAGCACCCCGATCGCCTCGCCGGTCTCGTGACGATCGGGGCGGCCGCCGTCCCCGCCGGCCCCGGCGCCGCGGCATACCGGCTCCTCGGCCGTGCCCTCGAGCGCTCCGGCGACGAGCGCGCCGGCGCCTTCGCCAACCGCGTCATCGCGCGCCTCACCTCCGAGCAGACCCTCGCCCTGGTCACCGCGGGCGGCACCACCTACGCGGCGACCCGCGACGCGTGGGCGGCGGTCATGGCGGGCGGTCGGCCCGAGCTGCTCGCGCGGGTGCGCTGCCCCGTGCTCGTCGTGGGTGGGCAACTCGACCAGCTGGCGATCCAGAGCAGGAGGTATGCCGCGGCGGCACCTCGCGGACGCCGCGTCATCGTGCCGCGCGCGACCCACTTCCTGCCGCTCACCCATGTCGACGTGGTGGCGCGGATCCTGCGCGACTTCGTCGACGAGGTGGTGCCCTGAGATACTGGCCGCGCCATGACGACGACCGCCCCCGCCCGCGCCGCCCCGGTGCTGCCGCCGCTGCAGATCGGGCGGCACACGATCGAGTCGCCGGTGGTGCTGGCGCCGATGGCGGGCATCACCAACCGGGCGTTCCGCAAGCTGTGCCGCGAGTACGGCACCGAGGGGCTCGCGGCCGGTGGCGCCAGCGGCGCGACCTCGCTCTATGTGAGCGAGATGATCACGTCGCGTGCGCTCGTCGAGCGCACGCCGGAGTCGATGCGGCTCATCGAGCACGACCCGCAGGAGAACCCGCGTTCGATCCAGCTCTACGGTGTCGACCCCGCCACCGTCGCCGCTGCTGTGCGGATGCTCGTCACGGAGGACCGCGCCGACCACATCGACCTCAACTTCGGCTGCCCCGTCCCCAAGGTGACGCGCAAGGGTGGCGGGGCGGCGCTGCCGTGGAAACGTGACCTCTTCGAGGCGATCGTCACGGGCGCCGTCCGCGAGGCGAGCCCGTATGCCGTGCCCGTCACCGTGAAGATGCGCGTCGGGATCGACGCGGACCACGTGACGTACCTCGAGGCAGGACTCATCGCCGAGCGCGCGGGCGTCGCGGCCGTCGCGTTGCACGGCCGCACCGCCTCGCAGGCCTACTCCGGCCAGGCGGACTGGACCGCGATCGCCCGCCTCAAGGAGACGGTGCGCACGATCCCCGTGCTCGGTAACGGCGACATCTGGTCGGCCGAGGACGCGGTGCGGATGGTCCACGAGACCGGCTGCGACGGCGTGGTCGTGGGGCGCGGGTGCCTTGGCCGGCCGTGGCTGTTCACCGACCTGGCAGCGGCCTTCGCCGGCAGCCAGGTGCGAGTGCGCCCGACCCTCGGCGAGGTGACCGCCACGCTGCGCCGCCACGCGGCATACCTCGTCGACTTCTATGGTGACGAGTTCAAGGCCTGCCGCGACATCCGCAAGCACATCGCTTGGTACCTCAAGGGTTTTCCCGCCGGGTCGACGGTGCGCAACCAGCTCGCCCTGGTCGACTCGCTCGAGGCCCTCGACGCGCTGATCGCGACGATGGACCCGGCCGCACCCTGGCCCGGCGACGCCGCCGAGGGGCAGCGCGGCCGGGCCGGGTCACCGCGGGTCGTGGCGCTTCCGGACGGCTGGCTGCGCAGCCGCGAGCTCAGCGACGAGCACCGGCGCGCGGTCGCCGAGGCCGAGCTGTCGGTCAGCGGCGGCTGAGCACCGGCAGTCCTGCGGGGTTCAGCTGGCGCCGCCGTGCGACAGCGACTCGAGCAATGCGTTGTTGAACGCGGGGATGTCATCGGGCTTGCGGCTGGTGATCAGGTTGCCGTCCTGGACGACCTCCTGGTCGACCCACTCGGCACCGGCGTTGCGCAGGTCCGTCTGCAGGCTCGGCCACGATGTCAGGGTCTTGCCCTGGACGACGTCTGCCTCGATGAGGGTCCATGGGGCGTGGCAGATGGCCGCCACGGTCTTGCCGGAGGCGAGGAAGTCGCGTACGAACGCCACGGCGTCCTCGTCGGTGCGCAGGGCATCGGGGTTGGCCACGCCACCGGGCAGGACGAGGGCGTCGTAGTCGTCGACCTTGGCGTCCTTGATCGCCTTGTCGACCTTGCGCTTCTCCGCCTTGTCCAGGTGGTCGAAGGTCTGCACCTCACCGGTCTGCACGCTGAGCAGCTCGGGGGTGGCTCCGGCCTGTTCAACAGCCGCCCACGGCTCGGTCAGCTCGACCCGCTCGATGCCCTCGTTGGCCACGAGGAACGCCACCTTCTTCTGGTTCAGATCGCTCATGCTTCAACCCTGCGAAAGGCTGCTCGCACTCGCAATCCGAGCACGGTGTCGTCCTGCGCACCGGACGTCGAGGACGTGGTTGACCAGGCTGGCGCGGGGCTCATCCGGCTGACAGCGCCTCGCTGAGCCGTCGCACCGCCTCGGGGGCTCGCCGGGTCGTGATGTGCCGGAACCCCAGCGCCAGACCCTGCACCGGCTCCTGCTGGACGTACCGCGGCGACAGCGGCTCGACTCCGACGCCGCGCCGGGCCGCTGCCGCCACCACCTCCACGTCCGAACGCGACTGGTCCACCAGCCGGGTGCAGACGTGCAGCCCCGCGACGGAAGGGAGCACCTCCAGGGTCCCCGCGGCATACCTCTCCACCGCGGTGAGTAACGCCTCGCGACGTTCGCCATAGATCTTGGTGGCCTTGCGGGTGTGGGCGGCGAGCAGGCCCTCGGACATGAACCGCTCCATGGCGCCCTGGGTGACCGCGTCGCCCTGCCAGTCGGTGAGCAGCTTGGCCTCGCGCAGCGCCGGCTGCAGCGACTGGGGCGCGACGAGGTAGCCGATCCGCAGCATCGGCATCAGCACCTTGGAGAACGACCCGACGTAGACGACCCGGCCGTCACGGTCGAAGCTCTGCAGCGGCGCGAGCGGGCGTCCGTCGAACCGGAACTCGCTGTCGTAGTCGTCTTCCACGATGACGGCGTCGTGACGAGCAGCCCACTCCAGCAACGCAGTTCGTCGCCGAAGCGACATGACGGCGCCGGTGGGGAACTGGTGCGAAGGCGTGACATAGACGAGCCGGGCGCCGCGGGGGATGGCGTCGACGACGATGCCCTCGTCGTCGACGGGCACCCCTGCGACCTTGGCGCCGTGCGAGGCGAACAGTCGCACGGCGGCGGTGTATCCGGGGTCCTCGACCGCCGCCACGTCGCCGGGGGAGAGCATCACCCGGGCGACCACGTCGAGGCCCTGTTGCGCCCCGTTGGTGAGGAGCACGTCGTCACCGCTGGCGACCACCGAGCGTGACACCCCGAGGTGGCGGGCGATCTGCGCCTGCAGGCCCGGGTGCCCCTTGCCGTCGTAGGCAGGCTCGGCCTGCAGGGACGGGCGCAGGGTCGCCGACACCAGACGCCGCCACACCGGCAGCGGGAAGAGGGCGGTGTCCGGGCCGCCGACGGACAGGTCGAGCTCGAGCGGCGGCGAGTCCGGCACCGGCGCGGGCAACGACTGCCAGATGGGGCGCGGGCGCACGTCACCGCCGGGAGCGGTGCGCGGCCGGGCCGGCCGCACGTCCGCGCTGACGAAGGTGCCGGCGCCCACGCGCGACTCCAGGTAGCCCTCGGCGACGAGCCGGTCGTATGCCGTCGCGACGGTGCCGCGCGCGACGCCCAGTTCGCTGGCGAAGGCACGGGTCGGGGGCAGCCGTTCACCGGCGGGCAGCCGGCCGCTGGCGATGCCCTCGAGCAGGTGCTGGTAGATCTGGGTGGCCCGGTCGCCGGGACCGTCGAACCGCAGCAGCAGGTCCATGCGCCCACCCTAGATTGGCCCAATCAGCTTGCCCAGCACTGGCCCTTCTGCCCAGTCCAATGGGCCCGCAGGCTGGAGCCATGACCCAGGACAGCGACACCGCCTGCGCCACCGAGATGCTCACCCGCGACCGGAGGAGCAGCCAGGCCAGCGACTCCACCGACCCCGCGCCCGGCGCTGCGCCGACCGGCTCGCTCACCATCCCGCAGGGGAGCGCGCTGGCGATCAGCGCCGTCCTCGGGACGGGCGTCATCACCCTGCCCGCCATCGCCGCCGGGATCGCCGGGCCGGCGTCGCTGGTGGCCTGGCTGGCGCTCGTGCTGCTCTCGGTCCCGCTCGCCAGCACGTTCGCGGCGATGGGGGCGCGGTTCCCGGACGGTGGCGGCGTCTCGACCTACGTGGGGCGGGCGTTCGGTCGGCGCGCCTCGGCCGCCGTGGGGTGGTGCTTCTTCTTCGCGGTGCCGGTGGGCGCCCCGCCGGCGTCGCTCATGGCCGGCGGCTACGTCGCCGACGTCGTGGGTGGCGGTCACCGGACCGCTGTCGCGGTGGCGGTGTGCCTGATCCTCGGTGTCGCCCTCCTCAACGCGGCCGGGCTGCGGCTGTCGGGGCGGGTGCAGCTGGTCATGACCGGCACGCTGGCCGCGCTCATGGTGGTCACGGTGGTCACCGCGCTGCCGCACGCCCGGCTCGGCAACCTCACGCCGTTCGCGCCGCACGGCTGGTCGGCGGTGGGGCCGGCCGCGGCGCTGCTCGTCTGGGGCTTCGCCGGGTGGGAGGCCGTGGCCTCGCTCGCCGGTGACTACCGCCGGCCCGGTCGCGACGTGCCGCGGGCGACCGGTGTCGCCCTCGTGGTGGTCGGTGTCCTCTACCTGGCGCTCGCCGCCACAAGCCTGCTCGTGCTCGGTGCCGCGACGGGCGACAGCCAGGCACCGCTGTCCGACCTGCTCGCCGCCGGCGTGGGTGGGCAGGTGCGCGCCGTCACCGCAGCCGTGGCGGTGCTGCTCACCTTCGGCGCGATGAACGCCTACTACGCCGGTGGCTCCCGGCTGGGTGCCTCGCTCGCACGGGAAGGTGCGCTCCCGGCATACCTGGCACGGGGGAGCGGACCGGGGGAGGTGCCGCGTCGCGCCCTGGCGCTCATCGCCGTGGAGTCGCTTGCGGGGCTGGTGGTCAGTGAGGTGCTGGGGCTTGGCTTCACGCCGCTGATGCTCCTGGCGACGGGCTGCTTCACCCTCGTCTACGTCCTCGGCACGGGGGCGGCGGTGCGGCTGCTGCCGCGCGGCACCCGGGTCTGGTGGACCGCACTCGTCGCGCTCGCCTCGGTGCTCGTCCTGCTCGTCATGAACGGCTGGCACGTGCTGTGGGCGCTCGGGGTCGCTGTCGCGGCGGTGGGCTACGTTTCGTACCGTGAGCGCGCGAGGGCAGGTCGGAACGCCCGGCGGGACACCTGAGCGGCCGGCGCTGTTCTTCGCCGGTCCCGAGGAGTTCCGCGCCTGGCTCGAGGCCAACCATGACACCGAGACCGAGCTGTGGATGGGCCTGCGCAAGAAGCACGTCGCCGACCGCGGTCTCACCTGGGAGCAGGCCGTCCGTGAGGCCCTGTGCTTCGGCTGGATCGACTCGGTTGCGCAACGCATCGACGACGATGCGGTCCGCCAGCGCTGGACGCCGCGCAAGCCGGGCAGCAACTGGTCGACGATCAACATCAAGGCGGTCGAGGAGCTCACCGCGGCCGGGCGCATGCACCCCGCCGGGCTCGCCGCGTTCGCGTTGCGACGCGAGGACCGTTCGGGTGTCTACGCCTACGAGAACCGCGACCGCGAGCTGCCGCCGCAGTATGCCGCGGTGCTGGCTGCCGATGCCGCGGCCAGTGCGTTCTGGGCGGAGGCGACACCGAGCTACCGCAAGCTTGCGACCAACTGGGTGCTGACCGCCAAGCAGGAGGTCACCCGCGAGAAACGGCTCGCCCAGCTGGTTGCGGACAGCGCCGCCGGTCGGCTGATCCCGTCGCAGCGCTACGGGGACCAGCCCAAGTGGGTCGAGCGCGCTGCCGCCGCTGCCCGAGCGGCCGGGACGACGGCCTAGGCTCGGCTGCGTGGGTTACACCGAGGTCGACCGGGAGCGCTGGGTGCGGGAGGACCCCGTCACCAAGCGCGCCGACCGCGACGACTTCGCCCGCGACCGCGCCCGCCTGCTCCACTCGGCCTCGCTGCGCCGCCTGTCCGCCAAGACCCAGGTCGTCCAGCCCGGCGACGACGACTTCGTCCGCAACCGGCTCACGCACAGCCTCGAGGTCGCGCAGATCGGCCGCGAGTTCGGTGCGGCCCTCGGCTGCAACGCCGATGTCGTCGACACGGCCTGCCTCGCGCACGACCTCGGCCACCCGCCCTTCGGCCACAACGGCGAGCAGGCCCTCGACGCCGTCGCCGAAGGCATTGGTGGCTTCGAGGGCAACGCCCAGACCCTGCGCCTCCTCACCCGCCTCGAGCCCAAGCGGATCCACGCCGACGGTCGCCCCGCCGGCCTCAACCTCACCAGGGCAAGTCTCGACGCCGCCACCAAGTACCCCTGGCCCCGGGGCGAAGGCCCTTGGCCCACAACGAAGTTCGGCGTCTACGCGGACGACCTGCCCGTCTTCGAGTGGTTCCGTGCCGGCCGCCCCGACGGCGAGCGCTGCATCGAGGCCGACGTCATGGACTGGTCCGACGACGTCGCCTACTCAGTGCACGACGTCGAGGACGCCATCGCCTCGGGTCGCCTCGACGTGCGTCGCCTTCGCGACACGACTGACGTCGACTCGGTCCTTGCCGTGGCGACCGGGGTGTATGCCGCGGACCTGGGTGCCGACGCGATGGGGGCTGCGCTGGGACGGGTTCTCGCCACCGGACTGGTGCCGGCGGCATACGACGGCTCCCGGGGCGACCGGGCAGCCCTCAAGGACATGACCTCCCAGCTCATCGGCCGCTTCGTCCAGGCCGTCGAGCTGGCGACGATGGAGCGCCACGGACCCGGCCCGCTCACCCGCTACGACGCGCCCCTGGTCGTGCCCGACGAGACGCGCGCCGAGTGCGCGGTGCTCAAGGCCGTCGCGGCCCACTTCGTCATGAACGCCCAGGAGCGGATCGATGTCATGGCCGCCCAGCGCGAGGTGGTGCGCGACCTCGTCCGGGGCTACCTCGACGACCCGGTCGCTCGCCTCGACCCCGACCTGCTGGCGGACTGGAAGGCCGCCGACTCCGACGCCACGGCGCTGCGCGTCGTCGTCGACCAGGTCGCCTCGCTCACCGACGTGCGCGCCCTGCACCTCCACGACGCCTGG
The DNA here is from genome assembly GCF_013041615.1 of Knoellia koreensis. Lineage (GTDB taxonomy): Bacteria > Actinomycetota > Actinomycetes > Actinomycetales > Dermatophilaceae > Pedococcus > Pedococcus koreensis. Next base: position 176,415 of record NZ_JABEPQ010000001.1, read on the forward strand.
TCCTGAGACGTCCGTCCTGACACGCTGAGCGGGTATGGCCGAAACGCTTGCCAGTGGAGCCGTCCCTGTGCGCCAATGGTGCATCAGAGTCACTGTGGAGGGGAGGCCGCCATGAGCACCGTGGACGGAGAAGTGACCAAGGTCGTGGGGTACCCGCGCGTCGCCGGTGACCCGGTGGCGTCGGTCGTCTTGAGCGTGCCGCCCTCCCCAGCCGCGAGGACGAAGCTGTGGTGGCTGGTCGCCGGGGTCGTCCCGTTCCTCGTGCCGTTCGCGGTGTGGGCGACGGTGTCCTACTGGCGTATGCCGCGCAGCGAGTCCCGCTGGAGGCTCCTCGCTGCGGTCGTGCTGGTCCTCGAGCTGGCCAACTTCGTCGGCTTCATGATCTACGGCTACGGCCGCCACTATCTCGTACCGCCGGTGCCCGACTACCTCTGACGGACCCTGCGCCTAGACTCGCCCTCGACAAGGAGGGCCAGTGGCGGGTCGGATCAAGGCCGACGACATCGCGCTCGTCAAGGAGCGCACGTCGATCGAGGACGTCGTGCGCGAGCACGTCACCCTGCGCCCGGCCGGCCCCGGCTCGATGAAGGGGCTGTGCCCGTTCCACGACGAGAAGACGCCGTCGTTCAACATCCGCCCGGCCGTGGGTGCGTGGCACTGCTTCGGGTGCGGCGAGGGCGGCGACGTCATCTCGTTCGTGCAGAAGGTCGAGCACCTCACCTTCACCGAGTCGGTCGAGCGCCTCGCCTCCAAGCTCGGCATGGAGCTGCACTACGAGGAGGGTGGTGGCCCCCGCGACCGGGGCCCCTCGCTCGGGCAGCGCTCCCGGCTCGTCGAGGCGCACCGCGTCGCCCAGGAGTTCTACCTCGAGCGGCTGCTCGACACGTCCTCCGGCGAGGCGCGGGTGGGGCGCGACTTCCTGCGTGGCCGCGGGTTCGACGGTGAGGCTGCGAAGCACTTCGGCGTCGGGTTCGCCCCCCGCGGTGGCGAGGAGCTGACGCGGCACCTGCGGGCCAAGGGCTTCAGCGACGACGAGCTCGTCGCGGGAGGGCTGAGCGGACGGGGGAGCCGCGGGCTCTACGACCGGTTCCGGGGGCGGCTCATGTGGCCGATCCGCGACATCACGGGCGACACCGTGGGTTTCGGCGCGCGTCGGCTCTTCGACGACGACCGGATCGCCGCCAAGTACCTCAACACCTCCGAGACCGCGATCTACAAGAAGTCGACGGTCCTCTACGGCCTCGACCTCGCCAAGAAGTCGATCGCGGGGGAGCGCAAGGCCGTCATCGTCGAGGGCTACACCGACGTCATGGCCTGCCACCTCGCCGGCGTCGAGGGCGCGGTCGCGACGTGTGGCACGGCGTTCGGCACCGACCACATCAAGGTGCTGCGCCGCATCCTGCGCGACGAGGCCGACCTCGCACCCGCCAAGGTGGTGTTCACCTTCGACGGCGACGCCGCCGGGCAGAAGGCCGCGATGAAGGCGTTCGGTGACGACCAGCGTTGGGCCTCCCAGTCGTTCGTGGCCGTGGCCGACGGCGGCATGGACCCCTGTGACCTGCGGATGGCCAGCGGCGACGACGCCGTGCGCCACCTCATCGACGACGCCGTGCCGATGTTCGAGTTCGCGGTCCGCACCACCATCGCCCGCTACGACATGGCCACCGCCGAGGGCCGCGTCCAGGCCATGCGCGCCGCCGCCCCCATCGTCAACAGCATCCGCGACAGCTCAATGCGCCCCGAGTACATCCGCACCGTCGCCGGGTGGATCGGGGTCGAGGTCGAGCAGGTGCGCGCCGAGGTCGCCCGCGCCGGTCGCATGGCCGCCCGCGACGCAGAGAAGGGCGACAAGGCGCGGGACGCACAGACGGCGGGGGGCCAGGCACGCCCTGACGCCGACGTCGTCCCCGAGCCGTCGGAGCAGGAGGCCCGCGCCGCCCTGCCAACCCCGGACCTGCGTGACCCCGTGGTCTTCGTCGAACGCCAGCTGCTCCAGACCCTTCTGCAGTACCCCGGCAGCTTCGAGCCCGCCGACATCGACACGATCGAGCCTGATGCCTTCACCGCCCCCGCCCACCGCGCGGTCTTCGACGGGGTGCGCGGCGCCGGCGGTCCGCAGGTTGGGCTCTCGGCCAAGGCCTGGGCCGACCGGGTCACCGAGGCCTCACCGCTGTCGGTCCACGGCCTCGTCGCCGAGCTCGCCGTCGCCCCGCTGCCGACCCGCATGGACAAGTCCACCGGGCTGCCCGAACGCCGTTACGTCTCAGCCCTGCTCACCCGCGTCCAGGAGGTCTCCCTGACCCGCCAGATCGCCGACGCCATGTCGGCCATGCGCCGGATGGCCGCCGACCAGCACAGCGACGCCGCGCAGGCGCGTGAGCTGAGCGGCCGGCTCCAGGACCTGCAGCGCGAGCTGGCCCAGCTGCGCGACCAGGCGTCGTGATGGCGCTGTTCGCCAAGCGCCAGCCGTCGCTGCCCGACGCCGCCCGGTCGGCCGCCGGACTGGCCAAGGGCGAGAAGGTGCTCGCCTGGGCGACCGAGGAGCCCACGGGCGTGGTCGTCATCGCGACCAGATACGGCCTGTATGCCGTGTCACCGGCCGGGGAGCGCCTGCTCGGCAAGCCGTGGCACGAGGTCGATGCCGGCTCGTGGAACCCCGAGACGGGTCAGCTCACGGTCACCTGGGTCGACCGGTCCCGGCCGAGCCAGTGGGCCCTGGGTGAGACCTCGCTCCTGCCCGAGACATTGCGCGAGCGGGTCCAGGCCAGCGTCGTGCTGGCCCAGCAGGTCGACCTCGGCCCGCGTCGTCGCGGCCGGGCCGTGATCCGGCAGGACCTCGCCACCGGCGACCTGCTGGAGCAGCAGCTGCGGGGCCGCGGCGCCCGCCCCGACGACGCGGAGCTCACGCGGGCGCTCGGCGACGCGGCGGCATACCTGCGCGAACAGGTCGGGCGCTAGCCCAGCGCCGGCAGGAGCTCGCGCACGCGCTCGGGCAGGCCGTCCCCGGGCACCCGGCCGGTACCGACCAGCACCGCTTCCGTGTCCGACCAGTCGGCCGGCAACGGTTCGCCGACGATGGCCTCGATGGTCTGCCTGGCCAGTGCGAGCCCCGGCGCGGGTGGCGCCACGGGGGAGTCGAGGTCGAGCTGGTGGATGACGTCCTCGACCACCCAGATCGTGAGGAAGTCCCCCGCGGTGAAGACGCAGTCCTGCCACAGGTAGTGGCCCTCGGTGAGGTTGTGGACGCCCCGGTCCACCATCGCAGCCACGTCGCGCAGCTGCTCCAACGCCGAGGACGGTCGCAGGTAGGCCGAGGCCCGGCGACGCTGCGACATCAGGGTGGCCACGGGGTCGTCGTCGCCGTACTGCTCGGTGAACACCGCCCAGTAGCTCGCCGCGTCGACGGTGGTGGGACGGTCGGCCCGCGACACCAGCCCGCCGAGCATCTCGGCCCACCCGCCCACGACGTGGACGACCACGTCGAGCCGCGACCAGCCGTGGCACCGCGAGGCGCCCAGGAGGTCGTACTCCGACAGCGCGACCGTGGCCTCGACGAACCGGTTGACGCTGTCGCGCGCGGTGTCCCTGACCGTCTCCAGCTCGACCGTGAGTGGCATGGCGCCCACGCTACGCCTCGTCACCGACAGCGTCGCCGGGCCGTTTTCAGAACCGGCCGCTTCCTTTGCTATGGTTGCGCAGCGCCGACGGCGGAACCGCCGAAGGTCATTCCCCCGTAGCTCAATTGGCAGAGCATTCGACTGTTAATCGAAGGGTTGTTGGTTCGAGTCCAACCGGGGGAGCAGACACGAAGGCCGGGTCCGATCGGACCCGGCCTTCGTCATTGCGTATGCCGCGTGGTTGCGCCCGCGGTCACCGGCCGGTCTCGGTGGGGTCGGTCTGCACGACGTCCTCCCCGCCCAGCGTCGACTCCTGGTCCACCGTCGCGGTGAGAGCGCCCGGGGTGGCCACGACAGCGCGGCCGCGGCGGGAGAGCCGGCGCTGCACGAGGGTCGCGAGCTTGGTCAGCGCGTAGTTCATGAGGATGAACAGGATGGCGCAGACGATGTACGCCGGAACCGTGTTGGAGAACGCCGACCCGAGGGTCTTGGACCAGGTGAGCAGCTCGCCGTAGGTCACGGCGTACCCGAGCGCGGAGTCCTTGAGGATCACGACGAACTGCCCGATCAGCGCGGGCAGCATCGCGGTCAGGGCCTGCGGCAGCTGGATCGAGCGCAGCACCTGGCTGGGCGTGAGGCCGATCGACAGGCCCGCCTCGCCCTGGCCCTTCGGCAGGGCGAAGACACCCGAGCGCACCAGCTCGGCGATGACCGAGCCGTTGTAGAGGGTGAGGCCGGTGACGACCGCCGCCAGCGGGGCCGTGTCGGCCGAGAAGAACGACGTCTGCGTGTAGATGCCGAAGTAGGCGAAGATCATCATCAGCAGCACAGGCACTGCGCGGAAGAACTCGACGACGATGCCGCACACCCAACGGACGGGCGCGAGCTGCGAGAGTCGCCCGATGCCGAAGACGAGGCCGAACACCCCGGCGAACACGATCGAGATCGCGGCCGCCTTGAGCGTGCCCACCAGGCCCTTGAGCAGGTAGTCACGCCACACCGACCGGTCGGTGACGAACGGTTCCCACATCGAGGCCTGGAGCTGGTTGGCGGTGTACATCTTGCGCACCACGACGGCGAGGATCGCGACCAGCAGGATGACCCCGACCACGGTGAGCAGTGCGTGCCGGCGACGTGCCCTCGGGCCGGGTGCGTCGAACAGGACCGAGGCGCTCATCGCTTCACCGCCAGGCGTCGCGACAGGCTGGTGAACCCGACCCCGAGGGGCAGCGTGAGGATCACGAAGCCGAGGGCGAAGATCGCGAAGATGGCGAACGAGCCGCCCTCGTTCTCGATGATCTTCTGCATCAGGCTCGCGGCCTCAGCGGAGACGATGACTGCGGCCACTGTGGTGTTCTTGATCAGCGCGATCAGCACCGAGCCGAGCGGCGCGATCGAACCGCGGAAGGCCTGCGGCAGGATCACCTCGCGCATCGTCTGCCCGAAGGTCAGCCCGACCGACCGGGCGGCCTCGGCCTGACCGGCCGGCACGGTGTTCACGCCGGAGCGGATCGCCTCGCACACGAAGGCGCCGTGGTAGACGGCGATGACGACGATCGCCCAGCGGATCGCGTTCTGGGTGATGTCCTGGGAGAGCGAGACACCCAGGATGTAGGTGATGCCGAGCACGCTCATCACCATGAGCAGGGTGAGCGGTGTGTTCCGGAAGATGTTGACGTACGACGTCCCGATGAACCGCATGACGGCCACCGGGGACACGCGCATCACTGCGGCGATCGTCCCCAGGACGAGGGCTCCGAGGCCGCCGAAGAAGGACAGCTTGATGGTCCACCAGAACGCCCGGAGGATGTCCGGGCCGTAGGTGCTCAGGATGTCACCCATGCAGCGCACCTTCCGTTGTAGGAGAAGGGGATTGACGCCAAGGTATGCCGCCCGCTCGGGCGAGCGGGCGGCATACCTCCGCGGTTTTCAGGCTCAGGAGCAGGGGTCGGGCTTCGGCGGGTTGAGCGCCTTGTCGACCTGGAAGCCGGCCGGCCCGAGGTTGGCGTCGACCGCCTTCTGCCACTCGCCGGAGTCGACCATCTTGGTGAGCGCGTCGTCGATCTTCTTGCAGAGCTCGACGTCGCCCTTCTTGATGCCGACGCCGTAGCGCTCCTCGGAGAACGGCTTGCCGACGACCTTCAGCTTGCCCTTGTACTGGTCCTGCGCGGCGTAGCCGGCGAGGATCGTGTTGTCGGTCGTCAGCGCGTCGACGCCCTTGGCGACGAGCGCCGCGACGCACTCGGAGTAGGTGCCGAACTCCTGGAGCTGGACGCCGGGGTACTTGTCCTTGACCTTCTGCGCCGAGGTGGAGCCGGTGACCGAGCAGAGCTTCTTGCCGGTCAGCGAGTCGGGCCCGGTGATGGAGGAGTCGTCGGCGCGGACCAGCAGGTCCTGGCCGGCGATGAAGTACGGGCCGGCGAAGGACACGTCGGCCTTGCGCTTGTCGGTGATCGAGTAGGTCGCGAGGATCATGTTGACCTGGCCGGTCTTCAGCAGCGTCTCGCGCTGGGCCGACGGGGCCTGCACCCACTGGATGTCGCCCTCGTCGTGGCCGAGCTCCTTGGCGACGTACTTGGCGACGTCGACGTCGAAGCCGGTGTAGTCGTTGCCCTCCTTGAGGCCGAGACCCGGCTGGTCGAACTTGATGCCGATCTTGAACGAGCCACCGCCCCCGCCACCGCCGGAGCCGCCATCCTTCGCGCTGTCGCCGCATGCGGCCAGGCTGAGGGCGAGCACCGATGCGGCGGCGAGCGCGCCGATCTGGCGAATCTTCATCTGTTTCCTCCTGTGGTGGGTGAACCGGCTCAGTGGGTGAGGATCTTGCCGAGGAAGTCCTTGGCCCGGTCGGACCGCGGTGCGGTGAAGAAGGTCTCGGGCTGGGCCTCCTCGACGATCTGGCCGTCGGCCATGAAGACGACCCGGTTGGCGGCCTTGCGGGCGAAGCCCATCTCGTGGGTGACGACGACCATCGTCATGCCCTCCTTGGCGAGGCCGACCATGACGTCGAGGACCTCGTTGATCATCTCGGGGTCGAGCGCCGAGGTCGGCTCGTCGAAGAGCATCACCTTGGGGTCCATGGCCAGGGACCGGGCGATGGCGACGCGCTGCTGCTGGCCACCGGAGAGCTGGGCGGGGTACTTCTGGGCCTGCTGGGCGACCCCGACCCGCTCGAGCAGCTCCATCGCGCGCTTCTCGGCGTCCTTCTTGCCCTGCCCCCGGACCTTGACCGGCCCGAGCGTGACGTTGTCGAGGATCGTCTTGTGGGCGAAAAGGTTGAACGACTGGAACACCATGCCGACGTCGGCCCGCAGCTGCGCGAGCTCCTTGCCCTCCTCGGGGAGGGGCTTGCCGTCGATGGTGATGGTGCCGCTCTCGAACGTCTCGAGCCGGTTGATCGTCCGGCACAGCGTCGACTTGCCCGACCCCGACGGGCCGATGACGACGACGACCTCGCCCTTGCCGATCTGGAGGTTGATGTCCTGCAGGACGTGCAGGTCGCCGAAGTGCTTGTTGACGTCCTTGAGGACGACGAGTGGCTCCGTCATGGACGGCAACCTACCGCCCGGCGACTCCCGTGTGGTCCAACTGGGTCCGCTTGTCACCCAACGGCAACGTCCGCCGTGGGGGCCTGAACCGCTCGTGCCGGCCCGCTGACCAGCTGCGCCACCACGCCGCCAGCGCTCCCGGGTCTCCTTGGGTGACCAAGTGGAACCACACGTACCTCACCGCATCCGGGGCGGCCCGCCAACGCAGGCCGGGCTGTGCGGTGAGGTACCCCAGGTTCCGGTAGGTCAGCTCGCGCTTGGCCGGGTCCTGCGGCACCAGGACGTGGGCGCGACCGCCCCACAGCGGCCGCCAGTCGTCACGGCCCTGCGGGTGCTCGTACGTGGCGGCGACACAGGTGGCGAACCGGATGCCGCTGCGGCGCATCCGACGGTGCAGCTCGACCTCGTCGCCCCGGATGAACAGCCTGGGGTCCGGCACACCCACGGCGTCCAGGGCGGCAGCGGAGAAGAGGGCGCCGTTGAACAGGTTGGCCGCACCCATCACCACGGCCGAGCGGCCGAGGTCGTCGACCCGGCGGGCCCAGCGCAGGCCCTGCCTCAGCGGGAAGGCCAGGCGCCCGGGGTCGGTCTCGTCGACGACGGCGGGGGAGACGGCGTCCAGCTGGTGGCTCTCGGCGCAGGTGAGGAGGCGGCCGAGGGTCCACGGGTCACCGGGTCGGCCGTCGTCGTCGGCCAGCCACACGGCATCGGCCCCCAGGGCGCGTGCGGTGAGTATGCCGTAGGCGTACCCACCCGCGCCCCCGAGGTTGGTGCGGGATGGCAGGTAGGTGTGGGGGAGCGGGCTGCCCTCGACGACCCGCCGCGTCTCGGCGTCGTCGGCGTTGTCGACGACGACCACGTGGTCGGGCGGGCGATGTTGGGCCGCAACGGATTCCAGGCAGCGGCGCAGCAGCTCGACCCGGCGGTGGGTCACCACCACGCACACCACTCGTCCGTCGACCAGCACGGCTCCGACCGTAGGCATGGTGCGACATCGGGCAGGGACGCGCAGGTGAACGCCACGTGACCGGTGGGCGGCCAGCCGGGTCCGAGCAGGCCCTTGGACCAACATCTGCCCCCCGGACACGGCGTGTTCACCCTGGCTTTCCCTGGCGTGCCTAGCGTCCGAACCGTGAAGACACCCTTCTCCCTCCTGCTGCCCGTCTACCGCGGCGACCGGCCCGACCACCTCGCCCGCGCGTTCCAGAGCACAGTGCTGGAGCAGACCCGCCGCCCCTCCGAAGTGGTGGTCGTACAGGACGGACAGATCACGGCCGAGCTCGCCTCGACGCTGGAGCGGCTGGAGTCGAGCAGCCCCGTGCCGTTGCGCCGGCTGCGCCTCACCCACAACGTCGGTCTCGCCCAGGCCCTGCAGTGCGGCCTGTCCGCGTGCAGCCACGAGGTCATCGCCCGCATGGACGCCGACGACATCAGCCTGCCGCACCGCTTCGAGCTGCAGATCCCGCTCATCGAGGACGGCGCAGACCTCGTCGGCTCGGCCCTCGTGGAGTTCGGTGAGACGCCGGAGTATGCCGGGCGGGAGCGCGTGCTGCGGGTGCCGCCGTTGACGGCGGGCGACATCGCCGCCGAGGCGCGGCTGCGGAGCCCCTTCAACCACCCGACGGTCGTCTACCGCCGCTCCGCGGTCCTGCAGGCCGGCGGCTACCGCGAGCTGCCGCTGCTCGAGGACTACTGGTTGTTCACGCGCATGATCAGCTCGGGCGCCAAGGTGGCCAACCTCGCCGAGCCACTCGTCCTCTACCGCGTCGATTCGGGCAGCTACCAGCGCCGCGGGGGCCTGCGACTGTTGCGCTCCGAGCTCGGCCTGCAACGACGGCTCCACCGCGAGGGGTTCACGTCCAACCGCGAGCACCTGCGCAACCTCATGGTGCGCGGCGGCTACCGCGTCGTCCCCGTGGGACTGCGCCGCGCGGCATACCGCCACCGCTTCACCACCACCCAGCCGGGCGCCACCGTGGACGTCCCCACGGTGGGGGCGCCGCCCGCACCCAACCGCCCGACCCGGACGGAGGGCCGCGCGTGAGGGCCGACCTGGTCGTCGTCGGGTCGGGGTTGTTCGGTCTCACCGTCGCGGAGCAGGCTGCCGCGCGTGGGCTCGACGTCGCCATCGTCGAGCGGCGAAACCACTTGGGCGGCAACGCCTGGAGCGAGCCGGACCCGGACACGGGCATCGAGGTGCACCGCTACGGCGCACACCTCTTCCACACGTCGAACGAGCGCGTCTGGGAGTACGTCAACCGTTTCACCGGGTTCACCGACTACCGCCACCGGGTCTGGACCGTGCACCACGGCGAGGTCTTCCCGATGCCGATCAACCTCGGCACGGTGAACCAGTTCTTCCGCGCCAACCACGGCCCGCAGGCGGCCCGCGACCTCGTCGCCGCGCAGGCGGCTGAGCTCACCGGCGAGCCGAAAAACCTTGAGGAGAAGGCCATTTCGCTCATCGGACGCCCTCTCTACGAGGCGTTCGTGCGGGGCTACACAGCCAAGCAGTGGCAGACCGACCCGACCGACCTCCCGGCCGAGGTGATCAGTCGGCTGCCGGTGCGCTACACCTACGACAACCGCTACTTCAACGACCGGTTCGAGGGACTGCCCACGGACGGGTATGCCGCGTGGCTGACCCGGATGGCCGACCACCCCCGCATCACGGTCGAGCTGGAGACCGATTTCCTGGCCGACGGGCACGAGCTGTCCCGCGAGTCGGTGCGCGGACAGGTGCCGGTCGTCTACACCGGGCCCATCGACCGCTACTTCGGTGACGCCCACGGCGCCCTCGGCTGGCGCACCCTGGACTTCGAGCGCGAGGTCGTCGCGACCGGTGACTTCCAAGGGGCCCCGGTCATGAACTATGCCGACGACGACGTGCCGTTCACGCGGATCCTCGAGTTCCGACACTTCCACCCCGAGCGCGCCTACCCGGACGACAAGACTGTGATCGTGCGCGAGTTCTCGCGCTTCGCCGAGGCCGGTGACGAGCCGTACTACCCCGTCAACACCCCGGACGACCGTGAGCGGTTGCTGGCGTACCGCGAGCTGGTCGAGCAGGAGCGCTCGCAGGGCGTGGCCTTCGGCGGCCGGCTCGGCACCTACCAGTACCTCGACATGCACATGGCGATCGCCTCGGCCCTGCGCCTCGTCGACAACGACCTCGACGCCCTCATCGGGGTGCGTGGCCTCAGCGCGGCCGGAGCGGCAGGGGTGGGCGCATGAGTGCGCAGCTCGACGTCGACCGGCTCAGCGAGCTCGCCCGGGTGGTCCTGCCGGTCGACGGCGACCTCGACGTGCTGCCGCTGTACGTCGACACCCGCAAGTCACCCAAGCCGCCCAAGGACGACACCGACAGCCCGGTCGTCATCGAGGCCAGCGGCCCGGCCGTGGTGCCGGACCAGGTGCTCGGTCGACGGCGGTTCCGCCTCGAGCACGGCCAGGGCGTGTCGTTCGCGACCTACTTCAACGCCTTCCCCGCCTCGTACTGGAAGCGGTACACGAGCATCACCGAGGTCGTGCTCCAGGTCCGCACGAACGGCCCGGGCACCCTGTTCGTCTACCGCTCCACCGGTCGCGGCTCGGTCGTGCGCGTCACCTCGGCGACGGTGCGTGGCGAGCACGACGAGCGGGTGAGGTTGCCGCTCGACACCTTCGCCGACGGCGGCTGGTACTGGTTCGACCTCGTCGCCGGCGACGGTCCACTCACCCTCGAGTCGGCCGCCTGGCTGGGCGCCCCCGAGGAGGTCGCCCCACGCGCCACGGGGACCGGACGCATCACCATCGGCATCACGACCATGAACCGGCCGGCATACTGCACCGCACTGCTCACCCAGCTGGGTGAGGCACCCGATCTGTGCGACGTCATCGACGAGGTCATCGTCGTCGACCAGGGCACCGAGCGGGTGCGCGACCACGAGGGGTTCGCCGCCGCGCGCGAGGCGTGCGGTGACCGGCTGCGCGTCATCGAGCAGGCCAACCTCGGCGGCTCCGGCGGCTTCTCGCGGTCGATGCTCGAGACCCTGGACGGCGGCCGCAGCGACCACGTCCTCATCCTCGACGACGACGTCATCTGCGAGCCCGAGGGCATCGCCCGCACCGTCGCCTTCGCCAACGCCTGCCGCCGGCCGACCGTCGTCGGGGGGCACATGTTCTCGATGTACGACCGGTCGGTACTGCACGCCTTCGCCGAGGTGATCCTGCCGTGGCAGTTCCGGTGGGGTCCGGCGGAGCCGACCGTCCACGACCACGACCTGGCCTCCACCAACCTGCGGGCCACGCCCTGGCTCCACCGCCGCATGCACAGCGACTACACCGGCTGGTGGATGTGCCTCATCCCGGTCACGGTCCTGCGCGAGTGCGGGTTGTCGATGCCCTTCTTCATCAAGTGGGACGACGCCGAGTATGGCCTGCGGGCGGCCGAGCACGGCTTCCCGACCGTGTCCCTGCCCGGTGCGGCGGTCTGGCACGTGCCGTGGACCGACAAGGACGACGCGGTCGACTGGCAGGCCTACTACCACGCGCGCAGCCGCCTGGTCGCGGCGCTGACGCACTCCCAGTACGACCGTGGCGGCCGGATGGTCCGCGAGAGCCTGTTCATCCAGCTCAAGCACCTGCTGGCCATGCAGTACTCCGCCGCGGCCCTGCGCCAGCGGGCCATCGAGGACGTGCTGAGCGGCCCCCAGGACATGCACGCCTCGCTCGCCACCCGGCTCGGTGAGGTGCGCCAGCTGAGGCAGCAGTTCGACGACGCGGTGGTCCGGCGCAGCCCCGAGGAGTTCGCGCCCGTGCGCCGCACCAAGCTGCGCAAGCGTGACTCGCTGGGCGCCAAGCCGGTCGGCACCGCGGCGACGATGCTGGCGGCCGGTTCGGCTCTGGTGCGGCAGCTGCGCCCGGTCGACCCGCGCACCAAGGCGCACCCCGAGCGCGAGGTCGCGGCCGCCGACGCGGGCTGGTGGACGCTGGCGCGTCTCGACTCGGCCCTCGTGACCACCGCCGACGGCAAGGGGATGTCGTGGCACAAGCGCGACCGCAGCCACCTGGCGGCCGCGATCCGGGACGCCGTGGAGGCGCACGAGCAGCTCCTGCGTGACTGGCCGCGGCTCTCCCGGCTCTACCGGGACTCCATGCCCGACCTCGTGGGACCCGATGCCTGGCGCAAGACCCTCGACGTGGCCGTGCCCGACGAGGCGCCCCAGGAGACGGCCGACCCGCGTATGCCGCACGAGGCGGACGACGTCCGGTGAGCGTGACCATGATGACGCCCGCGCCGCTGGTGGTGCAGGGCCGCGGCGACGGCATGCGTGACGTGGTCCGCCGGCGCTACCTGTTGTCGCTGCTGGTGCGCAAGGAGCTGCGTGTCCGCTACCGCGCGTCGCTCCTGGGTCTCGGCTGGTCCTACGTCAAGCCGGCCGTCCAGTTCGGCGTGTACTTCGTGGGCCTCGGACTCCTGTTGCGGCAGAACGCGATCGGCGACTACGCCGTCTACCTCTTCGGTGGGCTGGTCGTCATGACCGCGTTCAGCGAAGCGGTCGGCAACGCGACGCGGTCGGTCGTCGTCAACGGCGACCTGGTGCGCAAGATCTACCTCCCGCGCGAGCTCTTCCCGGTGTCGAGCCTCTTCGTCAGCGCCGTCCACCTGGGGCCGCAGCTGCTCGTGCTGCTGGTTGGCGCCATCGTCGCCGGCTGGCGGCCGGACCCGGTGGGCCTGCTCGCCCTCGTCCTGGGCCTGCTGCTCACCGCGATGCTGGCCCTCGGGCTGGGGCTGCTGCTCGCCGCGGTCAACGTCTTCTTCCGTGACGTCGAGAACCTCGTCGACCTCGTCCTGATGGTCCTCGTCTGGGCCAGCCCGGTCCTCTACTCGTGGCAACGGGTCGCCGACCTGGTGGGGCGCGACTCGGCCTGGCTCACGGCATACCAGGCCAACCCGCTCACGGTCGCGGTCGAGCTGGTGCACCGGGGCACGTGGGCCCACGCGTCGCCCGGCAACGCGGCCGCGACGCCACCCGGGCTGTTGGGTTACACGGTCCTGGCGTTCGGCATCGCCGCCGCGCTCCTCGTCGTCGGACAGCTCACGTTTCGCCGGCTCTCCGGCCGGTTCGCGCAGGAGCTGTAGATGACGCGCCACCATGCCCTCAGCGCCGTCGAGGTCGACGGGGCCTCCAAGCACTTCCGCCTCAGGCACACGCACTCGCTCAAGGAGCGGCTCGTGTGGACCGTCCAGGGGCGCAACCGCACCGACGACTTCACGGCACTGCACCCGCTGGACCTCACCATCACCCAGGGCGAGAGCGTCGCGCTGCTCGGGCGCAACGGCTCCGGCAAGTCGACCCTGCTCAAGCTGATGGCGGGCGTCATGGCGCCGGACACGGGGGAGGTGCGGGTGCGCGGCCGTCTCGCCGGACTGCTCGAGGTGGGGGCGGGCTTCCACCCCGACCTCACCGGCCGCGAGAACGTGCACCTCAACGCCTCCATCCTCGGGCTCGAGCGCGAGACCATCGAGGAACGCTTCGAGGACATCGCGGCCTTCGCCGACATCGGGCCCTTCCTCGACACCCAGGTGCGGTTCTACTCCTCGGGCATGTTCCTGCGGCTCGCCTTCGCGGTCGCGGTCCACACCGAGCCCGACGTCTTCCTCGTCGACGAGATCCTCGCCGTCGGGGACGAGGCGTTCCGGGCCAAGTGCCTCGAGCGGATCGAGCTGCTCGCGGCACAGGGCCGCACCCTCGTGGTCGTCAGCCACGACCTGCCGCTCGTCGAACGGCTCTGCAGTCGCGGGATCGTGCTCGAGCACGGCCACGCGGTCGCCGACGGCCCGGTCTCCACGGCCGTGCACCGGATGCGTGCAGCCGGATGACCGCCAGCTCGGCGCCGGTCGTGGCGAGCTGGGTCGCCGTGGCGCCGAACGTCCTCGTCGCCGCAGCCCTGCTCGTCGGGCCGGGGCTGGTCGTGGGGGTGCTGCTCGGCCTGCGGGGGGTGCTGCTGACGGGGTTGTCCGCGCCCCTGTCGGTCACCCTGGTGGCGGTGGCCGCGGTCCTCGCCCCCTGGGCGGGGGCGGGCTTCGGCCTGCTGCCGGTGCTGGCGGTGACGGCGCTGGCGGGACTGCTGGCCGGCCTGGCCCGCTTCGCATTGCGCCGGATCGCCGGCGGGCCGGTCGCTGCGCGTGACGGCTGGCGCGTCCTGGGCTCGGCGCTGCTCGGGGTGGCCGGCGCCGCGGTGTGCGCGGCGCTCGCGGTGCGTCGCGGCATACCTCGCCCCGACGCGGTGCCGCAGACGTTCGACGCCGTGTTCCACCTCAACGCCGTCGCGCAGGTCGGGCGCACCGGCAACGGCTCGTCGCTGGCCCTCGGCACCCTGACCGCACCCGAGCGAACCAGCGGCTTCTACCCGGCGGCCTGGCACGACGTCACCGCGCTGGTGCTCGACCTCACGGGTTCGACCGCGGTGGTCAGCGCCAACGTGGTGTCGCTCGTGATCGCGGCCGTCGTCTGGCCGCTCGGGGCGGTGGCGCTGGCCCGGGTCGCGTTCGGGCCCCGACCGGGGGTGCTGTTCGCGGCCGGCCTGCTGTCGACGAGCTTCTCGGCGGCGCCTTACCTGCTGCTGTCCTACGGCACCCTGTGGCCCAACGCGCTCGGCACCGCTCTCTTGCCGGGGCTGCTTGCCGGGCTCGTCTCCCTGGTGCGCAGCGGCTCCCGCTGGGGCGGGCTGGCAACTGCGCTGGCCGCAATGGTCTCCCTGCCCGGCCTGGCACTGGCCCACCCCAACGTGGTGGTCAGCCTCGCGCTGCTCTCGACTGCCGCGGGCGCGACCCTGGCGTTGCAGTGGGCTGCCGCCCCCGCACGGGGCCGCCCTCAGCGGCTGGCCGCGGTCGTGGTCGGGCTCGGCGTCGTCGCCGTGGGAGAGCTGTGGTTCGTCGCGCGTTCGCCGGTCTTTGCGACCGTGCGGAACACGTCGTGGCCGCGTCGGGAGTCCCTGGCCCAGGCGGTGGGCGAGTGGGTGGTCGCCGCCCCGCAGCGCGCCCCGGTGCCGTTCCTGCTGGCCCTGCTCGTGCTCGTCGGGTTCGTGACGGCCGTGCGCGAGCCGCGGTACAGGTGGCTGGCCGTCACCCACGTCGCCACGGGCACCGCGTTCGTCCTGGTGGCCGGCAGCGACTCGGGCACGGTCCGAGCCCTCAGCGGTCCCTGGTACGACGACCCGTTCCGGCTGGCGGCCCTGCTCGGCGTCACCGCGGTGCCCCTCGCGGCCCTGGGGGCGTTGACCACCGCCGCCGGCTCCACCCGGACGATCAGTGCGGGCAGGCCGGAGGCGGCCGGCTGGGTTGGCCGGGTCCGCTGGGCCCTGGTGCCCGGGTTGGCTCTGCTGCTGGTCCTGGTGAGTGGTGCCGGCTACGCCGGTGACAACGGGCGCGTGCTGGCGACCTGGTATGCCGGGACCGACCTCGCCGGGCCGCAGGAGACGGCGCTGCTGGCCCGGCTCCCGCGGTGGGTGCCGGACGGGACCTCCGTGGCGGGCAACCCGTGGAACGGCTCAGCGCTCGCCGGGGCCGTCGGGGGAGTGGACTTCCTCTATCCCCACCTCCAGGGCAGCTGGGGCGCCGACCGGGTCCTGCTCGCGGCACGGCTCGACGAAGCCGCCACCGAGCCCCAGGTCTGCGCGGCCGCCCGCCGCCTGCACGTGGGGTTCGTGCTCGACGGACCCGTCACCTTCTGGCCGGGAGACTGGCGTCAGCCCCGGTATGCCGGGTTGGCCGTCGCGGGTCGCCCCGGCTTCGAGCCGGTCGACAGCGGTGGGCGGCTCACGCTGTATCGCCTCACCACGTGTGGTCTGGGCGGGTCCGGTGCCGGGCCGTCGGACTACCCTGCGGTTGCACGGCAATGAAATCGTTGCCTTGAGCATGCCTCCGGTTGACCTTTGCTCGGGTACCCTTGTGGTGGTTGTGTGGGCGGGAACCCCCGTCATCCGTCCACGCACCCCTGCTGGGGGCCGGCTAGTCAGACCCTTGGCCAGGGTGGTCGTGCACGGCCACCGCGGTGCCCCCGCCGTTTCCCTTAGGCGGGGGCACTGCCATGCTGGGGCCCACTGCGGGGCAGTAGCTCAGTCGGTCAGAGCAGCGGACTCATAATCCGTCGGTCGTCGGTTCAAGCCCGACCTGCCCCACCACTGTTTCAGCAGGTCAGCGGCCTGCAGGTGTGTCCTCGACATGGTTCCTCCCCTTGCTCCTGCTACGGATTTGCTAACGAGCGTCATTCCATCCCCTCCAGAACGGTCTGAACATGGGTGAAGACTGCCTGGCGAACCTTGTCGTCGGGCAGGCCCTCCCAGCGGGCCGCGATCCCCAGCGCCGACGCGGCAATCACGGCCAGGGCGTGTGCCACGTCCTCTGCAGCGTCGTCGGCCAGCGCGGCTCGGATCATGTCGTCAACCAGGGCGCCCTCCGGGTCCTCGGCTGCGCTCGTGACGATCGCCATCGCGTTTCGCACGCTGCCCTTCCAGGAGATCACGCGCCCCACACCGCCTTCGCGAACGTCTCGACCGCCCGACCGTCGTCGTCCGGGATGGCGTCGGCGTAGACGTTGAGCGTCACAGAGGGGTCCTTGTGGCCCAAGCGCTTGGCAACGACGTGCACCGGCACGCCGTCGCGCAGCAGCATCGTCGCGTGGGTGTGGCGGAGTTCGTGGAGCCTGAGCCGGGGAACGGCAAGCCCGTCCGTGATCCGGCCGAAGGTCCTCGTGACGTAGTCGGGCAGCGCGGCTCGGCCGTCCTCCCAAGTGAAGACCAGCCCCTCGGCGCCGCGGTATGCGGCGCCCCAGGCAAGCTGCTCGGCCATCTGCGCCTTGCGCCACTCGCGCAGGGTCGTCACCGTGCGCTCGTCGACCGTCACGTCACGCCGCTCGTGGTTCTTCGGCGTCACGTAGACGCGCTCCTGCGCGACCTGGGTCACCGACCGCTCGACGTGAATCACGCCGGCGTCGAGGTCCACCTCTGACCAGCGCAGCGCCAGCAGCTCGCCGCGGCGCATGCCGGTCGCGGCCGCGAGGGTCCACAGGGGCGCCCAACGGTCGTCCTCGTCCACCTGCTCGAGGAACGCGCGCAGCTGCGGGCCAGTCCAGGTCGTGTGCTTCGGCTTGACGACCTTCGGGCGCTTGGTCCCCACCACGGGGTTGACCTCGAGAGCCCTGTCGAGCACCGCGTCCTGCATCGCCCGACGCAGCACCGCCCGGGCAAACTCCACCGTGCGTGGCGACAGCGGCTTGCCGTCCTTGCCGCCGGACTCGTACAGGTCCTTGAAGACCACGGACAGGCGCGAGGGGGAGAGGGACTGCAGCCGCTCGTGACCGATCGCCGGCTTGAGATAGCGGCCGATGTTGTCGCGGTACGACTTCGCGGTCGACGGCTTGAGCTCGACGGCGTGAGCGTCCACCCAGCGGTCGAGGTACTCGCCAACGGTCAGGGCCTGAGGGGCCACGTACGTCCCACGGTTGACGGCATGCCGAGCCTCGTCGCGAGCCTTCTTTGCAGCGGCGCGTGTGGGGAAACCCCCAACCCAGCGTGGCTTGGTCTTCCCGGTCTGCACGTCGCGCTCGCGGACGACGTACGACCAGGTCTTGCCGCGCTGGATGATCCCATCGCGCATCTTCTCAGGCATTGCCCTGCTCCTCCCCGGTCGCGATGGCGCGCAGTGCTTCGACGACCATCTGCGATATGTGATGTTCCTCGAGGCCGACTGCCCACTCAGGGTGGTTCGCGTCGACCGCTTCGGCGATGTGAGCGGCCAGCTCGTGCCGGTCACCGATCGCCGACCGGAGTTGCTCCATAAGTTCACCGGCACGGCGGGCTGCGTCCTCCGCTTCCATGCTCAGCTGATAGGCGTCCAGGAACGCGGCGGCGGCCTTTTCAGCCAGCTCGATCGCGTGGCCCGGCAGTTGCAACTCAGGGTCTGTCACCAGCTCCGCCATCGGCACCCCGAAGACCTTGGACAGCACTACGAGCTCGTCAACGGTGATCCGGCGCGGGGGATCGCCCTTCTCGATCTTCCACAGGGCGGAGGCGTGGATCTTGCAGCCAGCGGCTTCCGTGCGCTTGGAGAGGCTGTCGTAGTTCATACCGCGGCTCTCGCGCTCCATGGCGATGCGCCTCGCGAGATACGACTCCGCGAAGAGCTCTCGCCCTTGGGTCTTCCGTGGCACGTCCGCCCTCCATTCCTATACGGAAGCGATCATGCCGTGTCGGGCTACCAACGTCAACCACCAAAACGGCACTATTTCCTATATAGAGCGAACCGCTGCGCTTTGGAGGATCGATGGACAAGCTGCTCACCACACAGGAGGTCGCCGACCTGACTCGCGTCACGGTCCACACTGTGCGCTTCTGGCGCAAGAACGGCACCGGCCCTCAGGGCTTCCGGCTCGGCAAGCGCGTGGTTTACCGCGAGCGGGACGTGCAGACCTGGGTACAGCAGCACCGGCGCGCTGAGCTCTGCCGAGGTGCTGCATGAAGAAGCTCGACGCCGGTTGTAACCCTTTCGGCAGCCCTGCGTTCTTGGTGAGTGACAGGCGCCATCGCCGGCGCAACCACGAAGGGGCGTCCCCTACGACTCCGGGAGGAGTGATGGGGTCATGACCCCGGACCAACTCAGATCCCGCCTGACCGTCACGGTCCCCGAGGCCGGTCGAGCCCTGGGCATCGGGCGAGACGCGGCGTACGCCGCAGCAGAACGCGGCGAGATTCCGACGCTGCGGCTCGGTCGCCGGCTCGTCGTGCCCACCGGCCGACTGCTCGAACTGCTCGGCATCCCCCAGACAGACAGCGAGGCCGGGCCCGCCAGCCCGACCGTCGCCACCACCGAGCCCGTGGAAGGGGCCCACAACCATGGTGACACAGCACGTCTCCGTTCAGCCTGAACTTCCCGCACTCGACGACTGGTGGGCCGACGGAGCCCTGAGGGCGATCGAGGCACTCGCCGCTGCAGGCGTGATCTTCTCTGCCGACGACCTGCGGGACGACCCGTACAACCTCCCTGCGCCGCATCACCCGAGCCAGTGGGGCGCCGTGTTCGCCAAGGCCAAGCAGGCCGGGCTCATCAAGCCCGTCGGGTATGCGGCGTCCCGCACCGGCTCACGCAACGGCGGAGTCCTCCGGCTGTGGCGCGGCACCAAGGGAACGGCGGCCGCGGCATGACCCGGCCCGCACCCGGCACCCCGGTGCTTCGGCCCGCACCGCACGAAGCCTCCGCTTGGTTGCGCCAACGGATGGAGGCGCGCGTCTGTGCGGCCGAGGAACTGGGGGAGCCACGCGACGCCAAGACGACCGTGGTCGCCCCTCTGGGCCGCACACTGAACACGCACGACACGCGCGAGGACCGTACATGCGACCGCTGCCGCACGTACGTGCCCACCGACGAGACCTTCCACGGCCTCATCGTCCAGCCCGTTCCATGGCTCGTGCTCATCGGCGGCATGTGCCGGGACTGCATCGTCCGCGAAGGGGTGTCGTCCTGGTGAGCCATGAACACACACCGTTCGAGCTGCTACGCCAGCACCAGCTCATTCAGGACGCGCTCGACCAATCGACAACCCCCGGCGCGGACCTCCTCGACGCCACCCACGCCGCGTGGCGGGCCGGCTACGACCTCGGGTACGCGGCCGGCCAGATGGCCGCCTCGATCGACCTCGCCAGGTCATGGCTGCTCGACCTCGCCCACGATGCCGAGCGCCTCGCTGTCGGCGAAGCCACCCGACGCCACGGCCGGGGCTGGGCGGCCGCCATAGAGCGTCAGGCGCGGCTCCCTCAGACCGCCCCCGTCGGCCTTCGAGCGGTGGGAGGCCCGTGAGCGCCGCACCCGCCATCTACGACCACGTCGTGGTCGGCAACGAGGTCGAGCATCCAAGCTTCGGCGTCGGCATCGTCGCGGACGTGACGACCGTGCACGACGAGCCCTGCGCGACCGTCGACTTCGCGCCGCCCGTCGGTCGCAAGCGCCTCATGCTGCGCATCACGCCCCTGAGCGGACGCAGCCGCACCCCGGACGCGGACAAGTTCGAGGGGGATGTGATCGAGGCTCTCGACCGCATGAAGGTGCAGCGGGCGGCGAAGGCCGCCCTCGAGGCCGAGCTCGTGCCCGAGGCGCCCCCGTTCGACCACGGCACCCTGCGTCAGATCCTCGAGCGCCCCAAGCCGCCGCCAATGCGCGCACCCGGGCTCGTCCCCTCTGAGGCCGGCGTGCTCGTCGTCGCCCAGCGCAAGACCGGCAAGACCACGCTCGAGCTGAACTGGGCCCGGTGCCTCCTGACCGGCGAGACGTTCCTGGGTCGCTTCCCCGTGCGCCCCATCAAGGGCAAGGTCGCCATCCTCAACTACGAGGTCTCCGGCGACACCCTCGGCCTGTGGGCCGACGAGCGCGGCGTCCCGGCTGATCGCCTGCACCTGGTCAACCTCCGTGGCCGCCGCAACCCGCTGAGCCACCCCGGCGACCGCGAGCGCCTGGCCGACATCCTGCGCGGCGAGCAGGTCGAGGCCATCATCGTCGACCCGTTCGGGCGCGCGTTCACCGGCAAGAGCCAGAATGACCCCGGCGAGGTGGGCGCCTGGCTGGTCGACCTCGACCTCTTCGCCCGCGGAGAGGTGGGTGCCACCGACCTCATGCTGACCGCCCACGCCGGATGGAACGGCGAGCGCTCGCGAGGCTCCAGTGCACTGGAGGACTGGGCCGACTCCATCCTGTGGATGACCCGCGACCAGAACGACGACACCAAGCGCTTCCTGCGCGCCGAGGGTCGCGACGTGCTCGTCGACGAGGACCAGCTGCTCTTCGACGAGTCCACCCGGACCTTGGCGATGGCCGGCACCGGCGGACGGAAGAAGGCGCGCACCGCCGAGAAGGTCCACGAGCTCATGCCCTACGTTCGCCGGGCTGCCGCCCAGGTACCGGGCGGATCGCGCGCCGACCTCACCCGAGCCATGCGGAAGATGCCGGACTGCCCCAGCTTCCAAGACCGCGACGTGGCGGCAGCCGCCGACCTAGCCGACGAGCAGGGGCACATGCGGATCGAGGACATGGGTCCGGGCAAGGCCAAGAGGCACTATCCGGCCACCCCGTCCAACCCCGTCCAAACCCCGTCCACGGACGCACCCCCGACACCCCGTCCAACCCCGTCTATAGGTGGACGGGGTCGGGGTGGACGGGGTCAGGGCCAGGAGCATGCCCTGGACGTGGACGGGGTCAGCGACCCCAGTAGCGACTCCCAGGAGGCGTCATGAGGACTGCCCACCTTCGAGCCCACGCCAACTCCACAGTGTGCAAAGACTTCGTGCGCGCGTGCGACACCGGTCGTTGTGTCGGTTTTGGCGGCCCCCTTCGCGTGCGCGCGCCTGGGGTTGTTCGAAACGACGCGCGCGCATGCGCGAGGGCGTGCTGATGGCAGGCAGACCCAACCGCGGGAAGGTCCAACCAGGCGGTCCGGCGAACGGCTTGCGGCGCTTCGAGCCGAACAACCTTGCGGCCCTCAAGTCCGGCGCCTACTCGCCTCGTGTGCGGGAGGCGTACGCCGAAGCGCTGACGGAGTGGGCGCGCGCCCAGGACGCCCTGTCCTTCCTCCGCGACTCAAGCTTTGCGCCGTCGGTCTGGCGCTGGGCTCAACGGACGGCGGCGTCTGATCTGCTCTACGGCGAGCTCGAGGCGCACCACGCCAGCAAGCAGCGGGGCTCGTGCGCCGGGTGCATGCGCTGCCGTTCCCTCGAGGCCCGTTGGCAGAAGGCGGACAGGACTGCGGAGCGTGCGGGGGAGCGGCTGGGGCTGGATCCGCAGTCGCGTGCCGAGTTGCTGGTGAAGCTTCGGGCTGCCGGCGTGATCAAGTCCGAGGCCCAGCAGGTGGAGAGCCTGCTCGGCGCGATCGCGCAGCAGTTTGGCCTCGACCAGACGTCCGGCGAGCTCCTGGTCGAGGAGGACGCGGACATAGTCGACGCGGAGGAGGCGACGGATGAGTGATCCGTTTCGCGCATTCCACACGCCTCTGACCTGCGGATTCGCAAGCCCTGCTAACGGCTTGCTACTTCACGATGGCCACCACCAGCGCGCCGATGGACACCGCCAGGCTGCCCACGGCCAGGCCTATGGCCCAGCGCTGGAGGTTTCCGGCCTCTCGGTCGAGGCGCTCAACGGTCTCCTCGAGCTGGCGCATGGCGATGACCACGGCGGCAGTCTGCACTTCTTTGCCCCGGCCCGAGTCCCACGAGTAGAGGTCCCCGTTCGCCGCCGCCAAGGCGCGAACCGTGGGGTGCTCAAGGTCGTCCGCGAATCCCATGAGGGCCATGATGCCCGGGTTCAGCCCCGATCAGTGGCGACCGATTCCGCGAGCGATGGCCTCGAGGGCCTTTGCGGTGCGCTTGGGGATGTCCGACCCACCGGGCTTGTCGCTGGGACTCGTGGAGGTGCTGTTGCGCAGCGTCTCGACGCTAAGGGGATACGCGTCCTTGTAGCGGGTTCGCCCACGCATGTCGGTGTAGGAGAAGGAGATCGTGAACGAGTTCGGCACGGGTTCGTCATTCTGGTCGCCCATGACCGTGTAGACGTTGATGAGCTTCATGCCGGGCGCGACCGTGGGGATGACCTGGTCATACCGCTTCTCCAGGAAGGGCGTGATCTTGCCTCTCGCCTCGGCGCCCTCGAGCTTCGGGAGGGGCGGGTCAAAGATCACTCGGACGTCCCTCGCCGGCGTCGGGCCGTAGTTCGTGACGACGAGCTCACTCGTGCCGTGCGAGAGCGGGTGGGCCTGGAGGTAGGCCCCCATCACCGGGCGAGTCCGATCTTGGCTGTCTCGCCGGAGGGCGAGGAGCGTCATGATCGCCACGACCGCCGCTGCCAGGGTTGCGAGGGCGCCGACCGCGGACCAGAAGGCGCTGTATTGCTCGGGCGTGTAGGTGATCATCAGCCGAGTCCGCTCTGGCGGGAGACGACGGCGGCAACCACGTCGACCATGATGTCCCGGGAGACCGATCCCACAGCGCCAGCTGCTCGCCGTAGGAGCGTCTTCTCCTCAGGGTCGTCGGTGGTGTCCTCGGCCTTGCGCAGTGCGTCGACCAGTGCGTCGACGCCTTCCCCGGAAGGCCAAAGGCCAACCGCACGGCGGCCGCGCTCGGTGATGCCCGCGAAGAACACGTCGCCCCGCCCGCCCAGCGACTCATATACCTCGCCTGTTAGGTACGACGGCGTCAGCGCGTCGAAGGCCGAGAAGACCTCCTGCTCGCTCAGGCTGGTCGCCTGTACCAGTGGCGCGGCCGACACGGGACCGTCGCCGCGGTCGAGAATGCGTGCGGCTGCGACCAGCACCGGGAAGTCCCGGCTGGCCCACACGTCGTCGAGCTTGTCGGTCATGGCTGCTGGTCCCTTCGGTCGCTGGTGTCTCGACCCTAGGCGGACCCGGTGACATCCTTCGACAGTTCGAGCTTCGCCATTCCCGCTCAGGCGAGTGAGCAGTGGGCGGAACTGACTGAGGTCCTGCGGTCCACGGGTCCGGCCGGCTGCGAGTCGTCGGCGATGCCGGAGGCGTGGTGGTCCTCGTCGCTGGAGGCCGAGGCGGTTGCGGTGTGTCGTTCGTGCCCAGTCGCTCGCGAGTGCTTGGCCTACGCGCTCGCAGCCGGCGAGCGGGACGGCGTGTGGGGTGGGTTCACGAATGCCGAGCGACGGGGCCTGGCGCAGTGAGGTGGCCAGAGGATCGTTCGCAGGAGGCGCTCGATGGGCTGATGATCTTGGCGCAGGTGGCGATCAGGGCAAAGGGGCGGACCGTGCCGCCCGTGGTGTGTGAGCTGATGGATGCCCTTCAGGCCGACAGCGTTTCCGATTCCGGAAGCGCTGGCGAGTCGTCCGTCAGTCTTGAGGACGTGAGCACGAGGGTGACCGCAGACGAGGCCGGTGCAGCCGTGGGTTTGAGCGGGCGCCAGGTCCGCAACCTGTGCGCCGCCGGCCTCGTCAGCCACACCCGGGCTGGGCGCGCGTACGTCGTCGACCTGACCGATCTGCGCCGACACCTGGGCCAGGCGTCGTGAGCGACTCCCCGGCTCGCGTAGCTGCCGACGTGGCGGCGTTGTACCCGATGGATCACCCCGTGGCGGCGATCGCCCGCCAGCGACTTGCACAGGAGAGCACCGTGACCGACATCCAGAAGATCGGGACCCCGCTCCGTGACGCCGCGGTCGACCCGCGACCGGGCGACTTCATGGCTCCGGTGAACGCGGGCAAGCCGGGCCCTGGGGGCGACCCGCACGGGCCGAATGTCCGCTCGTACGAGATGGGTTCGCGCCAATACGAGGCTGCGGTCGCCCGCATCCGCGCAGAGCGGGCGGAGGGCAAGGCGTGAGCGGCGCGGACAGCTACTACGCCCGCCGTGACGCCGAGAAGGCCCGCGATCGGATCAGCGGGGCACGGAGCCGCCTGTCCGAGCTGCGCAAGGCGTTGCAGGCTGCGATCGGGGAAGCCAGGAGCTTCACCCACCCGGACTACACCCCCGAGGGACTGGGCCGACGGCGGCAAGAGCTGGTCGAGCAGGCGCGGGCGAGGTTCCGCCCGCAGCTCGAGCAGCTGCAGGCGCAGGTGTCCAACGACGCGGACACGATCGGCCGCTTGGCCAAGAGCACCCGCCCGGCCCTGGCAGACGACCCAGTCGCGTTGCAGCGGGCACTCATCCGCTGGGACCAGGTGCGAGGAATGCTCGAGGCGGGCAAGCCCCTTCGCTCGGTCGTGGCCGAGGCGGACGTGGACACCCTGGTCGCTGTCGGCGAGTGGGGCCCGTCGTGGCTCGAGGCGCAGGCGTACGCCGACCGACCGGCCGCCGGCAGTCCGATGATGCGCGAGACGCCAAAGGTCGACGGCGAGGCGCTGCAGAGCGCGATCACGGCACGCCTGCTCGAGGTTGCCGACGCCGATACCCGCTGGGCGTTGAGCGCGCAGCAGGTGGCCGATCAGGCCGTCGGCGGATTCACGCCTATGGCCGAGCATGTGGGGCGCCTCCTCGACGCCTCCGGTCCGCCGAGCAGCGGTCTGGAGGCGGCACTGGCGGCCCACTACGGCGAGCAGGCCGCGACCGCCTCGCTGGACGCGGTGGGCGACGGCGGTGAGGCAGCGTGAGTGCAATGCTCCGCGACTCCTCGGAGATCTTGGACCTGTGCCTGCGGCTGCCGATCCATGGCAAGACCTACGAGGTCTACCCGCCGAGCCCGGCCACCCACGACCAACTCGCAATGAGACTCGCCTTGGGTATCGCGCTCGACGCCGGCGTCGAGATACCTGAAGAGGATGCGCGCACCCTTCAGATCACCGACGACGACATGCCGGACTTCGCCACCATGTGCCTCGGCGACACCTACGAGCAGATGCTCGCCGACGAAGTCTCACACCCGGAGATCGAGCTCGCGCTCGTGACGGCGTTCTACGCCTGGACCCTCGGCATGGAGGTCGCGGAGGCGTACTGGGAATCCGGCGGCCGTCTGGTCACCCGATCGTGATCGTGAGGAGCTGACATGCCCCTGAACATCGGTGAGCTCGTCGCCTACGTCAAGGTCGACCACAGCGCGGTCGGTCAGAACATCCGGGCAGCCCAGGCGCAGATGCGCGCCGAGATGACCCGCATGCAGCAGCTAGCGGCCACGCAGGGCGAGAGCATCGGCAAGGCCGCCGGGTCGAAGATCTCCGAGTCGTTCAAGGCGAGCGTCAAGGACCTCGGCAAGGGCCTCCTCGGGGCCTTCGCAGTCGAGCGCGCTGTCGCTGGGCTCAAGTCCCTCGCGAGCCAGGCATCCGACCTCAACGAGACCACCAACCTGACGGGTGTGGTGTTCGGCAAGAACGCCAAGGCGATGGAGGACTGGGCCAGGACGAGCGACCGCACCCTCGGCCTGTCGCAGCAGCAGGCGTTGGAGTCCGCCGGCGCATTTGGCGACATGTTCTCCCAGCTCGAGTTCGGCGGCGACCAGGCGGCCGCCATGTCCCGGCAGGTGCTGCAGCTGGCCGCCGACCTCGGCAGCTTCAAGAACCTGCGCACCGAGGACGTGGTTGAGCGGCTGTCGGCGGCGTTCCGCGGCGAGTACGACAGCCTGCAGGCGTTGATCCCGAACATCAGCGCGGCCCGGGTCGAGCAGGAGGCGATGGCCGAGACCGGCAAGTCCTCGGCCACCCAACTGACCGCCCAGGAGAAGGCCACGGCGACGTTGGCGATCGTCACCAAGGACGGCAAGAACGCCATCGGCGACTTCGCCCGCACCCAGGACGGCGCAGCCAACGCCAGCAAGATCAGCGCAGCCGAGGCGGCGAACCTGCGCGCCGAGCTCGGGCAGAAGCTCCTGCCGGCGTACACCGCTCTGATCCTGTTCGGCCGCGACCAGGTGCTGCCGTTCCTGTCCAGCGTCGTCAACGGATTCGAGGAGGCCGCCGACGCTACCGAGCCGCTGACCGACGGCATCGGCGACGTCGTGAAGACCTTCCAGCAGATGCCGGCCCCTGTGCAGTCCTCGACGGTGGCCCTGCTCGCCTTCCTGGCCCTGCGCAGCCGCGTCGAAGGTGTTGGCACGGCGCTGGGTAGCAAGGTCACCAGCAGCGCCCGGAGCGCGTCCTCCGCGCTGGACACGGTGCGCCTCAACATGATGTATGCCGGGGACGCTGCCCGCGGCACCGAGAACCGCCTCGTCGGCGTCACCAAGGCCATCGGCGCGGCCGGCGGCGCAGGGCTACGCGGCGCGGCCAGCGGCCTGCTAACGATGCTGGGCGGGCCCTGGGGAGCCGCGTTCGCGGGCGCCGTCGCGGGCGTCACCCTCTTCATCACTCAGCACGAGAAGGCCAAGCAGGAGGTGCAGGACCTCACCGCCGCGATCGAGGCCGACTCTGGCGCCCTGGGCAAGAACACCCGAGAGCGGGTCAAGAACGCCCTCGAGACCTCAGGGGTCCTTCGCGCCGCGGCCGACCTGGGCCTCGACCTGCAGAAGGTCACCGACGCCGCGCTGGACCAGGCAGACGCCCAGAAGTACGTCAACGACGAGCTCGAACGCCTGGCGTCGCTGCAGAAGGATCCCGGCCTGAACCTCAGCAAGTACGGCGACCTCGTCGGCCAGCGCCGCGACATGGAGAAGGTGCGCGAGGGCATCCTCGGACGCAACGACGCCGTCCGTGACGCCATCGGCCAGTCCAAGCGCCTCGCGGCCGCCGACGGCGAGGCCACCGACAAGATCGGCGCCCTGGACGCGGCCACCAAGAACAGCACCGACAGCACCCGCGACTACACCGACGAAGTGACGGACGCCGCGAAGGCCGTCCTCGAGTTCGCCGACGCCCAGCTCAAGGCCAGCGGCGCCCAGGTCAGCTACCAGGACGCACTGGCCAACGTCGACGAGCGCCTCGCCAAGCGCAAGGAGCTCGAGGCCGAGCTGCGCAAGACCACCGACAAGGACGACCGAGCTCGGATCAAGAAGGACCTCGAGGACTACGCGCTCACGCTTGATGTGACGACCAAGGCCGGCCGCGAGAACAAGAAGGCCCTCGACGATCAGGCCGAGACTGCACGCGGCCAGGCTGAAGCCAACCTCGCCGCCGGGAAGTCCTACGAGGAGGTGCGCCGCCAGATGGCGGACGCCCGCAAGGACTTCATCGCGAACGCCGAGAAGTTCGGGCTCAACGAGAAGGCCGCCAAGAAGCTCGCCGACCAGTACGGCCTCACCCGTAAAGACGTGGACGCCTTCGCCGAGTCACTCGGCCTCGTACCCCACGACGTGATCACGTCCGTCAAGACCAAGGGCATCACCGCGGCTCGCAACGGGGTTGCGCTCCTCAAGCAGGAGCTCAAGGAGCTCGACGGGACCGTCGTCATCCGCGTCCAGCGACTGGTCACCGACACCGACGGCAAGAGCTCGGGCGGAGGCAAGATCACCGCCGGCGGGCAGGTCGCCTTCAACGCCGACGGCGGCTACTACCCCGCCTCGCAAGGCGCTCGCCTGTTCACACCGAGCGACGGAATGAAGTACGTCTTCAACGAGCCCGAGACCGGCGGCGAGTCCTTCATCCCCCACGCACCAGGCAAGCGTCGGCAGGCTCTCAAGGTCCTCGACCAGACGGCTGACCTGTTCGGTCTCACCCTCGCGCCGAAGTCAGTCACGAACGACAACCGGCAGTCGGTACGGATCGACCGCATCGTCGCCCAAGACGTGGCCGACTTCGAGCGGCAGATGAGCGTCAAGGCGCGCCTCACCGCGCTGTCCGGGCAGGACGGCTAGGGCACGTCTTCGTACTGGCCGGTCTGCTGGTTCAGCTGCTGGATGGTCGGCTCGGTGGCGATGAAGTCCGACAGTGGGATCCGTTGGGTTTTGCGCTTCCGCCGCCTCGTGGGCGTTGCGGTCCATTCGAGGATCACCGCGGCTGAGCGGAACATGTCCTTGGTGACGTCCGGGACCCAAACCTCTCTCGACTCGCCGGGTTGCAAGACCGCCGCGAACGACTCAGAGACCGCCGAGACGCCCGACATCGACGCCTTGGCGAGGCGGCGGTTGAGCTCCGCCTCGCACCCCCGGCCGCAGACCTCGACCTTGAAGGCTGGCCCATCACCCGCATTAGTGATGGTTCCGATCAACGAGGGCGGGCGCTTCGGGTCTGAGTCGCCGAAGTGGTTCCTCGCCTGGCTCCAGTACCCGGTCACTGCCCAGTCGGGCTGGGCGCGATCGTGCCAGCGCATCCAGATGGCGAAGGCGGCCGCAACTGCCGTAGCGACGGCAGTTGCGATGCCAGCGCTTGCGCCGATGATGGTCCACAATTCGGTCGTCGTCACTCCCGCACCATGCCATGGAAGCGGGGCAGGTGCTTTCGAATGGCAGCGCCCCACCCCGCAACTTCGAGTGGGGCGCCACGAGGTCCGGGTCAGACTTTGAACATCGCTTCGAGCCGTCGTATGTCACACGTGCGACACAGGTGCTGCGGCTCTTCCCGGTCAACCCTTGCCACCGTGGTCAGCTCCTGCCTGGCGTGTGGGATCGTCCGACCACAGAGCGCCACATCGAAGTCAACGGTGGTCAGCACGATGACGATGTGCCAAGGCTTCCGGTGACCACCCTGTTGCAGCTGCTCGGCCACCTCAGTCACGTTCGCGTCGCTCATCGCAGACCCTCCAGCAGGTCGCAGGCAGCCTCGAGCGCCTTGGCGAGACGTCGTGCGTCCGCCAGCTCGAGGGCGACCCCACCCACGAAGCCGGGCGCGGTGCCCGATGCCCGCACGAGGTCGCGCCAGTCGTCGCCGTTGTCGTGCCGGAACCCCTGGACGAAGACCTCGATCGCCTTGTCGGTCTCGGCCGGCGCCCACGTGTCGACGCGGGCGGATTCGTACCAGCAACCGCGGTCGTCGGGGTGCTGGTCGCCGCCCCTGGCGGGCTCGTCGAACTCGGGCGACGACCAGGCGGGCCGGGCCGGGTAGGTAGGAGCACCGATGTTGGTGCCTTCGTTGTGCTGCATGCTGTTGCTCACGATCGTTCTCCACTTCCGTTGGTGATCGGTCTAGGCCCTGGTCGGTGTTCCAGCACCGGCCGGGGCCGCTTCTTGTGTACCGCTGCCTTGTGACAGCGGGGTCTAGGTGGTGGGTCTCGACTTCACCCACGCGTCGAGCTCGGCTTCGCTGATGCGCCAGCAGGCGCGGCGCTTGCCGGACGAGAGGTTGCGGGCGGGCAGGGGGCCCGTGCGCATCCACAGCGCGGCGGTCTCGGGGTGGACCTGCAACCGCTCAGCCACCTGGGCCGGCGTCAGCAACTGGTCAGTCATCGCGACCCTCGAGGTCTCGGCGGGCGCGGTTGGCGGTGAAGATCCGCCGGAGTCGGGCAACCTGCGCGTCCGACAGCGGTGGGGCTTTGGCGATCTCGGCCTTGACCTGGTCGAGAGCGGCCTGTCCGTACTTGGCGCGGAACTCGGTGTGCCAGGACGGCTCAGCGGCGGGCGCGTTGCCTTCCGTCATCGGGGCCTCCTCTCGTCGAGCCAGCGCCTGAGCGCATCTACGTCGTAGCGCCAGCGCGGGGTGCGGTCGGTGCCGACGTTGATCGCGAAGGCGTCGTACTCGCCGCGGCGGGTGTGCTTGCGCACGGTCTTGATGTGCTCGCCGAGGACGTCGGCCAGCTGCTGCGCCGTGATGAGGCGGGGGAGCTCCGTCATCGCGACAGCCTCGCCGCGCCCACCAGTCGGCACAACCAGCACAGCGGGATGCCGCGCCAGGAGTGCTCGGCCGGGCTCTGTCGGCAGCGGGCACACGGTGCTAACGCCGTGCTACGTCGCCCCTCAGGACCAGCCGCCACGAGACCGGATGAGGTCGCCACGTGCACCCACTGCTGAGCACGAGCCGGGACCGGGTCCGACGGGGCAGGATCTAGTGGGACCGACTCATAATCCGTCGGTCGTCGGTTCAAGCCCGACCTGCCCCACCACGTCCGTGTGACTGGTGAGAATGCTGGTGCGGACGGTGCCGATGGTGCACAATGTGTCCAGCGCGCCCCGCACGCGGCGGCGCCCGACAACTCAAGAGCCAGACACGGCATACCGCCGCGCACTCCATCCATCGAGGTCGTTGGGGAAGACGTCCCTCGAACCGAAGGAGGCCCGGATGTCTGTCGCGATGCCGCGTGTCATGACTCGCGGGGTGGTGTTCATCCATTCCACCCCCACTGCGCTGTGCCCGCACATCACCTGGGCGCTCGAGGCAGCCCTCGAGACCCGGTTGTCGATCGAGTGGACGGCCCAGCCTGCCGGTGCCGCACTGGTCCGCGCGGAGTTCCCGTGGAGCGGTGTGCAGGGCACCGGCGCCAAGCTCGCCTCGGCCCTGCGGGGCTGGGACGGCCTGCGCTACGAGATCACCGAGGAGCCGAGCGCCGGCGCCGACGGGTCGCGCTGGTCGCACACCCCGAGCCTCGGCATCCACCACACCTGGACGTCGGCCAGCGGCGACGCGATCGTCAACGAGGACCGCGTGCGCGAGGTGCTGCGGTTGGCGCAGGGGTCGCCCGAGGCCATGACCGAGATGCTGCACGAGCTCCTCGGCAGCGACTGGGACGACGAGCTCGAGCCGTTCCGGTATGCCGGTGACGGTGCTCCCGTGCGCTGGCTGCACAAGGTGGGCTGAGGGGGCCCGAGGCGCTGACCTGCGCGATTCCCGTGGGCGCGCGGACCAGCGCTAGCCTTCGTCCGCCGGCCCGTCCCCGAGAGGATCCGCGTGCGACCGCGTCACCTAGTCACCCTCGCCGTACTCGTGATCGGCGTGCCCGCTCTGGTCTGGGACCTGTGGCTGAGCATCCGCGCCGACCTGAGCATCACCACGGCCTTCGCGGTCGGGTTCTTGTGGGTGCTGGCCGCGGCCGCGGTGCTCACCTTCGCCGCGTTCACGCGCGAGGCCGGCAAGCACCGCGAGTTCGGTCACCAGGAGGGCAGCTGGAAGCCGCTGCCGTCGTTGCTGCTGCTGTGGATCGGCGGGTTCACCGCGTTCGTGGTGTTCCCGTTCATGCTGTCGGGCGCCGGCGGCACCAGCGCCGGCTGACCCGACAGCAGCACACGGGCTTCGCGCTCAGACGCTGCTGAACACCACGGCCACGTTGTGGCCGCCGAAGCCGAACGAGTTGTTCAGCGCCGCGATGTCGCCCTCGGGCAGCTTGCGGTGCTCGCCGCGCACGACGTCCAGGTCGATGGCCTCGTCGAGGTCCTCGACGTTGATCGTCGCCGGCGCGATCCGGTGGTGGACCGCCAGGATCGTCAGGATGCCCTCGAGCGCCCCGGCCGCCCCCAGGAGGTGACCGGTCATCGACTTGGTCGCGCTGACCGGCATACCGTCGGCGTCCGAGCCGAAGGCGCGGCGGATCGCGTTGGACTCCGCCACGTCACCCACGGGCGTCGACGTAGCGTGAGCATTGATGTGCACGATGTCCTTGGGCGTCAGGCCAGCGGTCTCGACCGCCTCGAGCATGGCGCGCGACGCACCCGCACCCTCCGGCTCCGGCGCCGTGATGTGGTGGCTGTCCGAGGACATGCCCACGCCCTTCAGCTCGGCGTAGATCTTGGCCCCACGGGCCTTGGCGGCGTCGTACTCCTCGAGCACGATCACCGCAGCGCCCTCACCGAGGACGAACCCGTCCCGACCGGTGTCGTAGGGACGCGACGCCGCAGCCGGGTCGTCGTTGCGGGTCGACAACGCCTGCATGGCCGCGAAGCCCGCGATCGGCAGCGGGTGCACCGCCGCCTCGGTGCCGCCGGCCACCGCGATGTCGGCGCGCCCCTCGCGGATCATGTCCGCGGCATACGCCATCGCCTCCAGGCCCGACGCGCACGCGGACACCGGCGTGTGCGCCCCGGCGCGCGCACCCACGTCAAGCGACACGGCCGCCGACGACGTGTTCGGCATGAGCATGGGCACCGACAGCGGGAAGACCCGGCGAGGGCCCTTCTCCCGCAACACATCCCATGCATCCAGCAGCGTCCACACGCCACCGATGCCCGTGCCGATGCAGGCCGCCAGTCGCAGCGGGTCCACCTCGGGGGCACCCGCGTCGGCCCACGCCTCACGCGCGGCGATGAGGGAGTACTGCGCCGACGGGTCGTTGCGGCGCACCTCGACCTTGGTCAGCACCTCGGAGGGCTGGGTGGCGATCTGCGCGGCGAAGTGCACCGGCAGCTCGTACTTCTCGACCCAGTCGAACTCCATCGTGCGGGCGCCGGAGCGGCCGGCCAGGACAGCGTCCCAGGTCTCGGTGGCCGTGCCGCCGACGGGCGTGGTCGCACCGATGCCGGTGACGACGACGCGTCGCTGTGCGCTCATGGGGGTGGTGCTCCTTCGTCAGGGGTGGGTGCCACGGCGGCGGCCCCGAGGTCGGTATGCCGCGGGGCCGCCGCGCGCTTCAAGCTTGCTTGTGCGTCTTTCCTGACGCCGCGTCACTCTTGGTGCTGCGTCATTCCTGACGCCGCGTCATTCCTGGTGCTGCGTCATTCCTGGTTCTTGGAGATGAACGAGACGGCGTCGCCGACGGTCTTGAGGTTCTTGACCTCGTCGTCGGGGATGCGCACGCCGAACTTCTCCTCGGCGTTGACCACGATGGTCATCATCGACAGCGAGTCGATGTCGAGGTCGTCGGTGAACGACTTCTCCGGCTGCACCGACTCGGTGTCGAGGCCGGTCTCCTCGTTGACGATCTCGGCGAGGCCCTCGAGGATCTCCTGGTCGCTCTGTGCCATGGGTCAGGCTCCTTTGTGTTCCGTGTGAATCGGTTGGTGGCCCTGTTCACCCGCGGGCCCCGCGGGGGACTGTCAGGGCAGGACGACGACCTGCGCGGCATACACCAGACCGGCGCCGAAGCCGATCTGCAGGGCGAGCCCACCGTGTGCCACTTCACCCTCGCGCAACATGCGCTCGGTTGCCAGCGGGATCGAGGCGGCCGAGGTGTTCGCGGTCTGGGCGATGTCGCGGGCGACGGGGATGTCCGGGGGCAGCTTGAGCTGCTTGATCATCGCGTCGATGATTCGCATGTTCGCCTGGTGGGGGATGAACGCGTCGAGGTCCTCGGCCCGCACCCCGGCTGCGTCGAGCGCCTTCTGGGCCACCGGCGCCATGCCCCACACGGCCCAGCGGAAGACGGACTGGCCTGCCATGCCGATGGCCGGGCTGCCGATGCCACCGGACTCCTTGAGCTCGACCCAGGAGTCGCGCTGGCTGATCGTCTGCCACTGCGAGCCGTCCGAGCCCCACACCGTCGGCCCGATGGCCGGGGTGTCCGACGGGCCCACGATGGCCGCGCCGGCGCCGTCGCCGAAGATGAACGCGCTGCCGCGGTCGGTCGGGTCGGTGAAGTCGGACAGCTTCTCGACACCGACGACCAGGACGTGCTGGGCGCTGCCGCCGCGGACCATGTCGCTGGCGACGCTGATGCCGTGGCAGTAGCCGGCGCACGCGGCACCGATGTCGAACGCGGCACCGCGGATGCCGAGCCGGTCGGCGAGCATCGGTGCGGCGGCCGGGGTCTGGTAGGGGTGGGTGACCGTGGCGACGACCACCGCGTCGACCTGGGCGGCCTCGAGCCCGGCGGCCTGCAGCGCCTCCCGGCTCGCGGCCTCGGCCATGTCGACGACGGACTCGTCCTTGGCGGCGAACCGGCGCTCCTTGATGCCCGAGCGCTCCTGGATCCACTCGTCGCTGGAGTCGATCGCCTCGATGATCTCGGAGTTGGGCACGACCCGCTCGGGCCGGTAACCGCCGACGCCCATGATGCGCGAGAAGGCGGCTCCGGTCGGCGCCGAGATCGTCCCGGTGCCCTTGATGGTCGGTGGTGTCATGTCAGGCTTCCTGCTCTCGCGACGAGTGCTCACGGATCAGCGTGCGAGCCGCCTCGAGGTCGTCGGGCGTCTTCACCGCCAGGGTGGCCACCCCGGGCATCGCGCGCTTGGCGAGACCCACGAGGGTGCCGGCCGGGGGGAGCTCGATCAGCGCGGTGACGCCGAGGTCGAGCATGGTCTGCATGCACTGGTCCCAGCGGACCGGGTTGCTCACCTGGTTGACCAGGCGGGTCAGCGCGTCGGCGCCACCGGAGACTGCGGCTCCGTCGGCGTTGGACAGCAACGTCACGCCCGGGTCGCTCACCTCGAAGTCGGCGCTCAGCGTGCGCAGCGAGTCGACGGCGGGTGCCATGTGCTCGGTGTGGAAGGCGCCGGCGACCTTGAGCGGGATGACCCTGGCCTTCGCGGGCGGGGCGGCGGCGAGGGCGGCCAGCTGCTCCAGGGTGCCGGCGGCGACGGTCTGCCCGGCACCGTTGGCGTTGGCCGGGGTCAGGCCGTGACGCTCGAGCGCCTCGGCCACCTCGGCCGGGTCGCCGCCGAGGACGGCGCTCATGCCGGTCGGGGTGACGGCCGACGCCTCGGCCATGCCCTTGCCGCGCTCGCGCACGAACGTCATCGCCTCGTCGTCGGACAGCACGCCGGCGAAGGCGGCCGCGGTGATCTCACCGACCGAGTGCCCGGCCGTGACGTCCGCGCCACCGGCTGCTGCGCCGTCGGGGAACAGCACCGAGGTCGCGGCGAGGCCCGCACCGACGATGAGCGGCTGGGCGACCGCGGTGTCCTTGATCGTGTCGGCGTCCGACGTGGTGCCGTGGGCGACCAGGTCGATGCCGGCGACCTGCGACAGCGACTCGAGCCGGCTGCGGAACTCGGGGAGTTCCAGCCAGGGCGCCAGGAAGCCGGGGGTCTGGGAGCCCTGTCCAGGGCAGACGATGGCGAGCACGTGACCAGCCTCGCCGGTCGACGGTGGGGGAGGCGTCACCGTTCGGTACGAACTTGGCCGACCCGCTTTGTGGGAAACCTCCAAAATGCGCACGGTATGCCGCGTCGTCGTCAGCCGGGTGTGGCGCGCCTCACGACGCCGCCGGGACGGCTCAGCCGACCCAGCCCCAGCGCGATCCGCACGGTGTGCGCGTCGTGCGGGTCGGTGAGCTGGTACCCCGTCAACTCGGCGATCCGGCCGAGCCGGTAGCGGACCGTGTTGGGGTGGACGAACAGCACCCGGGCGGTGCCCTCGAGGCCGCCGCCGGTCTCGAGGTAGGCCGATGCCGTGTCCAGCAGGCCACTGCCTGCGGTCGACAACGGGTGCCAGATGCGGTCGAGCAGCAACGCCCGCGCCGGCGCGTCCCCGACGAGCACGCGCTCGGCCAGGAGGTCGTCTGCGGCGACCGGCCGGGGCGCCGCCGGCCACGCCTGGGCGCAGCTCTGCCCGGCCAGCGCCGCGCGCGCCGAACGGCCGGCGGCGAACAGGTGGGGGACCGTGGGCCCGACGACGAGCGGCCCGTCGCCGAAGTGGTCGTCCACGGATCGGGCCGCGCTCATGGGGTCGTCGACGTTGCCGAAGATGCACACGAGTCGCCGGCCCTGCACCGCGGCCAGGGTGTCGACCCCGATGCGCTCAGCGGCACGCCGCAGCCCGTCAACCACGCCTGCGGGACTGCCGTGCGGGGTGCTGCCCGCGACCACCGCAACCCGGGTGGTCGAGCCCCAGCCGAGCGCCGCCGCCCGCGACTGCATCGAGTCGTCGGCCTCGCCACGCAGCACCGCGTCGACGACGAGTCCCTCGAGCCGGGCGTCCCAGGCGCCGCGCGCCTCGGCCGCCTGCGCGTAGACCTCCGCGGCGGCGAACGCGATCTCGCGCGAGTAGCGCAGCACCGCCTCGCGCAGCGCCTGCTCCTCGCCCGGCTCGGCGAGCGCGGTCGCGTCCTGCTCGACGACGTCGACCACCGACCGGACGAGGTCGAGGGTCTGGCGCAGGGTGATCGAGCGGGTCAGCTCGCGCGGCGCCGTCCCGAACACGTCGGCCGTCACCGGGGTCTGGTCGCCGCCGTCGCGCAGCCACGCGATGAACGCGGCGATGCCCGCCTGGGCCACCAGGCCGACCCATGACCGGTCCTCGGCGGACAGGGCGCGGTACCACTCGTGGCTGGCCTCCATCCGTCGCGTCGCACCCGAGGACAGCTCGCCCGCCGCGGCCTCGACCCGGCGCAGCGAGGCGCGGGACAGGTCGAGGTGGGCGGCCGGCATACGGGGAGTCTATTTGTATGCCGCCCACAACGGCCCGCGCCCGGCACCGAGCCTTTGCCAGCCCTTCACCCCGGTGCCACTGGCACGTCGCCCGCGGCACCCGGCGGCCTTCCTAGCGTCGCGGTCATGAAGCGAACCCTGTCCCTGCTCATCGCAGGAGCTGCCATGACCACGCTCGCCCTCCAGGCGCCGGCGACCGCCGCACCGGTCGCGGAGCGCACGCCTGCGGCGTCGAAGGCGAAGACCACCACCCCGCTCGTCATCGGGCACCGCGGCGCCTCGGGCTACCGGCCCGAGCACACGCTGGCGTCCTACGAGCTCGCCGCCCGGATGGGCGCCGACTTCATCGAGCCCGACCTCGTGTCCACCAAGGACGGTGTCCTCGTCGCCCGCCACGAGAACGAGATCGGCGGCACCACGGACGTCGCCAACCACCCGGAGTTCGCCAGCCGCAAGACCACCAAGGTGGTCGACGGTGCGCGGCTGACGGGCTGGTTCACCGAGGACTTCACCCTCGCCGAGCTGCGCACCCTGCGTGCCAAGGAGCGGCTGCCGCAGGTGCGCCAGGAGAACACCATGTACGACGGCCTCTGGCAGGTGCCGACCTTCCAGGAGGTCCTCGACCTGCGCGCACGCCTGTCCAAGGAGCTCGGCCGCACCATCGGCGTCTACCCGGAGACCAAGCACCCCACCTACTTCCGCTCCATCGGGTTGCCGCTGGAGGACCCGCTGGTGGCCCAGCTGCGCAAGGCCGGCCTCGACAAGGCCAAGGCGCCCGTCTTCGTCCAGTCCTTCGAGCTGACCAACCTCATCGAGCTGCGCACGGCCTACCGCGTCAAGGCGCCACTGGTGTTCCTCACCTCGGCGTCGGGTGCGCCCTACGACCTCAAGTCCAGCGGTGACCCGCGCACCTACAAGGACCTCACCTCGGCGGCCGGGCTGCGCTCGATCTCCCCGTGGGTCAACGGAATCGGGCCCGACAAGAACCAGGTGATCCCGCGTGACCCGGACGGCACGCTCGGCACGCCGACCAGCCTGGTGAGGGACGCGCACGCGGCCGGCCTCAAGGTCCACCCCTACACGTTCCGCAACGAGAACCAGTTCCTGCCCGTGGACTACCGCGTCGGCACCGACCCGACCGCCTACGGCCGCGCCATCGACGAGCAGGTGGAGTTCCTCAAGACCGGCATCGACGGGTTGTTCACCGACAACACCGACACCGGGGTCATCGCCCGCAAGGAGTTCCTCGGCCGCGACTGAGTCGTCGCCCGAGGGTCCTCGGCTCAGACGTGGTCGCGCCAGGAATGGCGCGGGTCGTAGCCGAGGACCCGTCGGGCCTTGTCGATGGCGAGGAGCGTCTCGTGCTCGCCGAGCTCGCGGCGCACCTCGACGCCGGGGAACTCCTGCGCCATCAGCGAGGCGCTCGACCGGCTCATCACCGTGTCGGCGTTCGCGATGATGAACACCTCGGCGCCGGGTACGTCGTAGGCCAGGGCGCGCTCGACGGCCTGCGCGCCGTCACGGGCGTCGATGTAGCCCCACAGGTTCCAGCGTCGCAGCGCCGGGTCGTCGTCGAAGGCCGGGAACTGCGCGTAGTCCTGCACCTCCATGACGTTGGAGAACCGCAGCCCGATCGCGACCAGCTCGGGGTCCCAGCGGCAGAAGTGCCGGGCCATCTCCTCCTCGAGCGTCTTGTTGAGCGAGTACGTGGACTCGGGCCGGGGCGCGTACTCCTCGTCAACGGGGGCGTACGGCGGTGGGGTGTCGAAGGGCAGGCCGAGCACGGTCTCGCTGGAGGCCCAGACCACTGTGTGGATCCCGAGCGCACGGGCCGCGGCGAAGATGTTGTAGGTGCTGGACGAGTTGTTGGCGAACGTCACCGCGTTGGAGTGCAGGCCCGGCTGGGGGATCGCCGCCAGGTGCACCACCGCGTCGACCGGCCGCGCGTGCTCGTCGACGCTCCCCGACAACGCGTCTACGACCTGCCCGTAGTCCGTCAGGTCGACGAGCATGAACTCACCCTCGATGTCCCGCGGGTCCCGCCCACCGGCCCGGTCGACGGCCAGCACGTCGACGCCGAGGTCACGCAGGTGGGTGACGACGGCGCGGCCGAGCTTGCCGGTGGCCCCGGTGACGACGACGCGGCGAGGAAGGGTGCTGTGTGGGGTGGAGGTCATGGGGTCCATCCTCGCCGTCGCGGACGCGTCTCGCACCCGATAGAGGTATGCCGCCCGCTCACGTGAGCGGGCGGCATACCTTTGTGTGCCAACGGATTTGGCGTGGTCAGCTCTCTCCGCCGGCGTTGCCGGACGTGCCGGCGGTGACGTCGAGCAGGCGGTAGCGCTGGGCTGCCTCACGGGCGACGGAGGCGTCGACCTCGCCGCGCTCCACCAGCATCTGCAGGGCCCGCACCGCGACCGACGGGCCGTCGATGTGGAAGAACCGGCGCGCCGCCGGGCGGGTGTCGGAGAAGCCGAACCCGTCCGCCCCGAGGGAAGCGAAGTCGTTCGGCACCCACTGCGCGATCTGGTCCTGCACCTGGCGCATGTAGTCGGACACCGCCACCACCGGGCCACGCGTGCCCTGCAGCTTCTCGG
This sequence comes from Knoellia koreensis, assembly GCF_013041615.1. Classification (GTDB taxonomy): domain Bacteria; phylum Actinomycetota; class Actinomycetes; order Actinomycetales; family Dermatophilaceae; genus Pedococcus; species Pedococcus koreensis. The sequence goes on from NZ_JABEPQ010000001.1 coordinate 215,742, forward strand.
TGACGAACGGGGTGCGGGCCTCACCGTCGGGGTGGAGGAACCGCTGCTCATCGGCGGCCATCGCGTCGCGGCGCAGCTCGCTCCACGACGTCACGGACCACACGTCGGCGACGACGCCCCAGTCGTTGCGCAACAGCTCCTGGGCCTCCAGGGCCCACGGCACACCGACACCGGAGGCGAGCAGCTGCACCCGCGGCGCGTCCGGGCCGAGCCCGTCCTCGATGCCGGGGGCGAAGAGGTACATGCCCTTGAGGATTCCCTCGCGGTCGACGTTCTCCGGCTCGGCCGGCTGCACCATGGGCTCGTTGTAGACGGTCAGGTAGTAGATGAGGTTCTCGTTCTCACCACTGTCCTGGCCGTACATGCGGCGCAGGCCTTCCTCCATGATGTGCGCGATCTCGTAGGCGAAGGCCGGGTCGTAGGACACGACGGCCGGGTTGGTCGCGGCGAGCAGCTGGCTGTGTCCGTCGGCGTGCTGCAGCCCCTCACCGGTGAGGGTGGTGCGGCCGGCGGTGGCGCCGATGAGGAACCCGCGGGTCATCTGGTCGGCGGCCGCCCAGATCGAGTCACCCGTGCGCTGGAACCCGAACATCGAGTAGAAGACGTAGATCGGGATCATCGGCTCGCCGTGGGTGGCATAGGAGGTGCCCGCGGCAGTGAAGGCCGCCAGCGACCCGGCCTCGTTGATGCCGAGGTGCAGGATCTGCCCCTGCTCGGACTCCTTGTAGGCGAGCATCAGCTCGGCGTCGACCGAGGTGTAGTGCTGGCCGTGCGGGTTGTAGATCTTGATCGTCGGGAAGAAGGAGTCCATGCCGAAGGTGCGTGCCTCGTCCGGGATGATCGGCACGACCCGCTTGCCGAACTCCTTGTCGCGCATGAGCTCCTTGAGCAGCCGGACGAACGCCATCGTCGTGGCGACCTCCTGCTTGCCGGTGCCCTTCTTCACCACGTCGTAGGCCTTGTGGTCGGGCAGCTTCAGCGGGGCGTGCTCGACCTTGCGGATCGGCAGCCCGCCGCCGAGCTTCTCGCGGCGCTCGCGCAGGTACTTGATGGCCGGGTCGTCCGGACCGGGGTTGTAGTACGGCGGCAGGTAGGGGTCCTTCTCCAGCTGCTCGTCGGAGATCGGGAGCTTGAGGCCGTCGCGCAGACCCTTGAGGTCGTCGAGGGTCAGCTTCTTCATCTGGTGGGTCGCGTTGCGCCCGGCGAAGTGGGTGCCGAGGCCATAACCCTTGATGGTCTTGGCGAGGATGACCGTGGGCTGGCCGGTGTGGTTCATGGCTGCCTGGTATGCCGCGAAGACCTTGCGGTAGTCGTGGCCGCCGCGCTTGAGCTTCCACCAGATGTCCTCGTCGGACCAGTCCTTGACCATGTCGCGGGTGCGCGGGTCGCGGCCGAAGAAGTGGTCGCGGACGTACTTGCCGTCGTTGGCGCGGAACGTCTGGTAGTCGCCGTCGCTCGTGGTGTTCATGAGGTGGACCAGTGCGCCGTCGCGGTCGGCGGCGAGCAGCGGGTCCCAGCCGCGGCCCCAGACGACCTTGATGACGTTCCAGCCGGCGCCACGGAAGAAGGCCTCGAGCTCCTGGATGATCTTGCCGTTGCCGCGCACCGGGCCGTCGAGCCGCTGGAGGTTGGCGTTGATGACGAAGGTGAGGTTGTCGAGCTCCTCGTTGGCCGCGAGCTGGAGCAGGCCGCGCGACTCCGGCTCGTCCATCTCGCCGTCACCGAGGAACGCCCAGACGTGCTGCTGGCTGGTGTCCTTGATGCCGCGGTTGTGGAGGTACTTGTTGAACTGGGCCTGGTAGATCGCGTTCATCGGGCCGATGCCCATGGACACCGTCGGGAACTGCCAGAAGTCGGGCATGAGCCGCGGGTGCGGGTAGGACGGGAGGCCGACCGGCTGGCCGCCGACGATGTGGCTCTTCTCCTGCCGGAAGCCGTCCATCTGGTCCTCGGTCAGGCGGCCCTCGAGGAACGCGCGAGCGTACATGCCGGGGGAGGCGTGGCCCTGGAAGAACACCTGGTCGCCGCCACCCGGGTGGTCGACGCCGCGCCAGAAGTGGTTGAACCCGACCTCGTAGAGGGTCGCGGCCGAGGCGTACGTGGAGATGTGGCCGCCGACGCCGACACCCGGGCGCTGGGCACGGTGCACCATGACCGCGGCGTTCCAGCGCAGGTAGGCGCGGTAGCGGCGCTCGACCTCCTCGTCACCGGGGAACCACGGCTCCTGCTCGGGCGCGATGGTGTTGATGTAGTCGGTCGCCGTCAGCGACGGGACCCCGACCTGCTGCTCGCGGGCGCGCTCGAGCAGCTTGAGCATCACGTAGCGGGCCCGGTTGCGGCCGCCGGCCTCGATGACACCGTCGAGCGACTCGAGCCACTCCTGGGTCTCGTCCGGGTCGATGTCCGGGAGCTGGCTGGGGATGCCGTTGAGGATGGGTCCGGCTTCCTCGCGTGCGGCCACGGTCGTGGGTCCTTTCTCGCGCTTGGGTCGCGGGGTTGCCTGCGACCTCTTCCATCTTCCACCCCCGCGAGGCGTGGGTCACAACCGGCGGTGGCTACTGGCCAGTATGCGAAGCGAGCCCCAGCCGCTGCCCACCGGCATACACGGTCATCCGGGGGTCACGGGTGAAGCCCACGAGCGTCAGCCCCGAGGTGCGCGCGAGCTCGACCGCGAGCGACGACGGCGCGGACACGGCGACGAGCGCGGGGATGCCCGCCATCACTGCCTTCTGCACCAGCTCGAAGCTCGCCCGTCCACTGACGACCAGGACGTGACCGGACAACGGCAGCAGCCCTTCGCGTCCGGCCCACCCGATGACCTTGTCGACGGCGTTGTGCCGGCCGACGTCCTCGCGCACCACCAGTGGCTCGCCGTCGGCGGTGAAGATGCCCGCTGCGTGCAACCCACCGGTCTTGTCGAACACCTTCTGCTGCTCGCGCAGCCGCCCCGGCAGGCCGACCACCACCTCCGGTGAGAGTCGCACGGAGTCGTCGGCGACGGCATACGGGCTCGTGGCGGTGATGGCGTCGACGCTCGTCTTGCCGCACACGCCGCAGGCACTGCTCTGGTAGCCGCTGCGGGCGGTGCGGTCGAGGTCGGGCACGACGCCGGGGGTGAGCGTCACGTCGACGACGTTGTAGGTGGGAGAACCGGATTCGTCCTCGTCGAGGCAGTGCATGAGCTGTGCGACGTCGGTCGGCTTGGTCACCACCGCCTCGGTGAGCAGGTTGCCGAGGGTGAGGTCGAAGTCGTCGCCCGGAGTGCGCATGGTGACCGTGATGGTCTGGCCGCCGACCCTGATCTCGAGCGGCTCCTCGACGGCGAGCGTGTCCGGGCGGCGCGTCTCGCGCACCGTGCCGTCGACGACCTCCACACGCGTGCTCGGCACCCGCTGCGTCACTCGTCCCATGGTTCGAGGGTATGCCGCGTGGTCGCCGTGGGCGCGCGGCGGTGTGGCTCATGGGGTACGGGTGGAAGAACGTGCACGCCCTCAGGTGGGGATGGAGGGGTGCCAAGGCTGGCGGTCGGTTGCCGTACGGCTGGCCGCTGCACCAACGACGGCAAATATTGTGAGCACAGTCGCGTACCAAGTGACCTACAAGCAATATCACCGGCAGAGTTACTGAGCTTGGCCCAACTTGAAGGACGGACGCTGTGAACGATGGTCAATGGGACTGCCTAAACGGCTTGCTCCGCAACGCCCTGGCCGAAGTTCGGTGGAGGATGCCGGGCCTTTCCGAACAGGACCTGGATCGCTTAGGAGATGAACTGACGGACCGCCTCATTGATGACGTGGTGGTGGTGAGCGGTGCCCCAAGGGAATGAGAACACGCGCGGCGGCAAGTGAAGCTCCCACGGCCGGATGGTGGCAGTTCATGGGTGGCGACAGTGCCGAGCACTTGGTCAATGTGACCGACCGACACCACGGCCTGCGGGTGCGGTTAGGTTGGGGGAGTGACCGACCCGCTGGACCCGTCAGCCACCGCGCCCACCGTTGCGACGGGTCCCGTCGCGCCGAGCACACCCGACGTCACGCTCTTCGGTGACGGAGGACTCGACTGGCGCCCCGTGTCGCCGAAGCTGGCGACCGCCCGCTTCGTCGTGCTCGGCTGCGTCGCCGTGCTCCCGCTCCTCGGGGCGCTCGCGCTGGCGATCTTCGTGAGCGCGTGGCTGTGGCTCGCCGTGGCGTTCGTCGTGGTCGTCGTGGGCTGGGTCGCGTGGGTGATCGGCCGGCAGGTGCCGATGATCAGCTGGGCCGAGACGGCCGAGGAGCTCGTGATCCGCAAGGGCCGGCTGTTCCGCACCGTCGTGAGCGTGCCCTACGGCCGGTTGCAGTTCGTCGACGTCCAATCCGGCCCGCTGGCGCGGAAGTTCGGCATGGCCACCGTCGAGCTGCACACGGCATCGCCGGAGAGCGGCGGGCAGATCCCGGGACTGCCCACAGAGGTGGCCGAGCAGCTGCGCGAGCGGCTGGCCGCGCGGGGTGAGTCGCAGCGGGCCGGCCTGTGACCGACACGCCAGAGTCGACCGCGCCGCCAGAGCCGCACGATGGCGGCCAGCCGTGGCAGCGGCTGCACCCGTTGTCTCCGTTGCTGCGTGGCGGCATCGCGTTCGTGGCGGTGCTCGCCTACGTCCTGTCCCAGCAGCTCGACACGATCTTCGGTGCCGAGCGCGAGGACCCGACCTTCGGGCACCTGTGGTGGGCGGTGCTGGCCGTCGTCGTGGTCCTGCTGCTCATCGTCGCCGGGGCGTGGGTGTCGTGGCGCTTCTCCCGCTTCCGCCTGACCCCGACGCTCATCGAGCTGCGCACCGGGTTCGTCTTCCGCCAGCACCGGCAGGTGCGGTTCGACCGCATCCAGGCCGTGGACATCGGACGTCCTTTGCTGGCAAGGCTTTTCGGCTTGTCCGAGGTGGTCGTGCAGTCAGCTGGCGGCAAGGACTCCAACCTCAAGCTGTCCTACCTCACCGACGCGGCGGCCCAGCGGATGCGTGAGGAGCTCATCGAGCTCGCACGCCACAGTGACGAGGAGGCGCCGCACCGGCGCGCGGCCGGCGACGCGGCATACGCGGGCTCGTCGCAGACGACCACGCTGACCCAGCCGGCCGACGACCACGCGACCCAGGTGCTCGCGGTGCCCAACTCACGCATCGTGCAGTCGATCCTCTACAGCGGGCCTGCGCTGACCTTCCTTCTCGCGGCGCCCGCGCTGGTCGTCTCCCTCGTCCTCGGAGCCCCCGGCATGGTCGCCTGGCTCGGTCCGATGACGCTTGCGATCGGCGGCGGGTTGCTCAAGCGGCTCACGAAGGAGGCGAATTTCCAGCTCCTCCACGAGGGCGACCGGCTGCGAATCCGCCACGGCCTCACCGACATCCGCACGACGACAGTGCCCTTGCACCGCATCCAGGCGATCGAGGTGAGCCAGTCGCTGCCGTGGCGGTTCCCGGGGTGGTGGCGCATCCAGGTCAACGTCGCAGGCGTGGGCGGCAGCGATGACGACGACACGGAGAACGTGCTGCTGCCCGTGGGTCGCATGGACGAGGCGCTGCGGGTGCTGACATTGGTTCGCCTGGACCTGCCGGAGGAGGCGGCCGTCGCGGCGATGACGGGGGAGGGTCCTCACGGTGGCTTCGTGACCGCGAGCGAACGAGCCAAGCCGTTCGACCCGCTCAGCTGGCGACGGCGCGGGTATGCCGCCCTCCCGGACGAGGTCGTGACGCGTCGGGGCGTCCTGTGGCGCTCGGTGCAGGTGGTGCCGCACGCGCGCATCCAGTCGCTCACCATCTCGCAGGGGCCGTGGGAGCGCCGCCGGGGCGTGGCCTCGGTCAAGCTGGTGTCCACACCGGGTCCGGTCGGGCCCGCGGTCGAGCACCTCGACGTCGAGGAGGCGCTGCGCCTCCTCGACGAGCAGGTGGTGCGCTCCAGCGAGGCCCGTCGCCTCGCCGCCAGACCGGCCTGAGCAGGGGATTCTTGGGCGACTCGGTTGAAAATCCCGCCGAGGCGCGGTGGACTGTCCCGCAACCGGTCCACGTGAGGGATGGAGAAGGGTGTGAGCACGCCAGCGCAGTCCGCGCTGCAGGCATCGGTGAGCCGACTGGGCATCACCGAGGGTCAGGTGGTGCAGGAGTTCGGCTACGACAGCGACGTGGACGACGACTTCCGGTTCGCACTCGAGGACCTCGTCGGCTCCGAGCTGGAGGACGAGGACTACGGCGACGTGGCCGACGCCGTCCTCATCTGGTGGCGGGACGACGACGGTGACCTCGTCGACGCGGTGGTCGACGGGCTCACCAACCTCGCCGAGGGCGGGTCCATCGTGGTCCTGACACCCAAGTCCGGGCGCCCCGGACACGTGGACGCCAGCGACATCGAGGAGGCCGCGACCACGGCCGGCCTGCACACCTCCGGCGCCGTCAACGCCTGCGAGGACTGGACGGCGACCCGGCTGGTCGCTCCCAAGTCGGCGCGGCGCTGACCGCACTGCCACACTGACCGACATGACCTCGCCCACCTCGACGACGCAGCCGAGCTCGCCCCTCGCCCCCGGCGACACCGCACCGGACTTCACGCTCAAGGACCAGAACGGCCAGGACACCTCGCTGGCGCAGTTCCGCGGCGACAAGAACGTCGTGCTCGTCTTCTACCCGTTCGCGTTCTCCGGCATCTGCACCGGCGAGCTGTGCGAGATCCGCGACAACCTCGGCGCCTTCGTCGACGCCGACGTCCAGGTGCTCGCCATCTCATGCGACCACATGTTCAGCCAGCGGGCGTGGGCCGACAAGGAGGGCTACTTCTTCCCGCTGCTGTCCGACTTCTGGCCGCACGGCGCGGTGTCGAGGGCCTTCGGGGTCTTCCACGAAAGCGCCGGGGCGCCCATCCGCGGCACCTTCCTGGTCGACCGTGACGGTGTCATCCGCTGGTCGCTCGTCAACGACATCGGCCAGGCGCGCGACTTCTCCGGCTACCACGAGGCGCTGGCCGCCCTGCGCTGAGCCGTCCACTACGCTCGGGCACCGGGGCCTGTAGCTCAGTTGGTAGAGCGCCACGTTTACACCGTGGATGTCGTCGGTTCGAGCCCGGCCGGGCCCACGTGCGACAGCTGAATCTCGGTGACGTGGTCCGCGCCCTCGACGGGCTCTACCCGCCTGACACGGCGCAGTCGTGGGACCGGGTCGGGCTGGTCACGGGCGACCCCACCCAGCCCGTGACCCGCATCCACTTCGCGGTCGACCCCACGATGGCGGTCGTCGAGGAGGCGCGCGCGCTCGGCGCGGACCTCCTGGTGACCCATCACCCGCTGCTGCTGCGCGGCATACACGGGGTCGCCACGACGACGGCCAAGGGGGCGACCGTCACCTCGCTCATCGTCGGAGACGTCGCGCTCTACGTCGCCCACACCAACGCCGACGTCGCTGACCCGGGCGTCAACGACGCGCTCGCGGCCGCGTGCGGGCTCACCGACGTGGGGCCGCTCGCCGAGGTCGAGGGCCAGCCCCTCGGCCGGCTCGGGCGGCTGCCGTCCCCCATGACACTGGCGGAGTTCACCCAGGCCCTGTATGCCGCGTTGCCGGCTGCCGCGGGTGGCCTGCGGGTCGCCGGGCCGCCGGACGCGAGCGTGGAGACCGTGGCGGTCATGGGCGGGGCGGGGGACGACATGTTCGAGCACGTCCGCGCGTCCGGGGCCGACGTCTACGTCACCGCCGACCTGCGCCACCACCCGGTGCTCGAGGCGCGCGAGGAGGCGCGCGGAGGCACGCCCTACCTCGTCGACGCCGGTCACTGGGCGACCGAGTCGCTGTGGCTGGAGGGTGCGGCGCAGCGGGTGGTCGACGCCCTTGCTGGGCAGGGCCACGACGCCTCTACAGTGGACACCCACATCAGCACACTGCGCACCGACCCGTGGGACTTCGTGGTCGGTGCCGAGCCCGCGCCAAGCGCTCCCGGAGGTACGTCCTGAACGCCGACCCGTCCCGTCAGCTGCGACTGCTCGACCTGCAGGCGATCGACACCCGGCTCGACCAGCTGGCCCACGCCCGCAAGACGCTCCCGGAGCACGCGCAGGTTGCCGAGCTGCAGACCAAGGCCGACGGCGTCGACGGGCTGCTGGTGCGGGCGCGCACCGAGCTCGGTGACGTCCAGCGTGAGGTGGCCAAGGCCGAGGCGGACGTCCAGCTCGTGCGTGACCGCGCCGCCCGCGACCAGGCCCGGCTCGACTCGGGCACCGGGTCGGCCAAGGACCTCACCGCGCTGCAGCACGAGCTCACCTCGCTCGCGCGCCGCCAGTCCGAGCTCGAGGACGTCGAGCTCGAGGTGATGGAGCGGGCCGAGGAGGCCGAGTCGGCCGCCACCCAGCTCGAGGCGCAGCAGGCCGAGATCCGGCGCCAGCTCACGGCTGCCACCGCCGCCCGCGACACGGCGCTCGCCAAGCTCGCGCAGGAGGAGGAGCAGGTGGCGGCGCAGCGGGCCGGCACGGCGTCCCAGGTCGGGGACGACCTCCTTGCCCTGTACGAGAAGATCCGCGAGAGCAGCGGCGGCCTCGGAGCCGCAGCGATCCGGCAGCGGCGGTGCGGTGGGTGCCAGCTCGAGCTCAACGCGGTCGACGTGGCGCGCATCAAGGCGGCCCCCGCCGACGAGGTGCTGCGCTGCGAGGAGTGCCGTCGCATCCAGGTCCGCACGCCCGAGTCGGGCCTCTGACCGGCATGGGGCGAGCGCTCGTCGTCGAGGCCGACGGCGGTTCGCGCGGCAACCCCGGCGTCGCCGGCTGGGGTGCGGTGGTGCGCGATCCGGCCACGGGCTCGGTGCTGTGGGAGGGCGCCGCACCGCTGGGCAAGGCGTCGAACAACGTCGCGGAGTACTCGGGTCTGATCGCGGGCCTGCGCGCTGCCCAGCGCATCGACGCCTGCGCCGACGTCGAGGTGCGGATGGACTCCAAGCTCGTCGTCGAGCAGATGTCCGGCCGATGGAAGATCAAGCACGAGGACATGCGCCGGCTGGCGCTCGAGGCCCGTGACGTGGCCGCCGACCTGGGCGACGCCGGCGGCTCCGTGACCTACACGTGGATCCCGCGCGAGAAGAACAAGGCAGCGGACGCGCTCTCCAACGACGGGATGGACGGCCGCACCATCGACCGGATGGTCGGTGCCGACGAGGCCGTCGAGGAGGTCGTCGACCCCGGTCCGGCCACCGCGCCCCCTCCCGGTGGCCGTGGTGCGGTGACCCGGGTGGTGCTGGTCCGCCACGGCGTCACCGACTTCACCGACGAGGGCCGGCTCGACGGCCGGGGCGGTGCGGACCCGTCGCTCAACGAGACCGGCCGCCGGCAGGCCCACGCTGCCGGCCGCGCCCTGGCCCACCTGCTGGGTGGCGCCCCGGCCCGCGTCGTCACGTCGTCACTGGCCCGCGCGGTCGAGACCGGCGCGGCGGTCGCCGAGGCGATCGGCGCGACGCCCGAGGTAGACCGTGACTGGGACGAGCAGGACTTCGGCGACTGGGACGGCGCGTCGGTTCACGACCTCGCCCGCGACGCGGAGGAGGACCTGCGCGCCCTGCGGGAGGACCCGGCATACGCCCGCCCCGGCGGGGAGACCCACGCCCAGCTGGCCGCGCGGGTCCTGGCGGCCTACGCCCGGGTGGTGGGGGCCGGCGGGACCACCGTCGTGGTCTGCCACCGCAAGCCGATCATGGTGGTGCTGGCCGACGTCCTCGGCATCCCGCACGACAAGGTCTGGCGGCTCGCGGCCGCGCCCGGCTCGCTCACCGCGCTGGAGGTCTGGGAGGACGGCACCGTCTCGGTGGCGTTCACCAACCGCACCTGACGAGACCGAGGTGTCCACTGCATGACCCGACCGTCTCGGCATGTGGCCGAGCGTCCTAACCTTGGCTCATGACCTACGCAGGAGACGTGACGCCGCAGGACGCGTATGCCGCGCTCGTGGCCGACGAGGACGCCGTCCTCGTCGACGTGCGGACCACGGCGGAGTGGAGCTACGTCGGGCTGCCCGACCTGTCCGGTGTCGGCAAGCGGGTCGTGTGCGTCGAGTGGCAACGGTTCCCCGACGGCGCCGTCAACGGCGACTTCGTCGACCAGCTCCAGGACGTCGGTCTGCCCGACGGCGCACCCATCTACTTCCTGTGCCGATCGGGCGTGCGGTCGGTCGCGGCCGCGGAGGCGGCCACCGCGGCCGGTCTCGGCCCGGCATACAACGTCCTCGACGGGTTCGAGGGGCCGCACGACGACCAGGGGCACCGGTCCGTGGCCGGCTGGAAGAACAGCGACCTCCCGTGGCGACAAGGTTGAGTGAGGCACTTCCATGAGCGCAGAGTCCTTGTCCAGCAAGGGATTTCGGCCTGACACCATCGCCGTTCGCGGCGGCCTCGAGCGCAGCAACTTCGACGAGACGGCCGAGGCGCTGTTCCTGACCTCGGGGTTCGTCTACGACAGCGCCGAGCAGGCCGAGGCGGCGTTCAAGGACGAGGTCGAGCACTTCATCTACAGCCGCTACGGCAACCCGACCGTGACGATGTTCGAGCGGCGGCTGGCCGAGCTCGAGGGGGCCCCGGCCTGCTTCGCGACGGCGTCGGGGATGTCGGCGGTCTTCGTGGCTCTGGCCGCGCTGCTGGGTCAGGGTGATCGCGTCGTCGCGTCGCGCGGGCTGTTCGGGTCGTGCTTCGTCATCCTCGACGAGATCCTGCCGCGCTGGGGCGTGGAGACTGTCTTCGTCGACGGGCCTGACCTCGAGCAGTGGCGGGCCGCGTTGTCCGAGCCCACTCAGGCGGTCTTCTTCGAGACCCCCAGCAACCCGATGCAGGAGCTCGTCGACATGCGGGCGGTGAGCGACCTCGCACACGCAGCCGGGGCGCAGGTGGTCGTGGACAACGTGTTCGGCACCCCGGTGTTCTCCAAGCCGTTCGAGCACGGCGCCGACGTCGTCGTCTACTCCGCAACCAAGCACATCGACGGCCAGGGCCGCACCCTCGGCGGGGCGGTACTCGGGTCGAGCGAGTTCATCGACGGCCCGGTGAAGAACCTCATGCGGCACACCGGCCCCTCCATGTCGCCGTTCAACGCGTGGGTCCTCGTCAAGGGCCTCGAGACACTGTCGCTGCGGGTTCGAGCCCAGGCAACCACCGCGCTGACGGTCGCGCGGGCACTGGAGGAGCACCCCAACGTCACCAAGGTCCTCTACCCGTGGCTCGAGTCCCACCCGCAGCATGACCTCGCCACCGCGCAGATGCTCGGCGGCGGCACGGTCGTCACCTTCGAACTCGACGGGGGCAAGGACGAGGCGTTCGCCTTCGTCAACGCCCTGCAGATCGTCGACATCAGCAACAACCTCGGTGATGCCAAGTCGATGGTGACTCACCCCGCCACGACCACGCACCGCCGGCTCACGCCCGAGGCGCGCGCGGCGGTCGGCATCACCGACGGCACGGTGCGCATCTCGGTCGGCCTCGAGGACGCCGACGACCTCGTGGCCGACCTGCAGCAAGCGCTCGAGCGGCTCTGAGCGACCGGCGCGGTTAGGCTCTCGCGCCATGAGTGAGCACGACGGCGCACCCCACCGAGCGCGACCTGGCGCACCACATGGTGCGGATGCAGGGGCGAAACCCGCGCGAGCACGGCCGGTCGGCCAGCCCGCTCGAGCTGTTCTTCGACCTGGTCTTCGTCATCGCCATCAGCACGGCGTCGGCGCAGCTCGCGCACGCCCTGGCCGAGGGTCACATCGGCAGCGGGGTGCTGGCGTTCGCCTTCTGCCTCTTCGCGATCATGTGGGCCTGGGTCAACTTCAGCTGGTTCGCCTCCGCCTTCGACACCGACGACTGGCTCTACCGCCTCACGACCATGCTCCAGATGGTCGGCGTGCTCATCCTGGCCATGGGCATCACGCCGATCTTCACCTCGATCGAGGAGGGCGGGCACCTCGACAACCGCATCCTCGTCGGCGGCTACGTCGTCATGCGGGTCGCCATGATCTTCCAGTGGTTGCGCGTGGCCAAGCAGGACCCCGAGCACCGCGACTGCGCCCTCACCTACGTCAAGTTCATCGCGGCCGCCCAGGTGGGCTGGGTGCTGCTGATCTTCCCCCACCTGTCGCTGGGCCTGACCCTCGCATGCATGCTGCCGCTCTACGCCCTGGAGTTCCTCGGTCCCGTGTTCGCCGAGCGCAAGGGCGAGGGCACCCCGTGGCACCCGCACCACATCGCCGAGCGCTACGGGCTGATCGTCATCATCGCCTTGGGCGAGTGCCTCATCGGCACCATCGCGGCTCTCCAGTCGGTCGTGGAGGAACAGGGCTGGTCGTGGGAGGTGGCGGCCGTCGGCCTGGCCGGGATCGGGATCGCGTTCACCCTGTGGTGGATCTACTTCGCCGTCCCCATGGGGGAGGGTCTGCACGCCAACCGCAGTCGGTCGTTCGTCTTCGGTTACGGACACATCATCATCGTCGCCGCGGTGGCCGCCATCGGAGCCGGACTGCACGTGTGTGCCTACTACCTCGAGCACAAGTCGACGCTGTCGTCGACCGGCACACTGCTCACGGTCATCGTGCCCATGCTGGTCTTCTGGTTCATGCTCATCGCCATCTACACCGCGGTCATCGCCCGCGACCAGCTCCACGTGCGCGAGACGGTCGTCTTCGTCGCGATACTCGCCCTCGCGGTCGTCCTCGCCCAGGTCCATGTGGCGCTCACGATCTGCCTCCTGGTGGCGGCGTGTGCGCTCGTGCCCACCATCGTGACGGACGAACGGCTCGGGGTCAGGGAACGCGAGCAGGCCCTGCGGGACATCGAGTCCTGAGCCGCCCGCCGGTGCCCCTCAGGCAGTGACGGCCAGGGCTGCGATGGACAGTCCGCCCGCGGCCAGAGCGCACAGAAAGCCCTGCCACGCAAGGGTCTTCACCTCGATGCGTATGCCGCGTGCGCGGCACCGCTGCGCCCACAGCAGGGTGGCCAGTGAGGCCCACGGAGTCACGAGCGGGCCGACGTTGACCCCCACGAGCAACGCCATGAGGCGCTGCGGTGCGTCGGCCGTCACGGACTCCAGCGCGGCATACGCAGGCAGGTTGTTGACGATGTTGGCGCCGACGGCTCCGACTGCGCCCACCTGCGCGAGCGCCCACGGCGAGGTACCGGAGCCGGCGACGCCCGCCAGCACGTCGCGCAGGCCGTGGGCCAGAGCGACGTCGATGACGACGAAGAGCACGGTCACGCCCACGGCCATCCGCCACGGGATCGCGATGTGCGGCAACAGCCCCGGCGACCGCAGCCCCACCGCCACGAGCAGCACCACCGCAGCCACGACCGACACCCAGGCCGGTGACAGGCCGACCGCGAAGAGCGGGCCGACCGCGAGGCAGACGGCACCGGCGATGCGCAGCAGCACCGGGTCGTGCGGCTCGGCCGGCGCCTCGGTCGTGTAACGGCCGTGCAGCTGGCCCCGGTGCAGCAGGTAGAGCACGACGACGGTGCCGACCACCGCCGCGGACGCCGGGGCAGCCGCCAGCCGGACGTAGTCGCCGTGGGACTGGCCGAGCGCGGAGAAATGGTGCAGCGAAAGGAGGTTCGTGAGGTTCGAGACCGGCAGGAGCAGCGATGCCGTGTTGGCCAGCCACAGGGTTGTCATCGCGAACGGGACGGGGGAGATGCCGAGCTGGGCGGCGATGGCCAACCCGACGGGGGTCAGCAGCACGGCCGTGGTGTCGAGCGACAGGAACACGGTGCAGACGACGGCGAGCGCCACGAAGAGCAGCCACAGCACGATGGTGCGGTGCCGTCCCGCGCGCGCGGTCCAGTGACCGGCGACGTCGAAAACCCCTGCGGCGTCGGCGATCTCGGCCACGACCGTGATCGCGACGAAGAAGACGAGGACCGGGCCGATGCGGGCGACCAGGTCGGCGACGTCGGTGGTCACGTCGCGTCCGTCATCGCGCGGTCGCCTCGAGCACCCAGGGCCGACCGGCGCGGGCGGGCTGGGTGAGCTGCACCTCGAACCGGTCCGCGAGCAGGTCCGGCAGGGCCGTCGGGCGCCGCGGGTCCTTGCCCACCTCGCACAGGGCTCGTGCCACCAGCCCCCTGGTGTGCTTGGCCATGTGGGTCGCTCCAGGGACGTTGACCCGCACCCATCGGCCGGCGACCTCACCGCTGGGAGTCCACGCCGCGGCATACGTGCTCGACCGACAGTCGACGACCAGCCCACGTCCCGCAGCCTCGGGGAGCACCCGCTCCAGCTGGGGCTTCCACACGCCGGCCAAGGGTCCGACTGTCGGGAGGTTGACCCCCATGGAGAGGCGGTAGGGCGTGATGGAGTCGGTCGGCCGCACGGCGCCGTAGAGCGCGGAGACGACGACCAGCCACCGGTTCGCGCGTCGCCGGGCGGCGGTGTCGAGGGTCGCGTAGGACAGGGCGTCGTAGAGCACGCCCGAGTAGACCCGGGACGCGGGCAGCGACGGCGCAGTGTGCAGGGCCAGGTTGCGGGCTATCTCCGCGGTGAGGCCCGGGCTGACACCGAGCGCCTCGGCTGCGTCGGGGCGGGCGCTCACCTGCGCGAGGGCGTCCGCCACACGCTGCCGCGTCGGTGCCAGCTCGGGGAAGGACAGGCGTTCGTGGTCGACCGCCCGACCACGGCTCCGGCCGGTCTTGGACTCCGACGGGGGCAGCAGGATCAGCACGCGCAGATCCTAGGTGGGAGGTCGGTTCCGCCGCTCAGCGGTCTCGGCTGGATAGGTTGGTCGTATGCCGTTGCGCAAGATCACCGTCCAGCCCGCCCCCGTGCCGAGCCCCGTGCTCACCTCGACCGAGGTGCCCATCAGCGACGAGCTCAAGGCCCGGTTCGACGCGATCCGAGCCGAGTTCAAGGTGCCCACCGAGTTCCCGGCCGAAGTCCTGGCCGAGGCGGAAAAGGTGGCCCAGGCACCCCAGCTGCCGGAACGGGACGAGACGTCGATCCCCTTCCTCACCATCGACCCGGAGGGGTCGATGGACCTCGACCAGGCGCTGCACATCGAGCGCGACGGCGAGGGCTACCGCGTGCGTTATGCCATCGCCGACGTGCCGGCGTTCGTCCAGGCCGGGGGTGCGGTCGACACCGAGACACGCAAGCGCGGCCAGACGATCTACGCCCCGGACGGGCGCGCGCCGTTGCACCCGCCCGTGCTGAGCGAGGGGGCCGCGAGCCTGCTGCCGGGTGAGGTCCGGCCGGCGTTCGTGTGGGACATGCGGCTGTCCGCCGACGGCGAGGGCTATGACAAGCAGGTCTACCGGGCGCGGGTGAAGAGCACCGACCGGCTCGACTACGTCGGCGTGCAGAAGGCGATTGACGACGGGTCCGCCGACGAGCGGCTCATGCTGCTCAAGGAGGTCGGGCTCAAGCGGATCGAGTTCGAGCGCCGCCGCGGTGGCGCGAGCCTGCCGATGCCCGAGCAGGAGGTCAACCAGGACGACAAGGGGCAGTACCGCCTCGGGTTCCGGCCGCCGTTGGAGGTCGAGGACTGGAACGCCCAGATCTCCCTCATGACCGGCATGGCCGCCGCCGAGATGATGATCGAGGCCAAGGTCGGCATCCTGCGCACGATGCCCGCACCGGACCCGAACGCCGTGGGCCGTTTCCGGCAGGCGAGCCGGGCGCTCGGCATCGAGTGGCAGAAGGGCACGCCGTACGGCGAGTTCCTGCGCACCCTGGACCGCACCAACCCCAAGCACCTCGCGCTCATCCACGAGGCCACGTCGCTGTTCCGCGGCGCCGGCTACACGCCCATGGACGGCGAGGTTCCTGCCGAGCGCGAACATGCCGCCGTCGCCTACCCCTACGCCCACGTGACCGCGCCGCTGCGCCGGCTCGTGGACCGGTTCGGGCTCGCGATCTGTGCGGCGCTGTCCGCCAAGGAGGAGGTGCCGACGTGGGCCCGTGAGGCGCTCCCGTCGCTGCCGGAGATCATGGCCTGCAGCGACAAGGTCGCCAGCGGCGTCGAGCGCGCCTGCGCCGACGCCGTCGAGGCCGCGGCGCTGGGTGGGCGCGTCGGCGAGGAGTTCCGCGCCATGGTCGTGGACCAGAAGGACCGCGAGAAGGACAAGGTGGTCATCCAGATCGACGACCCGGCGGTGCTGGCCAGTGCGACCGGCCAGGCCGAGCTCGGCACCTGGGTGAAGGTCAAGCTGGTCGAGGCCACGGTGTCGACTGGGGTGGTGCGGTTCGAGGTCGTGGGTCCGGCCTGAGCCGAGACGTGGGACGAGAGGATGACGGCATGACTTCGTCGCCGGGCGCGTTGATGCGGGCCGAGATCGAGGAACAGCCGGCCGCCCTCCAGCGCCTGCTCGACGCGCGCGGCGACATCGCCGCGATCGCCGAGGAGGTACGGCGGCGCGACATCCGGTTCGTCCTCCTCGCCGCTCGCGGCAGCAGCGACCACGCGGCGCTCTACGCGAAGTACCTCATCGAGACCGTCCTCGGGCTGCCGTGCGGGCTGGCCTCGATGTCGAGCATCACGGCATACCGCACCGGTCAGTCGTATGCCGGTGTGCTGTGGGTCGCGGTCAGCCAGTCGGGCGGTTCACCCGACCTGCGCGAGGCGACGCGGGTGGCCCGCGACTCCGGGGCACTGACCCTCGCCGTGACCAACGACCCCCGCTCGCCGCTAGCCGCCGAGACCGAGCTGCACCTCGACATCCGGGCCGGGGTCGAGCGCTCGGTCGCCGCGACCAAGACCTACACGAACGAGCTGCTCGCCCTCTGGCTGTTCGTCGACGCGCTCGCCGGCCGTGACGGGTCGGCCGTCGCGGGTGTGCCGGACGCTGTGGCCCGGGCGGTCCGCGACAGCGACGTGGAGGAGGTGGTGAGCCGCTACCGGTTCGCCGAGCGCCTCGTCACCGTCGGACGCGGCTTCTCCTACCCGACGGCACGCGAGGGTGCGCTGAAGCTGATGGAGACGTGCCACCTCGCGGCGTCGGCGTTCTCCGGCGCCGACCTCTTGCACGGGCCGGTCGCCCACGTCGACGGCGCGACACCGGTCATGGTCATCGGGCCCGGGGGAGCGGGCAGCCAGCTCCTGCGCCCGGTCGTCGACGCGCTCGTCGAGCGCGGCGCCGACGTCACCCTCGTGCGGGGGTCGGCCGACGACCTTCCCGGGTATGCCGTGCAGGTGCCCGACGTGCCGGAGGAGCTCACGCCGTTGGTCCAGATCGTGCCGCTGCAGCTCATCGCCCTCGAGTTGGCGCTCTCCAAGGGCCTCGACCCGGACCGGCCCAGCGGCCTGTCGAAGGTCACCAAGACGCTCTGACCTCCGCCGGTCGAGGTAATCCGCGAGCACGGTGGGGTACCCGACTACCTCGACCCGCGGCATACCTGGCATATCAGTCGGCGGACTCCCACGGTGGCTCGTCCTCCATCTTCGCGTAGTACCTGGCGAGGTGTCCGCGGACGCGCGGCAGCTCGTCATCGGGGATGTCGACACCACCCCGCGCGCCCTGGACGACACCGGCCGCGGCCATGACCGCACGCGGGACGGCCGCGAGACGTCCGTCGACGACGTCGGCGATCAGGAGCTTGTATGCCGTGAAGTTGTCCTCGTTGTCGGCGTCGTACCAGACGTGCGCCTCCCGGTACCGTGCGGTCGGCTGGTCGTCGGCGTCCGCCCACTTGCGGACGTGGCGATCGGCGGCGTCGCCGTCCCATTCGCGGTCTCGGTCCGCAAGTGGCAGGTCCTGGAACTTGGTGACAGTCATCTGTGCTCCTCTCGTTCCCGTCGTCAGTGGGCGCTACCCGGCTTGGCGCGTGCGAAACACGGGCAGACCCGGCTCCCGTACACTCGAGGTGGATGAGTCGGTCAGGCGGTCGCGTCGGTGGGCAACCACCGCCGAGGAACGTCCGGGCTCCGAAGGGCACGGTGGTGGCCAACAGCCACCCGGGGTGACCCGCGGGACAGTGCCACAGAGAACAGACCGCCGTGCGACCTCGGTCGCGCGGCAAGGGTGAAACGGTGGTGTAAGAGACCACCAGCGGCCTGGGTGACCAGGTCGGCTAGGTAAACCCCACCCGGAGCAAGTCCAGACAGTGTGCGTTCGAGGGCGGCCCGCCCGAGCACACGGGTAGGACGCTGGAGGCAGCCGGCAACGGCTGTCGTAGATGGATGACCGTCGCCGCGTCACTGGTAACGGTGGCGCGGAACAGAACCCGGCGTATCGACCGACTCATCCACCTCGCTGAGCGCAGGTAGGTCTCGAAGGTTCTTGTCCGAGATCCCTAGTCCCTTCGTTTATGACGTATGGGCATTTGGTCGCTTCGTCATCAATTTCGCCCCTGGTGTCATACATTGACCCAGAACAGTCCGCGGGCAGTCAGCCTTTGGCGGCAGTCTGAACCGAGCAGGAGCTCGATATGAGCGTGGCACCCAGGCCCCTGAGTGGAGCCCGAAGGGAGCATATGGCTCAGCGCGTCGCGCATGAGTTGGAGAGGGTGGGCGGGCCTGCAAGCCACTGGGCGACACCGCCTGGGTATCCAAACAGTCTGGCGCTATGCATCATCGACTCGATTCAGTCGATCGGCGTACGCTACTCAGCCGCAGCCAAAGTGGTGTCGAGGTACAGGGCGCTTCGTGGTGCCCTCGCGGAGACAGATGGGCCGGCGGACCTTTTGGACACGTTTCGAGAAGTCGGCGGGGTCGAGAGATGGGCGGTTGCCGTTGGCACTCGCCAGCGCGCATGGGCTCGGGCAGACGCTCCGCTGAAGGCGGAAGTGATCAGAGTTATTGCCAGCGATCTCATGGACGTCGGGGTTCTCAACGCGAGCAGCTTTAGAAGTCGATACGTCGACAGTGCCGTGAAATATCGGTGGCTCAATGCCCCGGGTCAGCGCTCGGGCATTTCGTGGCGCTACGCCGCATTGTTATCCGGAGTGGAGACGGTTAAGCCCGATCGAATGGTGCGCCGATTCTTCTCTAACGTGGGAATCGATACGGCCAGCGACGATCAACTCGTAGATCTCGTGGCGCGGGCAGCCCAGATCTTGAATATCACCACCCGCACGTGCGATCACGCAGTGTGGCAGGTCGGTTCCGGACGAACGCCGCGCACTGAAAGTCAGGTCGAGTGACTGATGTTGCCAACGATCAAGGTTGCCGACATCTCCGTCGGCTGGTTTGCGGATGGATGGCTATACAAGGGGCCCTGGCCGAATGGGGTACCCGTAGCGTCGTTCACTTCTGACGGCGCCCTCGTGGCAAACAACCTTGCACAACGCTGCTTGGGTGCCCTCACTGAGAATGGCTCGATATGGATCACCGTTGAAGGGCGACCGACTGTGGTGGGTCGGGTTCAGCGGCTCGATGAGATGGAAACCGACCTGGCGGTCGCAGTACGAAATGACGGGGCGGCCATTTGCGAGGCGCGTTGCGAAGATCCTACTCGCGCCGCAGCTGCGTGGGCGATCTACCAAGCTGTGCCCAGTGACCGGGCGGTGGGTCGCATCACGACGGTGGCGCCCAACCTCGGGGCGCTGTCCGCAAGCAGTGGCATAGGGGAGGACGGCTCTTGGCGGGGCTCCTGCACGGGGGACCTGCAACCGTCCGAATCCGGCACCAGTGCGGTGAGTACACCTTCGTACGACGTCGTGACCCTGGCCAGTCTCGTGTCGAATCGCCAAGCAGCGACTTTCGCGAAGCCTCGGCCCCGCGATGCGAAGCGGCTGCGAGTTGGTGACGTCGTGGAAGTCAACCGATTCGCGACGCATGGCCGAGGCGTTCTTCGGGAGATCAGTCGGGATCCGCTGCGCGGCGGCGGCACCCGGCTGTTTCCTGCCTTCTGGGTCGAACTCGACGACGGGACGGCGGATTGGTTTGGCCGTGGGAGCCTGTGGTTCGTCTCACGCCGGCGCGGGAAACTCCTGTGATCGGGTCAGATCGGCAGGTGTCAGCGTAGTTAGCCCGTCGAAGCATCGGCGGAATAGCGCGGTCGAGGCGCTTGGTGGGTTCGGAGCAGGAGCATGAAGCTGAGCTGTCGACCATGATTGTCGGCCGCGGGCTGTGCGCACACTGCTCAGGCGGTCAGCAGGCCGATGCCGAGTGAGGTGAGACCGGCCGCGAGCAGCGCCGCCCCGGCGAAGACCAGGACGATGAGCTTGTTGGGGGAGGTGCGCCCGGGGCCCATCGAGGAGAAGAAGAACCCGCCGGGCATCAGCAGCGCAGCGACCGGCACACCCGAGCGTGAAAGCCAGTCCCAGAGGCCGGTCTGAGTCGTCGCGTCGGCGAACAGCTGGCAGACCAGCCCGAGGACCAGCAGCGTCCCGGCGTGGGCGTGACCGGCCCGTGCGAACTTCTCCTGGAACGGCGTGACCTCCGCTTTGCCGCGGACGATCTTGAGCAGGTAGAGGCCGCCGGTCTCGACCGTGACCAGCGACAGCAGCAGGATCCCCGCGAGGATGCGGGACTCGTCGGACAGCATCGGGACCACCTCGGCTATTTGGAGAGTTGACTCACCAATAGTGGATAGTTGGCTCTCCAAATGTCAAGATGTCCGCATGTGGTTGTCCGAGCTCGCGAGCCGCGGCGGAGTGTCCGTCGCCACCGCCAAGTACTACCTGCGTGAGGGCCTCGTCCCGCCCGGGGAGGCGGTGGGGGCGACGCGCGCCCGGTACGACCAGTCGCACGTCGACCGACTGCGTCTCGTGCGCGCCCTCGTCGACGTGGCCGGACTCAGCCTCGACCAGGTGCGCGACGTCCTCGCCGCCATGGCCGCCGAACGCTCTCCAGCGGCCGCCATCGGTGCCGCCCACTACCGCCTGTCGCCGCCGCCGCCGACCGAGCCGAGCGCGGCCGCGCTGGACCGGGTGCGTGCCCTCGTCGCCGACCGGGGCTGGCAGGTCGACGACGACTCGCCCCACCTCGTCGCCGTCGCCAGCGCCCTCGACGCCATGGAGGCGGCCGGGCAGCCGCTCGCCGACACGGGGTTGGAGACGTATGCCGCGTCGGCGGGCGAGGTGGCCAAGGTCGACCTCGAGGCGATGGTCGCCTCCGCCGGACCAGCCGGGGAGGACGCCGCGACGTATGCCGTGCTGGGGACGCTGCTGACCGAGCCGGTGCTCGTCGGGCTGCGCCGGATGGCGCAGGAGCACCAGGCCCGCGCCCGGCTCGGCTGAGCGGCGAGAGCCGGCCACGCGGCATACCGTGTCCTCATGCGGATCACCCATCTCGGACACGCCAGCCTGCTCGTCGAGGTCGCCGACCGGCGCATCCTCATCGACCCCGGTGTCTGGTCGCCGGAAGCCCACTCCCAGCGCGACCTCAGCGCCATCCTCGTCACGCACCAGCACCCCGATCACCTCGACCAGGACCTGCTGCCCGAGCTGATGTCGGCCAACCCGGAGGTGCGGGTCATCACCGACCCGGAGACGGCAGAGCTGTTGCAGGAGAAGGGAATCGACGTCACCGCCCTGGCTGGCGACGACTCTGTCCGGCTCGGTGAGGTGACCGTCACAGGCGTCGGCAAGATGCACGCCCTGATCAACGAGGACATCCCGCGCATCCACAACACCGGCATGCGGATCAGCGCCGACGGCGAGCCCACGCTCTTCCACACCGGTGACGCCCTCGACGGTGACCCCGGCGACATCGACATCGTCGCGTTCGCCCTGAACGCGCCCTGGGCCGCCAGCCGCGACATGACCGGGTTCCTGCGCGACCTCGCCGCCCCGATCGCCATCCCGGTGCACGACGCGCTCCTCAGCGAGACGGGGCGCGGGCTCTACCTCGACCAGGCCCGCGGCCTGGGCAGCCAGGACACCGAGATCCGCGACCTCTCGGACGGCCAGCCGCAGGAGTTCACCGCGAGGTGAGTTCCCGCCATACGGAACGCGATTTGGTCGGTTAGGTAAGGCTCACCTACCCTCGCCACATGGCAAAGGGCAAGAGCGGCACGAAGGCCACCAAGGCCAAGAAGAAGTGCTGCAAGGACAAGCCGCGGTGCGCGAAGTGCCCGGTCGTCCTCATGCGCCTGGAGCGGATGGGCTACGCCGAGCGCGACGGCAAGAACTCGCGCGAGTACGAGGTGGCCAAGAACGTCCCGAAGAAGGTCATGCTCGTCGCCCGGCAGAGGTAGCGTCTGACCCATGCCGACGGTCGACCCCGCCCTGTCGTTGCGCGGGCTGACCAAGCGGTTCGGTGACACGATCGCCGTCGACCCGCTCGACCTCGACGTTCCTCGTGGCTCCTTCTACGGCCTGGTCGGTCCCAACGGCGCCGGAAAGACCACGACCCTGTCGATGGCCACCGGACTGCTGCGCCCGGACGCCGGCACAGCGGCCGTCCTCGGTGTCGACGTCTGGCGCGACCCGGTGGCGGCGAAGGCGCGAATCGGGTTGCTGCCAGACGGATTGCGCCTCTTCGACCGCCTCACCGGTGAGCAGCTCGTGACGTATGCCGGGTTGTTGCGTGGCATGGACCGTCGCCTCGTCGCGGAGCGCACCGCCGAGCTGCTCGCGACCCTCGGCCTCACGGATGCCCGGGACAAGCTCGTCATCGACTACTCCGCCGGCATGACCAAGAAGGTCACGCTCGCGTGCGCCCTCATCCACGGACCGCGGCTGCTGGTCCTCGACGAGCCGTTCGAGGCCGTCGACCCGGTGTCGGCGCGCACCATCCGTGGCATCCTGCACGGCTTCGTCGAGGCCGGCGGCACGGTGGTGCTCTCCAGCCACGTCATGGACCTCGTCGAACGCATCTGCACCGACGTCGCGATCATCGCTGCGGGACGCGTGCGGGCAGCGGGGACGGTCGACGAGGTGCGCGGAGCGGGCAGCCTCGAGGACCGCTTCCTCGACCTCGTGGGTGCCCCCGCCGACGTGGAGGGGCTCGCGTGGTTGCGCACCTCATCCGACTGAAGCTCGTCCTCCTGCGCAACAGCCTGCGCCGGGGCGCCGCGGCCATCGTCGGCATGGTCGTCGGCGTGCTCTACGGGGGCGGACTCGTCCTCACGGCGTTTGCCGGACTGGTGGCCCTGCGCGCCACGGGGGAGGTGGAGCAGCTACGGCTCGCCGTCGTGACCGGCGGGGTGGTGCTCACGCTCGGGTGGACGGTGCTGCCGCTGTTCTTCTTCGGTGCCGACCCCACGCTCGACCCCGGCCGGTTCGCGACCTTTGCCGTGCCCGAGCGCGCGCTCGCGTCGGGGCTGCTGCTCAGTGGCTTCGTCGGGCTGCCCGGGCTGGCCACGGTGGTCGTCGGGCTGGGTCTGTTCGTCGCCTCGACCGCCACGGTGGGGTCCACGCTGGTGGCCCTGGCCGCCGTGCCGCTGGGGCTGCTCGGGTGCGTCCTGCTCAGCCGCATCGTCACGGCCCTTGCGGCGTCGGTGCTCGGCAGCCGAAGGGGGCGCGACGTCGCAGGGTTCGGGGCGCTCGCCCTCCTCGTCCTGCTGGGTCCGACCATCGCCCTTGCCTCGGGCGGAGGGGTGACCGCGCAGGTGCTGACCCGGGTCGTCGACATCGCGGCGTGGACGCCGCTGGGCTGGGCGTGGGCTGCGCCGGCGCACGTCGCCGAAGGTCGCTGGACCACCGGGCTCGCCTGCCTGCTGCTGGCGGCGGTCTGGGTGCTGGTCCTGTTCCTTGGCTGGGAGCGCGTGCTCTCCTCCGTGCTGCGCAACCCGCGGACGGTCTCGAGCCAGTCGGGCAGCGCTCGCGGCCTCGGGTTGTTCGCCCGGCTGCCGGCTACGCCGATGGGAGCGATTGCGGCCCGCGCGGGCACCTACTGGCTGCGCGACCCGCGGCTGAACGTTCCTGCCCTCACCACGATGCTGTTGCCCGCGGCGTTGCTGCTGCCGGCCATCACGGAGGACTCGGTGCTCGCGCTCGTCGGGATGCCGGTCGTCTGCGGATACCTGCTCGGATGGAGCCAGCACAACGATGTCGGCTACGACTCCACGGCCTTCTGGATGCATGTGAGCAGCGGGGTCGACGGCGTGAGCGACCGGCTCGGCCGGCTATTCCCCTCGGCGGTCATGGCCGCGGTGGCGCTCCCGGTGTATGCCGTGCTCGGACCCGTGCTGGGTTCGCCGTGGTCCCTGCTCCCGGCGAGCCTTGGGGTGGCGATCGCGTTTCTGCTCAACGGTTTTGGAGTCGCCTGTGTCACGAGTGCGGTGAAGCAGTATGCCGTACCGGCGCCGGGCGAGAACCCGTTCACGAGCCGCCCGGGGTCGGCCGGCCTCACGCTCGGCGTGCAGGCGGTCTGCGGAGCGGCGGTGACGGCGCTGACCGTTCCGGCGCTGGTGCTCGGCGTGCTCGCGTGGTTCGGGCACGACTGGGCGGCGTGGGCGGCGCTCGTCGTCGGACCGGGTCTGGGTGCCGTCGTGCTCGTGGTGGGGGTCCGGCTCGGGGCCGACCTGTTCGCCCGCCGCCAGGCGGTGCTCCTGCAGGACCTCGTGTCGATGCGCTGACGACGTCGGCGTGGCTACTTGTTGGCCGCCAGGTGGGCTGCGCCGATGATGCCTGCCTTGTTCTCGAGCTTGGCGGGGACGATGGGGGTGCGGATCTTGAGCAGGGGCAGGAACTGCTCGTGGTCCTTGGACACGCCACCGCCGACGACGAAGAGGTCGGGCCACAGGAGGTTCTCCAGGAAGCTGTAGTAGCGCTGGAGCCGCTTGGCCCACTCGGGATAGGAAAGGCCCTCCTTGTCCTTGACCGACGAGGCGGCCTTGGTCTCGGCGTCGTGGCCGTCGATCTCGAGGTGGCCGAGCTCGGAGTTGGGCACCAGCTCGCCGTTGTAGATGAGTGCTGACCCGATGCCGGTGCCGAGGGTGGTCATGATGACCAGGCCCTTCTGCCCCTTGGCCGCGCCGTAGTGGATCTCGGCCACACCGGCGGCGTCGGCGTCGTTGACCAGCACGATGTCGTGGCCGAGCTTGGCCTCGAAGATCGTCTCGCCCTCGGCGTCGATCCACGACTTGTCGATGTTGGCCGCGGTGCGCACCACGCCGTGGGTGACGACGCTCGGCATGGTGACGCCGATGGGGGAGTCGCCCCGCACTTCCTCGAAGTGGTCGCAGATCTGGTCGATCACGGCCGCGACCGCCTCGGGGGTCGACGGGACGGGCGTGTCGATCCGCATCCGCTTGGCCGCGAAGGCGCCCTCCTTGAGGTCGACAGGAGCGCCCTTGATGCCGCTGCCGCCGACGTCGATGCCGAGGGGGAGTCCGTGCTTGGCCATGGTGTGCGCCTCCTGGTGCGTCAGGGCAGGGTGAGGATCTCGTTGCCGTCGTTGGTGATCAGGATCGTGTGCTCGAACTGTGCCGACCTGCGCCGGTCCTTGGTCACGACCGTCCAGCCGTCGTCCCACAGCTCCCAGTCCGGCGTGCCCAGGTTGAGCATCGGCTCGATGGTGAAGGTCATGCCGGGCTCGATGATGGTGTCGTATGCCGGCGCGGCGTCGTAGTGGGGTATCACCAGTCCGCTGTGGAAGGCGCGGCCGATGCCGTGTCCCGTGTAGTCGCGGACCACGCCGTAGCCGAATCTGCGCGCGTAGCTCTCGATGACGCGGCCGATGACGTTGATGGCGCGGCCGGGCTGCGCGGCCTTGATGCCGCGCATCATCGCCTCGTGGGTGCGTTCGACGAGCAGGCGCGACTCCTCGTCGACTTCGCCGCACAGGTAGGTCGCGTCGGTGTCGCCGTGGACCCCCCCGATGTAGGCGGTGATGTCGATGTTGACGATGTCGCCGTCCTCCAGCACCCGGCTGTCGGGGATGCCGTGGCAGATGACCTCGTTGACGCTGGTGCACAACGACTTCGGGAACCCGCGGTAGCCGAGTGTCGACGGGTAGGCGCCGTGGTCGAGGAGGAACTCGTGGCCGACCCGGTCGACCTCGTCGGTCGTGACGCCGGGGGCGATGACGGCGGCCGCGGCTGCCATGGCCTGTGCCGCAAGGCGACCCGCGACCCGCATCTTCTCGATCGTCTCGGCGTCCTTGACGTCGCTCGCGTCGAGGTCACGTCGTGGGGCGGGCCGGTCGACGTACTCGGGGCGCTCGATCGAGGCCGGCACGGGGCGACGCGGCGACACCTCCCCGGGTGCGACGCTTGCGTAGGTCAGCGGCATACGGTGGAGTCTAGAGAGATCACCACTTCCGTCGAGTTGGAGGGCAACCCCGCCATGGCTTTCTGGTTCAACGTCAACAGCGGTCAGGTCGAGTCGGACGACAACAAGAGCCAGGGGGCCGACCTCATGGGGCCCTATGACAGCGAGGCCGAGGCCGCGAACGCCCTGCAGAGCGCGCGCGAGCGCACCGAGCAGTGGGACGCGGAGGACCGCGAGTGGGAAGAGGGCAAGTCCGAGGACTGAGCAAGCCCCGAGGACTGACCTCGCTCAGTCGTTGAGGCGGTGCACGGCGACGACGTAACCGTCGCCGTCGTGGTAGGGAGCCTTGTCCCACGTGGAGTAGTGCCGCAGGACCGAGAGGCCGGC
Organism: Knoellia koreensis; assembly: GCF_013041615.1. Taxonomy (GTDB): domain Bacteria; phylum Actinomycetota; class Actinomycetes; order Actinomycetales; family Dermatophilaceae; genus Pedococcus; species Pedococcus koreensis. Next base: position 242,169 of record NZ_JABEPQ010000001.1, read on the forward strand.
TATGGTGCACGCCGCGTCGTACTCGGCGAGCGTCGTCGCGGGTACGCCGTCGGGCAGGTGGGCGGCGTCGAGGCCGAAGCCGGAGACGACGAGCGCGCCCGGCTGCAGGTGCGCGGCGATGCGTTTCATCACGGCCACGAGGGTGCCGGGCGCGACCAGTGGCACGACGTTGCCGGCGAGGACCGCGAGCTCGAAGGCCTGCCCGCGCAGCTCGAGCCGGGAGAGGTCCTGACGGACCCATCGGGTGTAGGGGTCGCGCTGCTGGGCGACCGCGATCATGTCGGCGTCGGAGTCGACGCCGATGGCGTGGTAGCCGATCGCGGTGAGCTGGGTGGCGACCCGGCCGGTGCCGCAGCCGGCGTCGAGGACCCGCACGGGCGGCGGGCTCGGTGGAAGGAGCGCCTCGACGAAGGTGGCCTCGCCGTGGATGTCGACACCGCGCGCGGCGAGGTCGTCGAAACGCTGTTGGTATGCCGTGGCGGCGGCGAGTCCGCCACTCACCTCCGACCACCGGGTGCGTGGCTCCGGGGGGAGCGTCTCACTCATGCGACCAGCCTAGATTCGGTTGTGGCGGAACGGAACCCGTTACTCGGCGAAGCTCTGCTCGGGCGCCGGGAAGGCGCCGGAGGCGACGTCCGCGGCATACGCCTTGGCAGCGTCGCCGAGGGTGCCGCGCAGGTCGGCGTACTTCTTGACGAAGCGCGGCGCCTTGCCGCCACGCAGGCCCGCCATGTCCTGCCAGACGAGCACCTGGGCATCGCATTCTGGGCCCGCGCCGATGCCGATCGTGGGGATGGACAGCACCTCGGTGACACGTGCGGCCAGGGGAGCGGGAACCATCTCCATCACGACGGCGAAGCACCCGGCGCGCTCGAGGGCGAGGGCGTCCTCCACGAGCCGGTCGGCCTTGTCGCCGCGGCCCTGGACGCGGTAGCCGCCGAGGACGTGCTCGCTCTGCGGCGTGAAGCCGATGTGGCCCATGACGGGGATGCCGGCGCGCACGAGCAGCTCGACCTCGGGCACCATCGCGGCACCGCCCTCGAGCTTGACCGCGTGGGCCATGCCCTCCTTCATGAAGCGGGTGGCGGTGGCCAGCGCCTGTTGCGGGCTGGCCTGGTAGGAGCCGAACGGGAGGTCCGCGACGACCATGGCGTGCTTCGCGGCGGAGGTGACGGCGCGCACGAGCGGCACGAGGTGGTCGACGGTGACGGGCACGGTCGTCTCGAAGCCGTAGACGTTGTTGCCGGCCGAGTCGCCGACGAGCAGGACGGGGATGCCGGCCTCGTCGAAGATCTCCGCGGCATACATGTCGTATGCCGTGAGCATCGCCCACTTCTCGCCCTTCTCCTTCATCGCCTGCAGGTGCGGGATGCGGATGCGCCGCTGGGGCGCCGCCTGGGCCCCGGTGCCATAGGGCGCGGTGGTCTCGGAAGCGGGGGGCGTCGTCGGCTCTGAGGACATGCCGGCAATCCTAGGGCTCGGGCAAGTGGATGCCATGTGCAACCAAACTGGGGCAAGCCGCCGGAACCGGCTCATCTTGAGTGACCGATCGGTCGGAAATTTACGAACTCCTTAACCGCGCAGCCTTGGTGAGCCCCGACCCGAGTGTTTGGCTCGCCCTTGGTGTGCCGAGCTCCGGCCACCACGGTGAGAACAAAACTGGAGGATTCGTGAAGAGACGTCATGTGAGCGTTCTCTCGGGCGTGGCCGTCGCGGCCGTCGCCATGAGCCTGGCCTCGGGCCCCGCGCAGGCAGAGTCCGCGCCGGCCCCGGCCAAGGAGCCCGGACACAAGAACCGGTCCGACAACCTGCCCAACCCGCTGGCCGAGCGTCAGGCCGCGCTGCAGCAGGAGGCCGTCGCCAAGCTCGTCAAGGGCGAGGCGAAGGTGACCCAGCGTGGCAAGAGCCGGGTCATCGAGATGAAGGGCAAGGGCGGCAAGAGCAAGTACGCCTGGTACCCCGTCGAGCGCGAGGAGTCGATCTTCACGATCCTCACCGACTTCGGCACCCAGACCAAGGAGCCGCAGGGCGGCACGCCGGGTCCGGTGCACAACAACATCCCGCAGCCCGACCGCAAGTGGGACGGCAACAGCACCGACGACAACTCGACGTACTGGGCGAGCGACTTCAACCGTCAGCACTACCAGGACATGATGTTCGGCAGCGGCAACTCGTTCAAGGACTTCTACCAGAAGCAGTCCAACGGCAAGTTCCTCGCCAAGGGCGACGTCTCCGACTGGGTCCAGGTGCCGTACAACGAGGCGCGCTACGGCCACAACCCGGCCACCGACGAGGACGGCAACGTCATCGACGGCACCAGCGAGGCCGAGGGCTACTGGAACTACATCAAGGACACCGCGACCGCCTGGTACAACGACCAGAAGGCCAAGGGCAAGACCGACGCCGAGATCAAGGCCTACCTGGCGCAGTTCGACAAGGTCGACCGTTACGACTACGACCAGGACGGCGACTACAACGAGCCCGACGGCTACATCGACCACTTCCAGGCGATCAACGCCGGTGAGGGCGAGGAGGCCGGTGGCGGCAAGGAGGGCGAGGACGCCATCTGGTCGCACCGCTGGTACGCCTTCTCCACCAACGCCGGGCGCACCGGCCCGGAGCAGAACAAGCTCGGCGGCGTGCCGCTTGGCGACTCCGGCATCTGGATCGGTGACTACACGACCGAGCCGGAGAACGGTGGCCTCGGTGTCTTCACCCACGAGTTCGGCCACGACCTCGGTCTGCCGGACTACTACGACACGACCAAGGGTGGTGACAACGGCACCGGCTTCTGGACGCTGATGTCGGGTGGTTCCTGGCTCAACGACGGCACCGACTCCATCGGCACCGAGCCCGGCTACATGGGCCCCCGTGAGAAGCTCCAGCTCGGCTGGCTCGACTACACGGTCGCCACCAAGTCGGGGCGCTACAACCTCGGCCCGGCCGACCGTGCGGCGACCGACAAGACGCAGGCGATCGTGGTGCCGCTCAAGGACAAGCAGGTCACGTCGAGCTACAACAAGCCGCACTCGGGCACCAACGAGTGGTGGAGTGGCACGGACGACAGCCTGACGGCGACGCTCACCCGCACGGTGGACCTCACCGGCAAGACCAGCGCGTCGATGTCGGCGTGGGCCTGGTACGGCGCCGAGAAGGACTACGACTACTGGTACGTCGAGGCTTCCAAGGACGGCGGCAGCACGTGGTCCGAGCTGGCCAAGTACACCGGCGACGTCAAGTCGTGGAACCAGCTGACCTGGGACCTCTCGGCCTACGCCGGCGCGCCGGTGCAGGTGCGCTTCCGCTATGCCAGTGACGGTGGTGTCAACCACGAGGGCCTGTTCCTCGACGACTTCGCCGTCACCGCTGACGGTGCCAGCGTCTTCACTGACGACGTCGAGAGCGGCGACAACGGCTGGGCGGCCCGCGAGTTCACCCGCATGACCGGGACCACCTCACAGGCCTACCCGAACTACTACATCCTCGAGAACCGCGTGTACTCCGGGTACGACAAGTACCTGCGGTCCGGCCCGTACAACTTCGGCTGGGTCGAGACCAAGCCGAACTGGGTGGAGCGGTTCCCGTACCAGAACGGCATGCTCGTGTGGTACGTCGACGAGTCGCAGAAGGACAACAACACCAACCCGGTCGGCGGGCACCCGGGCAGCGGCCAGTCCCTGCCCGTGGACGCCCGTCCGACCCCGGTGCGGTTCTACGACGGCACGCTGCTGGGCAACCGGCGCCAGCCGTTCGATGCGACCTTCGGTCGGGAGAAGACCGACGCGGTGACCTTCCACAAGGACGGCATCGCGACGGTCGTGCCGAAGCAGGCGGCGATCCCGACCTTCGACGACGCCTACCCGACCAAGTACTGGACGGCCGACAACCCGAAGAACTCGGTGAAGGTCGCCGGGTCGGGTATGAAGGCCACCGTGGTCAAGTCCACGGGCATGCTCGGCGAGAAGATGGTCATCGACATCACCGCCCCCAGGCGGTGACGACCTGATCTGTCCTGACTGACCAGGGACGCACGAGGGCCCCGGAGCAATGACGCTCCGGGGCCCTTGTGGTGTCCGGGCGGCTACTTCTTCGGAGCCACCTGGACATTGAGGTGGCCACCGTTGCCCTTGCCCTTGACCGTCACCGTGGTGCCGGTCTTCGGGACGTCGACGCTGTACCACCCGGGCTGGTAGCGCCCTGCGTGCGAGCCCGTGCAGGCGTCGGCGTCGCAGTTGTACCACCAGGTCTTGGTGTCATCGAAGGTCGGGACGGCGGGCTTGGACGCGATCGTCGCGGGCACGCCTTCCTTGTGCAGGGTGATCGCGTCGGTCGGCTCGGTCCCGAAGGTCGAGTCGTACGACAGGATCCGGTTGCGCATCAGCGTGCCGTCCTTCCAGTGGCTGAACTGGGGGTGCGCGTCCACCGGGAGGATGAGGCCCTGGCCCGGGTGGTCACCGACGTTGTTGTCGGTCTGCGAGCTGTCCCAGTAGCTGATGAGCAGGCCGTTCTGGTACGGGTAGGTCTCGACCCAGTCCGGCCGGTTCGTCCCAAGGAAGCCGAAGTTGTACGCCGTGCGCAACGAGGTGTCGTACCCGTCGTACTGGCGGTTCTCCAGGACGTAGGCGTTGAAGAACTTCTGGTCCTCCGAGCCGTTGCTCTCGACGAAGCCGTCGAGGGTCCACGCGCTGTCAGCGACCGGTGTGCCGTCGACCGCGACCGCGTCGACCATGAAGCCGTCCCGGACCTCGGCCGGGTCGGTCTGGTAGCGGAAGCGGACCTGTGTGGTCCCAGCGGGCAAAGTGGCGGTCAGCGGAACCCAGGCGCCGTCAGTGGTGCCCGTTATGCCGGCGCCGGAGTCGTTGAAGCCACTCTGATTGTGGGCCCCATCGTGTCCTGGACGGTCCGAGCGGTTGGTCATGACCGGTGTCCAGGTCGTGCCGTTGGTCGAGGCCTCGAGGAACGCGTAGTCCCAGTCCTGCTCGATGTCGTAGCGCACCTGGGCGGTGAGGGCTGTGCCGCTGACCGACGCGGTCATCGAGGTGTTGAGGTCGTTGCCCCTGGTCGACCAGAAGAACGAGTCACCCTCGGCCGGTGGGCCGAGCTCCAGCGGGATCACCTTGTCCGGCAGCGTCACGAAGACCGCCTGCGGCGACTTCGTGGCAGGCACGTTCGGGCCGAGCTTGTGGTTGGACTTCTCACCGGCCCGCGCCACCTCGTAGAACGGCCCCTTGTCGCCTTGGGCGTTCAGCCAGCCCAGCTGGAACAGCTCCCAGACGCCCATGTCGGTCGGGTCGTCGCCGATGCCGTCGGGGCCGCCGTCACCGATGTTGGCGCCGGAGGACATGAGGGTCCAGAACGCGGTGTTGTTCTCCGCTCCGGTGGGGGTGTTGCCGGAGGTGTCGTAGAGGTCCGGCAGGCCGAGGTCGTGTGCATACTCGTGCGCGAACACGCCGAGGCCGCCGTTCTCGGGCTGGACGGTGTAGTCGCCGACCCACACGCCGGTCGGGTTGTTCGGCACCAGCGGGCTGGAGACGAACCCGGCGTTGCTGCCGACGTTGACACCCACCTGACCGTTCGGTCCGCCGGCCTGCAGGTTGGCGTACCACCGGTGGCTCCAGATGGCGTCCGTGCCCTGGTGCGGGTCACCCGCGGCTTCGTCGCCACCGGCGTGGACGACCTGGAAGTGGTCGATGAAGCCGTCCGGCTCGTTGAAGTTGCCGTCACCGTCGACGTCGTACCGGTCCTGCTGGTCGAACGTCTTGAGGTAGGCCGTGATCTGGGCCATCGTCTGGCCGCTCTTGAGCTGGTTGTCGACCCACATGGCGAGGGCGTCGCGCACCAGGGCCTTGCTCGAGGGGCAGGTGATCGAGCCGCAGTAGTTACGGCCGTAGAGCGCCTCGTTGAACGGCACCTTGACCCACTCGGTCACCGTGCCGTCGATCGAGTACCGGCCCGAGGACTGGGTCTCGTAGTACTTCTTCATCCGGTTGAAGTACATGTCCTGGTAGTGCGCCCGGTCGTAGTTGGGCTGCCACAGGGTCGAGTTGTCGACGGAGCGGTCCGGCTTCGGGATCTCGTTGTGCAGCGGGCCGGTCACGTCGGTCGTGCTGCCGTCCGGCGGCGGTCCCTGGAAGCGCGGATCGGGGTACTGGTTGTCACCGAACTCGACGAGGACGACGAAGATCTTGTCGGTTCCCTCGTTCTCGAGGTTGACGTACTGGCCCTTGCCGACCTTGACGGTCTTGCCCTGGGCAGCCTTGTCTCCCTTGAGCTTTCGCTCGAGGGCGACCTTCTTCTGGGCTTCCTTCTTCTGGGCGATCTTCAAGGGGTGGGCCGGGTTGTCGGACCCGCCCTTGACCTTCCCCTTGACCGGCGGTCGGTCGGTCGGTGGGGCCGCTCCAGCGGTGCCCGTGGTGGCGACGAACGCGCCGACCACGAGGGAGCTCGCGGCGATCAGGCTGTAGGCCCGGCGCCGTCGGGTGCGCACTGCATGTGTCATGAACCGTCCTCGTCTCGTGAACTTCCTCCAGGTTCGACTCGGCCGGCCGCGAGTCAGGTGCGGCTGACCGGGACATATCGAGTCAAAACCGCAGGTCAGGGGGTCGCGCGTCCAGATCGCCCATCGTTACCGAGTTGTGATCTGGGTGGCCGGCCCTAGGCTGCGCGCGTGACTGCAGCGCGCCCCACCTACGACGACGTCGTCATCGGCGCCGGACACAACGGCCTGACCGCCGCGGCATACCTCGCCCGGGCGGGGAGGCGGGTCCTCGTCCTCGAGGCCGCCGACCACGTCGGCGGCGCCGCCATCTCGGCGCAGGCCTTCCCCGGAGTCGACGCCCGCCTGTCGCGGTACTCCTACCTCGTCTCCCTCCTGCCGAGGCAGGTCATCACCGACCTGGACCTCGACGTGCGGCTGGTGCGCCGCCGCTACTCGTCCTTCACGCCGGTGCCTGGTGACCCCACCCGTGGCCTCCTCGTCGACACGGGTGACGAGTCCGCGACCGCGTCGTCCTTCGCGGGCCTCACCGGAGGGCCGCGTGAGTATGCCGCGTGGCAGAGCTTCTACGGGCGGGTCCAGTCCGCGGCCGAGAAGGTCTTCCCGACGGTGCTCGAGCCGTTGCGCTCGGCTGCGGCGATGCGTGCGCTCGTCGGCGACGACGAGCTGTGGGACGACCTCGTGAGCCGGCCCCTGGGCGCGGTGCTGCGCCGCGAGTTCGCCGATGACACCGTGCGAGGTGTCGTCGCCACCGACGCGCTCATCGGCACCTTTGCCGACCTCGACGACGAGACCCTGCGACAGAACGTCTGCTTCCTCTACCACCTCATCGGCGGCGGCACAGGGGACTGGGATGTTCCTGTCGGCGGCATGGGCGCGGTGACCGACGGTCTCGCTCGGGCTGCCACGGCTGCGGGCGCCGAGATCCTCACGGGCACAAGGGTTATCGCAGTCAGCCCCGACGGGCAGGTCGAGTGGGAGGGCGGGTCCGCGACGGCCGACGTCATCCACGCAGCGTGCGCGCCGACGGTGCTCAACCGGTTGCTGGCCGCGGCCGGCGCCGAGCCGGTCGACACCGAGGAACAGCCCGAGGGTGCGCAGCTCAAGGTCAACATGCTGCTGTCGCGGCTGCCGCGGCTGCGCGACGAGTCGGTCGACCCGGTCGCCGCCTTCTCCGGCACCTTCCACGTCAACGAGGGCTTCGACCAGCTGCAGCGCGCCCACGCCGAGGCCGCCGAGGGACGGGTGCCGCAGGTGCCGCCGTGCGAGATCTACTGCCACTCGCTGGCTGACCCGAGCATCCTCGGGCCCGACCTGGTCGCGTCCGGTGCGCAGACGCTCACGTTGTTCGGGCTGCACCTGCCCGCCCGGCTGTTCACCGGAACCGACCAGGAGCGGGCGGAGGTCAAGGACCTCGCCTTGGCACGCACGCTCGAGTCGCTGAACTCCGTTCTGGCAGAACCGATCCAGGACGTCCTGCTGCGCGACGGCGAAGGGGCCTACTGCCTCGAGGCGCGCACGCCCGTCGAGCTCGAGGCCGACCTGGGCCTGCCCGGGGGCAACATCTTCCACCGGTCGCTGCAGTGGCCCTGGGCCGAGCGCGAGGACGAGGTCGGCACGTGGGGAGTCGAGACACGGTACGAGAAGGTGCGGCTCGCGGGAGCCGGCGCGCGGCGCGGAGGCGGCGTCAGCGGCATACCCGGTCACAACGCAGCCATGTCGGTGCTCGCCGACGGGCCGGCGCACACGTAACACCCGGGAAACACGACTGGGGCAGGATCGACACATGGATCGTCAGCAAGAGTTCGTCCTGCGCACCATCGAGGAGCGCGACATCCGCTTCGTGCGGCTGTGGTTCACCGACGTGCTCGGCACGCTGAAGTCGGTGGCGGTGGCGCCGGCCGAGCTCGAGGGGGCCTTCGCGGAAGGCATCGGGTTCGACGGTTCGGCGATCGAGGGGTTCGCCCGCGTCTACGAGGCCGACATGCTGGCCAAGCCCGACCCCTCGACGTTCCAGGTCCTGCCGTGGCGTGGTGACAACCCCGGCACCGCCCGCATGTTCTGCGACATCACCCTGCCCGACGGGTCGCCGAGCTTCGCCGATCCGCGGCACGTGCTCCAGCGCGCGCTGACCAAGGCGTCGGATCTCGGGTTCACCTTCTACACGCACCCGGAGATCGAGTTCTACCTCCTCAAGCAGGGCTTCGCGCCGGGCGACAGCCCCACCCCGGTGGACCAGGCCGGCTACTTCGACCACGTGCCGCACGGCACCGGCCACGACTTCCGGCGGGCCGCGATCACGATGCTCGAGTCGATGGGCATCTCGGTCGAGTTCAGCCACCACGAGGGTGGCCCGGGGCAGAACGAGATCGACCTGCGCTACGCCGACGCGCTGTCGACCGCGGACAACATCATGACCTTCCGCACGGTCATCAAGGAGGTCGCGCTCGAGCAGGGCATCTTCGCCTCGTTCATGCCGAAACCCTTTGCACAGCACCCCGGTTCGGGCATGCACACCCACCTGTCCCTCTTCGACGGCGACAGCAACGCCTTCCACGAGCCCGGTGCGCCGTACCAGCTGTCCAAGGTCGGGCGACAGTTCATCGCCGGCCTGCTGCGCCACGGCGCCGAGATCACCGCGGTGACCAACCAGTGGGTCAACTCCTACAAGCGGCTGTGGGGCGGCGGGGAGGCGCCGGCCTACCTGACCTGGGGGCACAACAACCGGTCGGCGATGGTCCGGGTGCCGATGTACAAGCCGCTCAAGGGGCAGAGCAGCCGGGTCGAGGTGCGCACGATCGACGCCGCGTGCAACCCCTACCTCGCGTTCGCGCTCGTTCTCGCCGCCGGGCTCAAGGGCATCGAGGAGGACTACGAGCTGCCGCCGGAGACCGAGGACGACGTGTGGGGCCTGACCTCGGCCGAGCGGCAGGCGATGGGCATCGAGCCCCTGCCGAGCTCGCTGCACGAGGCGATCCGGGTCATGGAACGCAGCGACCTCGTCGCCGAGACCCTCGGCGAGCACGTCTTCGACTTCTTCCTGCGCAACAAGCGCGCCGAGTGGGACGACTACCGGGGCGAGATCACCCGGTTCGAGCTGGAGCGCTACCTCCCGGGCCTCTAGGCCGGGACGCCGCGGCGCGGCATCACTGGTAGGGGTCGGTGATGTCCCGCAGGGCGGTGAGGGCGTCGCGAAGCTGTCGCATGCGCCGCGGCCCGAGGTGTGCCTCCCATTCCGCCTCGATGCGGTCCTCCTCGGCCCGCGCGTGCGGGATGGCCGCCTCGGCCCGAGTGGTCAGCCGCACCAGCCGCGCCCGTCCGTCGGTGGGGTCCGGCACGCGCTCGACGTAGCCCGCCCGCTCGAGCTTGTCGACGAGCGCCGTGGCGGTCTGCTTCGCGACCTGCGCGCGGTCGGCCAGCACGCTGACCCGGGTGCCCTCGGGGTCGATGCCCATCATGAGGCGGCTCTGGGCGATGGTCACGTCGTCGAAGCCCTGGCGGCCCCATCGGCGCACTCCTGCTCCTGCTCACGGGCCGGGCCGCTGCCCTCACCCGCCTCGATGGCACCGGCGCCGACGCCTTGCGCCTCACCGAGGACACCGCCGCCTGACGCGACCCGACGTATGCCGGGCGCCGGCCGTCGAGGGGTCAGGGCGCGCTGACGCAATCCGATTCGTTCAGCGAGCCGTGACCCCTCGACGCTCGACGTGACGGTCCGGCGCGGGTCGGACGCCGGGCTGCGTAGAGTCTGGGCCGTGATCTCCGGCCGGCCCACCTCGCAGACGGCGGCGCTGGCGCGACTCGGGTTTGCCGACGCGGACCGCGCGGCCCAGCTGCTCGCCGACAAGGCCCTCGCCGGGCTGGTCGACCCGCTCGACGACGTCTTCAGCGACGGCCTGCCGGACGCCCTCGGTGCGGTGGCCGACGCCGACCTGGCACTGCTGTCCCTGGTGCGGCTCATGGAGTCGTTGCGCGCGACCGAGCCCAACCGGCGCGACCTCGAGCAGGGGAGCGGCACGCAGGTGCGCGGTCTGCTTGCCGCCCTGCGGCACCCCGGCGCCGAACGCGACCGCCTGCTCGCCGTCCTCGGTTCCTCGACCGCGCTCGCCGACCACCTCGTTGCGCACCCCGAGCACTGGCGCAGCGTCACCGACGCGCGACCGCTCACCGTTGCCGAACGCATCGCCGAGCTGACCGGCGCGGTGCGCGACCACGGCGAGCACACGGCATACGACGCACTGCGCATCGGCTATCGACGCCAGCTGCTCGGCATCGCCGCCATCGACCTCACCGGCGGTGACCCGGTTGAAACTCTGCCCGACACGGCGGCCGCGCTGGCCGACCTCGCCGAGGCGGCGCTCGAGGCCGCCCTCGTCATCGCCCGCGACGAGGTGGGCGAGCAGGCCGACCTGTGCGACTTCGCGGTCATCGGCATGGGCAAGACCGGTGGGCGCGAGCTCAACTACGTCAGCGACGTCGACGTCATCTTCGTCGCCGAGCCACGCGAGGGTGTCGACGAGGCCGACGCCGTCGCGGCCGGCGCAGCCCTCGCCACGCACCTGATGCGGGCCTGCTCCACCTCGACCGGGCAGGGCACGCTGTGGCCGGTCGACGCGGCGCTGCGCCCCGAGGGCAAGAACGGGCCGCTCGCACGGACCGTCGAGTCGCACCGCACCTACTACGAGCGGTGGGCCAAGACGTGGGAGTTCCAGGCCCTGCTCAAGGCCCGGCCCGTCGCCGGTGACCGCGAGCTGGGGCAGCGCTACCTCGAGGCGGTCCAGCCGCTGGTGTGGCAGGCCGCCTCCCGCGACAACTTCGTCGAGGACGTGCAGGCCATGCGGCGCCGGGTCGAACAGCACGTGCCCCCCGCCGAGGCCGACCGCCAGCTCAAGCTCGGCCCGGGCGGTCTGCGCGACGTGGAGTTCAGCGTCCAGCTGCTCCAGCTCGTCCACGGACGCGCCGACGAGTCGCTGCGGTCCGGGACGACGCTCGAGGCGCTCGACGCGCTCGCCCGCGGCGGCTACGTCGGGCGCGAGGACGCCGCCACGCTCGATGCGAGCTACCGGCTGCTGCGCACCCTCGAGCACCGCATCCAGCTCTTCCGGCTGCGCCGCACCCACCTCATGCCCACCGGAGACGCCGACCTGCGCCGCCTCGGGCGCGCGCTCGGACACCGCTCCGACGCGGCCAAGGCCGTGACCGCCCAGTGGCAGCAGCAGGCCCGCGAGGTGCGGCGCATCCACGAACGCCTCTTCTACCGGCCGCTGCTCGCAGCCGTCGCCCGGCTCAGCTCGTCGGAGGCGCGCCTCGCGCCTGAGGCCGCGCGAGATCGGTTGGCAGCACTGGGTTTTCGCGATCCGGGGGGAGCGATCAAGCACCTCGAGGCGCTCACCACGGGCGTGAGCCGGCGCGCCGCGATCCAGCGCACGCTGCTGCCGGTCATGCTCGGCTGGTTCGCCGACGAGGCCGACCCCGACGGAGGGCTGCTCGCCTTCCGCAAGGTGAGCGAGGAGCTCGGCTCAACCCACTGGTACCTGCGCCTGCTGCGGGACGAGGGCTCCGCGGCGGAGCGTCTCGCGCACGTGCTCGCGAGGAGTCGGTATGCCGCCGACCTCCTCGTGGGTGCCCCGGAGTCGGTGGCCATGCTGGGGGAGAGCGGTGGTCTGGTGCCCGCGCGACGCGAGGACCTGCTGCGCCGGATGGGTGCCGCGGCCGGTCGTCAGGACGACCCGGAGAAGGCCGTGCGCAGTGCCCGCGCGATCCGGCGGCAGGAGCTCTTCCGGATCGCGGTGGCCGACCTCGGCGGCGAACTCGACCTCGCCGGCGTCGGCACCGCCCTGAGCGAGCTGACCGAGGCGCTCATCGAGACCGCGTTGGGGGTTGCCGTGCGCTCGGTCGAGAAGACCGTCGGCCGTTCCCTCGCGACCCGCATGCTTGTCGTCGGGATGGGCCGGCTGGGTGGGGCCGAGTCGGGCTACTCCTCGGACGCCGACGTGCTCTTCGTCCACGACCCACTGCCCGGGGCCGAGGAGAAGACGGCCCAGGAGGACGCACTCGCGGTCGTGCAGGAGCTGCGCCGCCTGCTGGCCGCAGCCGGTCCCGACCCCCAGCTCGGCCTCGACGCCGACCTGCGGCCGGAGGGCAAGAACGGGCCACTCGTGCGCAGCCTCGCCAGCTACCGCAGCTACTACGAGCGCTGGTCCCTGACCTGGGAGTCACAGGCCCTGCTCCGGGCGCGCCCCATCGCCGGCGACCCCGACCTCGCCGCCGCCTTCACCGAGCTGATCGACCCGAAGCGCTGGCCCGACGACGGCCTCGACCAGCGCCAGGTCCGCGAGATCCGCACCCTCAAGGCCCGGATGGAGGCCGAGCGGCTGCCCCGCGGCGCCGACCCCAAGAGCCACTTCAAGCTCGGCCGCGGCGGCCTGTCCGACGTCGAGTGGACTGTCCAGCTGATCCAGATGCAGCACGCCCACGAGGACACCGCGCTCCGCACGACCAGCACCCTCGACGCGCTGGCCGCGGCCGAGGCGCACGGGCACCTCACCAAGGGCGACGCGGCCGCGTTGCGCGAGTCGTGGACGCTCGCCTCCCGGCTGCGCAACGCTGCCGTGCTGTACCGCGGCCGACCGGTCGACAGCGTCCCGTCGGACCTGCGGATGGCCGACGGCGTGGGCCGGATCCTGGGTGGTGAGCCGGGATCCGGGGCGGATCTCGCCGAGCACTACCGCCGGGTCGCGCGGCACGCCCGCACGGTCACCGAGTTCAACTTTTACGGCAAGGCATAGCGGGGTAGCGTCCCCCCATGGTCAGCGGCAGGGACAGCCACGCTGTGCCCTCCTACGGAGAGGTGCTGCGCACCCCGGCATACCTCCAGGTGTTCCTGGCCGCGACGTTCTCCACCTGGGGCGACTACATCGCCCGCGTCGCGACGGCCGCGATCGTCTTCAGCTGGACGGGGTCCGCGGTGGCGACGGCGGCGACGTTCGCCGTGTCCCTGATTCCCACCATCCTCGGGCGCGGGCTGCTCGGGCCGCTGTGCGACCGGTTCCCCGCCAAGGCCACGATGGTGGTCACCCACCTCGTGCGGGCGTGCATCGTCGGACTGCTGATCCTCACGGTGACCACGACCCGGTCGGTGCCACTCGTGCTGGTGCTGGTGTTCCTGCTCGAGTTCGTCGGTGGCCCGGCGATCACCGCCTCGCAGATGATCCTCACCGAGGTCTTCGCCCACGACCGGCGGCTCTACGCCAAGGGGCTCGGGCTCGGCATCCTTGCCGGACAGGTCAACCAGGCCATCGGCCTGGCGGTCGGTGGCGTCATCGTCAGCTCGCTCGGCCACCTGCCCACGCTGGCGCTCGACGTGGCCGCATTCGTCATCGGCGCCTTGCTGCTGATGACCGTCCGACTGCGCAGCGAGCCGCCCGTCTCCACGTCGACCAACTTCTTCAGCGACCTGGCCGGTGGCTGGCGCCAGATCCGCGGCGACCGCGTCCTGACCCGGCTGCTCCTGCTGTCTCTGACCGCGACCCTTGCGATCTCGGCTCCCGAGGCGGTCGCGCTGCCATATGCCGACGCGGCCACCCACAGCGACTCCTCGCGCTGGGGCGGGCTGCTCATGGCAGCGCCCATCCTCGGGACGGTCCTCGGCCTGGTGCTCATCGGCCGGCTCTCGGCGGAACGGCAGTCGGCCAACATCATGCGGCTGGCGCTGCTGATGCCCCTGCCCCTGCTGGTGACGATCTTCCAGCCGCCGCTGTGGATCGTGTGGCTCGCGTGGTTCGCCTGTGGCGCCCTGCAGGCGTTCATGCTGCCGCTCCAGGCCGCCTTCACCCTCCTCGTCCCGACCGCCCTGCGCGGCCGCGTCTTCGGCCTCGCCGGTGCCGTGTCCGTCGGCGTGAGCGGCGTGAGCTTCCTCGTCGCCGGCTGGATCTCCGAGCGCACCTCACCGGCGGCCTCGGTCGGCATCTGCGCCGTGATCACCCTCGGCATCCTCATCCTCGTCGCCGCCCGCTGGCCCAAGGACGAGGTTGCGGGGAGCATCGAGGCGACCTTCGCCGAGACCGAGCACCCCGAGGCCAGCGAACCCGCCGCGCCCGCCGCGGAGCCCGCTGCCCCACCCGTCGACCGCGAGCACACTTCCGGGGGCTGAGACCGGCGTCGGGCCTTCGAGCCGGCGACCTAGAATCGGGCACCATGATGTCCACGATCGACCTGCGGGGACGCCGGCCCGGCCCCCGTGAGCTGCGCCAGCTCCTCCCGCGTGCGGAGTTCGACGTCGCGGCGGCCGTCGAGACGGTCCGCCCGATCTGTGCCGACGTCCAGCATCGCGGTGCCACCGCGCTCTACGAGCTCGGCGAACGCCTCGACGGCGTCCGCCCCCCGACCCTGCGCGTACCCACCGCCCTCCTGCAGGCCGCCCTCGACCAGCTCGACCCCCAGGTCCGCGCCGCCCTCGACGAGGCGGTCACCCGCACCCGGCTCGTCCACGAGCGCCAGCTGCCGCGCAGCGAGTCGGTTCCGGTCACCGAGGGCGGTCACGTCACGAACCGGTGGGTACCCGTCGACCGGGTCGGCCTCTACGTGCCCGGTGGCCGGGCGGTCTACCCCTCGAGCGTCGTCATGAACGTCGTCCCCGCGCAGGTCGCCGGCGTCGGGTCGCTCGCCGTGGCCAGCCCGCCGCAGCGGGAGAACACCGGTGAGTTCGCCGGCTACCCCCACCCGACTGTCCTCGCCGCGTGCGCGTTGCTGGGCGTCGACGAGGTGTATGCCGTGGGCGGCGCCCAGGCGGTCGCCGCCTTCGCCTACGGGTTCGTCGACGAGTCCGACACCGCCGGGGGAGAACCGGTGGAGTGCGCGCCGGTCAGCCTCGTCACCGGTCCCGGCAACATCTACGTCGCCGCGGCCAAGCGTCACCTCAAGGGTCTCATCGGCATCGACGCCGAGGCCGGCCCCACCGAGATCATGGTGCTCGCCGACGACACGGCCGACCCGGTGCACGTCGCCGCCGACCTCATCTCCCAGGCCGAGCACGACCCGCAGGCCGCATCAGTGCTCGTCACCCACAGCACCGCGCTCGCGGACGCGGTGGCCACCGAGCTCGAGCGCCGGGTGGCCGCCACGAAGCACTCCGAGCGCGTGGCGCAGGCGCTCGCCGGGCGCCAGTCCGGTGTCGTCCTCGTCGACGACCTCGACGCCGGGTTCGACGTCGTCAACGCCTACGGCGCCGAGCACCTCGAGCTCCAGATCCAGGACGCCGCACCGCTGGCCGACCGCGTGCGCAACGCCGGTGCCGTCTTCGTCGGCGCGTTCGCCCCGGTCAGCCTCGGCGACTACCTGGCGGGTTCCAACCACGTGCTGCCCACGGGCGGCTGCGCCTGCCACAGCAGCGGGCTGTCCGTGCACTCGTTCCTGCGTTCGATGCAGGTCATCGACTACGGCCCCGCCGCGCTGCGCGAGGTGGCCGACCAGGTGGTGGCCCTCGCCCAGGCCGAGGACCTGCCCGCCCACGGCGAAGCGGTCCGCGCCCGCTTCGACGCCTGACGATGGATGTCGCCTTGACCGAACCGGCCGACCTCCAGTCGCTGCTGCGCGCCGACCTGCGGGGCGGCACGCCCTACGGCGCGCCACAGCTCGACGTGCCCGTGCGGCTCAACACCAACGAGAGCTCCTACGACGTGCCGCCCGAGGTCGTCGAGGAGATCACCCGCGCGGTCACCGGCGTGGCGCCCCACCTCAACCGCTACCCCGACCGGGAGTTCACGGACCTGCGGACTGCCCTCGCGGCATACCTCACGGCCACGACGGGAGTCGACCTGACGCCCGAGCAGGCGTGGGCCGGCAACGGGTCCAACGAGGTGCTCCAACACCTCGTCCTCGCCTTCGGCGGCCCGGACCGCACAGCGCTCGGCTTCACGCCGGCCTACTCGATGCACCCGATCATCAGCCGCTCCGTCGGGACGACCTGGGTCGACGGGCTGCGCGGGCAGGGCGGGCAGGCGTTCGACCTCACCGCCGAGAGCGCCGTCGCGCAGGTGCGCGAGCACCAGCCGAACCTCGTCTTCCTCTGCTCACCGAACAACCCCACCGGCACCGCGCTCGACCTCGACGTGGTGGAGGCCGTGTATGCCGCGGCGCCCCGTGCCGTGGTCGTGGTGGACGAGGCGTACGCCGAGTTCGCTCGCCCGGGGACCCCGAGCGCCCTGACCCTGCTCGAGGGGCGGCCACGGCTCGTCGTCACGCGCACCATGAGCAAGGCGTTCGCGTTCGCCGGTGGCCGCCTCGGTTACCTTGCCGCCGACGCCGAGCTGGTCGACGCGTTGCGGCTGGTGCGGCTGCCCTACCACCTGTCGGCACCCACCCAGGCCATCGCGCTCGCCGCACTGCACCACGCCGACCGCATGCTCGCGACCGTCGAGGCGATCAAGACCCAGCGCGACCGCATGGTCACCGAGCTGGCGGCGATGGGCCTCGACCCGGTGCCGAGCGATGCCAACTTCGTCCTCTTCGGCGGCCTCGCCGACGCGGGGAGGACGTGGCAGGCACTGCTCGAGCGGGGTGTGCTGGTGAGGGACGTCGGCATTCCCCACTATCTTCGTGTCACGGCCGGGACCCCGGCTGAGACGGACGCGTTCCTCGGTGCCATCGCCGAGGTCGAGGGCAAGGACAGGAGCGAGCGGTGACCGCAGCGGACCGCACGGCGGCCCTGAGCAGGACCACGTCGGAGTCGAGTGTCGAGCTCGAGCTCAACCTCGACGGCACCGGCCAGTCGGACATCGACACCGGTGTGCGCTTCTACGACCACATGCTCGCCTCGCTGGCCAAGCACTCGCTCATCGACCTGCGGGTCAAGGCCACCGGCGACGTCGACGTCGACGTGCACCACACGGTCGAGGACGTCGCCATCGTGCTCGGGGACGCGCTGCGCGAGGCACTCGGAGACAAGAGCGGCATCGCCCGGTTCGGTGACGCCACCGTCCCGCTCGACGAGGCGCTCGCCCAGGCCGTCGTCGACGTCGCGGGCCGTCCCTACGTCATGCACACCGGCGAGCCCGAGGGCCAGCAGTACGTCCTCATCGGTGGCCACTTCACCGGGTCGATGACACGCCACGTGTGGGAGTCCCTGGCGGGCCGTGCCGGGATCGCCCTGCACGTGCGCGTGCTCGCCGGCCGCGACCCGCACCACATCGTCGAGGCCCAGTTCAAGGCGGTCGCGCGCGCCCTGCGCGCGGCCGTGGCCCGGGACGAGCGCGTCGTCGGCGTGCCCAGCGCGAAGGGCAGCCTCTCCACGTGAACGAGCGGTGGCAGCCGGCGCAGTCGCGCGGGCTGCTCCTGGTGCCCGGTGAGCCCGAGCCCGCGACTGCGTGGGTCCGCAAGGGCCTGGTGGCGTGCCAGGTCGTCGAGCTCGGCCGCTGGACAGGCGTCGTGCCCGTCGAGGAGCGTTCGCGCGCCGCGGAGCCCTACGACGACGCGGCGACGGTGCTCGTCTCGCGCCCGCTGCCACGCAAGCTGCGCCCGGCGATCGGTGTGCTCCACGTCGACCACCGGGCGGCCGTCGTCGTGCAACCCGGTGGCCTGCGACACCAGCCGCGCTGGCTCGTGTGGGCACCTGGCGACGGACACGTCCGCACCCCCGACCTCGACCTCGCGACACCCGCCGACCTCGCGGAGGCCGCCGGGCGACCCGCCGCGGACCGGGACGTCGCCCAGGTCGTCGCCGACCGCTCGGGCGACGCACTGCGCCTGCTCACCGACCTCATGACCGTCCTCGGACTGCCGGGAGCGGACCTCCTCGGGCCCGGCGCCGGCATACGCGGACCGGTGGTGGCGCCCACGGCCCAGGCCGTCGAGCGGTTCGACGCCCGGATGGCCGAGATCGCCCGACACCACCGCGAGCTGGAGGACAACAGATGAGCACCCCGCGACGACGCAACGTCGTCGTCCTCGACTACGGCAGCGGCAACGTCCACTCCGCCGTCCGCGCGCTCGAACACGTCGGCGCGCAGGTCGAGCTCACCGCCGACCGGGCCCGCGCCCAGGACGCCGACGGGCTCTTCGTGCCCGGGGTCGGCAACTTCCACGCGTGCATGGCGGGGCTGCGCGCGGCTGACGGGCCGCGCATCATCGAGACCCGGCTCGCCGGTGGACGCCCCGTGCTCGGGGTCTGCGTCGGCATGCAGGTGATGTTCGACGGCTCCGACGAGCCGGGCGAGGCACCCGTCGACGGGCTCGGCGAGTGGCCGGGCCGGGTTGCGCGCCTCGCCGCCGACGTCGTGCCCCACATGGGCTGGTCACCGGTCGAGGTGCCGGGCGGCAGCCGCCTGTTCGCCGGGGTCGACCAGGAGCGCTTCTACTTCGTGCACTCGTATGCCGCGCCGCGGTGGACGCTCGAGGCCACCGGCCCCTTTGAGGTGGTGGCGCCACTCGTCACGTGGGCCGAGCACGGCGACCGGTTCGTCGCCGCCGTCGAGAACGGCCCGCTCGCGGCCACCCAGTTCCACCCCGAGAAGTCCGGCGACGCCGGCCTTGCCCTGCTCGAGAACTGGGTGCGGTCCCTGTGACCGCACCCGAAAGGAAACCAGTCATGACCGACCAGCCGAGGCTGGAGCTGCTGCCCGCCGTCGACGTCCAGGGCGGTCGCGCCGTCCAGCTCGTGCAGGGGGTGGCCGGCAGCGGCGGCGAGTTCGGCGACCCGTGGGAGGCCGCGCTGGCCTGGCAGGAGCAGGGTGCGCAGTGGCTCCACCTCGTCGACCTCGACGCGGCCTTCGGCCGGGGCTCCAACCGTGAGCTGCTCGCGTCCATCGTCGGTCGCCTCGACCTCAAGGTGGAGATGAGCGGCGGCATCCGCGACGCCGAGTCGCTCGAGGCCGCGCTCGCGACCGGCTGCCGACGGGTCAACCTCGGCACGGCAGCCCTCGAGGACCCCGAGTGGACCGCGTCGGCCATCGCCGAGCACGGCGACCGGGTCGCCGTCGGGCTCGACGTGCGCGGCACCACGCTCGCCGCGCGCGGGTGGACGAAGGAGGGCGGCGACCTGTGGGAGACGCTCGAGCGGCTCGACCGCGAGGGCTGCGAACGCTACGTCGTCACCGACGTCAACAAGGATGGCATGCTCAAGGGCCCCAACCTCGAGCTGCTGCGCGACGTCTGCGCGCGCACCGACCGGCCGGTCGTCGCGTCCGGTGGGGTGTCGACACTGGAGGACATCGCCGCGATCCGTGGCCTGGTGCCCGAGGGCGTCGAGGGGGCGATCGTCGGGTCGGCCCTCTACCGCGGTGCGTTCACCCTGCCCGAGGCGCTCGACGTGGCCGGGCGTCCGTGACCGGCGGTCACGACTCGGCGGGCATCCCGTTCGGCGGGCGCGAGCTGACGGGTACCGGGTTCGACGGTGACACCGGTGCTGCCGACGCGGCGCTGGAGGCGGCGCTGGCCGACCCCGGCGATGAGCGGGCCCTCATGGCAGCCGTCGCAGGCGCCCGGTTCATCGTGCCCATCGTCGCCGAGCCGGGCGAGGTCGACCACAGCGGCGAGCTGGCCGTCGAGAAGCAGACCGACATGGCGGCGGTGACGCTGACCGCGCCCGACGGGACCCGCGCGCTGCCGGTGTTCAGCTCCACCGCCGCCCTCACCGCCTGGGACCCCGCGGCCCGGCCCGTGCCCGTCACGGCGGCACGCGCGGCGCAGGCCGCGGTGTCGGAACGCTGCGACGTCATCGTCGTCGACGTCGCTGGTCCGCACACCGTCGCACTGCGTCCCAGCATGGTGTGGGCCCTTGCGCAGCAACGGGATTGGCTGCCGGCCCACGAGGACGCCGTCGTCGATCGCGCGGTCGCGGCCGCGACCCGCGGACGCGAGGAGGTCGCGGCATACCAGCTCGAGAACGGCGCCCCGGGCGAAGGCGTGCTGCGGGTCGTCCTCGAGCTGCGCCCGGGTCTCAGTGCCGAGCAGGTGCAGGAGGTCGCGACCTCGGTGGGGGAGCGGCTCGCCACCGACGGCGAGGTCCGCGCGCGGATCGACGGGTTGGCGTTCTCGATCCGCTGACGCGGCTCAGGCGTGCGGCGGCGCCAGCTCGGTGGTGTTCGCGACCGCCGCCACCGGCAGCGGCGCGTAGAGGTGGGGGAAGACCTCGCCCGTGTCGGGGTCGCCGACCTCGTGGACCAGCGGCGTGGGCAGGAGGTCCTCATGGATCTCCAACAGCAGCAACGGTTCTGCGACGTCGGCATAGAAGCGGCGGCGGACCACCGGCCACTGCTGCGCGGTCGAGCAGTGGATGAAACCTTCCTCGGCCAGGGTGCGCCCGCGGGTCGACTGGTCGTAGCTGCCGGACTCCAGCGCGGCCCACCAGTGCGCGGGTTCGGCCAGGTGGTAGACGGTCACGAGGGCGAGGGTATGCCGTCGGGCCAGGCGGGGTGGGACGTCGGGTCGGCGTCAGGGGTGAAACCCGGATGACTGGTGTCGGTGCGCAGTGCCACAGTGGGTGGGTGCTGTCCCGCTACCGCCGCGTCCTTGCGATCCCCGCCGTCCGCCAGGCCTTGGTGCTCGGGCTGCTGGTGCGGATGCCCATCTTCGCCGGTGGTGTCGTCATCACGCTGCACGTCGTGAGCCACCTCGGCCGGTCCTACGGCGCCGCCGGGCTCGTGTCGGCGGCCGCGACCATCGCGATCGCGATCAGCGGCCCGTGGCGTGGACGGCTCCTCGACCGGATGGGTCTGCGGCGCGTGGTCGTGCCGTCGATCGTCGTCGCCGCGCTGTGCTGGTCGATCGCGCCGTTCGTGTCGTACTGGTGGCTGCTCGGGCTCGCGGCGCTGGCCGGGCTGTTCGTCATCCCGTCGTTCTCGATCATCCGGCAGGCGATCATCGCCGCGGTCCCCGAGGACGACCGGCGCACCGCCATCTCGCTGGACTCGGTGGCCGTCGAGCTGTCCTTCATGATCGGCCCGGCGGCGGGCGTGTGGGCCGCGACGGTGTGGTCCACCGACTGGGTGCTGTTCGCCATCGAGATGCTCGGCGTCGCGGCAGGCATCCTCCTGTGGGTCGTCGACCCCGCCCTGCACGAGGCGCCCGACGAGTCGGCGGACGCCTCCGAGGCGCCGGCTGCCGCGGTGCCCCGGTCGGCGTGGTTCCGGCCCGGCTTCGTCGTGGTGCTGCTCGGCGCGGCGGCCACGACCTTCGTCCTCGGCGGCACCGACATCGGGGTCGTGGCGGCGCTGCGCGACTTCGGCGCCCAGCCCTCGATCGGGTTGGTGCTCGCGGTCTGGGGCTTCGGCTCGCTGCTGGGTGGGCTCGTCTACGGCGGCCTGCACCGTTCGGTCAACGCCTTCTGGCTGCTCGCCGGCCTCGGTCTCGTGACGTTGCCGATGGCGTTCGCGGTCAACCCGCTCACCCTGGCTTTGCTGGCGTTCGTGGCCGGCCTGTTCTGCGCCCCGACCATCACCGCGACGATCGACCAGGTCAGCCGGTTGGTGCCGGCCAGTGCCCGCGGCGAGGCCATGGGCTGGCACGGGTCGTCAATGACGGCGGGCATGGCCGTCGGTGCACCAGCCGCCGGGTTCGCCATCGACCACCAGGGCTGGGCGGCCGGGTTCGTGGCCGTGGCCGTGGTCGGGCTCGTGGTGGCGCTCCTGGGCGCGCTCGGCACCTCGTCGCGGGCACGCGCCCGACGCGGGCGGGCCGCCGGCGCACATGCGCAGGCGGATGCGCCGCACGCCGTGGTCGGCGGCTAGCCTCCCGCCGTGCACACCAACGAGTTCGGGCAGCCGGTCGGCCGCCCCGTCGCCGACTGGACACCGCGCCCGCCGTTCGTGTCCGTGGCCCTCACGGGTCGCACCTGCCGGCTCGAGCCGGCCGGTCCCCAGCACACCGACCGTCTCCACCAGGCGCTCGACGTCGAGAGCGACCCCGTCATCTGGGCCTACTACCCGCAGGGTCCGTATGCCGACCCGGCGGCCCTGGGTGCCTGGGTGGCCGATCTCGACCGGTCACCCACGAGCGCGCCGTTCGCGATCCTGGCCCCCGACGGTCGCGCGCTCGGCATCGCCAGCTACCTGCGGATCGACCCGCCGAACGGCTCGATCGAGGTCGGCGGCATCGTCTGGTCCTCGGCCCTGCAGCGGACCACCGCGGCCACCGAGGCGATGTACCTCATGATGCGCCACGCCTTCGACGACCTCGGCTACCGCCGCTACGAGTGGAAGTGCGACTCGACGAACGGCCCGTCGCGTCGTGCCGCCGGCCGTCTCGGCTTCAGCTACGAGGGCACCTTCCGCAACGCCGTCGTCTACCGCGGCCGCAACCGCGACACCGACTGGTACTCCATCACCGACGACGAGTGGCCCGCGATCCGCGCCGAGCTGGAGCGCTGGCTCGACCCCGGCAACTTCGACGCCGACGGCACCCAGCGCACGCGTCTGGACACGGCCGCCGCGCTGGGCGGTCCACGCCCCGTCTCACCCCAGGACCGCTGAGCGGGCTCCGCCACCTGCCGGAGGCGCCGGACCCCACGCTCGTGGATCCTCAGGGGCGGAGGTGGGTCGTGTCATTCATCGAGCCGGCGAGAGCAGTGCCCAAGGAGCCCGCGGTGGAGCAGCTGTATGCCGCGGAGCGCCAGTCGTGGGGGTACCTGCCCAACTATGCGGAGCTGTTCAGCCACGAGCCCGCGGTCATGGCTGCGTGGCGCCAGCTCGTGGGCTCGATCCGCGGCGCCATGGACCGGCGCCGCTTCGAGCTCGTGACGCTGGCGGCAGCCCAGGCGCGCGGCTCGAGCTACTGTTCGCTGGCCCACGGCAAGTTCCTCGCCGACCTGTTCCACACCCCGGACGAGGTCGCCGGGCTCGCCGGTGCCGACCGCCCCGACCCGGCCGACGAGCTCGACCTGGCGCTGATGGAGTACGCCCGCCACGTGGCCCTCGACCCTGCGAGCGTGACCCGGGCGGAGGTGGACCGGCTGCGCACCCTCGGGCTCGGCGACCGTGACATCTTCCTCGTCGCGGCGGCCGTGGCGGCGCGGTGCTTCTTCGCCACGCTCCTCGACGGCCTCGGTGCCGAGCCGGACGCCGAGCTGGGCGCCCTGCCCGAGCCGATGCGCTCGGCCCTGACCGTCGGGCGCCCGATCGCCGGGCAGGCTCAGACGACCGAGCCGGTGAGCTTCTCGCCCGGGCCCTGACCGGGCGGGTCGGGCACGACGGACGCCTCACGGAAGGCCAGCTGCAGCGACTTCAGTCCGTCGCGCAGGGGAGCGGCGTGCTGGCTCCCCAGGTCAGGGGCGGCGGCGGTGACCAGACCGGCCAGGGCGGTGATGAGCCGCCGCGCCTCGTCGAGGTCGAGGTGGTCCTGGGCATCCGGGCCCTCGGCCAGCCCGCACTTGACCGCCGCGGCCGACATGAGGTGGATGGCGGCGGTCGTGATGACCTCGACGGCGGGCACCTCGGCGATGTCACGCGCGGCGGAGGCTGCGTCGTTCGCAGGCCGGGGATTGGGTGATTGCGTGCTCACACTGCTACCCTTTCAGATCGACCGGCCGCGCCCTCGGGCACGGTGTGCAAGAGAAGCAGCACCAGCTTCCACCCGCGTCGACCGCCAGCTCCACAGGTCGCCGGGTTCGGTGAGGAAACGCAATGGTGAGTATGCCGTGGGGTCCAGCCACGCGGCATACCGGCAGCACGCGACCCTCACCACGGATCAGGTGAGGCTTCCCACGCAACGGCGACGGGAAGCCTTTTCTCGTTGCTGCGGCCACTGACCAGTTCGCCAGCACAAGGAGACACACCATCAGCGAGCCTCGCATCAACGACCGCATCCGGGTCCCGGAAGTGCGGTTGGTTGGCCCCAACGGAGAGCAGGTCGGCATCGTCCGCGTCGAGGACGCGCTGCGACTGGCTGCCGAGGCTGACCTCGACCTCGTCGAGGTGGCCCCGATGGCCAAGCCTCCGGTCGCCAAGCTCATGGACTTCGGCAAGTTCAAGTACGAAGCCGCCATGAAGGCGCGGGAAGCACGCAAGAACCAGGTCAACACGGTCATCAAGGAGATCAAGCTCCGCCCCAAGATCGACCCGCACGACTACGGCACCAAGAAGGGCCACGTCGAGCGGTTCCTCAAGGGCGGTGACAAGGTCAAGGTGACGATCATGTTTCGCGGCCGCGAGCAGTCCCGCCCCGAGCTGGGCTTCCGGCTGCTGCAGCGCCTCGCCGAGGACGTCATCGAGCTCGGCACCGTCGAGTCGGCCCCCAAGCAGGATGGCCGCAACATGATCATGGTGCTGGCCCCGACGAAGAAGAAGTCCGAGGCCAAGGCCGAGCAGCGCCGCGCCCGCGGCGCCGACAAGGCCGCCGAGGGCACCGAGCCTGCCGAGCCCGCCGCCGCGCCGGCCGAGGGCGACACCACCGCCGGCTGACCGGCCCCAGCACTCGCACGACACCAGCACCACCACCCACGACGGCCCGCCGTCAGACACGAAGGAGATCGGCAGCCATGCCGAAGAACAAGACGCACTCGGGCGCCAAGAAGCGCTTCCGGATCACCGGCAAGGGCAAGGTCATGCGCGAGCAGACCAACGGCCGCCACCTGCTCGAGCACAAGTCCTCGAAGTACATGCGCTCGATCGCGAACGACGTCGAGGTCGCCAAGGCGGACGCCAAGAAGGTCAAGAAGCTCCTCGGCCGCTGAGCCGAGCCCACCCACCAGCAGCACCGGGCTCAGCCAAAGCAGCCTCCGGTCGTACAACCAAGCAAGGAGAACTCACGTGGCACGCGTGAAGCGGGCGGTCAACGCCCAGAAGAAGCGCCGGGTCGTCCTCGAGCGCGCCAGCGGCTACCGCGGGCAGCGCTCGCGGCTCTACCGCAAGGCCAAGGAGCAGGTCACCCACTCCCTCGGGTATAGCTATCGGGACCGTCGGGCCAAGAAGGGTGACTTCCGTCGCCTCTGGATCCAGCGGATCAACGCCGGCGCCCGCGCCAACGGCATGACCTACAACCGCTTCATCCAGGGCCTCAAGGCCGCGGAGATCGAGGTCGACCGTCGCATGCTCGCCGAGCTCGCCGTCAACGACGAGGCCGCGTTCGCCGCGCTCGTCGAGATCGCCAAGGCCAACGTGCCGGCGACCGCCGACGCCAGCGCCTGAGCCGACACCGGCTCGCGCCGCACCACACCAGAGCGCCGGGACATGGCCGCACTGACCAATCCGCGATCCGATCGCGTGAAGTCGGTCCGGGCCCTGTCCCGGCGCTCGGTGCGTGAGAAGACGGGGCGTTTCCTCGTCGAAGGTCCCCAGGGCGTTCGCGAGGCGGTGCGGTGGCGCCCGGACCTCGTCGTCGACGTCTATGTCACCCCTGGAGCGGCCGGGCGGTATGCCGCCGACATCGTCGAACCTGCTACTGCCGCGGGGCTTTTCGTCCACGAGGTGAGCGACGAGGTGCTCGCCGCCATGTGCGACGCCGACGCGCCGCAGGGTGTTGCCGCAGTATGCCGCGTGCCCGAGTCGTCGTTGGACGCCGTCCTCGCGGAGGGCCCGCGCCTGTTGGTGCTGCTCACCAACGTGCGCGACCCCGGCAACGCCGGCACCGTCATCCGCGGCGCCGACGCCACCGGCGCGGCGGCGG
Organism: Knoellia koreensis; assembly: GCF_013041615.1. Taxonomy (GTDB): domain Bacteria; phylum Actinomycetota; class Actinomycetes; order Actinomycetales; family Dermatophilaceae; genus Pedococcus; species Pedococcus koreensis. Next base: position 268,258 of record NZ_JABEPQ010000001.1, read on the forward strand.
TGCTGGTCTCGGAGGCGTCCGTCGACGTGTTCTCTCCCAAGGTCGTCCGCTCGACCGTGGGCTCGTTGTTCCATCTACCGGTTGTGACCGGCCTCGACATCGAGGCGACGGTCGCGCGGCTGCGCGCGGACGGCATACGCGTCCTCGCCGCCGACGGCGCCGGCGAACGGCTGCTCGGTGACGTCGACCTGACGCCGTCGCATGCCTGGGTGATGGGCAACGAGGCGTGGGGGTTGCCGGAGGAGACCCGCGCACTGTGCGACGAAGTGGTGCGCGTCCCCATCTGGGGAAAGGCCGAGTCGCTCAACCTCGCGATGGCCGCCACGGTCTGCCTCTACGCCTCGGCCGGAGCCCAGAACCGTTAGGGTCCGTGGCATGGACTACCGCCCGGAGGACGTGCTCGACGAGCGGGCTGCCCGGGTCGCGGCGGAGCTCATCCCGGACGGCTTCATCTCCGCCGACTCCGACGCACGGATCATCTTCGTCAACCGCAGGGCGGCCGAGCTGGTCGGTCTTCCGGCTGCCGAGCTCGAGGGTCAGGACGTGCGCGAGGCGGTCGACCTCCTCGACGGTGACGGGTCCTCGTGGTGGCAGACGACCAACCCCTGGGGCGGCCTGGCGATCCGCACCGGGCACCGGGAACGCCTGCTCATGATGCGGCACAACAGCCGTGAGGTCCTCGTGACCGCGAAGTACCTGCGGCCGGCCCGCGGCGAGCCGGTCAGCCGCGTGACCGTGCTCATGCGTGACGGCATGCACCGGCGTCGCGTGGAGGCCGAGAACGCCGCCGTCATCTCGACCGTGGCGCACGAGCTGCGCTCACCGCTCACCTCGGTGAAGGGCTTCACGGCGACCCTGCTCAAGCGGTGGGAGCGCTTCTCCGACGAGCAGAAGCGGCTGATGCTCGAGACGATCGAGGCCGACGCCGACCGCGTCACCCGGCTCATCACCGAGCTGCTCGACGTCTCGCGGATCGACGCCGGACGGCTGCAGATCCGTCCGCTGCCGGTCGACATCGAGCTGGTCTTCCAGCGCCACGTCGACCGCGCCGTGGCGAGCGGTCTGGAGCCCGACCGGTTCCGCATCGAGGTGGCCGACGACCTGCCCGAGGTGTGGGCCGACCCCGACCGGCTCGACCAGATCCTGTCCAACCTCATGGAGAACGCCATCCGCCACGGCGACGGCACGGTCACCGTGGCGGCCCGCCCCGCATCGGCCGACGCCCTCGCGGCCATGGCCGCCAAGGGGCGCGGCGAGGAGGGGGTCGAGCTGCTCATCAGCGACGAGGGGCGCGGCATACCCGACGAGCAGCGGGCCCTGGTGTTCACGCGGTTCTGGCACGGATCGGGGCGCGGCAGCACCGGTCTTGGCCTCTACGTCGTCAAGGGCCTCGTCGAGGCCCACGGTGGCCAGGTCCTCGCCGAGTCCGCGCCGGGCGGGGGCGCCCAGTTCCGGCTCAGCCTGCCCAGCCAGCCACCGGACTACCTCGGCTGAGGTGCGATCGCGAGCGCTTCCATCTGGTGGGTCAGCTGCGCCGCAATGATAAGCCCGGGGTCATGGCTGGCCACCAGTACGGCACGGTCCTTGGCGACGTCGACAAGGATGTCGATGACGCGGTCTGCCGTGCTTCGGTCCAGGCCCGAAGTGGGTTCGTCTGCCAGGACTATGGCCGGGTCGTTGATCAGGGCCCGAGCCAGAGCCACCCTTTGTCGTTCCCCGCCGGAGAGGGCGTTGGGTCGATGGTTCTCGCGCCCCCGGAGCCCCAGGTCTGCCATGAGCATCCGCGCGCGGTCGACATCCTTTCGGGAGAGCCGTTCTGGCATGCGCGGGACCAGCACGTTCTCAAACGCTGTCATAGTCTCGATGAGGCCAGAATCCTGCGGCACATAGCCAACGAGGTTCCGTCGCTTCAGCGCGAGTTGATCTGAAGAGAAGGGAGCGATGTCTTCGCCCTCCCAAAGCACTCGCCCGGTGTCTGGGCGCAGTGCGCCGTGGGCGACTTTGAGCAGTGTGGTCTTGCCACTTCCCGACCGTCCCGCAACGCAGACCATGGAACCTGGAGAGACCGCAAGGCTGACGCCCTCGAGCACGATGGTGGGCCGACGCGATTCCCCGTATGCGAGATAGATCTGCTCGAGGGTGAGGGTGGGGGTGCAGATGAGGCCGGGCTCTGTGCTCGCTGTCATCGGGGCACCCCTGTCGCAGTTCGTCGGTCGTTCACGTGGACGAGAACAGTGAGCAGGAGGCAGACGGTGATCGGCCAAGCGTACGCCCAAGGGTTGCGCCCGGGATCTACCAACCAGAAGACGACACCGGCGACGGCAATCGTCGGGGCCAGGAACGCCCAGAACGGCGGATCGAGGACGGCGGCCTGCTGCGCCTGGGTCCACCCGCACGCGCGGAGAATTGAAAGCGAGCGCCGACGAGCACGACAAATCACGTCCCCCGCGATCAGCGCGGCCGCAAGGGCAGTTGAGAGGATGATCGCAAGCAGGAGCCACTGCTGTGGCTGCACCACGCCCACGACGGCGGTGGCTATGCGCGACAGGCCCGCGTCCCTGGCGGCCCTGAGGATCCGTCCACCGGCTGCTGTAAGGCAGCCGGCCGCCGCGGCCACAGCCGCCGCTCGCGCGGTCAGCGGTCCAATCAGCGGACGGGCCTCTGCCCATGCGACCGTTCGCGGGGAGGTGCGGACAACTCGCGCCGTGCGCCTACGAGGAGACGTCCGAGCCCGGAGAGCCATCCAGGTGGTCAGGGTCGCACTCAAGCCGTAAGCCACCAGCAGTGTCGCGGTGACGAGCGCTTGCATCTGCGTAAAACCGGCCGAGAGTCCGCCTACGATGCTGACGAGCAGCATCACACCCGCCCCTAAGGCAGCCTCGCCCAACAGAAGGTTCCGAACGTTGGCGCGCGTCCAGCCGTGGCCGACCAGTGTCTGGACCTGAGAACGTCGCACGGGGATGCGCATGGCCGCACCCATGGCCCCCAGGACAGCCAAACTGGCAATGGCTAGCCCAAGAAGCGCTCGCGTCCCTTCCGACAGCGCCGCGTAGACCCTGAGGGCAGCGCCGAGGCTCGTCCATTCCTGAGAACCGGAAAACTCGTCGTCAGCTCGCGTGGCCCCTCCGTCTGAACTCGGCCCGGCCGCCACGCCGAAGAATGAGGGAGCGTCGAGTCTGACCGGCTCAAGGCTGGAGCCCGCGACTACCCTCACTGACAGCCCCATAGAGGCAATTTGCGCGGCAACCTGCTCGATGCGGTTCCTGGCATCGGGGCCGAAGCGCGTGACCCCGCTCAATCGCACGCGCACTGCATCGATGGGGCTCGTCCCGCGTAGCGCGCGGCCTCCGGCAAGGTCTGTTACGGCACCAGGGCTCCCGGCAACCAAGCCTTCGCCGCTCAGGGATGGGGGGACAGCCCCCTTCGTGGATTCCGCTGCGTTGGTCATGGGCGCTGGGTCGTAGCCACCCAAGGGGACGTATGCCGCCGATGTCGCGAGTGGGGCAATGGCTTGCAGAGTCCCCGAACCCACAGGCGCCACCGCGTAACTGCTGTCTGGTTGTTGCCCTGCGGGGAGCGGGCTTCCCTCGGCGGCCACCAGTTCTCTGTAGGCGCGTTCGTTGCCGTAGTTGGCCGCCGTGGGTGGACTGCCGCCCTGTCGAGATCCCAGGGAGGAAACCGACACCACGCCCAGAGGCTTTATCGTGAACCGCAAGGGGGAGCCGCCACCGGTCGGGGTATATGTGCCGCCCGTGGTCACGCTGGGCCGCACATCTGCTGCTACCCGGCTCAGCGGTCCGGGGTCGGGCGCCGACGTTTGGCCAGGCCACGGAATCAGCACTTGTCCCCGCTCGAATGGTCGGAGCGACCCCCCAGCCTCGACGCGCGCCGTACCGACCGTCTCGAACTTCTTCGGTTGTGCGCAGACTGCGCCCAACTCGGCCTCACCCGCAGGGGTGGCCTCTCCAGCATTCAGCCTTTGAAATGTGGCTACCAGCGGAGTGGGGGCCATGGGCGAGTCCAGCACGACCAGGGGAACGACCGCTTTCTGACGGTCTGTGGGGTTGTCGCTCAGCTTCAACGAACTCAACACGTCACGCTCGAACGCGAAGCGGTCTGGCACCGACCCGCTCGCAAAGTCTGCTGCCTGCCGGTTGCCGGCAGGCAGCCGAATGAGCGGGTCCAAGAACTGGCCAGCATCGCCAAGCAGGGCCTGCTCCGAGGCAGGGTCGACGGCCAATACCGTTGCGGGAATGGCTGGCAGGGGTGCCAGGTAGATGCTGGATCCGAGGTCGGTGGGAAGGATGTCCTGGAAGGTGGTTATCGGTGGAGATGGTGGCTGTGTCGACCTCCGTTCCAGGACCGCGCAACCGGAGGTCGAGTAGACGGGCTGCGTAATACCCCCTCCCGAGCGTGTAACGGACGCCTCCACCCGAAAGACGCCGCTAGCGCTCGCGGGGGCTGTGAATACTGGGCTGACACCGATCGTTCTGACGGCACCCACCACCCCGATTGGTGCTGCGACCTCGACGCCAGAGATCTGCCGAATTCTGTCCACCTGGGCGTCGGTGATCCTGGGTGACGTGCTGGAAGTCACGAAATTCGGCTCGACGAAGCCGAGGGTCGCCGAGGCGTCACCCTGACCGGGCGGCAGGATCAACAGGTCGTACGACGCGCGCCAGTCCCTGTCGAGCAGGGCCGAAACGTTGCCCTGAACCGAGGTGGTGAGGCCAGCTGTCGCGGCACACGCGCCGCCGAGTAGGACGACGAGTGCGACATTGGCCCTGTCTGCCGCGAACTGATGTAGCCGCCACAACCTCAAGCGCCGCACTTGGATCCCTCGCTGCCCCGCGTCGTTCAACCAAGAGCGATGCGCGAGCGACCTCGCGACTGGGCCACGGACGCACACACATCCACGGACTCAGCAGGCTCCTCGGCCGTCAACCCTCGTCGAGGCTGTTGCCGTCGCACTTTGCCCTGCGGAGACTACCGTGCCCGTCTGCCCGTAGGTCACGAGCGAGCAGGGGTAAAACTTGTGTGAGAAGCCCGCTGACGTATATGTCACGCCGGCGGTGGGGCCCCACTGAGTCTCGTCGCCGTACTTGAACGTGACCGTGTAGGGCGAGGAGTTGCCCCACGCCATTCCCCAGGTGGCTGCTTGTCCATAGACTCGAGACTGGCTGCTCGGGGTCAAGCTGATCGTGACGGCATCCGCTGGCGTCGCAACCCACAGCATGGCAGCGAACGCACTCGCTCCCGCGACCCAAATGCTTCTCTTCATTCAACCCACCTCCAAGTGCGAGCGATACATGTCACTCAGCAATCTCAGCATCCCCCCCAGGATTGGATTTACAAGAGCAGAGCACGGCGTCTGCGGCACTCGGTGCTGCTGGCAGGGGACAGCAACCAGATCCAGTCAATGGCACGTCGCAGCGTTGCAACCCATGAGCTCGCGCCAGCAGCGATTTACCGCGCCTTCGGACGCGGCCGTCGCGCTGCGCTGAGGGCGACCACCCGGCATACCACTGCCGCTGCGCTGGCAACCCACTCCGCGTCCGGAGGCATCCCACCGCCCCCATAGACTTGCGCGCGCCGCGCACCGACCCGAAGTGGAACGAGATGTCTGGACCCAACACGCAGTACGACCCGGTCGAGGTCGCCGCCCTCGACCCCGAGGCGATCGAGCAGGCGGTGACGGACGCGCTGGCCGCGATCGCGGCCGCCACGACGCTCGAGGACCTCAAGACGGTGCGGCTCGCCCACCAGGGCGAGAAGAGCCCGCTGGCCCTCGCCAACCGTGAGATCGGTGCCCTGCCGCCGAGCGCCAAGGCCGAGGCCGGCAAACGCGTCGGGCAGGCTCGCGGCCGCGTCGGCCAGGCCCTCAAGGAGCGCCAGGCTGCGCTGGAGACCGAGCGCGACGAGCGCATCCTCGTCGAGGAGGCCGTCGACGTCACGGTGCGCGTGCCCCGACGTCCGCTCGGCGCACGCCACCCGATCAGCCTGGTCTCCGAGCGGGTCGAGGACATCTTCGTCTCGATGGGCTGGGAGATCGCCGAGGGGCCCGAGCTCGAGGCCGAGTGGCTCAACTTCGACGCCCTCAACATCGGCGCCGACCACCCGGCGCGCCAGGAGCAGGACACCTTCTTCGTCGAACCTGCCGGGTCCGGCCTGGTGCTGCGCACCCACACCTCGCCGGTGCAGGTGCGCACCATGCTCGAGCACGAGCCGCCGATCTACGTGCTCTGCCCGGGCAAGGTGTTCCGCACCGACGACCTCGACGCCACGCACACGCCGGTGTTCCACCAGTTCGAGGGGCTCGTCGTCGACGAGGGCATCACCATGGCCCACCTCAAGGGAACGCTCGACGCCTTCGTGCAGCGGTTGTTCGGCGACGGCATCGAGACGCGGCTGCGCCCCAACTACTTCCCGTTCACCGAGCCGAGTGCCGAGATCGACTGCCGTTGCTGGGTTTGTGGCGGCTCCGGCGTGCTCGACGGCCAGTCCTGCCGCACCTGCGGTGGCACCGGCTGGATCGAGCTCGGCGGCTCCGGCATGGTCAACCAGCGGGTGCTGCGCGCCGCCGGTGTGGACACCGACCGCTACAGCGGGTTCGCGTTCGGGCTCGGCATCGAGCGCTCGCTCATGTTGCGGCACAACGTCGGCGACATGCACGACATCGTCGAGGGAGACGTCCGCTTCTCCCAGCAGTTCGGAATGGAGATCTGATGTACGCGCCCGTGTCCTGGCTGCGCGAGCTCACCGACGTGCCCGCCGACGCCACCGGAGCCGACGTCGCGGCGACCCTCGTGCGGGTCGGCCTCGAGGAGGAGGGCTTGCACGGCGGCGACATCCAGGGGCCGCTCGTGGTCGGTCGTGTCCTCACGGTCGAGCCCGAGCCGCAGAAGAACGGAAAGACGATCAACTGGTGCACGGTCGACGTCGGCCAGCACGGCCAGATGCTCACCGAGGGCAAGCCGCAGGAGATCGTCTGCGGCGCCCACAACTTCGGACCCGGTGACCTCGTCGTCGTCGTGCTGCCCGGCGGTGTCCTGCCCGGCGGGTTCGAGATCTCCGCGCGCAAGACCTACGGCCATGTGTCCAACGGCATGATCTGCTCGGCCGCCGAGCTGGGCCTCGGCGAGGACCACAGCGGCATCATCGTGCTCGGCGAGCTGCTCGGGCCGGAGGCCGCTGCCGGCCTCAAGCCCGGTGACGACGCGATCGAGCTGCTCGGTCTCGCCGACGAGGTCGTCGAGGTCAACGTGACGCCCGACCGCGGCTACTGCTTCTCGATGCGGGGCATCGCCCGCGAGTACGCACTGTCGTCCGGTGCCGCCTACCGCGACCCGGCCGACCCGGCGGCGCTTCCCGTGGACGCGCCGGGCGAGGGCGGGTATGCCGTGCACCTCACCGACGAGGCGCCCGTCGACGGGCGCGCTGGGTGCGACCGCTACATCGCGCGGGTGGTCCGTGGCGTCGACACCACGGCGACCAGTCCGCAGTGGATGCAGAAGCGCCTGACCCAGGTGGGGATGCGCCCCATCTCGCTGGCCGTCGACGTGACCAACTACGTGATGATGCTGCTGGGCCAGCCGCTGCACGCCTTCGACCTCGACACGCTGTCGGGTTCGGTCGGCACGCGTCGCGCGCGGGCGGGCGAGAAGCTCACCACCCTCGACGACGTCGAGCGCGCGCTGGACCCCGAGGACCTGCTCATCGTCGACGGCGCCGACACCCCGCTGGCCATCGCGGGCGTCATGGGTGGCGCCACGTCCGAGGTCGGCGAGAGCACGACGAACGTGCTGATCGAGGCGGCCCACTTCGACCAGGTCTCGGTCGCCCGGTCCGCCCGCCGGCACCGCCTCAGCACCGAGGCGTCGCGCCGGTTCGAGCGGGGCGTCGACCCCGACGTCACCGCTGCGGCCGCGCAGCTCGCCGTCGACCTGCTCGTGGAGCACGGCGGCGGCACGGCCGACCCGGCATACACCGACGTCGATCACCGGCCCGCGCGTCAGCCCTTCGACTTCGACGTCACTCTGCCCACGCGGTACGTCGGGCTCGACTACCCGCGCGAGGAGGTGCTGGCGACCCTGCGCGCCATCGGCTGTGAGGTGGGCGAGGGCGAAGGCAACGTGGTCTCGGTGCTGCCGGCGTCGTGGCGCCCGGACCTGACCGACGGGCCGGAGCTCGTCGAGGAGGTTGCCCGCGTCCGCGGCTACGACCAGATCCCGTCGGTGCTGCCGCAGCCCAAGTCCGCCGGACGCGGTCTCACCCATGGCCAGCGCATCCGCCGCGTTGTTGCGACGACCCTTGCGCAGCAAGGACTTTCGGAGGTCCTCAGCTACCCGTTCGTTGGTGCCGGACTCTTCGACAAGCTCGGCTACGCATCGGACGACCCCCGGCGGGCCGTTGTGACGCTGTCGAACCCGCTCTCCGACGAGGCGCCCCTGATGCGCACGTCGGTGCTCGACACGTTGCTGGAGACGTTGCGCCGCAACGTCTCTCGTGGACAGCGTGACGTTGCCGTCTTCGAGATGGGGCTAGTCACCGACGGCACGGGCGGGCCGCGCACCGCGCCCGTCCCGGGGGTCGCCGGCCGCCCCGACGACGCCACCTTCGAGGCGCTGTATGCCGCCGTGCCCCCGCAACCGAGGCACGTCGCCTACGCGGCGGCGGGTGACGCCGAGCGCGGTGGGCCGTGGGGCCCGGCCCGTCCGGTCGACACGGGAGACGCAGTCGCCTGGGCGCTGACGGTGGGCCGTGCGGTTGGTCTCGACCTCCAGGTCGCGCCGGCCGAGCGCGCACCTTGGCATCCGGGCCGGTGTGCCGTCATCACCCTCGCCGACGGCACTGTCGTGGGGTACGCCGGCGAGCTGCACCCGAAGGTCGTTGCAGCGCTGGAGCTGCCCGCCCGGACGGTGGCCGGTGAGCTCGACGTCGACGTGCTCGTGGCAGCAACGGGCACCCCGGTCGACGCGGTGGCCCTGTCGACCTACCCGGTGGCACACACCGACGTGGCCCTGGTGGTCGACGAGGCCGTGACCGCCGCCCAGGTCGAGGAGGCCTTGCGGGCCGGCGCCGGCGACGACCTCGAGAACGTGCTGCTGTTCGACACCTACCGTGGGGACCAGGTGGGGGAGGGCCGCAAGTCCCTGGCCTACCGGCTGACCTTCCGTGCGAACGACCGCACCCTCACCACCGACGAGGTCTCGGCCCTGCGCGACCGGGCCGTCGCCGAAGCCGCCAGCCGCACGGGCGCGGTGCAGCGGTGACGCAGCGCGTGGCGGTGGTGACCGGTGCCTCGCGGGGCATCGGTCACCACCTCGCCGACGCGCTCGAGGGTGCCGGGTATGCCGTGGAGCGCGGCTCGACCTCGGTCGCGCCGGTCACCGACCCGGATGCCGTCGAGGCGTGGATCGCCGACATCGTCGCCCGCCGGGGGCGGATCGACCTGCTCGTCAACAACGCCGGCGTCATCGACGCCGAGGTGTCGCTGGCCGAGAGCGACCCCGAGCAGTGGTGGCGGACGGTCGAGGTCAACGTCCGGGGTCCCTACCTCATGACCCGGTTCGCGTGGCCGCACCTGGTCGCGGCGGGTGCGGGTCGCATCGTCAACATCAACTCCGGTGCGGCCTACCGCAATGACGACATCGCCACGGCATACAACGTCAGCAAGGGGGCGCTGGCCCGCCTGACCGCCGCCACGGGCCTCGACCCGGACAGCCCGGTGCGGTCCTTCGACCTCGCGCCGGGTGTGGTGCGGACCGACATGACCGAGGCGATGGGCGCGCACGCCGACCGCACCGAGTGGACCGACCCCGCCGACGTGGCGGAGCTCCTCCTCGCGTTGGCGTCAGGGCGGCTCGACGCGTGGTCCGGACGACTGGTGCGGGTCGGGGTCGACACGGCGGAGTCGCTGGAGGAGCGTGCCCGCGCGGGCCTCGCGGAGACCGACCGCACGCTGGGGCTGATCCGCTGGGGAGACGACGACCCCCTGACTTGAGGTCGCTCGCAACCGACGCGTGCATGATCATGCGCGAGGCGGTATGCTCATGCACATGGTGCGGGCAGCAGTGGCGGGTGCGAGCGGATATGCCGGCGGGGAGATCCTCCGGCTGCTGCTCGGGCACCCCGAGGTCGAGATCGGTGCCGTGACGGCGGCGTCCAGCGCTGGACAGCCCCTGGGCGCGATCCACCCCAACCTTGCCCCGCTCGCCGACCGCACCATCACCGACACGACGCTCGAGACCCTCGCGGGTCACGATGTCGTCTTCCTGGCGCTCCCGCACGGCCACTCGGCCAGCATCGCCGAGCAGCTGCCCGACGACGTGGTCGTCATCGACTGCGGCGCCGACTTCCGGCTGACGGACGAGGCCGCCTGGGCCGCCTTCTACGACACCCCGTATGCCGGGTCGTGGGCCTACGGTCTACCCGAGCTCGCCGTGGGCGCGACCGGCAAGCAGCGCGACGCCCTGCGGGGTACGCGGCGGATCGCCGTCCCCGGCTGCTACCCGACGGCCACCACCCTCGCGCTGGCGCCGGGCTACGCCCACCACCTGCTCGCCGAGCACGACGTCGTGGTGGTGGCCGCGTCGGGCACCTCGGGCGCCGGCAAGTCGCTCAAGCCGCACCTGCTGGGCAGCGAGGTCATGGGGGCCATGTCGCCCTACGGCGTCGGCGGGGTTCACCGGCACACCCCGGAGATCGAGCAGAACCTCAGTGGCATCGCCGGCGACGACGTGCGCGTCTCGTTCACGCCCACGCTCGCACCCATGCCCCGCGGCATACTCGCCACCTGCACGGCACCCACGTGGGACACGTTCACGCCCGCCGAGGTCCGCGAGGCCTGGGTCGACACCTATGCCGACGAGCCGTTCGTGCACGTGCTCCCTGAGGGGCAGTGGCCGTCGACAGCCAGCGTCCTGGGCAGCAACACCGTCCAGCTGCAGGTGACGCTCGACGAGCGCGTCGGCCGGGTGGTCGCCGTGGCCGCCGTCGACAACCTCACCAAGGGCACCGCCGGCGCGGCCGTGCAGTGCCTGAACCTCGCCCTCGACCTCCCGGAGACCACCGGGCTCCCGATCGCCGGAGTCGCACCATGAGCCTTCCCCTCCACCTGATGCGCCATGCCGAGGAGGTCGCGTTCGTGCGGCTGCCGGCCGGTGCCGAGCCGGACTTCGACTGGCGCACCGGCCCGCTCGCGTCGGTCACCTACACCGACAGCGAGACGTCCGTCGTCTGTGCGTATGCCGCCGTGCCCGACGGGGCGACCGTGCAGGGTCCGCTCACGGCATTCGAGATCGCGGGACCGCTCGACTTCGCGACCGTCGGCGTGCTGGCCGGTCTGCTGGATCCCCTTGCGGCCCAAGGCATCAGCATCCTCGCCATGTCGACCTATGACACCGACTGGATCCTCGTCGAGTCCGACCACGCCGACGAGGCCATGGCGATCTGGAAGCGGGACGGCAACACTGCCGCACCCGCGCGGCTCTCCGGAGGCACCTCGTGAGCGTCACGACCCCGCAGGGATTCCGGGCCGCCGGCGTCAACGCCGGTCTCAAGGCCAGCGGCGCACCTGACGTGGCCCTCGTGGTCAACGACGGGCCCGACCACCACGCTGCCGCGGTGTTCACGAGCAACCGGGTCGAGGCTGCCCCCGTGACCTGGTCGCGACAGGCAGTCAAGGACGGTCGGGCCGACGCCGTGGTCCTCAACTCTGGTGGCGCGAACGCCTGTACCGGCGCCCAGGGCTTCGCCGACACCCACGCCACCGCCGAGCACGTCGCCGAGGTGCTCGGCGTCTCGGCCGGCGACGTCGTGGTCTGCTCCACCGGCCTCATCGGCGAGCTGTTGCCGATGGACAAGCTGCTGTCCGGCGTCGACGCCGCGGCCGCCGCCCTCAGCCAGGACGGCGGAGCGGACGCCGCGGTCGCGATCAAGACCACGGACACCGTGCCCAAGGTGGCCGAGGTGACCCGTGACGGGTGGTCCGTGGGCGGTATGGCCAAGGGCGCGGGGATGCTGGCGCCGGCCCTGGCGACGATGCTCGTGGTCCTCACGACCGACGCCCTCGTCGACCCCGCGCAGCTCGACGGCGTCCTGCGCGCAGCGACCGCGACGACCTTCGACCGCATCGACTCCGACGGCTGCCAGTCGACCAACGACACCGTGGTGCTGATGGCGTCCGGCGCCTCCGGTGTGCAGCCGGAGCTCGCCGACCTCGTGGCCGCCGTCACCGAGGTCTGCGCGTCACTGGCGCGCCAGCTGATCGGCGACGCCGAGGGCGCCAGCCACGACATCGCCATCGAGGTGGTGGGCGCCGCGAGCGTCCCCGACGCCCTCGAGGTGGGCCGGGCGGTCGCCCGCAACAACCTCTTCAAGGCAGCCGTCTTCGGCAACGACCCCAACTGGGGGCGCGTGCTCGCGGCGGTCGGCACGACCGCCGCGGAGTTCGACCCCCACCAGCTCGACGTCGCCATCAACGGCGTCCAGGTCTGCCGCGCAGGTGGCGTCGGTGAGGACCGGTCCCTCGTCGACCTGGCCCCGCGCGAGGTCCGCGTCGTCATCGACCTGCACGCCGGGCGGCATACCGCGACCATCTGGACCAACGACCTCACCCACGACTACGTCCACGAGAACTCGGCCTACTCGACATGACGCCAGACGCGCCCAGCACGCCCCCGACCGCTTCCACCAACACCGTCCGTGGCCACATCGGCAAGGCCGCGCTGCGGGTCGCGCAGGGCAAGGCCCAGACCCTCGTCGAGGCGCTGCCCTGGCTCGAGCAGTTCAGGGGTGCCCTCGTCGTCGTCAAGTACGGCGGCAACGCCATGACCGACGACTCGCTCAAGGCCGCCTTCGCCCAGGACGTCGCCTTCCTGCGGTATGCCGGGCTGCGGCCGGTCGTCGTCCACGGCGGAGGTCCGCAGATCGCGTCGATGCTCGACCGGCTCGGGCTGGAGAGCGAGTTCCGCGGCGGCCTGCGGGTCACGACGCCCGAGGTGATGGACGTCGTGCGGATGGTGCTCACCGGCCAGGTGGGGCGCGAGCTCGTCGGGCTGCTCAACCAGCACGGGCCGGTCGCAGTCGGCCTGTCGGGGGAGGACGCCGGGCTCTTCGGCGCGCGGCGACGCGGCACCGTCGTCGACGGAGAGGATGTCGACCTGGGCCTCGTCGGTGACGTCGTCGCGGTGAATCCCGGTGCAGTGCAAGACATTCTCGACGCCGGACGAATCCCGGTGGTCTCCACGGTGGCACCTGACCTCGACACCGACGGCCAGGTGCTCAACATCAACGCCGACACCGCCGCGGCCGCCCTCGCGGTCGCGCTGAAGGCGCACAAGCTCGTCATGCTCACCGATGTCGAGGGGGTGTATGCCGCGTGGCCTGACCGCGACTCGCTGCTCTCATCCCTCACGGTGTCCGGGGCGCGGGACCTGCTCACCCGGGTCGACTCGGGCATGATCCCCAAGCTCGAGGCCTGCATCCGCGCGGTCGAGCAGGGCGTGCCGCAGGCGCACGTCGTCGACGGCCGGCAGCCGCACTCGATCCTGCTCGAGGTGTTCACCTCCGAGGGCATCGGCACCATGATCCTGCCCGACAGCAACGACGCAGACCGCAACGACACAGACCGAGAGGACGCGTGATGGGTGACGCCACCACGAACAGTCAGCTGCTCGACCGGTATGCCGCGTCGCTGGTGGGCGTGTTCGGTCGCCCGCCGCTCGTGCTGAGCCACGGCGACGGCGCCTACGTCTGGGACGTCGACGGCAAGCGCTACCTCGACCTGCTCGGCGGCATCGCGGTCAACGCACTCGGCCACGGACACCCGGCGCTGGTCGCCGCGGTGAGCAAGCAGGCAGCCGAGGCGATCCACGTCTCCAACTTGTTCACCTCGGTCCCGCAGATCGAGCTCGCCGAGCGGATCCTGGCCGTCGCTGGGGCACCCGAGGGCAGCGGGGTGTTCTTCGCCAACTCCGGGGCCGAGGCGATCGAGGCGGCCATCAAGCTGTCCCGCCGCACCGGCCGCTCGGGCATCGTCGCCGCCGAGGGCGCCTTCCACGGCCGCACGACGGGCGCCCTCGCGCTGACCCACAAGGTGGCCTACCGCGAGCCGTTCGAGCCGCTCATCCCCGGCGTCACCCACGTCCCCTACGGCGACGAGGAGGCCCTGCGGGCTGCCGTGTCGACCGAGACCGCCGCTGTCTTCCTCGAGCCGGTCCAAGGCGAGGCGGGCGTCCTGCCCGCCGACCCGGCATACCTCCGACTCGCGCGCGAGCTGACCGCGGCCCACGGTGCCCTGCTCGTCCTCGACGAGGTCCAGACCGGAGTCGGGCGCACCGGCAGCTGGTTCGCGTTCCAGCAGGCCGGGGTGCTGCCCGACGCCATCACGCTGGCGAAGGGCCTCGGCGGGGGAGTGCCGATCGGGGCGCTCGTGACGTTCGGTCCCGAGGTCACCGGCCTGCTCACCGCTGGGCAGCACGGCTCGACCTTCGGCGGCAACCCGCTGGCCTGCGCCGCCGGGCTCGCGGTGCTCGAGACCATCGAGAGCCAGGGTCTGCTCGACCACGCGCGCGTCGTGGGCGACCACCTCGCCGAAGCCGTGCTCGCGCTCGGTCACCCGCTCGTCGAGGGCGTCCGCGGCGCCGGGCTGCTCCGCGCGATCACCCTCACCCAGCCGGTCTCCGCGAAGGTGGCTGACGCCGCTCGCGACGCCGGATTCATCGTCAACCCCGTTGCGCCCCAGGCCATCCGACTCGCTCCACCGCTCGTCGTCACAACCGCCCAGGTCGACGAGTTCGTCGCCGCGCTGCCCGCCCTCCTCGACGCCGCCGCCTGCAAGGAGCCCACCGCATGAGCGTCCGCCACTTCCTGCGCGACGACGACCTCACCGCCGAGGAGCAGGCGGAGGTGCTGCGGCGTGCGGCAGCGCTCAAGGGTGCGCCGTTCTCGGATCGCTCGCTCGACGGCCCGCGCATGGTGTCCGTCATCTTCGACAAGCCGACCCTGCGCACCCAGGTGTCGTTCGCGGGCGCCATCACCGGACTCGGCGGCTACCCGATGATCGTCGACGGCAAGCTCGCCCAGATCGGCACCCGTGAGTCGATCGCCGACACGGCGCGGGTCATCGGGCGCCAGTCCGCCGCCGTCGTCTGGCGCACGCACGGCCAGGACCGGATCGAGGAGATGGCGGAGTATGCCGGCGTGCCGGTCGTCAACGCCCTCACCGACGACTTCCACCCCTGCCAGATCCTCGCCGACCTGCTGACGATCACCGAGCACGAGGGCGAGCTGGCCGGCCTCGCCGTCGCCTACGTCGGCGACGGCGCCAACAACATGGCCCACTCCTACCTGCTGGGTTGTGCCCTCGCCGGCATGCACATCCGCATCGGCACCCCCGAGACCCACCAGCCCCGCGACGACCTCCGCAGCCGGGCCGAGGAGATCGCGGCGGAGCAGGGCGGGTCCGTGTCCGTGGTCTTCGACGCGGCGGAGGCCGTCGCGGACGCCGATGTCGTCATCACCGACACCTGGGTCTCGATGGGCATGGAGGACCAGAAGGGCGAACGGCAAGGAGCGGCAAGCCCGTTCGCGCCGTTCACCGTGACCGAGCAGCTCATGTCTGAGGCGGCCGCCGACGCGATCTTCCTGCACTGCCTGCCCGCCTACCGCGGCTTCGAGGTCGAGGCCGCCGTCATCGACGGCCCACAGTCGGTCGTCTGGGATGAGGCCGAGAACCGGCTGCACGCCCAGAAGGCCCTGCTGTCGTTCCTCCTCGAAGCCTCGGATGCCTCCGCGCCGGACAACGCATGAGCATCGCCGCCACGCGCACCGCCCGCCAGCAGCGGATCGTCGAGATCCTCGGCCGCACCGAGGTGCGTTCGCAGCCCGAGCTGCTCGACCTCCTCGCCCGCGACGGCATCGCGGTCACCCAGGCGACGCTCTCGCGCGACCTCGTTGAGGTGGGCGCCGTCAAGGTCCGTTCCGGACGCACCCTCGTGTATGCCGTGCCGGGACAGGGCGGTGACCGCACCGCCCGTCCGGCGCAGGCGGCCGACGAGGTGACCGCGCGGCTGCGCCGCGTGTGCGCCGAGCTGCTCGTCACCGCCGAGCCGTCGCACAACCTGGTTGTCCTGCGCACGCCGCCCGGGGCGGCCAACTTCCTCGCCTCGGCCATCGACCACGCCGACATCGACGACCTGCTCGGCACCATTGCCGGCGACGACACGATCATGGTCATCACCACCGGCGCACCCGCCTCCAGGCGGATCGCCGCCCACCTGCTCGCGCTGGCGGGCACCACGACGGAGGAGCAGCAGTGACGCAGGGCAGCAGCGACGGCGGACGGGTCAGCCTCTGGGGCGGACGGTTCGCCGGCGGCCCGGCCGACGCCCTCGCCGCCCTCAGCAAGTCCACCCACTTCGACTGGCGGCTCGCGGCATACGACATCGCTGGGTCGCGCGCCCACGCCCGCGTCCTGCACCGCGCCGGACTGCTCGACGACGCGACCCTGGAGGCGATGCTGACCGCGCTGGGGCAGCTGGCTGCCGACGTCGAGTCGGGAGCGTTCGTCCCCGCGGACGACGACGAGGACGTGCACACAGCCCTCGAGCGCGGACTCATCGAGCGTGCCGGCGCCGACGTCGGTGGACGCCTGCGGGCCGGGCGCTCACGCAACGACCAGGTCGCGACGCTGTTCCGGATGTACCTGCGCGACCACGCCCGCTCGGTCGCCGCCCTGGTGCTCGACGTCGTGGACGCGATCGTCTCCCAGGCGCAGCAGCACCCCGAGGTGGCCATGCCGGGGCGCACCCACCTCCAGCACGCCCAGCCGGTGCTCCTGGCGCACCACCTCCAGGCACACGCCTGGGCGCTGCTGCGCGACGTCCAGCGGTTCCAGGACTGGGACGTGCGGGCGGCGATCTCGCCGTACGGGTCCGGCGCGCTGGCCGGGTCGTCCCTGGGCCTCGACCCCGAGGCCGTGGCCGCCGACCTCGGCTTCGACTCGTCGGTGGAGAACTCCATCGACGGCACGGCCTCGCGCGACTTCGTCGCCGAGTTCGCGTTCGTCGCGGCGATGACCGCCGTGGACATCTCCCGGTTGGCCGAGGAGGTCGTCCTGTGGGCCACCAAGGAGTTCGGCTTCGTCACCCTCGACGACGCCTACTCGACCGGGTCGAGCATCATGCCGCAGAAGAAGAACCCCGACGTCGCCGAGCTTGCCCGCGGCAAGGCTGGGCGGCTCGTGGGCGACCTCGCCGGGCTCCTCACGACCCTCAAGTCCCTGCCGCTGGCGTACAACCGCGACCTGCAGGAGGACAAGGAGCCGGTCTTCGACGCCGTCGACACCCTCGAGGTGCTCCTGCCAGCGTTCAGCGGCATGGTCGCGACCATGGTCTTCGACACCGACCGCCTGGAGTCCCTTGCGCCGCAAGGATTCTCGCTCGCCACGGACATCGCCGAGTGGCTGGTGCGCGAGGGGGTGCCGTTCCGGGTGGCCCACGAGGTGGCGGGCGCGTGCGTGCGTGCGTGCGAGGCGCGCGGGATCGAGCTGTGGGACCTCAGCGACGAGGACCTCACCGCGATCTCGCCCCACCTGACTGCAGGTGTACGCAGCGTGCTCACCGTCGAGGGCTCGCTCGCCTCCCGGGACGCCAAGGGCGGCACCGCCCCCGCCCGGGTCGGTGAGCAGCGGGAGCGGCTGGTCGAGGCGGCCACGGCGGCCCGCGCCTGGGCGGACACACCCCTCCAGGTGCGCTGACGGCATACCGAGGGCACCTGGGCAGACCCCGGTTCCTTGCAGGACATCGCGCCGATCGTTCGCTAGGTTCGGTCTCGTGGGTCACTGTCGACCCACACCGGCGTTCGAAGGGATGACGGAATGGGTGTCAGCGACGACCTCACCACGGCTGCCGGCCACGTGGCCGGACTCCGACGGGCGGTGACCGCGCTCTCCAAGGAGCTCGGCAACACCATCGACATCCAACGGCTGCGCGACGACGTCGTGCGGCTCGCCGACGACGTCGACCTCGTAGCGCGTGCCGCCGGCGTCGGGTCGCAGGACCGCGCGGGTGGACCGGGCGAGATCGTCTTCATCCCGGACGAGGACTACGACCCGGCGATGTGGGCCGACACCGAGGACGAGGGCGTCGGACCGGCCAGGGGCAAGTGACGTGGCCACGGACCTGAGCGGGGGCGTCGACGCCCCGGGACGCGCACAGATCCCCGAGCGCACGTTGCGGGTCGACCGCTGGTGGATCCAGCCGCTCGTCACGTTCATCTGCTTCACGGCGTGGTTGCTGTACGGCCTGATCCGCGCCTCGATGCAGAAGGACTACTTCGTCGCCGACTACGGCTACCTCACGCCGTTCGCCTCGCCGTGCCTGTCGACGTCGTGCGAACCCGGCTCGACCCACTTCGGCACACCGTTCGGGCAGTGGCCGCCGCTCATCCCGTTCGCGGTGCTGACGCTTCCGTTCCTGCTGCTGTTCCGGTTGACCTGCTACTACTACCGCAAGGCCTACTACCGCTCGTTCTGGCTGTCACCGCCGGCGTGCGCGGTGGCCGAGCCGCACAAGAAGTACACCGGCGAGACGCGGTTCCCGCTGGTCATGCAGAACCTCCACCGCTACTTCTTCTACGCCGCCGTCATCGTCAGCCTCATCAACACCTACGACGTGTTCCACGCGTTCAAGGGCAAGGACGGCGGGTTCGGCATCGGGCTCGGCAGCCTCATCCTGCTGGCCAACGTGGTCCTGCTGTGGTGCTACACGCTCGGGTGCCACTCGTGCCGCAACCTCATCGGTGGGCGGCTCAACCATTTCTCGCGGCATCCGTTGCGCTACAAGGCCTGGGGCTGGGTGAGCAAGCTCAACGCCAAGCACATGCTCTTCGCCTGGGTCACGCTGGGCAGCCTGGTCGTCACCGACGCGTACATCGCCCTCGTGGCGTCCGGAACCATCTCCGACCTGCGCATCATCAACTGAGGAGCCCTGAGCCAGTGACCGAGTCGACGGAGCCGACCGAGCTCGAGACCCACGACTTCGACGTCCTCGTCATCGGTGCCGGCGGGGCCGGCCTGCGGGCCGCGATCGAGGCACGCGAGCAGGGCCTGAAGACCGGCGTGATCTGCAAGAGCCTCTTCGGTAAGGCCCACACCGTCATGGCCGAGGGTGGTATCGCCGCCTCGATGGGCAACGCCAACCCCAAGGACAACTGGGAGGTCCACTTCCGCGACACCATGCGCGGCGGCAAGTTCCTCAACAACCCGCGGATGGCCGAGCTGCACGCCAAGGAGGCGCCGCAGCGGGTCTGGGAGCTGGAGACCTACGGGGCGCTCTTCGACCGCACCGACGAGGGGAAGATCAGCCAGCGCAACTTCGGTGGTCACGAGTACCCCCGCCTCGCGCACGTCGGTGACCGCACCGGCCTCGAGCTGATCAGGACCCTCCAGCAGAAGGTCGTCAGCCTCCAGCAGGAGGACAAGCGCGAGACCGGCGACTACTTCACCAAGCTCGAGGTCTTCGCCGAGACGACGGTGACCGACCTGCTCAAGGACGACGCGGGACGCATCGCCGGAGCCCTCGCCTACGACCGCGAGTACGGGAAGTTCCGCGTCTACCGGGCCCCGGCGGTGGTCCTGGCCACCGGTGGCATCGGCAAGGCCTTCAAGGTCACCAGCAACTCGTGGGAGTACACCGGTGACGGTGCCGCCCTGGCGCTGCGTTCGGGGGCGGCGCTCATCAACATGGAGTTCATCCAGTTCCACCCGACCGGCATGGTGTGGCCGCCGTCGGTCAAGGGGATCCTCGTGACCGAGTCGGTGCGCGGTGACGGGGGAGTGCTGCGCAACTCCGAGGGCAAGCGCTTCATGTTCGACTACGTGCCCGATGTCTTCCGGTCGCAGTACGCCGACACCGAGGAGGAGGCGGACCGCTGGTACAAGGACCCGGAGAACAACAAGCGGCCGCCGGAGCTGCTGCCCCGTGACGAGGTCGCGCGCGCGATCAACAACGAGGTGAAGGAGGGGCGTGGCTCACCCCACGGCGGCGTCTTCCTCGACGTCTCCAGCCGGTTGCCGGCCGACGAGATCATCCGGCGACTGCCGTCGATGCACCACCAGTTCAAGGAGCTCGCCGACGTCGACATCACCGCTGAGCCGATGGAGGTCGGCCCAACCTGTCACTACGTCATGGGTGGCATCGAGGTCGACCCCGACACGGCCGCGACCAGCGTCCCCGGGCTCTTCGCCGCGGGCGAGGTGGCCGGTGGCATGCACGGCTCCAACCGACTCGGCGGCAACAGCCTGTCCGACCTCCTCGTCTTCGGTCGCCGCGCGGGCACAGGTGCCGTGGAATACGTTGCGGGGCTTGGCAACTCACGTCCGGCCGTCAACGATGGCGACGTCCAGCGCGCGGTCGAGTGGTCCCTCGGCCTCTTCGAGGAGCGCGAGCACCCGGAGAACCCCTACGACCTGCACCACGCGCTGCAGGACCAGATGAACGACCTCGTGGGCATCATCCGCCGTGAGGCCGAGGTACGCGAGGCGCTCACCGTCCTGGACGAGCTGGACGAGCGGGCGAAACGTGTCGTGGTGCAAGGAAACCGGCACTTCAACCCCGGGTGGCACCTCGCGATGGACCTGCGCAACATGCTCCTCGTATGCCGCTGCGTCGCCCTGGCGGCGCTGGAGCGCACCGAGTCCCGCGGTGGGCACACCCGCGAGGACCATCCCGCGATGGACCCGCAGTGGCGCAAGGTCAACCTCGTCGAGACGTTGGACGGCGACGGCAGGGTGGAGCTCAAGCGACAGCCCGTGCCGGAGATCCGCCAGGACCTGCTCGACCTGTTCGAGCGCAGCGAGCTGGCCAAGTACCTCACCGAGGAAGAGCTCCAACGACGCGCAGGAGACGAGTCATGAGCTATCAAGGCAGCTTCCGCGTGTGGCGCGGTGACGACCAGAGCGGCGGCCTCGTCGACTACCGGGTCGAGGTGAACGAGGGGGAGGTCGTCCTCGACATCATCCACCGCCTCCAGGCCACCCAGGCGCCGGACCTCGCTGTCCGCTGGAACTGCAAGGCGGGCAAGTGCGGGTCCTGCTCGGCGGAGATCAACGGCAAGCCGAGGCTGCTGTGCATGACGCGGATGAGCACCTTCACCGAGGACGAGACGATCACGGTGACGCCACTGCGCACGTTCCCGGTCGAGAAGGACCTCGTGACGGACGTCAGCTTCAACTACGAGAAGTCGCGGGAGATCCCGGCCTTCGCCCCACCCGAGGGGGTTGCGCCCGGCGACTACCGGATGTCGCAGTGGGACGTCGAGCGCAGCCAGGAGTTCCGCAAGTGCATCGAGTGCTTCCTGTGCCAGGACGTGTGCCACGTTGTGCGCGACCACGAGGACAACAAGCAGCACTTCGCCGGTCCGCGTTTCCTCATGCGCATCACCGAGCTCGACATGCACCCGCTCGACGCCGCCGACCGGCGTGAAGCGGCACGCACCGAGCACGGCATCGGCTGGTGCAACATCACCAAGTGCTGCACCGAGGTCTGTCCCGAGCACATCAAGATCACCGACAACGCGCTGATCCCCCTGAAGGAGCGTGTGGCCGACCGCTACTACGATCCGATCGTGTGGCTGGGCAACAAGATCCGTCGTCGTTCCACCTAGGAGAACGCCTGGGGCGTGACTTCTTCGCGGAGGACGTGCTGGACGTCGCCCCTGCACTGTTGGGGGCGACGATCACGCGGGGCGGAGTCACGGTGCGGCTCACCGAGGTCGAGGCGTATGCCGGCGAGGTCGACCCGGGGTCACACGCCTTTCGTGGCCCGACCCCGCGGACGACGGTGATGTTCGGACCGGCCGGTCACCTGTACGTCTACTTCAGCTATGGCATGCACTGGTGCGCGAACGTCGTGACCGGACCCGATGGTGAGGCGAGCGCCGTGCTGCTGCGCGCTGGGGAGGTCGTCCGGGGCCACGACGTGGTTGCCTTGCGCCGCAACGGGATTCGTGAGCGTGACTGGGCGCGCGGTCCCGCTCGTCTGACGAAAACCCTTGCGCTGACAGGGGACTGGACCGGCGCTGACGTGTGCGCGGCGGCCAGCGAGGCCCCGTTCCATGCCCCGACCCGACACGTGGCGGCCACCAGGATCCGCACAGGCCCGCGCGTGGGGGTGAGCGGTGCCGGCGGCGACGCCACGGCATACCCCTGGCGGTTCTGGCTCGAGGACGAACCCACCGTGAGCGCCTTCCGCCCGGGGCGCCCCGTCAGCGATCGCTGAGGACCCAGTCGAGGCTGCGGCGCATGACCGCGCCGAGCTCGTGCCCCTTCGGCGTGTAGTAGAGCACCCCGCCGACCGCCTGTTGCAGGGCGAACGCGCGACCTCGCAGCCACGCCGCGTCCGTGGCGCCCGTCGCCTCCCGGAACACCTGGCGGGCCCGGGGCGAGAGGATCGCCCACGCGGGCACGAGGTCGAGGGCGGCATCGCCGATCCCGGCACCGCCCCAGTCGATCACGGCGGTCAGCCGCCCATGACCGACGAGCACGTTGCCCGGGATCAGGTCACCGTGGACGAACCGGTCGGGCACGACCTCGTCCCCCGCGGCCTCCGCCGACTCGGCAGCGGAGCGGCGTACGGCCGCCACGTCCAGGAGCGCGGGGGCGTCCCACCGGTCGTCGGTGAGCCAGTCCTCGAGGTCGTCCAACAGCGGCAGGAGGGGACCCCCGCGCATGCCGGGCACGCGGCTCGGGACGTCGACGCCGGTCACCGTGGCGAGCGCCCGGGACAGGCTCGCCAGGTCGTGGGCCAGCTCGTCCCCGTGCGAGTCGACCAGGTCGGCGCGCCTCGTCCACGCATCCTCGCCGTCGAGCCAGGTCAGCACCGCCCACTCGTGCGGGAAGTGCCGGCTCGGCGTGCCGGCATGCACCACGCCCGGCACCGCGACGGGAAGCTGGCCGGCCACTGCTGGAAGGAGGCGCAGCTCCGTGGCCAGGCTTCGCGCGGCCGAGTCCGTCCGAGGAAGCCGCACCAGCAGTGGCGCTGCGCCGGGAGGGTCGATCCGCCAGACCGCGTTGTCGCTGCCCGTCGTCAGGAGCTGGCGCGGCAGGAGGTCTGCCCACTGCGGGCACTGCTCGGCCAGCAGCGCGCGAACGACGTCCCGCGACGTGTCGGCCTCGTCGTCATGGATGCGTCCGCTCACCATGGCATCCCATCGACCGCTGGTCGCCCTGTCCACCGAATTGTCGTCGCCACGTGAACGCTCGCTCACTCGACCACGGCGATAGGGCAGGCTGTGCACGTGCCGCGACCACGCGGCATACCCACGACGAAGGAGCACCACGACCGTGAGCAACGTTCTCGACGAGCTGCAGTGGCGGGGACTGGTGGCGCAGACCACCGACGAGTCCGCGCTGCGCAGGGCACTCGACGACGGACCGATCACGGCCTATTGCGGGTTCGACCCGACGGCCCCGTCACTGCACTTCGGCAACCTCGTGCAGCTCGTCGTGCTGCGTCACCTCCAGCGCGCCGGGCACCGGGTCATCGCCCTCGTGGGCGGCTCGACCGGGCTCATCGGCGACCCACGACCGACGGCGGAACGGGTGCTCAAGACCAAGGAGCAGACGGCCGAGTGGGTGGCGAACATCCGCCGCCAGGTCGAGCCGTTCCTCGCGACGGACGGCGACAACCCGGCGGTCTTCGTCGACAACCTCGACTGGACGCAGGGCCTGTCCGCGCTGGACTTCCTGCGCGACGTCGGCAAGCACTTCCGCGTCAACCAGATGGTCAAGAAGGACGCGATCGCGGCGCGCCTCAACTCCGACGAGGGCATCTCCTACACCGAGTTCAGCTACCAGCTGCTCCAGGGCCTGGACTACCTCGAGCTGTTCCGGCAGTACGGCTGCACGCTGCAGACCGGCGGCAACGACCAGTGGGGCAACCTCACCGCCGGATCGGACCTCATCCACCGGGTCGAGGGGGAGTCGGTGCACCTGCTGACGACACCGCTGCTGACCGACAGCTCGGGGGAGAAGTTCGGCAAGTCCGCGGGCAACGCCATCTGGCTGTCGCCCGAGATGACGAGCCCGTACGCCTTCTACCAGTACTGGATCAACGTCGAGGATGCCTCGGTGATGACCCTCCTCAAGGTCTTCACCGACCGGTCGCAGGAGGAGATTGCTGCGCTCGAGACCTCACTTGCGGACAAGCCGTTCCTGCGCGAAGCGCAGAAGGCACTCGCCGCGGACGTGACGACCCTCGTCCACGGGGCCGAGGCGACCGCGGCCGTGCAGGCGGCCTCGGAGGCGCTGTTCGGCAAGGGCGACGTGGCGGGACTCGACGAACGGACGCTGCTCGACGCGACCGCCGAGCTGCCGGGCGGTGAGGTCACCGTCGGGACGTCGGTCACCGACGCCCTCGTGGCGGTGGGTCTGGTGGAGTCCCGCAACGCGGCCCGGCGGGCGATCGGCGAGGGCGGGGCGTCGCTCAACAACGTCAAGCTCACCGACCCCGAGCAGGGGCTGGTCGACGGGGACTTCCTGCACGGGAAGGTCGCGCTCCTGCGGCGTGGGCGCAAGTCCCTGGCTGCGGCCCGACGTGGGGGAGGGACGGGCGACGGTATGCCGTGAGCACCGCTTGCGCGGTTGGCGACCGTCTCGTGGTCGCCGCACCGATCCGCTGGGATGTGGCCCCGCAGGCCGCTGACCAGCGGATTTGTGTTTCCCGGCGACGTCCGTCTAATGTTCTCGACGTCAGCCCGACAGGGAGGAACGGACACCACCGCACAGGGGTCACCCAGTGCGAAGCAGGCCGGTCCCGGAGGTTGGCTCCCCTCGATCATCGAGAACACACCGATGTGACGCAGACCACCCTCACGGGGGTCGACGAAGTATTGGATCGATGCTAGAGTGGATGTCCCGCCACAGCGCCCCGGGTTCGCCCAGGGCCCGCACGACGCCCGACAGGGTGGTCAGGGCCGGTCCGAACCGGTGCTACAGTGGGACACCTCGCAGAGAGCCAAGCGCGGCAAACCAGCGCTTCCGACAGGAAGCGGCAGGATTTGACGCCCAAGAGCGAAGCGAGTAAGTTAGAAGGGTTGCACCAGACGCCGACCGAAAGGTCAGCAGATGGTGCGCGTCCGAACCTTGAGAACTCAACAGCGTGTCAAAAATCGATGCCAATAACCTCGTCTCGAGGTGAACGGCTCGCCGACCACAAGGTCGGGGAGGCAGTCATTTCGAACGAAAATCCTTTGATTGACAACGATCATCTAGCAATTGCTAGTTGTTCGAGACTCAGTCAGTGAAACAACCCTTCACGGGTAAACGGTTTCGTGGCCACTGGTCACGAGCTGAACATCAATGGAGAGTTTGATCCTGGCTCAGGACGAACGCTGGCGGCGTGCTTAACACATGCAAGTCGAACGGTGACCTCGAGAGCTTGCTCTTGAGTGATCAGTGGCGAACGGGTGAGTAACACGTGAGTAACCTGCCCCAGACTCTGGAATAACCCCGGGAAACCGGAGCTAATACCGGATACGAAGTAGAGCTGCATGGCTACTACTTGGAAAGTTTTTCGGTCTGGGATGGACTCGCGGCCTATCAGCTTGTTGGTGAGGTAACGGCTCACCAAGGCGACGACGGGTAGCCGGCCTGAGAGGGCGACCGGCCACACTGGGACTGAGACACGGCCCAGACTCCTACGGGAGGCAGCAGTGGGGAATATTGCACAATGGGCGAAAGCCTGATGCAGCGACGCCGCGTGAGGGATGACGGCCTTCGGGTTGTAAACCTCTTTCAGCAGGGAAGAAGCGAAAGTGACGGTACCTGCAGAAGAAGCACCGGCTAACTACGTGCCAGCAGCCGCGGTAATACGTAGGGTGCGAGCGTTGTCCGGAATTATTGGGCGTAAAGAGCTTGTAGGCGGTTTGTCGCGTCTGCTGTGAAAATCCGGGGCTCAACCCCGGACTTGCAGTGGGTACGGGCAGACTAGAGTGTGGTAGGGGAGACTGGAATTCCTGGTGTAGCGGTGAAATGCGCAGATATCAGGAGGAACACCGATGGCGAAGGCAGGTCTCTGGGCCACTACTGACGCTGAGAAGCGAAAGCATGGGGAGCGAACAGGATTAGATACCCTGGTAGTCCATGCCGTAAACGTTGGGAACTAGGTGTGGGTCTCATTCCACGAGATCCGTGCCGCAGCTAACGCATTAAGTTCCCCGCCTGGGGAGTACGGCCGCAAGGCTAAAACTCAAAGGAATTGACGGGGGCCCGCACAAGCGGCGGAGCATGCGGATTAATTCGATGCAACGCGAAGAACCTTACCAAGGCTTGACATATACCGGAAACACCTAGAGATAGGTGCCCCGCAAGGTCGGTATACAGGTGGTGCATGGTTGTCGTCAGCTCGTGTCGTGAGATGTTGGGTTAAGTCCCGCAACGAGCGCAACCCTCGTTCTATGTTGCCAGCACGTAATGGTGGGGACTCATAGGAGACTGCCGGGGTCAACTCGGAGGAAGGTGGGGATGACGTCAAATCATCATGCCCCTTATGTCTTGGGCTTCACGCATGCTACAATGGCCGGTACAAAGGGCTGCGAAACCGCGAGGTGGAGCGAATCCCAAAAAACCGGTCTCAGTTCGGATTGGGGTCTGCAACTCGACCCCATGAAGTCGGAGTCGCTAGTAATCGCAGATCAGCAACGCTGCGGTGAATACGTTCCCGGGCCTTGTACACACCGCCCGTCAAGTCACGAAAGTCGGTAACACCCGAAGCCGGTGGCCCAACTCTTTGAGAGGGAGCCGTCGAAGGTGGGACTGGCGATTGGGACTAAGTCGTAACAAGGTAGCCGTACCGGAAGGTGCGGCTGGATCACCTCCTTTCTAAGGAGCACTGGTCGCGCAAGCGATCCAGAGCCTGGTCTGAGTGCGAATGTCACTCAGCAGGTGCTCAAGGGTGGAACATCGATTATTTGGCGCTGACACCAGCCCGCTCGCAAGTACAAGTCCTCGGACAGTGGAACGCAGCGGACCTGGGGCCGGCGCCTGACACGTTGTTGGGTCCTGAAGGCTCGGGCGAAAGCTCGATCTTCAGGCCGTGCGAAACGGCCCAGGACTTTCACTCCGGATGAACCACCGCGCTGTGTTGTTGAACAGCACGAGCGGCAGGCGCCGGCACGAGTGGAGGGCCGCCCGTATTTTGAGAACTACACAGTGGACGCGAGCATCTTTGTGGCTCAAGTTTATAAGGGCACACGGTGGATGCCTTGGCACCAGGAACCGAAGAAGGACGTAGGAATCTGCGATAAGCCTCGGGGAGTCGATAACCAGACTGTGATCCGAGGATTTCCGAATGGGGAAACCCGGCTGGAGGCAAGTCCAGTCACTCTCATCTGAACACATAGGGTGAGTAGAGGGAACGTGGGGAAGTGAAACATCTCAGTACCCACAGGAAGAGAAAGCAACCGCGATTCCGTGAGTAGTGGCGAGCGAAAGCGGAAGAGGCTAAACCTTATCTGTGTGATAGCTGTCAGGCGTTGCAGGTAAGGGGTCGTGGGACTTCTCAGTTGGTTCTGACAGACCAACATGGAGTCAAAAATTCGCGTCATAGTCGAAGGGCATTGAAAGGCCCGGCACAGAGGGTGCTACCCCCGTAGACGAAATGGCGCGAACTCCAGAGAACCATCCCAAGTAGCACGGGGCCCGAGAAATCCCGTGTGAATCTGGCGGGACCACCCGCTAAGCCTAAATATTCCCTGGTGACCGATAGCGGACAAGTACCGTGAGGGAAAGGTGAAAAGTACCCCGGGAGGGGAGTGAAATAGATCCTGAAACCGTGTGCCTACAATCCGTCGGAGCCTCCTTGTGGGGTGACGGCGTGCCTTTTGAAGAATGAGCCTGCGAGTTAGTGCTCAGTGGCGAGGTTAACCCGTGTGGGGAAGCCGTAGCGAAAGCGAGTCCGAATAGGGCGATTTAGTCGCTGGGTCTAGACCCGAAGCGGAGTGATCTACCCATGGCCAGGTTGAAGCGACGGTAAGACGTCGTGGAGGACCGAACCCACTTAGGTTGAAAACTGAGGGGATGAGCTGTGGGTAGGGGTGAAAGGCCAATCAAACTCCGTGATAGCTGGTTCTCCCCGAAATGCATTTAGGTGCAGCGTCACGTGTTTCTTACCGGAGGTAGAGCTACTGGATAGCCGATGGGCCTCACCAGGTTACTGACGTTAGCCAAACTCCGAATGCCGGTAAGTGAGAGCGTGGCAGTGAGACTGCGGGGGATAAGCTCCGTAGTCGAGAGGGAAACAGCCCAGACCACCAGCTAAGGTCCCTAAGCGTGTGCTAAGTGGGAAAGGATGTGGAGTTGCATTGACAACCAGGAGGTTGGCTTAGAAGCAGCCACCCTTTAAAGAGTGCGTAATAGCTCACTGGTCAAGTGATTCCGCGCCGACAATGTAGCGGGGCTCAAGCACACCACCGAAGCTGTGGCATTGACACATTGCCCGGCCGTGACATCTGCGGATCCACGGTCCAAGCGTGTTGATGGGTAGGGGAGCGTCGTGTGGCCAGGGAAGCGGCGGAGTGATCCAGCCGTGGAGGCCACACGAGTGAGAATGCAGGCATGAGTAGCGAATGACGGGCGAGAAACCCGTCCGCCGAATAACCAAGGGTTCCAGGGTCAAGCTAATCTGCCCTGGGTAAGTCGGGACCTAAGGCGAGGCCGACAGGCGTAGTCGATGGACATCCGGTTGATATTCCGGAACCGGCGAAGAACCGCCCATGACGAACCTAGTGATGCTAAGCGCCTGAAGCTCGTAGACGTCTTCGGACTGACATGAGTGGAGCGCGCGACCCGATCTAGTAGTAGTCAAGCAATGGAGAGACGCAGGAAGGTAGCCTCCGCGTGGCGATGGTTGTCCACGTCCAAGGGTGTAGGGAGTGAGGTAGGCAAATCCGCCTCACACATATCCTGAGACCTGATAGTGACCGCGAATGCGGGAAGCAGGGTGATCCTATGCTGCCAAGAAAATCTTCTAGCGAGGTTCTAGCCGCCCGTACCCCAAACCGACTCAGGTGGTTAGGTAGAGAATACCAAGGCGATCGAGTGAATCGTGGTTAAGGAATTCGGCAAAATACCCCCGTAACTTCGGGAGAAGGGGGGCCCAGAGGGTGAAGGGACTTGCTCCCTAGCCTGAACGGCCGCAGAGACCAGGGAGAAGCGACTGTTTACTAAAAACACAGGTCCGTGCGAAGTCGCAAGACGATGTATACGGACTGACGCCTGCCCGGTGCTGGAAGGTTAAGAGGACGGGTTAGATCCTTCGGGGTCGAAGCTCAGAATTTAAGCCCCAGTAAACGGCGGTGGTAACTATAACCATCCTAAGGTAGCGAAATTCCTTGTCGGGTAAGTTCCGACCTGCACGAATGGCGTAACGACTTCTCCACTGTCTCAACCACGAACTCGGCGAAATTGCACTACGAGTAAAGATGCTCGTTACGCGCAGCAGGACGGAAAGACCCCGGGACCTTTACTACAGCTTGGTATTGGTGTTCGGTACGGCTTGTGTAGGATAGGTGGGAGACTTTGAAGCCGGCACGCCAGTGTCGGTGGAGTCAACGTTGAAATACCACTCTGGTCGTTCTGGATATCTAACCTCGGTCCGTGATCCGGATCAGGGACAGTGCCTGGTGGGTAGTTTAACTGGGGCGGTTGCCTCCTAAAAGGTAACGGAGGCGCCCAAAGGTTCCCTCAGCCTGGTTGGCAATCAGGTTTTGAGTGTAAGTGCACAAGGGAGCTTGACTGTGAGACAGGCATGTCGAGCAGGGACGAAAGTCGGGACTAGTGATCCGGCGGTGGCTTGTGGAAGCGCCGTCGCTCAACGGATAAAAGGTACCCCGGGGATAACAGGCTGATCTTGCCCAAGAGTCCATATCGACGGCATGGTTTGGCACCTCGATGTCGGCTCGTCGCATCCTGGGGCTGGAGTAGGTCCCAAGGGTTGGGCTGTTCGCCCATTAAAGCGGTACGCGAGCTGGGTTTAGAACGTCGTGAGACAGTTCGGTCCCTATCCGCTGTGCGCGTAGGAAACTTGAGAAGGGCTATCCCTAGTACGAGAGGACCGGGATGGACGAACCTCTGGTGTGTCAGTTGTTCTGCCAAGAGCACGGCTGATTAGCTACGTTCGGAAGTGATAACCGCTGAAAGCATCTAAGCGGGAAGCACGCTTCAAGATGAGGTTTCCATGGGCTTCGGCCCGAGAGGCTCCCAGCTAGACTACTGGGTTGATAGGCCAGACGTGGAAGTGCAGTAATGCATGTAGCTGACTGGTACTAATAAGCCGATAACTTGACATCACAAAGATGCTACGCGTCCACTGTGTGGTTCCCGAGATACGGTCGGGAACCCGATTGAAATCTCCATAGAGTTTCGGCTGTCATAGCGAGGGGGAAACGCCCGGCTCCATTCCGAACCCGGAAGCTAAGCCCCTCAGCGCCGATGGTACTGCACTGGTGACGGTGTGGGAGAGTAGGACGCAGCCGGACATACTTTCAAAAGGGCCATCCCATCGGGATGGCCCTTTTGCTTTGTCCCCACCATGGCGGGGCCCGGGAAGGTCCGTAGACTGCCCGGGTCACCACAGCGCAGCAAGGAGTGTTTCGTGCCCGAGAACCAGTCCAGAGGTCGAGGCGGTCAGGGAGGTTCGGGTCCGCGTCGACCCAGCAGCGGTGGCCGAGGCGGCCAGGGCGGTGGTCAGGGGGCAGGCCGTGGCCGCGCCGGGGGGAGTGCACGCGGTTCGGGTGGTCGCGGGGAGTGGCCCGGTGCACGGGCCGGTGGCGCGCCGCGGGGTGACCGGGACCGTGATCGCGGACCCGGCACCTTCGACAACAGCGAACGACGCGGGGGACCGCGCCTGGCTCCGAAGAAGCCGAAGCTGCCCGAGCCCCGCATCGCCGAGGGAGTGACCGGCAAGGAGCTCGACCGGTCGGTCCACCAGCAGCTGCGCACCCTCAGCAAGGAGAACGCCGAAGGCGTCGCCCAGCACCTCGTGATGGTCGCCGCTCTCCTCGAGGCGGAGGACCTGCAGGGAGCGGAGGCGCATGCCGAGACCGCGGTCCGCCGCGCCGGGCGGGTGCCGGCTGCGCGGGAGGCGTTGGGGATGGTGGCCTACCGCAAGGGTGACTGGGCCCGGGCGCTCAGCGAGTTCCGGACCGTGCGCAGGCTGAGCGGCTCGTCGCACCTGCTGCCCCTGATGGTCGACGCCGAGCGCGGCCTCGGCCGTCCCGAGCGTGCGCTGGAGCTGGCGACCTCGCCGGAGGCCAAGACCCTCACGACCGAGGAGCGGGTCGAGCTCGCCATCGTCATTTCGGGCATCCGTAGGGACCTGGGCCAGCTCGACGCGTCGCTGCAGAGCCTGGAGATCCCCCAACTGGGTGGTTCCTCGCGCAAGCCGTGGTCGGCCCGGCTCTCCTACGCCTATGCGGAGGCCCTGTTGGCCCTGGGCCGTCGCGACGAGGCGCGGGACTGGTTCGCCAGGGCGGTCGCCGCCGACGAGGACCTTGAGACCGACGCCGCCG
Source organism: Knoellia koreensis (assembly GCF_013041615.1). Classification (GTDB taxonomy): domain Bacteria; phylum Actinomycetota; class Actinomycetes; order Actinomycetales; family Dermatophilaceae; genus Pedococcus; species Pedococcus koreensis. The sequence continues at coordinate 299,830 of NZ_JABEPQ010000001.1, forward strand.
ACCGGCTCGCCGAGCTCGACGGCGTGGTGCTCACCGACATCCTCGAAGGTGAGGACGAAGACTGAGGTGAGCGCACTCGTCGACGCGTATGCCGGTGTGGTGTGCGACCTGGACGGCGTGGTCTACCGCGGTCCAACGGCCGTGGACCACGCGGTGGCGGCACTCTCCTCGGTCCAGGCCCGGGTCGTCTACGCGACGAACAACGCCTCGCGCCCTCCGCAAGAGGTCGCGGCACACCTCACCGACCTTGGCCTGTCCGTCACCGGCAACGACGTCGTGACGAGCTCACAGGCCGGGGCCGGTGAGCTCGCGAAGCACCTGCCGTCCGGCGCGACCGTGCTCGGCGTCGGCGGGCCCGGTGTCCGAGAGGCGTTGCAGCACAGCGGGTTTCGTGTCCTGTCGGCCGATGACACACGTGACGACCCGACGGCCCGGGTGGGGGGCGTCCTCCAGGGGTACGGCACTACGGTGACGGCCTCGGACCTGGCCGAGGCGGCATACGCCATCACGGCCGGAGCGGTCTGGGTAGCGACCAACACCGACCGCACCCTCCCCACACACCGTGGGACCGCCCCCGGCAACGGGAGCCTGGTCGCGGCCGTGCGCATGGCCGTCACCCGCGACCCGATCGTGGCCGGCAAGCCGGAGGCGCCGCTCTACCGCATGTGCGCCGACCGACTGGGACTACCGGCCCGCGAGGTCCTCGCCGTCGGTGACCGCCTCGACACGGACATCGCCGGTGCCGTCACCACCGGCATGGACTCGGTGCTCGTGCTGACCGGGGTCGACTCCGTCACCTCGACGGCTGTTGCGCCGGTGTCGATGCGGCCGACGTTCGTCGTGGAGGACCTGCGGGCGCTGGGGGAGGCGTACGTCGGGGTGGAGACCGACTTCACCTGGTGGACGTGCGGTGGGGACCGGCGACGAGTGGTCGACGGCCGGTGGGACGTCGCAGCCGCGGGCGCACCGATCGAGGCGGCGCGAGCCGGTCTGGCCTGCCTGCACGAGGGGGTCGACCACGGTGAGCTGACCCAGGAGCAGGCTCGCGCTCTCGCGCGCCAGCTCGACGTGTGGCAGTAGCGTGGTGCGGGACGGGCGACCAGCGCCCCCAAGGAGGTCGTGATGGCGTTCGAGTCGGTACGCAGCTACCTGCAGCTCGCGAGTGGGCTCGGTGAGATGACCCGGGCCCGGGCCATGGAGGCGGCGCAGGGAATCCTGTCGCTGCCGGGGGCCGACGAGGTCACCCGACGGGCGGTGCAGGCCTCGGCGCTGGCCGACCAGCTGCTCGAGGCGGCCCGCAGCAACCGGGACAGCCTCGTTGCGCTGGTGCAGAGCGAGGTGGAGACGGCCATCGCTCGCGCGGACGTGGCCCGCGTGGCCGACCTCGAGGCGGCCCGCACTGCCGTTGCCGCTGTGGCGCAGGAGGTGGCCGACCTGAGGGCCACGGTGCTCGCGACCGGCGCCGCCGCCGTGTCGAACGCCGCCCGGGCGGGACGCCCGCGTCCCACCTCGGGCGCGGTGACCACGCGGATGCCACTGACGGAGCAGGCTGCGACGGGCAACGGGGCTACCGCAGGAGGCACGACGGCGCCGCCGCGCACCCGGGCGACCACGAAGGCCACTGCGAAGAAGGCCACGGCGAAGAAGAGCACGTCAGGCAAGGCCGCGGCCAGGAAGACTGCGGCAAAGAAGTCGGCTGTGGGTACGCGCAACAGCGCGGCCAAGAAGGCCACTGCGAAGAAGAGCACGGCGAAGAAGAGCGCGGCGAAGAACGCTGCAGCCAAGAAGAGCAAGGCCAAGAGCACGACACGGAAGACCGCGGCAAAGAAGGCGAGCCAGTGACCGAGCAGTACCCCGAACAGCAGGCCGAGCACGACTCCGTGGCGGACCGGGCGTCCGAGGACGAGTCGCAGCAGGCGGATGGTGCCGACGTGGTGGCTGGGAAGACCGGTATGCCGCAGGGCGAGCGGGATCGCGTGGCCGACCAGGCGTCCGAGGACGAGCCGCAGCGGGAGAGCGGGTTCGATGCGGAAACCGGAACCACCCCGGACCCGCAGCGCGAGCCGGCACCGGAGACCGGTGACATCGTCATCGACTCAGCGCTGCGTGACCTGCAGTCGGCGCCGGCGGACGACCTCGACGCCCAGATCGCGGCGGGTCAGCAGGTCCACCGGACCCTGCAGGCGCGCCTGTCCGACCTCGGCGGCGAGTGAGCGAGACGTCACGGCTCGACGTCGAGCTGGTTCGTCGCGGCCTGGCGCGGTCGCGCGGCCATGCCCGCAGCCTCGTCGAGGCCGGTGACGTCAGCGTCGACGGTGCCACTGCGACCAAGCCGTCCGCGCCGACCACAGCCGCCCAGGCTGTCCACGTGCGCGAGGAGGGGCCGCGCTGGGTGAGCCGCGCGGCATACAAGCTGGTGGGGGCGCTCGAGGCGTTCGGCCCCCGGGGGCTCAGCGTCCGCGGGCGCCGCGCGCTCGACGTTGGCGCGTCCACGGGAGGTTTCACCCAGGTGCTGCTGCACGAGGGTGCCACCCACGTCACCGCCCTCGACGTCGGCCACGACCAGCTCGTGCCCGAGGTGGCGCAGGACCCGCGGGTGACGGAGCGGTCCGGCACCACCGTGCGTGGCCTGACACCTGAGGAGCTCGGCGGCCGGGTGGAGCTGCTGGTGGCCGACCTCAGCTTCATCTCGCTGACGCTGGTGCTCGGCACCTTCCGTGACCTGGTCACCGACGATGCGGATCTGGTGGTGCTGGTCAAGCCGCAGTTCGAGGTCGGCCGGACCCGCTTGGGCAAGAACGGCATCGTGCGCGACCAGGGCGACCGCGCATGGGCGGTGACCGAGGTGGCGCGGGCGGCCATCGCGGCAGACTTGCACCCGCACGGCCTGGTCGCCAGCCCCGTCGTGGGCACCGAGGGCAACGCGGAGTACCTCTTGTGGCTGACCCCCCGTGCCACCGGCGCGATGGGATGGGAGGCTCTGGTGAGGGCAGCCGACGAGGTGACCGCCCCGTGACCGCCTCATGAGCACCACCACGAGCATCCAAGGGAGTCCCGTGAGCCCAGCCGAGCACCGCCGGGTCCTGCTCGTCGCGCACCCGCGGCGACCGGAGGCCGCGCACGTCGCGATCGACGTGGTCGACCAGCTCCGCGACGCCGGCATCGAGGTCGTCATGGCGCTCGACGAGGCGCAGGCGCTCGGGCTGGAGGGCCGTCCCGGCGTCGCCATCGCCGACGCCGACCACCCGGCCGCCGGGTGCGAGCTCGTCTGCGTGCTGGGCGGCGACGGCACCATCCTGCGCGGTGCCGAGGTGTCCCGCGGCAGCGACGCCCCGCTCCTCGGGGTCAACCTCGGGCACGTCGGCTTCCTCGCCGAGGCCGAGCGCGAGGACATCTCCGCCACCGTCGAGCACATCGTGAACCGCAGCTACACCGTGGAGGAGCGGATGACCCTCGAGGTCACCGCCCACGTCAACGGCGACCCGGTCTACCGGAGCTGGGCGCTCAACGAGGTCACGGTCGAGAAGGCCAACCGGGAACGGATGATCGAGGTGGTCGCCGAGATCGACGGCCGCCCGCTCACCACGTGGGGCTGCGACGGTGTCGTGGTCGCGACGCCGACCGGCTCCACGGCCTACGCGTTCTCCGCCGGTGGCCCCGTCGTGTGGCCGGACGTCGAGGCGCTGCTCATGGTGCCCATCAGCGCCCACGCGCTCTTCGCCCGCCCGCTGGTGGTCGGGCCGAACTCGCACCTCGCCCTCGAAGTGGTGCCCGACACCCTCGGCAGCGGGGCCTTGTGGTGCGACGGGCGGCGCGCCGTCGACCTGCCGCCGGGGGCCCGGATCGAGGTGGTCCGCTCCGGCACGCCCGTGCGGCTCGCCCGGCTGAGCACCAGCCCCTTCACCGACCGGCTGGTCGCGAAGTTCGACCTCAACATCCACGGCTGGCGCGGGCAGGCGCGTCGCGAAGGACGGCCCGTCGGCCGCGCGTGAGAGGCTGACCTCGTGCTCCAGGAACTGCGGATCAGCCGGCTCGGCGTCATCGACGACGCCGTGCTCGACCTGCACCCCGGGCTCAACGTCGTCACCGGTGAGACCGGTGCCGGAAAGACCATGGTCGTGACCGGTCTCGGCCTGCTCCTCGGCGCCCGCGGCGACGCGAGCCTCGTGCGCGAGGGCGCCAAGTCGGCGGTGGTGGAGGGTGTGGTGGCGGTCCCTGCCGAGCACCTCGCCGCGCAGCGCGCCGCCGAGGCCGGAGCCGATGTGGCCGACGGGCTGGTGCTGGTGCGCTCGGTGAGCGCCGAGGGCCGGTCCCGCGCACACGTCGGCGGACGCACCGCCCCGGTGGGGGTGCTGGGCGAGATCGGCGAGCACCTGGTGGCCGTCCACGGGCAGGCCGACCAGTGGCGGTTGCGGCGTGGCGACCAGCACCGGGTGGTGCTCGACCAGTTCGCCGGCGACCCGGTGGGTGAGGCGCTCGCGGCATACGTCGACGTCTTCGACCGTCACGAGGCCGCGTCCCGCGAGCTCACCGACCTGACCGAGCAGGCCCGCGAGCGGGCACGCGAGATCGAGGTGCTCCAGCACGGGCTCGACCAGCTCGAGCAGCTCGACCCCCAGCCGGGTGAGGATGCCGACCTGCGCGTCGAGGACGAACGCCTCAGCCACGCCGAGGGCCTGCGCGCCGCGTCGGCCGCCGCTCTCGTGCACCTCGCCGGCGATGAGGAGTATGCCGCGGAGCCGGCTCCCGACGTCATGGGCGCCATCGCCGCCGCGCGGCAGGCGCTGGCGTCGGAGGTCGACCACGACCCGGCGCTGCGCGAGCTCGAGCGGCGGATGGCCGAGGTGGGCTACCTCGTGTCGGACCTCGCGGCCGACCTCAGCAGCTACGTCGGCGATGTCGAGGTCGACCCGGCTCGTCTCGCCCACGTGCAGCAGCGCCGCGCCGACCTTGCTGCGTTGTGCCGCAAGTACGGCGACACCATCGACGACGTCCTCGACTGGGGACGCACCGCGGCGGCCCGGCTGGAGACGCTGCTCGGGTCCGACGAGCGGATCGAGGAGCTCACGGCCGAGGTCGAACACCTCGAGGCAGAACGCCAACGGCTGGCCGGCGCGCTGACCACGGCTCGCACCGCGGCAGCCGCGGACCTCGCCGACCAGGTCACCACCGAGCTGGCCCACCTCGCGATGGGGAAGGCCCGGGTAGAGGTGGCCGTCACCGCACGCACCACGGGTCTGGCGCGGCACGGTGGCGACGACGTGGAGATCCTGCTCGCGGCCAACCCGGGCAGCCCGGCGCGCACGGTGGCCAAGGCGGCATCCGGTGGTGAGCTGTCGCGGGTCATGCTGGCGCTCGAGGTGGTCACGGGCGCGGCTGGGGGAGCCGACGTGCCGACCTTCGTGTTCGACGAAGTGGACGCCGGGGTGGGTGGTTCCGCCGCGCTCGACGTGGGGGCGCGGCTGGCCGCGCTCGCGCAACACGCCCAGGTGGTCGTGGTCACCCACCTGCCGCAGGTCGCGGCATACGCCGACCGCCACCACGTCGTGCACAAGGCCGACGACGGCCACATCACGAGCAGCGGGGTGCGGGCCGTCGAAGGGGAGGACCGCCTGCGCGAGCTGGCCCGGATGATGGCCGGCGCAGACACCGACACCGCGCTCGAACACGCCCGCGAGCTCGTCGGACAGACCTCGAAGCGACGCGCCGCCGGTCACCCCGCGCGGTGATGCACGGGGCCCCACCGGGCTCGTGGGAAGATGGGTGCCAATGCCCCTGAAGATCCCACGTCAGCGTGCCCGCGACCCCGAGACCCCGGGAGTGCGTGGGATCGTCCGCGTCGACGCTCGCACCAAGAACCTCACCAAGCGGCTGCGCCCCGGTGAGATCGCGGTGATCGACCACCAGGACATCGACAAGGTGAGCGCCGAGGCGCTGCTCGCCTGCCGGCCGGCCGCCGTCGTCAACGCCTCACCGTCGATCAGCGGCCGCTACCCCAACCTGGGTCCGGAGATCCTCGTCGAGGCGGGTATCCCGTTGATCGACAACGTCGGACGTGACGTCATGCACGACCTGCACGAGGGCCAGCAGGTGCGAATCGAGGGTGACGAGGTCTGGCTCGGTGACGAGGTCGTCGCCAAGGGGCAGGCCTTCGACACCGAGCTGGTGCACTCCTCGATGGAGGAAGCTCGCGCCGGGCTCGCCGTGCAGCTCGAGGCGTTCGCCGCCAACACGATGGAGTTCCTCCGCCGGGAGCGGGAGCTGCTGCTCGACGGGGTCGGCGTCCCGGACATCAGGACCCAGCTCGAGGGCCGGCACGCCCTGATCGTGGTGCGGGGCTACCACTACAAGGAGGACCTCAAGACCCTGCGCAGCTACATCCGCGAGTACCGACCGGTGCTCATCGGCGTCGACGGTGGAGCGGACGCGCTCATCGAGGAGGGCCTGCGTCCCGACCTCATCGTGGGCGACATGGACTCGGTCTCTGACGCGGCCCTGCGCTCGGGCGCCGAGATCGTCGTGCACGCCTACCGCGACGGCAACGCACCCGGTCTGGAGCGGGTCCGGCGGCTGGGGGTCGAACCCGTCGTCTTCCCGGCGACCGGCACGAGCGAGGACGTCGCCATGCTGCTCGCCGACGACAAGGGCGCGACGCTCATCGTCGCCGTCGGCACCCACGCCACCCTGGTCGAGTTCCTCGACAAGGGCCGCAGCGGCATGGCCAGCACCTTCCTCACGCGGCTGCGGGTCGGCGGCAAGCTGGTCGACGCCAAGGGCGTGAGCCGGCTCTACCGCTCCCGTATCTCCAACCTCACCCTGATCTTCATGTTGCTGGTCGGGCTCAGCGCGCTCTTCGCCGCGCTGTGGTCGACCACCGGTGGCCGAGCCTTCCTCCAGGTGCTCGGGGCCCGCTGGGATGACCTGTGGTCCTTCGTCGTAGGAATTGTCACGTGATCGACTTCCGCTACCACCTCGTCTCCATCGTCTCGATCTTCCTGGCACTCGCCGTGGGGATCGTGCTCGGTGCGGGTCCCCTCAAGGAGGACCTGGGCAACACCCTGACGTCGGAGGTGAAGAACCTGCGCACCGACAAGGCAGCGCTGCGCACACAGCTGGACCAGGCCGACAAGGCCGCGACCGCCCGCGACGAGTTCACGGCCGCCAGCAACCGCACGTTGCTGCCGGGCCGCCTGGCCGAGACCACCACGGCGATCGTCGTCCTGCCCGGGGCGGACCAGGACGCGGTGAAGGCCACCACCGACGCGCTCACCCTGGCCGGGGCCAAGATCGGGTCGACGATCACGGTGCAGGAGAAGTGGATCGACCCCGACCAGGCGACCTACCGGTCCACCCTCGGCCAGCAGCTCGCCGGGCAGGTGGGCGTCCCGGTCGACCAGGGCGGTGCCGACGTCCTGGGCCAGGTGCTGGCCCGCTCGATCCTCGCCAAGGCCGGCGCCACCGGCAACGGCGCCGAGGCCGCCCTCGGAGCGATGCGTACCGGCGACCTCATCAAGTTCTCCGACGGCGTCATCCCCTCGACGGTGGCGGTCGTCGTGGCCGGACCCGTCACCGGGGCGAACCAGCAGACCCGCACGACCCAGGCCGAGGCGCTCAGCACCTTGGCCGGCGCGCTGGACCAGGGCGGTGCCGGCGCGGTGCTCGTGGCCGACAGTGGGCCCGTCGCGACCGGTACGACCTCGGTCGTCACCACGGCGCGCGCCGACGACGAGCTGAGCAAGAACCTCACCACCGTCGACGACGTCGACCTGCCCATGGGACAGGCCAGCGTCGTGTTCGGCCTGCTCGAGCAGGAGGCCGGCAAGTCCGGCCAGTACGGCCTGGCCGCCGACGCCACCGCTGCCTTCCCGCAGCTGGCCACCAAGTAGGCCGCCGGTGCGCGCCCTCGTATCCGCAGCACTCGCAGGCGGCCTCGCGGCCGCGGCATACCGTTGGCTGCGCGAGGACGTCCCCGGCGGCCCGGCTCGGTGGGACCGCACCAACCACGCCGGGCGCACCGTGACGCTGCTCGAGGGGCCCGCGTATGCCGCAGGCGCCGCGACCGCCGTGGCCCTCACCGGCGGCGGGGTGGCGCCCGTCGTGGCCACGGTGGGGTCCGCTGCCTTCGGGGCGCTGGACGACCTCGGGGGCGACTCCTCGAGCAAGGGTCTCAAGGGGCACCTCGGTGCGCTGGCCCGGGGTCAGGTGACCACGGGGGCGCTCAAGATCCTCGGGCTCGGCGTGAGCGGTCTGGTCGCGGCGGCGCTCGCCGACCGGGGCCGCGATGACCGCAGCACCCTCGACACCATCGTGGGTGGTGCCGTGGTGGCTGGCGGCGCCAACCTGCTCAACCTGCTCGACCTGCGCCCCGGTCGTGCGCTCAAGGCGACCATCGCCCTCGGAACCGCTTGTGTCGCACCGGGATCCGCCGCCTCGGCCGGCGCTGCCGTGGGTGCCGCAGCCGGACTGATCCGGCCCGACCTCGCAGGTGAGGCGATGCTGGGCGACACCGGCGCCAACGCCGCGGGCGCCCTGCTCGGTACCGCTCTCGTGCAGCGTTCGGGTCGGCGCGGCAGGCTGGTGGCGCTGGCGGCACTGGTCGGGCTGACGCTGGCGTCCGAGAAGGTGTCGTTCACGCGCGTGATCGAGTCGACGCCCGGCCTGCGTGCGGTCGACGCGTGGGGTCGCGGGTGACGGCGAGATCGGTGGGCACCGGGGTCGCCCGGGCGGCCCTGGTCATCGCCGTCGCGACCCTGCTCAGCCGGGTTGCCGGGTTCGCCCGCACCCTCGTCTTCTCGACGTCGGTCGGGGCGACCGGGGTCGGCGACGTCTACCAGACGGTCAACACGATCCCCAACGTCGTCTACGAGGTCGCGGCCGGCGGGGTGCTGGCCGCGGTGGCGGTGCCGCTCGTCTCCCGGCAGCTGGCGCTCGGCAAGGACCGCGAGGCCGACCAGACCGCGTCCGCCCTGCTCAGCTGGGCGGTGGTGGTGCTGCTGCCGCTGAGCATCCTCGTGGCGTTGGTGGCGCCGTGGGCGAGCCGGGCGCTGCTGTCGTCGCGGGCCACGGACGCCAGCGTCGCCCTCGGGCAGGAGATGCTGGTCCTGTTCGCGCCGCAGGTGCTGCTCTACGGCGTCGGCATCGTCCTGTCGGGCGTGCTCCAGGCCCGGCACCGCTTCCTCGCCGCGGCGCTCGCGCCGCTGCTGTCCAGCCTCGTCGTCATCGCGGCATACCTCGCCTATCGACAGGTGGCGGGCGCGGGGGCGACGCCTGCCACGGTCGATGGCGATGCCGTGTGGGTGCTCGCCGGTGGCACCACCCTCGGCGTGGTCGTGCTGAGCCTGCCGCTGCTCGTGCCCGTGTGGCGGGCCGGGGTGCGGCTGCGGCCGACGTTGCGCTTCCCCGAGGGAACGGCGCAGCGGGCACGGTCGCTCGCCGGTGCCGGGCTCATGGCGCTGGTGGCCCAGCAGGTCGCCGTGTTCGTCACCTTGTGGGTCACGCACCACAAGACGTCCGCGGTGGGGACCGTGAACGTCTACCAGTACGTCCAGGCCGTCTACCTGCTGCCCTATGCCGTGCTCGCCGTGCCGATCGCGACGTCCGCGTTCCCGACACTGGCCCACACGGCCACCACCGAGGAGCTTCTGCCGGGGACCCGCGCGCGGGACACCCTGGCCCGCAGCCTGAAGGGCATCATCCTGTTCGTTGCCGGGGCGGCGGCCGTCCTCATGGCCGTGTCCAAGCCGGTGGGTGCGTTCTTCGTCGCCATCGACCCGGCCGGCGACCGGTCCGCGGCGCTGGCCGCGCTGCCGGGCGCGCTCGCCGCCTACGCGCCGGGCGTCGTCGGGTTCGGGGTGGCGGCGCTGCTGACACGTGCCCTCTATGTGCGGGGCAGGCCCCTGTATGCCGCGTTGGCGGTGGCGGCCGGGTGGGCGGTGGCCGCGGTCATGCCCCTGGTCGGCCTGTCGAGCGACTCGGCAGCCGGGGCGACGCTGGGAATGCTCGGTGTCGCGTCGTCACTGGGCATGACCCTGTCGGCCCTGCTGCTCGCGTGGCTGGTGCGTCGGTCGTGGGGGGCGGAGGCGCTGGCCGGGAGCGGTCGCACGCTCGGGGCGGCGGTGGTCGGGGTGGCCGTCGGGCTGGTGGTCGGTGACACCGTGCTGCGCCAGCTCGACCCGGTGGCGGGTGTCGGCGGGTCCCTGGTGGCCGGGGTGGTCGTCGGCCTGGTCGTCGCGGTGTCCTACTTCGGCGTGATGATGCTGGCGGACCGCGGAGCGATGCAGGCGTTGCGCGAGCGGGGCCGGGCCCGGCGGCGGGGTGACTCGTCGTGAGGGTGGTCATGGTGCTCGGGAAGAGCACAGGGGGCATCGGGACGCACGTGGTCGAGTTGACAGCCGGGCTGCGGGGGCTGGGGGACCGGGTCGAGGTGGTGACCGACGCGGTGACGGCCGAGCGGTTCGGCCTGCGCGAGGCGAGGCGGTGGTGGCCAGGACGGGCCGCCGGGCTGGTCGGCTCGGTGCGCCGGGTCTGGTGGCTGCGCGGCTTGGCAAGAGAGTCGGACGTCGTGCACGCCCACGGTCACCAGGCCGGGTTGGTGTCGGCTGTGGCGATGCTTGGCCTGTCGACGCCGCTCGTGGTGAGCCAGCACAACGCCGTCCTCGCGCGCAGGGTGAAGGGGCGGCTGCTGGGTCTGGCACAGCGGTTCGTCGCGCGGCGCGCGACGTTGGTGACGGGCGCCAGCTCGGACCTCGTGGACGAGGCCGAGCGCTTCGGCGCGCGGGAACCGCGGCTGGCACCCGTGCCGTCGCCCCGGGTGGCAGGGCTCCTGGCGACGCAGCCACTGGATGAGTCAGGACGTCGGGCGCTCGCGCGAGAGCTGTTGCAGGAGAACGGAATCGACGTCGCACGCGACACCCCGATGGTGCTCACCATCGCCCGGATCGCGCCGCAGAAGAACCTCGGGGTGCTGGTCGACGCGGCGGCCCAGCTGTCAACGATCGTCCATTTGGGTGGGAAACCGACGTCAACCACATTCCATTTGGGTGGGAAACCGCCGGTGTGGGTGGTCGTCGGGGGCGGGGACGAGCCGTTGCGGGAGGAGCTGGTCGCTCGCGCGCGTTCGCGCGGCGTTCCGGTTCACCTCGTGGGGCCCCAGGACGACCCCGAGCGGTGGCTACGGGCGGCCGACGTTTTCGTGCTGACCTCGACCTGGGAGGCGCGGGCGCTCGTGGTCCAGGAGGCGATGGCCGCCGGGGTGCCCGTCGTCGCGACCGACACCGGAGGGCTGCACGACCTCGTCGAGGGCGTCGGCACGCTGGTCCCGGTCGGTGACGCGGACGCGGTGAGCCGCGCGGTCGAGAGCTACCTCGGGGACGCGGGCGCGCGGCATACCGACACAAAGGCCGCTCGCGAGCGGGCCGAAACGTGGGGTGACGACGAAGCCACGGCGCGTCGCTGGCAGGAGTGGTATCGAGGACTGCTGGGGATGACGTAGGCTTGAACCCCGTGGTGGAGCAGACGAAACACATCTTCGTGACCGGGGGCGTCGCCTCTTCGCTCGGCAAGGGGCTCACCGCCTCGAGCCTCGGACATCTGCTCCGCGCACGTGGTCTGCGGGTCACGATGCAAAAGCTCGACCCGTACCTCAACGTCGACCCCGGGACGATGAACCCGTTCCAGCACGGTGAGGTCTTCGTCACCGAGGACGGCGCCGAGACCGACCTCGACATCGGTCACTACGAGCGGTTCCTCGACAGCAACCTCGTCGGCAAGGCCAACGTCACGACCGGCCAGATCTACAGCGACGTCATCGCCAAGGAGCGCCGTGGCGAGTACCTCGGTGACACGGTCCAGGTGATCCCGCACATCACCAACGAGATCAAGGCGCGGATGCGGGCCCAGGCCGCCGGCAGCGTCGGGGTGAACCACGCGGACGCGCCGGACATCATCATCACCGAGATCGGCGGCACCGTCGGCGACATCGAGTCGCTGCCCTTCCTCGAGGCTGCGCGGCAGGTGCGCCACGACGTCGGCCGCGACAACGTCTTCTTCCTCCACGTCTCGCTCGTGCCCTACCTCGCCCCGAGTGGGGAGCTCAAGACCAAGCCGACGCAGCACTCGGTGGCCGCGTTGCGCCAGGTCGGTATCCAGCCGGACGGGCTCGTGCTGCGCGCCGACCGGGAGATACCCGAGGGCATCAAGCGCAAGATCTCACTCATGTGCGACGTCGACACCGAGGCCTGCGCGGCCGCCGTCGACGCGCCCTCGATCTACGACATCCCCAAGGTCCTGCACGCGGAAGGCCTTGACGCATATGTGATCCGGCGGCTCGGGCTGCCGTTCCGCGACGTCGACTGGCACGACTGGGACGAGCTGCTGCGCCGCGTGCACAGCCCCGAGCACGAGGTCGAGGTGGCGCTCGTCGGAAAGTACATCGACCTGCCGGATGCCTACCTGTCGGTGACCGAGGCGCTGCGGGCCGGTGGGTTCGACCAGGACGCCAAGGTGCGGATCCGGTGGGTCGCGAGCGACGAGTGCCAGACCGACGCCGGGGCGCAGCGCGCGCTGGGTGGGGTCGACGCGGTGCTGATCCCCGGCGGGTTCGGGGTGCGCGGTATCGAGGGCAAGGTCGGTGCGCTGAAGTGGGCCCGCGAGCACCAGGTGCCGACCCTCGGCATCTGCCTCGGGCTGCAGTGCATGGTGATCGAGTACGGCCGCAACGCTGCTGGGATCGAGGGGGCGAGCTCGACCGAGTTCGACCCGGAGACGCCTGCGCCGGTCATCGCCACCATGGAGGAGCAGAAGGCGTTCGTCGACGGTGCCGGCAACCTCGGCGGGACGATGCGGCTCGGCGCCCAGGAGGCCAAGCTGGTCGAGGGTTCGATCGCGGCCGAGGTCTATGGCTCGACGACGGTCTCGGAGCGTCACCGGCACCGCTACGAGGTCAACAACGAGTACCTGCTGCAGCTGACCGAGGCGGGCCTCGTCGTGAGCGGAACGCACCCGGAGTGGGGGCTCGTCGAGTTCGTCGAGCTGCCCCGCGACGTGCACCCCTACTACGTGGCGACGCAGGCGCACCCCGAGTTCAAGTCGCGCCCCCACCGGGCGCACCCGCTCTTCGCTGGGCTGATCGGTGCGGCGATCGACCAGCAGCGGGCTGCGCGGCTGGTCGAGGTCGAGCGACCGCGGGTCGCCGCCGACGCGACGGCCTGAGGCGCCGATGAGCGAGGAGCTCGCGGACCGGTTCGAGGCCCGGCCGGTGCTGTCGTCCGAGGTCGCGATGGAGGGCCTGGTCTGGGACGTCGTGCGGGACCGGGTCGACCTCGGCGAGGCCGGTGAGGTGACGCGAGAGTACGTGCGGCACACCGGCGCGGTTGCCGTCCTGGCGCTCGACGACGACGGGCGCGCCTGCCTGATCCAGCAGTACCGGCACCCGGTGCGGGCGTTCGAGTGGGAGATCCCGGCGGGGCTACTCGACGTCGCGGGTGAGTCACCGTGGCTGGCCGCCGCGCGCGAGCTGATGGAGGAGGCCGACCTGCGGGCCTCGACGTGGAACGTGCTGGCCGACTACGCCAGCTCGCCCGGTGGGCTCGACGAACAGCTGCGCATCTTCCTGGCGCGTGACCTCGCGGCGGTGCCGGAGGCCGAGCGGCACACCCGCGACGGCGAGGAGCTGGGTATGCCGGTGCGCTGGGTGCCGCTCGAAGAGGTGCGTGACGCGGTCCTCGCCGGCCGCGTCCACAACGCCACCCTGGCCATCGCCACGCTCGCCGCGCTCGCCGCCCGCGACCTCGGGTGGGCGACACTGCGACCGGCGGACGCCCCCTGGCCGGCCCACCCGGCATACCGGGGGGACTCGGCGTAACGTTCCCGGCATGTATCTCGAGAACCTCGTCTTCGACGCAGTCGACCCACAGCGCCTCGGACGGTTCTGGGAGGCGGCCCTGGGTAGCCGGAAGCTGACCGACGAACCGGGCATCTACGAGACCCGGCTGTCGGTGCCGGACGGGCCGGAGCTGGACCTGTGCTTCGGGCGGGTCGAGGCGGCACCGACCGAGCCGCTGCGGCTGCACCTCGACCTGCGCGGCGACGCCGAGCAGGAGGCCGTCGCGGCGCGACTGCGCGAGCTGGGGGCCACGGACCTCGACATCGGCCAGGGTGACGTGCCGTGGATCGTCATGGCCGACCCGGAGGGAAATCCGTTCTGCGTCATGGAGTCTCGCGAGGTCTACAGCAACACCGGGCCGATCGCGGCCATCCCGATCGACAGCGCGGACCCGGAGCGGGACGGGAAGTTCTGGTCGTGGTTGACGGGCTGGGTGCCGGCGCCCGGGGTCTCGCCGGTCACGCTTCGCCACCCGTCCATGCGCGGGGTGCTGCTCGAGTTCGGGCCCGAGCCCGGGCCGATCGGGGACGGGAAGAACCGGCTGCACCTCGACGTGCGGCTCGAGACCGGTGACGACCCGGACGCGGTGTTCGCGAAGGTGGTCGAACTGGGTGGCGGAGACTTCCCGCACAACTGGGGCGAGCTGCCGTGGCGCGTGTGTGTCGACCCGTCGGGCAACCAATTCTGCCTGTTGCCGGCCAGGGGTTGACGGTGCCGAAATCCGTTGTGCCGCAGCGGGATTGCCCTTGTGGCTCGGGACGCGCTTTCGCGGACTGCTGTGAACCGCTGCACGAGGGCGCGCGAGCTGCGGTCACCGCGGTCGAGCTGATGCGGTCGAGGTATGCCGCGTACGTCGTGGGCGACGACAGTTACCTCGCGCGCACCTGGCACCCGCGGACGCGGCCGGCCTCGATCGACGCGTCGAACGGCCCGAGGTGGATGGGTCTGTCGGTTGTGTCGACCGCCGACGGCCGCGAGGGCGACCGCGAGGGCGAGGTCGAGTTCGAGGCCGCCTACGACGGGGGAGTGCTGCACGAGCGCAGCCGCTTCGTCCGGCGGGCCGGTCGGTGGGTCTACCTCGACGGCGACGTCAGCGACTGACCGCGAACCGTCAGTGGTGGTTGCGGTTGTCGACGCGCACGTCGGTGATGACCACCGGCTGCGCGGGTGGTCCGTCACCGTCGGTGTCGGCGATGCCGGCTGCCACGATCGCGTCGAGCGCGTCGAACCCGCTGACCTGGTGCCCCAGCACGGTGTAGTTCGGGCTGATGTTGGCGAACGAGTGGACGATGAACCACTCGCTGCCGTTGGTGCCCGGCCCCTGGTTGCCCATCGCGATCGTGCCGCGCGGGTAGGTCTCGGTGCCGTCGACCTCGTCAGGGAACTTGTAACCGGGGCCGCCGACCTCCTGCCGGATCAGGTCGCCGCACGGCAGCACGCCGAGCCGCGCGGCTGTCCTGTCGAAACCGTCGCCAACCGCGATAGGAAGGACGCATGACATCGGTGCGGACCTTTGCCTGGGGCGGCAACCGCAACGCGGACCCCGTGGGCACGGTGATCCTCCTGCCCGGTCGAGGCTACGGCGTGCAACTGCCCGTCCTGCACTACCCGGCAACGGTCCTCGCGAGCCTTGGCTGGCACGTCCAGGCCGTCGCTTGGCAGGCCGATGACCTCGACGTCGACGATGCACCCGCGTTCGCGGCGGGAGCCGCCGAGCTCTGCCTCGAGGCGGCACCCAGTGACCGCGTGCTCGTCGTCGGCAAGTCGCTCGGGACGTTCGCGGCGCCATGGGCGCGCGCACGCGGCATACCCGGCATCTGGCTCACCCCGATCCTGACGCAGCCGACTGTCCGCGACGCCCTCGCACCCGGCGGGCCGCCAGGGCTCCTCGTCGGCGGCACGGCGGACGAGGGCGCATGGGACTCGAGTGCAGCACGCGCCACCGGGCTGACCGTGCTCGAGCTGGCTGGGCTCGACCACTCCTTGGAGGATTCCACCGACTGGCGGCGCGGCGTGGAGGCCATGCTCACCGTGGGTGCCGCCGTGGAGGACTTCGCCCGCGGGCTGTGAGACAAACCGATTCGTATGCCGTGTGGGCGCCTCCGTAGGATGACCCGGGTGCCGCGCCACGCGGCATACCGAACCAACCACCACACCAAAGGATCACCCGTGCTCCGCACCCACGAGGCCGGCACCCTGCGTGCCGCCGACGTCACGACTCCAGCCCAGACCGTCGTACTCGCTGGCTGGGTGGCGAAGCGGCGCGATCACGGTGGGGTGGCGTTCATCGACCTGCGCGATGCGAGCGGGGTCGTCCAAGTGGTGGCCCGCGACGAGGTGCTGACCGGTGCCGCGCACGACCTGCGCAGCGAGTTCGTCGTCAAGGTGACCGGCGAGGTCGTCGCCCGCAGCGAGGGCAACGTCAACCCCGAGCTGCCGACCGGTGAGATCGAGGTCGTCGCGTCCGAGATCGAGGTGCTGAGCACCAGCGCGCCGCTGCCGTTCCAGATCGACGAGCGCGTGACCGTCGGCGAGGAGGCGCGCCTCAAGCACCGCTATCTCGACCTGCGCCGCCCGGGCGCGCACTCGGCCGGGGCGGGAATTCGCTTGCGCTCCAAGGTTTCTGCGGCCGCGCGGCGGGTGCTGGAGGCGCGCGACTTCGTCGAGATCGAGACGCCGACGCTGACCCGGTCGACGCCCGAGGGTGCGCGCGACTTCCTCGTGCCCGCACGGCTGGCGCCCGGCTCCTGGTACGCCCTCCCGCAGAGCCCGCAGCTGTTCAAGCAGCTGCTCATGGTCGCCGGGATGGAGCGGTACTACCAGATCGCGCGCTGCTACCGCGACGAGGACTTCCGCGCCGACCGGCAGCCCGAGTTTACCCAGCTCGACATCGAGATGAGCTTCGTCGAGCAGGATGACGTGCTCGAGCTCGGCGAGGCGATCGTCAAGGAGATCTGGCAGCTCATCGGCGTCGACCTCACGACGCCGTTCGAGCGGATGACGTATGCCGACGCGATGCGCCGCTTCGGCACCGACAAGCCGGACCTGCGCTTCGGGCAGGAGCTCGTCGAGTGCACCGACTACTTCAGGGACACGCCGTTCCGGGTGTTCCAGAGCGAGTACGTCGGCGCCGTCGTCATGCCCGAAGGCGCGAGCCAGCCGCGCAAGCAGCTCGACGCCTGGCAGGACTGGGCGAAGAGCCGCGGCGCGAAGGGTCTCGCCTACGTGCTTGTGCAGGAGGACGGCGAGCTGGGCGGACCGGTCGCCAAGAACCTGTCCGACGCCGAGCGCGAGGGCCTCGCCGCCCACGTCGGCGCCAAGCCCGGCGACTGCATCTTCTTCGGCGCCGGCGCGACCAAGTCGACCCGCGCGCTTCTTGGTGCCGCCCGGCTCGAGATCGGCAAGCGCGTCGGGCTCATCGACGAGGACGCCTGGTCGTTCCTGTGGGTGCTCGACGCGCCGCTGTTCGAGCCGTCGTCCGAGGCGGTGGCCGCCGGTGACGTCGCCGTTGGCGCGGGTGCGTGGACCGCGGTGCACCACGCGTTCACCTCGCCGAAGAAGGAGTTCGAGGACACCTTCGACACCGACCCCGGCCCGGCGCTCGCCTACGCCTACGACATGGTGTGCAACGGCAACGAGATCGGCGGTGGCTCGATCCGTATCCACCGCCGTGATGTGCAGGAGCGGGTCTTCAAGGTCATGGGCCTGACGGAGGACGAGGCGCAGGAGAAGTTCGGCTTCCTCCTCGACGCGTTCCAGTACGGTGCCCCGCCGCACGGCGGCATCGCGTTCGGCTGGGACCGCATCGTCATGCTGCTCGGCGGCTACGACTCGATCCGCGACGTCATCGCCTTCCCCAAGTCCGGTGGCGGCTACGACCCGCTCACCGACGCGCCCGCGCCGATCACGCCGGAGCAGCGCAAGGAGGCCGGGGTCGACGCCAAGCCGGCCGCCAAGGCCAAGGACGCCGAGAACGGCAACGGCATACCCGAGCTGGCACCTGACACCGACGCTCAGTGACCCTGCCGCGGCGCCCCGAGGTCGAGCCGCGCGCCATCCTGGCGCGGCTCGATCCGGGGCTCGCGGACGCACCCCTCGCCGAGGTCGGTGAGGGCTTCGACAACGTCGCGTATGCCGTGGACGGTCGCCTCCTGCTGCGCGTCTCCAAGAAGACCGACCCGGATCGGCGACGGGCCGATGCCGAGCGCGACGCCGCTCTGCTTCAGCTGATCGCCGCGCACATGACCCTGCCGACCAACGAGGTGGTGGCAGCCGACCTCGACGACGGCGCGCTGCTGATGACGCTGGTCGGGGGAGCGACGGCGGACCAGCTGCCGCCGCTCGACCCGGGTGCCTTTGCGGCGACCATGGCGCGGTTCCTCACCGAGCTGCACGCGCTGCCGGCCGACGACGCGCGTCACGTCGCCCTGCCCGACCGGTCGCAGCAGGCGTGGCTCGACGAGACCGTGGAGCTGTGGCGACAGGCCGAGTCGCGCTTCGAGCCGTCCGACCGTGCCGCCGTCGAGAAGTTTCTCGCGGAGCCTGCGCCCGCGCCTCCGGCGCGAATGGTGTTCTGCCACAACGACCTTGGCGACGAGCACATCATCCTGAGCGACGACGGTCGCGACGTGTCCGGGGTGATCGACTGGAGTGACGCCGTGCTCGGCGACCCCGCGAGGGACCTCGCCCTGCTCGCCTTCGACTTCGGACCTGACATGCTCGACCGCGTGCTTAGGACGTATCTGCCAGCGGAACCCGACGACCCCGCACTGCGCGACCGAGCGTTGTGGTTCGCGCGACGGGCTGGGGTCGAGGGTGTCGCCTGGCGGGCGCTGAACCGGCCACACACCGCCCCCGTTGCGCTCGACCGGCTGCGGGCGGTGCTCGCATGATCCGCGCGATGTTGTGGGACGCCGACGGGGTGCTCCAGCACAGCCCCGCCGGGTGGCGGGAGGTCCTCGACGAGGCCGGTGGTGAGGGCTTCGCGGAGGCGGTGTTCCGGTCCGAGCTGCCTGCCCTGCGTGGCGAGGAGCCGCTGCGGACCGCGCTCGAGCGGGTCCTGCGCGAGTGGCCCCACCGCACCGGTCTCGACGCCGACACCCTGCTCGAGCTGTGGGAGCGCGCTGTCGTCGACGAGGACGCGATGGCCGTGGTGCAGGAGGTGCGCGACCGGGGCATCACCTGCGTCCTCGCCACCAACCAGCAGGACCACCGGCGGGCGTGGATGCGCGACGTGCTCGGCCACGACGCGCGGTTCGACCGGGTCTACTACTCGAGCGAGATGGGCGTCATGAAGCCCGACCCGGCCTACTTCCACCACATCGTCGACGACCTGGGCCTGGCGCCACACGAGGCCGGCTTCGTCGACGACAGCCACGCCAACATCGAGGCCGCGGCGGAGGCTGGGCTGCACGCCGTGCACCACGACCCGGACAGTGGTGCGGCGGCGCTGCGCCGCGAGGTAGAAGGGCTGCTGGACTCGACTCGCCGCTAGGCGAAGAGGTGGTCCATCGTGTCCACCGTGACCCGCGGAGCCGACGGTGACCCCGGCGCAGGTGCGGCGCCGGACGAACTCGCGTCCGCGGCATACCTCGTGGTCATCAGCGCCACGGCCTCGGGTGAGAGGAACCGGCTCGGCTTGGTGAGCACGTGCCTGGCGTTGAAGCTCGTCGGGTGGGTGGGCAGTCGAGCGGGCACGTGGACGTGCAGGCGGTCACGGGCCCGGGTGAGCGCGACGTAGAACAGCCGCTGCTCCTCGGCCAGCCCGGCCTCGCTGGTGAGGGCCATGTCGGACGGCAGCGCGCCGTCGCAGGCACGCAACAGGTGGACGACGTCCCACTCCAGCCCCTTGGCCGAGTGGATGGTGCTGAGGATGAGGTAGTCCTCGTCGAGGTGCGGCTTCTTGGCCCAGTCAGCGGCCACGGACGCCGGGTCGATGGTCTGTTCGGCGACGAACGAGCGCAGGTCGGGCTGGCGCGCAGCGGCCTCGGCGAGCCGCTCGATGTCGACGACGCGACGGGACCAGTCGGCGTAGTGCTGCCGGACCAGCGGCTGCACCGCCTCGTGGCACGCTTCGACCACGTCGGCCACCCGGTCGGCCTGCTCGGCGTCGGCCAGCGCCCGCAGCGTCGCCTCGAGCCGGGTGCGGGCGTTCTTCGGAGCAGCGGCAACGGCGGTGTCCAGCGCGTCGGTCACGCCGCCGGCGAGCATCGGCGCGATGGTGCGGGCGGTCGCCTTGCCGATCGACCGGTGCCGGGTGAGGAGGCGGTACCACGCCACCTCGTCGGCCGGGTTCGTCGCGACGCGGAAAGCGGCGAGAAGGTCGCGCACGTGGGCGGTCTCGAGGTAGCCGATGCCGCCGTACTTCACGAACGGGATGTCGCGCACCCGCAGCTCGATCTCGAGCTGGGCCGAGTGGGTGCCGGTGCGCATCAGGACTGCCTGCTCGCGCAGCGGCACCCCTTCGGTATGGGCGGCGAGTACCGCCTCGGCGACACCGCGCGCCTCGTCGTCGGCGTTCTGGCAGTGGTGCAGCTGAGGCCGGCCGCGCTCGACGTCACGGTCGGCACGCAGCCGTAGCGCCAGCTCGCCGGGGCGCGCGACGTTGGCCAGGTCGAGGATCTCCTGGGTGGAGCGGAAGTTGCGTTCGAGCCGCACCATCGTCGAGGTCGGCAGCGACCGGGCCAGGTCGGACAGGTGCCCGGCGCTGGCGCCCCGGAAGCCGTAGATCGCCTGCGCGTCGTCACCCACCACGGTCAGGCCGGTGCCGTCGGGTCGCAGCCCGCGCACGATGTCGACCTGGATCTGGTTGACGTCCTGGTACTCGTCGACGAGCACCCAGTCCCACCGCGCCCGCAGACGCTGCCCGACTTCAGGGTCGGCGAGCAGAGCCCGCCAGTAGAGGAGGAGGTCGTCGAAGTCGAGCAGCCCGCGCTCACGCTTGCGCGCGGCATACGCCCGCAACAACGCGTTGATCGCGTCGGCGTGCTCGAGCGCCCACGGGAACTGCTCGGCCATCACCGACCGGGTCGGCACCCCGGTGTTGACCGCGCGCGAGCCGATGTCGGCCAGCGTCATGGTGGTCGGCAGGCGGTGCTCGGTGCCGACCAGCCCGTGCTCGGCCCGCATGAGGTCGAGCAGGTCGATGACGTCGTCGGCATCGAGGACGCTGAACTCCTCGAGCCCGAGGTGGTGGGTGTGCTCGGCGACGATGCGGTGCGCCACGGCGTGGAAGGTGCCGCTCCACAGGCGACCCGCTGCGCTCGGGTCGCCGCACTGCGCTGCCGCCCGCTCGGTCATGGCGGCGGCCGCTCGGCGCGTGAAGGTGAGCAGCAGGATGCGTTCGGGAGGGACACCGCCCTCGAGCAGCCGCGCCACCCGGGCCGTCAGCACCCGGGTCTTGCCGGTCCCCGCGCCCGCGGCGATGACGAGCGGGTCAGCCCCGTGCTCGACGGCTGTGCGCTGTGCGTCGTCGAGGCCGACCTGCCACTCGCTTTCGTTCATGTGTTCGATCGTAGGTCATCGAACACCTGAACGGGACTCACCGGGCGATGGGGAACCCAGTTCGGGCGCGGAGGCTGGTCGCATAGCCGAGGCGCTCGTAGAGCGTTCGCGCGTGGTCGTTGTCCGCGAAGACTCCAAGGGTGGACGCACCCGTGCGGTCGATCCCGTCCCGGGTGAGGTATGCCGTCATCGCGGCTCCCAGCCCCCGACCCCGGAGCGTGGTGTCGACAACGATGCCGCCGATGAGCGGGACGGCGGTGTTGCCCGGCTCGGTCACGCCGCAGGCAAGGAGCCGACCGTCGCCGTCGCGCAGTGCGGCCCAGCGCATGTCCTCGTGCTGGCCGGGCAGAGCGAACGGGTGCGGGTTGTGCGCCTTGATGAAAGCCGTGAGCTCGGTCGGATCTCCCTCGAACCACGTGATGTCCGCCTCGGCCGGCAGTTCGGGCGGGGGAGTCGTGGTCCACATGCGGTCCCAGGCGTGGGCGCCGCGCAGACCGAGGGCCGTTGCCACCGGTTCGTATGCTGTCGTGGGCGCGCTGACGTGGCTGGGCGCCTTGGCCCGCACCCACGCCGTGAAGGTGTCGGTCGCGGCCAAACCGGCGACTCCGTCGTCGTCTCCGAGGACGACCATCCCGCGGCGGCCGTCGGCCCAGATCTGGAGCCAGGCGACAACCTCCGAGCCGGCGAGCTGCAGTGCCGGGGGCTCGAAGGTCGTCGCCAGGTCGAACCGCAGGAAGGGGTGGTGGTTGCTCGCCGTGATGAGCTCTCCTGTGGTGGCGAGCTCGTCGACCTGCGCTTCTCCCTCCGTCACCTGAGGAAGTCGAGCAGCACGCGGTTGAACTCTTCGGGGTGGCTCGTGTTGAGCCCGTGCGGACCCTGCTCGACGACGTGCAGCGTGCTGTCCTGCACCATCTCGTCGGTGAGCTTGCCGGACACCTCGACCGGGACGATCGCGTCGGAGTCGCCGTGGATCACCAGCGTCGGCACCGAGTCCTGGCGCAGGTCGTCGCGGAAGTCCGTCAGCCACGACTGGATGCAGGCGACCGCCGCGTGCAGGTCGGCCTGGGCGGCCATGTCCTTGGCCTGCTGGCGCTGCTCCTCGGTCACCTTGAGCTCGCCGTCGGCCGAGAAGAAGTTCTTCGTGAACTCCTCGAAAAATGCCTCGCGGTCCTTGCGCAGGTCCTCCTGCATGCCCTCGGCGGTCTCCTGGTCGAGGCCGCCCTCCGGGTGCTCGTCGCTCTTGAGCAGGAACGGCGGGATGGCCGCCGCGAAGACGACGCTGCGCAGGCGGTCGGGACCGTAGCTGCCGACGTAGCGGGCCACCTCGCCGCCGCCCATCGAGAAGCCGACCAACGTCGCGTCGCGCAGGTCCAGCTCGCGCATGAGCAGGTCGAGGTCGCTGGTGAGGGAGTCGTAGTCGAACTGGGCGTCCTCACCGACACCGGCCGACTTGCCGAAGCCGCGCCGGTCGTACGTCACGACGCGGTAGCCGGCGTCCTTGAGCGCGGACACCTGGTCCGCCCAGGACTGCCCGGACAGGGGCCAGCCGTGGATGAGGACGACCGGGCGACCATCGCCGCCATGGTCCTCGTAGTAGATCTCGATCTCGCCATTGGGCAGCACAGGCATCGGGGAAGTCCTTCCAGTCAGGTCCAAGGGGCCGCGGCGAACTACGTACCCAATCTAGGCACTCGGGCTCCGAGGCTGCACGCCCAGCGGTCGGTTCCGCGGGCAGGGCACCAAGGGGCTTGTCGAAAAGCGAACCTGGGTTGTCAATATCGACAACCCAGGTTGGCATCTTCGGTTATGCGAAGAGTTGCCGGAGCTGGGCGTGTCCCACCTCTTCGAATTCCTCGTCTCCGACGTGATAGGCCCACACGGCGGTGGCGACCGCCTCCCCGACCACGGCGCGACACCACGTTTCGGGCTGCCTCGGGTCGTGACCGTACCCGTCGAGGAATGCCGTCTCGAGCAATGGATTGCGCGCGAAGTCCTGCCGGGCGAGTCGGACGAAGTCCTCGTCTGCGGGGCGCAGGTCGGCTCTGCCGAAGTCGATCGCGCGCACTTCGCCACCTTCGGTCAACCAGTTCCGCGGCTGCCAGTCGCCATGAGTTGGCACGACCGTGGCAGACACGCCTGCCCAGTTGCTGACCTCCGACCGCACCCGCGACTCGATCCGGCGCTCGATGCGGTGCGGCTGATCCAGAAAGCGCAGCACTCTCTGGCGGGCCCGTTCGTTCCATTCCGCATCCTGCCCGGAGTACTGCTCATGGAAGGCGCTCAGGAGCCGGCCGGCCTGACGGTAGGTGTCGGGGTCGTCCTGCGCCGAGGTCCCTTCGACCAGACGGCCGGACAGATAGCGGGTGACGATGAGCTTGGCCTCGTCGTCGGCATGCTCGAGAACAGGCGCGCGTCCGGCCAGTCTCCAGGGCTCCAGCCATTCGCGATGCGCGCGCAGCTCCCGGATGAGGTGGCGGTCGCCGGGGGCGGCCGCCTTCACGATGAACCGTTGACCGTTGCTGACGACCTCCAGGACGTGCGTGTCGACCAGCCCCCAGCTGTGATCGCGCATGACTTCAAGGGCGGGGAACCACTTGAACAGGAGACTGCGCTGGAGAGGAGTGAGTCGTGCGAGCGGGTCGGACACAGAACCGACCCTAATGAGCCGCGCCGCTTCCCGAAGTCCGTTCCAGCCGCCGGCTCGACCACTCGTGCACGTCGCAGTACCCGAGCCCGAGGTAGACGCGTCGCGCCACGTCGTTGTCGGCATACATCCCGAGGGTGCAGACGCCGTCCTCGCGGACGCCAAGGCGCGTGAGGTATGCCGTGACGGCCAGTCCCAGCCCCGTCCCCCGGTGGGTGGGGTGGACCGAGATGCCTTCCAGGAGTGGGTGCCCTGCGATGTCGGGCTGCATCACGCCGCAGGCGACCAGCTGCCCGGCGTCGTCCCGGACGCCCACCCACACCTGACCCGGGTGCTCGAACGGGCGGGCGTCGGTGTGCGGGTTGACCTCGTCCAGCAGCGCGCGGATCTCGGGCTCGTGCGACTCATCGAGCGCGACGAGCCGTGACTCCCCGGCCACCACCGGCGGCTCGGTCGTCGCGGCCATCCAGTCCCACTCCGTAGCCCGGCCCACCCGCCAGCCGACCGCATCCGCGAGCGCCGCGTCGACCGCCGGGGCCGCGCTGCGCGCCACCGTGACGTTGACCGGCGGCGCCGGCAGCAACCCGCCCGCCACGATCCATGCAACCAACGCGCCCGCGTCGACAGGGACCCCCATGACGAGCAACCCCGCACCGCGCAGCCTGGTGCGCCGGGGGAGTGCCACGGCACCAACGAGCCGGTATGCCGTGCCGTCGCCGAGGTCGCCCGGCCCCAGCCGGATGAAGGCGCTGTCGCCGACGACGTCGAGCGCCTCGTCGAGGCCGGCCAGCGCCTGCACGTCGTCGGGCCCCATCGCGGCGCCGCTCACTCGGTGATCCCGAACCGCGCATGCAAGGCCTTGAGCCGCTTGGGCGCCCACCAGTTCCAGTCGCCGAGCAGCGTCATCGTTGCGGGGACGAGCAGCATCCGCACAAGGGTTGCGTCGAGCGCCACCGCGACGGCGAGCCCGACGCCGGTCTCCTTGATGATCAACAGCTTTCCGGCCACGAAGCCGGAGAAGACGATCACGACCAGCAGCGCCGCCGAGGTGATGATCCGCCCCGACCGCTGCAGCCCCATGACCACGGCGTCGTCGTTCGAGTACCCCTGCTCGTGCAGCTCCACGATGCGCGACAGGAGGAACACCTCGTAGTCCATCGACAGCCCGAACCCGAACGCCAGCACCAGCAACGGGATCGTCGACTCGACCGCCCCCACCGAGTCGAACCCCAGCAACCCCTCGAGGTGTCCCTGCTGGAACACCAGCACCAGCACCCCGAGCGACGCACCCAGCGAGACGACGTTGAGCAGCAACGCCTTCACCGGGATCACGACCGACCCGGTCATGAGGAACAGCAGCACCAGCGTCGCCAGCGCCACGAGCGCAAAGGCGTACGGCGCCCGCTCGACCATCGAGTCGGTGAAGTCGCGCAAGCCGCTGGCCTGCCCCACCACCCAGGTCGGGAAGTCCGGCCGGTCGGCACGCAGCTCACCCACAAGAGCCCGCGCCGGGTCGCCGAGCGAACCGCCGGGCACGTCGAGCGACACCACGGAGTACCCGTCCCGCATCGCCTCGACCCCACGAACACTGGCGCCCGCGGGCAGAGCCAGCCCGGCGGCATACTCCTTGGCCTGCGCCACCGGCGCCTGGGCCACGACGGTGACGTCGGCGCCACCCAGCTGCGGGTAGTCGCGGGCGAGCCCCTCGAAGAACTGCCGCTCTGGCGAGCTCGTCGGCAGCAGCTCCTCACCCGAGGACGTCAGCCGCACGTCGAGCGCGGGCAGCGCCAGCGCGACGAGCACCGCCAGCGACCCGAGGATGATCGGGATCGGGCGCCGGTGCACCCACTGCGCCAGCCGCGAGAAGACCCCGTGCTCGGGCGCCACCTCGGTGCCGCGCCGCAGCAGCCGACGCGCGCCGAGCACGCACAGCGCCGGGATCAGCGTCAGTGCCACGACCATCGCGATCAGCACGACCGACAGCCCGGCGGCGCCGACCGCCTTCATGATCTGCGCCTCGAACACGATGAGCCCACCGAGCGAGATCGCCACGGTGAGACCGGAGAAGACGATGGTGCGCCCGGCCGAGTCGACGGTGCGCGCCGTCGCCTCGGCGACCATCTCCCGCGGGATGTCGCGCGCCGGCATGCCCTGCGCCCGAGCCCTCAGCTCCTCGCGGAACCGGCTCACCATCAGCAGCCCGTAGTCGATGCACAGGCCGAGCCCCAGGACGGTGACGACGTTGACGGCGGTGGTGTCGAGGTCGATGAGGTAGGAGAACCCGAGCAGCGACGCGAGGGCACCCGCGATGGAAGCAATGGCCCCGACGATGGGCATACCCGCCGCGACGAAGCCGCCGAAGACCACGATCATCACGAGGAAGCTCACCGGCAGCGCAATGCCCTCGCCGGTGCGCAGGTCGACCTCGAGCTGGTCGGTGATCGCGGAGATGAGGTCGGAGAGCCCGCCGGCGCTGACGCGGGCGCCGGAGTTGCCGGAGGTGAGCGGCGCGTATGCCGCCCGCACGCGTTCCTCGACCGCCTCCTGCTGGGCCCGGTCCGGGTCGCCGGCGAGGGTCACGACGGTGGCGAACCCGTCCGGACCCGGGACGGGCGGGGTCACCTCGGCGACACCCGGCACCTCCTTGACCGCGGCGAGCACCGGTGCCACGGACGGGTCACGCGGGTCCACCCCGTCGACCCGGACCGTGTAGGTCTTCAGCGCCGACTCGCCGTGCTCGACGATGAGGTCGCGGCCCTGGAGGTTCTCACCGCTGACACTGGGCTCGCCGGTGGTGAGTCGGTCGAACAACCGGTCGTTGCCGAAGGCCCCCAGCGCCGTCGCGAACCCCAGCCCGATCAGCACCACCCAGGTGAGGACGACGGTCTTCGGTCGGCGGGCGAGCGTGCGGCCCAGCCGGGACAGGGTGGAGGACGCGTCGGTCACGCGGGATAGCCTGCCAGTCGTGGGAAGGGCTGGCGGAGATGACCTGTTCGCGGCAGCGAACGATCAGCGCAGTGGTGCCACTCGCGGCCCCGGCGACGGTATGCCGTCGGGAGCCTCTCTGCCCCCGCTCGCCGTGCGCATGCGGCCGCGGTCGCTGGATGAGGTCCGCGGCCAGGGCGACGTGCTCCGCCCGGGCAGCCCGCTGCGGCGGCTGATCGAGGGCTCCGCCGGGTCAGCGGGGCCGCTGTCGGCGATCATCTGGGGTCCGCCGGGCACCGGCAAGACGACGCTGGCGCACCTCGTGGCGACCGCCGCCGACCGCAGGTTCGTCGAGCTGTCGGCCGTGACCGCCGGGGTGAAGGACGTGCGCGCCGTCATGGACCAGGCGCTGCGCGACCGGGACATGTACGACCGGCAGACGGTGCTGTTCCTCGACGAGATCCACCGGTTCACCAAGGCCCAGCAGGACGCCCTGCTGCCCGGGGTCGAGAACCGCCAGATCATCCTCGTCGCCGCCACCACCGAGAACCCCTCGTTCTCGGTCATCGCGCCGCTGCTGTCCCGTTCGATGCTCATCACCCTCGGACCGCTCACGGACGAGGAGGTCGCCGACGTCCTCGACTCGGCGGTGACCGACCCACGGGGTCTCGACGCGGCATACGCCCTCAGCGAGGAGGCCAAGGAGCACCTCGTGCGCATCGCCGGGGGAGACGCGCGGCGCGCGCTCACGTCCCTGGAGGCAGCCGCGGGGGTTGCGCAGGACGAGGTGGCGCCGGGGTCGAGCGACGAGGGGCCGGTCGCCATCACGCTCGCCCACGCGGAGCAGGCGGTGGCCCACGCGGCGGTGCGCTACGACCGCACGGGCGACCAGCACTACGACGTGGCGTCGGCGTTCATCAAGTCGATGCGGGGCTCGGACGTCGACGCGGCGCTGCACTACCTCGCGCGCCAGCTCGAGGCGGGGGAGGACCCGCGGTTCATCGCCCGGCGCATCGTCATCTCGGCGAGCGAGGACGTCGGCATGGGCGACCCGACGGCGCTGCAGACCGCGGTCGCGGCCATGCACGCGGTGGCCCAGATCGGCATGCCGGAGGCGCGGATCATCCTGGCCCAGGCGGTCGTCCACAACGCGCTCGCCCCCAAGAGCAACGCGGCCTACGTCGGTATCAACGAGGCCATCGCGGACGTGCGCGCGGGCAAGGGCGGCCTCGTGCCGCCGCACCTGCGTGGCAGCGGGTATGCCGGCGCGACCCGGCTCGGTCACGGCAAGGGCTACGTCTACGCCCACGACGAGGCGGACGCCGTCGCACGGCAGGACTACCTGCCCGAGGACCTCCAGGGCAAGACCGACTACTACCGCCCCACCGACCGGGGCTTCGAGGCCCGGCTCAAGGAACGCTGGGACTGGCTCAGGACACGTATCCGCGGCACCTAGCTCGGTGTTGCACCGATTCCCACGGTGCTACACTTCAGCCATGCCCACCGCGCGTCCACGCCACATGATCACCGAGACCGACGAGGTCGCGGCTGCTCTCGACGCCGCGGCCGCCCGGTGGCCTGAAGACGCAGACAGTCGTGCCCAGCTGGCGATCCGGCTGCTCCTGGAGGGCGAGCGAGCGATCGAGGCCGACGAGCAGAAACGCGTCCGCGCCCGTCGCGAGGCGATGGACAGAACGGCCGGCCGGTTCACGGGGATGTTCGAGCCCGGCTATCGCGAGCGGCTCCGCAGCGAGTGGCCCGAGTGACCGTCGTACTGGACGCGAGCGTGGTGATCGCTGTCTGGGAGCGTGATGACGTGCACCACGAGCCGGCTACGGCGTTGCTCCTCGGTCTGGCTGGCGCGGACTTGGCGATGTCGGCCCTGACAGTGGCCGAGGTGTTGGTGAATCCCGCGGCTGCAAACGTGGGAGACGCGGCTCTCGCGGATCTCGTCGACATGGGTGTGCGGATCGTCGGGCTGACGGCAGGTGACGTCGTACCGTTGGCGTCCTTGCGCGCCGAAACGGGCCTGCGGATGCCGGACGCCTGCGTTCTTCACGCAGCTGCGGTGGCCCGCGGGACGGTGGCAACGTTCGATGCGCGGCTGGGCGCGGCGGCGCACGCACGCGGACTACATGTCATCGGACTGTAGGGGCGCTGCAACGACCCGTGGAAGTGGCGCGAGAGAGCCGTACGCATGCAGGTAGGGTGCTCGGCATGGATTCAGTGAGTCTGGGTGACATCGCGGGCATGATCGCCGCGCTGGCCTTCGCGTTCCTCGTCTTCCGGCTGGGCGCGGTGATCGGCAAGGCCGGCAAGATCCTCGACGAGACGCGGGTCAGCCTGCGCACGACGACCGACAACGTGCAGCCCACGCTCACCAAGCTCACCGACACGGTCAGCCTCACCAACGACCAGCTCGCCAAGGTCGACGGCATCACCACCAACGTCGGCGCGATGACGACCAACGCCAGCGCGCTCACCTCCCTCTTCGCAGCCACCCTCGGCAGCCCGGTCGTCAAGGTCGCCGCGTTCACCTACGGCGTCCGCACCGCGCTCGCGGGCGGTGGCGCCCGCTCCGCCGGCGGCCGTCGCCGCCGCAGGGGCTGATCGGCCATGCGACGTCTGTTCTGGACCGCGCTGGGCGCGGCAGTCGGTGTGTATGCCGTGCGCCGCGTCACCAAGGCCGCGGAGGCCTACACCCCGGCCGGCATGGCGAACGGCCTCTCCTCCCTCGGCGATGGCCTGCGCGAGCTGGCCGACGCCGTCCGCGAGGGCATGGACGAGCGTGAGGCGGAGCTGAAGCTCGCTCTCGGCATCGACACCGAGACCGCGCAGGAGGGTGCCCGGCTCGACGCCGAGGCCGCCCGGGCCCTGCTCGACGACCCCACCGGTCGACGAGCTCGCTAGGGGCGCCGGCGCCCCCGCGCACTCCCGCGCGAGGACCCGACTCCGCCCCGCCCCGGCATACCCTGTAGCTCACCTCGACCAGACTGGAAAGACTCATGGAAACCGCCGAGATCAGGCGCCGCTGGCTGTCCTTCTTCGAGCGCAAGGGACACAGCGTCGTCCCGTCCGCTCCGCTCATCTACGACGACCCGAACCTGTTGTTCGTCAACGCCGGCATGGTGCCGTTCAAGCCCTACTTCCTCGGGCAGCAGACGCCGCCGTGGGACCGTGCCACGTCGGTGCAGAAGTGCGTGCGCACCGGTGACATCGAGGAGGTCGGCAAGACCTCCCGGCACGGCACGTTCTTCCAGATGAACGGCAACTTCAGCTTCGGCGACTACTTCAAGAAGGAAGCCATCGAGCTGGCGTGGGAGCTGCTCACCACGTCGCAGGACGAGGGCGGCTACGGCCTGGACCCCGACCGCATCTGGGCCACCGTCTACGAGGACGACGACGAGGCGGCGCAGCTGTGGGAGAAGTACACCGGCGTCCCGCCGGAGCGCATCGTGCGCCGCGGCAAGGCTGACAACTACTGGCACATGGGCGTCGCCGGTCCGGGTGGACCGTGCAGCGAGATCTTCTACGACCGCGGCCCGGAGTACGGCCGCGACGGCGGGCCCGAGGTCGACGAGGACCGGTTCATGGAGATCTGGAACCTCGTCTTCATGCAGTACGACCTGTCCGAGGTGCGCACCAAGGTCGACTTCGACGTGTCCGGGCCGCTGCCCAAGCAGAACATCGACACCGGCATGGGCCTGGAGCGGATCGCCTCGATCCTGCAGGGCGTCGACAACATGTACGAGATCGACGAGGTCTACCCGGTGCTCGAGCGGGCGGCCGAGCTGACCGGCAAGAAGTACGGCGCGAACTCCGCCCACGACGCGGAACACAGCCACCCCGACGACGTGCGGCTGCGTGTGGTCGCCGACCACGTGCGGTCCAGCCTCATGCTCATCGGCGACGGCGTGACGCCGGGCAACGAGGGGCGCGGCTACGTCCTGCGCCGCATGCTGCGCCGCGCGGTGCGCTCGATGCGGCTGCTCGGTTTCGACGAGCCGAGCCTTCCGCTGCTGCTGCCCGTGTCGATGGAGCGGATGAGCCAGTCCTACCCCGAGCTGCGCACCGGTTTCGACCGGATCAGCCAGATCGCGTATGCCGAGGAGGAGGCCTTCCGGCGCACGCTCGCCTCGGGCACGACCATCCTCGACAACGCGGTGACCCGCACCAAGCAGTCCGGTGGCACGACGCTCGCGGGTGACCAGGCGTTCGCGCTGCACGACACCTACGGCTTCCCGATCGACCTGACCCTGGAGATGGCGGCCGAGCAGGGCCTCGAGGTCGACCGCGAGGGCTTCACCCGGCTCATGCAGGAGCAGCGTGATCGCGCCAAGGCGGACGCGAAGGCCAAGAAGGGCGGACACGCCAACACCGAGGTCTGGAAAGACCTGCGGGCGCTCGGCGCGACCGACTGGCAGGCCTACTCCGAGCTGACCACCGAGTCCAAGGTCGTCGGTCTCGTCGTCGACGGCCAGCGGGTCGAGGA
Source organism: Knoellia koreensis (assembly GCF_013041615.1). Lineage (GTDB taxonomy): Bacteria > Actinomycetota > Actinomycetes > Actinomycetales > Dermatophilaceae > Pedococcus > Pedococcus koreensis. Next base: position 331,276 of record NZ_JABEPQ010000001.1, read on the forward strand.
GCTCGAGCCGGGCCAGCGCGGCCAGGTCGTGCTCGACCGCACCCCGTTCTACGCCGAGTCCGGTGGCCAGATCGCCGACGAGGGCATCATCACCGGTGACGGTGTCCACCTCAAGGTCGTCGACGTGCAGCGCCCGGTCAAGGGTCTCGTCGTGCACACGGTCGAGGCGGTCACCGGGCCGGTCCGCACCGGCCTCGAGGTCAGCGCGGAGGTCGACCCCGAGTGGCGCATCTCCGCCTGCCAGGCGCACTCCGGCACCCACGTGGTGCACGCGGCGTTGCGCCAGGTGCTCGGCCCGTCGGCGCTGCAGTCCGGCTCGTACAACAAGCCCGGCTACCTGCGGCTCGACTTCGCGTGGAACCAGGCCCTGTCGCAGGCGACCCGCAGCGAGATCGAGGAGGTCGCGAACCTCGCGGTCCGCCAGGACCTGCCGGTGTCGGCGCAGTACATGACCCTGCCGCAGGCGCGCGACTTCGGTGCCCTGGCGCTGTTCGGTGAGACCTACGACGAGCAGGTGCGCGTCATCGAGATCGGCGGGCCCTGGTCGCGCGAGCTGTGTGGTGGCACCCACGTCGGCCACTCCAGCCAGATCGGTGCGCTCACCGTCACCGGTGAGTCGTCGGTCGGGTCCGGTGTGCGCCGGCTCGAGGCCTTCGTCGGCATGGACGCGTTGCGCTACCTCGCCACCGAGCGGGCGCTCGTCGCCGAGCTGACCGACATCGTCAAGGTGCAGCCGGGCGAGCTGAAGGAGCGCGTCTCCCAGCTCGTCACGCGACTGCGCGACGCCGAGCGGGAGATCGAGCGCATGCACCGCGAGCAGGTGCAGGCGCAGACCGGCAAGCTGGTCGAGTACGCGCGAGACGTCGACGGCGTCCGCGTCCTCACCCACGACGCCGGAGACGGCGCGAGCGCCGACGACCTGCGCACCATGGCGCTGGACCTGCGCGGACGACTTGGTGACGCCAACCCCAGCGTCGTGGCGCTGACAGCGGTGGGCAACGGCCGTCCGGTCGTGGTGGTCGCCACCAACGGCCCGGCCCGTGACCGCGGCATCAAGGCTGGTGCCCTCGTGCGCTCCGCGGCCCAGGCCCTCGGCGGCGGTGGCGGCGGCAAGGACGACCTGGCCCAGGGCGGTGGCACCGACCCGTCGCAGACGGGGGCCGCGCTCGGTGCGGTCGACGCGGCGGTCCGCGCCGCGACCGCGGGGTGAGTCGGCCCGGTCGGCGCATCGGCGTCGACGTCGGCAGCGTGCGCGTCGGGGTCGCGGTGAGCGACCCCGACGCGCTGCTCGCCACCCCGGTGCGCACCGTGGCCCGCGACGAGGCCGAGCCCGAGCGCGACCTGGCGGAGGTGGTCGCGATCGTCGCCGAGCACGAGGCCACGCTCGTCGTCGTGGGCCTTCCCCGGACACTCGCCGGGGCCGAAGGTCCCGCCGCAGCCGCCGCGCGCACGTATGCTGGGCGGCTGGCAGGGCGCGTCGCCCCGGTGCCCGTCCGTCTCGTCGACGAGCGGCTCACCACGGTCGATGCGCACCGCTCGCTCCGCGAGAGCGGTGTCGACGGCCGCTCCCAGCGGGCGGTGGTCGACCAGGCTGCAGCCGTGCTCATCCTGCAGTCGGCCCTCGACGCGGAGCGCGGCTCCGGGCGTCCGCCCGGCGAGCTGGTCAGGACCGACGGGCGCAAGCCCCGCACGAAGGACAGGCGCCGATGACCGAGCCCCACCTGGAGCACTCGATCTTCGGGGGGACCCAGGACGAAGCCGAGCGTGCCGGCTCGGCGCCCTCGCGTGCCGAGGCACGCCGCCGCCAGCGCGCGCCCCGCCGCCGTGGCCGTCGCATCATCGCCCTCGTCATCGCACTCGGCATCGTCGGGGGAGCCGCGCTCGCGGCATACCTCGTCCTCAAGCCGGTCGTCGCGGGCTTCTTCGAGAGCAACGACTACCCCGGCCCCGGCACCGGTGAGGTGCAGGTCGCGGTCAAGGACGGTGACCTGCCACCGGCCATGGGCAAGGCCCTCGTGGCCGCCGACGTCGTCAAGTCGACCAAGGCGTTCTCCGACGCAGCCCGGGCCAACCCCAAGACCAACGGCATCCAGCCGGGCACCTACACGTTCCGCAAGCAGATGAAGGCCTCCGACGCGGTGGCGATCCTCGTCGACCCGGCGAACCGCTCGGCCGTGCCCCGCGTGACCATCCGCGAGGGCCTGTGGAAGAACGAGATCTTCGCCGCGCTCTCCAAGGCGACCGGGGTGCCGGTCGCGCAGTACCAGGCCGCGGCGAAGGACACCGCCGCGCTCGGCCTGCCGGCCTACGCCAAGGGGAACCTCGAGGGGTGGCTGTTCCCGTCCACCTACGAGTTCGCCGAGAAGTCGACCGCGACCCAGCAGCTCAAGCAGATGGTCGCGATGACCGTCGCCGAGCTCGACAAGGCGGGTGTGCCGGAGGGTGACCGCGAGCGGGTCATGACCGTCGCCTCCATCGTCGAGGGCGAGGTGAGCGGTGAGGCCGACCGCGGCAAGGTCGCCCGCGTCATCGAGAACCGCCTGGCCGACCCCAGCGGCCCCACGATCGGGCGGCTCCAGATGGACTCCACGGTCCACTACGCGGTGCAGAAGCGCGGCAAGGCCGGCACGAGCGACGCCGACCGGGCCAGTAACAGCCCCTACAACACCTACCAGCGTGCGGGCCTGCCGCCCGGGCCGATCAACAGCCCCGGCGCGGCGTCGATCGAGGCGGCTGCCAACCCCACGCCCGGGCCGTGGTTCTACTTCGTGACGGTCAACCCCGACACCGGCGAGACGAAGTTCGCCACGACGTCGGCCGAGCACGAGCGCAACCGGCAGGAGTTCCAGGCCTGGTGCCGCGACCACGCCGACCGGTGAACGCCGCCGTACTCGGGCAGCCCATCGCCCACTCGTTGTCACCGGTGCTCCACGGCGCCGCCTACCGTGCCCTCGGGCTCGAGGGTTGGGCGTATGCCGCGCACGAGCTGGGTGCCGCGGAGCTGCCCGGGTGGGTGGCCGGGTTGGACGAGACCTGGCGCGGCCTGTCGCTGACGATGCCCCTCAAGGAGGTCGCGTTCGAGGTCGCGACGACGGTGAGCGGCACCGCCCGGCAGACCGGTGCGATCAACACGCTCGTGCGGCGGTCCGACCTCGGCTGGGACGCCCACAACACCGACGTCGCCGGGCTCGTGGAGTCGCTGCGCCACGTCGACCACGGCGGAAGCGCCACGATCCTGGGGTCTGGAGCCACGGCGCGCTCGGCGTTGGTCGCGTTGCGTGAGCTCGGCGTCTCCTCGGTGCGGCTGGCCGTGCGGACCCAGCCGCGGCCGGAAACCGTTGCGCTTGCTGCGGATCTGGGCCTCGCCGCGGCGGCTGTGCCCCTGACGCACTGGGCGCTGGACCCAGTGCGGCTCTACGTCTCGACGTTGCCCGCTGACGCCAGCGCGTCGACCGGCGCGTTCCTGGGCGAGACCGGGTCACGCTTCGACGGCGCCACCCTCCTCGACGTCGTGTATGCCGGGTGGCCGACTCCGCTGGCGCGCGACGCCGCCGCGGTGGGCATGACCACGATCGGCGGGCTCGACATGCTGGTGCACCAGGCCGCCGAGCAGTTCCGCCTCTTCACCGGTGAGCGGGCGCCGGTGGACGCGATGTTCGCCGCGGGCCGAGAGGCGCTGGGGTCGTGATCGGCTGGGCGCCCCACGACGTCACGCCCTGGTGGGTCGTCGTCTTGTTCGTCCTCGCCGGGGCCGCGGTCGGGCTGCCCACGGCCCGCGAGCTTGCCACCACCGGCTACCGCACCGACTTCGACGAGCTCGGGCCGCGCACCCCACGGTGGTCGTGGCTCCCCGTCGTGCTCGGCCTGCTGTGGGGCTGGCTCGCCTGGCGCATCGGTGACCTTGCCGGCTGGGCCGCGCTGCCGGCATACCTGCTGTTTGCGTGGATCGCGGTGGTGCTCATCGGGATCGACGCCGACGTCCACCGTCTCCCGGACGGCATCGTGCTGCCGGCCTACCCGGCGCTGCTCGCCCTGGTCGTGGTCGCGACGGCCGGATCGGGGGACTGGGGCGCGCTGTGGCGGGCGCTCGCCTGCCTCGCCGGGATGTATGCCGTGTACTTCGTGCTGCACCTCATCTCGCCGGCGTCGTTGGGGTTCGGCGACGTGAAGCTGTCCGGGCTCATCGGGCTGGTGCTCGGCTGGCTCGGGGTGATGCAGGTGCTCGTCGCGACGTTCGCCGGGTTCCTCGTCGGCGGGCTCATGGCCCTGGTTCTGCTCGTGGGGCGGCGGGCCGGACTGAAGTCCCACATCGCGTTCGGCCCGGCCATGCTCGTGGGCGCCTTCGTGGCGATCGCGGTCGAGTACCGGCTCGTGTAGTTCCAGCTGGAGAACACCCGGACGGCGCTCCCACGGTGCATGGGAGGATCGCTGCATGCTCCGCTGGTTGACCGCAGGTGAGTCGCACGGCCCGGCGCTCCTCGCCACGATCGAAGGGCTGCCGGCTGGTGTCGAGGTCACGACCAAGGACGTCGCGCAGGCCCTGGCGCGCCGCCGCCTCGGCTACGGCCGGGGTGCCCGGATGAAGTTCGAGCAGGACGAGGTCGAGTTCCTCGGCGGGGTGCGGCACGGCGTGACCATGGGGTCGCCGGTCGCCATCCGGATCGGCAACACCGAGTGGCCCAAGTGGCAGACCGTCATGTCCGCGGACCCTGTCACGGACGAGGCGTATGCCGCGGCGAACGACGTGAACGCCGAGAAGGAGGTCGCCCGCAACCGGCCCCTCACCCGGCCGCGGCCCGGCCACGCCGACCTGGTAGGAATGCAGAAGTACGGCTTCGACGACGCCCGGCCGGTGCTCGAGCGTGCTTCGGCCCGCGAGACCGCGGCCCGCGTCGCGCTCGGCGAGGTGGCCGCCCGGTTCCTCAAGCAGGCGTACGGCATCCGGCTCGTCTCGCACACCGTCGCCATGGGTGGTGCCGGCGTCGCCGACGACGCGCCGCTACCCACACCCGACGACGTGGAGGCCATCGACGCCAACCCGGTGCGCACCCTCGACGAGGCAGGCTCCGCCGCGATGGTGGCCGAGGTCGACGCAGCGAAGAAGGACGGTGACACCCTCGGCGGTGTCGTCGAGGTCATCGCCTACGGCCTCCCGCCGGGCCTGGGGTCGCACGTCCACTGGGACCGCCGGCTCGACGCGCGCCTGGCGTCCGCCCTCATGGGCATCCAGGCGATCAAGGGCGTGGAGGTCGGCGACGGCTTCCGCACGGCCACCCGTCGCGGCTCGGCCGCGCACGACGAGATGGAGCGGGGCGACGACGGCACCATCCGGCGCCGCACCGGCCGCGCCGGGGGCACCGAGGGCGGCATGTCGACCGGTGACGTGCTGCGGGTCCGTGCCGCGATGAAGCCCATCTCCACCGTGCCGCGCGCGCTTGACACCATCGACACCACGGGTGCGGAGGCGGCCAAGGCGATCCACCAGCGCTCCGACGTGGCGGCCGTGCCCGCGGCCGGCGTGGTCGCCGAGGCCATGGTCGCCCTGGTCCTGGCCGAGGCGTGTCTGGAGAAGTTCGGGGGCGACTCGGTGACCGAGACAGCACGCAACCACGCGGCATACCTCGCCTCGATCCCGGAGGCCATGCGCACGTGGTGAGCACCCCCTCGCGGCCCCGCGCGGTCATCATCGGCCCGCCCGGCGCCGGCAAGAGCACGATCGGGCGCCGGCTCGCGCGTGCCCTCGGAACCGACTGGCACGACACGGACGCCGCGATCGAAGCCACCGCCGGCAAGTCCATCTCCGACATCTTCCTGGACGAGGGTGAGCCTCACTTCCGCGAGCTGGAGCGGGCGGAGGTGGCCCGGTCCCTCGAGTCCTTCGACGGCGTCGTGTCGCTCGGTGGCGGCGCCCCGATGGACCCGCAGACGCAGGAGCTGCTGGCCGGCCACACCGTCGTCTTCCTCGACGTCACCATCGCCGACGCGGCACGACGGATCGGGTTCGAGGGTGGCAACCGGCCGCTGCTCCTGGCCAACCCGCGCGCCCAGTGGACCGCGATGATGAACGAGCGCCGCCCCACCTACGCGCGGCTCGCGACGCACCGGGTCGACACCGCCGGGCGCAAGCCCGCACCCATTGTCGAGGAGATCGCCGGGTTGTTGCAGCCCGGCCAGTCGGAGGACGAAAACCGTTGAGCGACAACGAGACCACGCGGATCAGCGTCGGTGGCGATTACGACGTCGTCATCGGCACGGGACTGCTCGACGAGCTGCCGGCCATGCTCGGTGAGGGAGTCCAGCGAGTCCTCGTCGTGCACCCGCACGCGCTGGCTGCCACCGGTGAAGGTGTGCGGGAGGCGTTGGCGGGCGCGGGATTCGAGGCGTATGCCGCGGAGGTGCCGGACGCGGAGGAGGCCAAGACCGCGCAGGTGGCGGCGTTCCTGTGGGGTGTGCTGGGGCAGGCCGGCTTCACCCGCACCGACGCGGTGGTGTCGGTCGGCGGGGGAGCGACGACCGACCTCGCCGGCTTCGTCGCCGCGACGTGGCTGCGTGGGGTGAAGGTCGTGCACGTGCCGACCACCCTGCTCGGCATGGTCGACGCGGCCGTCGGCGGCAAGACCGGCATCAACACCCCCGAGGGCAAGAACCTCGTCGGTGCATTCCACCCGCCGGCGGGCGTGCTGTGCGACCTGGCGACGCTGGAGACGTTGCCGACCCATGACTTCGTCGCCGGGCTGGCCGAGGTCGTGAAGTGCGGGTTCATCGCCGACCCGGCGATCCTCGACATCGTCGAGGCCGACCCGCAGGGCGCCGCCTCGCCCACCGGCCCCCACGTGCGCGAGCTCATCGAGCGGGCGGTCGCGGTCAAGGCAGCCGTCGTCGCGGACGACCTCAAGGACCACGGGCAGCGCGAGATCCTCAACTACGGCCACACCTTCGGGCACGCGGTCGAGCAGGTGGAGCGCTACCAGTTCCGCCACGGTGCCGCGGTGTCGATCGGCATGGTCTACGTGGCCGAGCTGGCCCGGCTCGCCGGCAAGCTCGACGATGCCGTCGTCGACCGGCACCGCTCGATCCTGGAGTCACTCGGGCTGCCCACGTCCTACCGCGGTGACAAGTGGACGCAGCTGCTCGACGCCATGAAGCGCGACAAGAAGTCCCGTGGCTCGATGCTTCGCTTCGTCGTCCTCGACGACGTGGGCCGGCCGACCCGGCTCGAGGGACCCGACCCGGCGCTGGTGCAGGCGGCATACGCCGAGATCAGCCGCGACTGACGTCTCACAGGCGCCGCACAGCCGGCCCACAACGCGGGGCTGGCCCGGCAGGCCACGGTGGAGCCATGAACGAGAACCACGGCACCGACCACTTCGGCCACCCGCACGACGACCGGCACGACCGCGGACTGGAGTACGACGTCCGCACCTTGCTCGACCGGCGCCGGGTGCTCGGCGTCCTCGGTGGGCTGGGCGCCGGTGCAGCTCTGGCGGCCTGCGGTGTCGGGGGAGACCGCGCCTCGTCCACCTCGAGCAGCTCGACCACGACGGGCAGCTCCTCCGGTTCCGACACCGTCGACACCGAGGTGCCGGACGAGACGGCCGGCCCGTACCCCGGTGACGGCTCCAACGGTCCGGATGCGCTCGCCGAGTCGGGCATCGTGCGGTCCGACATCACCAGCAGCTACGGCACCTCGACGACGAAGGCCGAGGGCGTGCCCCTCACCATCAACCTGACCGTGACCGACTCCGCGGGCGGGTATGCCGCGATGGAGGGTGCGGCGGTGTATCTCTGGCACTGCGACCGGGACGGTCAGTACTCGCTGTACTCCCCAGGCGTCGAGGGCGAGAACTACCTGCGCGGCGTGCAGCCGACGAACGCCAGCGGGACCGCCACGTTCACGAGCATCTTCCCGGCTGCCTACTCCGGGCGGTGGCCGCACATCCACTTCGAGGTCTACCAGTCCGTCGACGAGGCCACGAGCGACGGGCAGATCGTCAAGACCAGCCAGATCGCACTGCCCGAGGCGGTGTGCAAGCAGGTCTACGCGACCAGCGGCTACGAGCAGAGCGTCACCAACCTCGCCCAGACGTCGCTGACGCGGGACATGGTCTTCGGCGACGACGGCGGCATCCACCAGCTCGCCACCGTCACCGGCGACGCGACCAGCGGATACGTCGCGAACCTCACCATCGGCGTCTGAGCCAGCTGACGCCTAGGCTGCGGCGATGACCACGCGTGACGAGTGGGTGACGACCACGCACGACTGGAGCCTCGACGTCGACCACGACCACCTGCGCCACATCCGCGAGAACGTAGCGACGTTGGGCGTCGGGGGCAGGCGGCACCTCATCCTCGAGGTGCTGGCGTATGCCGCGGATGAGGCCGAGTCGGCAGGCCGGGTCGGGACCGCGCACGTCGTGGAGAACGCCGACGGGTCGGTGACGGTCGCGGACGACGGCCGCGGGACGGACACCCGCCTGGATGCCGACGGCCGGGTCGTGCGCAAGCCGGTGATGGCGACCAGGGACGTGCGGTTCTTCGACATCGACGTGCCACCGTTGCTGCCCGACGGTCTGCCGCGGCGCGGTATGTCGAGCGTCGCCGCGCTCTGCCCGTGGCTGGTGCACGAGAACCGGCGGGCTGAGGGCGGCTGGGTGCAGACCTACCGGCTCGGCGTGCCCGAGGCGGAGCTGGCCACCCTCGAGCCCAACGGCCGTTCGGGCACCACCGTGCGGTTCGTGCCGGCACCCGACGTGACCGGGCCCAGCTCGCTCACAACGAAGGACCTCGATGCCCACCGGTGGCTGCGAGTGGTCCTCACCCGTGGCGATTCGGGTGAGCGACCGGGCCCCGGCTAGACTGTCGCGGATCCCAAACCGCACGTTTCCGCCGGCTGACGCGCGCGCCCAGCACCGCGGCATACCGGCTCTCAACTCGAAAGTGACTCACTCGTGGCATCGACCAACGACCTGAAGAACGGCCTCGTGCTCAACCTCGAGGGCCAGCTGTGGTCCGTCGTGGAGTTCCAGCACGTCAAGCCCGGCAAGGGCCCGGCGTTCGTGCGCACCAAGCTCAAGAACGTGCTCTCGGGCAAGGTCGTCGACAAGACCTTCAACGCCGGCGTCAAGGTCGAGACCGCGAACGTCGACCGCCGCGACATGCAGTACCTGTACAAGGACGGCACGGACTTCGTGTTCATGGACCTGCAGACCTACGACCAGATCCACGTGCCCGAGGCCACCGTCGGCAAGGCCGCGGACTACCTGCTGGAGAGCCAGAACGCCCAGGTCGCGAGCCACGACGGCACTGTCCTGTACGTCGAGCTCCCCGCCTCGGTCGTCCTCGAGATCACCTACACCGAGCCAGGCCTGCAGGGCGACCGCTCCACCGGCGGCACCAAGCCCGCGACCCTCGAGACGGGCGCGACCATCAACGTCCCGCTGTTCCTCGAGCAGGGCACCAAGGTCAAGGTCGACACCCGCGACGGTTCCTACCTCGGCCGCGTGAACTGACCGTTGGCTGCCCGATCCAAGGCGCGCAAGCGCGCGGTCGACCTCCTCTTCGAGGCCGAGCAGCGCGGCGTCAACGCGCGTGACCTGTTGGCCGAGAGGTTGGCCAAGCCGGTCACCGAGGCGCCGCTCAACCAGTACACCGCCGACCTCGTCGAAGGCGTCGTCGCGCACTGGACCGACATCAACGAGCTGCTGACGACCTACTCGCAGGGCTGGTCGCTCGAGCGGATGCCGAGTGTCGACCGGGCCATCCTGCGACTGGGTGCGTTCGAGGTGCTGTATGCCGACGACGTGCCGGAAGGGGTTGCGGTTGCCGAGGCCGTCGAGCTGGCGAAGACGCTGTCGACCGACGAGAGCCCGAAGTTCGTCAACGGCCTGCTCGGCCGGCTGATCGAGGTCAAGCCGACCCTGGCATGAGCGGGGCCGTGGAGGTGCGGTTCGCAGAGGCGACGGACCTGCCGTTGCTGCAGGCGATCGAGGACGACGGCGAACGCGCCTTCGACGGGCTCATGGACCACTCGCACTGGGGACCGTCGCTGACCGGTGAGGAGCGCGCCGCCGAGCCGGGTTTCATGCTCGTCGCGGGCCGCCCGCCGGTGGGTTACGCCCACGTCCTGGACCTCGACGGTCACCTGCACCTCGAACAGCTCGACGTCCTCGCCTCGCACCGTCGCCGAGGCGTCGGGTCGGCTCTCGTGCAGGAGGTATGCCGCGTGGCCGCCTCCCGGGGTGCCCGAGAGGTCACCTTGCTGACCTTCGCCGAGGTGCCGTTCAACGGGCCGTTCTATGCGCGGCTCGGTTTTGCGGAGGTGCCCGAACCGCTGCTGGACTTCCTGGCGCCGTTGCGAGAGAACGAGAAGCGGATCGGTCTCGACGCCGGTGGCCGGCGCATCGCCATGCGGCGGACCCTGTAGCCGAGGTGCGGGCCATCCTCGACGAGGCGGTCTCAGAGGAGTCGACGAGCGAGGGCCCGTCCCTGGGTGAGGTGATGGCTGAGTTCCGTCGGCGCACCGGTGGCGTCGAGCTCGACCTCCCGCCTCGCGACGATTTCGGCGATCGCCGGGTCCCGGACTTCTCGTGATCGTCCTCGACACCAACCCGTGGGAGGCGTGACCAACCGAGCGTCTCGTATGCCGCGGTGCTCAGTAGGTGGGTCGGTTCGTTACGCCGCGACCGCGGGGGCTACAGTGGCACCGCACGACATCCTTTAACGACCTGTCCCGTGAGGCAGGGAAGGAGGTCTCGGCGCTGATGCGTCATGACTCAGCAGTACCCGCGGTCGAGCCGACGGCTCCCGCGCCCCCGGCGTCCGACGACGCCGCCCGCACCGTCATGAGTGCCGCGGACGTCTCGCGCGTCCTCAAGCGGATCGCCCACGAGATCGTCGAGCACAACAAGGGATCGCAAGACCTTGTCCTGCTTGGCATCCCGACCCGTGGCGTCGCCCTGGCCCACCGGCTCGCCACGCTGGTCGAGCAGGTCGAGGGCAACCCCGTGCCGGTCGGTGCACTCGACGTGACCATGCACCGCGACGACCTGCGCCGCCAGCCCACCCGCAGCCCGATGCACACCGACATCCCGCCGTGCGGCATCGACGACAAGGTCGTTGTCCTCGTCGACGACGTGCTCTACTCCGGCCGCACCGTCCGGGCCGCGCTTGACGCCCTCTCCGATCTCGGCCGGCCCCGCATCGTGCGGCTCGCCGTCCTCGTCGACCGCGGCCACCGCGAGCTGCCCATCCGCGCCGACCACGTCGGGAAGAACCTGCCCACGTCCAGCAGCGAGAAGGTCCGCGTGCGACTCAGCGAGCCCGACGGTGGGGACGACCAGGTGACCATCACCGGAGGTGATCTGCGATGAGCCCCACGACGGCGGCGACGCTCGAGACGCCCCCGACCACGCGGCATACCAAGCGACACCTGCTCTCGTCCGCGGATCTCGACCGCGACCAGATCAAGGCCATCCTGGACACCGCAGCCGAGATGCACACGGTGCAGAGCCGCGAGGTCAAGAAGCTGCCGACCCTGCGCGGGCGCACCGTCGTGAACCTGTTCTTCGAGGACTCGACCCGCACGCGCAGCAGCTTCGAGATCGCAGGCAAGTGGCTGTCGGCCGACGTCATCAACGTCTCGGCCAAGGGGTCGTCGACCTCCAAGGGCGAGTCGCTGCGCGACACCGTCCTGACCATCGCGGCCATGGGTGTGGACGCCCTCGTGATCCGGCACAGCGCGAGCGGTGCAGCGCACCAGGTGGCCCAGTGGGTCGACGCGCACGTCGTCAACGCCGGCGACGGCATGCACGAGCATCCGACGCAGGCCCTGCTCGACGCCTACTCGATGCAGCAGCGGCTCGGTGACCTCGAGGGGCGCCACGTCGCCATCGTCGGCGACCTGACCCATTCGCGGGTCGTCCGCTCGAACCTCATCACGCTGCGCACCCTCGGCGCGAAGGTCACCCTCGTGGCCCCGCCGACGCTGATGCCGAGCGGGATCGGCGCGTGGGCGGCGAGTGACGGGTTCGAGCTGAGCCACGACCTCGACGCCGTCCTGCCCACCGCCGACGCCGTGATGATGCTGCGGGTGCAGCGTGAGCGGATGAGCGGCGGGTTCTTCCCGACGGCCCGCGAGTACACGGTCGGCTACGGGCTCACCCGGCCGCGGCTCGAGACTCTCACGCGCGCCAACCCCGACGCCGTGATCTGCCACCCGGGTCCGATGAACCGTGGGCTCGAGATCGCCGCCGACGCCGCCGACGCGGCGCAGTCACTGGTGCTCGACCAGGTGAGCGCCGGTGTGGCAGTGCGGATGTCGGTGCTCTACCACCTGCTGTCGGGAGAGGAGACCCAGTCGTGAGCATGCTGCTGGTCAAGGGTGCCGACCTCGTCGGTGCGGGTGCACAGGACCTGCTGGTCACTGACGGCGTCATCACCGAGGTGGGGTCGATCGCCTCGGCCAAGGGCGCGGACGTGCTCGACGCCGACGGGCTCGTGGCGCTGCCCGGACTCGTCGACCTGCACACCCACTTGCGCGAACCCGGCCGGGAGGACGCCGAGACGATCGAGTCCGGCTCGGGAGCCGCGGCGGTCGGGGGCTACACCGCCGTCCTCGCCATGGCCAACACCTCACCGGTGACCGACACCGCCGAGGCGGCCGAGCGCATCCTCGACCTGGGTCGGGCGACCGGGCTGGTCGACGTGGTGCCCGTCGGGGCCGTGACCAAGGGGCTGGAGGGCGCGGAGCTCGCCGAGCTCGGTCTCATGCACCGCTCGCGCGCAGGCGTCACCGTCTTCTCCGATGACGGCAAGTGCGTCTACGACGCCCGGGTCATGCGCCGGGCGCTGGAGTACGTGCGGGCCTTCGGCGGCGTCGTGAGCCAGCATGCGCAGGACCCCCACCTTGCGGGCCCCCAGGCCTGCGCGCACGAGGGCGAGCTGTCCGGGCGCCTCGGGCTGCCGGGCTGGCCGGGAGTGGCCGAGGAGTCGATCGTCGCGCGTGACGTCATGCTCGCTCGCCACACCGGTTCACGCGTCCACGTCGCCCACGTCTCCACCGCGGCGACCGTCGAGGTCGTGCGCTGGGCCAAGGCACAGGGCATCGACGTCACCGCCGAGGTGACGCCGCACCACTTGGTCCTCACGACCGACCTGCTCACCGGGTACGACCCCGTCTACAAGGTCAACCCGCCGCTGCGTCCGCAGTCGGATGTCGACGCCCTGCGCGCAGCCCTGGCCGACGGCACCCTCGATGCGGTCGCCACCGACCACGCGCCGCACGCCCGGCACGACAAGGAACACGCCTTCGTCGACGCTGCCTTCGGGATGCTGGGGCTGGAGACCGCCCTGTCGGTCGTCTCCGACGTCATGGTGCGCAGTGACCTGCTCGACTGGGCCGGAGTAGCGCGCGTGATGTCCGCCAACCCGGCCCGCATCGCCGGCCTCACCGGACACGGTCGCCCGCTCGCTGTCGGTGAGCCGGCCAACCTCACACTGGTCGACCCCGACGCGACGGTCACGGTCGACCGGAGCGCGTCGATGTCCTTGTCCCGCAACAACCCCTGGCACGGACGCACCATGCGCGGAGCGGTCCACGCCACGGTGCTGCGAGGCCGCCTCACCGCCCAGAAGGGGGCCGTGGCGTGACCCGTCTCCAGGCCGTCGGCATCATGCTCGTCGCGTTGGGCCTCATCTACGCCCTCCTGTATGCCGCGTGGTTGCGCAAGCGTCGCCAGCACGCCTCCGCGGCCATCGCCGTCGAACGGCACCGCACCGAGGACGGGGCCGCCGCGGCGCCCTCGCTGCACGACGAGCGTCCCGCCACGGTCGTGGCCGAGGGCACGTACGTGAGCACCACGACCGCCGAGAACCGGTTCGAGCGGGTCACCATCGGGGGTCTCGGCAACCGCTCGCGGGCGACGCTGACGATCACGCGTGGCGATGCCGACCGGCTCGTCCGGATCGACCGGCAGGGAGAGTCCACCGTCACCATCCCGGCGGCCAGACTGGTCTCGGCCCGCCGCGACAAGGGCATGGCGGGCAAGGTCGTCGGGGCCAAGCGCATCGTCGTCCTGCAGTGGCGCACCGAGGACGGCGACCTCTACGAGACCGGCTTCCTGCCCAGGTACAAGGCCGATGTCGACCGCATCGAGTCTGCCCTGTGGTGGCACAGCTCCGACGACCAGTCCGCGCATGACGCGAAACCCACTGAGACAGAAGGAGAGGCGACGCCGTGAGCGCGGCAGCACAACTCGAGACCGACCTCGACCGGGGGCCCGCCGTCCTCGTGCTGGAGGACGGGCGCACGTTCCGCGGCGCGGCATACGGTGCCATCGGCACGACCGTCGGTGAGGCGGTCTTCTCGACCGGCATGACCGGTTACCAGGAGACGCTGACCGACCCGAGCTACCACCGCCAGGTGGTCGTCATGACCGCGCCCCACGTCGGCAACACCGGAGTCAACGCCGACGACAAGGAGTCGCGGCGCATCTGGGTCGCCGGCTACGTCGTGCGCGACCCCGCGCTGCGACCCTCCAACTGGCGGTCCGAGGCGACCCTCGAGGACGACCTGCGCGAGTGGGACGTCGTCGGCATCAGCGGCATCGACACCCGCGCGCTGACCCGGCACCTGCGTGAGCGCGGTGCGATGCGGGTCGGGATCTTCAGTGGTGACAAGGCTTCTGCTCCGGTCGACCAGCTCGTCGCCGAGGTGCAGGCTGCCCCGGCCATGGCCGGCGCCGCCCTGGCCGAGGAGGTCTCCACGACCGAGGCGTACGTGGTGCCGGCAGTGGGGGAGAAGCGGTTCACCGTCGCGGCGGTCGACCTCGGCATCAAGGCGATGACCCCGAACCTCATGGCGCAGCACGGCATCGAGGTGCACGTGCTGCCGGCCACGGCGACGTTCGACGACATCCGGTCCGTCGGGGAGGGCGGCCCGGATGGCGTCTTCTTCTCCAACGGCCCCGGCGACCCGGCGACGGCCGACCGGGAGGTGGCCGTGCTCCAGGAGGTGCTGGGCGCGGGTATCCCGTTCTTCGGCATCTGCTTCGGCAACCAGCTGCTGGGGCGGGCCCTGGGCTTCGGCACCTACAAGCTGAAGTACGGGCACCGCGGCATCAACCAGCCGGTGATGGACCGGACGACGCGCAAGGTCGAGGTCACGGCCCACAACCACGGGTTCGCGGTCGACGCGCCCCTCGATGGCGAGACCCGCACCGACTTCGGCTCCGCGACGGTGTCGCACGTGTGCCTCAACGACGACGTCGTCGAGGGCCTGGAGGTGCGCGGCGACGGCGGCGACCTCACGGCCTTCTCCGTGCAGTACCACCCGGAGGCGGCCGCGGGGCCGCACGACGCGGCATACCTCTTTGACCGCTTTGTCGACCTGATGTCCAAGAACGAGAAGGGAACTCGCCCGTAATGCCGAAGCGTGAGGACATCAAGTCCGTCCTGGTGATCGGCTCGGGGCCGATCGTCATCGGGCAGGCGTGCGAGTTCGACTACTCGGGCACGCAGGCGTGCCGGGTGCTGCGCGAGGAGGGCATCAGGGTCGTCCTGGTCAACTCCAACCCGGCGACGATCATGACCGACCCCGAGTTTGCCGACGCGACCTACGTGGAGCCGATCACCCCCGAGGTGGTCGAGTCGATCATCGCCAAGGAGCGTCCCGACGCGGTGCTGGCGACGCTGGGAGGCCAGACGGCCCTCAACTGCGCGATCGCGCTGCACGAGGCCGGGGTGCTGGAGAAGTACGACTGCCCGCTCATCGGCGCCAACGTGGAGGCGATCCAGCTCGGTGAGGACCGCGAGAAGTTCAAGGGCGTCGTGGAGCGCGTGGGCGGCGAGTCCGCGCGGTCGGCGATCTGCCACACGATGGACGAATGCCTAGCTGCCGCAGAGGATCTCGGCTACCCCGTGGTCGTGCGGCCGTCGTTCACCATGGGTGGCCTCGGTTCGGGATTCGCCTACGACGAGGCCGACCTGCGCCGTATCGCCGGCGCCGGCCTCCAGTACTCGCCGACGACCGAGGTGCTCCTCGAGGAGTCGATCCTCGGCTGGAAGGAGTACGAGCTCGAGGTCATGCGCGACCGCGCCGACAACGTCGTGGTGGTCTGCTCGATCGAGAACCTCGACCCGATGGGCGTGCACACCGGAGACTCGATCACCGTGGCACCCGCCCTCACTCTCACCGACCGCGAGTACCAGCGGCTGCGCGACATCGGCATCGCGGTCATCCGCGAGGTCGGCGTCGACACCGGTGGCTGCAACATCCAGTTCGCGGTCAACCCCGAGGACGGCCGCATCATCGTCATCGAGATGAACCCGCGTGTCTCGCGGTCTTCGGCGCTGGCGTCCAAGGCTACCGGCTTCCCGATCGCCAAGATCGCCGCGAAGATGGCGATCGGCTACACCCTCGACGAGGTGCCCAACGACATCACCCAGGAGACGCCGGCCAGCTTCGAGCCGACCCTGGACTACGTCGTGGTGAAGGTGCCCCGGTTCGCGTTCGAGAAGTTCCCCGCTGCCGACCCGACGCTCACGACGACGATGAAGTCCGTCGGTGAGGCCATGGCCATCGGGCGCAACTTCACCGAGGCCATGCAGAAGGCGCTGCGGTCGACCGAGCGCAAGGGCAGCAGCTTCCACTGGGACGGCCCGGTGCCGAGCGAGGAGCAGGCGCGCACGCTGCTCTTCGAGGCCAAGACCCCGACCGACGGCCGGATCGTCACGGTGCAGCAGGCGATGCGCGGTGGCCTCGATGTCGCGGAGGTCCACGAGGAGACGGGCATCGACCCGTGGTTCCTCGACCAGATCGCGCTCATCAACGCCGTGGCCGACCGGGTCGCCTCCGCGACCGAGCTGACGCCGCAGCTGCTGCGGGTGGCCAAGCGCCACGGCTTCAGCGACGCACAGCTCGCCTCCCTGCGGGGTATGCCGGAGGCCGTCGTCCGCGGGGTCCGGCACGCCCTCGGGGTCCGCCCGGTCTACAAGACGGTGGACACCTGCGCGGCCGAGTTCGCCGCCCGTACGCCGTACCACTACTCGTCCTACGACGAGGAGACCGAGGTCGCGCCGCGGGAGAACCCGGCCGTCATCATCCTCGGCAGCGGCCCCAACCGGATCGGCCAGGGCGTCGAGTTCGACTACTCCTGCGTCCACGCCAGCTTCGCCCTGCGCGACGCCGGCTACGACACCGTGATGGTCAACTGCAACCCCGAGACCGTCTCCACCGACTACGACACGAGCAGCCGGCTCTACTTCGAGCCTCTCACCCTCGAGGACGTCCTCGAGGTGGTGCACGCCGAGCAGCAGGCCGGACCGGTGGCCGGTGTCATCGTCCAGCTGGGCGGGCAGACGCCGCTCGGCCTCGCCCAGGCGCTCAAGGACGCCGGCGTCCCGGTGGTCGGCACGAGCCCCGAGGCGATCGATCTCGCCGAGGACCGCGGCGCCTTCGGGCGAGTCCTCGCGGAGGCGAACCTGCCCGCCCCACGGCACGGCACGGCATACAGTGCCGGCGAGGCCGTCGCGGTGGCCCGCGAGATCGGCTATCCCGTCCTCGTGCGCCCGTCCTATGTCCTGGGCGGTCGCGGCATGGAGATCGTCTACGACGACGAGACGCTCTCGGCCTACGTCACCCGGGCGACCGTCGCCAGCCCCGAGCACCCGGTGCTGGTCGACCGGTTCCTCGACGACGCCATCGAGATCGACGTCGACGCGCTCTACGACGGCACGCAGATGTACCTCGGCGGGATCATGGAGCACATCGAGGAGGCCGGGATCCACTCCGGCGACTCGGCCTGCACGCTGCCGCCGGTGACCCTCGGCGTCGCCGAGCTCGAGCGGGTCCGCGAGGCGACCCTGCGGCTGGCCGAGGGCATCGGCGTCCGCGGGCTCATGAACGTCCAGTTCGCCCTCGCCCAGGACGTCCTGTACGTCCTGGAGGCAAACCCCCGCGCGTCGCGCACCGTGCCGTTCGTGGCCAAGGCGACGGGCGTGCCCGTGGCCAAGGCGGCTGCGCGGGTCATGCTCGGCGCGACCATCAAGGAGCTGCGCGAGGAGGGCATGCTCCCGGCCGACGGCGACGGAGGCTCGATGCCGAGCCACGCGCCGGTGGCGGTCAAGGAGGCGGTGCTGCCGTTCAAGCGGTTCCGCACCCGCGACGGCCAGGTCGTCGACAGCCTGCTCGGGCCCGAGATGCGCTCGACCGGTGAGGTCATGGGCATCGACGACGACTTTGGCACGGCGTTCGCCAAGGGGATGCTCGCGGCCGGCTCCGGCCTGCCGCGCGAGGGCCGGGTCTTCGTGTCCGTGGCCAACCGTGACAAGCGCGCGATGATCTTCCCGGTGAAGCGTCTGGCTGACCTCGGGTTCACGATCGTCGCGACCACTGGCACCGCGGATGTGTTGCGCCGCAACGGAATCAGCTCCGAGGTCGTCCACAAGGTCAGCGAGCGTGACGAGGGTGAGCAGTCCATCGTCGACCTCATCCTCGCCGGTGAGATCGCCATGGTCGTCAACACCCCGAGCGGTCCCAACGCACGCGCCGACGGTTACGCCATCAGGGCGGCGACGACGTCGATGGACAAGCCGATCGTGACCACCGTCCAAGAGCTCGCCGCAGCCGTCCAGGGCATCGAGGCGCAGCTCCAAGGCGAGTTCACCGTGAAGCCGTTGCAGGCACATGCGCGTGACCTCGACCTGTATGCCGTGGGCGCGAGCGGGGTGACCGCGTGAGCGGCGTCGTCCAGGTGACCGGCGAGCTCATCGCGACCCGACGCGCCGGCGCCTACCACCACCTCACCTTCGTCGCACCGGGCCTGGCCGAACACGCCAAGCCTGGGCAGTTCGTCGCCCTGGCCGTCGGCGGCGACACGAGCTCGAACCTCCTGCGCCGGTGCTTCTCGATCCACAAGGTCAGCCCTTCGGGCACCTACGGCGGCACCGTCGACGTCGTCATCTCACCCGTGGGTCCGGGCACCGAGTGGCTGTCCGGCCTGCGCGCCCACGACGAGGTCGACATCGTCGGCCCGCTGGGTCGTGCCTTCCCCCTGCCCAAGGAACCGGTGCCCTGCGTCCTCGTGGGCGGCGGCTACGGCAGCGCGCCGCTGTTCTGGCTCGCCGAGGCACTGCGGGAGCGCGGCTGCCACGTCGAGCTCGTCCTCGGCGCGGCCACCGAGTCCAAGCTCTTCGGTGTGGTCGAGGCCCGGCGCCAGGCCGACGGGGTCAGCGTCACCACCGACGACGGCTCGGCCGGCACCCGCGGCTGGGTGTCCGACGTGCTCCCCGAGGTCATCACCCGCACCGGCGCCGCCGTGGTCTACGGCTGCGGCCCGATGGGGATGCTCAAGTCGATCACCGACGTCGCGGCGGCCCACGGTGCCGTCGCCCAGGTTGCGGTCGAGGAGTCGATGGCCTGCGGCGTGGGCGTGTGCATGACCTGTGTGATGCCGGTGACGGGCAATGACGGCGTGACGCGCATGGTCCGGTCCTGCGTGGAGGGCCCCGTCTTCCGGGGCGACCGCGTGCGGTGGGACGCCTTCGACGACGGCGTATGCCGCGTGCCCGCCGACGCGCTCGGCGCACCGAACGTGGGGGGTCACTGATGGCCGTGGACATGTCGGTCGACCTCGGCGGCGCGAGCCTGCCGAGCCCGATGATGACTGCATCGGGCTGTGCCGCGAACGGGCGGGAGCTGGCACGGTTCTTCGACATCCGCGAGCTCGGTGCCTTCGTCACCAAGTCCGTGATGGCCGACCCGAGGTCGGGCCGCGGCACGCCGCGCATGGCCGAGACGCCGTCGGGGATGCTGAACTCGATCGGCCTCCAGGGGCCGGGCATCAGCGCTTTCATCGACAAGGACCTCGCGTGGCTGCACCAAGCCGGTGCCCGCACCCTCGTCTCGATCGCGGGCAACACCAGCGGTGAGTTCGCCGTCGTGGCGGCGCGGCTGCGCGAGTCGGCAGCCTTCGGTTCGGTGGTCGGGGTGGAGGTCAACATCTCCTGCCCCAACGTCGCCAACCGCGGACTGGTCTTCGCCTGCGACCCGCTGGCGTCCGCCAAGGTCGTGGCCCTCGTGCGCGAGCAGCTGCCGCGCAACATCCCGATCTTCGCCAAGCTGACGCCCGACGTCACCGACATCGTCAGCATCGCCCAGGCGGCCGTGAAGGCCGGTGCCGACGGCCTGACGATGATCAACACGTTGCTGGGCATGGTGATCGACACCGACCGGCTGCGGCCGCAGGTGGCGGGGGTGACCGGTGGCCTGTCCGGACCGGCAGTGCGGCCGGTCGCGGTGCGCGCCGTGTGGCAGGTCAAGTCCGCCATGCGTGAGGGGCGGCTCCCGACGGTGCCGATCATCGGCGTCGGGGGAGTGCGCACCGGTCGCGACGCGCTCGAGCTGGTGGCCGCCGGTGCCAGCGCCGTGCAGGTCGGGACGGCGACGTTCAACGACCCCAGCGCACCTGTGCGCGTTGGGCGCGAGCTGGAGAACCTGTTGCAGGACAAGGGCTTTGGATGCCTCAAGGATGCTGTCGGCATCGCCCACGAGAGGATGGCCTGAGATGAGCGAGACCGGCGACCTGACCTTCGGGCAACGGCTGCGGGCCGCGATGGACGAGCACGGCCCGCTGTGCGCTGGCATCGACCCCCACCGGGCCCTGGTGGAGTCGTGGGGCCTGACCTACGACCTCGACGGGCTGCGGCGGTTCACCCAGGCCTGTGTCGAGGCCTTCGGCGGTCAGGTGGCTGCGGTCAAGCCGCAGAGCGCCTTCTTCGAGGTGTTCGGGTCGGCTGGCATCGCAGTGTTGGAGAACGCCGTTCGCGACCTCCAGGGCGCGGGCACGCTCGTGGTGGTCGACGCGAAGCGAGGTGACATCGGAAGCACCATGGCGGCATACGCCGAAGGGCTGCTGGGCAAGGACGCCGTCGCCCCGGGCGACGCACTCACGGTGAGCCCCTACCTGGGGTTCGAGTCGCTGCGACCGGCCCTGGACGTCGCCGCCCAGACCAGCCGCGGGGTCTTCGTCCTCGCGCTGACGTCGAACCCCGAGGGCCGCACGGTGCAGCACGCCCGGCTGCGTGACGTCAGCGTCGCCGAGTCGATGGTGACCAGCGCCGCCGCCGAGAACGCGGCTGCCGCCGAGCGAGGTGAGCTCGGCAGCGTCGGTCTCGTGGTCGGTGCCACGGTCGGCAGCGCCGTCCAGGAGCTCGGGCTCGACCTCGCCGCGATGGGCGGGCCGCTGCTCGCCCCCGGTGTCGGCGCCCAGGGTGGCACGAGCGAGGACCTGCGCCAGGTCTTCGGCGACGCCCTGCCCAACGTGCTGCCGGCCAGCTCACGCGACGTGCTCTCGGCCGGACCGGATGCCGCGACCCTGCGGGACCGTGCACGCTCGGTGAGCGAGACGATGGCGGCGCTGCTGAGTTGACCAACCAAGGCCACCGTTGCGGCGTCTGAAGGCACACAGCACGGATGACGCGAGGGGGAGCGGTGCGAGCACGAACGAGTCGAGTGCCTGAGAACCACCCACTGGTCGGTCTCAGGCACTCAACGCTGGTGGCGGGGCTGGCGCTGGGTGCATGCGCCGTCCTGCTCGCGGGGTGCGGCACCGAGCCCGGTGGGGCGGCCAGCTCGACCACGTCGAGCGCGAGCGTGCCCACTGCCGCCACAGCGCCCACGACGACGGGGCCCACCACAGCATCGGCTGCGACAACCACCCCCACGCCCGCACCGCCCACACCGTCCACCACGGTGTCACCCTCGGCTGCATCGACCCCGGCCGACCCGGCGTGCACCGCGCCGATGACCGTCAGGTTCACCGCGACCAGGCCGAAGGTCGACGGCGCCTCGACCGTGCAGCGCGTGACGACGTCGGTGAGGGCTGCGTGCGCCGGCGCCGTCGGTGCCACGCGGTTGCAGGAGCTCGCCAACGCCGCTGCGTCCGAGCGCTTCGACACGTGGCGGTCGAACAACGAGGAGTCCCAGGCGACGGGTGCGTCAGCACCGGGGGAGTTCACGCAGCGCGCGACGGTGCCCGTGAACGTACCGGGGCTGACCGTGATCCGGTTCCAGGACCGGACCTCGCTCGGTGGTGCAGTCAGCGACTCGAGCGTCCGGGCGGTCGTCCTCGACAACACCACCGGCGAGGAGATCACCCTCGACGGCATGCTCGCCGAGATGCAGCGGGACGGCGGGCCACGGTGGTACTTCGAACGTGAGCTGCGGCGCGCGGTGCCCAGCAGCGGCAACCCCTACGCGTCGCCCGAGCTGGCGCAGGGCCTGACGCGCGAGGACATCAGCGCCTGGCCGACCCAGAAGGGGCTGGCCGTGGCGGTGGACCAACGACGAGTCTTCGTCGGAGCAGCGGGGATCGTGACCTTCACCGTCCCGTGGTCGGTGCTCGTCGGCCCCGGCGCCGACATGTCGTTCATCCCCGACGCCTGGGGTCACTGAGGGGTCAGTGTCGCGAGGGCCGGAAGACCCGCGCCAGCGCACGGGCAGCGAGCACGAACGCGAAGAAGAACAGGGTCGCCCCGACGAACGTGAACAGCCGTAGGTTCGGCAGCATCATCGGTCCGGTGTCGGCGACCACGAGCACCACTCCGCAGATGGCGCAGGCCGCCGCGATGAGGGTGATCGTCAGCTGGCGCAGGGCGTCCTCGACGAAGGTGCGGTCGTCCGCGTGGGCCAGCAACCTCACCCGCACCGACAGCCGGCCCTCCTCCAGCTGGTCGCCGATGGCGGCCAGCCTGCGGGGAAGCCGTTGCAGCACAGGGGCAAGCGTGAGCAGCTGGTCCTCGAGCGTGGCCCGCACCTGGGCCGGCCGGAACTGGTCGGCGAGGAGCGTCCGACCGTGCGACCGAGCGGACTCCACCATGTCGAGCCCGGGATCGATGGTGGCGAGGGTGCCCTCGAGCGCGCCCAGGGCTCGCAGGGCCGCGGCCACCTGGGGCGGGACGCCGAACCCGTGCGCGAGCACCAGCGAGAAGAGCGCCGTGAACACCCCGGCGCCACCCCCGGCGCCGAACCCGGTCCGCATCCGTGCCACGAGGGTCCCGAGCTCGCGCTCGAAGCGCCGGTCGTCCAGGTCCTCCGGCCGGTCGAGCACGTCCAGCAGCGCGTCGGCGGCGGCCACCGAGTCGTTGCGGTCGACCGCGTGCAGGAACACCCCGAGCGCCCGCGACGTGGCCGAGTCGAGCCGTCCCACCGCACCGAAGTCCAGCAGGGCCAGCGTCCCGTCCGGCTGCAGGAAGACGTTGCCCTGGTGCAGGTCTGCGTGGAACACCCCGTCGACGAGCACCTGGCGCAGCACCGTGCGCAACAGGTCGTCGGCCAGTGCCTGCCGAGCCTCGGGAGACAGACCCGCCAGCTGTCGCTCCGCCCGTGACAACGGCTCGCCGGCCAACCGCTCCATGACGAGGAGCTGCGACGTCGACCACGCGGCATACACCCGCGGAACGCTTACCGTGCTGCCCGCCGCCCGCAACGACGTCTCGATCGCCTCGGTGTTGGCGCGCTCCACGCGGTAGTCGAGCTCTTCGTCGAGGCTGCCGGCGAACCCGCGAGCCAGCCCCAGCACCCCGAGCGAGCGCCCCCAGACGGTGGTGCGGTCGAGCCAGGTCGCGAGCCGCAGCACGATGTCGAGGTCGGCACGCACCTGAGCGCGGGCCTGCGGGCGTTGCACCTTGAGCACCACCGGTGTCCCGTCGAGCAACGTCGCGGCATGCACCTGGGCGACCGATGCCGCCGCCAGGGGCACCGGGTCGACGGAGGCGAAGACCGAGCCGACCGGCATACCCAGCTCGGACGTCAGCGCGGACTCGACCTCACCCCACGGTGCCGGCGGCACGTCACTCTGCAACGACGCCAGCTCCCGCGCGACCTCCACGCCGACCACGTCGGGGCGGGTCGACAGCATCTGCCCCAGCTTGACGAACGTGACCCCGCCGTCGGTCAGGGCC
The DNA here is from genome assembly GCF_013041615.1 of Knoellia koreensis. Lineage (GTDB taxonomy): Bacteria > Actinomycetota > Actinomycetes > Actinomycetales > Dermatophilaceae > Pedococcus > Pedococcus koreensis. Next base: position 355,234 of record NZ_JABEPQ010000001.1, read on the forward strand.
AGCCGCAGCGACCGGGCCACGGTCGACGACGACTCGGTCGGCGACAGGCGCGAGCGGCCGCGCAGGAAGCCGCCCAGGCCGTGCCGGCTGGCGATGCCGACGACCTGCACGTACCGCCGCGCCCGCCGCTGGCGAGCCGGCCACTGGCGCACCCAGGTGAGCGGGTTGGGGAGGCTGCCGGTCGGCACGATCGCCTCGAGCACCACAAGCATCGCGAGCCCGAGCGCCACGACCCACGCGGACGCCAGCACGATGACGGCGCCCTGCGCGAAGCCGACCGGCGTCGAGCCGTCCGGTCGCAGCCCGATGACGCGCGAGAGGGCGTTGATGCCCGACGCACCCACCTGGCTCACGAGCAGGCTGACGAGGATCGTCCGCGGCCACCCCACGGGCACACCCAGCAGCCGGCGCGAGATGAAACCCAGGACGACCGCGTTGGCGAGGGCGGCGAGCAGGACGGCCACGGAGGTCACCGACCCATCATGGCGGGGACGTCGGCCGACGCGGCATACCGGGACCACGACGGGGTATGCCGTGTGGTGGACCACGAGCGAAAGGCAGGCGTGCGCATGAGCGAGCCAGTGAACGAGCCGGTGAACGAGGGCGAGGACCGCAACCTGGCCCAGATGGACGAGTCGGACTCGGCCACCCACCACCGCAAGCAGCAGCTCATCCAAGAGGCCATCGACCAGGTGGTGGCCGGCGGTGCGGGCCGCGACGTCGACACCGTGCGGGTCGAGCTGGTGCAGGCGCTGGAGCGCCGTGGCATCGGCGAGCAGCCGCCGCGCTGGCTGGACACGGTCGCCGGGGCGGCCGCGGACGGCAGGCGTTACGTGGAGGACGGCAACGCCGCACCCTGACGACCTGCGGTTTCGTGCCAGCGAGCCTCGATGGGAATCCGGACGCGTCGGTTGCTAGAGTCGACGGAGTCCGAAGGGTTGGCACCCGTGCACGCAGCACGCCCGCAAAGGAGTTTGAACCGTGGCACTTCCTACCTTGACTCCGGAGCAGAGGGCAGCGGCCCTGGAAAAGGCCGCCGTCGCCCGCCGTGAACGGGCCGCGGTGAAGAACCGGCTCAAATACGCCCAGGGCTCCCTGCGCGAGGTCATCGAGGACGGCAAGTCCAACGAGGTCGTCGGCAAGATGAAGGTCTCGGCTCTGCTGGAGTCCATGCCCGGCGTCGGCCGCGTCCGCGCCCGCCAGATCATGCAAGAGGTCGGCATCTCCGAGAGCCGCCGCGTCCGTGGTCTCGGCGCCAACCAGATCTCCGCGCTCCTCACCCGCTTCGACGAGGCGTGAGCCAGCCGGCTCACGCCGAGCAGGACGGTTCCGACGACCGACCACACCGGCTCGTCGTCCTCGCGGGCCCCACGGCCGTCGGCAAGGGGACGGTGTCGGCATACATCCGCGAGCACTTTCCCGAGGTCTGGCTGAGCGTGTCGGCGACGACCCGCTCACCGCGCCCCGGTGAGGTCGACGGCGTGCACTACCACTTCGTCTCGACCACTGAGTTCGCGCGCCTGGAGCGCGACGGCGAGCTGCTGGAGTCGGCCGTCGTCCACGGCCGCAACCACTACGGCACGCCGCGCCGCCCCGTCGAGGAGGCGCTCGCCGCGCACCGGATGGCCCTGCTCGAGATCGACCTCCAGGGCGCCCGCCAGGTGCGGGAGAACATGCCCGAGGCGTTCTTCGTGTTCCTCGCCCCGCCGAGCTGGGAGGAGCTGGTGCGCCGGCTCGTCGGCCGGGGCACCGAGGACGAGGAGGAGCGGACGCGCCGGCTGGAGACCGCCAAGGTCGAGCTGGCCGCCGAGGCGGAGTTCGACGTCACCATCGTCAATGACGACGTTCGGCGTGCGGCCGAAGAACTCGTACACTTGATGCGAACCCACTGACAACTGATTGTGAGCACACCCGTGTCCGGAACCGTCGCGAACCCCATCGGCATCACCAACCCGCCGATCGACGACCTCCTCACCAAGGCCGACTCCAAGTACGCCCTGGTCATCTACTCGGCCAAGCGCGCCCGTCAGATCAACGCGTACTACAGCCAGCTCCAGGAGGGCCTGCTCGAGTACGTCGGCCCGCTCGTCGACAGCCAGGTGCACGAGAAGCCCATGTCGATCGCGCTGCGCGAGATCAACGAGGGCCTGGTCACCTCCGAGCCAATCGAGGCCTGAGAACCTGAGCACCGGGAGGTCCTCGATGGCGCGGATCGTCCTGGGTGTCGGCGGCGGCATCGCGGCATACAAGGTCGCGTCCCTGCTGCGTCTCTTCACCGAGTCCGGGCACGACGTCACGGTCGTGCCCACGGAGTCCGCGCTGCACTTCGTCGGCGCCCCCACGTGGGAGGCCCTGTCGGGCAAGCCCGTGCAGACCGACGTGTGGACGTCGGTGCACGAGGTGCCGCACGTGCGCCTCGGCAAGACGGCCGACCTCGTCGTCGTCGCGCCTGCGACGGCCGACCTGCTCGCGCGTGCCGCGCACGGGCTTGCGGGTGACCTGCTCACCAACGTGCTCCTCACCGCGCGCTGCCCCATCGTGATGGCGCCGGCCATGCACACGGAGATGTGGGAGCACCCGGCGACGCAGGCCAACGTCGAGACCCTCACCGAGCGCGGCGTCCACGTCATCCCGCCCGCGAGTGGGCGTCTCACCGGTGCCGACACCGGCCCCGGTCGGTTGCCCGAGCCGGAGGAGCTGTATGCCGTGTGCGAGCGGCTGCTCGCCCACGGCGCCTCCCAGCCGGCGGCCGCCGGTGAGCTGCCGCTGGCCGGCCGTCGCGTCGTGGTGTCGGCCGGTGGCACCCGTGAGCCGCTGGACCCGGTGCGTTTCCTCGGCAACCGCAGCTCCGGCAAGCAGGGTTTCGCGCTGGCGGAGGTGGCCGCCGCCCGGGGGGCCGAGGTGGTGCTCGTTGCCGCCAACAGCTCGCTCCCGGCACCGGCCGGGGTCAAGGTCGTTCCGGTGGAGACGGCCCTGGAGCTCGAGTCGGCGGTGACGGACGCGGCGCGCGACGCCGACGTGGTCGTGATGGCGGCCGCCGTGGCCGACTTCCGCCCCGCCACCTACGTCGACACCAAGATCAAGAAGTCCCACGACCCCGGTGACCCCGACGCCGCGCCCACCATCGAGCTCGTGCGCAACCCCGACATCCTCGCCGGCCTGGTCCGCGACCGCGGTGACGAGGCGAACCCGGTCATCGTGGGCTTCGCCGCGGAGACGGGTGACGCGAGCGGTTCGGTGCTCGACCACGGCCGCGACAAGCTCGTGCGCAAGGGCAGCGACCTGCTCGTGGTGAACGAGGTGGGTGTCGACAGGACCTTCGGTGCCGACGACAACACCGTCCACATCCTGCGGCAGGGCAGCAGCCATGTCGTCGATGTCGGACCCGCGACCAAGCACGACGTCGCCGCCGCGGTGTGGGACGCCGTGCAGGAGATCCTGTGAGCGAACTGCCCCAGCCCGACGAGAACACCCACTACTCGTCGAGGCGGCAGGACGACGTCGACGACCTCGCGTGGCCGACCTTCAGCCCGCAGGCCATGGCGCTGCTCGAGGACGCGGGAGAGGTCCTGCACCCGGCGGCCGGTGAGCTGCTGATCGACGCGGGGGAGCCGTACGACTTCTACTACGTGCGCCGTGGCGGCGTGATGCTGCTCGACCGCCGCGACGACCGCGTCGTGTTCCTCGTCGAGCCCGGCGACTTCGTGGGTGAGCTCGGCATGCTCATGGGCCAGCGCGCCTTCCTTCCCGGCATGGCCGTGGCCGACACCGAGGTGCTTCGGGTGCGCGTGCCGGAGCTGCAGCGCCTCATGGCGATCTCCGGTGAGCTGAGCGACGTGCTGCTGAGGGCGTTCGACGCCCGCCGGCGCCTGCTCAAGCGCCTCGGCGAGGGCGGTCTCGTCCTCGCTGGCGACGACGATGCCGACCTGCACCGGTTGCAGGACTTCGCCGAGCGCAACCAGCTGCCCTACCGCACCGTGCTGCGGTCGGACGACCGCGCGTGGGGCGACCTGGCGCGCAGCACCGAGCTGCCCCCGACCGGCACGGCCGTCGTCACCGGTGAGCGGCGGGTCCTCACCGCCCCGGCCACCCGTGACCTGGCCACTGCGCTCGGCATCGACCTGTGGGGCCTGGCCGACGGGTCCCGGTGCGACCTGGTCATCGTGGGTGCCGGTCCGGCTGGGCTGGCGGCAGGGGTCTACGGCGCATCCGAGGGGCTTTCGACCGTCGTGGTCGAGGACGTCGCCATCGGCGGTCAGGCCGGCAGCTCGACGCGGATCGAGAACTACCTGGGCTTTCCCGGGGGCATCTCCGGTGCCGAGCTGGGGCGGGCCGCCATGCTCCAAGCCGTGAAGTTCGGCGCCAAGCTTGTTTCTCCTCGAACCGTCACCGCCGTGCAGCAGGTGCCCGGCGGCCTGTTCCGCGTCACGCTCGACGACGAGACCGACGTGGAGGCGTGCGCCGTCATCGTGGCGACCGGCGCCCGCTACCGGCGGCTGCAGGTACCGGGGCTCACCGACCTCGAGGGCCGCGGCGTCTACTACGCCGCGAGCGAGCTGGAGGCCACGGTCGTCGCCGACCGACCCGCGGTCGTCGTGGGTGGGGCGAACTCCTCCGGCCAGGCAGCGCTCTTCCTGGCCCAGCACGCGAGCCACGTCCATGTCCTCATCCGGCGTGACGACATCACCGAGACGATGTCCGACTACCTGGCCCAGCGACTGGCGCACCACGAGCGGATCACGGTGCACCCGCGGTCCGAGCTCGTGGAGGTGAGGGGCGAGAGCCGGTTGGACGGCCTGACCTGGCGCGACCACGCGGGCGACAAGGACGTGAGCGTCGACGCGGCCGGGCTGTTCCTCATGATCGGGGCGCAGCCCGGCACCGAGTGGCTGCGCAGCACCGGCGTCGAGCTCGACGACCGCGGTTTCGTCGTGACGTCCGAGGGTTTCGCCACCTCCGTGCCCGGCCTGTTCGCCGTGGGTGACGTGCGGTCGGGTTCGGTCAAGCGCGTGGCCTCCGCCGTGGGCGAGGGGTCGGTCGTCATCTCCGCCGTGCACACCCACCTCGCGGGGCGCGCGACACCCTGACCCGCCGCAGTGTGGGATGCCGTGCGGCTGATCCGCTCGTCGCGGATACACTCGCGAGGTTCGCCCCCGCGCGTTCACGTCCCGTCCCTGAAGGAGTTGCTGAGTGTCTGCACGCCTGTTCACGTCCGAGTCGGTCACCGAGGGTCACCCGGACAAGATCTGTGACCAGATCTCCGACTCGATCCTGGACGCCATGCTCGAGCAGGACCCCGGCAGCCGGGTGGCCGTCGAGACGATGGTGACCACGGGACTGGTGCACGTCGCGGGTGAGGTGACCACCGAGGCCTACGTCGAGATCCCGAAGATCGTGCGCGACACCGTGCTCGGCATCGGCTACGACTCCTCGACCAAGGGCTTCGACGGCGCCTCCTGCGGTGTCGAGGTGTCGATCGGGCAGCAGAGCCCCGACATCGCCCAGGGTGTCGACACGGCATACGAGAACCGCACCGGTGGCGTCGACCCGCTCGACAAGCAGGGCGCCGGCGACCAGGGCCTCATGTTCGGGTACGCCTGCGACGACACCGCCGAGCTGATGCCGCTGCCGATCTTCCTCGCGCACCGGCTCTCCGAGCGGCTGACCGCCGTCCGCAAGAGCAACGAGGTGCCCTACCTGCGCCCCGACGGCAAGACCCAGGTGACCATCGGCTACGACGGCGACAAGGCCGTCAAGCTCGACACCGTCGTCCTGTCGACCCAGCACGCCGCCGACGTCTCGCTCGACGACCTGCTGACCCCCGACATCGAGCAGCACGTCATCAAGCCCGTCCTCGAGCAGCTTGCCGACGAGGGCACCGAGCTGGACACCACGGCATACCGCTCGCTCATCAACCCGACCGGACGCTTCGAGATCGGCGGGCCCATGGGCGACGCCGGGCTCACCGGCCGCAAGATCATCGTCGACACCTACGGCGGCATGGCCCGCCACGGTGGTGGCGCCTTCTCCGGCAAGGACCCGTCGAAGGTCGACCGCTCGGCCGCCTACGCCATGCGCTGGGTCGCCAAGAACGTCGTGGCCGCCGGGCTCGCCCGCCGCTGCGAGGTCCAGGTCGCCTACGCCATCGGCAAGGCGCAGCCCGTGGGGCTGTACGTCGAGACTTTCGGCACGGAGACCGAGCCGATCGACAAGATCCAGGCCGCGATCACGTCGGTGTTCGACCTGCGGCCGGCGGCGATCGTCGACCAGCTCGACCTGCTGCGCCCGATCTACAAGCCGACCGCGGCCTACGGGCACTTCGGTCGCACCCACGTCGACGGCTACACCAACCCGTTCACGTGGGAGCGCACCGACCGGGTCGAGCAGCTGCAGAAGGCTGTCAAGGGCTGACGCTGCCGCTGTCGCCCGGCTCGCATAGGTTCGCCCCATGAGCGAACCCGGGGCCACCGAGCAGCTGGAGCTGATCCGCGCCAGCCTGCCCAAGGCTCCCCGGCCGCGCCCGGCGGCTACGGCGACCGCGTCCACCAACCCGGTGGCGTTGGTGGTCGTCGACACCGGTCTGGCGCACCTGGACCGGCCGTTCGAGTACCTCGTGCCGGAGTCGATGGCGGACACGGCGGTGCCGGGCGCCCGGGTCAAGGTGCGGTTCGCCGGGCAGGACCTCGACGGGTTCGTCGTGGCGCGGTCGGCGACGGCCGCGCACGAGGGCCGGCTGGCGCCACTGCGTCGGGTGGTGTCACCCGAGCCGGTGCTGATCCCGGCGGTGCTCGAGGCGGCGCAGCGGGTGGCCGCGCGCTGCGCGGGCACGCTCGGAGACGTCCTGCGGCTAGCCGTGCCACCGCGGCACGCCACGGCCGAGAAGGCGCTGTCGCTCGAGCCGCCGGTCGCGGACCCGTTGCCCACCTTCGAGGGGGCGGGGCCGGCGTGGAGCCGGTATGCCGCGGGGCCGGCCTACGTCTCGAGGCTCGCCGCGGGCGAGTCCCCGGCTGCCTCGTGGCTCGCGCTGCCTGCCGGGTCGCCGGACGAGGACTGGCCGCGGGCCCTGGCCGAGGCGGCCGTCGCGACGCTGGCCGAGGGCCGCGGGAGCATCTTCGTGGTGCCCGATCACCGCGACGTGCGCCGGGTCGACGCGGCCCTGACCGAGGTCCTCGGCAAGGGGCGGCACGTGCGGCTCACCGCCGACCAGGGGCCGCAGGCGCGCTACACCGCGTGGCTGAAGGTGTTGCGCGGCCACGTGTCGGTGGTCGTGGGCACGCGCGCGGCGGTGTGGGCGCCGGTGAGGTCGCTCGGTCTCGTGGCGTGGTGGGACGACGGGGACGACCTGCTCGACGAACCGCGGGCGCCGTATCCGCACGTGCGGGAGGTGCTGCTCACGCGGGCTGCGGTGGAGGGCGCCGCGGTGCTGAGCGGCGGGTTCGGCCGGACGGCGGCCGTGCAACGACTGGTCGACTGCTCGGACCTGCGCACCATCGGTGGCCGGCCGCCGCGTGGCGCCGTGCCGCGCGTCGTCGTGGCGGGGGAGGGCAACGACGCCGAGCGCGATGCTGCAGCCGCCAGCGCCCACCTGCCCTCGGTGGCCTGGCGCACCGCCAAGGAGGGCCTCGAACACGGGCCGGTGCTGGTGCAGGTGCCGCGGCGGGGCTACCTGCCCTCGCTCGCCTGCCAGACCTGTCGCACGCCGGTGCGGTGCGCCCACTGCGGCGGCTCGGTGGCGCTGTCCGCCCGCGGGGCCGAACCCGCCTGCCGGTGGTGCGGTCGTGGCGTGGGGCGGTTCGAGTGCCGCAACTGTGGCGGCCACGAGCTGCGGTCGTCGGTGGTGGGGGCCCGGCGCACGGCCGAGGAGCTCGGGCGGGCGTTCCCCGGCACTCCGGTGCACACCTCCGGTGCGGGGGCCGTGCTCGAGAACGTCGGTGCGGCCCCGGCCCTCGTGATCGCCACCCCGGGGGCCGAGCCGGTCGCCGACGGGGGGTATGCCGCGTGCCTCCTGCTCGATGCGTGGGCCTCGCTCGACCGACCCACCTTGGATGCCGGCGAGGAGGCTCTGCGTCGTTGGCTGGGTGCGGCCGGGCTGGTGCGACCGGGGTCCGCTGGTGGCCGGGTCGTGCTTGCCGGTGCGCCCACGCACACGACCCTGCCGGTGGTCGAGGCGCTGGTGCGGTGGGACCCGGCGTGGTTCGCGACGCGTGAGCTGGCCGACCGGGCCGCCCTGCACCTGCCGCCGACCGTCGCGCTGGCGGCGGTGACGGGGGAGCGCAGGGCCGTCCAGGACGCCCTGCGGCTGGCCGACCTCGGCGACGAGGTCGAGCGCCTCGGGCCACTGCCCGTGGGCGATGACGAGGTGCGCATGCTGCTGCGCACCCACCTCGACGGGTGGGACTCGCTCGCGGGCGCCCTGGCGGACCTGAGGGCGAGGCGCAGTGCCCGCAAGGCCGGCGGTGGCGTCCAGGTGCGAATGGATCCACCTGACCTCGCGTCGTGATGTGGCTGCGGCACATGGCCGCGGACCACATGTGACACCTAGCGTGACGCCATGGAAACCATGCGCGTCACCGCGAACGGCATCGAGCAGGCAGTCCACACCTGGGGCCCCCTCGACGGCACCCCGCTCCTGCTCGTCCACGGCAACTGCTCGTCCGGGCTGTTCTGGGAGCCGTTCGTGCGCACCCGGCTCGGCGGTGACGACGGCCCTTGGCGGGTGGTGGCGCCGGACCTGCGCGGGTACGGCGAGTCGGAGACCGCGCCCGTGGACGGCACCCGGGGCCTGGGGGACTTCGCCGACGACGTGGCTGCCCTGCTCGACGCCGAGGGGCTGTTCCCCGCGGGCACGCGGCCGTGGGTCGGCGCGCACTCGATGGGCGGCGGCATCGTCATGCAGCTCGCGGTCGACCACCCCGACCGGGTGGCGGGGCTGCTGCTCGAGGCGCCGTTGTCGCCCTACGGCTTCGGGGGGACGCGAGACGTTGATGGCACACCGACGACGGAGGACTATGCGGGTACCGGTGCCGGCGCCGTGAACCCCGACTTCGTCGCACGGCTGGCCGCCAAGGATCGCTCGGGCGAGGAGCCGACGGCTCCCCGCACGGTGCTCCGCACGGCATACGTCAGCGATGCGTCCGTCCTCGGGGACGACGAGGAGGCGATGCTCGACACGGTGCTGTCGACGGCCACAGGCGAGGACAACTACCCCGGAGACGCAGGCGCGAGCCACAACTGGCCGATGTCCGGACCGGGCACGCGCGGTGTCACGAATGCCATGTCTCCCAAGTACTTCGGCGTCGCGGACGCGTTGGTGGGGTTGGAGCCGAAGCCGCCGGTCGAGTGGGTGCGCGGCGACGCGGACGTCATCGTGTCCGACACGTCGCTGTTCGACCTGGCCTACCTGGGCCAGCTCGGAGTCGTGCCCGGTTGGCCGGGTGCCGAGGCGTGCCCGCCCCAGCCGATGGTGGCCCAGACGCGGGCCGTCCTCGAGCGGTATGCCGCGGCGGGCGGTTCGTTCACCGAGACGGTGCTGGAGGGGTGCGGGCACTCACCGCACCTCGAGCGGCCGGCGGAGTTCCTCGCCGCCCTGGAACGGCTTGCGGCACAAGCGAACTCGCGATGACGGCATACTCGACCGGCGCGGTGCCGGTTCGCGGCGGCGAGCTCACCTTTGGGCAGTGGGGTGAGACCGGTCCACTCGTCCTGGCCGTCCACGGCATCACGGCCAACCACCTCGCGTTCGCCCCGCTGGGTGATCTGCTGGGTGGCGACTTCCGGGTCGTGGCGCCGGACCTTCGGGGCCGTGGGCGCAGCCGGGACCTGCCCGAGCCGTACGGCATGGCGTCGCACGCCGCCGACATGGCGGCGCTCATCGAGGCCGTCGGCGGGCCGGCGCAGGTCGTGGTCGGGCACTCGATGGGTGGCTGGGTCGCGACCGCGCTGGCGTCCGCGCGTCCCGACGTCGTGGGTCGGCTCGTCCTCGTCGACGGTGGCGCACCGCTGCCCCTGCCGCCGGACCTCGGTGCCGACCCGACGGACGACGACATCGCGGCCGCCGTCACGGCGACGGTCGGGCCGGCATACGAACGCCTGCGCCAGACCTTCCCCACCCGCGAGGCCTATCGCGACCTCTTCCGTGCGCACCCGGCGCTGCGCGACTGGACGCCCGAGATCGAGGCGTATGTCGACTACGACCTCGTGGGCGAGTCACCCGAGCTCCACTCCGCGTGCCGCATCGAGGCGGCCCTCGGCGACGCCCGCGACCTGTATGCCGTGACGCCCTCACCGAGCCCCACTGCCGTCCCGTCGGTCTTCCTCCAGGCCGAGCGCGGCATGCTCGACGAGCCCGAGGGCATGTATGCCGTGGGCTACCCCGAGCGGCAGCTGCCCGGCACGCCCGTCGAGGTCGTGCGCGGCGTCAACCACTACACGATCGTCATGGGACCGACCGGCGCCGAGGCGGTGGCGCAGCGAGTCCGCACCGGCCGCGGAACGGACTAAGGAGCGGCGCGGCCGCCATCAGGCGCGGATCGCCCGGTCGAAGAGCTCGGCGAGGTCCCGTGCGGCCGGCTCGGGCTGGACCGTGCCGTTCACGATGGCAAGGACGGTCGCGTCGATGGAGCCCCGCAGCGCTACGGCCATCGTGCGGACGTCGAAGTCGCGCAGCTCACCGGTGCCCTGACCGGACCGAAACCCCGCCTCGAGCAGGTCGAGCCCTTGGCTGCCGTTCGGGTTGGTGAGGTTCCCGGCGAGCTCGACCGCGGCCCTGGCGTAGGCCAGGTCCTCGGTGAGGAACTCGAGGTTGCTGGTGATGTAGGCCGTGATCTTGCCGCGAATCGAGTCCTGCTCGGCGATGCGGGGTCCCATGAAGGCCGCCGCCCGAGCCAGGACATGGGCGAACGCCTCCTGCAGGAGCGCGTCACGCGTCCCGAAGTGGTAGGAGATCAGCCGGGTGCTGCTGAGCCCCGCCTCCTGCACCACCTTGGCGAACGAGAGGCCGTGGAACCCTTCGCGCGCGAGCACGCGCACGGTCGCCTCGACGATCTGCTCACGGGTATCGGTGCTCACGACTGCATCCTTGCGGCTCGCCGGCGGGCAGGCTCGACGCCCCCACTCGCGTCGCGCCCTTGACGGCATCTTACTCGGTCAGGTAAAACCTTACTCATGCGAGTAAACTCCGTCCTGAGCCCCGCCACCGACCGGATCCTGCGATCGGCCCGTGTCGTCTTCGGCGCCATCGCCGTGGTGTCCGCACTGACGGTGCTCGCGGCGTTCGTCCTCCAGCGGGTCGACCCCGACCAGGTCAACTGGGTCGTCTGGCTGCGGGCCGTGGCCTACACCGTGGGCGGTGTCTGGCTGCTCACTCTCGTCCGCTCGGCGCGGCAGAGCGCCAGCCGTGCCGCGCTGCTGCGGCTGCGGGTGGTGTGCGTGCTGGCGCCGCTCGGCATTGCCGCGCTGGTCATCTCTCCCGACTCGGGCTACCCGGTCTGGATGAAGGTCGAGCAGGCGTTGTTCGGGCTGATGCTGGCGCCGTTGGCCGTGGTGTTGCTGCGCTCGTCGGTGACGCGCGACTTTCGTCGCGCCCGTCAGTCGACCGCGGCCGCCTGAGGGGCCGCGCCTAGACTGGCGCGCGTGTCGATCCAGAACATCCGCATCTTCGGCGACCCCGTGCTGCGCACACCCGCGGAGCCGGTCGTCGACTTCGACCGTGAGCTGCGCCAGCTGGTCAAGGACCTCACCGAGACCATGATGGACGCACCCGGCGCCGGCCTGGCCGCGCCACAGATCGGCGTCGGCCTGCGGGTGTTCACCTACTGGATCGACGGCGAGCTCGGCCACCTCGTCAACCCCGACCTCGACCTGTCCGAGGAGCTCCAGGAGGGCGAGGAGGGCTGCCTGTCGTTCCCGGGGCTGCGGTTCGAGACGCCGCGGGCACTGCGGACCGTCGCCAAGGGTTTCAACCAGTTCGGCGAGCCGGTCGTGATCGAGGGGTCCGAGCTGATGGCGCGGTGCCTGCAGCACGAGACCGACCACCTCGACGGCATCCTGTTCATCGACCGGATGGACCCCGAGCAGCGCAAGGCGGCGATGAAGGCGATCCGCGAGGCGGACTGGGACGGCCAGGCGCCGCCGCAGGTCAAGGTGAGCCCGCACTCGACGTTCGGTCGGGCCCTGTGAGGCTGGTCTTCGCCGGCACCCCCGAAGCCGCGGTGCCCTCGCTCGACGCGCTCGCCGCGTCGAGCCACGAGGTCGCCGCCGTCGTGACGCGACCGGACGCCCGTGCGGGACGTGGGCGGTCGCTCGTCGCCTCACCCGTGAAGGCACGAGCCGAGGAGATCGGGATCGAGGTCCTCACGCCGCAGCGGCCGCGCGACGAGGACTTCCTGGCCCGCCTGCGCGAGATCGCGCCCGATGCGTGTCCGGTGGTCGCCTACGGGGCGCTCATCCCGCAGGTCGCGCTCGACATCCCGGCCCATGGCTGGGTCAACCTGCACTTCTCCCTGCTGCCGGCGTGGCGGGGGGCGGCCCCGGTGCAGCGTGCCGTGATGGCCGGTGATGAGGTGACCGGTGCCTCGACCTTCCTCATCGAGGCGGGGCTGGACACCGGGCCCGTGTTCGGGCACATGACCGAGACGATTCGTCCGCGCGACACCGCCGGCGACCTGCTCGACCGGCTGTCACGGGCCGGGGCGGGGCTGCTCGTGGCCACCATGGACGGCATCGAGGATGGGTCGCTCGTTCCCGTGCCCCAGTCGCCCGACGGCGTCTCCTTGGCACCCAAGCTCGAAGTCGCCGACGCCGAGGTGCGCTGGGACGTGCCGGCGGTCGCCGTCGACCGGCTCGTGCGTGGGTGCACGCCCGCGCCGGGCGCGTGGACGACCTTCCGCGGCGAACGCCTCAAGCTCGCGCCCCTCACGGTCGACGCCGCGTATGCCGGTGGGTCCCTTGCCGCGGGCGAGGTCGCCGCGGGCAAGCGTGACGTCCACGTCGGCACCGCGAGCGGTGTGGTGCGGCTCGGCGACGTGCAGCCGCACGGCAAGAAGGTGATGGCTGCCGCCGACTGGGCGCGCGGTGTGCGGATCGAACCGGGGGAGCGGTTCACCCGTGGCTGACCAGCGACCGTCCAACCGGGGCCAGCGCCAGCAGCGCTCGCGGCAGCGGCCGAGCGAGCGCAGCCGCGGGTCCGACCCGCAGCGGCTCGCCGCCTACACCGTGATGCGTGCTGTGGCCGACGGCGCCTACGCCAACCTCGAGCTGCCAAAGGTGTTGCGGGACAGGCGGATCCACGGTCGCGACGCCGCCTTCACCACGGAACTGGTGTACGGCGCCGTGCGCATGCACGGGTTCTACGACCCGGTGATCGCGGTGGCCGCGGACCGCCCCATCTCCTCGATCGACCCGCGAGTCCTCGACACCCTGCGCCTCGGCGCACACCAGCTGTTGGGCATGCGGGTGCCGACCCACGCCGCCGTGGCCGAGACCGTCGGCCTGGCCCGCAAGGTCAACGGCGCCGGGGCAGCCGGCTTCGTCAATGCCGTGCTGCGCCGAATCAGCGAACGATCGCGTGAGGAGTGGCTGGCCGAGGTGGTGCCGTCCGGCGGCGACCCGGCAGCGCAGCTCGCCGTCGCACAGTCGCACCCGGAGTGGGTCGTCAAGGCGTTGCGTGCCGCGCTGCTCGGGCACGGCGCGGCAACGGCTGAGACGGTGGACGGCTCGCTCGAGTCGCTGCTGGAGTCCGACAACGCGCCGGCCAAGGTCGCCCTGGTGGCGCGCCCCGGGCTGGCCACCGTCGACGAGCTCGTGGCTGCCGGGGCGGAGCCGTCGGCGACCTCACCGGTCGGTGCGGTGCTGTCGGGTGGTGACCCGGGCGGCATACCTGCCGTGCGTGAACGACGTGCTGCCGTGCAGGACGAGGGGTCTCAGCTGCTCGCGCTCGCGTTGGCGGCCGTGCCCGTCGAGGTCACGGCCGGAGAGCCCGAGAAGTGGCTCGACCTGTGTGCGGGACCCGGCGGCAAGGCTGGCTTGTTGGCCGCGCTCGCGTTGGAACAGGGCGCAGACCTCGTCGCCAACGAGGTGAGCCCGCACCGCACCGACCTGGTCCGCCAGACCCTCGCACCCGCCGTCGCGAAGGCGGGTCAGCTGGGACGGAGCATCCAGGTGCGCACCGGTGACGGCCGCGAGGTCGGTGCGGACGAGCCCGGCCGCTACCAACGCGTGCTCGTCGATGCGCCCTGCACGGGTCTCGGTGCGCTGCGACGGCGACCGGAGGCGCGCTGGCGTCGTCAGCCGGGCGACCTGGCCGGGCTCGGTGCGCTGCAGCGCGACCTGCTGGCCTCGGCCGTGGAGGCCACGGCGCCCGGGGGAGTGGTCGCCTACTCGACGTGCAGCCCGCACCTCGCGGAGACGCAGTTCGTGGTGTCGGACCTGCTGAAGAAGCGCGACGACGTCGAGGCGGTCCCGGTGCGCGAGTACCTCCGCGATGCGCAGGGCGAGCCGATCGAGGTGCCCGGCGACCAGCCGTGGGTGCAGCTGTGGCCGCACCTGCACGGCACCGACGGGATGTTCCTGGCCCTGCTGCGCAAGAAGCCGTGAACGACACCGTGATCCGGGCGATGGTGCCGGATGACGCGGCAGGGATCGCCGCCACGCACCACCAGTCGTGGGTCGACACGTACGGTGAGTACCTGCCCACCGGCTACTTCGACGAATGGACCGTGGAGGCAGCGGTCGCACGGTGGGAACGGATGCTGGCCGGACCGCCGGCACCGGGCGTCGACCGGGTCGTGGCCACCACCGACGGCGCCGTGGTGGGGTTCGCGACCTCCGGCCCTGCGCGCCCGATCGAGGACCGCCCGGCGCCGGTGCGGCCGTTCGAGCTGTGGGCCCTCTACGTCGCCCGTGACGAGCTGGGCTCGGGACTCGGGCAGCGCCTTCTCGACGCCGTCCTGCCCGCCGACCGTCCGACCGAGCTGTGGGTGTTCGCCGACAACGCACGCGCCCGGGCGTTCTACGCCCGCAACGGCTTTCGTGACGACGGCACGGCCTACCGCGACCGTCGTTTCCCTGACCTGCGTGTGGCTCGGATGGTGCGCGGAGCCGCGCCGATAGGGTGAGTCCCGTGCAGATCTCGCCGAGCATCCTGTCCGCGGACTTCGCCAACCTGCAGCACGAGCTGGACCGGATCGCGAACGCGGACTGGGCGCACATCGACGTCATGGACGCGCACTTCGTGCCGAACCTCACGATCGGGCTCCCGGTCGTGGAGCGGCTCGCGCAGGTGAGCCCCATCCCGCTCGACTGCCACCTCATGATCGACGACCCCGACCGCTGGGCGCCGCAGTACGCCGAGGCCGGCGGCTCGTCGGTGACCTTCCACGTCGAGGCGGCCAAGGACCCGCGTGCCATCGCGCGTGACCTGCGTGCTGCCGGGGCGCGAGCGGGCATGGCCATCAAGCCGAACACGCCGTTCGAGCCCTATGAGGACCTGCTCGATGACCTCGACATGGTCCTCGTCATGACGGTCGAGCCCGGCTTCGGCGGCCAGACGTTCATGGCCGACCAGATGCCCAAGGTCACGCAGGTGCGCGAGGCCGTCCGGCGCCGCGGCGGCGAGGTGTGGGTGCAGGTCGACGGCGGCGTCTCGGCGAAGACGATCGAGCAGTGTGCCGAGGCTGGTGCTGACGTCTTCGTCGCCGGGTCCGCGGTCTACGGCGCGCAGGACGCGGCTGCGGCGATCGACGAGCTGCGACGGCTGGTCACCGCCCACGGCCACTGAGGTCTGTTCGACGGTGCTCGTGATGACCGTCACGCGGACCGCCCAGGTTCGACCGCGGCGACGTGGGGCATACTGACGGCGACGTGCTCCGGGGTCGGTGCAATTCCGAACCGGCGGTGACAGTCCGCGACCCGACCGCAGCCAGCGGCCGGTTGACTGGGTGGAACTCCCAGACCGACGGTGAAAGTCCGGATGGTAGGCAGCACGTGACAGGCAGAACCTTCCAGGTCGTGACCTCGCCGTCCGGCGACGCGTCTCGGAAGGCTCGACGCCCGTCGTCCCCCGGAGCTCGACCGACAGGTCTGGAGCCACGAGGACGGAGCGATGGGCACTCACCCCGACGCCGACAGCCGGTGGATGCTGCGCGCCCTCGAGCTGGCCGCGCAGGGGCCCGAGGCCAACGCCAACCCGCGTGTGGGCTGCGTCCTGGTCGCGGACGACGGGACCGTCGTCGCCGAGGGCTGGCACCGCGGTGCCGGGACTCCCCATGCGGAGGCGCACGCCCTCGCGCGGGCGGGGGCACGCGCTGGCGGCACCACGGCATACGTCTCACTCGAACCCTGCAACCACACGGGCCGCACACGGCCCTGCAGCGAGGCGTTGTATGCCGCGGGCGTGCGTCGCGTGGTCCACGGCCAGTCCGACCCCAACCCGGCCGCGGCCGGGGGAGCAGCGTGGCTGCGCGACCGCGGGGTCGAGGTCGTCGGCGGGGTGGAGGCCGAGACGGCCGCCGCCCTCAACCGCACGTGGACCCACCTCATGCGCACCCACCGCCCATGGGTGACGTGGAAGCTGGCCACGACCCTCGACGGGCGCTCGGCGGCCGCGGACGGGACCAGTCGCTGGATCACCGGTGAGGCCGCTCGCGCCGATGTGCACGAGCAACGCGCCCGGTGCGGCGCGATCCTCGTCGGCACCGGCACGGCCCTCCTCGATGACCCACACCTGACGGCACGCCGGCCGGACGGCTCGTTGCGGGAGACCCAGCCCATCCGTGTGGTGATGGGGATGCGTGACCTGCTGCCCGACGCGCGCGTGCTCGACGATGTCGCACCGACCTGGCACCTGCGCACCCGCAGCCCCAAGGAGGTGCTGGATGCCCTTGCCGCCGCGGAGGTGCACCACGTGTGGCTCGAGGGCGGCCCGACGGTCGCGGCGGCGTTCCTGGCCGACGGGCTCGTCGACGAGGTGGTCGCCTACGTCGCACCGGTCCTGCTCGGTCGCGGGCGGCAGTCGGTGAGCGACCTCGGCATCACCACCATCGCCGACGCACTCCGGCTCGCGCCCACCGACATCACGCCGATCGGCACGGACGTGCGGATCACGGCTCTGCTCAAGGAGATTTGCTGATGTTCACCGGAATAGTCGAGGAGCTCGGCCGGGTGGTCGCCATCGACCACGGCGCCGACTCCGCCCGCCTCACCGTGCACGGGCCGCTCGTGACCACCGATGCGGTCCACGGGGCGTCAATCGCGGTCAACGGGGTCTGCCTCACCGTGGTCGACGAGGCCCCCGACGCGGCCGGCACGTTCACGGTCGACGTGATGGGGGAGACGCTCGCCCGCACCAGTCTCGGCGCCCTGCGCCCCGGCGACCACGTCAACCTCGAGCGCGCCATGGCGGCAGGCGCCCGCTTCGGTGGCCACGTCGTCCAAGGACACGTCGACGCCACGGCCACGATCTCCGGCCGGGCACCCGCCGACCGGTGGCTGCTCATGCGTTTCACCTTGCCCGACACCGTCTCCCGCTACGTCGTCGAGAAGGGCTCGATCACCGTCGACGGCGTCAGCCTCACCGTCTCCGACGTCGGCACGGACTCCGGCGGCGACTGGTTCGAGGTCTCCCTCATCCCCACCACGCTCGAGCTGACCACCTTGGGCCGCAAGCGAACCGGCGAGCTCGTCAACCTCGAGGTCGACGTCATCGCCAAGTACGTCGAGCGCCTGCTCACCACCCATCGCCCCACCACCCATCCCCTCAACACCCAGGAGATCCCCGCATGAACTGGCTGGAGCAGTTCTTCAACGCCGAGCTGCACCTCGGGTCGCACACCATCTTGTGGCGCGAGGTCGTCGGCAACCTCTTCGGCTTTGCGTCCGCCATCGGTGGGATGCGCCGCCGGGTCTGGGCGTGGCCCATCGGGATCATCGGCAACGTGCTGCTGTTCACGGTGTTCTTCGGTGTCGCGTTCAGCACGCCCCAGCACGAGACCCTTTACGGGCAGGCCGGACGGCAGGTCTTCTTCATCATCACGAGCATCTATGGCTGGTGGCGCTGGAACCAGGTGCGCAAGCTCAACGCGCACGGCGCCGACGCACCCGCCATCACCCCGCGCTGGGCCACGATGACCGAGCGCCTCGCCTACCTCGGTGCCTGGGTGGCGGGTGTGCTGGTCTTCCAGTGGCTGTTCTCGGTCATCGGCGCGGGGTGGCCGGCGCCGCGCTGGTACTACTGGTGCGACGCGTGGATCTTCGTCGGCTCCTTCATCGCCACCTACGCCATGGCCCGCGGTTGGAACGACTTCTGGCTGGCCTGGATCGCGGTCGACATCGTCGGCGTCCCGTTGCTGTGGCACTCCAAGTTCTACCCGTCGGCGATCCTGTATGCCGTCTACGGCGGCTTGGTCGTGTACGGGTTCTTCGTGTGGCTCAAGGCTTCTCGGACGGAAGCCCCCGACCGTGAGCCCGAGGAGGTGGCCACCGCATGACCGGTCTGGCCACCGTCCCGGAGGCCCTTGCCGAGCTGCGCGCGGGTCGCCCCGTGCTCGTCGTCGACGACGAGCACCGCGAGAACGAGGGCGATGTCGTCCTGGCCGCGCAGACCCTGACGGACGAGTGGCTGGCCTGGACGATCCGGCACAGCAGCGGCTATGTCTGCGCGCCCATGACCGGCGACCGGGCCGACGAGCTCGCCCTCCCGCTCATGGTGAGCGACAACCACGACCCGCTGCGGACGGCATACACGGTCACCGTGGACGCGGCACACGGCGTGACGACGGGGATCTCGGCGGCCGACCGCGCGCACACCATCCGGCTGCTCGCCGACAAGGCTGCGACGGCCGACGCGTTCGTCCGGCCGGGGCACGTGGTCCCGTTGCGTGCCAAGGCCGGTGGCGTCCTGGAGCGGTCGGGTCACACGGAGGCGGCCGTCGACCTGTGCCGCCTCGCCGGGCTCGAGCCCGTAGGGGCGATCGCGGAGCTCGTCCACGACGACGGCACGATGATGCGGCTGCCGGCCGTGCGCGACCTGGCCGCCGAGCATGGCCTGCTCGTCCTCACCATCGCCGACCTGGTGCGGTGGCGGCAGCGGCACGACCGGGTCGACCAGCTCGCCGAGACGGTGCTGCCCACGCGCCACGGCGTCTTTCGCGCCGTCGGCTTCCGCGACCGGCTCACCGGTAACGAGCACGTCGCCCTGGTGAGCCCGCGCGGGATCCCGTCGTCGGCACCGCTGGTGCGGCTTCACTCCGAGTGCCTGACCGGTGACGCGTTCGGGTCGTGGCGGTGCGACTGCGGACCGCAGCTCGAACGGTCGCTCGAACGGGTCGCGGCCGCTGGCGGGGCTGTGGTCTACCTGCGTGGGCACGAGGGTCGCGGGGTGGGTCTCTTGGCCAAGCTGCAGGCCTATGCGTTGCAGGACAAGGGCTTTGACACGATCGACGCGCAGACTGAGCTCGGGCTGCCCGTCGATGCGCGCGAGTATGCCGCCGGTGCCGCGATCCTCACCGCGCTCGGCATCGATGGTGTCCGGTTGCTGACGAACAACCCGGTCAAGGTCCAGGCGCTGCGCGAGCTCGGTGTCGGCGTGGTCGGTGTCGAGCGGCTGCAGGTGTCGAGCACGCCGCACAACCACGCCTACCTGCGGGCCAAGCGCGACCGGCTGGGTCACGACCTCGTGCTCGACGCGTCGGACGCCGGGGCGACGGCATGAGTGGGCACGGCGCGCCTGAGGTCACGGCCGACGGCACCGGGTTGCGGGTTGCGATCGTCGCCGCCACCTGGCACACCGAGGTGATGGACGGGCTCATCGCGGGGGCCCGGCGTGCCCTCGCCGAGACCGGCGTCGCGGAGGCCCCGGTCGTGCGGGTGCCGGGCACGGTGGAGCTGTCGGTCGCGTGCGCTCGTCTCGCGCCGGCATACGACGCCCTCGTCGCCCTGGGCGTGGTGATCCGGGGCGGCACACCGCACTTCGACTACGTCTGCGCCGGCGTGACCCATTGCCTCACGGACGTCAGCACCCGCACCGGGGTGCCGATCGGGTTCGGTGTGCTCACGTGCGACACCGACGAACAGGCCCGCGACCGGGCCGGCCTGCCCGGCTCGCGCGAGGACAAGGGACACGAGGCGGCGATGGCGGCGGTGGCGACCGCGGTCACCCTGGCCGAGCTGGCTCCCCGTACGCTTGGGGCGTGAAGACCTTCGACGAGCTGTACGCCGAGCTGGCCGACAAGGCGGTGACCCGACCCGACGGTTCGGGCACCGTCCGCGCGCTGGACGCCGGCGTGCATGCCATCGGCAAGAAGATCGTCGAAGAGGCCGCCGAGGTGTGGATGGCCGCCGAGCACGAGGGCAAGGAGCGCACGGCTGAGGAGATCAGCCAGCTGCTGTACCACCTGCAAGTCCTCATGGTCGCCTCCGACATCACGCTCGACGACGTCTACGCACACCTCTAGGAAGAACCGCGTCATGTTGCGAATTGCCGTGCCCAACAAGGGATCCCTGTCCGAGCCCGCGGTGGAGATGCTGCGCGAGTCGGGCTACCGCGTCCGCCGCGACTCCAAGGAGCTCGTGGTCGCCGACACAGACAACGACGTCGAGTTCTTCTACCTGCGCCCGCGTGACATCGCGGTGTACGTCGGGTCCGGCACCGTCGACTGCGGCATCACCGGCCGCGACCTGCTGCTGGACTCGGGGAGTCCCGCCACCGAGGTGATGACTCTCGGCTTCGGCGGTTCGACCTTCCGGTATGCCGGGAAGCCCGGCACTGGTGCGGCCGTCACCGACATCGCCGGTCATCGGGTGGCGACGAGCTACCCGGGGCTCGTGGAGAAGCACCTCGCCGAGCACGGGGTGAGCGCCGAGGTGGTCCGTCTCGACGGAGCGGTCGAGACGGCGATCACGCTGGGTGTCGCTGACGTCATCGCGGACGTGGTGGAGACGGGCACGACCTTGCGGCAGCAGGGACTGGAGGTCTTCGGCGAGGAGATCCTGCGCAGCGAGGCGGTGCTCATCGCCCGCGCCGGGAGCGAGGAGACGGCTGGCGTGGAGGTGCTGCGGCGTCGGCTCACCGGAGTCATCACCGCCCGCCACTACGTGATGCTCGACTACGACGTGCCGGCGGACCTCGTCGAGGCTGCGTGCGCGGTGGCGCCGGGGCTGGAGTCGCCGACGGTGTCGCCGCTGCAGAACCGCGACTGGGCTGCCGTGCGAGTCATGGTTCCCCGTGGTCGGACCAACGCGATCATGGACGAGCTGTACGACCTTGGCGCTCGGGCGATCCTGGTCACCGACATCGCCGCCTGCCGCCTGTGATGGTCGACTGATGGACGACGCCGTCGCCTTCGCGCCCTTCCGGCCGCGGCGCGGACGGGCCGTTGCGCTCGTTGCCGCCGTCGTGGCGCTCGTCATCTTCGGTGGGATCGCCGTGCTCCTGCCCGGTGCCGACCGCGGCGGCAACTGGACCGTCGGTGACCGGATCTTCTTTGCCGGCACCGGAATTGGCATCGCCTTCCTGCTGTGGCGGTACGCCAGCATCAAGGCGGTGCCCACCCGGACCACGCTCACCGTCCGCAACCTGCTGCTCTCGCGCACCATCGCCTGGGACCAGATCGTCGACGTGCAGTTCTCTGGCGGCGACCCGTGGGTGACCATCGAGCTCGCGGACACCGATCGCGTTGCGGTGATGGCGATCCAGAAGGCCGACGCCGAAGCCGGTCGTGCCGAAGCGTCGCGGCTCGTGGCGCTGGTGCAGGCACTCAGCCCGCCGGCGCCTGGACCGGACGACCTGGCTCGCGGCTGAGCCGGCCGCGGGCAGGTCCGGCGCGCCCTTCTGACCGGCAGGGGCCCGGTTAGAAGGGTGGTTCGTCGTAGACGGGTTCGGGTGGTCGGCGGTCGAAGGTGATGGTGTCGGTGGTGGGTTGGTGGAGCTCGATGAGGCGTTCGTAGTGGAGCTCGAGCAGGGTGGGGATGTCGTCGGTGGGGTCGAGGGGTCGCAGGAAGTGGCGGGGGACGTTGCTCCACTCGATGAGCCGGCGACCGGGCGGTCCTTGGCCGAGGTTGTCTCGGCCGGTGTCGTTGGGGTTGGTGTTGTCTTCGTTGGTGGGGCGGGGGACGGCGATCATGAGGATGTCGGGTCCGATGTGGGCGGGGACTTCGGTGGTGAGGGTGGTGCGGTCGAGGTGGTCGGCTGGGTTGGTGGTGGTGTGTTTGCCGGTGGGGTCGGTCCATTGGACGATGCCGCCGGCGAGGAGGATGGCTTGCCAGCCTTGGCGTTGTTTGATGCGGTGGTGGCGGCGGCACAGGCAGATGAGGTTGGCGGGGTCGGTGGCGCCGATGGGCCAGGGCACGACGTGGTCGATGTCGCAGAACCGGGCGGCGATGGTGCAGCCGGGGAAGCGGCAGTGTCCGTCGCGTAGGCGCACGAGGCGTTGCATGCGGGTGGGCATGGCGTAGGAGCGCACTGGTGTGGCGGCGTTCCTCGTGGTTTTGCCTGGTGGTCCCAGGCCGGCCGGGATCCTGCCGGAGGTCACGGCTCCGGTGTTCGGGTCGCAGATCAGTGGGGTGGAGGTCTTGAGGCGGACGTTGCTGCCCAAGTTGTCCACGTCGAGCAGCACCGGTTGCGCAGACAACCCGCCGATCTCGGTCAGCGTCGCCACCCGCGTCGGGCGGAGCTCACCGTCGCCAGTCGTGATGTCGCCAGGCTCGCCGGTGCCGACCGGTGGCTTGGGTGCCGAGTCAGAGCCGGTATCCGGTGCTCCGCCTCCTGGTCCGGCGCCGTCGCCGCCGCCGTCGCCGCGATTGGTGCGGTCGGTGGGGTTGGTGGGGGTGTCGGGGATGGTGGCGTGCAGGAGCACGGTCACATCGGCTTGGGCCAGGACGAGCTGGGCGAGGGCGTCGGCGCGGGCCTGGTTCACGCTCAACGTCGGGTCGCCTTGCCGGAGCTGGTGGGCGAGGGTTTCGATGGCGTGCCACATCGGCAACGAGGACTCGACCGGGAGTTCGGCTTCCCAGCGGTCGGTGCCCTGGGTCGCGGGGGTGCGGACCACGCACCGCCGCTCGACCGCGACGGCTGCTTCTTCGGCCGGGACCTGCGGTGCGACCTTCGCGACCAGGCGCCGTACGCGGGTCCGTAACGGGCCGGCGGTCTCGTCCCACCCGCCCCGGTCGGCCACGTGCGCCAAAAGCAGGTCCATCACCGTCGTCGCGGCTTGGTCGGGGCAGGCGGACAGCTCACTGGTCACGACCCGGGCGCGCCACCCGTCCAGGTCACCACGGCTCATGGCCTGCACCAGTTGCGGGGTGACGGTGACCTGGTGCACGGCGTCATCGACGCGGGACTCGGCGGCGGCGGTCGAGATGCCCATCCGGGTGGCGATCATCGCCCCGGCGTCCAAGGACTTGTGTCCCAGGCCGCGGTGCTGCAGCACCCACTGACCGTGCTGGTCCAGGTGCTCGTCATGGGCGGCGACGTGCGCGACCGCCCGCGTCTGGAGCGCGGCGACGGTGTTGGTCAGCCGCTGCGTCGCCTCGACCAGGTCCAGCAGGTCCTCACCCGACCACGACCCCAGCTCCGCCGCGGCACCGGCCCCCGACAGGTCACGCACTGCCTGCGTGACCTGCTCCAGAAGCTCCGTTCCGACCATGCCTCACTCTATCGAACACACGTTCGAAACGCAAGGGTTGTCCACAACGAATCTCGCTGTCCTGCAACGCATCCGGGTGGGTACGCAATCGCTACTCGTTGCAGATCTGGGAGAAGAAGGTGGCCTTGGGTGAGATCACGACACTGGCCTCGCCGTTCTTGTCGCGGGACGAGAACAAGACCTCGTTCGGACCCAGAGCCCTCACCTGGCTCGCCGTGAAGGTGATGCCACCGGCCACGCCCGCACCATCACACCTTCGCGCTGCGTACGAATGCGGAATCCCGAGGAGCTCTCGAACGGGCGATCGTCACCAGCATCGTTGCTGCGAGGATGAACCCGTGATCGCGCACACGCCCGAACCGCCCTACACGGCCGTGATCTTCACGTCGGTGCGCAGTGACGGTGACAACGGGTATGCCGCCATGTCGAAGCGCATGAACGAGCTCGCTGCCCGGCAACCGGGCTACCTCGGCATGGAGTCGGCCCGAGACGGCCTGGGGGTCACGGTGTCGTACTGGACCGATGACGAGGCCGCCGCCGCGTGGAAGCGCGTGGCCGAGCACGTCATCGCCCAGGAGCGCGGGCGATCGACGTGGTACGTCGACTACCAGGTCAGGGTCGCAACTGTCACGCGCTCATACGGACCGACCGGGCCCCGCTGAACCGCGGCACACCGGTTGCCCCTCCCAACGGTCGCACGGTGGCCCAACCAGGAAAGCCGACCCTTCCGCATGACGGGCCCACGCGGCATACGGCGCGGCGTCAGTGCACCTGCGGCAGCCGCGGTCGCAGCAGCACCGAGAACCCAAGCTGACCAATCATCAACAGGGTCAACGTCATCCACACCGCCGTGAACCCGCCCGTGGCATCCCGCACCGCACCCATCGCGGCCGGTCCGAGCGAGGCGATCGTGTAGCTGAACAGGAACGCGAAGCCGGCCAGCCGCGCACTGGCGTGCGGCGTGCCGGCGTAGTCGACCATCAGCACCATGCCGAGCGCGAACGACGCACCCTGGCCGAAACCCAGCACGCCTGCCCAAGCCCACGGTGCGGCACCCGGCGCCAGCCACAGCCCGGCCTGCCCGACGAGTCCCACCACCGACGCCCCGATGAGCAGCAGCCGGTGGTCGCGCACGTGGTCCGCGAGCACCGGTCCCAGCAACCCCGACACGAGCTGGAGCGCGGTGAAGACGCTGAGCAGGTAGCCCGCGTGCTCGGGGTCCCAGCCGCGTGCGGCATACGTCGGCGCGATCCAGGCGAGGGACGAGTAGAACTCGACCGACTGCACCGTGAGGTAGCCGGCGATCAGCCACGCGGTGATGCTGCCCCACGGCAGACGCCCCGGCGCGACGACCTCGGCCGCCACCGCACGGCGCCGCCGCCGTTCCCCGAGCGACAGCGGCAGCCACGCCAGCACCCCCACGAGCGCGAGCGCCGACCATGAGCCCAGGGCCGCCTGCCACGAGCCGAACCGTTCGGCGAGCGGCACCGACAGCGCCGACGACGCACCGGCGCCGGTCATCATCGCGAGCATGTAGATGCCCGTGACCAGCCCTGAGCGGCCCGGCGGGAAGAGCTGCTTGACCAGCCCCGGCAGCAGCGTCCCGCCGAGCGCAATCCCCACGCCTGCAACGAAAGTGCCGAGGTACAGCACCCACGCGTTGCCGCCACCGAACCGCGACAGCAGCCCCACGAAGACGCACCCGATCGCGACCTGCACCGCTCCGGCGGCGCCGAGCCGTGCCGCCACCTTCCCGGCGAGCGGCGCGAAGACGCCCATGCACAGCACCGGCAACGTCGTGAGCGCGCCGAGCGCGGCATTGGAGAGACCCAGGTCGACGCCGATCGAGTCGACCAGCGGCGGGACGCTCGCCATGACGACGCGCAGGTTGACCGCGACCGCCACCAGTCCGAGGGCGACGAGCCACAGTGGCGGGTGGGCGACGGAACTGCGGCTCGGGATGGTGGTGGGCGTGGACATTGCGGCCATTGTCCCAGTGGCGTCAGTCGACGTCGGACTCGCCCTCGGGCGGCGGGCGCCAGTCCAACGTCATCGCCTCCGGGATGTGGTCGCGCGCCTCCTTGCCCGACATGCCGGTGAGCATCAGCAGGTCGACGACCATCGAACGCACCTGGGCGCGGATCACCTCGGCCGACAGCCCGGCGGCCGGCTCGAGCACCGCGCTCAGCTCACCGACGTGGAACAGCCCCGGGCGCGCGCCTTCGGCCGAATGCCGCCTCGCCAGTTCGTCGGCGATGTCGTCGGTGCTCGCCGCGAGCTCGCGGATGAGGGCCACGTATGCCGCGGGCACGGGTTCGTCGCGCCACGTCGCCACCGCGGCCCGACGGACGAGGACGCGCAGGTTGCGGATGGCCCGGTCGAGGGGTTCGAGGAGGTCGGCGATCGCGAGGACGGAGGGGAGGTGGCGGCGCCGGAAGGGGGAGAGCCGGACCACGGCGATGCCCTCGGACGACGCCGACCGGAGCTCGTCGAGCATCGCTTCGGAGTCCCGGGCCCGGGCCAGCGTGGCGGTCGCCAGCTCGTCGTCGTGGTCGCGCAGGGCCCGTACGGTGTCGGCGAGGATCTCGCCCATCTCGCGCAGCACGACGGCGGCCTGTTGGCGCGGCCGCCGGATGGGCGCGGCTGGGGCGACGAGGGTGAGGGCGAGCGCGACGGAACCACCGATCACTGCGTCGAACCAGCGCGTGAACGCCTGGCCCGGGTCGGCGATCAGGGTGGTGACGATCGCCGACTGCACGCCGGCCTGCGTGGTCAGCAGGGGACCGGCCCCGAGCAGCGCCGCCACGCTCATGGCGATCACGACGACCACCGTGATCTGCCACAGCCCCGAGCCGAAGAAGTGGACGAACGCGTCACCGATGAACACGCCCACGGCGACGCCGATCATGACCTCCGCCACCCGCCGCAACCGCTGCCCGAACGACAGGCCCAGCGAGACGATCGCGGTGACCGGTGCGAAGAACGGCCGGTTGTGGCCGAGCAGGTCCGCGGCCACCCACCACGCCAGCGCCGCACCGATGCCGCACTGCACGACGAAGAACAACCGGCTGCGCACCCGGTCGGTGCGGGCTCGGGCCTCGATCCGGGACCGGTTCGCCGCCCGCGCGAGGCTGGCGCGTGCCAGGTCGGCCCGAGGCGTCTCCGAACGCGACGTCTCCGAACGAGACGTGTCGGGGCGCGAGCTGTCGGACATCAGAGCCGGTCGTCCGTCGTGTCGATCACCAGGTGGGCCCGCTCCCACGTGCGGTCGGCATCGTAGAGCCGCCGCTCCTGCGCGGCCCACCGGTCCCAGAACGCCTCGTACCCCTTGTCGCGCGCCAGCCCGCGAGCCCGACGCACCGACTCCTCCGCCTCGACCCAGACGAGCACCGACGCGGCCGCGCCTGCGGGCAGCGCGCCCGAACCACAACCCTCGAGCACCACCACGTCCGTCGCCGGCAGCTGGACCCACTCGGCGGCATACCGGTCGTGCGCCCAGTCCCACCGGTGGTAGCGCGCAGCCCGTCCCTCGCACAGCGGGCGGACGACCCACTCGTTGGCCCGGTGCGTGCCGGCGCGCAGGCCGTCCCAGCCCGGGTAGAGGTCGTCCATGTGCACGGTCGGGGCGGCCAGCTGGTCGGCGACCCGGCGCGCCAGCGTCGTCTTGCCCGACCCGCTGGGGCCGTCGATGGCGACGAGGTGCGTGCTCCCGCAGCGTGGGGGAGTCGCATCGACCAGGGCCACGATCCGGCGCACGTGGTCCGTGGTGCGGTCGCCGGGCATGCCGCCAACCCTAGGGCGCGGCAAGACACCTCGCCTCGGCCGCGTGGACGGTAGGTAGCCTTCCCAGCGTGAGCGTGGCGACCCGGGTGATCCCCTGCCTCGACGTCGACGCCGGCCGGGTGGTCAAGGGCGTCAACTTCGAGAACCTGCGCGACGCCGGCGACCCCGTCGAGCTGGCGCTCGCCTACGGTCGACAGGGCGCGGACGAGCTGACCTTCCTCGACGTCACGGCCAGCAGCGGCAACCGCGAGACGACCTACGACGTGGTGACCCGCACGGCCGAGCAGGTGTTCATCCCGCTCACCGTGGGCGGGGGCGTGCGCACCGTCGCCGACGTGGACCGCCTACTGCGGGCCGGCGCCGACAAGGTCGGCGTCAACACCGCCGCCATCGCGCGGCCCGAGCTCGTCACCGAGATCGCCGAACGCTTCGGCACCCAGGTCCTCGTGCTCTCCGCCGATGTGCGCCGCACGCGCCCGGGCGGCGCCGAGACGCACAGCGGGTTCGAGGTGACCACCCACGGAGGACGCCAGGGCACGGGCATCGACGCCATCGAGTGGTGCGTGCGCGCCGAGCAGCTGGGCGCGGGGGAGATCCTGCTCAACTCCATGGACGCCGACGGCACGAAGGACGGCTACGACCTCGAGCTGATCCGGCTCGTGCGACCCGAGCTGCACATCCCGCTCGTCGCCAGCGGCGGCGCGGGCAAGGTCGACGACTTCGTGCCCGCCGTGCAGGCCGGTGCTGACGCGGTGCTCGCCGCGAGCGTCTTCCACTTCGGCGACCTCACGGTCGGCGACGTCAAGGCGGAGCTGGCTCGCGGCGGCATACCAGTGCGCTGAGATCCCTTTCAGGCCAAGCCAATTGGGGCGGCCCACAGGGAGGCGACCGCCTCCTTGCCGCCCGTCTCCTCGACCTGCGCGACCCGACGGCGCCCGTATGCCGCGAGGAGCAGCTCCTCGGGTTCGCCCTCCAGGACGACCGTCCCCGCCTCGGTCGTGCCCTTGACGGTCGCGCGCTGGCCGGAGGGGGTGGCGAGGACGACGCCGACGGGGCTGCGCCGGAAGTAGAGGCGACCGAACCGCGCCAGGTGGGTCCACAGGGCCTCGCGCAGGTCAGCTCCGATCGTCCGGCGCGGACCCGGGCTGCCGTCGCCGCGCAGCACGTCCTCGTGGTGGACGACGAACTCGACGAGGTTGACCGCCTCGTCGACCGGGCCCAGCCGGGTGGGTGACCACGCCGGGGGGCCGGAGCGCACGTCCTCGACGAGCTCGGGCCACGGCCGCGCGGCATACTCGTCCATCGCCTCGTCGAGTCGGCCGGCAAGGGCAGGGACCATGATCCCGGGGGCCAGGTCGGGCCGGCGCTCACGGATGACGAGGTGCGCAGCGAGGTCCGCGGTGTCCCACGGGTCGCACAGCGTCGGGGCGTCCGGACCGGCCGCGACGAGGGTGTCGGCGAGGGCCTGACGCTCGGTGCGGGCCATGTCTGTGCCGAGTGGGAACATGCCGACCATGATGCCGGTTGGCGTCATGAGAGGCTTGTCCGTCGCCCGCCCAAACCCTTGCTGGAGGTCACCTGTGTCCGTCGACGCCGCGCCGTCGTTGCGTCGTGCGTTGCGGATCGTGGGAGTGGGCATCCGGCGACAGCCACGCTGGTTCGCCTTCGCCGTTGCCGGGTCGACCGTCTACGGCGTCATGACCGTCATGACGGCCTGGGCCATCGGCAAGGTGACCCGCGAGCAGGTGCAGCCCGCCGTCGAGGCCGGTCACGCGACGTCCGCGCAGCTGTGGACGACGTTCGCGTGGGTCGCCGGGGTGGTGCTGCTCAACGTGGTCGGCGTGGTCATCCGCAGGGTCGCGGCCGGCTACACCATGTTCAACGTGGCGGCCCACTACCGGCGCGAGGTCACCCGGCAGTACCTCCGGTTGCCCCTGTCGTGGCACCACCGGCACCCCTCGGGGCAGCTGCTCTCCAACGCCAACGCCGACGTCGAGGCGACGTGGAACGTCTTCGCGCCGCTGCCGATGGCGATCGGCGTGGTGGTGATGCTGGTGGCCGGCATCGTCCAGATGGTGCTGGTCGACCCGGTCATGGCGGTCATCGGGCTCACCGTCTTCCCGTTGCTCTTCCTCGCCAACATGGTCTTCCAGCGCGCGATGTCGCCGCGGATAGCCCGCGCCCAGCAGCTGCGGGCCGAGGTCAGCGAGGTGGCGCACGAGTCGTTCGAGGCGGCCCTGGTCGTCAAGGCGATGGGACGTGAGGAGCAGGAGGCCGAGCGGTTCGAGGAGGTCACCCGGCGCCTGCAGGCGGCCAACGTCGAGGTCGGTCGCACGCGCGGCACCTTCGACCCCGTCATCGAGGCGATCCCCACGCTCGGCACGCTGGCTGTCCTCGCCGTCGGCACCTACCAGGTGTCCCGCGGCGCCCTCGAGCCGGCGGCCGTGGTGCAGGTGGCCTACCTCATCTCGGTCCTGGCCTTCCCCGTGCGGGCGCTCGGCTGGGTGCTCGGCGAGATGCCGCGCACCGTGGTCGGCTGGGACCGCGTCGACGCGGTGCTGAAGGCCCGGGGCGCGCTCGAGTTCGGCGAGACGTCGCTGCCCGCCGACGACGCCGCGCACGCGGCGCTGACCGGCGTCGACTACTCCTACGACGTCGTCGACGAGCAGGGAGACGAGTCGCCCTTCCAGGCGATCCACGACGTCACCATCGACCTGCCCGCAGGTGCGACCGTCGCGCTCGTCGGGCCCACGGGCTCGGGCAAGACGACCCTCACCAACCTGTCGCTGCGGCTCGTCGACCCGGATGGCGGCGCGGTCCGCATCGACGACGTCGACCTGCGCGAGGTGCGCCGGGGCGGCATACCCGAGGTCGCGTCACTGGTGCCGCAGCAGACCTTCATGTTCGACGACTCCGTGCGCGGCAACATCACCCTCGGCGGCGACTTCTCCGACGACGAGGTGTGGGGCGCGCTGGCCACGGCCCAGGCGACCGGGTTCGTCACCGAGCTGGGCGACAGCCTGGGCACGCACGTGGGGGAGCGCGGCGCCTCCCTGTCAGGTGGCCAACGACAACGAATCGCGTTGGCGCGAGCCATCATCCGCGCTCCGCGACTCCTGGTGCTGGACGACGCCACCAGTGCCGTCGACCCCGCCGTCGAGCAGGCCATCCTGGCCGGGCTCCGCAAGGCGACCTCGGGCACGACGGTCCTCGTCGTCGCCTACCGCATGTCGACCATCACGCTCGCCGACGAGATCGTCTACGTCGAGGGCGGACGCGTGCTGGACCACGGCAGCCACGACGAGCTGCTCGCGAGGTGCGAGGGCTACGCGCGTCTGGTCACGGCATACGCCCGCGAGGCGGCCGAGCGCGCCGCCGTCGAGGCCGACGAGGAAGGGGTCACGGTATGAGCGCGACCATCGAGAAGACCTCGTCCCTCGGGACGCTCGACACCCTCAAGCGCGGCCTCGCCCTCTCGCCCGAGCTGCGCCGCGGCCTCTGGGTGACGCTCGCGCTGGCCGCGGTCACCACGGTCGGACGCATCGTGGTGCCCTTCGTCGTCCAGCAGACCACCGACCACGGGCTGCTCGGCGCGGGCGGACCCGACCCCGGTCTGGTCGTGCGCTACGTCCTGCTCGCGCTCGTCGCCGTCGCGGTGACCGCGTTGACGGCGTATGCCGTGAACGTGCGCCTCTACCGGGCGTCCGAGGCGGGGCTGGCGACGTTGCGGCTCAAGGCTTTTCGGCACATCCACGACCTGTCGATGCTGACACAGAACACCGAGCGGCGCGGGTCGATGGTCAGCCGGGTGACCTCGGACGTCGACACGATCAGCATGTTCGTGCAGTTCGGCGGAATCATCCTGATCCTGTCGCTGGGCCAGATCGTCGTGGCGACGGTCCTCATGGCGGTCTACAGCCCGCTGCTGACGGCCGTCGTGTGGCTGTGCTTCGTGCCGCTGCTGGTCGTGATCCGGCGGTTCCAGCGCATCGTCGGCCGCGCCTACACCGTCGTGCGCGAGCGCGTGGGCGACCTGCTGGCTGCCGTGTCCGAGTCGGTCGTGGGTGCCGCCACCATTCGGGCCTACGGCGTCGAGAGCCGCACCGCCGAGCGCATCGACGATGCCATCGAGGCCCACCGCGCCGCGGCGATCCGGGCCCAGGTGCGGTCGGTCGTGGCGTTCTCGTCGGGGCAGCTCGTGGCCGGGCTGACGCTGGCCGTGGTGCTCGTGGTCGGCACGGTGCTGGCAGCGGGCGGGCACATGACCCTGGGCGAGCTGCTCGCCTTCCTCTTCCTCGTCAACCTGTTCACCCAGCCCGTGCAGCAGGCGACCGAGATCCTCAACGAGCTGCAGAACGCCGTCGCGGGCTGGCGCCGGGTCATCGGCATCGTCGACACCCCGGCCGACGTCGCCGACCCGGGCGACGCCGGGGTGACGCTGCCCCGCGGGCCGATCAGCGTCACCTTCGAGGACGTCGGGTTCGCCTACCCCGGTGGCGAGCCGGTGCTGCACGACGTCGACCTGACCATCGAGCCGCGGTCACGCATCGCGATCGTGGGCGAGACCGGCTCGGGCAAGTCGACGCTGGCCAAGCTGCTCACCCGGCTCATGGACCCCAGGGACGGCCGGGTCCTCATCGACGGCACCGACCTGCGCGACGTGCGGTTCTCCTCGCTGCGTGAACGCGTGGTGCTGGTGCCGCAAGAAGGCTTCCTGTTCGACGAGACCCTCCTGGAGAACATCCGGTTCGGGCGCCCGGACGCCACCGACGAGGAGGTCGAGCTGGCCCTGACCGAGCTGGGCCTCGACCAGTGGCTCGAGGGGCTGCCGCAGGGGCTGCGCACCGAGGTGGGTCAGCGCGGGGAGTCACTGTCGGCGGGCGAGCGGCAGCTCGTTGCCCTCGCCCGCGCCTACCTCGCCGACCCCGACCTGCTCGTCCTGGACGAGGCCACGTCGGCGGTCGACCCGTCAACCGAGGTGCGGCTGCAACGCGCCCTCGAGGGACTCACCCGGGGACGCACGTCGATCGCGATCGCGCACCGGCTCTCGACGGCCGAAGCAGCCGACGAGGTCGTCGTCGTCGACCGTGGCCGCATCGTCCAGCGTGGTCCGCACCGTGAGCTCGTCCAGCAGGAGGGCAGTGTGTATGCCGGCCTGCATGCTTCGTGGGCGGCCCAGCAGCGCGGCTGACGCCGCGGGCGCTCACAGCGCCTTCGTGGTCCACAGGGTGGTGCCGTGCCCCGGGACCGTCTCACGGCGGTCGGTCTCGGTGAACCCGAGCTTGGCCAGCACCCGGCGGGACGCAGTGTTCCAGTTCCACACGGTGGCCCACAGGCGCTGGTGACCCGATGACCGTGCCCAGTCGATGACCGCGTCGACGGCTTCCGTCGCGTAGCCGTTGCCCCAGGTGCGGCGCAGCAGCTCGAAGGCCAGCTCAGGCTCGCCCGTCGTCCCGCGCCCACTGTCGACGAGCCCGCAGTAACCGATCACGTCACCGTCGACCTTGAGCTCGACCGCCAGCAAGCCCGTCGTCACCGGTGCTGGGTCGGTCCGGATCGCGTCCTCGAGGTCGGCCACCGTCGGCCGGCCCTGCGCATCGAGGCGCCGGTGGGCCGGAACCCGTGGGTCGCGCTCGGTCCACAGCTCGCGCAGCACCGTGGCGTCCTCGACGCGCTGTGGGCGCAGCAGGAGACGCTCGGTCTCGAGCCGCACCACACCGGGGCCACGCACGCCGCCACCCTGCCACGTCAGGTGACAGGGTGGCAGGGCGGTCGGGACGACGCCCGCAGTGGTTCAGCGTTCGACGACGACATCCTCGTCGAGCACGGTGCGGTCGACGCGACGGTGGAAGCGCATGCCGGCCGCGCCGCCGAGGATGGCGCCGAGCAGGCTGATGACCGCCGCCAGGACCAGCGCCACGACACCGGCGGTCGTAAGCTGGGAGGTGCTGAGCGGCAGGCGCGGGTAGCTGTTCAGCTGGCCGAGCAGGTCGTACTCGTTACCGGCCACCGCACCGACGATGCCGATGACGACAGCCACGACGAGGGCCCACAGCCACACGGCCAAGCCCTGCTTGGCGCCGTTGAACCGGGCCATCCGCCCGGCGACGTACCCGCCGCAGTAGTAGGCGACGAACACGATCACGGCCAGGATGACGGCGCCGACGATGCCCACTGTCCCGGGCTGGCTGGACGCCTGGTCGACGGCGTCCTGGGCGTTGGTGTTGTTGCCCAGCCCGACGGCCGTCCCGGCTGCCGCGAGCGCCGCCGTGAGGATGACGGCCATGCCGGTGGCGGTGAGCCAGCCGAAGAAGGCCGACCCGATCTTGATGCCGCCGAAGCGGCTCTCCTCCGCGTCCAGCCGGTGCTCCGGGGTCGTGTAGCCGGCGACCCGAGCATCGGCCGGCGTCGCCAGCCGCTCGTCGCGTGCGGCATACCCGGCCCGGTCGTCGCGGCCATCGTGGTCGCGGTCGTGGTGCCGCAGGTCGCGCCGGTCGTCCGCGTATGCCACGTCGTCACCACGGTGGCGACCCTCCCGGACGTCGTCGCGCACCCCGTCGGCCGGCGTGCGGTCGTCGTAGCCGCGCTCGTCGTAGCCGCGCTCGGAGTCGATGCGCTGGGTGTCATTGCGGTCCGTGGCATTGCGGTCGTAGCGCGCGTCATCGCGCACCCCATCGCGCGTCCGGTCGTCGGTGCCGCGGTCGGCGAGGGTGCGGTCGTCATACCCACGCTCGTCGCGGTTGCTGGCGTCGTCCCGGTAGCCGCTGTCGCTGTCGGTCTGGCGGTCCGCCGGCGTCCGGTCGTCGTAGCCGCGCTCGTCGGTGCCGCGGTCGTGGTCGTGGTTGCGTCGAAGGCTGGGCATGGTGTGCTCCTCACTCCTGGGGCACGGCGCCAGGCGGGTGTGCCCGGACACCGTGCGTAGTCGTACCCGTTCGCAGCGGGCGCGAAACGGGCGTCGACCCTGATGACGCCGCTGGTCCCGCCCCATGACGTGGACTTCACCGCCTACGCTGGGCGCCATGGCGAGCGTGCGGACGGTTCAGGTGACCTTCGACTGTGCG
This sequence comes from Knoellia koreensis, assembly GCF_013041615.1. Taxonomy (GTDB): domain Bacteria; phylum Actinomycetota; class Actinomycetes; order Actinomycetales; family Dermatophilaceae; genus Pedococcus; species Pedococcus koreensis. The sequence goes on from NZ_JABEPQ010000001.1 coordinate 389,714, forward strand.
GAGCCACGCAAGGTGGCCGACTTCTGGAAGCAGGTCCTCGGCTACGTCGACCCGCCGGTCCCGCCGGGCTTCGACAGCTGGGACGACTTCGAGGCGACCCTGCCGCCGGAGAGCCAGGGTTCGGCGTGGGCCTGCCAGGACCCGGACGGGGTGGGGCCCCGCCTGTTCTTCCAGCGTGTCCCCGAGGCAAAGACCGTGAAGAACCGCGTCCACCTCGACGTGCGCGTCGGCACCGGCCTGACCGGTGACGAGCGCGTGGCGGCCCTCGAGGCCGAGGCCGACCGCCTCGAGCCGCTCGGCGCCACGCGCGTGCGGCTGATGCTCGCCGACGAGGAGAACGAGTCGTGCCTGGTGATGCAGGACGTCGAGGGCAACGAGTTCTGCCTCGACTAGCTCCACCAGCCCATCGGGTGACCACGCGGCATACCCATGCGGCGCACCCGGCACAATGGGGCGGGTGACCTCGCCCGCCCCGCTCGACCCAGCCATCGCCGCGCGTCTCAAGCGCGACGACCACGGCCTCGTCGCCGCCATCGTGCAGCAGCACGACACCGGTGAGGTGCTGATGCTCGGCTGGATGGACGACGAAGCGCTGCGCCGCACCCTGACCGAGGGCCGCGTCACCTACTGGTCGCGCAGCCGCGGCGAGTACTGGCGCAAGGGAGACACGAGCGGCAACGTCCAGCACGTGAGGTCCGTGGCGCTCGACTGTGACGGTGACGCGCTGCTCGTGCGCGTCGACCAGGTCGGGCCGGCGTGCCACACGGGCACGCGCACCTGCTTCGACGGGCGCGACCTCGAGGCGGTCCCGTATGCCGGTGAGTGACGTCGCGCCGGACCTCACCCCGGGTGCCACCTGGCCCGACCTCGCGACTTTCGCCGAGCTCGCGCGGGACCGGCGGGTGATCCCCGTGGTGCGCCGGCTGATGGCCGATGCCGAGACGCCCCTGTCGGTGTACCGCAAGCTGGCGCAGGACGCGCCCGGCACGTTCCTGCTGGAGTCGGCCGAGCACGGGGGAGTGTGGTCGCGCTACTCGATCGTCGGAGCGGCCAGCCGGGCCACCCTCACCGAGCGCGACGGCGAGACCCATTGGGTGGGTGAGCCGCCTGTGGGTGTGCCGAGCAGCGGCGATCCGCTCGAGGCGCTGCGTGACACCGTCAACGTCCTGGCCACCGAACCCGTGCCCGGCCTGCCACCCCTGACCGGCGGCATGGTCGGCGCGATCACCTACGACGCGATCCGGCGGTGGGAGCGCGTGGCCGACACCAACCCGGACGACCTCGGGCTGCCCGAGCTGGCCATGGTGCTCGCCACCGACCTCGCCGTTCTCGACCACGCCGACGGGTCGCTGCTGCTCGTCGCCAACGCCATCAACTACGACGCCACCGACGACCGGGTCGAGCAGGCCTGGGCCGACGCCGTCGACCGGCTCGACCGGATGACCCGTGAGCTCGCGGCACCGGCGGACTCGACCGTCGCCACGGTAGACCAGGCGGTGTTCGCCGAGGCCCGCGACGAGGTCACGAGCACCACGACGCAGGCCGCGTTCGAGCAGATGGTCGAGGACGCCAAGGAGGACATCCGCTCGGGTGAGGTCTTCCAAGTCGTTCTGTCCCAACGGTTCTCGGCTCCCTGCCCCGTGGACGCCCTCGACGTCTACCGGGCCCTGCGCTCCACCAACCCCAGCCCGTACATGTACCTGCTGCGGCTGCCCACTCCCGACGGCGACACCTTCGATGTCGTCGGCTCCTCACCCGAGGCCCTGGTCAAGGTCACCAGGCGCCGCGCCATCACCCACCCCATTGCCGGTTCGCGCCCGCGGGGGAAGTCGCCCGAGGAGGACCTGCTCCTCGAGGAGGACCTGATCGCCGACCCCAAGGAGCGCTCGGAGCACGTCATGCTCGTCGACCTGGGTCGCAACGACCTGCAGCGGGTCTGCGAGCCCGGCACCGTCGACGTGGTCGAGTTCATGAACGTGCGCCGCTACTCCCACGTGACCCACCTGGAGTCGACGGTGGTCGGTGACATCGCGCCCGGCAACACGGCATACGACGTCCTGCGGGCGACGTTCCCCGCCGGCACCCTCAGTGGCGCACCCAAGCCCCGCGCGCTCCAGCTCATCGAGCACTACGAGACGAGTCGGCGCGGTGTCTACGGCGGGGTCGTCGGCTACCTCGACTTCCACGGGGACCTCGACATGGCCATCGCGATCCGCACCGCGGTGATCAAGGACGGCACGGCCCACGTGCAGGCAGGAGCGGGCATCGTGGCCGACTCGGTGCCGACGAGCGAGTACGACGAGACCGTGAACAAGGCGGCCGCCGCCCTGCGCGCCGTCGCCACCGCGCGTGCCCTGCGCACCGTGCAGGACGCCGACCGGTGAGCCGGCTGCGCCCCACCGGCAAGGCGTTCGTCGTGATCGTCGCGGTCATCGCCGCCCTCCTGCTCGTCGCCGGCGGCCGCCAGACGTGGGTCACCGGCACGGTCAACGACCCCGTGCTCGGAGCGAGCCGCATCAGCGCCACCGGCACCGAGGTGGCGGCGGCGCTCGTGGGGCTCGCCCTCGTGGCGGCTGCCGCGGCGATCGCCAGCACGACGAGTGGTGCGGTGATGCGCCGCGTGACGCTCGCCGTCCTCGCGCTGGCCGCGCTCGGGGAGGGGTTGGCCGTCACGCGCGTGCTGCGCGACCCGAGCGGTGTCCTCGGTGGGGTCGCGGCCAAGCAGGCCGGCCGGACGGGCTCGGTCGAGACCCACGCCAGCGCCACGGTGTGGCCCTGGCTCGGGTTGCTGGCCTGCGTGCTGCTGCTCGTCGCTGCGGTCGGCGGCTGGCTGGGCGCCTCGCGCTGGCAGGGGCTCGGCGCCCGCTACGAGACCGGGTCCACGACCACTGGGCCGCGCGGTCAGCGCGTCGGCTCCGACTGGGACCGGCTCGACGACGGCGACGACCCGACCGTGCGCGACGAACCCGGGCGCACCTGACCCCGCGCACCTGACACAATGGGCCGCAACGCCCCACCCACCACGAGCAGGAGCCGGCACGCCATGGCAGAGCACGACATCCACGAAGACCACGGGCACAGCACTGCGGCCTGGACCGGTGTCGCGATCATCCTCGCCGGCACGGCGGTGATGTCGCTGGCGGTCATCTTCCCGAGCGTGTTCTGGTTCGTCGTGGGCGCGGTCATCTGCGTCATCGGTGCCGTCGCCTGGAAGCTGCTCAACATGGCCGGGTACGGCGCGGTGACCCACGACGGCCCAGACGCCCCGGACTCGGCCAGGCCCGAGGTCGGCGTCAAGTAGTCCATGAGCACAGTCCTCGAGCAGATCGTCGCGGGCGTGCGCGAGGACCTCGCACCGCGTGAGTCAGCCGTACCCCTCGACGTCATCCGCGAACGCGCCGCGGCCGCCCCGCCCGCCCTCGACGCCGAAGCCGCCCTCCGGCAGCCCGGACTGTCGCTGATCGCGGAGGTCAAGCGCTCCAGCCCCAGCAAGGGCGAGCTCGCCACCATCGCCGACCCCGCCGCGCTGGCGGCGGAGTATGCCGCGGGCGGCGCCACCGCGGTGAGCGTCCTGACCGAGAAGCGTCGCTTCAACGGCAGCCTCGCCGACCTCGACGCTGTGCGGGCTGCGGTGCGAGTTCCCTTGCTGCGCAAGGACTTCATGGTCACCGACTACCAGGTCCACGAGGCGCGCGCGCACGGCGCCGACATCGTGCTCCTCATCGTGGCCGCGCTGCCGCAGGCCGACCTGGAGCGGATGCACGCGCTCGCGCGTCAGCTCGGGATGACCGTCCTGGTCGAGGTGCACGACGAGGATGAGACCCGACGTGCGATCGACGCCGGCGCCACCGTCATCGGCGTCAACGCCCGCAACCTCAAGACGCTCGACGTCGACCCCGGCACCTTCGGCCGGCTCGCCCCGCTCGTGCCCGACACCTGCGTACGGGTCGCCGAGTCGGGTGTCACCGGACCCGACGACGCGGCCCGGTTCCACGCCGAAGGCGCCGACGCGGTCCTCGTGGGAGAGGCGCTCGTGCGCGGCGAGGACCCGCGCCGGGCGGCCCAGGACATCGTCAGCGTCGGCGCGGTGACCCATGGCTGAGCCGACCCCCGACCTCACGCCCGAGCCGCTGGAGCGCCTCGGCCGCTTCGGCGACTTCGGTGGGCGGTTCGTCCCCGAGGCCCTGATCCCGGCGCTCGAGGAGCTCGACGAGGCCCGACACAAGGCGATGGTCGACCCGGAGTTCCTCGGCGAGCTGGAGCGCCTGCACCGCACCTACACCGGGCGCCCGAGCATCATCACCGAGGTGCCGCGGTTCGCCGAGCACGCCGGTGGGGCGCGGGTCATCCTCAAGCGCGAGGACCTCAACCACACCGGCTCGCACAAGATCAACAACGTGCTCGCCCAGGCCCTGCTCACCAAGCGGATGGGCAAGACCCGGGTCATCGCCGAGACCGGTGCCGGGCAGCACGGTGTCGCCACGGCGACGGCGGCTGCGCTCATGGGCCTCGAGTGCGTCGTCTACATGGGCAAGGTCGACACCGAGCGCCAGGCCCTCAACGTCGCCCGGATGCGGATGCTCGGCGCCGAGGTCGTCGCCGTGCCGACCGGCAGCGCGACCCTCAAGGACGCCATCAACGAGGCCCTGCGGGACTGGGTCGCCAACGTCGGCCACACCCACTACATCCTCGGCACGGTCACCGGGCCGCACCCGTTCCCGGAGATGGTGCGCGACTTCCACCGCATCATCGGCGTCGAGGCCCGCAGCCAGGTCCTTGACCTCACCGGCCGCCTGCCCGATGCCGTGATCGCCTGTGTCGGTGGGGGATCCAACGCGATGGGCATCTTCCACCGGTTCATCGACGACCCCGACGTGCGGCTCATCGGCGTCGAGGCCGGGGGAGAGGGCATCGAGTCCGGGCGGCACGCCGCCCGGTTCGCCTCCGCCGACCCCGGTGTCCTGCACGGCACCTTCAGCTACCTCATGCAGGACGACGACGGGCAGACCCTCGAGACCCACTCGGTGTCCGCCGGGCTCGACTACCCGAGTGTCGGGCCCGAGCACTCCCACCTGCGCGACACCGGCCGCGCCGAGTACCGCTACGCCACCGACGACAAGGCGATGGAGGCCTTCCGCCTGCTGTGCCGCACCGAGGGCATCATCCCGGCGCTCGAGTCGTCCCACGCCCTGGCGGGTGCCATCGAGGTCGGTCGCGAGCTGGGGCCCGACGCACTGCTCCTGGTCAACCTCTCCGGCCGGGGCGACAAGGACATGCACACCGCTGCCGAGTGGTTCGGCCTCATCGACGGCGAGGCCGTGCCCGAGGGCCGCGCAGAGGAGCCGCGGGCGACTGGTGACGGGAGGACCCAGCTGTGACCGCCGATGTCACGACCGGCCCGGGTGTCGAGTCGGTCTTCGCCCGTTGCCGCGAGGAGGGCCGCGCCGCGCTCGTCTGCTACCTGCCGGTGGGGTTCCCCTCGGTCGAGGGCTCGGTCCGGGCCATGGTCGCCATGGTCGAGGCCGGCGCCGACATCATCGAGGTCGGCATCCCCTACACCGACCCGGTCATGGACGGGCCGACGGTCGCGTATGCCGCCGACCAGGCGCTCAAGCGTGGCGTCCACGTGCGTGACGTCTTCACCGCGACGCAGGCGGTCCGCGACGCCGGTGCGCCGCCGCTGGTGATGACCTACTGGAACCTCGTCCTGCGCTACGGCGTGCCCACCTTCGCCCGTGACCTCAAGGCTGCTGGCGGCGCGGGCCTCATCACGCCCGACCTCATCCCCGACGAGGCGGCCGACTGGATCGGGGCCAGCGACGAGACCGGCCTCGACCGGGTCTTCCTCGTCGCGCCGAGCTCCACCGACCAGCGCCTCGCTGCCGTGACGCGGCAGTGCCGTGGCTTCGTGTATGCCGTGTCGCACATGGGCGTGACCGGCGCCAGGGAGTCGCTCGGTGACGCCGCAAAGGTCATCGTCGAGCGCACCAAGGCGGTCACGGAGCTTCCGGTCTGTGTCGGCGTCGGGGTGTCCGGCGGCGCGCAGGCGGCCGAGATCGCGGCATACGCCGACGGGGTCATCGTGGGGTCCGCACTGGTGCGGTGCCTCACCGAGGCGACCGACGAGGAAGCCGGCCTGACGGCCCTGCGCTCGCTCGTGGGCGAGCTCGCCGACGGCGTGCGCAGCGGCAGCTGACCTGGCCCGGGGAACCATCCTGGCGGCTCGCACGCAGTACCACTGACCGACGAAGTGACCACGACGAAGGACCAGACACCCATGAGCAAGGCCAACGCCGACCGCAAGGCAGCCGACCGCAAGGCGAAGATCGACGCAGCCCGCGCGCAGGAGCGCCGTGGGGCGACCACCAAGATCGTCGTCGCGGCGGTTGCAGTGCTCCTCGTGGTCGGCGGCGTGGTCGCAGCCATCGCGCTCGGCGGCAGCAAGGACAAGGGCACCGACACCGCAGGTGCCGGATCCAGCAGCAGCAAGGGCGGGTCCAGCCTGCCGAAGGGCGCGACCGCGATGGGGGCCGGGATCGTCGTCAACCCCGGGGCTCCCGCGAACGTGCCGACGCTGGACCTCTACGAGGACTTCCAGTGCCCGGTGTGCGGCCAGTTCGAGTCGATCTTCGGCCTGCAGATCAAGGACATGGTGCAGAACAACCAGGTCAAGCTGGTGTCGCACACGCTGTCCTTCCTCGACAACAACCTGCGCAACGACTCATCCAACCGTGCGGCCAACGCCGCGGCCTGCGCCGCCGACGCGGACAAGTTCCTCCAGTACCACGCCGCCGTGTTCCAGGGGCAGCCCGCCAAGGAGGGTGAGGGCTACACCGACGCCCGGCTCAAGGAGTTCGCCACCCAGGCCGGCATCACCGGCGCCGCGATGACGACCTGGCAGAAGTGCTACGACGACCGTGCCCACAACCAGTGGGTCGAGTCGGTGCAGGAGCAGTCCGGCAAGGACGGTGTGCAGGGCACCCCCACGATCCGCCTCAACGGCAAGGACGTCAGCCTCCAGGGCCTGACCCAGCAGTCGCTGGCCGAGCAGGTCAAGGCCGCGACGAAGTGACCTTCGTGGTGGCGGCCGTGCCGGCCGCGATCCCGAGCCCCACGACCGGGGTGTGGCACCTGGGACCGTTCCCGCTGCGTGCCTACGCCCTGTGCATCCTCGTGGGCATCGGAGTCGCGGTCTGGATCACGAGCCGCCGCCTCGCCGATCGTGGCTACCCGCCGGAGAAGGCGCTCGACATCTCGGCCTGGGCCGTCCCCTTCGGGATCGTGGGCGGCCGGATCTACCACGTCATCACCACCCCGGAGCCGTACTTCGGCCAGAACGGCAACCCCGTCCACGCCCTCTACATCTGGCAGGGCGGGCTCGGCATCTGGGGCGCCATCGCCCTCGGCGCCGTGGGGGCCTGGATCGGCGCGCGCCGGCAGGGCGTCGCGTTCCTCGACTTCGCCGACGCCGCGGCGCCGGGCGTGGCCGTGGCGCACGCGATCGGCCGCTGGGGCAACTGGTTCAACAACGAGCTGTACGGCCGCCCCACGGACGCGCCGTGGGGCCTGCAGATCCACTGCTGGGACGAGTCGCTCGGCAAGGCCGTCACCTGTGAGGGCACCAGCTCGACGGTGCAGGGCATCTACCAGCCGACGTTCCTCTACGAGTCGATCTTCCTGCTGCTGCTGGCGCTGGCCCTCGTCCTCGTCGACCGCCGCTTCCGGCTCCACCGCGGCCAGGTGCTGGGCCTCTACGTCGCCGGCTACCCGATCGGGCGCATCGTCGTGGAGAAGATGCGCACCGACACCGCCGAGCTGATCTTCGGCCAGCGGCTCAACGTGTGGACCAGCATCGTCGTGTTCCTCCTCGGCCTGGCCATCATCTGGTGGTGCCGCCGCTACCCGCACACGCCCCGCGGCATACCGCAGGGGGAGAGCCGGCCAGCCACGGAGGAGGCCGCGGCGCCCGAGGCCAAGTCTCAACATACGGAATGACTCGGCTCACATAGCGGAATGGGGAACCCGGCGGCTATTCTGCCTCCAGCCGTGGCCAAGGCCGTCCACGCGTGACCGGTGAGCCCCTCGCGAAGGGGGGTCCACGACGCCCTGACCCCCAAGGACGGTGACCTGACGTGTCGTTCGCGCGCTTCTCCGCCCAGCCCGAGAACACCGGGCTCTACCGCCGCGAGTTCGAGCACGACGCCTGTGGTGTCGCCCTCGTCGCCACGATGCGGGGCAGCGCCGGACACGACATCGTCGACCATGCGCTGACCGCCCTGCGCAACCTCGAGCACCGCGGCGCGACCGGCGCCGACCCGCTCGTCGGGGACGGCGCAGGCATCCTCACCCAGGTGCCCGACGCCTTCTTCCGCGCGGTCGTCGACTTCGACCTGCCGGTCGGCGGGGCGTATGCCGTGGGCACCGCCTTCCTGCCCCAGGACGAGACCGAGCGTGAGGCCACCGTCGCCCGGATCGAGGCGATCGCTGCGGAGGAGGGCCTGAAGGTCCTCGGCTGGCGTGACGTCCCCGTCGCTGCGGAGCTCGTCGGCCAGGTCGCCCGCGACTTCATGCCGCACTTCCGCCAGCTGTTCGTCAGCGCCGCCGTCGGGCGCAAGGTCGGCATCGGCCTGGACCGGCTGGCCTTCTGCCTGCGCAAGCGCGCCGAGCGCGAGACCGACGTCTACTTCCCGTCGCTGTCGTGTCGGACGATCGTCTACAAGGGCATGCTCACGACCGGCCAGCTAGAGCCGTTCTTCCCCGACCTGTCCGACCGCCGGTTCGAGACGCAGCTGGCGCTCGTCCACTCGCGCTTCTCCACCAACACCTTCCCGGCGTGGCCGCTGGCCCACCCCTACCGGCTGATCGCGCACAACGGCGAGATCAACACGGTCAGGGGAAACCGCAACTGGATGCGGGCCCGCGAGAGCCAGCTCGTCTCCGACGTCATCCCCGGTGACCTCGAGCGGCTGTTCCCCATCTGCACCCCGGACGCCTCCGACTCCGCGTCGTTCGACGAGGCGCTGGAGCTGCTGCACCTCGGTGGCCGCTCGCTGCCGCACGCTGTGCTGATGATGATCCCGGAGGCGTGGGAGAACCACGAGGAGATGGACCCCGCGCGGCGGGCGTTCTACGAGTTCCACTCGACCTTCATGGAGCCGTGGGACGGACCGGCCTGCGTCACCTTCACCGACGGCTCCCTCATCGGTGCCGTGCTCGACCGCAACGGTCTGCGCCCCGGCCGCTACTCGGTCACCGACGACGGGCTCGTCGTGCTGGCGTCCGAGTCGGGAGTGCTCGACCTCGACCCGAGCCGGGTCGTGCGCAAGGGCCGTCTCCAGCCGGGCCGCATGTTCCTCGTCGACACCGAGCACGGCCGGATCATCTCCGACGACGAGGTGAAGTCCTCGCTCGCGGCCCAGCAGCCCTACGAGGAGTGGCTGCACGCCGGCCTCATCAACCTCGACGACCTGCCCGAGCGCGAGCACATCGTGCACACTGCGGCGTCGGTGGCGCGCCGCCAGCAGACCTTCGGCTACACCCAGGAGGAGCTCAAGATCCTGCTGGCGCCGATGGCCCGCACCGGTGGTGAGGCGCTCGGCTCGATGGGCACCGACACCCCGATCGCGGTCCTGTCGGAGCGGCCGCGGCTCATCTTCGACTACTTCACCCAGCTCTTCGCGCAGGTGACCAACCCGCCGCTCGACGCCATCCGCGAGGAGCTGGTCACCTCCTTGGGCACCGTCATCGGGCCGGAGGGCAACGCGCTCACCGCGACACCGGCGCACGCGCGCCAGGTGGTCCTGCCGTTCCCCGTGCTCGACAACGACGAGCTGGCCAAGATCGTCCACATCAACGCCGACGGCGACCTGCCCGGCTATGCCACCCACGTGGTCCGCGGCCTCTACGACGTCAGCGGCGGTGCCGCGGCGATGGAGGCGCGGCTCGAGGAGATCTTCGCCGAGGTGTCCGAGGCGATCGCGAACGGCAGCCGCTTCATCGTGCTGTCCGACCGTGACTCCGGCCGTGACCTGGCGCCGATCCCGTCGCTGCTGCTCACCTCCGCGGTGCACCACCACCTGATCCGCGAGAAGACCCGCACCCTCGTGGGTCTCGTCGTCGAGGCCGGTGACGTGCGCGAGGTGCACCACGTCGCCCTGCTCATCGGCTATGGCGCGGCCGCGGTCAACCCCTACCTCGCGATGGAGTCGGTCGAGGACCTCGTGCGCTCCGGCGCGATCGAGGGCGTCACCGCCGAGCAGGCCGTGAAGAACCTCATCAAGGCGCTCGGCAAGGGTGTCCTCAAGGTCATGTCCAAGATGGGCATCTCGACCGTCGCGTCCTACCGGGGCGCGCAGGTGTTCGAGGCGCTCGGCCTGTCCCAGCAGCTCGTCGACCGGTACTTCACCGGCACGGTCTCGCAGCTCGGCGGTGTCGGGCTCGACGTCATCGCCGCGGAGACCGCGGCGCGGCACGCCGCGGCATACCCTCCGGACGGAGTCCGGCTCCCGCACCGCAAGCTCGACGTGGGCGGTGAGTACCAGTGGCGCCGCGAGGGGCCGCCGCACCTCTTCGACCCCGACACGGTCTTCCGGCTCCAGCACTCGACGCGCCAGCGCCGCTACGACATCTTCAAGCAGTACACCCAGCGGGTCGACGAGCAGTCGCAGCGGCTGATGACCCTGCGCGGGCTGTTCGAGTTCACCGACCACGCCGACCGTCCGCCGGTGCCGATCGAGGAGGTCGAGCCGGTCAGCGAGATCGTCAAGCGGTTCAACACCGGTGCGATGTCGTACGGCTCGATCAGCAAGGAGGCGCACGAGACCCTCGCGGTCGCGATGAACCACCTCGGTGGGCGCTCCAACACCGGTGAGGGCGGTGAGGACGTCGACCGGCTGATGGACGACGAGCGTCGCTCGGTCATCAAGCAGGTCGCCTCCGGCCGGTTCGGCGTGACCTCGCTCTACCTCACCAAGTCCGGCGACATCCAGATCAAGATGGCCCAGGGCGCCAAGCCCGGCGAGGGCGGTCAGCTGCCCGGCCACAAGGTCTACCCGTGGGTCGCGCGCACCCGGCACTCGACGCCCGGTGTCGGCCTCATCAGCCCGCCGCCGCACCACGACATCTACTCCATCGAGGACCTCGCCCAGCTGATCCACGACCTCAAGAACGCCAACCCCGAGGCGCGGATCCACGTGAAGCTGGTGGCCGAGGTGGGTGTCGGCACGGTCGCCGCGGGTGTCTCCAAGGCGCACTCCGATGTCGTGCTCATCTCGGGCCACGACGGCGGCACCGGCGCCTCGCCGCTCACCTCGCTCAAGCACGCCGGCGGCCCGTGGGAGATCGGTCTGGCGGAGACCCAGCAGACGCTGGTGCTCAACAGCCTGCGCGACCGCATCGTCGTGCAGTGCGACGGCCAGCTCAAGACCGGCCGTGACGTCGTGATCGCGGCGCTGCTCGGTGCCGAGGAGTTCGGGTTCGCCACGGCGCCGCTGGTCGTCAGCGGCTGCATCATGATGCGGGTCTGCCACCTCGACACCTGCCCGGTCGGCATCGCCACCCAGAACCCCGAGCTGCGGGCCCGCTACTCCGGCAAGCCCGAGTTCGTCGAGACCTTCTTCGAGTACATCGCCGAGGAGGTGCGCGAGCACCTGGCCGCCCTGGGGTTCCGCAGCATCGACGAGGCCATCGGCCGGGTCGACGCCATCGACGCGACCAAGGCGGTCAACCACTGGAAGGCCGAGGGCCTGGACCTGGCCCCGATCTTCAGCGACGTGCAGGCCCCCGACGGCTCCGGCCGGCGCAACACCACCGGCCAGGACCACGGCCTGGAGAAGGCCCTCGACCACAGCCTCATCACGATCGCCCGCGAGGCCATCAACGACGGCACACCCGTGACGGGTGAGGTGGCGGTGCGCAACGTCAACCGCACCATCGGCACGCTGCTCGGCCACGAGGTCACCAAGGCGCACCCGGACGGGTTGCCCGACAACACGATCGACCTCACCCTGACCGGTTCGGCGGGGCAGTCGCTCGGCGCGTTCCTGCCCAAGGGAATCACGCTGCGGCTGCTCGGTGACGCCAACGACTACGTCGGCAAGGGCCTGTCCGGTGGCCGCATCGTGGTGCGCCCCGACCGGGGTGCCCCGCTCCAGGCGGAGGCGAACGTCATCGCCGGCAACGTGATCGGCTACGGAGCGACCACCGGTGAGCTGTTCCTGCGCGGGATGGTCGGCGAGCGGTTCTGCGTCCGCAACTCCGGTGCCACCGCCGTCGTCGAGGGCGTCGGCGACCACGGGTGCGAGTACATGACCGGTGGCACCGTGCTCGTCCTCGGCCCGACCGGCCGCAACTTCGCGGCCGGCATGTCCGGGGGAGTGGCGTACGTCCTCGACCTCGACGCCGAGCGTGTCAACCCCGAGCTCGTCGACGTGAGTGGGCTGCGCCTCGACGACGAGACGTCCGTGCGCGAGCTGCTCCAGCGACACCTCGACTGGACCGAGTCCGCTGTCGCAGCAAGGCTGCTCGAGGACTGGGAGGCGGCCAAGGGCAGGTTCAGCCTGGTGCTGCCGCGTGACTACCAGCGCGTCCTGGACGTGCGCGCCGCCGCCGAGGCGGAAGGACTCGACATCGACGGCTCCGAGGTGTGGGAGCGGATCATGGAGGCTTCCCGTGGCTGACCCGCAAGGATTCCTGAAGACGCGCGAGCGAGAGCTGCCCGCACGCCGGCCGGTGCCCGTCCGCATCAAGGACTGGAAAGAGGTCTACGAGGAGCAGGAGGCCGGCCAGCTCCAGCGGCAGGCCGGACGCTGCATGGACTGCGGGATTCCCTTCTGCCACAGCGGTTGTCCGCTCGGCAACCTCATCCCGGAGTGGAACGACCTCGTGTGGAAGGGCGACTGGCGCGAGGCCATCGAACGGCTGCACGCCACCAACAACTTCCCCGAGTTCACCGGTCGCCTCTGCCCGGCGCCCTGCGAGACCGCGTGCGTCCTTGGCATCAACCAGCCGGCGGTGACGATCAAGCAGGTCGAGGTGACCACCATCGACCGCGCCTTCGACAGCGGCTACGTGCTGCCGCAGGCGCCGGAGCGCCTGTCCGGCAAGACCGTCGCGGTCGTCGGGTCCGGTCCCGCGGGGCTCGCTGCAGCGCAGCAGCTCACCCGCGCCGGCCACACGGTCGCCGTCTACGAGCGCGCCGACAAGCCGGGCGGCCTGCTGCGCTACGGCATACCCGAGTTCAAGATGGAGAAGTCGGTCGTCGACCGTCGCATCGCGCAGATGGAGGCCGAGGGCACCCGCTTCCGCAGCGGTGTCGACGTCGGTGCCGACGTCACCGGCCAGCAGCTGCGCGACCGGTACGACGCCGTGGTCCTCGCCGTCGGAGCCACCGTGCCGCGAGACCTGCAGGTGCCGGGGCGCGAGCTCGACGGCGTGCTCCAGGCGATGGACTACCTGCCGCCGGCCAACCGCGTCGCCCTCGGTGAGACGGTCGAGGGACAGGTCACGGCCGAGGGCAAGGACGTCATCGTCATCGGCGGTGGCGACACGGGCGCCGACTGCATCGGCACCGCGCACCGCCAGGGCGCGAAGTCCGTCACGAGCCTGGAGATCATGCCGCAGCCGGGGGAGGAACGCGCCGCCCACCAGCCGTGGCCGACCTACCCGATGCTCTTCCGCGTCGCCTCCGCGCACGAGGAGGGCGGTGAGCGGGTGTATGCCGCGTCGACCAAGGAGATCCTCGGCGAGGACGGCAGGGTCAGCGGCATACGCCTCGTCGACGTGACCTTCAAGGACGGGAAGTTCGAGGAGGTGGAGGGCACCGAGCGGGTGCTCCCCACCCAGCTGATCCTCCTGGCGATGGGCTTCCTCGGACCGCAGGGTCCCGGCGTCGTCGAGCAGCTCGGTGTCGAGCTCGACGAACGCTCGAACGTCAAGCGGGACAACGACTACATGTCCTCGGTGCCGGGCGTCTTCGTCGCCGGTGATGCGGGCCGTGGCCAGTCGCTGATCGTGTGGGCCATCGCCGAAGGACGGTCGGCCGCGGCCGGGGTCGACCGCTACCTGACGGGGTCGACGGCACTGCCGCGGCCGGTCAACCCGACCGACCGTCCCCTCGTGGTCTGAGCGCGCTGTCCGGGGAGTGACCGCGGTCACGTTCGACGAGGGCGGGCCGATAGGGTCGAGCCATGCGTCGAGCCAAGATCGTGTGCACCCTCGGCCCCGCCGTTTCCACTCCGGAGAAGATCCGAGCGCTCGTCGACGCCGGCATGGATGTCGCCCGCCTCAACCTCTCGCACGGTGAGTACGCCGACCACGAGGCGATCTACCGCGAGATCCGCAAGGCCAGTGACGAGAGCGGTCGTGCGGTCGGTGTCCTCGTCGACCTCCAGGGCCCGAAGATCCGCACGGGCCGCTTCGCCGAGGGGCCGGTGGCGCTGGCCACAGGTGACAGCTTCACCATCACCACGCGCGACATCCAGGGTGACCAGGCCGAGGTCGGCACCACCTACAAGGGACTGCCCGGCGACGTCGCCCCCGGGGACGTGCTCCTCGTCGACGACGGCAAGGTCGCGCTCCAGGCCACCGAGGTGAGCGACACCGACGTCGTCTGCAAGGTCACCGTCGGCGGCACGATCTCCAACAACAAGGGCATCAACCTGCCCGGGGTCGCGGTCTCCGTCCCTGCCCTGTCCGAGAAGGACAAGGAGGACCTGCGCTGGGCGCTGCGGCTGCGCGCCGACATGGTCGCCCTGTCGTTCGTGCGCTCCGCCAAGGACCTCGAGGACGTGTATGCCGTGATGGACGAGGTAGGCGTGCGCCTGCCCGTCATCGCCAAGATCGAGAAGCCGCAGGCGGTCGACAACCTCGCCGAGATCATCGCTGCCTTCGACGGTGTCATGGTCGCCCGCGGCGACCTCGGGGTGGAGCTCCCGCTCGAGGACGTGCCGATCGTCCAGAAGGAGGCCATCGAGATCGCGCGCCGCCAGGCCAAGCCGGTCATTGTCGCCACCCAGGTGCTCGAGTCGATGATCGAGAACCCGCGCCCCACCCGCGCCGAGGCCTCCGACGCCGCCAACGCCGTCCTCGACGGTGCCGACGCGATCATGCTGTCCGGTGAGACCAGCGTCGGCGCCTACCCGATCGTCGCCGTCGAGACGATGGCCCGCATCATCGAGAGCACCGAGGAGCACGGCCTCGAGCGCATCCCCGAGCTCGGCACGCAGCCGCACACCATGGGTGGCGCGGTCGCCCGGGCCGCGGTGCAGATCGGAGACCTGCTCGGCGCGAAGTACCTCATCGTCTTCAGCCAGTCCGGGGACACGGCCCGACGCATGTCGCGCATCCGGCCGCGGATCCCGATGCTGGCGTTCACCCCCGAGCAGCACACGCGGTCCAAGCTGGCGCTCGCGTGGGGCATCGAGACCTACCTCGTGCCCATGGCCCGGCACACCGACCAGATGGCGCTCCAGGTCGACCGCTCGCTGCTGTCATCCGGCCGGGCGCAGGAGGGCGACCTCGTCGTCCTCGTCGCCGGATCGCCGCCCGGGATCCCCGGCTCCACCAACGCCCTGCGGGTGCACAAGATGGGTGACGCCATCAACGGTGTCGCCCCGGCATACCAGGACCTCACCGAGCTCTGAGGCTTTTAGGCGGCGCCACGCAGCCTTTGTATGCTGTCCGCGCCGCTGAACGCAGTTCGGCGAGCCGAAGTGGTGGAATGGCAGACACGGAGCACTCAAAATGCTCTGCTCGAAAGGGCGTGCGGGTTCAAGTCCCGCCTTCGGCACCAACGGGACATCAAGGGGACACATGCGCAGGGTGGGCGTGGGCGCGGCAACGGTCGTGGTCCTCGCCCTGACCGGGTGCACGGCCGACGCACCCGACATCCCGGACGTCCCGACGTCCACGACCAACGCGCCCGAGGCAAAGTTCCCACTGGCCATCCAGGAGCTCTCGGCCAAGGACGGTCGCATCCAGACCCTCAACGTCCAGGAGGACGGTGTGGTCCTGGCCAACGGCAGCAAGCCCGGCGAGCAGATCAGCTGCCAGCTCGGTGCCGCGGACCTCGCCGTCCTCAAGGCTGCCGGTGTCCGGGTGAGCGATGACGACGGCAGCCAGACGTTCGACGGACCGCTGACCGTCACCTTCGAGGGTGTCCCGGTCGACGACCCGCGCCTCGCCGAGGCCAAGCCGGTCATCGCCGGCCTCGTGGCAGAGCTCGCCGGGTCCGAGAGCGCCCGCAAGCGCTGCACCTGACACGCAACGCGGACGAAACACGTGGTCCCTTAGGGTTGTCCCGTGAGCACCCAGGACACCACCCCCGAGCAGTCGGCCGACGCCGCGGCCCCCCAGACCAGCGACGCCGCCCTGCGCATCCTCGTCGCCGAGGACGAGGCGCTGATCCGCCTCGACCTGGCCGAGATGCTGACCGAGGCGGGGTACGACGTCGTCGGCCAGGCGAGCAACGGCGAGCAGGCAGTCGAGCTCGCCACCGAGCTCACGCCCGACCTGGTGATCATGGACGTCAAGATGCCCGTCATGGACGGCATCACCGCAGCCGAGAAGATCGGCGAAGCGCGGATCTGCCCCGTCGTCATGCTCACGGCCTTCAGCGACACCGAGCTCGTCGAGCGTGCGCGCGACGCGGGCGTCATGGCCTACATCGTCAAGCCGTTCACAGCCAGCGATCTCGCCCCGGCGATCGACATCGCGCGCCACCGCTGGACCGAGGTGAAGGCGCTCGAGCAGGAGATCGCCGACCTCGGTGAGCGGCTCGAGACCCGCAAGGCAGTCGACCGGGCCAAGGGGATCCTGCAGAAGAAGCTCAAGCTGTCCGAGGCCGACGCCTTCCGCTGGATCCAGAAGACCGCGATGGACCGGCGCCTCGGGATGCGTGAGGTCGCCGAGGCCGTCATCGCCGGCATGGACAAGTCCTGACGGGACCTCTTCACCCATGACAACAACGGTTCGCCGCGCCCGTCCGGGTGACGAGGCCGCGCTGCACGAGGTGGCCGCAGCCACGTTCGCGCTGGCCTGCCCGCCGCACATGACCCAGGAGCGGGTCGACCACTTCGTGGCGACGGTCCTGTCCGAGGCCAACTTCGCGGCATACCTCGCCGACGACGCCCGTGACCTCTTCCTCGCCGAGGAGGACGGCACACCCATCGGCTACGCCATGCTCGTGGCCGGCGAACCCGCCGACGGCGACGTCGCCGCCGCCATCACCCTGCGGCCAACGGCCGAGCTGTCCAAGATCTACGTCCTGCCCGGCCACCACGGGTCGGGGGCGAGCGCGGCGCTGATGACGGCCGCCATCGACGCGGCGACCGGTCGCGGGGCCGCCGGCGCCTGGCTCGGTGTGAACCAGCTCAACGAGCGCGCGCAGCGGTTCTACGGCAAGAGCGGGTTCACCAAGGTCGGCACCAAGCGGTTCCTCGTGGGGGACACCTACGAGGACGACTTCGTCTTCGAGCGACCCCTGTGACGGTTCGAGAACCCGCCGACATCGGCGGCATACACACGCAACCACAGCCGTCCGGGGAGTGGATTTCGGAGTTCCCTTCACGCCGGACAGTTGATGGTTCTAGAGTCCTTCCTCGGGTGCTCTCCGGAGTGTCCGACGGTCGGGGGAGCCGTGCTGGCAGGAGCAGGTCCGACGACGTTGGAGGAAAGCCGTGAGCCGTCCCGCGATCACCGTTCGACGGGTTGGTGTGGACGAGGAGCGATCGTTCACCGAGCTCTGGATGGCCTCGCGCGTCGAGACCGGGGCCAGCCCCGAGGTCGTGGCCCGGGCGGCGTCCGAGGGCAGGATCGCGGCGGCCCTGAACCGCGACGACGTCCGCGCCTACCTCGCGACCAGCGACGGCGAGCCCGTCGGTTTCGCCGTGGCGGCGACCAGCCCCTTCTCGTCGCTCACCGACGCCCCGTGCGTCACCATCGACCAGCTCTACGTCGCGCCGAAGCAGCGCCGCCACGGTGTCGCCCGCCAGCTGCTGGGGGCCGTGACCCTGTATGCCGACTCACGCGGCTGTGAGCAGATCGGCACCAACGTGCCCGCGCAGCACCGCGACGCGAACCGTTTCTTCGCCCGGCTCGGCTTCTCATCCCAGGTCGTGCGCCGCATCACCACGGTCGCGGCGCTGCGGCGCCGGTTGGGTGCGGACGAGCCGCGGCACCACTCGCTCGAGGCACTGCTGCACCGACGCCGGTCGCTGCGGGCCAAGTCGACCGCGAGCTCGCGCCTCGCCGGCTGACCGGCATACCGCGTCGTTCTCTCAGGCGCCCGGCGCGGCGTCCCTGATCAGGCAGGTGAGCCGCGCCGTGCAGACGCGGCGGTCCTGGTCGTCGGTGACCACGATCTCGTAGGACGCGAGGGTGTTGCCGAGCGACAGCGCGGTCGCGGTGCCGGTGACGAAGCCCGACCGCGCGGCCCGGTGGTGGGTGGCGTTGATGTCGGTGCCGACCGCGATGCGGTTCGGGCCGGCGTGCAGGGCCGACCCGATCGAGCCCAGCGTCTCGGCGAGGACGACTGACGCGCCGCCGTGCAGCAGGCCGTAGGGCTGGGTGTTGCCCTCGACCGGCATCCGGGCCACGAGCCGCTCGGGGCTGGCCTCGAGCACCTCGATCTGCATGCGCTGCAGGAGTGAGTTGGGGTTCATCGCGGTGAGTGCGTCGAGGAAGGCCTGGGTGTCGATGGGGCCGCTGGTGGGGGTGTTCGTCGTGTCGGTCACGCGCAATAGGCTGCCATGCGTGAGTCGCCTCCTGTTGCTTGATGGTCATTCGCTCGCCTACCGCGCCTTCTTCGCGCTGCCGGCCGAGAACTTCTCGACCTCGACGGGGCAGCACACCAACGCGGTCTACGGCTTCACCTCGATGCTCATCAACGTGCTGCGCGACGAGCAGCCGACCCACGTCGCCGTGGCGTTCGATGTGTCGCGGCAGACCTTCCGCACCGAGGAGTACGCCGACTACAAGGCGGGCCGGTCCGCGACGCCGAGCGAGTTCAAGGGCCAGGTGTCGCTGCTGCACGAGGTGCTCGACGCGCTCAAGATCCGCTACGTCGAGGTCGATGGCTACGAGGCCGACGACGTCATCGCCACCATCACCACCCAGGCCCTCGCCGAGGGCATGGAGGTGCTGATCTGCTCGGGTGACCGCGACGCCTTCCAGCTGGTCACCGAGACGAGCACTGTGCTCTACCCCGTGAAGGGTGTCTCCGAGCTCGCGCGGATGTCGCCCGAGGCGGTCGAGGCCAAGTACGGCGTCCTGCCCGAGCGCTACTCCGACCTCGCCGCGCTCGTGGGCGAGTCCAGCGACAACCTGCCGGGTGTGCCCGGTGTCGGCCCGAAGACGGCAGCCAAGTGGCTCGGCCTCTACGGCGACCTCACCGGCGTCGTGGCGCACGTCGACGAGATCAAGGGCAAGGCGGGCGAGTCACTGCGCGAGCACCTCGACGGCGTGCTGCGCAACCGGCGCCTCAACCAGCTGGTCCGTGACCTGCCGCTGCCGGTGGGACTCGCGGACCTCGAGCGGCAGAACTGGGACCGCGAGCAGGTGCACCAGGTCTTCGACAGCCTCGAGTTCCGCGTGTTGCGCGACCGGCTGTTCGAGTACCTCGACGCCCCGCAGGAGGAGGCCGACCAGGGTTTCGACCTCGAGGGGGCGGTGCTCTCACCCGAGGAGGTGACCGGCTGGCTGGCCGAGTATGCCGCGCCGGGAGTCCGCGTCGGCGTGCACCTCGTGGGGCAGTGGGGCCGCGGTACCGGGGACGCCACGGCCCTGGCGCTGGCCACGGACGGTGACGCCGCGGCATACCTCGACCTCACCTCGCTCGACCCGGACGGTGAGGCGGCCGTGGGCGCCTGGCTCGCCGACGCGGAGCGGCCCAAGGTGCTGCACGACGCGAAGGGGCCGATGCTCGCGCTGGCCGCGCGGGGCTGGACCCTCGACGGGGTGGCGACCGACACGGCGCTGGCCGCGTACCTCGTGCGACCCGACCAGCGGTCCTACGACCTGGCCGACCTCGTGCTGCGCCACCTCGGGCGTGAGCTGCGTGCGGAGAGCGACCAGGGTGGGCAGGGGCTGCTCGACTTCGGTGACGAGGACCTCGGCGACGCCCAGGACGCGATGGTGCGGGCGCGGGCCGTGCTCGACCTGGCCGGTGCGCTCGCCGAGCAGCTCGAGGCGACGGGCGGAACGTCGTTGCAACAGGATGTCGAGCTGCCGCTCGAGCGCGTGCTGGCGGGCATGGAGCGGGTCGGTATCGCCGCCGACACCGACCAGCTGACCTCGCTCGAGGCCGACTTCGCGGCGAAGGTGCGCGACGCCCAGCAGGATGCCTATGACGCGATCGGTGGGGACCAGATCAACCTGGGCTCGCCGAAGCAGCTCCAGGTGGTGCTTTTCGAGACGCTCGGGCTGCCCAAGACCCGGCGCACCAAGACGGGGTACACGACCGACGCGGACGCGCTGACCGACCTGTTCGCCAAGACCGAGCACCCGTTCCTCGAGGCTCTGCTGCGGCACCGCGACGCGACCCGGCTCCGGGTCACGGTGGAGGGGCTGCTCAAGTCGGTCGCCGACGACGGACGCATCCACACGACCTACCAGCAGACGATCGCGGCGACCGGGCGGCTGTCGTCCACCGACCCGAACCTGCAGAACATCCCGATCCGCACCGAGGCCGGTCGGCGGATCCGTGAGGTGTTCGTCGTCGGCGAGGGGTTCGAGTCGCTGATGTCGGCCGACTACAGCCAGATCGAGATGCGGATCATGGCGCACCTGTCCGGTGACGAGGGGCTGATCGAGGCGTTCCGGACGGGGGAGGACCTGCACCGGTTCGTCGGGTCGCGGGTGTTCTCCGTGGAGCCGCAGGACGTCACGGCCGAGATGCGATCCAAGGTCAAGGCGATGTCCTACGGCTTGGCGTACGGGCTGTCGGCGTTCGGGCTCTCCAAGCAGCTGACCATCTCGACCGGTGAGGCGCAGGGGCTCATGGACGAGTACTTCGAGCGGTTCGGCGGGGTGAAGGACTATCTCACCGAGGTCGTCGCGGATGCGCGGGGCACCGGCTACACCCAGACGATGCTCGGGCGCCGGCGCTACCTGCCCGACCTCACGTCTGACAACCGCCAGCGACGTGAGATGGCCGAGCGGATGGCGCTCAACGCCCCCATCCAGGGGTCGGCGGCCGACATCATCAAGCTGGCGATGCTGCGGGTCGACCGCGCCCTCGCCGAGTCCGGGTTGAAGTCGCGGCAGCTGCTCCAGGTGCACGACGAGCTGGTGCTCGAGGTGGCGCCGGGGGAGCGGGAGGCCGTCGAGGAGCTGGTGCGCCGAGAGATGGGCGGCGCGATCGACCTCGACGTCCCGCTGGACGTGTCGGTGGGTGTCGGCCGGTCCTGGCACGACGCCGCGCACTAGTTTCACCGTGTGACCCAATCCGCCCGACGCGACCTGCTGATCGTCGTCGGCGTGGTCGCAGCGGCGGCCGCGGTGCTGGTCGGACGGTCCCTGGGCCGGGGCGTCTTCCTCTACCGAGACTTCGTGACCGTGCCCGACCCGGTGGTCGGCGCAGCCACCTGGGGTGCGCCGGGGAGCCCGCCTCGGTCGGCGCCGCTCGACGCGGTGGTGGTGGCGCTGGCACCGGTGTTGCCGCCCGGGGTGCAGCAGCAGGTGATGCTGGTCGGCGCCCTGGTGCTCGCCGGCCTCGGGACCGCCCTGCTGGTGCGCTCGTGGGGGCTGGCCGCGATGGTGCCGTCGGCGGTCGTGGCCATGTGGAACCCGTTCGTCGTCGAGCGGCTCCTGCTCGGACAGCCGCCGACCCTCCTGGCCTACTCGATGACGCCCTGGCTCATCCTGGCCGTGCGGTCGCGCCTCGCGGGCTGGCGTGGGCTGGCGGCCGTCGCGGTGGCAGCCGCGCCCGCAGCGCTGACGCCCTGGGGCGGGCTGTGGGCACTGGGGGTCGTCCTCGTGACAGCCCTCGCCACCCCGTGGCGCAGCGGCAGGTGGTGGTTCGCAGCGCTGACCCTGGGCGCCGGCTGGTGCCTTCCTTGGGTGATCCCGGGCCTGCACTACGCCACCACTGCCGCGGATCCCGACGGCGCCAATGCGTTTGCGGCACAGTCTGATTCGCCTCTTGGGGTGCTGGTGTCGGTGGCTACGCTCGGTGGCATCTGGGCGCCCGCCGCGGTGCCGGGCTCGCGCTCCACCACGCTGTCGATCGCGGTGGGGGTAGCGCTGTTCGTCGTGGCCCTGGTCGGCCTGGTGGTGCTCGCGCGCGACGGGCACCGTCGAGCTGCGGCCTGGCTCGGGTGCGCGCTCGTGGTACCGCCCGCGGTGGTGACGTTGCTCGCGACGGGTCCGGGCATCGGCCTCATGCGCGCGGCCCAGGCCCTGCCCGGCGTTGCCGTGGCCCGCGACACGCACCGTTGGGTCGGACCGGCAGCGACCGCGACCGCGGTGCTGGTCGGCGTCGTCGCCGCGTCCGTGGCGCAGCGCCTGCGCCGCATCGCTAGAGCCGCTGTGGCGCCGACAGTGGCCGCGGTCCTCGCCACGTGTTCGTTCGCCGTGCTGGCGGTGCCGGACGCACCCACGCTGCTCCACGCGGCATACCAACCGGTGGGTATGCCGCCCGGCTGGGCGGCCGCTGTCGACGCGGCCGACCAAGCAGCGGGTGACCGCGCGGTGCTGGTGCTCCCGTGGTCGGCCTTTCGTGCGGCACGCAGCCCCTCGGGCTACAACCGGAACCAGCCGTTCCTCGACCCGCTGTCCCGGGCCCTGGCCCAGCGCGTCATCTCCTCCCGTGAGCTCGTGGTGAGCAGGCAGGGGGTGACCGTCACCGTCGACGACGACCCCGGCGGCCTGACCCGGTTGGCATCGGACCCGTCGCCCGCGGCGCTCGAGGCAGCGGGGATCGGTGCGGTGGTCGTGTGGACCGACGTCCGTGGGCCCGCCGTCCCCGCCGCGGTGCGGGACCTGGAGCTCGTGGAGCGTGCGGGATCCTTCGAGGTCTGGCGCGTGACACGCCCTTGAGGCGGATCTGCCGAAGGATTGCGCGCCGGGCGCAACCAGCCGGTAACATCGGCGGCAGTGTCCTAGGCCGGGAAGGTGCCCAAACCCATGAAGTTGAACCGACGCAACGAGCGCGGCGAGGCGTCCGCAGCCGTCGTCCTCGTGCTGAGTCTTCTGCTCGGCGGTGGCGCCGCGGCCGCGGCTGTCGCCACCGTCGTGAGCACGCAGGGCCCCGGCGACTCCAGCGCCGTGCAGTCCGGACCCAAGGACGTGCTCCCGCCGGACCAGATCCTCAACTACGGCGGCTGAGCCTCACACTCGCTGCGAACGGGCGTCGGTCATCGCGACCGGCGCCCTTCGTCGTGCCGTGTGGTCGAGGAGCTCGCGCCAGTAGGCGGCAGTGCTCGCCCAGGTGAACTGCGCGGCATACTCCCGGGCCTGGGCGCCGAGGCCCTCCCGAGCCGCCGCGTCACCGAGCAGGCGAGACACCTGCCGGGTCATGTCGTCGAGGTCCTCGACCAGCACGCCGGTGGCGCCGTCGACGATCGACTCCGACAGGCCGCCAGCGTCGCGGTAGGCCACGGTGGGGACGCCGTGGCTGGCCGCCTCGACGACGCACAGTCCCCAGCCCTCCTTGACGCTGGGGGCAAGAGCGACCCATCCGGCCGCCAGCTCGGCGTGCTTCGTCGCGTCGTCCACGAACCCGAGGAGCGCCACGTCGTCGGCGACCCCGGACGCCAGCGCGTGCTCGGCGATGCGGTCGTGCCACCAGCCGTGCCCGATGACCCGCAGGCGGAGCCCGGGGTGTGTCGGGCGAAGCCGGGCGACGACGTCGATGGCGTGCTCGACCCGCTTGTGCGGCACGAGCCGGCCGAGGACCACGATGGTGGGGTCCATGGAGCGGCCGACGTTGAGCGCCAGCGGTGCATCGGTGCCGTTGTGGATCACGGCGATCCGTCCGGCGTCGACGCCGAGCTCGGTCAGCTCGTCACGGGTGCGCGAGGAGACCGTGGCGTACTGGTTGCGGCGGTAGAACCGGGGGGCGATGCGGGACTCGACGAACCAGCCGACCCTGGCCGCGACCGGACCGAAGACCACAGGCCACTGCTCACGGTGCACGTGGTGCACGAGGACGATGACGGGAGTGCGCGTCGCCAGCGGTGAGAAGAAGGGGATGCCGTTCTGGCTGTCCACGACGACGTCGTAGGCGCCGTGGCGCCGCTCGTCACGGCGCAGGGCTCGCAGGGCTGCCGGGTAGACCGTGAGGCGGCCGCCGGCTCGGCGGTAGCGCACGCCTTCCTTGGTCTCGTCCGGGGCGGCGCCGTCGTGCGCAGCGCAGTAGATGGTCACCTCGTGGCCCGCCGCCGCCAGCTGTGCGGCGATGGTCTCGATGTAGTGCTCGGCGCCACCACCCTCGGGGTGGGTGAAGTCGCGCCAACTCAAGAATGCGAGGCGCACCCGGCTGCCCATCCTCACGATTTGATGGCCGATTCGGCCAAGTTGACTGGCGGGTAACCATACCCGCACTAGGGTTCTGCGGGTGGTCGAGTCGGGGAAGAAGACGCCGCCACGCCCTCTGCCCCGGGGGTCGCTGCGGCGCTCCGTTGCGCTCTTTCGAGCCTTCCTCGTCGAGCAGACCGACCCGGATCGCTTCTACTCGACGCTCGCCGTCGACTCGGTCGCGGAGGTGCTGCGCTGGACGCCGCTGCGCGGCGCGAGTGTCGTCGACATCGGCGGCGGGCCGGGCTACTTCGCCGACGCCTTCGAGGCCGCCGGGGCCCGGTATGCCGGGATCGAACCGGACGTGGGCGAGCTCACCGCGCGCGGCCATGTGGGTGGCAACGCCGTCCGTGGGTCGGGCCTGGCCCTGCCGCTGGCGGACGGCGCGGTGGACGTCGCCTACTCCAGCAACGTGCTCGAACACGTGCCGTCGCCGGAGCGGATGGCGGATGAGCTGCTGCGGGTGGTGCGGCCTGGTGGGCTCGTGGTGTTGTCCTGGACGCCGTGGCTGTCGCCCTGGGGTGGTCACGAGACGGCGCCGTGGCACTACCTGGGTGGGCGCCGAGCCGCGGACCGGTATGCCGCGCGGCACGGTCGGCGACCCAAGAACGACTTCGGTCGGTCGCTGTTCGCGTGCTCGGCCGGCCGCATGATGCGCTGGCTCCGGGCGGTGGAGGCCGATGGTGCGGTGGAGGTCGTCGAGGTGCTTCCGCGCTACCACCCGTGGTGGGCGAAATGGGTGATCCGCGTGCCCGGTCTGCGCGAGGTCCTCAGCTGGAATGCCGTGCTGGTCCTGCGGCGGGTGACGTGACGTCATCGACCCATCGGGACGACCGCCTGGTCTGGCGAGTACGTCTGCTCGCTGCGTCGCTGTTCCTCGCGGCGCTGATGTTCCACCAGGCACCGGGCCGGGTCGTGCCCGACACGAAACTGGACCTGACGGCTGACCCCGGTGGGTTCCTCGCGAGGGCCCTTTCGATCTGGGACCCGCAGGGCCAGTTCGGACAGTTGCAGAACCAGGCCTACGGCTACCTGTTTCCCGTCGGCCCGTTCCACTGGGCCTTGATGGAGGCGGGGGCCCCCGCCTGGGTGACCCAACGGCTGTGGTGGAGCGTTGTCGCAGTCGTTGCCTTCCTTGGCATGTGGCTGCTCTCCGGGGCCCTCGGCGTCGCAGATCGTGGGCCGAGGTTCGTGGGGGCGCTCCTGTTCGCCCTGAGCCCCCGCATCGTGAGCGAGCTGGCCATCACGTCGGTCGAGGTGTGGCCCTACGCCATGGCGCCTTGGGTTCTGTTGCCACTGGTCGTCCCCGGTCGCCGGTCATGGTGGTGGCGGGTCACCGCCTCGGCCGTCGCCTTCACCTTTGTCGGTGGGGTCAACGCAGTCGCGACCGGAGCCACGCTGGTGCTGCCTGCCCTGTGGCTCCTGACCCGGCACTGGTCGGTGCGGCACGCGCTGCGTTCCATCGGCTGGCTGGTGGCGATCGTGCTGGTGTCCCTGTGGTGGTCAGTGCCCCTTGTGCTGTTGGGGCGCTACAGCCCGCCGTTCCTCGACTGGATCGAGAACGCCCCGGTCACGACGCACTTCGCAAGCCCCTGGGAGGCCCTTCGAGGCACCACGACCTGGCTGAGCTACCTGTCCGTCAGCAACGGCCCCAGCTGGCCGGCCGGGTGGGCGTTCGTCACCCAGGGGGTCATGGTCGCCGTGACAGCCGCTGTCGTCGCCCTCGGGGTGGCTGGACTCGCCGCGCGATCCTGCCCGGAGCGGCGATTCTTGCTGCTCGCTCTGGTGACAGGGTTGGCGCTCGTAACCCTGGGGCATGTCGGTGCAGCCGGAGGGCTGGGGGCGTCAACGACACAGGCATTGCTGGACGGCGCGCTGTCTCCGTTGCGCAACACCCACAAGTTCGAGCCGGTCGTCCGCGTGGCGCTCGTGTTGGGGGCGTGCCATGCACTGTCGGTCCTGCAGGCGAGGCTCCAGCGTTGGGCGACACCGACCTGGCTGGGCCCGGTGTTGGTGGGGTCGCTCGTGGTTGCTCTCGTGGCCCCAGGCGTCCAGGGCGTCATGCCTCGCCCGGAGTCCTACCGAGCGATCCCGTCGTACTGGACTGAGACCGCGAGCTGGTTGGACCGCCAGCCTGGCCCGGGTGGGGTTCTCGTCGTCCCGGCCGCCAGCTTCGCCGACTTCACGTGGGGCTCGACGAAGGACGAACCGCTCCAGGCACTGTTGCGCCGACCCTTCGCGGTCCGGGACGCGGTCCCTTTGGGCTCGGCCGGTGCGACCCGACTGTTGGACGAGGTGCAGCGGCAGCTCGGGAGCGGCAAGGGGACACCGCAGCTCACCTGGATGCTTCGCTCGGCAGGCGTTCGCTTTGTCGTGGTGCGCAACGACTTGCGGACCGACGTCGTGCCGAACATCGGGCTGCAGGTGCACCAGGCACTCGCCGACGCCGGGCTCGCACGGGTCCGAACCTTCGGGCCGGTCATCGACACCACGGCCCAAGAACCCGCCGAGACCAGGGACGCGTTCACCCGGCTGCCGTATCCCAGCGTCGAGGTCTATGACACGGGAGGGCCCGTGGGGGGAACCCAGGTCGATTCGTCGCGCGTGGTGGGCGTGGCAGGCGGCCCCGAGGACATGGCCCGCTCGGTCGAGGCGGTCGGCGCTGATGCGGCCGTGTCGGCTGCGGATGCGGGACCCAGCGGATTCGAGCCATCGACTTGGGCTGTCACGGACGGCAACCGCCGACGGGAGGTGTTCTTCGGCCGGGCCAGCGACAACATCTCGGCGACGCTGGCCGCGGGCGACCGAGGCCGTACCCGACGTTCCGTCATCGACTACGAAGCGCCACCCATGACGCCCCAGTCGGTGCGCAGGTGGGACGGTGACCTGCTCGACGTGCGGGTCTCCTCGTCTGCCTCGGACGCCAACGCCACCTTGAGGATCGGACCGGGAGCCGGCCCGGCGGCAGCCGTCGACGGTGACGCCGACACAGCGTGGGTGTCGGGTCGGTTCGGCGTGGCCCGCGGTGAGTGGCTCGAGCTGTCGTTCCGCTCCCCGCGCCCAGTCACCGGCATGACGGTTCGACTGAGCCAGCCACAGCAGGTGGGGGCGCCACCGAGCCGGGTCAACGTCACGACGGACGGCGGCAGCGTCAGCAGTGTCTTGTCCCGCAGCACGGAGCCACAGCAAGTGGCCACGCCGTCCACGCCCACGTCCAGGGTTCGGATCACGATCACCCAGGTGCAGAACACCGGGCCGGAGAACGGCGTCGCGATCGGCGAGGTCAGCATCCCCGGCGCTGTCCTCGGCTCGTCGGTGGGAGTGAACGGGGGCAGCCTGCCCGCGGACGAAAGTCCGTACTACGTGCTGGGAACACCCACGAGCGGATCGGCGGCCTGCATCCGTGTCGCGGAGCGCCCGCTGTGCTCGGACGCGCTGAGCCGGCCGGCCGAGGAATCGAACGGGCTGCGACGCGAGATCGAGGTCGTGCGGTCAGAGAACGTCCGGGCCTCCGGTACGGCGGTGGTGCGCCCGGGACCTGCTGCCGATCGCCTGGTGGACGACCTCATGCCCTACCGCGCGAAGGCGAGCAGCCGGGCAGTCCCCGACCTCGCCGGGCGGCCGGGAGCGGCGGTGGACGGCTCGCTCGAGACCGGCTGGGTGGCAGGGAAGGACGACCCTGACCCCACGCTCGAGGTGGTCCTCCCGGAACGGGCGCCGACAAGGGGGGCACAGTTCCAGGTGGACGAGTTCCTCGCGGCCTCGCGACCGGACGAGGTGGAGGTCTCCCTCGACGACGGTCGCCGACGCAGGCTTACGGTTGACGCGGAGGGTCGGGTCAGCTGGCCCGAGACACGTGCCAAGGTTGTCTCGTTCAGGTTCCTGCGAACCAGCGAGAAGCGAAGCGTCGACGCCGCGGGACTGGTCAGTGTCCTGCCCGTCGGAGTGTCCGAACTGGTCATCGCCGGAGCCCCCAAGGCGTCGTCACCGCCACGCACTGCTGCGACAGGTGCAACCTGTGGCTTTGGCCCCGGGCTCACGGTCAACGGGCGGCGTCTGGACACGCAGGTGGATGGCACGGTGGGGGAGCTGCTCGACGGACGCCCCATGGCATGGCGAGTCTGCGGCAACGGGGATCTTTCGCTGCCGGCTGGGGTCGCTGTGCTCGATGCACCGGCCACCGAAGCCTTCCGCCCCGATTCACTGGTCCTGCGACCGGCGGCAGCAGGTACGACCTCGGCAGGAGCGGGCCAAGGCGCTGCGCTCGACCAGCGCTGGAAGTCCGCCACGCAGTTCGACCTCAGGGTCCAGCCCCGAGAAGAGACCTCGCTGATCGTCCTGCCGCAGAACTTCAGCCCGGGTTGGCGCGCCACTACAGACGCGGGCAAGGCGCTCACCCCGATCCGGGTGAACGGTTGGCAACAGGGCTGGGTGGTTCCGCAGGCGACGAGTGGCCACGTCACCATGACCTTTCCAGCCCAAGGATGGTTCCGGTTCGGGTTGGTCGCTGGCGCGGCTGCCGTGCTGCTGACAGCTGCGGTGATGTACCTGACGCGCCGACGACGGCCGACCGTGGCCACCACAGAGCCGACCGCGGCGGGCTGGGTGACGGGACTGGCCCTCGCGCTGGTCGTGTTGGGTTTCGGAACGGTGGGCGCCGCTGCTGCGTTGGCCGGCCTCGTGGTCGCCGGGGTCATGCGCTCGAGGATGCAGGCGGTGCCGCTCGTGGCCGGAGGTCTCATCCTCGTGGCCGGTGCGTGGGCAGTGACCGGTCTCTGGCCGACCGGCGGTGCCGGAGTGACGTCGAGCGCCGTTCAGCTGTTCGCGTTGACGGCCGTCGCCGTCGCCGTCGCCGCAGGTTCGAGTGCGTGGGGTGGAACCGGATCCCCACGTCTGGCGCGGCGCATCAGGGGACGTTCCAGCCAGTAGAAGCTGGCCGACGCCAAGGCCAGGCTCAAGGGCGCGGTCAGCCCCAGCAGCAGCCAGAAGTGTCCGCCGAACACCACCTGTCCCGTGAGCCGCTCCACCAGCGTGAGGGCGACGAGGTGGTAGCAGAAGACGCCGTAGCTCACGTCGCCGAGGTACTTGCCGAGTGACCCACCGAGAGCTTGGACGGCCTCCGGCTCCTGTTGGGGGCGGACGGTGAGGACCGCGGGGAGGACGACAAGGAGGCCGAACGCGGCATACAGGAGGTTCTTTGTCGCGGCCTGGCCCGGCGTGGCGAGCGACAGGTCGTATGGGCCGGCGACAGGTGAGGTCGCGATCAGGTAGACGCCTGCAGCGACGGACCAGACGGTCCACGGGTGGCGGGCAAGCTCCTCGGCGCGACCAGGCCCGTACAGTCCGCCTTCCCGGGCTGCCTGCCACAGGCTGAGGGCCATGCCCAGCCCGAACCACCCCACGTAACCGGGCAGCCAGACACCCCAGATGCCGTGGTCACCGGCAGCCGCGACAGCCATCCACGCCGCGCCCGCAATGGGGGTGAGGACGAGAAGCGCGAGTCGTAGGTCGACCTCTCGCCGGGAGGCCCGGGTGTGGTGTCGACCACCTCGCGTGGCAAGAAGCCAGGCGGCGATCGGGAGCACGACGTAGAACGCCGCCTCGGTGGCAAGGCTCCACATCTGGGTGAGCGCCTGTGCTTCGTGTCCGGGTGAGTAGATCTGCAGGAGTACGGCGTGGCGCAGGTAGTCGCCCACCGCCGCTCGGTCACTCGCGGGAGTCACCAACCAGGCGAGGAGCACGGCGATCCACAGCGGCGGAAGGATGCGCACGGCTCGGTGCCAGAAGTAGCGCCGGGCACTGGGGGCGCGGCTTCCGGTCACCAGCGCCACCGCGTGCGGCCGGTACAGGAGGAACCCCGAGATGACGAAGAAAATGGCCACACCGCTGTCCATGCGGGACAGGACTCCGCGGAGCGGACCGTTCAGGGAGTCCCCGCTCTGGAACCCGACATGGGTGGTCAGGACCATGAGTGCTCCCAGGGCACGCAGCCCGTCGAGCCCGCGGAAGCTGCGACGGCTGGCCCGCGCCACGACCGTCATGGCGCCGGCTCCGGGACGCCGACGGTGATGTCTCCGATGCACAGGTTCGTCCGGGGCTCTCGGGTGCTGACGACGACGTAGCGGATGTCCCCCGTGCGCGCCGCGCGGAGGTATGCCGTGCCCAGCCCGGCGGGCCAAGTGGGTGATCCGCTGACGAGCGCCACCTTCCCGGAGTCACCGACAGCGGTGACGTCGACGGTGGTGTCCGGGTTGGCGAGGTACCCGATCCTGAAGTACCAGTACCCGCTCGGAACCGGCTGGTCGAGGGGCACGGTCACCGATCCCGTTCCCTTGAGGAGGTATCGGCAGTCTGCGCCGTTGGTGGAACGGCCCCAGACCTGGAGCCGTGATGCCGTGATGGCGCCGTCATCCCGCACGAGAAGCGGGTCGCTGGAGGGGTCTTGGACCTCGACGTCACGTGAGATCAGTCGAGCCACGGCAGGAACTGACCGGTTGTCGCTCAGGGGCAGGATCCGGTCCGGCACCAACGTGTCCCACAGGTTCACCGCACCACGATCACGAAGTGATGAGGTCAGGTTGCGCGTGTAGTCCTTGGCCGGGTTCGTCGCCCACAGCTGACCAAAGTGCAGGTTGCTGGCGCCGACGGCGAGCAGCCAGGCCAGCGCCAGCCCTGTACACGTCGCCCTGCGGACTACGGGGAAGCGGGCGGGAGGCACCAGCGCCAGGCTGGCGACCACGGCAAGAGTGAGCGGTACCGATGCGTCCGACCAGTAGTGCAGATGTCGTGTGAAGACCGAGCCGAACGTCGCGAACCGGCCGTAGCCGACGACGGCCACCGTCGCGACCGAGTAACCGACCAGCGCCGCCCACCACCACAGCGCCCGACGATCGCGCAGCACGCACACGCCGACCAGCCCTGCCGCCACGATCGTCCCCGCTGCGGAAACCACCCATGGTGGGCTGGCCAGTCCGAAGGACGGTGGAAACTTCGCCGCCCAGGTCAGTGGCCCTCCTGCCACGACGGGCGCCAGGGTGTGCCACAGCGACTCGGCCCACAGCATCGTCGCTCGAGCGAAGGATGGTGGGTCCGAGGGAGACGGGCCACCTCGCGAAACATAGAGGATGGCGAAGGCCGCGCCCGCCACGGTGCACGCCGCGGCCCACCTCCACCACCTATGGACCTTGCGCTCGTCGGAAGTGCTGTCACGTGAAAGAAGGAGAGCTGCCCCACTCAGGACGATGAGAGCAGACTTCTCCCAGAACAGCATGGAGGCCAGCAGCGAGCAGGCTGCCGCGACCAGGGACGGATTGCGCCCCCGCTCGCGCCAGTCCAAGGTGCAGTGCAGGAAAACCAGCCCGAGCACGTGGGCGGGCAGGTTGTTGACGGCACTCGACAGCGACATGAACGACGGCATGGACAAAGGGGACAGGGCGTAGAAGACCGTACCGACCACGGTCAGTCCGCCACGTCCGTAAAGCCGCTGGAGCAGTGCTGCCATGAGCATCACGGCGGCGGCCCACAGGAGACCGCGCAGAACCACGGTGAAGTCGTAGTTCAGGGGAGCAGCCCACGCGAAGAGGGCGTACGTCGCCCGAAGTCCTGGAGCCAGGTGGTCGTTCACCGGCGTGAGGAGGTCCTCGACCCCGAACCCACGGGCGCCGACGATGAGGAAGTCGAGGTCGTCTGCGTACCAGGAACCGCGGCGTGCCAACAGTCCGAGGACACCAGAGGAACCCACGGCGACAGCGCCAGTGACGCACCACAACCGCGCGTCACCCGCGGCATACCAACGGCGCATCCCGACATCCCTCGAATAGGCAACTCGCGAAGGCTACTCGCTGGTACGCTCGCGCAGACTCATTTCAAGGGAGAGAGAGCCGGGGCATGCGCAAGGTGTTGGGTGGCGTCGCCATCCTGCTGGGAGTTTTGCTGGTCGTCGTCGGGATCGTGGCCAAGCCAGTCCTCTACAAGAACCTGGCCACCGTGCCACTCGACCAGAAGTCGACCTCGGACTCACAGGGTTCCGGGATGTCTGCCCTCCGCGCCTACAAGGGCGACGACGGCCGGCCGCACTACGACAAGCTCGAGGGCGTCGACCTGCGGAGCACGCGTGAGGTCCGCGGCATCCCGGGCAAGGTGCCCGCGGACAAGCGCGGAACCGAGGCTTTCTGGCAGACCGCCGTGCAGTCACAGGCGCTCATCAACGGCCAGTGGACGGACCTCAGCTACAGCGATGAGGGCGTGTCGCTCAACCGGAGGACGGGTGAGTCGACCAACTGCTGTGGCGACTACAAGTCCGCCGGCGACATCGAGGACCCCACCAAGGTCAATGACATCTCCCACCAGGGACTGTTCTTCAAGTTCCCGTTCGACGTGCAGAAGAAGACCTACCGCTTCTGGGACGGTGACCTCGGTCGGGCAGAGGCGATCAACTTCGTGCGCGAGGAGAAGATCGAGGGCACGACGACCTACGTCTTCCGGCAGTCCATCCCCAAGGCCGAGGTGACCGAACGCGATGTGCCACGCGCGGTGTTCGGTGACAGTGCCAGTGGCACCGTCAAGGCCAAGGTCATGTACGGCAACGTCCGCACCCTGTGGGTCGAGCCGAACACCGGTGTCCTCATCAAGGGCCAGGAGGAGCAGGACAAGTCCCTCGTGGCCGAGGGATACCCCGAGCTCGCCACCACGAAGGGCACCATCGGCTACAACCCCGACACCGTGAAGAAGAACGCCAAGGACTGGGGCACCAAGGGATCGCTCCTGGGCTTCGTCAACGGCACCCTGACCCCGCTCGGCGTCGGTCTCGGGATCCTGCTGCTGGCTCTCGGCCTCTTCCTGACCTTCGGCGCCGGCTCTCGTGGCCGACGAGAGGCGCGCTGAGGGGACAGCGTCAACACAGCAACGAAGGGACAGAGCCAGCAGGGGGATGGCTCTGTCCCTTCGTTGTGTCCCCGAGTGATCGGGTGCCCCCGACTGCCGGGCAGCGGGGGCGTGTCGCCCGACCGGTTCGGAGGGGGTGAGGATTCCTTGCCGGATGCTTTGAGGCGACTCCCCAACGGTAGGAACGGGATTCGCGCGGGCCTAGTCGCTTGACGCAATGGCCTGTGCGGATCGCGCACAACGACGGGGAATCGCACGCGCCACTCCGTCGGGCATGCGACCGGAGCATCCGCTGGCTCCTGCGCAGATGCTCTGGCGCAGACCTCCGAGCCGGGCGGCCAGACCGCTCGACCGGGCACTCGACCTCTGAAGTGCATGTTTGACGTGAATCGTGGGTACCACAGACGAGCGGCCATCAGTGGTGCGAAAATGGTGGTACCAAAGGCGACACCTGTCTTTCTATTGGAGTGCTTGATCGATGCAGAGCAGTGCCGGCCAGGGGTACCGCACCAATTCCCCTGACTCGCAGGCGAAACAGGCCATGGTCGAGAGATTCAGGACGAGCCTGGATACACGCGACATCGACGAGGCTCGTGAGGTTGTGGGACGCGCCTACGTACCCCACGACATCAATCCTCGAGGCGACGCACGGGACTTCCACGCCGTCCAGGAGACAGGGCGAATCGGTGGCATCTGGGTGGATCTCCTTGGCTATGCCTGTGACGTCGATGTCATCCCAGCGGGGCCGCTGGGAACGCAGTACTGCATCGTGCAGATGGTCCGAGGCGTCGTGGAGATCTCGAGCGGAGCGGACAGTGTGCAGCTCGTGGACGACCGCTCGGTCGTGGTGGACGACCGCCGGCTCTTCACCATGCGTTGGCACCCAACGGCATTCGTCTGCAACCTGCGTTTCGATGCCGGTGCGGTGCACCGTTACATCCTCGACATCGTCGGCGACACCATCGCCCATCCGGCGTTTGAGCTGGCGGCACCGCGAAACCGGTCCGACCGGGAACGCTGGCGATCCGTGGTGCGCATGGTGAACCACCTGGCTGAGGCTGGGCCAACGGATGCGGACGCCTACCCGATCTGGTCCGCCGAGGTAGAGCGCTTCGCAGTGGCCGCCATGCTCGCAACCCACACCAACTGTGTGTTGGACGGCGCCGCGGAGGTCAGCGGTGGCGCGGCCAGTCATGCGGCGGCGCGGTCGGCGGCCGACTTCCTGCGTGCCCACTGCGCGGAACCCGTTGCGCTGCAAGCTCTTGGACCCCGTTTTGGCGTGAGCACCCGAGCCCTGCAGCTCGGCTTCCAACAGCTCTTTGGGTGCAGCCCGCGCGCCTACCTACGGGAGTTGCGACTTCAGTCCGCCCACCTCGACCTGATGTCCGACCCGGACGCGCGGGTGTCGGATGTCGGTTACCGGTGGGGGTTCTCGACCCCGGGTCGTTTCGCACGCGAGTACCAGCGGCGCTTTGGTGTGCTTCCGTCCAAGCTCGAGCGGGGCAGGTCCCTGGGCCGCTGTCGTATGCCGTGAGCGACCGGTTCGGGGTGTGCGCACGTCGCGCACACCCCGCACCGGTAGTCCTCAGCGCATCGTCCTCCGCCGGGTCACGTAGGCCGCCGCGCCCACGGCGATGAGAAGCAGGCCCAGCCCGACCGGCATCGCCGGGTCCAGTCCCGTGAATGCGAGGCCACCGGGCCTCGGGCCGGCGGCTGGGCCGCCTTCCCCGGGATGGTTCGGGCCGTTGCCGGCCGGACACGTGAGCGTGAAACCGACCGTGTCAGAGCTGGGGTCCGCGGCATCCGCGAGGACGACCACGTCGTTCAGCAGTACCGGCGCAGAGAAGTCGCCGACGGTCGCAGTGATGACGTGGTGACCACAGGCGATGCTCCTCGTGACCGGCACGCTCCACGTGCCGTCGGCGTCGACCGTGTCAGTCCCGAGCGGCTCCCCGTCAAGGGTGACGGAAACCTGGTGACCCGGCGCGTTGCTGGTCCCCGTCACCGCGGGGGGTGCACTGCCAAGGGTCGACCCGTCAGCGGGTGACGTGATGTCCACTGTGGGCTCTTGGCCCGGAGGAGCAGTGGACGTGTCCACGGTGAACGAGATCTGGTCCGTGGCAGTGTTGTTCGCCTCGTCGGTGGCACCGGCCAGCGCCGTGTGCTCGCCGTCGGACAGTGCCTGAGTCGGCGTGGACGCCCAGGATCCGTCGGCTTCTGTGGCGACCCGCATCGGGGATGCGTCGTCGAGCTTCAACATGATGGTGCCGTTGAGGATGTCGCTGGAGCCGGAGATGGTCGGTGTGGCGTCGTTGGTGGTCGACCCGTCCGCCGGTGCGGTGATCGCGATGGCCGGTGCCGTCGTGTCGACGGTGAACGTCGAGGAATCGGAGGCGGTGTTGCCGGCTCCGTCGGTGGCGGTGGCTTCGGCGGTGTGTGAGCCATCGCCCAGCGCGGTGGTTGGGGTGTAGGACCACGAGCCGTCCGCGCCGGTGTCGACGGTGAGCGGGTCGCCTCCGTCGATGACCAGGCTGATCGTGCCGTTGACGATGTCGCTGGTCCCGGTGATCGCCGGGGTCTGGTCGTTAGTGGTCGACCCGTCCGCGGGCGAGGTGATGGCAATGGCCGGTGCGGTGGTGTCGACCGTGAACGTTGATGAGTCGGATGCCGTGTTGCCGGCTCCGTCGGTGGCGGTGGCTTCGGCCGTGTGTGAACCGTCGCCCAACGCAGTGGTGGGCGTGTACGACCACGACCCGTCGGCACCGGTGTTCACGGTGACGGGGTCGCCTCCGTCGATGACCAGGCTGATCGTGCCGTTGACGATGTCGCTGGTCCCGGTGATCGGCGGGGTGGCGTCGTTCGTCGAGGACCCGTCCGCCGGTGCGGTGATCGCGATGGCCGGTGCCGTCGTGTCGACGGTGAACGTCGAGGAGTCGGATGACGTGTTGCCGGCGTCGTCCTTGGCCGTCGCTTCGGCCGTGTGTGAACCGTCGCCCAACGCAGTGGTGGGCGTGTACGACCACGACCCATCGGCACCGGTGTTCACGGTGACGGGGTCGCCCCCGTCGATGACCAGGCTGATCGTGCCGTTGACGATGTCGCTGGTCCCGGTGATCGGCGGTGTGGCGTCATTCGTCGAGGACCCGTCCGCGGGTGCCGTGATCGCAACCGCCGGAGCGATCGTGTCGACAGTGAACGTCGACGAGTCGGTCGCGGTGTTCCCAGCTCCGTCGGAAGCCGTTGCGGTCAGCGTGTGCCCGCCCTCGATCAAAGCCGCCGGCGGCGTGTAGGCCCACGAGCCATCCGCGCCGGTGTCGACGCTGACTGGCGTTGTTCCGTCGATGCTCAGCAGCACCGTGCCGCTGATCACGTCGGAGGTGCCGGTCATCGGTGGCGTGGAGTCGTTGGTGGTCGACCCATCCGCGGGTGCGGTGATCGCCACAGAGGGTGGGGTGGTGTCGATGGTGAACGTGGAGGAGTCGGATGCGGTGTTGCCTGCCGCGTCGGTCGCCCGGGCCACAGCGGTGTGCGAGCCGTCCGCCAAGTCGGTGGTCGGGGTGTAGGTCCACGACCCGTCCGCGCCCGTGGACACACTCTGGGGCGTGCCACCGTCGAAGGCCAGGCTGATCGACCCGTTCAGGACGTCTGAGGTCCCGGTGATCGGCGGTGTGGCGTCGTTCGTCGAGGACCCGTCGGCCGGTGCGGTGATCGCCACCGCCGGGGCAGTCGTGTCGATGGTGAACGTGGAGGAGTCGGAGGCCGTGTTGCC
>NZ_JABEPQ010000001.1:426975-1694470 GCF_013041615.1 Knoellia koreensis
GCCTGCCGCGTCGGTCGCCCTGGCCACGGCGGTGTGCGAGCCGTCCGCCAAGTCAGTGGTTGGGGTGTAGGTCCACGACCCGTCCGCGCCCGTGGGCACACTCACCGGCGTGCCAGCGTCGATCGCCAAGCTGATCGATCCGTTCAGGACGTCTGAGGTCCCGGTGATCGGCGGTGTGGCGTCGTTCGTCGAGGACCCGTCGGCCGGTGCAGTGATTGCCACGGCCGGAGCGGTGGTGTCGATGGTGAACGTGGAGGAGTCGGAGGCCGTGTTGCCTGCCGCGTCGGTCGCCCTGGCCACGGCGGTGTGCGAGCCGTCCGCCAAGTCAGTGGTTGGGGTGTAGGTCCACGACCCGTCCGCGCCCGTGGGCACACTCACCGGCGTGCCAGCGTCGATCGTCAGACTGATCGATCCGTTCAGCACATCCGAGGTCCCCGTGAGCGCCGGTGTGGCGTCGTTCGTCGAGGACCCGTCGGCCGGTGCAGTGATTGCCACGGCCGGAGCGGTGGTGTCGATGGTGAACGTGGAGGAGTCCGAGGCCGTGTTGCCTGCCGCGTCGGTCGCCCTGGCCACGGCGGTGTGCGAGCCGTCCGCCAAGTCAGTGGTCGGGGTGTAGGTCCACGACCCGTCCGCGCCCGTGGGCACACTCACCGGCGTGCCAGCGTCGATCGTCAGACTGATCGACCCGTTCAGCACATCCGAGGTTCCGGTGATCGCGGGCGTCGGGTCGTTCGTCACCGAACCGTCGGCCGGTGCAGTGATCGTCACGGCCGGCGCGGTCGTGTCGACGGTGAAGGTCGAGCTGTCGGTGGCGGTGTTGCCTTGCGGGTCGGTGGCCGTTGCCACGGCCACGTGCGGGCCCTCACCCAGAGCAGTCGCAGGCGTGTACGACCACGACCCGTCCGCCGCGGTGGGCACGGTGGCGGGCGCACCGCCGTCGATGGCGAGGCGGACCGACCCACTGAGCACATTCGAGGTTCCGGTGATCGCCGGGGTGGCGTCGTTCGTCGCAGACCCGTCAGCCGGCTCCGTGATCGCGACAGCTGGCGGCACGTCGACGGTGAACCTCGTCGAGTCGGTCGCCGAGTTGCCGGCCGTGTCGGTGGCCGTTGCCACGGCCGTGTGCGTCGTCTCGGACAGGGGCGTCGTGGGGGTGTAGGACCATGACCCGTCGGCCGCGGTGGGGACGGTGACCGGGGAGCCGCCGTCGATGGCGAGGGTGATCGAGCCCGACAGCACCCCGGACGTGCCGCTGAAGGTGGGCGTCGCGTCGGGCACGGTCGACCCGTCGGCCGGGGCGACGATGTTGATTGCGGGGGCAGTGGTGTCGCACTCGACCCCGCCTGCCGGCGCCGTGGCGGCGACGGTCAGCGGCAGGATCCCGAGCGTCACCGTTCCCGTGCCGGCCAGAAGGGAGACCCTCGCCGTCAGGTAGGTCGTGGAGAAGGTGCCACCGGCGGCGACGATGTCGGCGTTGCTGGCGAGGTGCAACGTCACCGACCCCACCAGCGGCACCGAGACGGTGAGGTCGGCACCTGCCACGAGCGTGACCGTGCCGATGCCCGGGCCGGTGACCTGGACCGAGGAGCCGGTGATGCTCGCGCTGCCGGCGGCGCCACTGGTCGCCGTCGTGCTCAGCTCGGGCTGGAGGGCGGACACGCGGACCGCCCCGCCGAGGAGGGCCAGGCCGGCCACGTTTCCCCGGGCGGTGCTGGTCACGCCACGGGTGTCGTGGGTGGGCGACTGCGCCGTGAGCGAGGTGGTCGTCGTCACCGATGACACACCGGTCTGGAGCACGTTGACGCCCAAGGCTCCCACCGAGGCGCCGGTCGTGGTGGTCACGGCCCGCGAGATCGGCTGCCCGGCAGGGACGCAGGCGTTCGCGCCGGCCCACGTTGCCTCATCGGTGTAGGTGAGAACCCCCGTGGACAGCACCCCGGGCAGCGTCACCGAGGCCAGTCCGCCGGAGTCGGCCGAGTCAGGAGGGGCGGTCTCGGTGTTCGCGGCCCTGACCCCGACCGGCCCGAGGAGCACCCCGAGGTTGGCGGACGTCGCCGTCGACGGGGCCGTGGCGTCGGTGCTGTCGACCGCGCTGGTGGAGTGCACGAGATCGGTGGCCAGCAGGTTCGCTCCGACGATCGAGCTCGCCGCGGTCAGGACGTCGCCGGTCGCGGTGGCGGAGTATGCCGCGGGCAGGGGGGCGGCGGACGCGCTCGGCGCCGCGACGGCCAGACCACTCCCGGCGAGTCCCGCCGTGGCAGCCATCGCCAACCACCGACGTACCCATCGGCGACCCAGGACCTTGTGAAGTTGCACCATGAGATGTGACTCCCTGGCTCATGCACCCCAACATCTCTTATACGTCAAATGACGTAGTCCTGTCCCGCCTTCCTGAAAAAATTCTGTGAGACCGGTCAGCCGCGTCGACAGACGAAGATGGCGGTCCCGGGGAAGTGCCGGCCGCGCAGGGGGGACCACCCGCCCCAGGTCTCGTGGTTGCGCTCGGGCCACTCCGGCTCGACGAGGTCCACCAGGACCAGCCCGGCCGCGACCAGCTCACGGACCCGGTCGCCGAGCGTGCGGTGGTGCTCGACGTACGTCGCCTCCCCGTCGCTGTCCGCCTCGACGTACGGCGTGCGGTCGAAGTAGGACTGCCGCACGGTGAGCCCGTTCTCGCCCGGGTCGTCCGGGAACGCCCACCGGAACGGGTGGGTGGTCGAGAAGACGAACCGCCCGCCGGGGCGCAGCACCCGCGCCACCTCTCGCATCAGGGCGCCGCTGTCGGCCACGAACGGCACCGCCCCGTATGCCGTGAAGACGACGTCGAAGACCGCCTCGCCGAAGGGCAGTGCGACGGCGTCGCACTGCGCAAGGGGCACCGGGCGCGCCGGGGGAGTGACCCCGACGTTGAGCCGCCGCGCCTCGCGGAGCATCCCGGCCGACAGGTCGGTGGCCACGACGGAGCCGCCCTGCCCTGCCACCCAACGGGAGCACTGCGCCGCGCCCGCCCCGATCTCGAGCACCCGGCGGCCGGCCACGTCGCCCAGCAGGCCGAGCTCCGACTCGTGCCACCCCTCGGGACCCCAGACGAAGTCGTCGTCCCCGAGGAACCGGCCGTGCTCGGCGTAGTACTCACCCGCCTCTGCGTCCCACCAGGACCGGTTCGCCACAGCGGTTTCCTCCGGTCCCGCCACCCGGCGGCTGACCTGCGCAAACTCGCTCACCCGGCATACCTCACGGTTTTGACCCCCAGCAGACACGGTCGGTAAGGTGGACACGCACATTTGTGTGCGCGCGTTCTCGCGTGCCCACCAACGCACACCTTCTATTCAATCTGTCCACCATCGGAGTTCCTACTACATGACTGCCAGCACGGTCGAGAAGACCGCCCCTCAGGTTGCCATCAACGACATTGGCTCTGAGGAAGACCTCCTTGCCGCGATCGACGCGACCATCAAGGACTTCAACGACGGCGACATCGTCGAGGGTCGCATCGTCAAGGTCGACCGGGACGAGGTCCTGCTCGACATCGGCTACAAGACCGAGGGCGTCATCCCCTCGCGTGAGCTGTCCATCAAGCACGACGTCGACCCCAACGAGGTCGTCACCGTCGGCGACGAGGTCGAGGCCCTCGTCCTCCAGAAGGAGGACAAGGAAGGCCGCCTGATCCTGTCCAAGAAGCGCGCCCAGTACGAGCGCGCCTGGGGCACGATCGAGAAGATCAAGGAGGAGGACGGCGTCGTCACCGGCACCGTCATCGAGGTCGTCAAGGGCGGCCTCATCCTCGACATCGGCCTGCGCGGCTTCCTGCCCGCCTCCCTCGTGGAGATGCGTCGCGTCCGCGACCTCCAGCCCTACGTGGGCAAGGAGATCGAGGCCAAGATCATCGAGCTCGACAAGAACCGCAACAACGTGGTCCTGTCGCGCCGTGCCTGGCTCGAGCAGACCCAGTCCGAGGTCCGCACCACGTTCCTCAAGGAGCTCCAGAAGGGGCAGGTCCGCTCCGGCGTCGTGTCCTCGATCGTCAACTTCGGTGCGTTCGTGGACCTCGGCGGTGTCGACGGTCTCGTCCACGTCTCCGAGCTGTCCTGGAAGCACATCGACCACCCGTCCGAGGTCGTCGAGGTGGGCCAGGAGGTCACCGTCGAGGTGCTCGACGTGGACATGGACCGCGAGCGTGTCTCCCTGTCGCTCAAGGCGACGCAGGAGGACCCGTGGCAGCACTTCGCCCGGACCCACGCGATCGGTCAGGTCGTCCCGGGCAAGGTCACCAAGCTCGTCCCGTTCGGTGCGTTCGTCCGTGTCGACGACGGCATCGAGGGCCTGGTCCACATCTCCGAGCTGGCCGAGCGCCACGTGGAGCTGCCGGAGCAGGTCGTCCAGGTCGGCCAGGACATCTTCGTCAAGGTCATCGACATCGACCTCGAGCGTCGCCGGATCTCGCTGAGCCTCAAGCAGGCCAACGACGACAGCGCGCCCGTCGCCGAGTTCGACCCGACCCTCTACGGCATGGCCGCGGAGTACGACGAGCAGGGCAACTACAAGTACCCCGAGGGCTTCGACCCGGAGACCAACGAGTGGCTCGAGGGCTACGACGAGCAGCGCGAGAAGTGGGAGAAGCAGTACGCCGAGGCCCACGCCCGCTGGGAGGCCCACAAGGCGCAGATCGAGGAGGCCACCAAGGCCGACGCGGAGGCGGCTGCCAACGCCGGCACCGCCACCTCGTACTCGTCCGACTCGGGCTCGTCGTCCGACGGCGACGCGGGTGCCAGCCGCCCGGCCGCCCCGGCGAACGAGGGCACCCTCGCCTCCGACGAGGCCCTCGCCGCGCTGCGCGAAAAGCTCACCGGCAACTGAGCCCACCGGCATACCGACGAGGTATGCCGTGTGGCCACGACACGAGGCCCGGTTCCCCTTCGTGGGGGCCGGGCCTCGTGCCGTGCCCGGGTTAGGTTCTGCGGTATGCCGTTCACGCCAGCCCACGTCGCGGCTGTGCTGCCGTTCATGGGTCGGCGTCGCCCGCGCTGGGCGGTGCCGTCGGCGCTCGTGATCGGGGCGATGGTGCCCGACGCGTTGTACTTCGTGCCCGTCAGGGGTGACCGTGGCTTCACCCATTCCCTCACCGGCGTCGTCACCCTTGACCTCGTCCTCGGCCTGCTGGCGTTCGCGGCCTGGCGGCTGGCCGTCGCCCCCGCGGCGCGCGACCTCGCTCCGACTGCGGTGCGCGAGCGCCTCCCCGCGCCGGCCGTTCCGCGCGGACGGGACTG
The DNA here is from genome assembly GCF_013041615.1 of Knoellia koreensis. Classification (GTDB taxonomy): domain Bacteria; phylum Actinomycetota; class Actinomycetes; order Actinomycetales; family Dermatophilaceae; genus Pedococcus; species Pedococcus koreensis. Next base: position 432,243 of record NZ_JABEPQ010000001.1, read on the forward strand.
GTGGTGGGCCGCGGTCTGCGTCGTGGTGGGCGCCCTGACCCACGTCGCGTGGGACGCCTTCACCCACTGGGACGGCTGGGTCGTCCGGCACCTCCCCGTCTTGCGCGAGCCGCTCCTGGGGCCGCTGGCGACCTACAAGGTGGCCCAGTTCGCCAGTGGCGTGGTCGGCGTCCTGGTCGTGCTCTGGTGGGTGGCGAAGGAGCTGCGTCGCGCACCCGTGACCGGGGACGAGCCGGCTCGATCGAGCCCTGCCGAGCGGGCAGCGGTGTGGGTCGTGCTGGTCGCAGGTCCGGCCCTCGTCGCCCTGGGGTCCTGGGCGCAGCAGCTCTGGTCGGGCGCGCCTGCGGAGGTGGCCGCGTTCGTGGCCGTCACGCGGGGGATCGGCGCGGGAGGAGGTCTGCTCCTGGGCGTGGTCCTGTGGTGGTGGCTCGGGGCCGCCAGCAGGTCCCGGGCGCGGTCCACCAGCCGCGTGTGAGGATGGCGGCATGGCACGGACCATCGCGACGAACACCCGGGTCGACCTCGACGAGCTGCTGCACTTCGTGCGGCCGCGGCACCACATGGTCCTCATCACCGAGCGAGCCGACGGCAGGCCGCAGTCGTCCCCGGTGACCGGTGGGGTCGACGACAGCGGCCGCATCGTCGTCTCGAGCTACCGCGAGCGCGCCAAGACGGCGAACCTGCGCGCCCGCCCCCACGCCTCGGTGCTGGTGCTGTCCGACGACTTCGGCGATGCCTGGGTGCAGGTCGACGGCGACGCCGACGTGGTCGACGCCCGCGACGACGTGGAGCCGTTCGTCGAGTACTACCGCAACATCGCGGGGGAGCACCCCGACTGGGACGAGTACCGCACGGCGATGGTCACGCAGGACAAGTCGCTGCTGCGCATCACGCCTACCCGCTGGGGCCCGGTGGCAACCGGCGGCTTCCCGGCACGGCTCGCCGACTGAGGGGTCGAGGCCATCTCCCTGTGCGGCGGTAGGCGATTCCCGCGCCGCTAGGGTTTGCGACATGCTGCGCGTCGGCCTCACGGGAGGCATCGGGTCGGGGAAGTCGACCGTCGCGCGCCGGCTCGCCGAGCTCGGGGCGGTCGTCGTCGACGCCGACCAGCTGGCGCGTGAGGTGGTGGCACCGGGCAGCGACGGACTGGCCGCCGTGGCAACGCGTTTCGGCGAGACGGTGCTGGCCCCGGACGGCTCGCTGGACCGGGCCGCGTTGGGTGCGCTCGTCTTCGCCGACCCGGACGCGCGCCGCGACCTCGAGGGCATCACGCACCCGCTCATCGCCCGCCGCACCGCGGAGCTGGTCGCAGCCGCCCCCGAGGACGCGATCGTGGTTCACGACGTGCCGCTCCTCGTCGAGAAGCACTACATGCCGCAGTACCACCTGGTGGTCGTCGTGGGGGCCGGTGAGGAGGTTCGGCTGGAGCGGCTCGTCCAGACCCGGGGCATGGCCGAGGCCGATGCCCGGTCACGCATCGCCGCGCAGGCCACCGACGACGAGCGCCGCGCGGCTGCGGACGTGTGGTTCGACAACGACGGCTCGGTCGACGACCTGCGGACCGCCGTCGACGCCCTGTGGCGCGAACGGCTGGTGCCGTTCGAGGCGAACGTGCGAGACGGTATACGCGCCCGTCATCCGGAGGACCTCGTGCTGGTCGAGCCCGACCCCACGTGGCCGGTGCAGGCGGCCCGCCTGCTCGACCGCATCCGGCTGGTGCTCGGCGACGCCGCGGTCACGGCCGACCACATCGGCAGCACCTCCGTCCCCGGCCTGGTGGCCAAGGACGTGATCGACCTCCAGATCGGTGTCCACGCGCTGTCCGACGTCGACAACCCCGCGGTGCTGCAGGCGTTGCGGGACAAGGGGTTTCCCCGAGGCACGGGGGCCCACCACGACAACTCCAAGGACGGCACGCACTGGCCCAAGGTCTTCTTCGGCTCGAGTGACCCGGGGCGGGTCACGCACCTGCACGTGCGCGAGGTGGGGAGCCCCGGCTGGCGTTGGGCGCTGCTGTTCCGCGACTGGATGCGCGCCGTGCCGCAGGCGCGCGAGGAGTATGCCGCGCAGAAGCGTGCGCTGGCAGCCACCGGGATGACGACGAGCGAGTATGCCGACGCGAAGGAACCGTGGTTCGACGCAGTCAGCGCGCGCGCCGAGGCGTGGGCCGCCGAGACCGGATGGGAGCCCCACCGTGGCTGACGGGAGCGAGGAGCAGCCCGAGGTCCGCAAGCCCGAAAGTGTCTACGGGGTGGGTGACGAGCCCGACCCGCGGTTCTCGCTCGCCAACGAACGCACTGCCTTGGCCTGGATGCGCACGGCGCTGGCGCTGGTGGCCGGTGGCGTGGCCATCGTGTCGGTGTCGGCACTGCAGGGCCTGCCGCACTGGTCGGCGCTGGTCGGGGGTGCGGCCTGCCTCGGCGGGGCTCTTCTCGCGGTGCGTGCCGTCACGTCGTGGGCGCGGGTCGAGCGGGCGCTCCGGCTGCGTGAACCACTGCCGTCGCCGCGGGCCCTGGCATCGCTCGCCGGTGGGGTCGTGGTCTTCGCCGCCGTCGCCGTCCTGCTCGCCGTCCTGGAGCTGCTGTCCGGCGGCTCGTCGTGAGCACCTTCCCCGACAGGGCCGGGCTCCAGCCCGAGCGCACCGCCCTCGCCTGGCAACGAACAGCGTTGACCTCGTTGGTGATCCAGGTCGGAGGGGTCGTGCTTGCGCTACGCCTCGGACAGTCGGTCGTGGCGATCCTCGGTGCGATCATCGCGGGGGTCACCAGCGTCACCGTGGCGGGCGTGCGCCAGAGGTTCGTGGAGCTGCGCGACGACGAGCGCGGCTACTCGCCGCACCGCCACATGGTCGACGTGGCCGTGGCGACGGGGGGTGCCGCGCTCGTCGGCGGCATCCTGGCGGTCACGGTCGCGTCGCGCTGAGGTCGCGGTCGCGGGGAACCAAGGGCACGGCCGCGGCGGCGAACACGGCCGCGGAGGCGAACGTCACGGCATACCCGCGACGAGCGACGAGCACTCCCGCAACGGGCGGCACGCAGGCCGCGGCGAGGAACTGGCCGGTGTTCTGGATGCCGAGCGCACGCCCGGACCAGTAGGCACCGGCCCGCTCGGCGACGGCGGTGAACGCGAGCCCGTTGTCCGCCACGGTGAGCCCGGTCGCGACGACGAGCAGCACGACGGCCACGGGCCAGCCCGCGCCGGCAGCGGCGCCCAGCGCGAGCATCGTCACGACGACGGTCACGGCGACCCACCGCAGGGGCCGCATCCGGCTGCCGACCCGGTCGGACAGCGCCCCGGCGGCGATCCGTCCGGCGGCGCCCATCAGCTGGGCGAGGGCGACGAGGGTGCCTGCCGCTCCGGCACTCCAGCCACGGTCGCTCACCAGCCAGGCCAGGGCGTAGGTCCACACGACGAACTGCGGCACGACGAGGAGTACCGAGACCAGGTGCACCCGCGCGAGGAACCGGTCCGCGGCATAGGGGTTGGCGGCGTGGGCGGCAGAGCGCGCGGGTCTCGGCGGGTCGACGACGACGGCGAGGGTTGCGGCCAGTGCGAGCGCGGCGACCACGGCGGGGACGGCCAGCGCGGCACGCACGCCGGCCCGATCGGCCGTGACCGCGAGCGAGACCGCGGCGATCCCGACCCCGAGCGGCTGCGCCATCTGCCGTATGCCCATCGCCGTGCCGCGCCGGTGCGCGGGGAACCAGCCGACGACGACCCGGCCGCTGGCGGCGTTCGTCGAGGCCGCGAACGCCCCGGCGACCAGCAGCCAGACGAACCACCACAGGGGGGAGTCACCCGCTGCGGCCACGGCTGCGGCCGCGGTGGTGCCGGTCAGGCCGGTGAGGAGGGCGAAACGCTCGCCGCGCCGGTCGACGACGACACCCCACACCACCAGGGTGAGCAGGACACCGATCATGGGCGCCGCGGCCACGAGCCCCGCGAGGGGGAGCGACAGGCCCTCGCGCCGGTGCAGCACCGGGATGAGGAAGGCCGGGCCGTGCACGACGACCGCCGACGCGGCCTGAGCGGCGGTGCTCACCGCGAGCATCAGCCATCGACGGGTCGTGCCCACCGCGGGCGTCGTCGTGCCGGTCACCCGGCCAGTCAAGCCCGCACGGGTGGGGTATGCCGCGATGTCTCAGGTCGTGGCGGCCCACCCGCCCGCGGGGCTGGGAAGGCGCCCGTGGGCGCGGTGTCGGTGCCGCGGCATACCGTAGGAGCATGCGTCCCACGACCGACCTGCAGCGCACGGTGGCCCCGTTCGAGGTCGTCTCCGAGTACTCACCCGCCGGCGACCAGCCGACCGCCATCGCCGAGCTGACCCAGCGTATCCAGGCGGGGGAGAAGAACACCGTCCTGCTCGGCGCCACCGGCACCGGCAAGTCCGCGACGACCGCCTGGCTGATCGAGCAGGTGCAGCGGCCCACCCTGGTCATGGCACCGAACAAGACACTTGCCGCTCAGCTCGCCAACGAGTTCCGCGAGCTGCTGCCCAACAACGCCGTCGAGTACTTCGTCAGCTACTACGACTACTACCAGCCCGAGGCGTACATCCCGCAGACGGACACCTACATCGAGAAGGACTCCTCGATCAACGACGAGGTCGAACGGCTGCGCCACAGCGCCACCAACTCGCTGTTGACCCGGCGGGACGTCGTCGTGGTCGCGTCGGTGTCGTGCATCTACGGCCTCGGCACACCGCAGGAGTACGTCGACCGGATGGCGCGGCTCAGGGTGGGCGACGTCGTCGACCGCGACGAGCTGCTGCGCCGGTTCGTGCAGATGCAGTACACCCGCAACGACCTGGCGTTCACGCGCGGCACGTTCCGGGTCCGCGGAGACACGGTCGAGATCATCCCGGTCTACGAGGAGCTCGCCGTGCGCATCGAGTTCTTCGGTGACGAGATCGAGCGCATCTACACCCTCCACCCGATCAGTGGTGAGGTGATCCACGAGGAGACGGAGATGTACGTCTTCCCGGCCACCCACTACGTCGCCGGGCCGGAGCGGATGGAACGGGCGATCCGGGGGATCGAGCTCGAGCTCGCCGACCGGCTGTCCGAGCTGGAGAAGCAGAACAAGCTGCTCGAGGCGCAGCGGCTGCGGATGCGCACCACCTATGACATCGAGATGATGCGCCAGGTCGGGTCGTGCTCGGGCATCGAGAACTACTCGATGCACATCGACGGCCGCGGTCGCGGCACCGCGCCGAACACGCTGCTCGACTACTTTCCCGAGGACTTCCTGCTCGTCATCGACGAGTCGCACGTGACCGTCCCCCAGATCGGCGCGATGTACGAGGGCGACATGTCCCGCAAGCGGATGCTCGTCGACCACGGGTTCCGGCTGCCGTCCGCCATGGACAACCGCCCGCTGAAGTGGGAGGAGTTCCTCGACCGCATCGGGCAGACCGTCTACCTGTCGGCGACACCCGGTCCCTACGAGCTGGCGCAGAGCGACGGTGTCGTCGAGCAGATCATCCGGCCCACGGGCCTCATCGATCCCGAGGTCGTGCTCAAGCCCACCAAGGGCCAGATCGACGACCTGCTCCACGAGATCGGCGAGCGCACCAAGAAGAACGAGCGCGTCCTCGTCACCACCCTCACCAAGAAGATGGCCGAGGACCTCACCGACTACCTGCTCGACAAGGGCGTGCGCGTCCGTTACCTGCACAGCGAGGTCGACACGCTGCGCCGCGTCGAGCTGCTGCGCGAGCTGCGGATGGGTGAGTACGACGTGCTCGTCGGCATCAACCTGCTGCGCGAGGGCCTCGACCTGCCCGAGGTGTCGCTCGTGAGCATCCTCGACGCCGACAAGGAGGGCTTCCTGCGCTCGGCGCGATCGCTCATCCAGACCATCGGCCGCGCGGCCCGCAACGTGTCGGGCCAGGTGCACATGTATGCCGACGAGGTCACCCCGTCGATGCGCGAGGCCATCGACGAGACGCAGCGTCGGCGCGAGAAGCAGATCGCCTACAACAAGGAGGCGGGCGTCGACCCGCAGCCGCTGCGCAAGAAGATCGCCGACATCACCGACCTCATCCAGCGCGAGGACGCCGACACCGAGGCGCTCATCGGCTCCGGCCGGGCACAGTCCCGCGGCAAGGGTGCCCAGCGCGGTGGCCGGGGCAGCGTCCAGGCCGATGCAGGGGTCGCCAGCGACCGGCTCAAGGAGATGCCGGCCAACGACCTGGCCAACCTCATCCAGGAGCTGTCGACCCAGATGCACCAGGCCGCGTCCGAGCTGCACTTCGAGCTGGCTGCGCGGTTGCGCGACGAGATCGGCGACCTCAAGAAGGAGCTGCGGCAGATGTCCGCAGCCACGCAGTAGGCACCCGTCTCACGGCATACCCGCTCGATTTGAGCGGTGACCCGGTGTTTGGGAGTATTTGCAAGTTCATCGGAGGGGAGTATCCCCACGCGGTGTCCTCGTCATCACGGCTCGTCCACCCCCGCAGCAGATTCCGCGGGTCCGTGCGGGCCCGGGGAGCCGGTCCGCCAAGTCCTGGGCGGGAGAGACCTCCGGCCACCTCGTCGTGACCGGAGGACCACGTCTTGAACTCGCTCGTAGCCACCACCGCCACCAAGATGGAAGTCGCGCCGTGGGTCTGGTACCTCACCATCGGCCTCATGGCGGCGGTGCTGCTGTTCGACGTCTTCATCATCGCCCGGCGGCCGCACGTACCCTCCACCAAGGAGGTCACGGTCGCCCTGATCGGCTACATCGGTGCAGCGCTGCTGTTCGGGCTGGGCGTCTGGTACTTCACCCACGAGCAGGCCGGCGCCAAGTTCATGGCCGAGTACTACGCGGGCTGGTTGACGGAGTACTCGCTGTCGATCGACAACCTGTTCATCTTCCTGCTGATCATGGCCCGGTTCAACGTGCCGGCGAAGCTCCAGCAGTCGGCGCTGCTCATCGGCATCATCATCGCCATCGTCCTGCGCGGCATCTTCATCGCGGTGGGCGCGGCGGCGATCAACCGCTTCTCGTGGGTCTTCTACCTGTTCGGCGCGTTCCTCGTCTACACCGCGATCCAGCTGGTCCGTGAGGGCCAGAGCGACGACGACGAGTACGAGGAGAACCGCTTCATGCGGTTCGTCGAGCGCCGCTTCCCGGCCACCAAGAACTACGACGGGGCCAAGCTCTTCACCCGCGAGAACGGCAAGCGGCTCGCCACGCCCATGTTCATCGTCATCATGGCCCTGGGCACGACCGACCTGCTCTTCGCGCTCGACTCGATCCCGGCGATCTACGGCCTCACCCGCGAGCCCTACCTCGTCCTCACGGCCAACCTGTTCGCGCTCATGGGCCTGCGCCAGCTCTACTTCCTCATCGGCGGCCTGCTCAAGCGGCTCGTCTACCTCAGCATCGGTCTGGCCGTCCTGCTGGCCTTCATCGGCGTGAAGCTGATCCTGCACGCCATGCACGAGAACGAGCTGCCGTTCATCAACGGAGGCGAGAAGATCAGCTGGGCGCCGGACATCCCGATCTGGATGTCGCTCTCGGCCATCGTCCTGATCCTCGGCGTGACCACGGTCGCGAGCCTTATCAAGTCCTCCCGCGACTCCAAGCAGGTCGGCTCAGCCCCCTGACTCGGCCGGGTCCCGTCGCTGGCCAGCGCCCATGACCAGGGCGCTGGCCAGCACGACCAGTCCCATGCCGAGGAGCTGGGTGAGGTGCAGGCGTTGCCCGAGGATCAGCAGCCCGGCGAGGGCGGCGGCGACGGGCTCGAGGCTCAGCAGGATGCCGAAGACCCGCGGGTTGAGGTGACGCAGTGCCGCGAGCTCGAGGGAGTAGGGGAGCACTGAGGAGAGCACGGCGATGCCGAGCCCCTTCGCGACGTCCCCCGCTTCCCACTGCGGCGCCGAGCCGAGCCCGAACGGCAGCACCAGCACGAGGGCGACCACCATGGCGAGGGCGAGGCCGTCGAGGCTGGCGAACTCCCGTCCGACCTGACGGCTGGCGAGGATGTATGCCGCCCAGCAGGCGCCCGCGACCGCGGCCAGTCCCAGCCCGGTCCACTCGAGGTCGGCCACGGGTGTTCCGAGTGCCTCGGAGATGAGCACGACCCCGACGGCGGCAGCCGCGACGGCGGCAAGGTCGCGCAGTCGGCGCGACAGCGCCGTGGCCAGGGTGAGCGGGCCGAGGAACTCGATCGTGACGGCCACTCCGATGGGTAGGCGCGCCAGCGAGGCGTAGAACGCGAGGTTCATCAGGCCCAGCGCGACACCGAACGCGAGCACGGCCAGCCACGCGCGGCGGGACCGCCCGCGCAACCGCGGGCGCGCGACCACCAGCAGGATGGCCGTCGCGAACGCCAGCCGCAGGAGCACCGACCCACCGGCGCCGATGTGGGGGACCAGTGTGGCCGCGAGGGCCCCGCCGAACTGCACCGACACGATCGCGGTCAGGACCAGCACCAGCGGCGGCACGCGCGGTCGTCCCTCGGTCACGTGCCGGACTCTAATGACCCGGCCGGACCTCACCAGCCTCGGTCTCGCCACTCCTGCAGGTGCGGCCGCTCGGCGCCCAGCGTGGTCGGTGCGCCGTGCCCGGGCCACACGACGGTGTCGTCGTCGAACACATCGAAGACGCGGGTGCTGACGTCCTCGATGAGGGAGTCGAACGACTGGCCCGGGTTCTTGGTGTTGCCCACCCCGCCGGGGAAGAGCGAGTCGCCGGTGAACAGCTGCACCGGGCCGTCCGGGTCGCGGTAGGCGAGCGCGATCGAACCGGGTGTGTGCCCGCGCAGGTGGATCACCTCCAGCGGCACGTCACCGACGGTGACGACATCGCCGTGGCCGACCGTGCGGTTCGGACGCACCGGCATACCCTCGGCGTCGTCCGTGCCGCAGACGGTGACGGCACCCGTCGCGGCGACCACGTCCTCGAGGGCGCGGTGGTGGTCCCAGTGCTGGTGGGTGGTGACCACGGTCCGCAGCGGACCGCCTGCGGCGTCCACGAGGGCCAGCAGGCGTTCGGGCTCGGCTGCCGCATCGACCAGGAGCAGCTCACCGGTGGCCCGGTTGCGCAGCAGGTAGGCGTTGTTGTCCATTTCTGAGACGGACACCCTCCACATGCTGAGAAGCTTCCAGTGGTCCGGAGTGACCTGGGCAACGGAATTCGGGTCGGAAGACGCGCTCATGGACACCATTCTGTCCTCAGGGCACGCAACCGGGGGATATCGGTGAAATCGCCTAGTCCCGATGAACTATTGCTGCTCCGGCATTTGACGTCCTACCTTTGTCCAGACGCGAAAAGCCTGACGGGGCCGCACAGGGGGTGCGGGCGGGCCTTCGCTGTTGTGAGGGAAGAGTTGAATAGATGTCTGCTGCAATTGACGACGTCCAGCGACGTATCGCTGGACGTGAGATTGACACCGTCCGCGCGCTGTTGCACGACCTGCGTCAGCCTTTGGCGGCAATTCTGTTGATGGCCGGAGCCGAGGGTGGCGACGACCGTCGAAAGCTCGACGTGATCGCGGGACAGGCCCAGTGGCTGTCCGAAGTGGTCGAGACGAGCCTGAGCGAGGCCGCGACCGACGAGGTCGTCCCCACCGACGTGGAGCGCATCGTGCGCGACGCCGTCGACCGGGCCGCCGCGACGACCGCTTGCCACCTGCGCGTCGACATCGTCGGCGTGCGCCGGGCGTGGGCCCGGCCGGTGGCCCTGAGCCGCGCCCTGGCGTGCGTCCTCGACAACGCCGTGCGCGCTGCCGGCGAGTCCGGCCGCGTCACCGTGAGCGTCGTCGAGGACTCGTTGGGCACGCACGTGCGGGTCTGCGACTCGGGCCCCGGGTTCGGGCGCATCGCGTCGCGAACCTCGTTGGGGCTCACCACGACTCGCGCGATGGTGGCTGCCTGCCAGGGCACCTTCGACATCCGCGACGGCCGTGAGGGTGGTGCAGTGGCGGACATCTGCCTCGGCACCGTCGGCCTCGAGGCGGTGGCCTCGTGAAGATCGTCGTGTGTGATGACCACCTGCTCCTGCTCGAGGCCCTCGGGCTCGCGCTGAGCTCCAAGGGACACGAGGTCGTGGGTCTGGCGAGCACGCCCGAGGAGGGTGTCGCGGCCGTGGCCGAGCACCACCCGGACGTGTGCCTGCTCGACGTGAACTTCCCGGACGGCACCTCGATCTCCGCGATCCACCAGATCCGGGAGGCGTCTCCGCAGACCAAGGTCGTGATGCTCTCGGCCGAGGCGGACCACGGCATCGTCGGCCGGTCCATCGCCGAGGGTGCCGCCGGCTACGTCGGCAAGGAGAAGCCGATCGTCGAGATCGTCGAGATGCTCGACCGCGCGGTGCGCGGCCAGCTCGCGGTCGAGCCGTCGCTGCTCCAGCGCGCGCTGCGCCCGCAGAAGTCAGCCACGGACGACCCGCTGTGGTCGCTGCAGTTCCTCACCGACCGCGAGTGGCAGGTGATGCGCTGCATCATGGACGGGCAGACGACCGAGGAGATGGCGTCCACCCTGGGCGTCCAGCGCAGCACCGCCCGCACGCACGTGCAGAACCTGCTGACCAAGCTGGGCGTGCACTCGCGGCTGCAGGCCGCCGCGCTCATCTCGGCCCACGGCACGCCCGAGACCTGGCCGGCCCACCTGCGCTGACGGGGGGCCGCAAGGTCACCCCTTTGACGTAGGAAACTCTCCAGCGGCGGGCGGTGTCCGTTTCGTCCGCCGCCGGGGAGGGTAGCCACATGCCCCCGCACATTCGCGTGGTCGTCGTGGACGACCACGAGGTGTTCCTCGATGCACTCGCGCTGTGCCTGCGTGAACAGCCGGACATCGACGTGGTCGCCACCGCGACCAGTGTCCGTGCTGCGCTGCGCGTGGTCGAGGACACCGCCTTCGACGTCCTGTTGCTCGACCTCGACCTGGCCGGTGAGGACGGGCTCCTCGTGGCCCGCCAAGCCCTGTCGCGCCACCCGGAGGTGGCGGTCCTCGTGACCACCGGTTCCGACGGGTCGGACCAGCGGATCGTCGAGGCGGTCCAGCTGGGAGTGCGCGGCTGGATGACCAAGACCGTCACGGCCAGCGACCTGCTCGAGGCCATCCGGGGGGTCGCCCGCGGCGAGACGCACATCCCGGCGCAGCTGCTGACCGGCGTCCTCATGTCGCTGTCGCAGCGGCCGCATGCCGCCGCCGAGCACCTGGAGGGCATCGACGAGCTGACCAGCCGTGAGCTCGAGGTCCTCGGCTGCCTGGTCGACGGCATGAGCCGGGCCGCGATCGGTGAGCTGCTGCACGTGTCACCGAACACCGTGCGCACCCACGTCCAGAGCATCCTGCACAAGCTCAAGGTGCACTCGGCCCTCGCCGCCGTTGCGGTGGCCCGCCGGGCCGGGGTGACGGGGTCGGCCAGCCTCACCAGCACCTCGGTCTGACCACCCCCGGCCAGCCCGCTTGCCCACGGGGTCACGCGATGACGTCGCGCGTCTCCTCGTGCTCGGGGGTGCCGCTCTCGCCCGACGCCGAGCGGGTGGCCTGGGCCAGGGCGTGCGCGGCGCCGATGAACGCGAGGTGTGAGAACGCCTGCGGGTAGTTGCCGACCATCCGCTTGCCGACCGGGTCGTACTCCTCGGAGATGAGCCCCACGTCGTTGAACAGCGCCACCAACCGCTCCATCAGCTCGGTGGCCTTGTCGACCTGGCCGCTCGCGGCATACGCACTGACGAGCCACCACGAACAGGCGAGGAACGGGTGCTCGGCGCCCGACAGCCCGTCGACGCCCGTCTCGGTGCGGTAGCGCAGCAGGAACCCGTCGCGCATGAGGTCCTGCTCGATCGCCGCGATCGTGCCGAGCACCTTCGGGTCGTCGCCGGGCAGAAAACCCACGGACGGGATGACGAGCAGCGACGCGTCGACCTCGGTGGTCTCGTAGTGCTGGGTGAAGCTGTTCCGCTCGGTGTTGAAGCCCTTCTCGAGGATCTCGGCCCGCACCCGGTCGCGCAGGTCACGCCACTTGTCCACCGGCCCTTCCAGCCCGAACTCCTCGACACCCTTGACCGCCCGGTCGAACGCCGCCCACACCATGACCCGGGAGTGGGTGAAGTGCCGCAGCGGCCCGCGGATCTCCCAGAGGCCGTTGTCGGGCTGGTCCCAGTGCCGGGCCAGGTCGTCGACGAGGGCGCGCTGCACCGCCCACCCCCGGTAGGACACCTCGAGCCCGCGCCGGCGGGCGATGTCCATCGCCACCATCACCTCGCCCAGCACGTCGGACTGGCGCTGGTCGACGGCGCCGTTGCCGATGCGGACGGGGCGGGAGTCGGCATAGCCGGGCAGGTGGTCCAGCGTGATCTCGGGCAGCCGCCGGGACCCGTTGATGGTGTACATGATCTGCAGGTCCTGCGGGTCACCGGCGACCGCGCGGATCAGCCAGTTGCGCCAGCCGCGGGCCTCGTCGATGTAGCCGGACTGGAGCAACGCCTCCAAGGTGAGGGAGGCGTCGCGCAGCCAGCAGTAGCGGTAGTCCCAGTTGCGCTCGCCGCCGAAGTCCTCGGGCAGGCTGGTCGTCGGCGCGGCCACGATGCCGCCGAACCGGCTGTGGGTCATCGCCCGCAGCGTCAGCAGCGACCGGACCACGAGGTCGCGGTACGGGCCCTCGTAGGTGCAGCCCTCGGTCCAGGTGTTCTCGTAGCGGATCGTCTCCTTGATGCGCGAGTCGATGTCCAGCGGCGGCGGCACCGGCTCGTAGGAGGGCGACCACGTCATCGAGAAGGTGAGCACGTCGCCGGCCGCGACGTCGAACTCGTCGACGTGGTGCCCGTCCTCGGGGTGCGGCAGCCGGGTGCCGCGCAGCACGAGCATGTCCGGACCCGCCACGGCCACGATGACGTCGCTGTCGACGCGGTGGCCCGGGTCGTGGGACACCCATGGGCGGACCTGGCCGTAGTCGAACCGCACCACCCACTCGTGCCGCATCCGCAACCGCCCCCGTATGCCGCGCACGCTGCGCACGATGTCGGCTCGCCCGTCGCCGGTCGGCATGACGTCGGTGACCACGACCGCGCCGTCGTCGGTCTCGTGGGTGGTCTCGAGGACGAACGAGTTGTCGACGTAGCGCCGCGTGGTGCGGGCCTCACCGGCCGGCCCGAGCAGCCAGCGGCCGTTGTCCGGGGTGCCGAGCAGCGCGGCGAAGCACGCGGGGGAGTCGAAGTAGGGCAGGCACAGCCAGTCGATCGAGCCAGCCCGGCTCACCAGGGCCGCGGTCTCGGTGTCCCCGAGCAGGGCATAGTCCTCGATGGGGGTCGTCGTCGGGTCCGCCATGCTGGGGAGCGTATGCCGCGTGGTTGCCTCCCGCACGCAGGCGCGGGGGCACCGCGTGGCATGCGCTGTCGGTGGCGCCACCTACGATGGAAACCGTGACTTCCGCCCTGCCCGCACGCCGTCCCATGCACGACCAGCTGATCGTCCGTGGTGCGCGCGAGCACAACCTCCGTGACATCTCCGTCGAGCTCCCCCGGGACTCGATGATCGTGTTCACCGGGCTCTCGGGGTCGGGCAAGTCGTCGCTGGCGTTCGACACGATCTTCGCCGAGGGGCAGCGGCGCTACGTCGAGTCCCTCTCCGCCTACGCCCGCCAGTTCCTCGGCCAGATGGACAAGCCGGACGTCGACTTCATCGAGGGCCTGTCGCCGGCGGTGTCGATCGACCAGAAGTCGACCAACCGCAACCCGCGCTCGACGGTCGGCACCATCACCGAGGTCTACGACTACCTGCGCCTGCTGTTCGCGCGGGCGGGTCGTCCGCACTGCCCGATCTGTGGCGCCCCCATCACCCGGCAGAGCCCGCAGCAGATCGTCGACCGGCTGCTCGAGCTGCCCGAGCGCACCCGGTTCCAGGTGCTCGCTCCCGTGGTGCGCGCCCGCAAGGGCGAGTACGTCGACCTGTTCGCCGAGCTCCAGACCAAGGGCTTCTCCCGCGCCCGGGTCGACGGTGAGGTGGTCTCGCTGGCCGACCCACCCAAGCTCGAGAAGCAGATCAAGCACACCATCGACGTGGTCGTCGACCGGCTCGTGGCCAAGGGTGACGACGCGGGGGCCAAGCGCCGGCTGACCGACTCGGTCGAGACCGCGCTGGGGCTGGCCGGGGGCGTGGTCGTGGTCGAGTTCGTCGACCGCGAGGCCGATGATCCGGAGCGCGAGCGGCGCTTCTCCGAGAAGATGGCCTGCCCCAACGACCACCCCATCACCATGGACGAGGTCGAGCCGCGCTCCTTCTCGTTCAACAGCCCGTTCGGCGCGTGCCCGACCTGTAGTGGCCTCGGCACCGAGCTCGAGGTGGACCCGGAGCTGCTCGTCCCCGACGAGGACCTCACCCTGGCCGAGGGCGCCATCGCGCCATGGGCGCAGGGCAGCGGGTCGGCGGAGTACTTCCAGCGGGTCATGACCGCCCTGTCCGACGACCTCAAGTTCTCGATGGACACCCCGTGGAAGGCCCTGCCCAAGCGGGCCAGGGAGGCCCTGCTGCACGGGCAGAACTACAAGGTCCACGTCCGCTACCGCAACCGGTACGGCCGCGAACGGTCCTACACGACCGGTTTCGAGGGCGTGGTGCCGTTCGTCAAGCGGCGGCACGCCGAGACCGACTCCGAGTGGAGCCGGGAGCGGTACGAGGGCTACATGCGCGAGGTGCCGTGCCCCGCCTGCAACGGTGCCCGGCTCAAGCCCGAGTCGCTGGCCGTCCTCATCGGTGGCAAGTCGATCTCCGCGGTGTGTGCCCTCTCGATCGACGACACGGCGGCGTTCCTGCGCGAGGTCGACCTCACGCCGCGGGAGCGGCAGATCGCCGAGCGCGTCATCAAGGAGATCGAGGCACGCCTCGGCTTCCTTCTCGACGTCGGCCTCGACTACCTCTCGCTGGACCGGCCCGCGGGCACGCTGTCCGGTGGGGAGGCCCAGCGCATCCGGCTCGCGACCCAGATCGGCTCCGGCCTCGTCGGCGTCCTCTACGTCCTCGACGAGCCCAGCATCGGTCTGCACCAGCGCGACAACCACCGGCTCATCGAGACGCTGACCCGGCTGCGCGACCTCGGCAACACCCTCATCGTCGTCGAGCACGACGAGGACACCATTGCCACCGCCGACTGGGTTGTCGACATCGGCCCGGGCGCCGGCGAGCACGGGGGAGAGGTCGTCTGGTCCGGTCCGGTCAAGGGCCTGCTCGAGCACGACCGGTCGATCACCGGCAAGTACCTCTCCGGCCGGCTCGACATCCCCACCCCGGAGGTGCGGCGTCCGCAGGAGAAGGGTCGCGAGGTCACGGTCGTCGGTGCCCGCGAGCACAACCTCCAGGACGTCTCGGTGTCCTTCCCGCTGGGCAACCTCGTCGCCGTGACCGGGGTGTCCGGGTCGGGCAAGTCCACGCTGGTCAACGACATCCTCTACAACGTCCTCGCCAACAAGCTCAACGGCGCCCGCCACGTCCCCGGCCGGCACAAGACCGTCACCGGGCTGGACAACCTCGACAAGGTCGTGCACGTCGACCAGAGCCCGATCGGCCGGACCCCGCGGTCCAACCCCGCCACCTACACGGGCGTGTTCGACAACATCCGCAAGCTGTTCGCGCAGACCACCGAGGCCAAGATCCGCGGCTACCAGCCGGGCCGGTTCTCGTTCAACGTCAAGGGCGGCCGCTGCGACGCCTGCTCGGGCGACGGCACCATCAAGATCGAGATGAACTTCCTGCCGGACGTCTACGTCCCGTGCGAGGTGTGCCACGGCGCGCGCTACAACCGCGAGACGCTCGAGGTGCACTTCAAGGGCAAGACGATCGCCGACGTCCTCGACATGCCGATCGAGGAGGCGGCCGAGTTCTTCGCCGCGGTGCCCGCCATCGCGCGACACATGAAGACCCTCAACGACGTGGGCTTGGGCTACGTCCGGCTCGGCCAGCCGGCGCCGACGCTGTCCGGTGGTGAGGCGCAGCGTGTCAAGCTCGCCTCCGAACTGCAGAAGCGCTCCACCGGCCGCACCATCTACGTCCTCGACGAGCCCACCACGGGCCTGCACTTCGAGGACATCCGCAAGCTGCTGCTCGTCCTGCAGGGCCTGGTCGACAAGGGCAACACCGTCATCGTCATCGAGCACAACCTCGACGTCATCAAGAACGCCGACTGGATCGTCGACATGGGTCCCGAGGGTGGCAGCGGCGGCGGTCAGGTCATCGCCGAGGGCACGCCGGAGGAGGTCGCGCAGGTCGCCGACAGCCACACCGGGCGGTTTCTCGGACCGATCCTGGAGCGCAGCGCGCGCACCACCAGCCGGCCCACCGGCAAGGGCGCGACCAAGCGCACCGCGGCCGCCACGGCAGCGACGAAACGCACCGCCACCAAGGCGGCGACCAAGAAGACCGCGACCAAGAAGACTGCGGCGAAGAAGGCTGGCGCCACGAAGACGACCGCGACGAAGCGCTCGGCTCGCAAGGCCTGAGACGCGCGTGCGGGGTATGCCGGCCACCCGGCATACCCCGCACATCACGTCGGTGGGACGCCCCTAGACGTCGCCGCCGAGGTAGGCGGCCTTGACGGCCGGGTCGTTGGCGAGCTCCTCGCCCGTGCCCTCGCGGATGATCTCACCGGTCTCGAGGATGTAGGCGCGGTTGGCGCGCTTGAGCGCCTGGGCCGCGTTCTGCTCCACGAGCAGCACCGTGGTGCCCTGCTTGTTGATCTCGGTGATGATGTCGAAGATCTGCTGGATCAGCTTGGGTGCCAGGCCCATCGACGGCTCGTCCAGCAGCAGCAGCTTGGGCGAGGCCATGAGGGCTCGGCCGATCGCGAGCATCTGCTGCTCACCACCGGACATGGTGCCCGCCACCTGGGTGCGGCGTTCCGCGAGCCGCGGGAACAGCCCGAAGACCCGCTCGAGGTCCTCCTTCACCGCCGGTGACTTGCGGTCCTTGCGCGCGTAGGCGCCCATGTCGAGGTTCTCGATCACGGTCATGCCGACGAAGCAGCCGCGGCCCTCGGGGGACTGCGCGATGCCGAGGACCGGCCGCTCGTGGGCGGGCATCGTGGTGATGTCCTGGCCCTCGAAGCGGATCGTGCCCGTGCGCACCGGTCGCAGCCCGGACACGGTCTTCATCGTCGTCGTCTTGCCCGCGCCGTTGGCACCGATGAGGGTGACGACCTCACCCTCGTCGACGGTGAAGGAGACGCCGCGGATGGCCTCGATGCGCCCGTAGTTGACGCTGAGGTCCTCGACCTCAAGAAGCATTCTCATCCACTCCCAGGTAGGCGGCGATGACCGCCGGGTCGTTCTGGATGTCTGCGGGCAGGCCCTCGGCGATCTTCTTGCCGAACTCCAGCACCACGATCCGGTCGGTCACGCCCATGACGAGCTTCATGTCGTGCTCGATGAGCAGCACGGTGTAGCCCTGCTCGCGGATCGACTGGATCAGCTCCATGAGCTTCACCTTCTCCGCCGGGTTGAAGCCGGCGGCCGGCTCGTCGAGGCACAGCAGCTTCGGGTTCGTCGCGAGGGCGCGGGCGATCTCCAGACGCCGCTGGTCACCGTAGGGCAGGTTGCGCGCCAGCTCGTCGGCCCGCTTCTCCAGGCCCATGAACTTGAGCAGCTCGTAGGCGCGGTCCATGCCCTCGGACTCCTCGGCCTTGAACTTCGGCAGCCGCAGCAGGGCAGTGCCCATGCCGGTGGAGTGGTGGGCGTCGGCGCCGACGAGGACGTTCTCGAGCGCGGTCATGTTGTGGAAGAGCCGGATGTTCTGGAACGTGCGCGCGATGCCCAGCTTGGTGATCTGGAACTTCTTGCGCTTGCCCAGCGGCTCACCCATGAACCGGACCCCGCCGGAGGTCGGCTGGTAGACGCCCGTCATGACGTTGAAGCAGGTCGTCTTGCCGGCACCGTTGGGGCCGATGAGGCCGAGGATCTCGCCGGTGTTGATGTGGAACGAGACCCCGTCGAGAGCGGTGACACCGCCGAAGCGCAGCGTCACGTCGTCGACCTCGAGCATCTTGCCCTTGGGCAGGTCGGCGACCTCCTCGACGGAGATGTCGACCGACGGGTCGGGCGTGGCCTCGTCGTCAGGGCCCAGGACGGTGTCGTCGTCGACCCGGGTGCCCTTGTGGAGCTCGGGGTCCGACGTGGTGGGGTCGGGGCTGCTGGCGTCGCGGGTCGTGTCAGGCACGGGCCACTCCTTCCGCGTCGATGGTGTCTGGGGCCTGTTCGTCGGCGTGCTTGGCGCGCACCGTGCGTCTCGGCGGGATGAGCCCCTGCGGCCGGAAGATCGCCAGGACCATGAGCAGGATGCCGAACAGCAGGAAGCGCGCGTCGGCGAGGAAGCGGAACTTCTCCGGCGCCCAGGTCAGCAGCGCGGCGGCGACGATGACACCCCAGCGGTTGCCCTGGCCGCCGACGACGACCATCGCGACGAACAGCACCGAGTACAGGATGGTGAAGTTGTCCGGGTTGATGAACTGCTGCTTGGTCGCGAACAACGCACCCGAGAGGCCACCGATCGCGGCGCCGGTGGCGAACGCCAGCAGCTTGAACCGGAACGTCGGCACACCCATCAGCTCGGCGGCGTCCTCGTCCTCACGGGTCGCCTCCCACGCGCGACCGACCCGCGAGTTCTGCATCCGCCAGTCGAGGAACAGCACGATGAGGACGAAGGTCAGGGCCAGCCAGTAGTACGGCACCGAGTCGGTGACGCTGAACTTGAACGCCGTGCTCGTGTTGTCGAGGTTGAGCGTCGCGACCAGGCCGTTCCACTCGAGCTTCGGGATGCTGAACAGCTCGACGCTCGGCGGCGACGGGATGCTCGAGATGCCGCGGCTGCCGTTGGTGAGCCCGTCGGCGTTGACGAGGATCAGCCGGACGATCTCACCGAAGCCGAGCGTCACGATGGCGAGGTAGTCGCCGCGCACGCGCAGCGTGGGCGCACCGAGGATGACACCCGAGATGAGGGTGACGACCATCGCCAGCGGGATGCACAGCAGCAGCGGGAGCTTGGCGTGCTGCGACCCCAGGACGCCCACGGTGTAGGCGCCGATCGCGAAGAAGCCGATGTACCCGAGGTCGAGCAACCCCGCATACCCGATGACGATGTTGAGCCCGATCGCCACGAGCGCGTAGAGCGCACACAGGAAGAGCACGGCACCGAAGTCCGAGTCCTGCGTGGTGATGAAGGGCGGGTTGATGATCGGCAGGAGGTAGACGAAGACGGTGAGCGCCACCGCGAACACGATCTTCGCCCACCGCGGAAGGGCCCGGAACCGGTCGGCGACCCCGCCGAGGAAGCTGCGTACCTGGTTCATGCGCGTGCCTTTCCGAGGGACTCACCGAGCAGGCCGGTCGGGCGGAACAGCAGGATCACGACGAGGAGGGTGAACGCGACCACGTCGCGCCACTCACCACCGAAGACGGCCTGTCCGTAGTTCTCCGCGACGCCGAGGATGAACCCACCGAGCAGGGCACCACGCAGGTTGCCGATGCCGCCGAGGACGGCCGCGGTGAAGGCCTTCACACCAAGCAGGAAGCCGGAGTTGTAGCGGACCTGGCCGACCTTGAGCAGGTACATCACCGCGGCGGCACCGGCCATGGCGCCGCCGAGGACGAACGTCAGGCGGATGACCCGGTCGCGGTTGACACCCATGAGGGCGGCGGCCTCCGGGTCCTGGGCAACGGCCCGGATGCCGCGTCCCAGCCGCGAGCGGTTCACGAACTGGTCGAGCACGATCATCATCACGATGGCCGCACCGAGGACGATGAGGTCGATGTTGGAGACCTGGTAGTTCCCGATGCTGAAGAGCCGCACGACGTCGATCTTGAGTGGGAACGGGGACGCCTCACGCGGGCGACCGACATAGTCCTGGAACGCGTTCTCCTGCCCGAACCACTTGAACGGCTTGTCGCGCAGGCCCATGGCCTCGGACAGGGCGAAGGACGCACCGATCGCGGAGATGAGCGCGATCAGTGGGGGTGAGTTCCGCTTGCGCAGCGGCCGGTAGGCGACGCGCTCGAGCAGGAGCGCGATGAGCGCCGACACCGTCATGGCGGACAGGAACGCGATGAGCAGGTAGCCCGCGATGCCAAGGCCGCTCGCCTTGCCACCGCCGAGGGCCATGAGGACCCAGACGGCGGCGAACGCGCCGTACATGAAGACCTCGGAGTGGGCGAAGTTGATCAGCCGCAGCACGCCGTAGACGAGCGTGTAGCCGAGGGCGATGAGGGCGTAGATGGCGCCGTACGCCAACCCGGTGATGGTGAGCTCCGGGAAGTGAGAGAAGAGAAGGCTGAAGTCCATCGGACCTCCGTGTGAAGGGGAACGCACGGCGTGGTGGGGGATCTGCCAGGCCGTTCCCGCGTCCGGGTGGGAACACGCTAGCGGCCAGGACCCTGCTGGACGAGGGCCCTGGCCGCTAGGCGTGTGCTACTTGATTTCCTGGTCGGGGACGATCTTGCCGTCCTGGACCTTGTAGGCCCAGACCGAGACCTCGGCAGGCTCACCCTTGTCGTCGAACTTGATCTTCTTGGTGACGCCCTGCTTGTCGTACGTCTTGATGAACTCCGTGACGTCCTTCCAGTCCGTCTTGCCCGCGGCGATCGCGTCGAGGAAGACGTTGGCGGCGTCGTACGCCTCGGCCGAGTAGGTGGCCGGGTCGGTGTTGTACGCCTTCTTGTAGGCCTCGGCGAACTCCGGAGCCTTGTCCGGGGGCAGGCACGGGCAGGTGAGGATCGAGCCCTCGGAGGCCGCGCCGGCGCCCTTGATGAAGCCGTCGTCCTTGACGCCGTCAGCCGCCACGAACGTGCCGGTGAAGCCACCGTCCTTGAGCTGCTTCACGAGCTTGCCGGCGTTGGAGTAGTAGCCGCCGTAGAAGAACACCGTCGCGCCCGAGGCCTTGGCCTTGGTCACGGTGGCGGAGAAGTCGTCCTGCTTGCCGTCGGCCGCGGTCTGGTCGGTGCCGGCCACGAGCGAGCCGAGGTCCTTCTTGACGATGTCGGACAGGCCCTTGCCGTACTCGGAGGTGTCGTCGGAGACGAACACCTTCTGCGCCTTGAGGACGTCCTTGATGTACTTCGCCGCAGCCGGGCCCTGGGTGGCGTCGTTGCCGAGGACGCGGTGGAAGGTCTTCCAGCCGTTGTCGGCGAGCGCCGGGTTGGTGGCCGAGGCGGAGATCGTGTTGAGGCCCGCGCTGTCGAAGATGGGGTCCGCAGCCTTGGACTCACCGGAGAACGCGGGGCCGACGATGCCGATGAGCTTCTTGTCGGTGACGGCCTTCTGCGCCAGGCCGGGCGCGATGGCCGGGTCACCCTGTGAGTCGAACGAGGTGAGCGTGACCTTGCAGTTCGCGTTCTTCTCGTTGTACTGGTTCACGGCGAGCTCGGCGCCGTTCTTGATGTTGATGCCGAGGTTGGCGGCGTCACCGGTGAGGGCACCGAAGAAACCGATCTTGAGGTCACAGGCCTTGCCGCCGCTGCCGGAGCCGCCGGCGTTGTTGTCGCCACCGCTCGTACCGCCGCAGGCACTCAGGGCGAGCGCGGCGGCCACCATCGGGACGCCGATCTTGAAGACAGAACGCAAGACTCCTCCTGAAGTCATGTGGTGCACGCGGGCGGGCCCGCGGACGCCCCGGGTTCGGGGTCTGCGAAGAATATGCCCCCTCCTGCGTACGGACGGGACTGTCGCGGACGTGCCGTGACCGTGTCGTTACCAAGGGATGAGACGAGATGTGAACGACTCGGGCGTCCCGTGCGTAATCGTCCATGAGGGCCGTGCAGACTGCGGTCCTACCGTCCGCGACCACGACGTGCGCAGCACTGGGAAAGGTGAACCATGACGACCGAGGACCTGTCGACGAAGGCCCAGCAGCAGGCTGCCGCCGCTCCCTCCCGCCGGACCGTGCTGTGCACGGCCGGGCTCGCCGGCGCCGGGGTCATGGCCCTGGGTGCCTGTGGTGCCGCACAGGACGCGGCGAACAGTGCCGCGTCGTCCGCCAGCGACGCGGCCACGGGCGCCCTGAAGGACGCCGTCTCCAAGGCCACCATCCCCGAGGGCGGCGGCAAGGTGTTCCCCGACCAGAAGGTCGTCGTCACGCAGCCGACCGCCGGCGAGTTCAAGGCGTTCACCGCGGTCTGCACCCACCAGGGCTGCGTCGTCAGCGACGTCGCGAACGGCACCATCAACTGCGGCTGCCACGGCAGCAAGTTCGACATCACCACTGGCGCGGTCAAGGCCGGCCCGGCCAAGGAGCCGCTCCCGGAGAAGAAGGTCACCGTGGGCACCGACGGGATCACCGTCAGCTGACCGGCCCTCACCGAGCGCAAGGCGAGGGTATGCCGCGGGGCCGGCCCCGCGGCATACCGTCACCTCGCCCGCCGCGACGTCAGGCGCGGTTCATAGAGTGGTGTCGTGGCTGACCCCGTGACCTATCGCCCCAAGCCGGGGGAGATCCCGGTCGACCCGGGCGTCTACCGGTTCCGTGACAAGAACGGGCGGGTCATCTACGTCGGCAAGGCCAAGTCGCTGCGGCCACGGCTGTCGTCGTACTTCCAGGACATCAGCGCGCTCCACCCGCGCACGCGCACCATGGTGACCACGGCGGCCAGCGTCGAGTGGACCGTCGTCACGACCGAGGTCGAGGCGCTCCAGCTCGAGTACTCGTGGATCAAGGAGTTCGACCCGCGGTTCAACGTCAAGTACCGCGACGACAAGTCCTATCCCTACCTGGCCGTGACGATGGGCGAGGAGTTCCCGCGCGCGCAGGTGATGCGCGGGGCCAAGCGCAAGGGGACCCGCTACTTCGGGCCGTACGCGCACGCCTGGGCGATCCGCGAGACGCTCGACCTGCTGCTGCGGGTCTTCCCGATCCGCACCTGCTCGTCCGGGGTGTTCCGGCGGGCGAACCAGGTGGGGCGGCCGTGCCTGCTGGGGTACATCGACAAGTGCTCCGCCCCCTGCGTCGGGCGCGTGACGCCGCAGGAGCACCGGCAGATCGCGGAGGACTTCTGCGACTTCATGGCCGGTGACACGACCCGGTTCGTCAAGCGTCTCGAGCGCGAGATGGCGACGGCGTCGCAGGCCCTGGAGTTCGAGCAGGCCGCCCGGCTGCGCGACGACCTGGTCGCCCTCGGCAAGGCGCTGGAGAAGTCGGCCATCGTGCTGGGTGACGGCACCGACGCGGACGTCTTCGCCCTCGCCGAGGACGGGCTCGAGGTGGCGGTGCAGGTGTTCCACGTCCGCGGGGGTCGCGTCCGCGGTCAGCGGGGCTGGGTGGCCGAGATGGACGCCGAGTCGGTGCCCGAGGTGGTCGGGCACCTGCTGCAGCAGGTCTACGGCGGCGAGACCGGGGACGGCGTGCCGCGCGAGGTGCTCGTGCCCGTGCTGCCCGACGAGCCGGAGGCCGTCGCGAGCTGGCTCGGGTCGCTGCGGGGGTCGTCGGTGCAGCTGCGCGTGCCCCAGCGCGGGGACAAGCGCACCCTGCTCGAGACGGTGCACCGCAACGCCGAGCAGTCGCTCAACCGGCACAAGCTCGCCCGCGCCGGCGACCTCACCGCGCGCAGCCAGGCCCTCCAGGAGCTCCAGGAGTCGCTGGACCTGGCGGACGCGCCGCTGCGGATCGAGTGCTACGACATCAGCCACATCCAGGGGTCGCAGGTCGTCGGGTCGATGGTGGTGTTCGAGGACGGCCTGGTGCGCAAGTCCGAGTACCGCCGGTTCGTCATCAGGGGGGAGCAGGTCGACGACACCGCCGCCATGGACGAGGTGCTCACGCGCCGCTTCCAGCGTTACCTCGAGGAGCGCGACCAGTCCTCGGACGTCGAGCTCGGCCCGGACCTCGACGGTGGTCCCGAGCGGATCGACCCCGACACGGGCAGGCCGAAGAAGTTCGCCTACCCGCCCAACCTCGTCGTCGTCGACGGCGGCCTGCCACAGGTGAACGCGGCCCAGGCGGCGCTGGACCGCATGGGTATCGACGACATCGCGGTGGTCGGCCTGGCCAAGCGGCTCGAAGAGGTGTGGCTGCCGGGTCAGGACTACCCCGTGATCCTGCCGCGGACCAGCGAGGGGCTGTACTTGTTGCAGCGGGTGCGCGACGAGGCGCACCGGTTCGCCATCACGTTCCACCGCCAACGCCGGAGCAAGGCCATGACGGCGAGCGCACTCGACGGCATACCCGGTCTGGGGGAGGCGCGACGCAAGGCGTTGCTGCGCCAGTTCGGGTCGGTCAAGAAGATCCGCGCCGCCAGCGTCGAGGAGCTGCAGTCCGTCTCCGGCATCGGACCTGCGCTCGCGGCCTCGATTGCGGCAGAGTTGGCCACCGAGGCCGCGCCGGCACCCGCGGTGAACCTCATGACGGGCGAGATCCTCGACGACGAAGGGAACGGGTCGTGAACGGCGGGGACGAGGGCGCTGCGGTCGACGCGGCGGACGCGGTGGACGCGGTCGAGGCGCCGCGGGACGCTCAGCTGGTCATCCTGACCGGCATGTCCGGGGCGGGTCGGTCGACGGCGGCCAACGTGCTCGAGGACTCGGGCTGGTACGTCATCGACAACCTGCCGCCACACCTGCTGGTGCCCTTGGTGGAGCTGGCCCGGACCGCACCGCAACCGAGCGAGCTGCCGCGCCTCGCCGCTGTCGTGGACGTGCGTGCCCGTGGCTTCTTCGCCCACCTGCAGACCGCGCTCGACGAGCTGCGCCAGGGTGGCTGGCGCCCGACCCTGGTCTTCCTCGACGCGACCGACGAGACGCTGGTGCGCCGGTTCGAGTCGGTCCGCCGCCCGCACCCGCTGCAGGGCGACGGCCGGCTGCTCGACGGCATCTCCCGCGAGCGCGAGATGCTGGCGGACCTGCGCTCGACCTCGGACGTCGTCATCGACACCTCGGGGCTCAACGTGCACCAGCTCGCCAAGAAGGTGCACCCGATCTTCCACGACACGGCCGGCCCGCGCGTGCGGATCGCGCTGATGTCGTTCGGGTTCAAGTACGGCGTGCCGCTCGACGCGGACTTCGTGCTCGACATGCGGTTCCTGCCCAACCCGTTCTGGATCCCCGAGCTGCGCCCGCTCACCGGACGCGACGAGGAGGTCGCCGACTTCGTGCTCCGCCAGGAGGGCGCCTCGGAGTTCGTCGAGCGGGTCGTGGCCATGCTCGACCCGGTCATCGAGGGATACCTGCGCGAGGGGCGGCGGTACGTCACCGTCGCGGTCGGCTGCACTGGCGGCAAGCACCGGTCGGTGGCCGTCGCCGAGGCGCTGCGCACCCGGCTGGCCAGTGACGAGGTCGCCACCTTCGTCGTGCACCGCGACCTGGGGCAGGAATGAGGGCCGCGGGAGGGAGCGGCCCGGCGGTCGTCGCGCTCGGGGGCGGGCACGGGCTCGCCGCGTCGCTGGAGGCCCTCAAGCTCGTCACCGACGACATCACTGCGGTCGTCACGGTGGCCGACAACGGCGGTTCGTCGGGTCGGTTGCGTGAGGAGTTCGGGGTGCTGCCACCCGGTGACCTGCGGATGGCGGTGTCGGCGCTGTGCGACGACACCGAGTGGGGCCACATCTGGCGCGACGTCCTCCAGCACCGGTTCCAGGGCGACGGCCCGCTCGGCGGCCACGCGCTCGGCAACCTGCTCATCGCCACCCTGTGGGACCTGCACGAGGACCCCGTCACCGGTCTGGACCTGGTCGGGCGGCTCCTCAACGCCCGCGGCCGGGTGCTGCCGATGGCGGCCGTGCCGCTGGAGATCACCGCCAAGGTGGTCGGGCTGGACCCGGACGACCCCGACGCCGAGACGACCGTCCGCGGGCAGGTGGCCGTGGCGACGACCAAGGGCAAGGTGCGCAGCATCGCCCTCGAGCCCGCCGACCCGCCGTCCGCACCCGCCACCGTGGCGGCGGTCCGGGACGCCGACTGGGTGATCCTCGGACCAGGGTCGTGGTTCACCTCCGTGATGCCCCACCTCATGGTGCCGGGTCTGCGGGATGCGTTGCACGACACCACCGCTCGACGCGTCCTGACTCTCAACCTCGAGCACTCCGGGGAGACCGCGGGGTTCTCCGCGGCAACCCAGGTTGCGGTGCTCGCCGACCACGCCCCGCGGCTCAAGCTCGACGTGGTCCTCGCCGACCCGTCCGCGGTTGACGACGAGGAGACGCTGCGAGCCGCGGCCGCGCGGATGGGCGCCGAGGTCGTCCTCGTGCAGGTCGCGCAACGAGGAGCGCCGGGGCACCATGACCTCCTGCGGCTCGCGGCGGCGTATCGTGACGTCTTCGGGCCCGGGGGACAACGATGAGCGAAATGGCAGGATGAGCGGATGGCGATGACGGCGCGCGTCAAGGACGAGCTGAGCAGGCTCGACGTCACGAAGCCCTGTTGCCGGAAGTCCGAGGTCGCGGCCACGCTGCGCTTCGCCGGGGGCCTGCACATCGTCGGCGGTCGCATCGTCGTCGAGGCCGAGCTCGACACCGCGAATGCCGCGCGGCGGCTCCGCAAGAGCATCGGCGACCTCTACGGCCACCCCTCCGAGGTCCTCGTGCTCGCCGCCGGCGGGCTGCGCAAGGGCAGCCGCTACGTCGTCCGCGTCGTGCAGGACGGCGAGGCACTCGCCCGCCAGACCGGGCTCATCGACTCACGCGGGCGCCCCGTCCGCGGGCTGCCCCCCAAGGTCGTCAGCGCCTCCGCCTGCGACGCCGAGGCCGCCTGGCGGGGCGCCTTCCTTGCGCACGGATCGTTGACCGAGCCCGGCCGCTCGTCGGCCCTCGAGGTCACCTGCCCGGGGCCGGAAGCCGCCCTCGCGCTCGTCGGCGCCGCCCGCCGGCTCGGCATCTCCGCCAAGGCCCGCGAGGTGCGCGGCGTGGACCGGGTCGTCATCCGCGACGGCGACGCGATCGGCGCGATGCTCACCCGCCTGGGCGCCCACGAGGCCGTCCTCGCCTGGGAGGAGCGGCGGATGCGCCGGGAGGTCCGCGCCACCGCCAACCGGCTGGCCAACTTCGACGACGCCAACCTGCGCCGCTCCGCACGCGCGGCCGTGGCCGCCGGGGCCCGGGTCCAGCGCGCCATGGAGATCCTCGGCGAGGAGATCCCCGACCACCTGCGCGAGGCCGGCCAGCTGCGACTCGAGCACAAGCAGGCGTCGCTGGAGGAGCTCGGCCAGCTGGCCCAGCCGCCGATGACCAAGGACGCCGTGGCCGGCCGCATCCGACGGCTGCTCGCCATGGCCGACAAGCGGGCCCAGGACCTGGGTATCCCCGGCACCGAGGCCAACCTCACCCCCGAGATGCTCGAGGCGTGAGCACCCGCATCGCCGTCGTCGGCACCGGGTACGTCGGGCTCTCGATGGCCGTGCTGCTCGCCCGGCACCACGACGTCGTCGCCCTCGACATCGACGAGTCCCGGGTCGCCCTCCTGCGCGAGGGCCGCAGCCCGATCCAGGACCCCGAGATCGAGCGCTTCCTCGCCGCCGGCGACCTCCACCTGCGGGTGACGACGAACCCCGCCGAGGCGTACGACGGTGCCGAGTTCGTCGTCGTCGCCACACCGACGAACTACGACCCGGTCACCAACTACTTCGACACCTCCAGCGTCGCGCAGGTCACCAAGGACGCCGTGACCCGCGCGCCGGACGCGACTGTTGTCTTGAAGTCAACGGTGCCAGTGGGTTTCACGCGCGAGCTGCGGGGGCAGGTCGGCTCCGACAACGTGGTGTTCAGCCCGGAGTTCCTACGCGAGGGCAAGGCACTGTGGGACAGCCTGCACCCGTCGCGCATCGTCGTGGGGGAGCGCACCGAGGCGGCCAAGCGGTTCGCCGAGCTGCTGCGGGAGGCCTCCGAGGAGCCGGACGTGCCGGTGCTGCTCACCGACAGCACCGAGGCCGAGGCGATCAAGCTGTTCGCCAACACCTACCTGGCGATGCGGGTCGCGTTCTTCAACGAGCTGGACACCTTCGCCATCACCCACGGCCTCGACACCCGGCAGATCATCGACGGCGTCGGCCTCGACCCGCGCATCGGCCCCGGCTACAACAACCCGTCGTTCGGCTACGGCGGCTACTGCCTGCCCAAGGACACCAAGCAGCTGCTCGCCAACTACCGCGACGTCCCGCAGAGCCTCATCGAGGCGATCGTCAACGCCAACACCACCCGCAAGGACTTCATCGCCACCGACATCCTCGCGCGCCGCCCGAAGGTGGTCGGCATCCACCGGCTCATCATGAAGGCCGGCTCCGACAACTTCCGGGCCAGCAGCGTGCAGGGAATCATGAAGCGCATCAAGGCCAAGGGCGTCGAGGTCGTCGTCTACGAGCCCGGCCTGGCCGACGACACCTTCTTCGGCTCGCGGGTGGTCCGCGACCTCGACGAGTTCCTCGGCGTCGCCGACGTCATCGTCGCCAACCGGATGGTGCCCGAGCTGGAGCCCGTGGCCGAGAAGGTCTACACGCGCGACCTCTTCGGCGGCGACAGCTGAGGCGGCGTCGGGGTATGCCGTGTGCGCAGCGTCTGCGTCAACGGTTGCCATGGCCACCACTGACGCAGACGCAACGCGAGGCGGGCCAGTTACCGGCCCGTACACCGGACCGGGCTGCCGTGGCACCGGCGCCAGCCGATAGGGTCGGTGCCGAGCACGATTGCCGCGACGACGCGGCATACCACCCCCTCCCGGAAGGGCACTGAACCGTGACCGTTCGCGTTGGCATCAACGGCTTTGGCCGCATCGGCCGCAACTTCTACCGCGCCG
Organism: Knoellia koreensis; assembly: GCF_013041615.1. GTDB lineage: Bacteria > Actinomycetota > Actinomycetes > Actinomycetales > Dermatophilaceae > Pedococcus > Pedococcus koreensis. Next base: position 460,928 of record NZ_JABEPQ010000001.1, read on the forward strand.
TCCAGGCGTCCGGCGCCGACATCGAGGTGGTCGCCGTCAACGACCTCACCGACAACGCCACCCTCGCCCACCTGCTCAAGTACGACTCGATCCTCGGGCGCTTCCCGGGCGAGGTGACCTCGACCGACGAGGACATCACCGCCGACGGCAAGACGTTCAAGGCGTTCGCCGAGCGCGACCCGAACAACCTCAAGTGGGGCGACCTCGGGGTCGACGTGGTGGTTGAGTCGACCGGCATCTTCACCGACGCCGAGAAGGCCAAGGTGCACATCGACAACGGTGCCAAGAAGGTCATCATCTCCGCGCCCGCGAAGAACGAGGACATCACCATCGTCATGGGCGTCAACGACGACCAGTACGACAACGACAAGCACACGATCATCTCCAACGCGTCGTGCACCACGAACTGCCTCGGCCCGATGGCCAAGGCGCTCAACGACTCCGTCGGCATCGTCAAGGGCCTCATGACGACGATCCACGCCTACACCCAGGACCAGAACCTCCAGGACGGCCCGCACAAGGATCTGCGTCGCGCCCGCGCCGCGGCCCTCAACATCGTGCCGACCTCGACCGGTGCCGCCAAGGCGATCGGCCTGGTCATGCCCGAGCTCAAGGGCAAGCTTGACGGCTACGCGCTGCGTGTCCCGACCCCGACCGGCTCCGCCACCGACCTCACCTTCGAGGCCGGCAAGGAGACCACGGTCGAGGAGGTCAACGCCGCGGTCAAGGCTGCCGCCGAGGGCCCGCTCAAGGGCATCCTCGTCTACACCGAGGACGAGATCGTGTCCAAGGACATCGAGACCGACCCGGCTTCGTGCATCTTCGACGCCGGCCTCACCAAGGTGATCGGCAACCAGGTCAAGGTCGTCGGCTGGTACGACAACGAGTGGGGCTACTCCAACCGCCTCGCCGACCTGGTCAGCCTCGTCGGCTCCAAGCTCTGAGCGGGGCTCGCCACCGATGAAGTCGATCGCCGAGCTGGGCGACCTGCGCGGCAAGCGCGTGCTCGTCCGCTCCGACCTCAACGTGCCGTTGGACGGCACCACGATCACCGACGACGGGCGGATCCGTGCGTCCGTGCCGACGATCAAGCAGCTGTCCGACGCGGGTGCCCGGGTCGTCGTGTGCGCCCACCTCGGTCGCCCCAAGGGCGCCCCGGAGGACAAGTACTCGCTGCGGCCCGTCGCCGCGCGGCTCGGTGAGCTGCTCGGCCGCGACGTCACCTTCGCCACCGACACGGTGGGGGAGAGCGCCAAGGCTGCGGTCGACGCGGCCGGCGACGGCGACGTCGTGCTGCTCGAGAACCTGCGGTTCAACCCCGGCGAGACGAGCAAGGACGAGGCCGAGCGGGGCGCCTTCGCGGGCGAGCTGGCGGCGCTGGCCGACGCCTACGTCTCTGACGGGTTCGGCGTCGTGCACCGCAAGCAGGCATCGGTCTACGACGTGGCGCGGCTGCTGCCAGCCGCCGTGGGTGGCCTCGTCGAGACCGAGGTGGGTGTGCTGCGGCGCCTCACCGAGGACCCCGACCGGCCGTATGCCGTGGTGCTCGGTGGCGCGAAGGTGTCCGACAAGCTCGCGGTGATCGACAACCTCATCCAGACCGCGGACCGGCTGCTCATCGGAGGCGGCATGGTGTTCACCTTCCTCGCCGCGCAGGACTACGAGGTCGGCAGGTCCCTGCTGGAGGCCGACCAGGTCGAGACCGTCAAGGGCTACCTCGAGCAGGCGCGTGAGCGCGGCGTCGAGATCGTCCTGCCGGTCGACATTGTGGCCGCGACGGAGTTCTCGGCGGACGCCGACCACGAGGTCGTGCCGGCCGGGGCCATCCCCGCCGACCGGATGGGGCTGGACATCGGCCCCGAGTCGGGCGTGCTCTTCGCCGAGAAGCTCGACGGGTGCCGCACCGTCTTCTGGAACGGCCCCATGGGTGCGTTCGAGATGGAGCCGTATGCCGCGGGCACGGCTGCCGTGGCCAAGGCCCTGGTCGAGCTCACCGAGAAGGGTGCGCTCACCGTGGTCGGTGGTGGCGACTCCGCTGCCGCCGTGCGCCAGCTGGGCTTCGAGGACGACCAGTTCGGCCACATCTCCACCGGAGGTGGGGCGAGCCTGGAGTACCTCGAAGGCAAGCAGCTGCCCGGCCTGACCGTGCTCGACGAGGAGAAGTAGATGGCTGGCACGTCTGGTCGCACGCCCCTGATGGCGGGCAACTGGAAGATGAACCTCGACCACCTCCAGGCCACGCACCTGGTGCAGAAGCTGGACTGGACGCTGCGTGACGGCAAGCACGACTTCGGTGCGGTCGAGGTGGCGGTGCTCCCGCCGTTCACCGACATCCGCTCGGTGCAGACGCTCATCGACGGGGACCGGCTCGAGCTCAAGCACGGCGGCCAGACGCTGTCCGAGCACGACAGCGGGGCCTACACCGGCCAGGTGTCGGGCGCCTTCCTCGCCAAGCTGGGCTGCACCTACGTCATCGTCGGGCACAGCGAGTGCCGCGAGTACCTCCACGAGGGCGACGAGGCGGTCAACGCCAAGCTCAAGGCGGCATACCGTCACTCGCTCACGCCCATCTTCTGCGTGGGCGAGGGGCTCGAGGTGCGGCAGGCCGGCGAGCAGGTCGAGTTCGTGCTGGCGCAGGTCGAGGCCGGACTGGCCGGGCTGCCTGCGGAGCAGGCCAAGAGCATCGTCGTCGCCTACGAGCCGATCTGGGCGATCGGCACCGGTGAGGTGGCCACGCCCGAGGACGCGCAGGAGGTGTGCGCCGCGATCCGCACCAAGCTCGCCGAGCTGTACTCCGGCGACCTCGCCGACGGTGTGCGCATCCTCTACGGCGGCTCGGTCAAGGCGAACAACGTCGCCGCGATCATGGCGCAGGAGGACGTCGACGGCGCCCTCGTCGGCGGTGCGTCCCTGGACCCGGTCGAGTTCGCCTCGATCTGCCGCTACCGCGACCACCTGGCGACCAGCTGACGCACGAGCAGGTATCCTGACCCTTGCTGCCGATTGCGGTGGCACGACCTCGAGACTGACGACAGATGGGTGTTCCGTGGAAGCCGTGAAGATCGGCCTGCAGGTTCTGCTGGTCATCGGTGGACTGTTCCTGACCCTGCTGATCCTGCTGCACAAGGGCAAGGGCGGCGGTCTGTCCGACATGTTCGGCGGTGGCATGTCCACGTCGCTGGGCTCGTCCTCGGTCGCCGAGCGCAACCTCGACCGGTTCACCATCGCGGTGGGCCTGATCTGGTTCGCGTGCATCGTCGGGCTCGGTCTGATCGAGCGATTCTCCGCCTGAGGCGAAAGGAAACCCCGCAACGATGGCAGGTGGCAACGCAATCCGCGGCAGCCGTGTCGGCGCCGGACCCATGGGCGAGGCCGAGCGCGGCGAGGCCGCTCCTCGCGTCTTCGTGTCCTACTGGTGTGCCAACGGGCACCAGACCCGGCCCAGCTTCGCCGAGGAGCCCGGCCTCGCGGTCCCCGAGACGTGGGACTGCCCGCGGTGCGGTTTCCCCGCCGGGCAGGACGAGGCCAACCCGCCCGCACCGCCGAAGGTCGAGCCCTACAAGACCCACCTGGCCTACGTGAAGGAGCGTCGCTCCGACGCTGACGGCAAGGCCATCCTCGACGAGGCACTTGCCACCCTGCGCGAACGCAAGCTCATCCAGTAGAGGCGGCAGTCGCCGGCGCTTGCACTGGTTGCCGGTGACTCGGCACCGCGGCGGCAGATCGCGTCCGGATGCCGAGTACCCGGCAACGAGTCAGAGGTCGGTGGCGGCTGCCTCGTCGACGAACCACACGGTCTCGGTCGACCCGCGGACCTGCGCAGCCGACGACTGCTCGGCCGGCGCGCCCGCGATCCCGTCGGCCACGGCGCGTGCCTTGTCGGCGCCGGCCACGATGAACCACACCCGGTCGGAACGGTTCAGCGCCTCGAAGGTGAGGGACACGCGGTCCGGCGGCGGCTTGGGGGACTCGTGCACGGCCACGGTGATGGCGTCGCTCGTCAGCTGGGCCGGGTGGCCCGGGAAGAGTGACGCCACGTGGCCGTCGGGTCCGACGCCGAGCAGCATGACGTCAAAGGCCCCGTGCCCGTGCTCGCGCACGGTCGCGGCGTATGCCGCGGCGCTTTCCTCGGCGTCCGGGCTCCGGTCGGGTCCGTCGACGCGGTGGACCTTCTCCGGGTCGAGGCGCAGCGAGGCGAGCCCGGCCTCGTCGTTCTGCACGTCGTTGCGGTCGGCATCGCCGGCGGGCAGATAGCGCTCGTCACCCCACCAGACGCGCACCTTCGACCAGTCGACCGAGTCCTTCGCCGGTGAAGCGGCCACGGCCGCCCAGATCGCGGAGCCGAGCGAACCCCCGGTCAGACCGAGGTGGGCCTCGTCCTTGGTGGCCAGCACCTCGGCGAGGGTGGCGAGCAGCCGCTCGGCCGCGGCATGCGCCACGCCGTCCTTGTCGGCGCTGACGTCGATCTGCGGATCGGTCATGACCTGCCTGCCTTCTCGTCCTTGGCCTTGGCGAGCTTGCGCGCAGCGGCCTTCTTGACGGCCTTGGTGTCGGAGGCCTTCGGCGGCTCGGGGGCCTCGACCATCTGGGCGCTGCCGGTCTTGGAGTTGGCGCGGGCGATCCGGCGGGACTCCCGCTCGGCCTCCTTGACCGAGGGTGCCTCGCCCTCGCGGACGGCCTCGGTCGCGGTGACCGAGCGAGGGCCGACGCGGGCGAGGCCCTTGCGGATCGTCTCCTCGTAGATGTCGTCCGGGTCGAGGCGGCGCAGCTCGTCGGCGAGGCACTCGGCGGTGCCGCGGCGGGCCAGGGAGATGCGGCGCACGGGCTGGCCCGGCTGGGTCAGCGTGGCGATGCTGCCGTCGGGGCGAACCAGGTCGATCGGTCCGCTCGCCCGCTCGAGCCGCACGCTCACCATGCCCGTGCCCGCGCGGGTGCGCGCACGCCGGACGGGGCAGCGCAGCGTCTCGGCGAGCCAGGCAGCCAGCAGGTCGGTCGACGGCGAGTCCGAGGCGCCAGTGACGGTCGCCTCGAGCACCGGCTCGTACGGTGGCTGGTCGAGGGCGGCCGCGAGGAGCCCACGCCACAACGTGATCCGCGTCCACGCGAGGTCGGTGTCACCCGAGGCGTAGGTGCGCGCGCGGGTCTTGAGCGCCGTGCGCGGCGACTTGGCGGTGGCGGCGTCGGTGATGCGCCGCTGGGCCATCGAGCCGATCGCGTCTCGGGCCACGTCGGTCGGTGCGTCCGTGGGCCACCAGGCGACGACGGGGGAGTCGGGGAGCAGGAGCGGGATCACCACGGCGGCACCGTGGTTCACCAGCTCTCCGTAGAGGCGCAGCACGATGACCTCGCTGGCGCCGGCGTCCCCACCGACCCGGATCTGGGCGTCGATGCGTGACTGGCCACGCTTGTTGCCGAGCACCACCGCGATGATGCGGCACGGATGCTGGCGGGAGGCGTCGTTGGCGTCCTCGATGGCCTGCTCGGCGTCGGCCTCGTCGACCACGATGAGCAGGGTGAGGACGCGCCCCAGGGCCATCGCGCCGGTGTCCTGGCGCAGGGCCACGAGCTTCTTGCTGATGGCGACCGTGGTGGTGCTGGGCAGGTCGATGATCACGATGCTGTCCTGGCTTTTCGGGGTCCCCGCGAAGTATCGGAGCGTGGGACGAGTGGAGAACTTCGTGGGGTGTTCATGGCATCCTCCAAACCCGGCCGTCACGACGCATCATCTCGTCGGCGCTCTCCGGTCCCCAGCCGCCGGCCTTGTAGGGCTCGACCCGGCCCTTCTGCTTGGACCAGTAGCGCTCGACGGGGTCGAGGATCTCCCAGGAGAGCTCGACCTCCTCGTGCCGGGGGAACAGCGGCGGGTCGCCGAGCAGCACGTCGAGGATGAGCCGTTCGTAGGCCTCGGGGCTGGACTCGGTGAACGAGCGGCCATATCCGAAGTCCATGGTGACGTCGCGGACCTCCATCTGCGCACCGGGCACCTTGGCGCCGAAGCGCATGGTGATGCCCTCGTCGGGCTGGACGCGGATGACGATGGCGTTCTGCCCGAGCTCCTCGGTGGCGGTGTGCTCGAACGGCAGATGTGGCGCCTTCTTGAAGACGACGGCGATCTCGGTGACCCGCTTGCCGAGGCGTTTGCCGGTGCGCAGGTAGAACGGGACGCCCGCCCAGCGGCGCGAGTCGATCTCGACCTTCATCGCGGCATACGTCTCCGTGTGGGAGCCCTTGGCGACGCCGTCCTCCTCGAGGTAGCCGATGACGTGCTCGCCGCCCTGCCACCCCGCGGCATACTGACCGCGCGCCGTGGACTTGCCGAGGTCACCCGGGTGACGCACGGCGGAGAGGACCTTCTCCTTCTCGGCGCGCAGGTGCTCGGCCGCGAACGACACCGGCTCCTCCATCGCGGTGAGCGCGAGGAGCTGGAGCAGGTGGTTCTGGATGACGTCGCGGGCGGCGCCGATGCCGTCGTAGTAGCCGGCGCGGCCACCGATGCCGATGTCCTCGGCCATGGTGATCTGCACGTGGTCGACGTAGTTGGCATTCCACACCGGCTCGAACATCTGGTTGGCGAAGCGCAGCGCCAACAGGTTCTGCACCGTCTCCTTGCCGAGGTAGTGGTCGATGCGGAAGACCGAGTCGGGTGGGAAGACGCTCTCGACGATCTCGTTGAGCTCGCGTGCGGACTTCAGGTCATGCCCGAACGGCTTCTCGATGACGACGCGGCGCCACGAGTCGCCTTCGGGGCGGCTGAGGCCGGAGCGTTCGAGCTGCTCGCAGACCACCGAGAACGAGCCGGGTGGGATCGACAGGTAGAACGCGACGTTGCCGCCGGTGCCGCGCTCGGTTTCCAGCGACTTGACCGTCTCGGCGAGCAGGTCGAAGGCGTTGGGGTCGTCGAACGTGCCCGGGACGAACCGGAACCCTTCGGCGAGGTTGCGCCAGACGCTCTCGCGAAAGGGAGTCCGCGCGTGCTGCTTCACGGCGTCGTAGACGATCTTGCCGAAGTCCTGGTCGGCCCAGTCGCGGCGCGCGAAGCCGACGAGCGAGAAGCCCGGCGGCAGCAGGCCCCGGTTGGCGAGGTCGTAGATCGCGGGCAGCAGCTTCTTGCGCGCCAGGTCGCCGGTCACGCCGAACAGCACCATGCAGCATGGTCCGGCGATGCGGGGGAGTCGCTTGTCCCGTGGGTCGCGCAGCGGGTTGCTCGCCTGCGTCACGCGGGTCGGGCTCATGTGGCTGCTTCCGCGGGTGCGAGGGCCTCGAGGGCGTCGCGCACCTGCGCCAGTCCGGCGTCGTGGTCGGTGAGGTGCAGCTGGAGGACCGGCCGGTTGTGCTCGGCCAGCACCTGCGCGTCACCGGCGGCCTGCGAGGCGATGAAGTCACCGAAGGTGAACTCGCGGCCCGGGATGGCGAGGTCCTCGCGCGGCTGGGTCGTCACCTGGAGGTAGACACCTGTGGCCGGGCCGCCCTTGTGGAACTGCCCGGTGGAGTGCAGGAAGCGCGGCCCCCAGCCGAACGTCGTGGGACGTCCGGTATGCCGTGCCACGACCGGGCGCGTCTGCGCCAGGTCGGCGTCGGCGAGGCGGTCGAGGTAGGCCATGATCGCGACGTAGCCGGTCTTGGGGTCGAGCTGGGCCAGGAGCGCGTCGATGGCTGCGGGGACGGTCTTGGCGTCGCCGAGCCAGTCACCGCCCAGGGCGCGGATCTCCACGGCACCGTCGGTGGCGGCCGGCTCGTCGGTGGCGCCGATTCCCTTGTCCAGCAACGCCCGAGCGGCCTTCTTGGCACTCTCGACGTCGGGCTGGTCGAAGGGGTTGATGCCGAGCAGGCGGCCGGCCGCAGCGACCGCGACCTCCCACAGGAGCAGCTGCGCGCCGAGCGGCCCGCTCACGTCGACCGTCGACTGGTCCGCGTGGACGGGCTCGTCCGCGGGCTCGTCGTCGTCGGAGTCGGCCACGAGGTGCACCACGGTCACATCTGCGGCGGGCTGGGCGACCTCGGGGTCGTCGTCGGTGCCGACGACGACCGGCAGGATGCCGGTGCCCTGCTTGCCCGTGGACTCGGCGATGAGCTGCTCAGCCCAGTCGGCGAAGCCGACGATGCCGGAACCGTCGTCGACGATGACGAGCTTGTCGCGCAGCGGGTCGGTGCCCGCCATGGCCGCGCCCAGCCGCAGGCCGGGGTTGGCGTCGTCGTCGGCGCTGAGCACGTCGGAGACCGCCTCGGCGTCGTCGAGCAGGGCCTCGATGTCGGCACCGGCGAGGCCGGACGGCACGAGACCGAACGCGGTGAGCGCGGAGTAGCGGCCACCGACGTTGGGGTCGGCGTTGATGACGCGGTAGCCGTCCTTGCGGGACTGCTCGTCCAGCGGGCTGCCCGGGTCGGTCACGACGACGATGCGCGCGGTGGGGTCGATGCCGGCCTCGCTGAAGGCGGCCTGGAAGGCACGCCGCTGTGAGTCGGTCTCGACGGTCGACCCCGACTTGCTCGACACCACCACGACGGTGCGGTCGAGGTCGGTGATGGCGTCGCGCACCATGTCCGGCTGGGAGGAGTCGAGCACCACGAGCGGCACGTCGTCGGTCGCACAGATCACCTCTGGCGCCAAGGACGACCCGCCCATGCCGCAGAGCACGACCCGGTCGACGCCCTCGGCCTTGAGCTGGTCGCGCAGCGCGGCGATCTCACCGATCAGGGGCCGCGACGAGCGCGGCAGCCCCACCCAGGACAGCCGGATGGCGGACTCGGACTCCGCGTCCGGACCCCACAGGGTGGCGTCCTGCGCGAAGAGCTTGCCGGCGAAACCGGCCTCGACCAGCTCGGGCACCTTCGCCGCGATGGCGTCGGCGGCGGCTCCTGAGGCGACGACCCCCAGTGAGCTCACTTCTCGCCCTCGACGTCGGACCGGGCCAGGTCGAGGTCCTTCTGCACCTCGTCCGCGAGCTCCGCCCAGGCCTGGTCGAACTTCTCCAGACCCTCCTTCTCGAGCACGTCGGTGACGTCCGAGTAGGAGATGCCGAGCGCCTCCACCTGGTCCAGCACCTCGCCGGCTGCGGCGTAGCTGCCGGTGACCGTGTCGCCGGTGACCTCGCCGTGGTCGGCCACGGCGTCGAGCGTCTTTTCCGGCATGGTGTTGACGGTGTTGGGCGCGACCAGCTCGGTGACGTACAGGGTGTCCTTGTAGTCCGGGTTCTTCACGCCGGTCGAGGCCCACAGCGGACGCTGGGCGTTGGCGCCGTCGTCGGCGAGGTTCTGCCACCGGGGCGTGCCGAAGACCTCTTCGTAGGCCTGGTAGGCGAGCTGGGCGTTGGCCACACCGGCCTTGCCCTTGAGCTCCTTGGCCTCCTGGGCCTTGTCGCCCTCGATGGCGTCGAGCCGCTTGTCGATCTCGGTGTCGACGCGGGAGACGAAGAAGGACGCGACCGAGTAGATCTTCGACAGGTCCTTGCCCGCCTCACGGGCCTGCTCCAGGCCGGTGAGGAAGGCGTTCATGACACCGCGGTACCGGTCGAGCGAGAAGATCAGCGTGACGTTGACGCTGATGCCCTCGGCCAGCACCTGCGAGATCGCGGGGAGGCCCTCGACGGTCGCCGGGATCTTGATGAACACGTTCGGCCGGTCGACGACCTCGGCCAGCTCCTTGGCCTGCTGCACGGTGCCGGCGGTGTCGTGGGCGAGGCGCGGGTCGACCTCGATCGACACCCGTCCGTCGAGGCCGTTCGTCGCCTCGAAGACCGGCATCATGATGTCGCAGGCCGCGCGGACGTCGTCGGTGGTGAGCTTGCGGACCGTCTCCCACACGTCCTTGCCCTCGCGGGCGCACTGGCGCAGGTCCTCGTCGTAGCGGTCACCCTTGGCCAGCGCGGCCTGGAAGATCGACGGGTTCGTCGTCACGCCGACGACGCCCATCGTGTCGATGAGCTCCTGCAGGTTGCCGGTCTCGATGCGCTCGCGCGACAGGTCGTCGAGCCACACGGACACGCCCTGGTCGGACAGGGCCTGGATGTTCTTGTTCTGGGCCACGAGGGTCACTTCCTCTTCGTGCTGGCCGCGGCCTTCGTCGCGGCGCTCTTCTTGGTGGTCGTGTCGGTCACGCCGCGTCGTGCCTCGGCGGCGCGGGGCCGGGTCTGGGTGACGGTTGCTGCTCGCCGGGTGCCGCCCTTGGCGTCCTTGATCGAGTCCTTGGCTGCCTTGACGACGGCCTCGGGGGTGATGCCGAACTCGCGGTAGAGCGTCTTGTAGTCGGCGGACGCGCCGTAGTGCTCGAGGCTGATGCTGCGGCCGGCGTCACCGACGATGTCGTGCCAGCCGAGGGAGACGGCCGCCTCGACGCTGACGCGGGCGCGCACGTCCGGGGGCAGGACGCGGTTCTGGTATGCCGTCGTCTGGTCCTCGAACCACTCGCGGCACGGCATCGAGACCACGCGGGTCTTGATGCCCTGCTTCTCGAGGGTCTCGCGGGCGTCGAGCGCGATGGCGACCTCGGAGCCGGTGGCGACGAGGATGACATCGGGCTTGGCCTTGCCGGTGGGGCCGCCGTCGATGAGGACGTAGGCACCCTTGGCGACGCCCGCCGTGCTGGCGTACTTCTTGCGGTCGATGACCGGCAGCGCCTGGCGAGTCAGCGCAAGGGCCGCGGTGCGCTCGTTGTGCAGGATGTGGCCCCACGCGGCGGAGGTCTCGTTGGCGTCGGCGGGACGGACCACGTCGAGGCCGGGGATGGCGCGCAGCGCAGCGAGGTGCTCGACCGGCTGGTGGGTCGGGCCGTCCTCGCCGAGGCCGATCGAGTCGTGCGTCCAGACGTAGGTGACGGGCAGCTGCTGGATCGCGGCGAGCCGCACGGCCGGTCGCATGTAGTCGGAGAACACGAGGAACGTGCCGCCGTACGGGCGGGTGAGCCCCTCGAGGGCGATCCCGTTGAGGATCATGCCCATGCCGTTCTCACGGATGCCGAAGTGCAGGGTCCGGCCGTAGGGGCCGCCCTTCCACTCGCGGGTCTGCTTGCTCCTGGGGATGAAGGACGGCTCGCCCTCCATCGTCGTGTTGTTCGACTCGGCGAGGTCGGCAGAGCCACCCCACAGCTCGGGCATCACGGGAGCCAGCGCGGTCAGCACCTTGCCGGATGCAGCGCGGGTCGCCATGCCCTTCTCGGTGTCCGTGGGGAAGACCGGCAGCGCGGCGTCGAGGTCGGCCGGCGGCTCACCGGTGACGACACGGTCGAGGAGCTTGGCGCCTTCGGGGTTGGCCTTGCGCCACGCGGCATACCGCTTGTCCCACGCCTTGTGGGCGGCCTTGCCGCGCGCCTTGACCTTGCGCGCGTGGGTGAGCACGTCGCGGTCGACCTGGAAGGTCTTCTTCGGGTCGAAGCCCAGGACCTCCTTGGTCGCGGCCACCTCCTCCTCGCCGAGTGCGGAGCCGTGCGACTTGCCGGTGTCCTGCTTGGTGGGGGCGGGCCACGCGATGATCGTGTGCAGCACGACGAGCGTCGGCTTCTTGGACTTCTTCGACTTCTCGAGCGCGGTGTAGAGGGAGTCGACGTCCTCGACGTACTCGGAGCCGTCGCCGTTCTTGCGCCAGTCGACCTCGACCACGTCCCAGCCGTAGGCGCGGTAGCGCGCGGCGACGTCCTCGGAGAAGGAGATGTCGGTGTCGTCCTCGATCGAGATCTGGTTGGCGTCGTAGATCGCGGTGAGGTTGCCGAGCTCCTGGTGGCCCGCGAGCGAGCTGGCCTCGGACGACACGCCCTCCATGAGGTCGCCGTCGGAGGCGATCACCCAGATGTGGTGGTCGAACGGGCTCTCGCCGGGCTTGGCGTCGGGGTCGAACAGCCCGCGCTGGCGGCGCTGCGCCATCGCCATGCCCACGGCGGAGGCGAAGCCGGAGCCCAGCGGCCCGGTCGTGATCTCGACGCCGGTGGTGTGGTGGACCTCGGGGTGGCCCGGCGTGAGCGAGCCCCACGTGCGCAGCGCCTTGAGGTCGGTCAGCTCGAGTCCGTAACCGGACAGGTAGAGCTGGATGTACTGGGTGAGGCTCGAGTGGCCGGCCGACAGGACGAACCGGTCACGTCCCAGCCAGGTCGGGTCGTTCGGGTCGTGCGCCATCACCTGCTGGAAGAGGAGGTATGCCGCGGGGGCGAGGCTCATGGCCGTGCCCGGGTGGCCGTTGCCGACCTTCTGCACGGCGTCGGCGGCGAGGACCCGGACGGTGTCGACCGCCCGCACGTCCAGGTCGTTCCAGCCTGCCTTTCGCGCGACCGGCTTCTTCAGCCCTGTCCTGCGCTGGGCCTTGGTCTGACGGGCTTTCGTGGGCACTGAGAGGTCTCCTCACGCTGGGTGCTCGGGTGACGTGCACGGATGGGAACGACGACACCACCGAGACTAGTCCCGGGGGTGATGCGCGTCGCATCCAGGACCGAGGGCCGGGCACCCGCGCGCCGGGGCTAGACTGGCGACGCCCGTTCGGGCTCGCCCAGAGACCCTCGTGACTCCCTCGAAGGACGCCGTGACCGCTATCGACCCGACCGCCCGGACCTCCACGTCCCCGGCACCGGCGAAGCGCAGCAAGGCCGCGGCATACCTCGCCCTCACCAAGCCCCGCATCATCGAGCTGCTGCTCGTCACGACGGTGCCAGTGATGTTCTTGGCCCACAAGGGAATTCCTTCGCTGTGGCTCATCGTCGCCACGCTCGTCGGCGGCTCGCTCAGCGCCGGCGCGGCCAACACGTTCAACTGCGTCTACGACCGCGACATCGACGCCGAGATGCACCGCACGAGCAACCGGCCGATGGTGACGGGCGAGATCACACCGCGCGAGGGCGTCGTCTTCGGCCTCGTGCTGACCGTGGTGTCGACGGCGTGGCTGGCGGTGTTCGTCAACGTCCTGTCCGCGGCCCTCAGCCTGGGCGCGATCGTCATGTATGCCGTGGGCTACACGATGCTGCTCAAGCGCCGCACGTCGCAGAACATCGTCTGGGGTGGGGCGGCCGGGTGCATGCCCGTGCTGATCGGCTGGTCGGCCGTCACCAACTCGGTGTCGTGGTCGGCGGTCGTGCTGTTCCTCGTCATCTTCTTCTGGACACCGCCGCACTACTGGCCGCTGTCGATGCGGTTCAAGGACGACTACGCGGCCGCCGGGGTGCCGATGGCGCCGGTCGTGCGCGACTTCGTCGTCGTGGCGCGGCAGGTCGTCGTCTACTCCTGGCTCATGGTGGCGGCGTCGCTCGCGCTGGTGTGGGTCAACCCGATGGGGTGGCTCTACCTCGTGACCGCCGTGCTGTGCGGCGGCATGTTCGTGGCCGAGGCGCACCGGCTGCTGCGGGCCGCGAAGGTCGGTGCGGGGCCGAAGGTGCTCAAGCCGATGCGCCTGTTCCACTTCTCGATCACCTACGTCGGCATCCTCTTCCTCGGCGTCGCGCTCGACCCGCTGCTCTACCTGCCGATCGGCTGAGCCGGCATCGGCTCGCGCGGTAGCTCACGTCCCCTCCGGAACGGCCCGACGAACACCGAGAGGCAGCCGACCGCGTTGAGCCCGGCCATGGCCAGGATGGTCTCCCGGACACCGATGGCCTCACCGAGGGCGCCGGCGACGAGCCCGGCGAGCGGCATGGTGCCGAAGTTCAGCACCGCCATCGTGGCCGTGGTGCGGCCGATGAGCGCGGCCGGGGTGTAACGCACGCGGAACGACGCGCGCACGACGTTGGCGCCGACGACGCCGACCCCGACGAGGAACGAGCCCAGCGGCACGAGGGCGACGCCCACGCCGGGCTGCGCCAGGCCGACGAGGATGGCCGTGGGGCCGCCGAGCACCTGGAGCCAGCGCAGGGCGCCCGCGTCCCCGAGCCAGCGGACGGTGCGGGTCGCGACCGTGGCGCCGAGCAGCCCCCCGCAGGCACCGATCGCGATGACGGTGCCGACGAACGACGGCTCGAGCCCCAGGTCGCGCACGAGGAACAGCACCATGAGCGCGCCATAGCCGGTGAGCGCGAAGTTGCCGAGCCCACCCTGGATCGCGAAGAACCGCAGGAACCGGTCGTGCACGACGACCCGGACACCCTCGCGCACCTGGCGCCCCATGGGTTCGCGCTCGGGTCGCTCGGGTGCGGGTCCCAGCTGGTCGGGACGCATGCGCCACAGGCAGACCCAGGACACCAGGAACGAGAGCGTGTCCACCACGACGGCGCCGGCCGCGGAGAACGCCTGCACCAGCAGGCCGCCGAGCCCGGGGCCGGCGATCTGCATCGCCGACTCGGTGCCGTAGATGCGCGAGTTGGCCGCCTCGAGGTCGTCGCGGTGCACGACCCGGGGGACGAGCGCGGTGTATGCCGTGCGGAAGAAGACGGTGCAGCTGCCGAGGGCCAGCGCGATCACCATGAGGTGGGGGAGGGTCAGCAGGTGCACGGCCCAGGCGACGGGCACGGACGCCACGGCGACGGCGCCGACCAGGTCGGCGGTCATCATCACCCGGCGCGGGTCGCTGCGGTCGACGATGGCACCGACCGGCAGCCCGAGGACCAGCCACGGGAACCAGACGGCACCGGCGAGCAACCCCATCGGGAACGGCCCGGCATGGAACTGGGTGACCGCGATGAGCGGGAAGACGACGGTCGTCGTCATCGAGCCCAGGACGCTGACGCCCTCCCCGAACCAGAGCAGGCGGAAGTTCCGGTTGCGGGCCAGGGGAGTGGGCTGGGCAACCGGTGTGGTCGTGGTCGTCATGGCTGGGCCGGGAACCCTCGGGCGAAGACGTAGACGGCCTCGCGTTCCTGGCCGTCGTCGGGCAGGTCGCGCCGGGACCACCTGAGCAGCACGTCGAGGACCTCCTCGGCCACCTCGCGCAGCTCGTCGGGGGTGAGGCGCAGCCAGTTCTGCGTCGCGAACGCCGCGTCGTCCCAGTCGGGCAGGCTGTCGGCGTTGGCGTTCCACTCCTTGACCCGCTCGAACTGGCGCTGCAGCGCGAGCGACTCCGCGGCATACGCGGCCGTGACCGCCGCCGTGTCGTCGGCGAAGTCCGCGCGCGACCAGCGGGTGCCGGCGTCGACGAGCTTCCACCAGCGCTCGCGCTTGTCCTTGGCCAGGTCGGGGGCCTCCTCCACGAGCCCGGCCTCGGCGAGGACCTTGAGGTGGTGGGAGGCGCTGCCGACGGCCTGCCCGGTCCGCCCCGCGAGGTGCGAGGCGGTCGACGGGCCGTCGACCTTGAGGGCGTCCATCATCCGGGCTCGGAACGGGTTGGCCATGGCCGACAGGGCCTTGGCGTCGGTGACCGTGCGGATGCCCGTGCGGTCGTGCTTCTTGGCTGGCATGTGCACAAGAGTAGTTGCACAACCATAGTTGCACAAGAGGTCTTGTACAACTGAGCCGCTCGGGATCAGACCCGCCGCAACGCCACCATCGCCCGTACCAGCGCGACCACGAGCAGGCTCGCCAGCAGCATGTGTCCGAGCACCACGACCCAGGGAAGCCCGGTGAAGTACTGGGTGTAACCGACGGCACCCTGCAGCAGGGTCACGCCGAACACGGCCGCCCAGCCCCGCGCGGGCAGCGAGGTGGGAGCGGTGAGCCGGGCAGCCAGCCAGACCGCGACGACGAGGCCCACGAACAGCATGACCGCGTCGGCGTGCAGCCAGGAGATGGTGCGCGGGTCGAAGCCGTAGCGCGCGGGGGTCTCGGCATCGCCGGAGTGCGGGCCGCTCCCGGTGACGACAGTGCCGAGCGCCAGCACCACACCCGCCACGACGCAGGTCACCAGCCCGAGCCGATGGACGAGCGGGTGCACGGCCAGCGGCGCGGGGCCGGCCGGCAGCTGCGACCGGTAGTAGGCGAGCGACGCACTGGCGACGAGGACCATCGACACGAGGAAATGGGCCGACACGATGAGCGGGTTGAGTCCGGTCAGCACCGTGATCCCGCCGATGACGGCCTGCGCGACGACGCCAGCAAGCACCACGACGGCCGGCACGACGAGGTCGCGACGCGCCGAACCCCAGCCGCGCCACACGGCATACCACTGCTCTCGCTGCGGCCCGCTCCAGCGCCACACGGCGTACAACGCCGCCAGGGCGACCCACCCGACGAGACCGGTCAGGGTGCGGTTACCGAACTCGATGTAGCGGTGGTAGCCCTCGGCCTGGTGCGCGACCGGCGTGTACGACCCGGGCACGCACTGCGGCCAGGTGGGGCAGCCGAGTCCGCTGCCGGTGAGCCGCACGAGCCCGCCGGTGACGACGATGAGGACCTCGACGACGACGTTCAGCAGGAGCAGTCGCCTCATCCAGGTCACCGCAGAAGGGTACGGGTCAGGGGTTTCCCCGACGGCGGTGGGGGAGCGATGGGGGACGTTCCTCATGGTGGCGCGGCAGGGGCGCTGGCTGACTGGTCCCATGACCGGGAGCGTGTGGCGGGTGGGTGTGGTCGTGGGGTATGCCGTGTTGCTGGCGGCGGCGGTCGTGACGGGTCGTCCCGCGTGGGTGGTCGTCGGGCTGGCGGTGGCCACGTCGGTGACCGGGCGGGCGGTCGGGCGTCAGTCGTCCCAGCGGAACCAGCGGCGCGCGAGGAGGGCGGCGACGGCCCCCCACGCGGCGAGCACCGCCCACGCGCGCCAGTCGACGCCGCCGTCGACCAGGGATGCGCGCAGCGCGTCGCCCAGGGCGGCCGACGGGAGGAACCAGACCCCGGTCGCCGCGATGACGACACCGCCCAGGGTGAGCATGGCGACCCAGAGCAGGTTGGCCAGCGCCAGGACTCCCTCGGCGCGCACCGTGCCGCCGAGCAGGAGCGCCAGGGCGGCGAAGGTCGCGGACCCGAGGACGAGGGAGAGCAGAGCGGCGGGTATGCCGCGCAGGCTCGGCTCCCAGCCCATCGCCAGACCGACCGCGCCGACGACGACCACCTGCAGCGCCACGACGGCCAGCACCGCCACCGCCTTGGCGGCAAGTAGTCCTCCGCGACCAAGCGGCGTGGCACCGAGCAGGCGCAACACCCCGTAACGCCGGTCGAACGCGGTCGAGATGGCCTGCCCCGTGAACGCGGACGACAGCACGCACAGCGCGAGAACCCCTGGCACGGCCACGTCGACGCGCCGGCCCGGACCGAGGTCGAGGAACGTCGCGTGGACGACCCCGATGAGAACCGCCACCGGCAGGACCAGTGCGACGAGCAGCTGTTCGCCGTTGCGCAGCAGGGTGACCGTCTCGTAGCGCGCCTGCGCGAGGACCCGCTGCCGCGCGGGTGTCGCGGCGCTCACAGCCGGGCCTCCCGAGTGAGTGCGAAGTAGCGGTCCTCCAGCGTGCCGCCGGCCGCGACCTCGGCGGGCGTGCCGTCGGCGACGGTCCGTCCCGCGGCGACGATCACGACCCGATCAGCCAGCCGTTCGGCCTCCTCGAAGGAGTGGGTGGTGAGGACCACGGCGGCACCGTCGGTCGCGACCGAGCGCACCAGCTCCCAGACGTCGAGGCGTGCGTGCGGGTCGAGCCCGGCGCTGGGCTCGTCGAGGAACACGACCTCGGGACGACCGACCAGGGCCGCGGCCAGCGCCACGCGTTGGCGCTGCCCGCCCGACAGACGCCGCACCGACGTCCCCGCGAAGGAGTCGATGCCGAGGCGGCCGGCGAGGTCTGCGACCGGCACCGGCGCGGCATACATGCTGGCGAGGTGGGTGAGCAGGCGCAGGGGTTTCACCGACGCGGGGAGCCCGCCGTCCTGGAGCATCACCCCCACCCGGGCCCGGTGGTCGGGGCCGGCCCGCCACGGGTCGGTGCCGAGGACACGGACGCTCCCACGGTCCGGCCGCCGCAGGCCCTCGCAGCACTCGACCATGGTCGTCTTGCCGGCGCCGTTCGGGCCGAGGACCGCGGTGACCTGACCGGCGTCTGCGGCAAAGGTCGCACCGTCAAGGGCCGTCACGGAGCCGTAGGTCTTTCCTACGGACTCGACGGACACGGCGGCTGGCACGGGCCGAGTCTAGGAACTGGGCGGATGCCGCATGTGGCAGGGGGCCTCAGACGCGAACCGTGGAGTCATCGCCCCAGCCACCGGGTTGGGCGGACCCAAGGAGATCACCATGAGCGTGCACGCAGACCCGTACACCGTTGCCGCCGAAAACGCCTGGCGGCGCGAGTCGCTCGGCGCAGCGAACCTGGCCGGGAGCCGTCGCCCCATCCAGCTGTTCCGGCTGGTGCCGTGGGCCCGGCGACCCCGCCACTCGCGCAAGGTCGCGGCCCACGCGCCCCGGCACACGGCCCGGCCCGTCTGAGGCCCCGCCGGTCTCTGGGTGGCGGGGCCACACCCAGAGATAAGGCATAAGCCCCATGCATGAGGGGGCCTTAGACGCACATCGTGGTTTCACCACGAACCGCACCGCGCAGTCCGACACCGAAGGAGAACCATCCATGATCATCGCCGACCCGCTCTTCGTCGCCGCAGAGGTCGAGTGGCGCACCGAGTCCATGCTCGGCCACCGCATCGGCCAGACGCCCGCCCTCCCGGCCCGGCACCACCGGCTCCGCGCCGCCGTGTCCCGCGCCTTCGCCGGCCAGCGTCACCTGCACCGCCACCACTCGTTCGGCCAGGCCTGACGAGCACGGTGGTGCAGGCCACCGACGACGACATCAGGGCTTCGATCCCCGCACCGGGGTCGGGGCCCTTTGTCGTGCCGCAGGAAATTGGTCCGGAGCTGTCCGGCCTCTCGGACATACTGTGCGACGTGGCGACGGAGGCGGCGGCTGGCGGAGTGTTCGTGGGCCGTGCCGAGGAGGCCGAGCGTCTGCGCCGACTGGTCGGTCTCACGGGTGGGGGCCACGGTTCGGTCCTGCTGTCGGGTGATGCCGGCATCGGGAAGACCAGGGTCCTGTCCGACCTGGTCGAGAACGCCCGCGAGCAGGGCTGGCGGGTCCTCGTCGGGCACTGCCTCGGGGAGGCCGGCCGCACCCTGCCCTACCTGCCGTTCAGCGAGATCGTCGCGCGGGTCGAGCAGTCCGACCCCGAGATCGCGGCCCAGTTGGTCAAGGACCACCCCCAGCTGGAGAACCTCACGCCCGGCCGGCGCCGCGTGGGGGAGATCCGCGCCGGGCACGACGACGGCTCCGACGCCATCGACCGCTCCGACCTCGTCGAGGCCGTCCACGGCGCCCTCGAGGACCTGTCCCGGCTCGGACCCGTGCTCCTCGTGATCGAGGACGTGCACTGGGCCGACGAGTCGTCCCGCGACCTGCTCACCCTGCTGTTCACCCGCGGGTTCCGCGGCCCCGTCTCGATCGTCGCGTCCTACCGCAGCGACGACCTGCACCGACGCCACCCCCTGCGCACGACCCTCGCGCACTGGTCGCGGCTGCCCGACCTGCGCCGGGTCGACCTCGGCTCCCTGCCCGACGACGCCGTGCGTGAGCTCGTCGACGCGCTGCGACCGGGCGCCCTCAGCGCGGAGCAGGTCGACGCGGTCGTCCAGCGTGCCGAGGGCAACGCCTTCTTCACCGAGGAGCTCGTCGCCGCCAGCGCGCTCGGCCACCACGGGGTGGCGGAGGACCTCTCCCGGCTCCTGCTGGTGCGGTTCGACCAGCTGGGCCCGAACGGCCAACGCGTCGTCCGCCTCGCCTCGGCCGCCGGGGGCACCGTCTCGCACGCCGTCCTCGAGGCCGTCGCCGATCTCGAGCCCGCGGCATTCGACGAGGGCGTCCGCGAGGCCGTCGAGCGCAACGTCCTCGTCGCCACCGACTCCGGCGGCTACGCGTTCCGCCACGCACTGCTGGCCGAGACGGTCTACGACGACCTCCTGCCGGGTGAGCGCGTGCGCGCCCACGAGCGGTATGCCGCGGTGCTGGCCGAGCGTCGCGGGCTCGGTCCGTGGGCCGACCTGGCCCGGCACGCGGCCGCCGCCGGTGACCGCGAGACCGCGCTCGACGCCCACGTGAAGGCCGGCGACCTCGCCATGTCGGTGGGTGGTCCGCGGGAGGCGTTCGACCACTACGAACGCGCCCTGGGCCTCATGTCGACCGGCGACGAGCGCACCGATGCGATCACGCTCAAGGCGGCTGCGGCGTCGACGGCGGTGGGCGGGGCCGTGCGCGCCGTGGCCCTGCTGCATGAACGCCTGTCGCGGCGCCCCGACACCGCGCCCGTGCTCGGTCGCGTCGAGCTGCTCGCCGCCCTGGCGACGACGGCCCGGGTCATCGACGGCCCCACCGACACCCTCGCCGCCACCAAGGAAGGACTCGTCCTGCTCGAGGGGCTGCGCGAGGACGACAGCGAGTCCCGGCGCCCCCAGGTCCGGGCCCGGCTCCTTGCCGCGCACGTGCAGGCGTTGGCCGACCGCGGGCGCGACGACCAGGCGACCACGACGGCCGACCTCGCCGTCGAGGCGGCCATCGACGCGGGCCTGCCGGAGGTCGCCGCGGAGGTCCGGGTCGTGCGCGCGCGCATCATCGAGCGCGTCGTCGACCCCGACGCCTCGCGCGAGACGCTCGAGGAGCTCATCGCGCGGGAGACCTCGCCCGGTGACCCTGCCGCGATGCGGGCGCGCCACCACCTGGCGTCCCTGCACCACCGGTCCGGCCGGCTCGAGGAGGCCGTCCGCGTCTACGGCGAGGGTGCGGCCCGGGCCCGCCAGTCGGGGCAGATGTGGGCCCCCTATGCCCTGGAGAACCGGCTCCTCGCCGGCCTCGCGGCATACGAGGCAGGCCTCTGGGACGACAGCGCACGGTTCCTCGACACGCGCCGCGACCACCCGCCCCAGCCGGCGGCCTCGATGTTCGCCGGCGCCCGGCTGCTGCTCACGGCGGCCCGCGGCGAGACCGGCTGGGAGGTGCCGCTCGCGCAGGCGCGGGCCTGGTGGGAGGTCGACGGCCTCGTGGCCGTGTTCGCCGGCGGAGCGGCGATCGACCTGCACGGCAACGCCGGTGACATCGAGGCGGCGGTCGCGGCCTACGACGACGTGGTCGAGGTGCTGGCGCGGCTGTGGCACCCGCGGTTCCAGGCCCAGCTGAGGTTTGCGGCCCTGCTGCTCGGCCAGCTCGCGTCGCACGTCCAGAAGGTGCCGACCGCGCAGCGGGCCACGCTCGTGGCCAAGGGCGCGGCGGTGGCCGACGAGGCCGAGGCGGTGTGGGCGCTGCAGTCCCAGGAGGGACACACCGGTCCGGAGTCGCTGGCCTGGCTCGCGCGGATGCGGGCCGAGTCCTTGCGGCTGCGCTGGCTGGCCGGCGAGGAGGTCCCGCCGGAGCTGCTCGTCGAGGGCTGGCGGGCGGCGGTGGCATCGTTCGAGGAGTACGGCCACCCCTACGAGACGGCGCGCTCCCAGGTCCGGCTGGGCACGGTCCTGCAGGCCATGGGCAACCCCGCCGGCGCGCTCGAGGTGCGGGCCGCCCTGGAGACGGCGCGGCGCCTTCGGGCCGAGCCGCTGCTCGCCGAGGTCCGGGCGAGCGGGGGAGCCCGCCCACCGAAGCGCCCCGCCGACCGGGCCGGCGAGGACCTCACCCCCCGCGAGCGGGAGATCCTCGCCCTCGTGGCGCTCGGGCGCAGCAACCGCCAGATCGGCACGCAGCTGTTCATCAGCAACAAGACCGCCAGCGTCCACGTCTCCAACATCATCGCCAAGCTCGGGGTGACCAGCCGGGGCGAGGCCGTGGCGGTGGCGCGGGATCGCGGGCTGCTAGACTAGGGGGACGAGGTAAGGGTCACCTTGCTTTCGAGCCCGTGGGTATTTACGTAACATCGATGTTGTGAATATCCCGGCGAGCCCCGAGGCCCCTGTGGTCGCGGGTTCGGCGGTGCTCGAGTCGAGCACCCGCGAGCGGGTCCTCCAGGCCATCAGCGAGCGTGGACCCATCACCGCCGCGACCCTCGCCGACGACCTCGGGCTCACCGCCCCGGCGGTCCGCCGCCACCTCGAGAACCTCGCCGACGCCGGGCTCATCACCGAGCGCGAGCCCGCCGCCACGGTCCGTGGCCGCGGCCGCCCCGCCCGGTCCTACGTCGTCAGCGACGCCGGTCACCAGGCACTCGAGTCCGACTACGACCACCTGTCGACCGAGGCACTGCGCTTCCTCGCAGCCGAGGCGGGGGAGGACGCCGTCCGCCGGTTCGCCGAGTCGCGGGTCGCCTCGCTCGAGCAGCGGTATGCCGCGGAGCTCGCCGACGCGGGCGACGACACCGGTGCGCGGGTCGACGCGCTCGTCGGGGCGCTCAGCCGCGACGGGTTCGCGGCTTCGGCCCGCCCCGTGGGCGACGCGGCCTCGGGAAGCCCGCTGGCCGGCATACAGCTGTGCCAGGGTCACTGCCCGGTCCAGCACGCCGCCCGGGAATTTCCCGCGTTCTGTGACGCTGAAACTGATGCGTTCTCCCGGCTGCTCGGCGTCCACGTCCAGCGGCTCGCGACGCTCGCCCACGGCGACCACGTCTGCACGACGTTCGTTCCCACCCCCACCAAGCCTGACGGTGCAACAGAAAGGTCTTCACGATGAGCACCATCGAGGAGCTGAACCCGGGTCTGAAGGACCTCGGGCGTTACGAGTACGGCTGGGCCGACAGCGACACCGCCGGCGAGACCGCGCGCCGTGGCCTGAACGAGGAGGTCGTGCGCGACATCTCTGCGCGCAAGAACGAGCCGCAGTGGATGACCGACCTGCGGCTGAAGTCGCTGCGGCTCTTCGACAAGAAGCCCATGCCCAACTGGGGCAGCGACCTGTCCGGCATCGACTTCCAGAACATCAAGTACTTCGTGAAGTCGACGGAGAAGCAGGCGACCACCTGGGACGAGCTGCCCGAGGACATCAAGAACACCTACGACAAACTCGGCATCCCGGAGGCGGAGAAGCAGCGCCTCATCGCCGGTGTCGCGGCGCAGTACGAGTCGGAGGTCGTCTACCACCAGATCCGTGAGGACCTGGAGGAGAAGGGCGTCATCTTCGTCGACACCGACACCGGCCTGCGCGAGCACGAGGACCTGTTCCGCGAGTACTTCGCGTCCGTGATCCCCGCCGGTGACAACAAGTTCGCCGCGCTCAACACCGCCGTGTGGTCGGGTGGCTCGTTCATCTACGTCCCGCCGGGCGTCCACGTCGACATCCCGCTGCAGGCCTACTTCCGGATCAACACCGAGAACATGGGCCAGTTCGAGCGCACCCTGATCATCGCCGACGAGGGCTCGTACGTGCACTACGTCGAGGGCTGCACCGCGCCGATCTACAAGTCCGACTCGCTGCACTCCGCGGTCGTCGAGATCGTCGTGAAGAAGAACGCCCGCGTGCGCTACACGACCATCCAGAACTGGTCCAACAACGTCTACAACCTCGTCACCAAGCGGGCGACCGCGGCCGAGGGCGCGACGATGGAGTGGATCGACGGCAACATCGGCTCCAAGGTGACGATGAAGTACCCCGCCGTCTTCCTGCTCGGCGAGCACGCCAAGGGCGAGACCCTGTCGATCGCCTTCGCGGGCGAGGGCCAGCACCAGGACGCCGGCGCCAAGATGGTGCACGCCGCCCCGCACACCTCCTCGACCATCGTGTCGAAGTCGGTGGCCCGCGGCGGTGGCCGCACGTCCTACCGCGGCCTCGTGCAGGTCATGGACGGCGCCCACGGCTCGAAGTCGTCCGTCGTCTGCGACGCGCTCCTCGTCGACACCATCAGCCGCTCCGACACCTACCCCTACGTCGACATCCGCGAGGACGACGTGACGATGGGCCACGAGGCCACCGTCTCCAAGGTGTCCGAGGACCAGCTGTTCTACCTCATGTCCCGAGGCCTCACCGAGGAGGAGGCCATGGCCATGATCGTGCGCGGGTTCGTCGAGCCCATCGCGCGCGAGCTGCCCATGGAGTACGCCCTCGAGCTGAACCGCCTCATCGAGCTGCAGATGGAAGGAGCCGTGGGCTAAGTGAGCCTTTTGGCCCAGAAGAACCCGGCCGCCGGCGCCCACGAGGACTCGGCGGCGGCGTTCGTCCCCGACCAGTCGCGTGCCGAGCGCAAGACCTCGTATGCCGTGGACGACTTCGCCGTGCCCGGTGGCCGGGAGGAGGACTGGCGGTTCACGCCCGTCGACCGGCTCTCCGGGTTGTTCCAGCCCGGCGCCACCGAGGTCGACAAGCTGACCCTCACGGTGGACGGCCCCGAGGGCGTGACGACCGAGCGCGTCGACCCGACCGCCGCGGGCGTCCTCGTCCCGGCCGACCGCGCGGCCGCCGTCGCGTGGGCGGGGGAGTCCAAGGCCACCCGCATCGCCATCCCGGCCGAGGCCGAGCTGGCCGAGCCGGTGCACATCACGGTCGAGGCCCGTGACAAGGCGCGCCTCAACGGCCACCTCGTGATCGAGGCGGGTCACCACTCGAAGGCGACCGTGGTGCTCACACACCGTGGCTCCGCCGAGTGCGGCGCGGTCGTCGAGGTCAAGGCCGGCGACGGCGCCGACCTCACCTTCGTCACCGTGCAGGAGTGGGACGACGACACGCTCCACGTCGCCCAGAACGACGTGCTCGTCGGCCGAGACGCCCGCGTCCGCCACATCGTCGTCACCTTGGGCGGCGAGCTCGTGCGCATCTCCACCAACGCCCGGTATGCCGGGCCGGGAGGCTCGTTCGAGGGCCTGGGTGTGTACTTCGCGGACGCCGGTCAGCACCAGGAGCACCGCCTCTTCGTGGACCACGAGGCGCCGCACTGCCACTCCAACGTCGAGTACAAGGGTGCGCTCCAGGGCGAGACCGCCCACACCGTCTGGGTGGGTGATGTCCTCATCCGCGCCGCGGCCGAGGGCACCGACACCTACGAGCTCAACCGCAACCTCGTCCTCACCGAGGGCGCACGCGCCGACTCGGTGCCGAACCTCGAGATCGAGACCGGCGAGATCGTCGGCGCAGGTCACGCATCGGCGACCGGCCGGTTCGACGACGAGCAGCTGTTCTACCTCCAGGCCCGCGGCATCCCCGAGGACGTCGCCCGCCGCCTCGTGGTGCGCGGCTTCTTCGCCGCCATCGTGGCCCGGATCGGGGTGCCCGAGGTGAGCGAGCACCTCATGGCCGCCATCGATGCCGAGCTCGAGGGCAGCCGGTGACCGCCGAGGCCGCACCCGTGGACGGCGACGACGACTTCGTGCGCGTCTGCCGGGTTGACGAGCTGCCGTCGGTGGGGGCTGCTGCCGCCGACGTCTACGGCCAGGTCATGGCCATCGTCCGCACCCAGGAGGGCGAGATCTACGCCCTCGACGACACCTGCAGCCACGCGAACGTCTCGCTGTCCGAGGGCGAGCTCGAGGGCCACACCCTCGAGTGCTGGCTCCACGGGTCGCGCTTCGACATCCGCACCGGTGACCCGTCCGGCCCGCCGGCGACGGTGCCCGTGAACGTCTACCCGGTCAAGGTCGCAGGCGACGAGGTCTTCGTCGGCACGACCCCCCTGAACCACTGATCCGCAAAAGAACGAGGAACCCCATCCATGTCCACGCTTGAGATCCGCAACCTCCACGTCACCGTGGAGACCGAGAACGGCACCAAGGAGATCCTGCGCGGTGTCGACCTCACCGTGAAGTCCGGTGAGACGCACGCGATCATGGGCCCCAACGGCTCGGGCAAGTCGACCCTCGCCTACGCCATCGCCGGTCACCCCAAGTACACCGTCACCGAGGGCACGATCACCCTCGACGGCGAGGACGTCCTCGCCATGAGCGTCGACGAGCGCGCGCGGGCCGGCCTGTTCCTGGCCATGCAGTACCCCGTCGAGGTGCCGGGAGTGACGGTCAGCAACTTCCTGCGCACCGCCAAGACCGCGGTCGACGGCGAGGCCCCCAAGCTGCGCACCTGGGTCAAGGACGTCAAGGGCGCCATGGCCGACCTGCGCATGGACGACTCGTTCGCCGAGCGCAACGTCAACGAGGGCTTCTCCGGTGGCGAGAAGAAGCGCCACGAGATCCTCCAGCTCGAGCTCCTGAAGCCGCGCATCGCCGTCCTCGACGAGACCGACTCCGGTCTCGACGTCGACGCCCTGCGCATCGTCTCCGAGGGCGTCAACCGGGCCAAGGAGGGCACCGACCTCGGCGTCCTGCTCATCACGCACTACACGCGCATCCTGCGCTACATCAAGCCCGACTACGTGCACGTCTTCGTCGACGGCAAGGTCGTCGAGGAGGGCGGCCCCGAGCTGGCCGACCGCCTCGAGTCCGAGGGCTACGACCGCTTCGTCACCGCCAAGGCCTGAGCGAGCAGCCATGACCACCGCGTTCGAGCCGCAGGAGCTGGCCCGCATCCGGGCCGGCTTCCCGATCCTGTCCCGCACCGTGCGGGACGGGAAGCCGCTCGTCTACCTCGACTCTGGCGCGACGTCGCAGCGGCATGCCGGTGCGCTGGCGACGATGCGGGCGTTCGACGAGGAGGTCAACGCGGCGGTGCACCGTGGCGCCCACCAGCTGAGCGAGGAGGCCACGGATGCCTACGAGGGCGCCCGGGCCAAGGTCGCGGGTTTCGTCGGTGGCGCGGAGGACGAGGTCGTCTTCACCAAGAACGCCACCGAGTCCCTCAACCTGGTCGCCTACGCCTTCTCGAACTCCGTTGCGGGACAGGCGAAGGACCCGCGCCTGACCCTCGGTGAGGGCGACGAGATCCTCATCACCGAGATGGAGCACCACGCCAACCTCGTGCCGTGGCAGGAGCTGGCACGTCGCACCGGTGCCACCCTGCGCTGGATCGGCGTCACCGACGAGGGTCGCCTCGACCTGGCCGGCCAGCACGGCCCGGGCCTGGCCGACCTGCTCACCGAGCGCACCAAGGTCTTCGCGTTCACCCACGTCAGCAACGTCCTCGGCACGGTCAACCCGGTGCGGGAGCTCGCCGAGGCGGCGCGTGCGGTGGGCGCGCTCACCGTGCTCGACGCCTGCCAGTCGGCGCCGCACCTTCCGCTCGACGTGGCCGACCTCGGCGTGGACTTCGCCGCGTTCTCCGGCCACAAGATGTACGGCCCCACCGGGGTCGGCGTCCTCTGGGGCCGTGGTGAGCTGCTCGCGGCGATGCCGCCCTTCATCACCGGCGGCTCGATGATCGAGACGGTGCGGATGGAGGCCACGACGTATGCCGCGCCGCCGCAGCGTTTCGAGGCTGGCTCGCCGAATGCGGCCCAGGCCGTCGGTCTCGGTGCCGCCGTCGACTGGCTGGGCGAGCTCGGTCTCGACCGCGTGACCGCGCACGAGCACGCGCTCACCGAGCAGCTGCTCGCCGGTCTCGCCGAGCGCCCGTGGGTGCGCGTCGTGGGACCCGCGGAGGCCGTCGACCGCGTCGGCGCGGTGGCCTTCGACGTCGAGGGCGTCCACGCCCACGACGTGGGCCAGGTGCTCGACGACCAGGGTGTCGCCGTGCGGGTGGGCCACCACTGCGCGTGGCCGCTGCACCGCCGTTTCGGCGTGACGGCGACCACGCGAGCCAGCCTCGCGGCATACAACACGCCCCAGGAGGTCGACGCGATGCTGAGCGCGCTCGACCGCGTGCCCGACATCTTCGGGGTGGCGGTCTGATGGACCTCTACCAGGAGCTGATCCTCGAGCACTCCAAGCGCCCACACCACGCCGGGCTGCGCGATGGCTTCGACGCCGAGGTGCACCACGTCAACCCGACCTGCGGCGACGAGGTGACCCTCCGGGTCCACGTCGACGGCGAAGGCGACGACGCGGTGATCCGCGACGTGTCCTACGACGCGCTCGGCTGCTCGATCTCGATGGCGTCGGCCAGCGTCCTCGCCGACGAGGTCATCGGGCACACGGTGGCCGAGGCCCTGACGACGCACGAGGCGATGCGCGCCATGCTGACATCCAAGGGCGCGGACCCCGGCGACGAGGACGTCATCGGCGACGGTGTGGCCTTCGCGGGCGTCTCGAAGTACCCCGCCCGCGTGAAGTGTGCTCTGCTGGGATGGATGGCGTTCACCGACGCGTTGCACCAGGCAGGCGTGACCAGCGTTTCGAAGGAAGAGGCAGCACGATGACCGAGACCACCACCCAGCCCAACGTGGCCGATGTCGAAGAGGCCATGCGCGACGTCGTCGACCCCGAGCTCGGCATCAACGTCGTCGACCTGGGCCTCGTCTACGGCATCACGGTCGACCCGCAGAACCACGCGGTGCTCGACATGACGCTCACGTCAGCGGCCTGCCCGCTGACCGACGTCATCGAGGACCAGACGTCGCAGGCGCTCGAGGGCCTGGTCGCGAGCCACCGCATCAACTGGGTCTGGATGCCGCCGTGGGGGCCGGACAAGATCACCGAGGACGGCCGCGAGCAGCTGCGCGCCCTCGGCTTCAACATCTGAGCCGCCCACCAACCACGTGAGCCGCGTCGTCGAGGTGGCGCCCGAGCGCCTCGACGGGTGGCTGGAGCGGTTCGAGGCCAACAATGCCGAGGGCGCGGGATCGTCTGCGCCGCAACGGATCTCGTCGGTCGAGCGCTTCGACTTCGCGCCACTGGCGGTCGTGCTCGTGCGTCGCGGCGGGTATGCCGTGGGGCTGGCCGACGACGCCGGTCACCTGAGCGCGTCGAAGGTCGGCACGCGTCATGTGCAGTCACGCACCGCCGCCGGTGGCTGGTCGCAGCAGCGGTTCGCCCGGCGCCGCGGCAACCAGGCCGACGAGCTGGTGCGGGCCGTGGGCGAGCACGCGCACCGGCTGCTGCCACGCGGCATACCTCGCGGTCTCGTTGTGGGTGGCGACAAGGCGCTGGTGCGCGCGGTCCTCGACGACCCTCGACTGGCCTTCCTCGGCGAGCTGCCGCGGCGCGAGCTCTACGACCTGCCCGACCCGAAGCGCGCCGTCCTCGACGACGCCGTCCGCCGCGGTCGCGCCGTCCGCGTCACCGTCGAGGACCATCCGGATGGCGGTGGCCCGGCGGCGGGGTGACGATGGCCGCATGGCGAAGTACACCGTCAACGACGAGGCCGTGGAGTTCCTGCGCGGGCTCATCGAGCGCAAGCAGTACGTCCTCGACAGCGACTGGGGCGACGTGCAACCGGACGCCGCGGCCCAGAACGCCTACCTCGAGAACCACTCGTGGCCCGACTACGCCCGCTGGCACCTCGGGTTGACCGTCGGCGCCAACGACGACACCAAGGCGCGCTATGCCTTCGTCGTCGGCGACTTCCGCCGGGTGCACCGGTCGGGGCTGATCGCCAGCGTCTACCGGGCGGCGGAGTGGCGGCACAAGAAGGTGGAGCTGGCGGCGCACGAGCTGCTCCAGCTGCTCGACGAGACCGCCGGCATCACCGACGACTGAGGTCTACTCGACGGTGCTTGGCGTGAACGTGTCGCACTGGTTGAGGTCACCGGACTGGTAGCCGGTGGTGAACCACTTCTGCCGCGCCTCGGCCGACCCGTGCGTCCAGCTCTCCGGGCTGACCCGGCCCTGGGTCTTCTGCTGGATCCGGTCGTCACCGACGGACGCCGCCGCGGACAGGGCGTCCTTGATGTCCTTGTCGGTGAGCGGCTTGAGCAGCTTGGTGCCGGCCGAGTCGGTGGTCTCCGTCGCGTTCTTGGCCCACACGCCGGCGAGGCAGTCGGCCATCAGCTCGATCCGGACACCGCCGCTGTTCGGGCCGGTGCCGCCGTCCTGGGCGCGGTCGAGGAGACCGAGGGTGTCCTCGATGTGGTGGCCGTACTCGTGCGCGACGACGTACTCCTGCGCAAGCGGGCCGCCGCTGGAGCCGAACTGGGTCGTCAGGATCTGGAAGAAGCTCGCGTCGATGTAGACCTGCTTGTCGAGCGGGCAGTAGAAGGGTCCGACCTGGTTGGAGGCGGTGCCGCAGGCCGACTGGGTGGAGCCGTTGTAGAGGATCGTCTTGGCCGGCGTGTACTTGCGCCCGTAGCGGGGCAGCTCCTTGCTCCAGTAGTCGTTGACCGAGTTCACGGTCAGGATGACCCGGCAGGTGTCGTCCCGGTTGGCGTCCGCGCCCGTCTTGCACTGGGAGAAGGCGTTGCCGTTCTCGGTGCCCGCCGGCTCCACCTGGCCCTGGTCGACCGAGCCGCCGCCAGTCCCGGGGTCCGTGGGCAGCTGGCCGGGGTTGATCCCGAAGATGAGCATGATGACCAGCAGGATGATGCCGCCGATGCCACCCCCGACCACCATGCCGCCGGGGGCGCCGCCGCCACCGCCGCCGGAGCCGACCTGGCTGGTGTCGATCCGGGCGTTGTCGTTGAAGCTCATCGGGCCTCCACGGTCGCTGGGCTGTGCGTCGGGGTGTCGAACACGCTCGTTAGACTAGTGACAGCAGTCCAGCTTCGGCGCCATCGCAAACGTCTCGGTGCGTCCGTGTCCTGCACCAGACCCAGCCAAGGAGCCTTTCGTGATCGCCGCAAGTGGAGTCGAGCTGCGTGCTGGGTCGCGCCTGCTGCTCGACGGCGCGACGTTCCGGATCGCGGCCGGTGACCGGGTCGGGCTGGTCGGGCGCAACGGCGCCGGCAAGACCACGCTGACCAAGGTGCTGGCCGGTCAGGGGCAGCCCGCCGCCGGGTCGGTCACCTCCAGCGGTGAGGTGGGCTACCTGCCGCAGGACCCGCGCACCGGCGACCTCGACGTCCTCGCCCGCGACCGCATCCTGTCCGCACGCGGGCTCGACCGGATCGTGCGCGACATGCGTGCGGCCGAGGGCGCCATGGCCTCGGCCGACGACGAGACCCGGGAGAAGGCGATGCGTCGTTACGCCCGCCTCGAGGGTGAGTTCACCACGCGCGGTGGGTATGCCGCGGAGTCCGAGGCCGCGTCGATCGCCAGTGCGCTGGGCCTGGACGAGCGGGTGCTGGGGCAGCCGCTCGCGACCCTGTCCGGTGGGCAGCGGCGTCGGGTCGAGCTGTCCCGCATCCTGTTCTCCGGTGCGGAGACCCTGCTGCTCGACGAGCCCACCAACCACCTCGATGCCGACTCGATCGCATGGCTGCGCGACTACCTCAAGGGCTACAGCGGCGGACTGGTGGTGATCAGCCACGACGTCGAGCTGCTCGACGCCGTGGTCAACCGGGTGTTCCACCTCGACGCGAACCGGTCCGAGCTCGACCTCTACAACGTGGGCTGGAAGGCCTACCTCCAGCAGCGCGAGACCGACGAGCGGCGGCGCAAGCGCGAGTACGCCAACGCGACGAAGAAGGCCGCGGCGCTGATGGAGCAGGCCGAGAAGATGCGCGCCAAGGCGACCAAGGCCGTGGCGGCGCAGAACATGATCAAGCGCGCGGAGCGGATGCTCGCCGGCGTCGAGGGGGAGCGGGTCACCGACAAGGTCGCCAAGCTGCGCTTCCCCGACCCCTCACCGTCGGGCCGGACCCCGTTGCGCGCCAGCGGGTTGTCCCGGTCCTACGGGTCGCAGGAGGTCTTCACCGACGTCGACCTGGCCATCGACCGCGGTTCTCGCGTCGTCGTGCTCGGCCTCAACGGTGCCGGCAAGACCACGCTGCTGCGGATGCTCGCCGGCGTGGACGAGCCGGACACCGGGCAGGTCGAGCCCGGCCACGGGCTCAAGATCGGCTACTACGCGCAGGAGCACGAGAACCTCGACGTCTCACGCTCGGTGCTGGAGAACATGAAGTCGGCCGCGCCGGCCAGCTTCGGTGAGACCGACGTCCGCAAGGTCCTCGGCTCGTTCCTCTTCAGCGGTGACGACGTCGACAAGCCCGCCGGGGTGCTCTCCGGTGGTGAGAAGACGCGGCTGTCCCTGGCGATGCTCGTGGTCTCCAGCGCCAACGTGCTGCTGCTCGACGAGCCCACCAACAACCTCGACCCGGCCTCGCGCGAGGAGATCCTCGGGGCGCTGCACACCTACAAGGGCGCCGTCGTCCTCGTCACCCACGACGAGGGCGCGGTCGACGCGCTCGAGCCCGAGCGGGTGTTGCTGCTGCCCGACGGGGTCGAGGACCTCTGGAACGCCGACTACCGCGACCTCATCGCCTTGGCCTGACAGCTCAGTCGATCGGGTAACCGGTGACGGGTCCGTCGGTGTTCGGCTGCCACCCGAGCGCCGGGGCGACGTGCGTGGCGAACGACTCCAGCACGTGCAGGTTGTAGTCGACGCCGAGCTGGTTGGGGATCGTCAGCATGAGCGTGTCGGCGGCCTCGATCGCCGTGTCGGCCTTGAGCTGCTCGATGAGCACGTCGGGCTCGGCGGCATAGCTCTTGCCGAAGGTCGAACGCATCCCGTCGATGATGCCGATCTGGTCGCCGTCCTCACCGCCACGCGGGCCGAAGTAGGCGCGGTCGACATCGGTCATGAGCGGGAAGATGCTGCGCGACACCGAGACCCGCGGGTTTCCCGGGTGGCCGGCTTCCTTCCACGCGGCGCGGAACCGGTCGATCTGGTCGCGCTGCAACCGGTGGAACTCCTCACCGTTGGCCTCGGTGAGCAGGGTCGAGGACATGAGGTTGAGGCCGACCGTGCCGGCCCACTCGGCGCTGTCGCGGTTGCCCGACCCCCACCACACGTGCTGGCGCAGGGTGGGGGACTGCGGCTCGATGGGGACGCGAGCCGTGGTGTGCGTCGACATGTAGCCGTTCGGGTCGGCGTCGGCCATCGGTTGGCCTTCGATCGCGGCGAGGAACTTGGTGATCTTCTCGCGCGCGATGTCCGCGCCGCGCGGGTCGGTCGAGCCGGTGTAGCCGAACTCCTCGTAGCCACGGATGACCGACTCGGGTGACCCGCGGCTCACGCCGAGCGCGACGCGGCCGTCGGCCAGCAGGTCCAGCGCCGCAGCCTCCTCGGCCAGGTAGAGCGGGTTCTCGTAGCGCAGGTCGATGACGCCGGTGCCGACCTCGATCCGCTGGGTCTTGGCCGCGATGGCGGTCAGCAGCGGGATCGGGGCGGCGGCCTGCTGGGCGAAGTGGTGCACGCGGAAGTAGGCGCCGTTGACGCCGAGCTCGTCCGCGCCGACCCCGATGGCGACGGCCTGGGTGAGCGCGTCGCGCGCGTTCTGGGTGTGGGAGCCGCGCACGGCGCCGTAGTGGCCGAAGGAGAGGAAGCCGAAAGCCTTCATGGGCGCAGCCTGCCGCATCCACTGCGCTGTGAACCACCCATGGGGCGCTCAGGTTGCAAGTCCCAGCGGTTTGGGGGGAGTTACGGTCGAATAATGGACGGTTATGCAATCCATAAGGGACACGGCAGAATGGGAGGGTGACCCAAGCCCCCGAGCGGACCACGCGGCATACCCGCCCCACACGCACCCAGGCCACCGGCGCCTGGGCCGACGGTGACGCGACGCCCCTCAACCACAACGAGGAGTTCAAGGCGGCCGACGACGGCCTCAACGTGCGCGCCCGGATCGAGGAGGTCTACGCCAAGGAGGGCTTCGCGAGCATCCCCGGCGACGACCTGCGCGGCCGCATGCGCTGGTGGGGGCTCTACACGCAGCGCAAGCCGGGCATCGACGGCGGCCAGACGGCCACGCTCGACCCCGCCGAGCTCGACGACGAGTACTTCATGCTGCGGGTGCGCTCGGACGGCGGCGCATTGTCCGCCGACCAGCTGCGCACCATCGCCGGCATCTCCACCGAGTTCGCGCGCGACACGGCCGACGTCACCGACCGGCAGAACATCCAGCTGCACTGGATCCGCATCGAGGACGTCCCGGAGATCTGGTCGCGGCTCGAGGCGGTCGGTCTCACCACGGCCGAGGCGTGCGGCGACACCCCGCGCGTCATCCTCGGCTCACCGGTCGCCGGGATCGCCGCCGACGAGGTGCTGGATGGGACGCCGGCCGTCCGCGAGATCCTCGAGCGCTACATCGGCAGCCCCGAGTTCTCCAACCTGCCGCGCAAGTTCAAGACCGCGGTCTCGGGCAGCCCCAGCCTCGACGTCGCCCACGAGGTCAACGACGTGTCGTTCGTCGGCGTCGTGCACCCCGAGCACGGGCCCGGGTTCGACGTGTGGGTCGGCGGTGGCCTGTCGACCAACCCGATGTTCGCCCAGCGGCTCGGCGGGTGGGTGCCGCTGGAGGACGTGCCGGAGGTCTGGAAGGGCGTCGTCTCGATCTTCCGCGACCACGGCTACCGGCGGCTGCGCAACCGGGCGCGGCTGAAGTTCCTCATGGCCGACTGGGGCGCCGAGCGGTTCCGCGAGGTGCTCGAGCAGGACTACCTCGGCCGGCGCCTCGTCGACGGCCCCGCACCGGTCGCCCCGAGCGACCAGCGCCGCGACCACGTCGGCGTCCACCCGCAGCAGGACGGCCGGTTCTGGGTCGGTGTCGCCCCCGTGGCGGGGCGGGTCAGCGGGACGACGTTGTATGCCGTCGCGGAGCTGGCTGCCCGGCACGGGTCGGGTCGGGTGCGCCTCACCCCTCACCAGAAGATCCTGGTGCTCGACGTGCCCCAGCAGGAGGTCGCCGGGCTGACCGCAGGGCTCGACGCGATCGACCTGCCCGTCGCTCCGAGCGAGTGGCGTCGCGGGGTGCTCGCCTGCACGGGCATCGAGTTCTGCAAGCTCGCACTGGTCGAGACCAAGGCGCGTGCCCGCACCGTCATCGCCGAGATGGAGCGGCGGCTGCCCGACTTCGACGTCCCCTTCACGATCCACGTCAACGGGTGCCCCAACGCCTGCGCGCGCACCCAGGTCGCCGACGTCGGGCTCAAGGGCATGGTCAGCAAGGACGACGAAGGCAACCTCGTCGAGGTCTTCCAGGTGCACCTCGGCGGCGGCCTCGGCACCCACCCCCAGCTCGCCCGCAAGACCCGCGCGCTGAAGGTGCCGGCCGAAGAGCTGCCCGACTACATCGAGCGGCTCGCCACCCGGTTCCTCGAGCAGCGGGACGGCGACGAGGCTTTCGCCACCTGGGCACACCGGGCCGACGAGGACGACCTGCGATGAGCGACAGCCCCCGCGCGTCGACGCCCTACTACTGCCCGTTCTGCGCCGAGGAGGACCTCTGGCCGGTCGAGGAGCCCCGCAGCGCTTGGGAGTGCCGCGCGTGCGCCCGCGTCTTCACCGTGCAGCTCGCCCGGGTCGACACCGCGTCGATCCCCGGCCGCGTGGCCGAGGAAGCGTTGCTGGAGAAGGGATCCCAGTCATGACCACGACCACCGACGTCGCGGTTGCCGAGGCGACGCGACGGTTCGCTGCGCTGGAAGCCAGCCACGCGGCATACGGGGACAAGGTCCAGCTCACCCGCGAGGTGCTGCGCTGGGCGCACGACACCTATGGCGACCGACTCACCATCGCGTCGTCGATGGGTGACGAGGCGCTGGTGCACCTCGTCGGCACCACCCTGACCGACGCCGACGTGTTCTTCCTCGACACCGGCTACCACTTCGTCGAGACGCTGGGGACCCGCGATGCGTACCAGGCAATGCTGCCGCTCAAGATCCGCACCATCCTGCCGCTGCTCACCGTGGCCGAGCAGGACGCGAAGCACGGCGCCAAGCTGCACGACCGCGACCCGGACGCCTGCTGCGCGATGCGCAAGGTGGAGCCCCTCAACCGGGCGATCGAGGGGTATGCCGCGTGGGTGACCGGGATGCGGCGCGTCGACGCACCGACGCGGACCGACATCGAGCTGGTCGGCTGGGACGAGAAGCGCGGCCTGGTGAAGCTGAATCCCCTTGCGGCATGGACTGATTCGGACATCGACCGGTACGTCGAGGAGAACGGCGTGTTCCTCAACCCGCTCCGGCAGGAGGGCTACGCGTCGATCGGCTGCGCGCCGTGCACGCGGCCAGTGGCTGAGGGCGAGGACCCACGAGCCGGCCGGTGGGCCGGGAAGACCAAGACCGAATGCGGGTTGCACACATGACGACGACGGCACCGAGCCCCACCGCCACGGCGACGCAGGGGCCCCTGACCCTGGACCACCTCGACCACCTGGAGTCCGAGGCGATCCACATCTTCCGCGAGGTCGCGGGGGAGTTCGAGCGGCCGGTGATCCTCTTCTCCGGCGGCAAGGACTCCGTCGTCATGGTGCACCTGGCGCTCAAGGCGTTCGCTCCGGCGAAGCTGCCGTTCGGGCTGCTGCACGTCGACACCGGGCACAACTTCCCCGAGGTGCTCGACTACCGCGACGCCACCGTCGAACGGCTCGGCGTGCGGCTCACCGTCGCCAAGGTGCAGGACTACCTCGACGACGGTCGGCTGCGCGAGCGTCCCGACGGCACCCGCAACCCGCTGCAGACCGTCCCGCTCCTCGACACCATCGAGGCCGGGAAGTTCGACGCCGTCTTCGGCGGCGGGCGACGCGACGAGGAGAAGGCCCGCGCCAAGGAGCGCGTCTTCAGCCTGCGCGACGCCTTCGGCGCGTGGGACCCACGCCGCCAGCGGCCCGAGCTCTGGGACCTCTACAACGGGCGGCACGCGCCCGGTGAGCACGTGCGGGTCTTCCCCCTGTCTAACTGGACCGAGCTCGACGTGTGGCGCTACATCGAGCGCGAGGGCATCGCCCTGCCGGAGATCTACTACGCCCACGAGCGCGAGGTGTTCCAGCGCGACGGCATGTGGCTGACCCCCGGTGAGTGGGGTGGCCCGAAGGAGTCGGAGTCGTTGCAGCGCAGGCTCGTTCGCTACCGGACAGTGGGTGACATGAGCTGCACCGGAGCCGTCGACTCCGACGCCACCGACGTCGGCTCGGTGATCCTCGAGGTCGCCGCGTCGCGGCTCACCGAGCGCGGCGCGACCCGCGCCGACGACCGGCTTTCCGAGGCCGCCATGGAGGACCGCAAGAAGCAGGGGTACTTCTAGACATGACGACGACCACTCCCGATCTGACTGCGGCACCCGCTCGGCACGACCTGCTGCGGCTCGCCACCGCCGGCTCGGTCGACGACGGCAAGTCCACCCTCGTCGGCCGCCTGCTCTACGACACCAAGTCGGTGCTGACCGACCAGCTCGACGCGGTCGAGCGGGTGAGTCGTGAACGCGGCCTCGACGCCACCGACCTCGCGCTGCTCACCGACGGCCTGCGCGCCGAGCGCGAGCAGGGCATCACCATAGACGTCGCCTACCGCTACTTCTCGACGGCGACTCGCTCCTACGTCCTGGCCGACACCCCCGGGCACGTGCAGTACACCCGCAACATGGTCACCGGCGCCTCGACGGCCGAGCTCGCGCTCATCCTCATCGATGCCCGGCACGGTGTCGTGGAGCAGACCCGGCGGCACCTCGCCGTGACCGGGCTGCTCGGCGTGCGGCACGTCGCGGTCGCCGTCAACAAGATGGACCTCGTCGACTGGTCGCAGGAGCGCTTCGACGAGATCGTCGCCGAGTTCCGGCGCCACGCAACGCGATTCGGCATCACCGACGTGGTCGCCGTTCCCGTGTCGGCCCTCTTCGGGGACAACGTCGTCGACCGTTCCGACCGCGCGCCGTGGTATGCCGGGCCGACCCTCCTCGAGCACCTCGAGGCGGTGCCGGTGGGCGAGGACCCCGCCGCGCAGCCGCTGCGACTGCCGGTGCAGTTCGTCATCCGTCCGCAGAGCGGGGAGCACCGCGACTACCGGGGGTATGCCGGTCGCATCACCTCAGGGGTCGTGCGCCCCGGGGACGACGTCGTCGTGCTGCCGTCGGGTCGGACGACCCGCGTGGCAGGTATCGACCGGGCGCGGTCGGACGGTTCGCTCGAGGAGCTCGCAGTCGCCTTCGCCCCGCAGTCGGTCACCCTGCGGCTCGAGGACGACATCGACCTTTCCCGTGGTGACGTCATCGCAGCCGCCGACGACACCGGCCTGCTGACCCGGTCGCTCGCCGGCACTGTCGCCGTCCTCTCCGAGCGCCCAGTGCGCCAGCGTGACCGCGTGCTCCTGCGGGTCGGCACCCGCACCGTGCGCGCCCTCGTCGACGACGTCGTCGACCAGCTCGACATCGAGACGATGGAGCATCGCGCTGCTCCGGATGGCTTGTCGCTCAACGCGATTGGGCGAGTGCGGATCCGGCTCGCCGAGGACGTGCCCGTTGACGACTACCGGCGACTGCGCCGCACCGGGGCGTTCCTGCTCATCGACGAGGCCGACGGTTCGACCTTGGCCGCGGGCATGGCGGATGCGCCGGACCGCGCCGTCGGAGAGGGCATCTGATGGGCGCTGACTACCCGCTGACCCTGGACGTCACCGGGCGCCGGGTCGTCGTCGTCGGTGGCGGGCCGGTCGCGACGCGTCGGGTCACCGGGCTGCGCGAGTCCGGCGCGGCCGTCGAGGTCATCGCCCCATGGGTCACCGAGGACATAACCGAACTGTGGGCAGCCGGCGAGATCACCTGGCACGAGCGGGATTTCGTGAGCGGTGACCTGCAGACGCCCGAGCCGGCCTGGCTCGTGCACACCGCCACGGGCGACCGATCCACCGACGACCAGGTGGCTCGCGAGGCCGAGGCCGCCCGCATTTGGTGCGTCCGCGCCGACGACGCCTCCGCGTCGAGTGCGTGGACCCCGGCGGTGGCACGCGGCCGGGCCGGCTCACCCGCCGAAGGAGTCACCGTCTCGGTCAACGCCGGGGGAGACCCGCGGCGAGCGGTCGCGGTCCGCGACGCGGTCCTCGCCGCCCTCGACAGCGGCATACTCCCCGTGCGTCGCACCAGGCACACCGAGCGTGAGGTGCGGGTCGGCTCGGTGGCACTGGTCGGTGGTGGACCCGGCGCCGACGACCTCATCACGGTGCGTGGCCGGGCCCTCCTCGCCGCCGCAGACGTCGTCGTCACGGACCGTCTCGGACCCCGCGGCCTGCTGCACACCCTCGGCAGCGACGTGGAGGTCGTCGACGTCGGCAAGACGCCGGGCAACCACCCGGTGACCCAGGACCGCATCAACGAGCTGCTCGTCCACCACGCCCAGCTCGGCAAGCGCGTGGTGCGGCTCAAGGGCGGCGACCCGTTCGTCCTGGGCCGCGGAGGCGAGGAGGCGCTGCACTGCGCCGCGCACGGCATACCCGTCGAGGTCGTCCCCGGGGTCACGTCCGCGGTGAGTGTCCCCGCGGCGGCCGGTATCCCGGTGACGCACCGGGGCATCACGGCGTCCTTCGTCGTCGCGTCCGCCCACGAGGGCCCCGAGCACGTCCTGGAGGCCGCCCAGGACGCGGCGC
Source organism: Knoellia koreensis (assembly GCF_013041615.1). Taxonomy (GTDB): domain Bacteria; phylum Actinomycetota; class Actinomycetes; order Actinomycetales; family Dermatophilaceae; genus Pedococcus; species Pedococcus koreensis. The sequence goes on from NZ_JABEPQ010000001.1 coordinate 499,901, forward strand.
CCGACGCCACGCTCGTGCTCCTCATGGGCGTGAGTCGTCTCGCGCAGACCGCCGCCGGGCTCATCGCGGCCGGTCGTTTGCCGACCACCCCTGTCGCCCTCATCGAGAGCGGCTGGACCGAGCGGCAGCGCACCACCGTGACTACCCTCGAGCACGCCGCCCGCGACGCCGAGGCAGCCGGGGTCCGCCCGCCCGCGATCGTCGTGGTCGGCGACGTGGTGCGGCTGCACGACGCGCTAGGTGACCTCGCCGGAGGTAGCCTCACCCCGTGACCGACCCCGACATCGTGCTGCTCGCCCACGGATCCCCGGACCCGCGGCACGCGCACGGCGTCGAGGCCCTCGCCGGGCACGTCCAGTCGCTCGCACCGACGCGTCGCATCCACACGGCCTACCTCGACCACCACGCGCCGACCCCGCAGGACGCCGCGGCCGCGCTCGACGGCCACGCGGTGGTGGTGCCGGTGCTGCTGACACCGGCCTACCACGCGCGGGTCGACGTCCCCGCTGCCGTGGCGACCATGGCCGCCGCCTCCTCCGGCGAGGTGGGGCTGGCCGCCCCGCTCGGCCCGCACCCGCGGCTGCTCGACGCGGCCGAGGAGCTGCTCCGGGCGGCCGGCGTGCGTCCCGACCCGCGCACCGCCGTGCTGCTGTATGCCGCCGGGTCCAGTGACACCGAGGCCGTCGCCACCCTGACCACCGTCGTCCACGAGAACCCGCGCCCTGGGTGGGGCCAGTGGGACGTCGCCGCCCTCGACGGCGGGGCAACGCTGGAGCAGGTGCTCCGGCGGCTGCCCGACGAGGTCGACCGCACGTACGCCGTGTCGTTCATGGTGGCCGAAGGAGTGTTGCGCGACCGGATGGCCCAGGAGTGCGGACGGCAGGGCGTCACGATGGTGCCGGGGGCCCTGGCCCAGACCGACGCGGTGGCGCAGCTGGTGCTCGAGCGCGCCGATAGCCTTCCCGCGTGACCGACACCGAAGCGCAGACCGAGCCCCAGCAACCGCACCCGCACCTGGTCGTCACCCGCGACGGTGCGGTCCTGACCATCACGCTCGACAACCCGAGCCGCCGCAACTCGCAGGTGCCGAGCCTGTGGGCGGCCCTCGCCGACCTGGCCGAGGGGCTGGACCCCGGCGTGCGTGTGGTGGTGCTGCGGGGCAACGGGCCGTCGTTCTCGGCCGGGCTGGACCGCGGGATGCTCGCCCCCGGCGGCGTGGAGGGCGAGCCGGAGCTGCTCGGGATCGCCGTCGACGGGCCGGAGCGCACTGCCGAGCGGATCGAGGACTTCCAGCGCGGGTTCGCCGCGTGGGCGTCGGTGCCCGCGGTGGTGGTCGCCTCCGTCCAGGGGCACGCGATCGGGGCCGGCTTCCAGCTCGCCCTGGCGGCTGACCTGCGCGTGGTCGCCGACGACGTGCAGTTCGCGATGCGCGAGACCTCGCTCGGGCTGGTGCCCGACCTCGGCGGCACCGGGCCGCTCGTGCGGGCGGTCGGGTATGCCGTCGCGCTCGAGCTGTGCGCCACCGGACGCTTCATGGGGGCGCAGGAGGCGGTGGCGCGGGGGCTGGCGAACGTCGCCGTCCCGTTGGCCGAGCTCGACGCCACGACGGCGGACCTCGTGGGTGCCCTGGTGGACGCGCCCGACGCCGCGCTGCGCGAGCTGAAGCCACTGCTGGCGTCTGCGGCCACCGTCGCGCCCGGGGACCAGCTGCGGGCCGAGCGGGAGGCCCAGGGGCGCCTGCTGAACGGCCTCGCCCGGGCCGTCGGCCGCTGAGGCGACCACGCGGCATACCCCTGCCTGTCACACCCTGGCGGCAGGGTGGGGAATGGACGACGGCCCATGTGCTGTTTCCCCGGGCAGTGAATGGCACAGAGGTGAGTAGATGAGCATGTCAGGCTGGACGGCGATGCGTTCGCTGACCCGCGACGACTCGGTCAAGGACACGAAACTGAAACCGGGGACGGCGCGGCGGGTGCTGCGGTATGCGCGCCCATTCCGCCGCGAGATCGTGTTCTTCCTCGCGCTCGTGGTCGTCAGCGCGGCACTGGTCGTCGCGACGCCGCTGCTGCTCAAGGACCTCGTCGACCACGGCATCATCCCGCGCGACCGCGGGCTGGTGATCCGGCTGGCGCTGCTGGTGGCCGCCCTCGCCGTCGCCGACGGCGCGCTCACGCTGGTCCAGCGGTGGTACTCCGCGCGGATCGGTGAGGGGCTGATCTACAACCTGCGCACCGAGGTGTTCGCCCACGTGCTGCGCCAGCCGATCGCGTTCTTCACGCGGGCGCAGACCGGTGCGCTGGTCACCCGGCTCAACTCCGACGTCATCGGCGCCCAGCAGGCGTTCACGTCGGTGCTGTCGAGCGTCGTGAGCAACGCGGTGTCGCTCGTGCTCATCGTGGGCACGATGGCGACCCTGTCGTGGCAGCTGACGCTGGCGTCGCTCGCGCTGGTGCCGTTCTTCCTGCTGCCCGCCCGCTGGATGGGGCGCCGGCTCGCGGGGCTCAGTCACGCCCAGATGGGCCTCAACGCCGACATGGGCACGCGGATGACCGAGCGCTTCAACGTCGCCGGGGCGTTGCTGGTCAAGCTGTTCGGTGACCCCGCCCGCGAGGACGAGGAGTATGCCGCGCGGGCCGCGGGTGTGCGCGACATGGGAGTCAAGATCGCCCTCAACCGCAGCGTGTTCTTCGTGGCCCTCACCCTCGTGGCGTCGCTGGCGACGGCGATGGTCTACGGGTTCGGTGGGCTGATGGCCGTCGGGGGCTCGCTGACCGTCGGGACGCTGCTCGCCCTCACCGCGCTGCTGGCCCGGCTCTACGGCCCCCTGACCGCGTTGTCGAACGTCCGCGTCGACATCATGACGGCGCTGGTGTCGTTCGAGCGGGTCTTCGAGGTCCTCGACCTGCCGCCGTTGGTGGCCGAGAAGCCCGATGCTGTCGACGTGCCGACCCGCCCGGTGCGGGTCGAGCTCGACTCGGTCGGGTTCGCCTACCCCTCGGCCGACGAGGTGTCGCTGGCGTCGCTGGAGAGCACGGCGACCGGTGACCGCAAGGGCTCCGGCGTGGTGTTGCGCGACATCGACTTCACGGTCGAGCCGGGGCAGCTGGTCGCCCTGGTCGGACCCAGTGGTGCCGGCAAGACGACGATCACCAACCTGGTGGCCCGCCTCTACGACCCGACCAGCGGAGCTGTGCGCCTCAACGGGGTCGACCTGCGCGACGCCACCTTGTCCTCCGTCCACCGCCTGGTGGGCGTGGTGAGCCAGGAGGCGCACCTGTTCCACGACACGATCCGCGCCAACCTGGCGTATGCCGCGCCCGGCGCCACCGAGGCGCAGATGTGGTCAGCGCTCGAGGCGGCCCAGGTCGCCCCGCTCGTGCACGCCCTGCCCGCGGGCCTCGACACCGTGGTGGGTGACCGTGGACACCGGCTTTCAGGTGGCGAGAAGCAGCGGCTGGCGCTGGCCCGCCTGCTGCTCAAGTCACCCGGGCTCATCGTCCTCGACGAGGCGACGGCCCACCTCGACAGCGAGTCCGAGGCGGCCGTCCAGCGGGCACTTGACACCGCCCTGAGTGAGCGGTCCGCCCTCGTCATCGCACACCGGTTGTCGACCGTCCGCGGGGCCGACCTCATCCTCGTCGTCGACGACGGGCGGATCGTCGAGCGCGGCACGCATGCTGAGCTGATGGCCCGGGGTGGCCTCTACCGGTCGCTCTACGAGACGCAGTTCGCCACCCAGCGGTCCGACGTCCCGGCGTAGCCGATCCCGAGGCCGGCGAACACGTCGCGGCCTGCGGCGGTGACGATCACCCGTCGGGTGGCGTCGGCACGGCGCACCCAGCCGGCGTCGAAAGCCTTGGTGCACAAGGCCGCTCCGAGTGCGCCCGCCACGTGCGGACGCCGCTCCGTCCAGTCGGTGCACTCGCGGACGGCGACGCGCTTGGCGGCATACACCCCGTCGAGGTCGACCCCGAGGTCAGCCCACCAGCTCCGGCCGCCTCGGGGGACGGCCGGGGAGCCGCTGGTCGTGATCGCCCCGGACGAGGCGGCTGCGTCGTGCAGGGCCACCCCGAGGCTGCCGGCGAGGTGGTCGTAGCAGGTGCGCGCCTGCGCCAGTCGTCGGCGCTCCGACACCTGGCGGTAGGAGCTGGCGGGTGCCACGACGTCGGTCGCCCCCGCGGTCATCAGCTCGATCGTCTCGGCGACCCGGGCGCAGGCCAGCTCGACGTGGGTGCAGCGGCCCTCGCGGGTCACGACCACGACCCCGGCGTCGCTCAGGCAGGAGACGTGGTCGCTGGCCGTCGGGGCACCCACTCCGGCCAGGTCGGCGAGCTCGCCCACCTTCCACCGGCGACCGTCGAGCAGCGCGATCGCCATCGTGGCCCGTGTGGGGTCGCCCAGCGCGCGGCCGAACCGGGCCAGCGCGGCGGACTCCGGCGTCACGGCGGCGCTCATGCCGGCACCTTCTCGCGATCCCTGACCCGCGGCTTGCGCCGGGTGAGCAGCACGCCGACCACGCACAGCACACCGCCGAGGTAGGCCGCGGCCGGTGGCAGCTCCCCGAGGAAGAGCCAGCCCATCACCGTGGCGATGACCGGCACGAGGAACGTCGTGAGCGCGAGGCTTCCGGCGTTGCTGCGGGCCAGGGCCCAGCCCCACGTGGAGAACGCGATCGCCGTGGGGAACACCCCCAGGTAGGCGACCAGCAGGAGCGTCTGCGGCGTCGCCGTCCGGACCGTCGACACGAGGTCGCCGGTCCACGGCAGGCACACGACGGCACCGATGACGCAGGCGAGGAAGGTGACCTCGAGGGTGGGGAGCCGTGACAGCAGGGGCTTTTGTGTGACGACCCCGGCGCCGTACGTGACCGCGGCGAGCACTGCGAGGGCCACCCCGCCCAGGTCGCCGGTCGCGTGACCGGAGCTGCCCAGCCCGATGACCACGACTCCCGCGAAGCCCACGACCGCGCCGACGACCAGCCAACGGGTGAGCGGCTCACCCAGGAACACCGCGGCGAGGACCGCCACGATGATCGGGCCGATCTGCACGAGCATCGCCGCGGTGCCGGCGTCGATGCGCTGTTCGGCGGCGTTGAGGGCGACGTTGTAGACCCCGAACCACAGCACGCCGCAGGCCAGCAGGAGGGGCAGGTCGCGCCGGGTGGGCCAGCGCCGCGGCCGCCGCCACACCATGACGCCGAGGACCAGGCTGGCCACGAGGAGCCGACCGAGGGACAGGGCGCCGGGGGAGACCGAGCCACCCAGGTGCCGGATCGCCACGAACGCCGAGGCCCACAGCAGCAGCGTCACGGCGATGGCGCCGAGGGTCAGGGAGCGGGTGCGTGAGTCCATGCATTTGAGGGTAGGAGCCGGACTGTTCGGTGAAGAGCGAACAATCGCCAAGGTCCGCAGGAAACCTGCCAGCGTGCTGGCAACTGCGTCCTACTCGTCTTCCTCGTCCCAGATGCGGACCTTCTTCGGTCGAGGGGCGGTCTCGGGGGAGTCGAGGCCCTCCAGGTGCTCGCGGCGGGCACCCCACACGACGAGCACGAAACCGGCCACCATCGCGAGCCACCACTGGAAGGCGTACGCCTGGTGCGGCCCCAGGTCGGTGTCCGGCGGCTCCAACCGGTCCGGTCGTGGCGGGCTCTGCCCGTCGGCCGTCCGCTCGACCTCCATGATCACGTAGCCGCCCACCAGCGGCTCACCCAGCTGGGCCGACGCCTGGGCGAGATTGATGCTCGCGAGCTGACCGGCCGGCATACGGCGCTCGAGGTTCTTCTCCGACGGGCGCACCCAGCCGGTCATCGTGACGGTCCCACCCGGCGGGGGCACGACCTTCGGTAGCTCGTCGGCGGCCTCGGCATTGCGCACCCAGCCACGGTCGACCAGCACGACCTGCCCGCCGTCGGTGCGGAACGGGACCAGCACCTCGTAGCCGTAGACCCCGTCGTTGGGCCGGTTGCGCACCAGCAGCGTGTCGTCCGCGGCATACGTGCCCCGGGCGGTGACGCGCGTCCACTCCTCCGCGCGGGGCAGGGGAGAGGCGTCGAGGACCTCGGACAACGGTCGCGGCGCGGCGGTGTAGTGCGAGTTGACCCGGTCGGCGCGGGCCTTCTTGTCCTCGTAGCGTCCCCACTGCCACTGCCCGAGGAAGTACGCCGCCACCGCGAAGGCCGCAGCGACCGCGAGGGCGCCCAGCCATCGCCGCGATGTGAGCGTCCTCAGCACCGGATCACGGTACCCGGCTTAGGCTTGGTGCCATGACCGGCCTCCCGTTCCCCCGTGTGCGCGATCTGTCGCGCCCGCCTGCGGACGCGCCGGGTATGCCGGACCGCTTCGGGCGGTTCGCGCGTGACCTGCGCGTCTCGGTGACCGACCGGTGCAACCTGCGGTGCCGGTACTGCATGCCGGCCGAGGGCCTTCCGTGGCTGGCCAAGCCCGAGATGCTCAGCGACGACGAGCTGGTCCGGGTCGTGGGGGTGTTCGTCGGCCTGGGGGTCACGCAGATCCGGCTGACGGGTGGTGAGCCGCTGCTGCGGCGTTCGCTCGTGGACGTGGTGCGGCGCATTGCCGCGCTCGAGCCGCGGCCACGGATCGCCATGACCACCAACGGGATCGGGCTCGACCGGCTGGCCCAGCCGCTGGCCGATGCAGGCCTCGACCGAGTCAACGTCAGCCTCGACACGATCGACCCCAAGGAGTTCGCGAGCCTGACCCGCCGCGACCGGCTGCACGACGTCGAGGCGGGGCTCAAGGCGGCGGCGGCCGCGGGCCTCGCGCCCGTGAAGGTCAATGCCGTGGCCATGCGCGGCATCAACGACGACACGGTGGCCGACCTGCTCCAGTGGTGCCTTGACCGCGGGTACGAGCTGCGGTTCATCGAGCAGATGCCGCTCGATGCCCAGCACGGCTGGGACGCCTCGACGATGATCAGCGCCGGCGAGATCCAGGAGCGGCTCGGCGACCGGTTCCACCTGACGCCGCTGCCGGCCGCCGACCGGGGCAGCGCCCCGGCGGAGCGCTTCCTCGTCGACGGGGGTCCGCAGACGGTCGGCATCATCGCCAGCGTCACGGCGCCGTTCTGCGCCGCCTGCGACCGCACCCGCCTGACGGCTGATGGCCAGGTGCGCAACTGCCTCTTCTCGCAGGCCGAGACCGACCTGCGTGAGCCCCTGCGGGCCGGTGCCAGCGACGAGGAGCTGGCCGACCTCATCCGGGGTGAGATGTGGCGCAAGGCCAAGGGTCACGGCATCGGCACCGCCGACTTCGTGCAGCCCGATCGTCCGATGTCCGCGATCGGCGGCTAGCAGCAGCGCATTCGAGGTAAAAACGCCGGGGATTCCGATGCGCTATTACCTCGAATCGCGAGGGATTTCGTCGCTGGGCACGGTGTCCTTGAGGAATCCGCGCACGGACAGGAAGTCGCCGAGGGTCTCGCGGTGGGTGTCGCAGGCGAGCCACACCTTGCGGCGGTCGGGCGTGTGCAGCTCCGGGTTGTTCCACAGCAGCGCCCACGTCGCTGCCTGCCGACAGCCCTTGGCGCTGCAGACGAGGTCAGCGCTCACGACGGTCGTCGTCCGCGGCGTCCGGGTGGTCCCGCTCGATCTGGCGGGGGACGTCCGTGCTGGGCATCACCGGCATCGAGCTGCCCGGCGCGCGTGGACGGACCGCGTTGGCCAGCACCACCGCGACGTAGGGGAGCAGGACGGCCGCAACCGCCAGGCTGCCCCACACCCACCACGGTGCCCCGTTGGTGCCGGTGAACACGGCCCCGAGGAAGCAGGCGGTGCGGATAGCCATCGTGACGAGGTAGCGCTTGATGCGGTGCGCCTGCTCCTGCTCGAGCGACTCGGGGGCGGACGTCACCGACTGGACGGGCGTCTGCTCGTCCTTGTGGTGGCGGTGAACCCTGAGCACACCTCAACCATAGGCCGGTCGCCGATGCGGCGTACCGACAGGTAGTCGGTAGGGTCCCACTGACCGAACGGGAGCACCGAAAGGCACGGTGGGACATCGATGGCTGGCCGCAAGATCCTCGTCACCGGGGGCAACCGCGGGATCGGGCTGAGCATCGCCCGCGCCCTCGTCGAGGCGGGCCACGACGTGGTCGTGACCAACCGCTCAGGTGAGGCCCCGGAGGGGCTGCGCGCCGTGCAGTGCGAGGTCACCGACACCGCGAGCGTCGACCAGGCGTTCGCCGCCGCCGAGGAGATCCTCGGCGGCCCGGTCGAGGTGCTCGTGGCCAACGCCGGCATCACCAAGGACACCCTCCTGATGCGGATGAGCGACGAGGATTTCGACTCCGTCCTCGACACCAACCTCGCTGGCGCGTTCCGCTGCGCCCGGCGCGCCGTCAAGGGCATGATCCGCGCCCGCCACGGCCGGATCATCTTCATCTCCAGCGTGGTCGGCCTCTACGGCTCGCCCGGCCAGACCAACTACGCCTCCAGCAAGTCCGGCCTCGTCGGGCTGGCGCGCTCGATCAGCCGCGAGCTCGGTGGCCGCGGGATCACCGCCAACGTCGTCGCCCCGGGGTTCATCGAGACCGACATGACGGCGGCCCTGCCGGACGACCGCAAGCAGACCTACCTGGCCACCATCCCTGCGGGCCGCTTCGGGCAGGCCGACGAGGTCGCCGCGACGGTGCGCTTCCTCGCCGGCGACGACGCGGCATACATCACCGGCGCTGTCATCCCGGTCGACGGCGGCCTCGGCATGGGTCACTGACCGCACCACGACGACCTGCACCGACCACACGAAAGGCATCACATGCTGCTCGAGGGCAAGAAGCTCCTGGTGACCGGCGTCCTCATGGACTCCTCGATCGCCTTCCACGTCGCCAAGATCGCGCAGGAACAGGGCGCCGAGGTCGTGCTGACGTCGTTCGGCCGCACCTTCAAGATCACCCAGACCATCGCCAAGCGGCTGCCGACGACGCCGCCGGTGATCGAGCTGGACGTCACCGACCAAGGGCACCTCGACTCCCTCGCGGAGCGCCTCGGTGAGCACGTCGACCGGCTCGACGGCGTGCTGCACTCCATCGGGTTCGCGCCGCAGGGGGCCTTCAACTTCATGGAGGGCACCTTCGAGGACGTGTCGACCGCGATGCACGCGTCGGCCTACTCGCTGAAGTCGCTCGGCGCAGCGGCCCTGCCGCTCATGGGTGAGGGCGGCAGCATCGTGGGCCTGACCTTCGACGCGCAGTTCGCGTGGCCGGTCTACGACTGGATGGGTGTCGCCAAGGCGGCGTTCGAGGCGACCAACCGTTACCTCGCAAGGGACTTGGGCCCCAAGGGAATTCGTTGCAACCTCGTGTCTGCGGGGCCGATCCGCACGACCGCAGCGAAGTCGATCCCCGGCTTCGAGGCGTTCGAGAACTCGTGGGACACCCGGGCCCCGCTCGGCTGGGACGTCAACGACGCGGTGCCGGCGGCCAAGGCCTGCGCGGCGCTGCTGTCCGACTGGTTCCCGGCGACGACGGGCGAGATCGTCCACGTCGACGGCGGCTTCCACGCGATGGGGCAGTAGCCAGTAGCGTTTCGGTCCATGACGTCCGACTCCGCCGTGTCCGTGACGGAGGTACGGGTCCTCGAGGGACCCAACCTGTACTTCACCAAGCCAGCCATCAAGGTCACCCTCGACCTGCCCGGTTACCTGGGCGCCGACGAGGCCGACCTGCTGTCGTTGACGCGACGGCTCGGTATGCCGGGTGCTCGCCCGGGTGCCCCCGGCACCCAGGCGCGCCAACGGTTCACCATGCGGCTGGTCGAGCGGGCAGTGCGCCTGACCGCGGCCGCGAGCGGCACGACCCGGCTGGGGGTGCGCGTGCGGCCCGGCTCCAGTCCCGAGCAGGTGGTTGCCGCGTTCGTCTGGCGCCGCCGCACCCGTGGGCGCGCGCTCGGGCACGCTCTGGGACCGGTGCTGCAGGCGTGGCTCGAGGGCGGTGACGTCGTCGACGAGCAGGGGCGTGAGGTCAGCCGCACCGAGCCGGGCGACCGGCCGAGCGTGCTCAAGCCGCAGGTGCCCGTCGCCTCGGTGACCGGCACCAACGGCAAGACCACCACGACCCGCCTGCTGGGCCACATCGGCATCACCGCCGGGCTGCGCACCGGCTGGTCGTCGACCGACGGCATCGTGGTGCAGGGCGAGCTCGTCGAGGGCGGCGACTACTCGGGCCCCGCCGGCGCGCGGGGCGTGCTGTCGGCGCCGGGCATCGAGCTGGGCATCCTCGAGACCGCGCGCGGCGGGATGTTGTTGCGCGGCATGGGGGTCAGCCGCAACGACGTCAGCGTCGTCACCAACGTGTCAGCCGACCACCTCGGCATGCAGGGCATCGACACCGTCGACCAGCTCGCCGAGGTCAAGGCGATCATCACCAAGGTCACCAAGGCCACCGGCTGGGTCGTCCTCAACGGCGAGGATCCGCGCGTCTGGGCGATGCGCACGACCATCAAGGCCAGGCCGTGGGTGTTCGCCCTCGACCCCGATGCCCCCGCGATCCGGCAGTCGCTCGATGTCGGCGGCCGTGCCATCACCGTCCTCGACGGCGACGTGACGGTGCTGCGCCCCGGCGCCGACCCGGACCGGCTCGTGAGCATCCTCGACGTCCCGGCCACACTGTCCGGCCTGTCGGTGCACAACATCGCCAACGTGCTCGCCGGAGCGGCTGCCGCGCTCGGGCTCGGGCTGCCGCGCGAGGCCGTCGTCGAGGGACTGCGCACGTTCGTGCCCGACGACCGCCTCAACCCGGGCCGCATGAACACGTACACGTTGCGCCGCGAGGACGGCTCGGCCATCACCGTGATCGTCGACCTGGCCCACAACGAGGCCGGGCTCGAGGCGCTGATGGACGTGGCGCACGGGCTCAAGCAGCCGGGCGCGCAAGTGCACCTCGGTCTGGGCCTCGCCGGCGACCGCACCGACGACCTGCTCGAGTCCATGGGTGAGATCGCCGGCCTGCGCGCGGACCGGGTCGTGGCCGCCCACAAGGAGCACTACCTGCGCGGCCGGACGATGGAGGAGCTCGAGAGCCACCTGCGGGCTGGTCTGGCGCGCGCCGGCGTCGCCGAGATCGAGTCCTACGAGACCGAGCTCGACGGGCTCAAGGCGCTGGTGCCGGGCGCGACCGACGGTGACGTCGTTGCCCTCATGTGCCACTCGGAGCGCGCCCAGGTGGCCGCTTGGCTGGCCGAGCAGGGTGCCACGGCGGACGGACCGGACGGCATCCGCCGCAAGGTGGTCGCCGCCCGCGGTGAACACGAGCTCGAGCAGCAGATCGCCGAGGTGTGGGCCCTCGACGACGACGCTGAACGCATCGCCGTCACGCAGCGCTGGCTCGCCGAGCGGCCCCGTGACCCCCGCCTGGCGTTCGAGCACGCCTCGGCCCTCGACGCGGCCGGGCAGGAGAGCGAAGCGATCGAGGCATACCGGGCTGCCCTGGCGGCGGGCCTGCGCGAACCGCACCGGCACCGCGCACGCATCCAGCTCGCCTCGAGCCTGCGTGTCACCGGCCAGGCCGACACGGCATACGACCTCCTGGGTGAGCTCGCCGACGAACGACCGGGAAACGTTGCGGTGCAAGCCTTTCGGGCCCTCGCCGCCGCCGACACGGGCCGTGCCGACGGCGCCATCGCGGACCTCGTCGACCTGCTGCTGCAGCACGCAGGCGACGAGGACACGCAGGCCTACAGCGGGGCCCTCAGCCGGTATGCCGCGCAGCTGCGGGAGCGCTGACCCCCCACCTCACGTCGTGGCCGGCACCGCGTCTGCGGCCTCCTGGCTCTCGGCGGCAGCCTCGTCGCCGGAGCTCTGAGCCTCGGTCTGCAGCTCTACCGGGTCGAGGTCCGGGTCGCTGACCCCGTCGGCGTTGCTGCGGGCACCGGCCTGCGCCGACTTCGTCATGGTCTCGAGCTCGTGCAGCACCTCGGCGTGCTGGTCGACGCAGAGCACGACGACGTCACCGGGGTTGGCGCGGGCGATGCAGTGCCGCACCGCGTCGACCTCCTGGAGGACGACCTCGACCTGACGGCAGCGGACGTCACCCTTGGCCATCTCCTCGCGCGCGCCCTCGGCAATGAGCTCGGCGGTGACGCCTGCCTTGCGTCCACGAAGCCGTGCGTCCTCGCGGATGACCATGACGTCGAAGTGGTGTGCCGCAACGGCTCCCAGCTCGCGCATGTCGTCGTCGCGCCGGTCGCCGGCCGTCGACACCATGCCGATGCGCGAGACCCTGGCGAGGTCGGTCTGCGCGGCCTTCTGGTCGGCATACCCGTCGACGAACTCGCCCAGCACACGCATGGCCGGCGCGTTGTGGCAGTAGTCGACGAACACGTCGATGCCGCGCACGTTGACGAGGTTCATGCGGCCGGGGGAGAGGTAGTAGTTCGTCGTGAAGGTGCGCAGGCCCTGCCGGATCTCGTGGAGGCCGGCGTCGGCGGCGAACGCCGCTCCCGCGGCCGCCATCGCGTTGGCGACGTTGAACTTGGCCGTGCCACCGAAGGTCGACGGCAGCAGGTGGGTCCACGCCAGCTGCATCGAGCGGCGGCCGTGCTTGATGACGATCATGTCGCCACGGTCGGTCGGCTCGAGGACGACGGCGCGACCGCCACGACGGCAGTGGTCGTCGATGAACTCCCGCACCCTGCTGCCCGGAGGCTGGAGCGAGAACCACACGATGCTGCCCGAACAGCGCCGGCGCATCTTGCGCACCAGGTCGTCGTCGGCGTTGAGGACGGCAAAACCGTTGCGGGGCACGGCTTCCACGACGACGGCCTTGACGTCGGCGAGCTGCTCGAGGGTGTCGATCCCCTTCATGCCGAGGTGGTCGGGGGCGACGTTGGTGACCACGGCGACGTCGTTGCGGTCGTAGCCCAGCCCTTCGCGCAGGATGCCGCCGCGGGCGACCTCCATGACGGCGAAGTCGACGCGCGGGTTCTGCAGCACCATCCGCGCCGACCGTGGCCCGGAGGCGTCCGCCTTGTAGACGAGGCGCTCGTCGATGACGATGCCGTCGGTGGAGGTCATGCCGACCTTGCGCCCGATTCCCTTGAAGATGTGGGCGATCATGCGCGAGGTCGTCGTCTTGCCGTTGGTGCCGGTGACCGCGACGATCGGCACCCGCGAGGGGGAGCCGGGCGGGAAGAGCAGGTCGACGACCGGCTTGGCGATGTACTGCGGCTCACCGATGGTCGGGTGGGTGTGCATCCGGAAGCCGGGCGCCGCGTTGACCTCGCAGATGGCCCCGCCGGTCTCGCGGACGGGTGAGGCGATGTCGGGACAGATGAAGTCGATGCCCGCCACGTCGAGCCCGATCATGCGGGCCGCCTCCTCGGCGATCTCGACGTTGTCGGGGTGCGCCTCGAACGTGCGGTCCACCGAGATGCCGCCCGTGGACATGTTGCCGGTGAGGGCGAGCTTGACCATCTGCCCCTCCGGCGGGACGTCGTCCATGCCGTAGCCCTGCTCGCGGACCAGCTCGACGGCGGCGTCGTCGACCTTGATCCGGGTCAGCACCTTCTCGTGGCCGACACCACGGCGCGGGTCGGCGTTGGTGATCTCGACCAGCTCGGCGACGGTGTGCTTCCCGTCCCCGGTGACGTGGGCCGGGACGCGCTCGGCGATGGCCTGCATGCGACCGCCGACGATGAGGCAGCGGTAGTCGCGACCGGTGATGAACGACTCGACGATGACGTAGCCGCGTCGCGACTCGGCCTCGGCCACGTCGAACGCCGCCCGCACCTCGTCCTCGTCCTGCAGGTCCAGGCACACACCCCGGCCGTGGTTGCCGTCGAGCGGTTTCACGACGACGGGGTAGCCGATCTGGCGGGCCGCCGTGACCGCCGCGTCGGCGCTGCGCACGGTCTCCTGCTTGGGCACGGGCAGGCCTGCCGACCCGAGGAGCCGGGTCGTCATGTCCTTGTCGGAGGCGATGTCCACGGCCAGCGCACCGGTCTTGGATGTCATGGTGGCCCGGATGCGCTGCGCGTGGACGCCCTGCCCGAGCTGCACCAGCGAGGCGCTGTTGAGTCGGATGTAGGGGATGTCGCGCGAGATCGCCTCTTCGAGGATGGCGCCGGTGGAGGGCCCGAACGCAGTCCGCTGGGCCCTGCGCAGGAAGCCGTCGAGCTCCTCGGCGAAGTCGAAGCCGTCCTCGGGCTGGACCAGGTGGTTGACGAGGCGCACCGCGAGCCGCCCGGCCGCGAGCCCGACGGTCTCGTCGTTGTAGTCGTAGATGACGTTGTAGCGCCCCGGCTGCCCCTTGACGGCCCGGGTCTTGCCGCGGCGCAGGTCGTGTCCCGCCTCCTGCTGCAGCTGGAGCGCAACGTGCTCGGCGACGTGGCCGAGCCAGGTCCCCTCGCGCATCCGCTCGATGAAGCCGCCCTTCACCCCGCGCGAGCAGGTGTGGTTCTCCAGGCCCGGCAGCAGCTCGACCAACCGGTCGGTGAAGCCCGGCAGCGTGTCCGTGGGGTAGCCCTCCAGCACGCCGAGGTCGACGACGAGGTGGATCGCAGGGTTGTAGGACCACACGTTGCCGCCGCGGTAGACGCGTGCCTCGGCGATGGTGAGCTCCGGCGCTGCGGGACCGGTCGGGGTGGGGCGCTCTGCCACGGTGTCTCCTGGAGGGGGCTGCGGGGACAGGGATGCGGGGACGTCAGGCCTTGGCCGTGGCCAGGGCCACCGCGGTGTCCGGGTGCTTCTCGACGAAGTCGACGAGCTTCACCTCGGCGAGGTCGAACGTACTGCCTGCGGGCAGGGAGTGCACCACTGCTCCGGACACCATGAGCGGGGCACCCCGGCGGGCGTCGGGGGCGTCGGAGCTGGCTGCCCGGCAGTCGAGGACGAACACCGCACCCGCCCCGTGGACGGTGAAGAAGCGTGAGTCGCGGACCTCGATCGCGGTGTCCTCGTCGATGCCGATGCCGATCAGGCTGGGGGACGCCGCAACCATCGACATGAGTCGCCCGTAGCGCGACCGCTGCGCGAAGTGCTGGTCGATGATCACACCCTCGAGCAGCCCCAGCCCGGCGCTGAGCTGGCTGTGCCGCTGCCGCGGCGTGATGCCCTCGTCGCCCATCGAGATCATGAACTGGCTCATGATCGACGCGCCCGCCGAGGTGCCGCCGACGACGGCACCTCGGGCGTGGGCGCGGTGCAGGGCGTCACCGAGCGGCGTGCCGGGGAAGCGCTGGCTGAGCTTGAGCTGGCTGCCGCCGCTCATGAAGATGCCGGTGGCGTCGTCGAGCTGCGCGACGAGCGCCGGGTCCTCCGCCGCCTGCCGGTCGCGTGGGTTGACGATGGTGGGCTCGGGCGCGCCGAGCCTGGTGAAGACGTCGGTGTATGCCGCGGCGACCTCGTCCGGGAACGAGGACGCCGTGGGGATCACGACGATGCGTGCCTTGCGGCCACCGGCGAGGCGCACGAAGCGGCGCAGGACGGTCGCCTTGCCGACGCGGTCCTCGGCGCCGCCGATGATGAGGAGGGTCGGTCGGCCCTTCGCGCGTGCACCAGCCATTGGTTCAGCCTAGGAGTCAGGGGGTCGGCAGCGGCGGAGCGGGGGTCGGCGTGCCGTCGGCGGCGTCGGCCTCCTCGATCTCCTCGCGCGTGATCCCCAGGAGGTAGAGGACCGCGTCCAGGTAGGGGACGGTCACCGCCGTGTCGGCCTGTTCGCGCACGACGGGCTTGGCGTTGAAGGCGATTCCGAGCCCGGCGGTCTGGAGCATGTCGAGGTCGTTGGCCCCGTCCCCGATCGCGACGGTGCGCGTCAACGGCAGGCCCGCCTCGTCGGCGAAGCGCCGCAGCGCCCTGGCCTTGCCGGCGCGGTCGACGATCTCGCCGACGACCTTGCCGGTGAGCTTGCCGTCCCTGACCTCGAGCCGGTTCGCGTGGGCGTGGTCGATGCCGAGCTCGGCTGCCAGGTCCTCGACGATCTCGATGAAGCCACCCGAGACGACGGCCACGGTGAACCCGAGGCGCTTCATGGTGCGCACCAGCGTGCGTGCGCCCGGCGTGAACCGCACGGCACCGCGCGCGTCGTCGAGCACGCTCACCGGCAGCCCCTCGAGCGCGGCCACCCGCTCCCGCAGGCTCTCGGCGAAGTCGAGCTCACCGCGCATGGCCGCCTCGGTGACGGCCGCCACCTCGGCCTCCCGACCGGCATACCTGGCGAGGAGCTCGATGACCTCGTCCTGGATGAGGGTTGAGTCGACGTCCATGACGACGAGGCGGCGCCCGCGGCGAGCGAGTCCACCGGCAGCCACAGCGATGTCGATGCCGTGCACACTCGACTCGAGCGCGAGCTCGGCCCGCAATCGCTCCACGTCGGCGCCGGAGACGTCGAACTCGACCGTGGTGATGGGGTAGCGCGCGAGCCGCCGGATGCGGTCGATGTTGGCTCCATGACTGGCGATTCGCGCCGTGACGGCCGCGACGCCGCTGGCCCGCAACGGCGTACCGAGGACGACCACGGCGGCGCGGCCACGCCTGTCACGGCGGCTGTCGCCGGTGCCGGAACGCAGCTTCACCTTGAGCTCGAGGTCACGTCCGACGGCGCTGAGCACGTCCTTGAGCCGGTCGTGGGCGTCGCCCGGGTCGAGGAGCATCGCGAGCGTCAGCTGCCCACGGACGACGACCTGCTCGAGGTCGAGCACCTCGGCGCCCACGTCGGCGATGGCGTCGAAGAAGGTGCTCGTGACGCCCGGCCGGTCCTCGCCGCTGATGGTGACGAGGAGGGTATGCCGTTCGGCAGCCGGTTGGTCGGTGGTGCCGGGCTCGCTCACGCCGTCACGATATCCGCGCGGGTCAGGACCCCTGCCGCGAGTCTCGCCATGCGACCAGGTCGCGCAGCGGGCCGAGGTCGTAGTCGGGTCCGCTGATGCCCACGGTGAACAGCCTGGTGCCGACCTCGTAGAGGGTCTCGGCCCCGGCCGCGTAGTCGGACACGTCCTCGGGGAACCGGCCGGGCCGCGGCGAGACACCGGCCGACCGTTCGATCTCCTGCGGGTCGCGGCCGATCCGCGCGCACCACTGGTCGAGCACCTCGTGCTTGTGGGCGATCGTCTCCGCATCACCGAAGCCGTGCCAGATGTCGGCCTGCTCGGCCACGATGCGCAGCGTCTTGCGTTCGCCGCCACCACCGATGAGGACCGGGATGTCGCGCGTGGGCGGCGGGTTCAGCTCGGCCCAGCGGTCGCGGATGAGCGGGAGGTCACGCGCGAGGGCGTCGAGGCGACCACCGGCGGTGCCGAACTCGTAGCCGTACGCGTCGTAGTCACGCTCGAACCATCCCGAGCCGATGCCGAGGACGATCCGGCCGGGTTTGCCGTCCCGGGCGCTGATGTGGTCGACGGTACGGGCCATGTCGGCCAGCAGGTTGGGGTTGCGGTAGCTGTTGCAGGTCACCAGCGCGCCGATCTCGACGCGCTCGGTCGCCTCGGCCCACGCCGCGAGCATGGTCCAGCACTCGAAGTGCTTGCCGTCGGGGTCGCCGTTGAGTGGGAAGAAGTGGTCCCAGTTGAAGATGATGTCCGCGCCGATCTCCTCCGCCTGCGCCGCCGCCCGGCGGATCGCGGCATACTCCGCGTGCTGGGGCTGGAGCTGGACGCCGATCCTGATCACGCGGGCACCTCCTGGCCCTTGGCGACCACGGTCAGACCGGTCTCGGTGACGGTGAAGCCGCGTGCCATGTCGCGCTCCGGGTCGCCACCGATGACGGTGTTGTCCGGCACCTTGACGCCCTTGTCGATGATGGCTCGACTGATCGTGCAGCCACGGCCGACCTCGACGCCGTCGAGCAGCACGCTGTCGTCGATGGTCGTGCCCGAGTGGATGTGGCACCGCGGCGACAGCACCGAGTTGGTGACGGTGGCGCCGGAGATGACGACGCCGGGGGAGACGGCCGAGTTGTGGGCCTCACCGAACTTGCCGGCGGCGCCGTGGACCAGCTTGGCCGGCGGCTCGGGGCCGTAGTCGGTGTAGATCGGCCAGTCGTAGTTGTAGAGGTTGAAGATGGGGTGGACCGACACGAGGTCCATGTGCGCCTCCCAGTAGGAGTCGAGCGTCCCCACGTCGCGCCAGTAGGCCCGGTCACGGTCGGTCGACCCGGGGATGTCGTTGTCCTTGAAGTCGTAGACGTAGGCGCTGCCCTCGTCGACGAAGGCCGGCACGATGTCGCCGCCCATGTCGTGCTTGCTGCCCTCACGTTCGTTGTCGCGCGTGACGGCGTCGACGAGGACGTCGGCGTTGAACACGTAGTTGCCCATGGAAGCGAGGACCTCCTCGGGGTTGTCGGGCAGACCCTTGGCGTCCTTGGGCTTCTCCCGGAAGGCGCCGATGCGGCGCGGGTCGGCGTCGTCGACCTCGATGACTCCGAACTGGTCGGCGAGGGCGATGGGCTGGCGGATCGCGGCGACGGTGACACCGGCCCCGGTCTCGATGTGCTGGGCGACCATCTGCGAGAAGTCCATCCGGTAGACGTGGTCGGCGCCGACGACCACGACGATGTCGGGCTTCTCGTCCTGGATCAGGTTGAGGGACTGGAAGATCGCGTTGGCCGAGCCGAGGTACCAGTTCTTGTCGACCCTCTGCTGTGCCGGCACGGGGGCAACGTAGTTGCCGAGCATCGTGGACATGCGCCAGGTCGTCGTGACGTGCCGGTCGAGGCTGTGCGACTTGTACTGCGTCAGCACGACGACCTTGAGGTAACCGGAGTTGACGACGTTCGACAGGGCGAAGTCGATGAGCCGGTAGATGCCGCCGAACGGCACGGCCGGTTTCGCGCGGTCCGCCGTCAGGGGCATGAGGCGCTTGCCCTCACCACCCGCCAGGACGATCGCCAGCACCTTCGGTCCACCGGATCGGTACGCCATGGCTCGACCCTAGGGACTCCACGCCCTCGCGGCGACCCATGTCCGGCACTAATCTCACCAGCGTGAGAGTGGACATCCTGACCAAGGAGTACCCGCCCAACATCTACGGGGGCGCGGGCGTCCACGTGAGCGAGCTGGTGCGAGCCCTGCGCAGCCGGGGCGACCTCGACGTGCGGGTGCATGCGTTCGGCGAGCCCGTGGCCGAGGAGGGCACGACCGGGTATGCCGACCTGCCGGACCTCGCGGACGCCAACGCCGCCATCAAGACCCTCGGCGTGGACCTGGCGATGGCCGGCGACTGCGTCGGTGCGGACATCGTCCACTCCCACACGTGGTACGCGAACTTCGCGGGGCACCTGGCCTCACTGCTCGGCGGTATGCCGCACGTCGTCACCGCGCACTCGCTCGAGCCGATGCGCCCGTGGAAGGCCGAGCAGCTGGGTGGTGGCTATCGCGTCTCGTCCTTCGCCGAGCGGACGGCATACGAGGCCGCGGACGCCGTCGTCGCGGTGAGCGAGGGCATGCGCCAGGACGTCCTGCGCGCCTACCCCACGGTCGACCCGGACAAGGTGAAGGTGGTCCACAACGGCATCGACTCCCAGCTGTGGCAACGGCATCGGGACCCTGACACGGTGCGTCGACTCGGCGTCGACCCCGACGGGAAGTCGGTCATCTTCGTCGGCCGCATCACCCGGCAGAAGGGCCTGCCCTACCTACTGCGGGCTGCCGCGTCGCTGCCGCCGGACGTGCAGCTGGTGCTGTGTGCCGGTTCGCCCGACACCCCGGAGATCATGGCCGAGGTGGAGGGCCTGATGCAGGAGCTGAAGGCCACGCGCGAGGGCGTCGTGTGGATCCCCGAGATGCTGCCGCGGGCCGACGTGGTTGCGCTGCTGTCGGCGGCGACCGTGTTCGCCTGCCCCTCGATCTACGAGCCGCTCGGCATCGTCAACCTCGAGGCGATGGCCTGCGAGCTGCCCGTGGTGGCCACGGCGACCGGGGGCATCCCCGAGGTCGTGGTCGACGGCGAGACCGGCTGGCTGGTGCCGATCGAGCAGAAGCAGGACGGCAGCGGCATCCCCCTCGACCCCGACCGGTTCGTGGCCGATCTCGCCGCGGCCCTCAACGACGCCGTGAGCGATGTGCCGCGCGCCGACCGGATGGGCCTGGCCGGGCGCAAGCGTGCCGTGGAGTCGTTCTCCTGGAACGCGATCGGGGAGCAGACCAACCAGGTCTACCTGGACGTCCTGCGCCGCCGGCAGCTCGCGTCGATGGAGCCGGGCACGCAGTGATCGAGGAGGAGCTCGCCGGCGGGAACATGGGTCCGGTCCACCGGCGAGGGGACACGGTGCTGCGTTCGGCGGGGGAGTGGACACCCGCAGTGCACCGGCCCGTGGCGTTCACCGGTGCGCGAACCGCTGGAAGTGTTGTGCCACAACGACTTTGCGCCCTACAACCTGGTCTACCGAGATGGTCTGGCCCTCGGGGTGATCGACTTCGACTTCGCCTCGCCGGGGTCGCGGCTGTGGGACCTCGCCTACCTCGTCTACCGGCTCGCACCCCTCACGACCGACCGCGCGGACGGGTTCCGCGACGACGAACGCCTGGCACGGCTCGACCGGGTCGTCGCAGCGTATGGCGGTAGCTACGCACGCGAGGACGTGCTCGCGATGGTGGTCGCGCGACTCGAGCACCTCGCCGAGTTCTCCGACGAGAAGGCCGTCGAGCTCGCCAACCCGGATTTGCACGGCCACGCCGAGCTCTACCGCGCCGACATCGGGCTCGTCGAGGCCCTGCGGGATGCGGCTACGCCGGGCGCCAGCCCGCGATGACGGCACAGGCGGCGTTGGTGGCGTCGGCCAGTGCGTGGTCAGCGTTGCGCTGGAGGCCGCGCAGCAGGGCGGTCCGGCGGCCGGACTCGCTCGCGGTCAGCGCCCCGTCGGGGGCGGTGAGGGCCACGTCGGCGATGCGCCCGACCGTCCCGGCGAGCGCGATCACCCGCGCGGCGCGCCCGGGCAGGCCCGACGGCAGGCCCCACTGACCGCCGAGCGCGGCGTCCGCCAGCTCGCGGGCAGCCGTGCCACCGAAGGGTTGCCCACCGGCAGAGTCGATCGCCTCGGTCGCCACCATGAGCTGCTCGCGCAGGTGACGTTCGAGCTGGGACGCCTCGAGCGCCTCGACACGGTGCCGGGGCACTGGGTCGGCGTCGTATGCCGTCCAGTCCACCCGGGTGCCCACGAGCGTCCCCGAACCGTACGTCGAGATGGTCGGCACCAGCATGCCCCCGATGCCCGGCACGTACACACACTCGCCGGCCGCGGCAGCCGCGCCGCGCGCCTCTCCGGAAGCACCCGGCATACCCAGGAGGTCGCCTGGGGCGGGCAGCGCGACGAGCAACGCCCGCTCACCGAACCCGTGCCATGTCGCCAGCCGGGCCAGGTCGCCGTCGACGTGGTCGACGTCGGGCATGGCTCGGACGAGGGCGTCCTCGAGCGGTGACCCCGACGCCCACGCGTGGGTCACCCACAGCGAAACACGCACGGAGGCAGGTAGTTCAGGCACGCGGCAATGCTAGGCGTGCCCGCTCTGCCCGACGCGGGCCCGGCCGATAGGGTCGGGTGCCATGAGCGATGTCCTCGAGTTCGCCGGCGTCAGCGTCGTGCGGGGCAAGACGACCTTGCTCGACGACATCACCTGGGAGGTCGAGGAGGGCCAGCGCTGGGTGGTCCTCGGCCCCAACGGCGCAGGGAAGACGACCCTCTTGCAGCTCGCGGCCGGGCGCATGCACCCGAGCACCGGCGTGGCCGGGGTCCTCGGTGAGGTGCTGGGCGCCGTCGACGTCTTCGAGCTCCGGCCCCGCATCGGACTCGCGTCGGCCTCGCTCGCCGAGCGCATCCCGCGCGACGAGGCCGTGCACAACGTCGTCGTGACCGCGTCCTACGGGGTCGTCGGCCGGTGGCGTGAGGACTACGACACCCTCGACCACGTGCGCGCAGCCGAGCTGCTGCAGGCCCTGGGAGCCGACCACCTCGCCGACCGCACCTTCGGCACGCTCTCGGAGGGGGAGCGCAAGCGGGTGCAGATCGCCCGCGCGCTCATGACCGACCCCGAGCTCATGCTGCTCGACGAGCCCGCAGCCGGGCTCGACCTCGGCGGCCGGGAGGACCTCGTGCGCCGTCTGGGCGAGCTGGCCGGCGACGTCGAGGCACCGGCCCTCATCCTCGTGACCCACCATGTCGAGGAGATCCCACCGAACTTCACCGACGTCCTGCTGCTGCGCGATGGCCGGATCGTCGCGCAGGGCCCGGTCGAGATCACCCTCACCGAGCAGAACCTCTCCGAGACGTTCGGTATGCCGCTCGAGCTCGAGCAGCGCGGCGACCGGTGGACCGCGCGCCTGCGCCACGACACGACATCACCAACCCCTTCCCACGACCCGTCGCCGACGTCCTAGAGTTACCGCTACGACCGGGTGTGCCCGGGAGAAGGAGGGGCTATGGACTGGTTGGCAGACAACCCGTGGCTGGCCTGGCTGGGCCTCGCGCTGATCCTCGCCGCCATCGAGGCGGCGACGGTCGACTTCGTGTTCATCATGATCGCCGGTGGCGCTGCCGCCGCGTCGGTCGCGGCCGGTGCGGGGGCGTCGTTCCCCGTGCAGGTCGTGGTGGCCGTCGTCGTGTCGGTGCTGCTCCTGCTGGTGGTCCGGCCGATCGTCAAGCGGCGCTTCATGGACACCGGGTCCAGCCACGGCATCGGTGCCCGAAGCCTGGTGGGCCGCAACGCCAAGGTGATCCAGACCGTGACCAGCAACGACGGGCGGGTCAAGCTCGCCGGTGAGACCTGGTCGGCGCGCACGTCTGAGGACGGCGCAGTGTGCCAACCCGGCCAGGAGGTCCGGGTTGTATCCATCGAGGGGGCCACCGTGATCGTCTCTGGCGTCACGGCGGGTCAGAAAGCTGAGTAGACCGTGGACTTCGGTGCAGGTTTCATCGTCCTGATCCTGCTGGTCGCGTTTGCGCTGGTCGTGCTGTTCCGCACGGTCCGCATCGTGCCGCAGCAGACCGCGCTGATCATCGAACGGCTGGGGCGCTACTCGCGCACCCTCGAGGGTGGCATCCACTTCCTCGTGCCGTTCGTCGACAAGGTGCGCGCGAACATCGACCTGCGCGAGCAGGTGGTGTCGTTCCCGCCGCAGCCGGTGATCACCTCCGACAACCTCGTCGTCAACATCGACACCGTCATCTACTACTCCGTGATCGACGCCAAGTCGGCCGTCTACGAGATCGCCAACTTCATCCAGGGCATCGAGCAGCTCACCGTCACCACGCTGCGCAACGTCATCGGCTCGCTCGACCTCGAGCAGACGCTGACCAGCCGCGACCAGATCAACGCCCAGCTGCGTGGGGTCCTCGACGAGGCCACCGGCAAGTGGGGCATCCGCGTCAACCGCGTCGAGCTCAAGGCCATCGACCCGCCGATCTCGGTGCAGGAGTCGATGGAGAAGCAGATGAAGGCTGAGCGTGACCGCCGCGCCGCCATCCTCAACGCCGAGGGTGTCAAGCAGTCCAACATCCTGACGGCCGAGGGTGAGAAGCAGAGCCAGATCCTGCGCGCCGAGGGTTCCGCGCAGGCCCGCATCCTCGAGGCTCAGGGCCAGGCCCGTGCGATCCAGCAGGTGTTCGACGCGATCCACCGCGGCAAGCCGACCCAGAAGTTGCTGGCCTACCAGTACCTCCAGGTGCTGCCGCAGATCGCGCGTGGTGACTCCAACAAGATGTGGATCATTCCGAGTGAGCTGACCGACGCCCTGCGCGGGATCGGTGGTGCGCTGGGCAAGACCGAGCCGGGCGGTCCGGACGGCTCCGACGACGAGCAGTGGGTCGACCCGGGCGACCCGGCCGACGTCTTCCAGGAGACCGCGCTGGAGGACCCGGCCCAGGCCCTGGCCGAGGCGCGCGGCCAGGCCGGTCGCGCCAGCCAGGAGGCGACCGAGCACGCCCAGCCGGTGCAGCGGGTCCAGCCGCCCGTGCAGCCGCCGGCCGACGCGGTTCCGGAGTACCAGCCGGAGACGCCGATCGTCCCGCCCGCGCCCCCGGTCGAGGGCCCCGAGGGCACCGAGCCGCCGCGCCCCTGACCCCAGCAGACGCACGAGGTATGCAGCCCGCTCGCCGTGAGCGGGCGGCATACCGCTGTCTGGACTGGTCCCTGGGCGAAACGAGACGGTCGCTAGGGTGACCGGGTGTCCGTCACCGAAGCCCTCGGGATCTTCCTCGCGGGCACGGCGGCCGGCACCATCAACACGGTCGTGGGCTCGGGCACGCTGATCACCTTCCCGACCCTGCTGTTCTTCGGCTTCCCGCCGCTGACCGCGAACATGTCGAACAACATCGGCCTGGTCGGTGGCGGCGTCACCGGGTCGTGGGGCTACCGCAAGGAGCTCGTCGGCGCCGGTCCCGCGATCCGCAAGCTGGTACCCATGTCGCTCCTGGGCGGCATCAGCGGGGCGCTGCTGCTGCGGATCCTGCCCGAGGGCGCCTTCACCGCCATCGTCCCGGTCCTCATCGCCATCGGCGTGCTGCTCGTCGTCTTCGGGCCGGCGCTGCAGCGCCGCGCGGCCGCCAAGCACGGCGAGGACGACGTGCACCCGGCCCACCGCGGCGGCCCGACGACGTTCCTGCTCATGGCTGCCGTCTACCTAGCCGGTGTCTACGGCGGCTACTTCGGCGCCGCCCAGGGCGTGATCCTCATGGGGGTCCTCAGCGTCCTGAGCAGCGAGCCACTGCAACGGCTCAACGGCTACAAGAACGTCCTCGCGCTCGTGGTCAACGCGGTGGCCGCGATCGTGTTCGTCATCATCGGGCACGACCTCATCGACTGGTGGGTCGTCGCACTCATCGCGGTCGGGTCGCTGCTGGGCGGTGTGATCGGGTCGACCGTCGGGCGCAGGCTGCCACCCCTGGCGCTGCGGGGGCTCATCGTCGTCATCGGCGTGATCGGCATCGTCAAGATCGTCTGGTTCAGCTGACGTGCCCGTCACCATCACCACCGCCGACGACGACCGGCTCGCCGACTACGTGCGGCTCACTGATGTCGCGCTGCGCCGGCGCACCGAGCCCGAGCGCGGTCTCTACATCGCCGAGTCCGAGAAGGTGATCCGGCGCGCGCTGGCCGCCGGGCACCGGCCGCGCAGCTACCTCATGGCCAGGCGCTGGCTCGACGACCTGGCCGACCTCGTCGCGAATGCCGAGGCGGACGGCGTTCCCGTGTTCGTCGGTGAGCACGACGTGATCGAGCAGCTGACCGGCTTCCACCTGCACCGGGGCGCCCTGGCGTCGATGCAGCGGCCCGAGCTGCCGGACGTCACCGACCTGGTCGCGGACGCTCAACGGGTGCTCGTGCTCGAGGACATCGTCGACCACACCAACGTGGGGGCGGTGTTCCGGTCGGCGGCGGCCCTTGGTGTCGATGCCGTGCTCGTGACGCCCAGATGTGCGGATCCGTTGTACCGCAGATCGATCCGCGTCTCCATGGGCACCGTCTTCCAGGTGCCGTGGACGCGCATCGACCCATGGCCGGGTGGCATCGCGGACCTCCAGCAGGCCGGGTTCACCGTCGCCACGCTGGCACTGGCCGACGACGCCGTGTCGCTCGACGACCTGGCCGCCGACCCGCCGGACCGGCTCGTGCTGGTGCTCGGCACCGAGGGTGACGGGCTGTCCCGCCACACCGTCGCCGCCGCCGACCTCACGGTCACGATCCCGATGGCCGGGGGAGTGGACTCCCTGAACGTGGCTGCGGCGGGCGCCGTGGCCGCGTGGGCCCTGCGCCCGCCGCAGCGGGATCGTTCCTGACCTACTTGACCGAGTCGTTGTAGGTCTTGGCCTGGCTGGCGACCGAGGTCGCCGCGTCGGTCATGGCCTGCTTCGGGTCGGCCCCGTTGAGTGCCTTCTCCAGCGCGTCCTCGGAGGCCTTGCGCGACTGCGGCATGACGCCGAGGAGGCAGCCCTGGGTGGCCGTGTTGAGCTGGGTGCCCTCGAGCTGCTTCACGGCGACGTCGAACAGCGGGTTGTTCTTGCGGTACTCGACGTCCACCGGCTGGTTGAGCGCGCCCTTGGAGTTGGGGAAGTAGCCGGTCCCGGTGTGCCAGGTGGCCTGGCTCTTGGGGTCGACCATGAACTTCACGAACTGCCAGGCGGCTTCCTTGTTGGCGTCCTTGTGGTTGGCGCCGTTGATCCACAGCGACGCACCACCGATGATCGGGCCACCGGTCTCACCCGCCTTGACGTGCGGGTAGTTGACCGCGCCGAGCTCCCAGCCGCCCTGCTTGGCCGCCTCGCTGTAGCCACCGAGCTGACCGGTGGACTCGAGGTTCATGGCGAGCTGACCGGACTTGAATGCCGCCTGCGCGGCCTTGGTGTCGCGTCCGGTGTTGGCTGCGAGGCCGTCCTTGACCATCTTCTGCCACCACGTCGTGACGGCGACGTTGGTGTCCTGGGCGAAGTTGACCTCGGTCGCGCGACCGGTGCGGCCGTTGCCCTGGTTGCAGTACTCCTGCCCGGACGTGGCCATGAACTGCTCGAGGAGCCAGCCGTAGATCGCGGCGCCGAAGCCGTAGTCCGCCGGGCCGCCGTTCTTCTTGGACAGCTTCTCGGCCGCGGTGCGAATCTCGTCCAGGTTGGTCGGGGGCTTCTCGGGGTCGAGTCCGGCCTTCTTGAAGAGGGTCTTGTTGATGTACAGCAACGGCATCGAGGTGTTGAACGGCATCGAGTACAGCTTCTTGTCGACGCTGTAGTAGCCGGTGATGTTCGGCTGGAGGTCCGAGACGTCCATCTTGTCGCGGTCGATGAACTCCTGCATCGGCACCGCCTGCTTGGCGTCGATCATGAACTGGGTGCCGATGTCGTAGATCTGGATGACGTCGGGCGTCGACTTGCTCTGGATCGCGGCCTTGTACTTGGTGATGGCGTCGTCATACTTGCCGGCGTAGGTGGGCTTGACCTCGATCTTGCCCTTGTTCGCGGCGTTGAACTCGTTCACGAGCTGGGTCAACACCTGGGCGTTCTTGCCGTCCATGGCGTGCCAGAACGACACGGTGGTGACGCCCTTGGCGTCCTTGAGCGCATCGGCCTTGGGGGCGCCGGAGCCGTCGGACGAACCGTCCCCGCCCCCGCAGGCGGCGAGGACGAGTGACGTGGCCGCGACGGCTGCGGGCACGGCATACCGGAACCGGGATCGGCCGGTCCTGCTGGTGCGGGTCAACACGGTGGGTCTCCTTCGATCACTTGACGGCACCCGCGGTGAGCCCGCGGACGATGAAGCGCTGCCCGAAGATGACGAGCAACAGCGTGGGGAAGAGCGCGAGCATCACGCCGGCGAGGACCATGCCGGGGCTGTCGCCGTCGGAGGTCTTCAGCTGGCTGATGCCGATCTGGATGGTCTGGTGCCTCGGGTCCTCGGTCGCGAGCAGCGGCCAGAAATACATGTTCCATGCGGACAGCGCCGACCAGATGCCCAGTGCCGCAAGGGACGGGCGGCTCAACGGGACGAGGATCGAGACGAGGAACCGCAGGTGTCCGGCACCGTCGACGCGGGCCGCGTCGCGCAGCTCCGTCGGGAACGACAGGAACGACTGCCGCATGAGGAAGGTGCCGAATCCCGTTGCCAGGAAGGGCAGGGTGAGTCCGGCGATCGTGTCCTTGAGGCCCAGCTCGGAGATGAGCAGGTAGTTCGGGATGATGATCGACTCGTAGGGAATCATCATCGTCGACAGGAACACCGCGAACCAGAACCCACGCCAGCGAAGCGGCAGGAACACGAACGCGTAGGCCGCGAGCACGCTGGTGACGAGCTGGCCGATCGTGATCACCAGGGTCTGCAGCACGCTCGTGAGGTACTGGTTCCCGAGCGGGATGATGCCCAGGGCGTTGGAGTAGTTCTCGGGGAACACGCCGTGCACCGGCCACAGGGCGGGCGGGAAGCTGTTGGTGTCGCGCTCACCCATGAACGAGCCGACGAGGCCGTAGTAGACGGGGAACAGCACGATGACGAACATCACCGCGAGGGCGACGTACGTCAGCGCGGTGCCGACGCGGGATGAGGACCTCACCGGTAGAACACCCTCCGCTCGAGGACGCCGAACTGCAGCGCCGTGATGACCAGGACGATGAGCAGCAGCACCATCGCCTGCGCCGACGCGTAGCCGTAGTTGGAGTTGTTGTTGGCGAACGCCTGCTCGTAGATCGAGTAGACGAGGGTCGTGGTGCGGCCCTCGGGGCCGCCGACGGTGAGGATCTTGATCTGGCCGAAGCTCTGCAGCGAGTGGATGGTGCCGACCACCACGAGGAAGAACAGCTGCGGCGTGATGAGCGGCATGACGATCGAGCGCTGGAGCCGGAACCCGGACGCGCCGTCCAACCGGGCGGCCTCGAGCACGTCGTCCGGAAGGGCCCCGAGCCCGGCGGAGATGACCAGCAGGTTGTAGCCGATCTGCATCCACACCGTCGCCCCGGACACCGACCACAGCGCGAGGTCAGGGTTCGTGAGCCAGTTGACCTTGCCGACACCGATGTAGGACAGCAGGCCGTTGAGGACACCGCTGGCGGGGTTGAAGAGCACCCCGAAGATGACCGACGCCGTCGCCACCGAGAACGCGAACGGCAGCGCGAACGCCGTGCGGAAGAACTTGACCCCGCGGATGCGGCTCTGCAGCAGCAGCGCGAGGAAGAGCGCGATCGCGATGCTGGGCAGCACCGTCAGCACCGTGAAGGCGAAGGTCACCCAGAGCACCTGGAGGAACCCGTCATCGGTGAACAGCTTGCTGTAGTTGACGAAACCGACGAAGCCGCTGGGGTTGCCCAGGATGTCGGTGCCCTGCACCGACAGCATCACCGACTTGACCAGCGGCCAGAAGATGAAGATCCCGAAGACGACCAGCGCCGGGAGCAGGTAGGCGAACGCGAGCAGCGAGCCGGTGCGGCGGCTCCTCCCCGCGTCCGCCGTGGGGGCGACGGACATGGTGTGGACGATAACCCCACTTTCGCCCTCGTGTGCGACGAAAAGTTCCGTGTCGCGGCAGGTCAGGCGGTTTGTGACCCTCCGGTGACCAACCGGTCGAGCAGGGCGCCGAGCTCAGTGGCAGGGTCGGCCGTGAGGCCGCCGTGCACGGGGCCGGGCTGCACCACGGTGCTCCGGGGCGCGCTCAGCCAGCCGAACCGGCGCCCCATGCTCCCCAGGGTGGGCAGGCCCCCGCCGGTCTCCCCGCGGCATACCCGGCAGACCGTGTCGAGCGCGGCGCCCACGGCGTCAAGGTCGAGGCCGGGGGCGAATGCGCGCAGGCGCGGCTCGTCGATCCGCCAGTCGGCGTCGAGGAAGTCGGCCGAATGGCTGTAGAGCACGACGCCGACGTTGACGAACTCCTCGCGCTCGACGCGGGGGACGCAGCGCAGGACGACGTACTGGTAGGGGACGGTGCTCACCGCGCACCTCCCGGCAGCCAGATCTGTGGCGTCTCGAGACGGGCGAGGAAGTGCTCACGGTATGCCGCGCGGCTGGCTTCCGGGCCATCGAGCCCGGGTGCCGGCTCGAGCCACTCGTCGGGGACCGCATCGGTGACGGTGGTGAGCAGCTCGCGGGTGATCTTCGGGGCGAGGCGCTCGTGGGCGGCCGCAGGGTCGGAGGCGACGTCGCGCAGCACGTGGGTGGACGCGTCGAACGGCTGGGCCGCGAACCGCTGGGGGTTGGGGCCCTTGCCCGGCCACGAGTGGTGGAAGTAGAGCGCGGCACCGTGGTCGATCAGCCACGGCTTCCCGTGCCACACAAGGAGATTGGGGTTGCTCCACGTGCGATCGACGTTGGCGGTGAAGGCGTCGAGCCAGAGGATGTCGGCGGCGGTGTCCGGGTCCGGCGGACGGCTGCCGTCGTAGCCGAACGAGCCCGGCAGGAAGTCGATGCCGAGGTTGCTCCCGAGGCTGGCCGTGAGCAGGTCCTGGACCTCCTCGTCGGCCTCGTACTTGGCGATGGGTGCCTGGAGGTCGACCACCGCCATGCGGGGGACGTCGAGCCTGAGGCCGCGCGCGAGCTCGCCGACCAGGACCTCGGCCACGAGGACCTTGAGACCCTGGCCGGCGCCGCGGAACTTCAGCACGTAGGTGCCGAGGTCGTCCGCCTCGACGATGCCCGGCAGCGAGCCGCCCTCCTTGAGGGGAGTGACGTAGCGGGTCGCCGTGATGGACTCGAGCACGGCGCCAGCCTATTGGCCGGGCGGCCGGCCAGCCGTCAGGCGTCGCCGACCGTCATGGCCTCGGCCTCGAGCTCCTCCTCCTCGACGGAGGAGTGCGCCTCGGCGAGGGTCTCGTCGGTGGCGTCGATGAGGCTGCGGGCCGTCAGCAGGACGGCGACCGACAGGACGACGGCACCGGCGCCGACCCAGAACGGGAGGTGCACGGAGCGCTCACCGAGCTTTCCGGCGAGCCACGGTGCGATGGCACCGCCGCCGAACCGGACGAAGCTGTAGGCCGCGGAGGCCACGCCCCGTTCGACCGGGGCCACCTTCATGACCGTCTCGGTGATGAGCGTGTTGTTCACGCCGAGGAACCCACCGGCGAGGATGACGCAGGTCGCGAGGACGGCCTTGCTGTCGGTGCCGACCGCCATGACGGCCAGGATGACCGCGAAGCCGAGCAGGGCGCCGACCATGCCCGGCAGCGTGCCGAACCGGCGCTGCAGCCGCGGGGCGACGACGACCGAGGTGAAGGCGAGCAACAGGCCCCAGCCGAAGAAGATCAGGCCCACCTCGTGGGCGCCGAGCGCCAGCGGGAAGGGCGTGAACGCGAGCAACGTGAAGAAGCCGAAGTTGTAGAGCAGTGCGGTGATCCCAACCGTGAGCAGGCCACGGTGGGACAGCGCCTTGAACGGTGCTGTGATGCTGGTGTGCTGGCCGGTCGGGGGAGTGGCAGGGAGGGTGGCGATGACCGCGACGAAGGCGATGACCATGAGGGCGGAGACACCGAAGAACGGGTAGCGCCATGAGTGGGCGCCCAGCCAGCCGCCGAGCAGCGGACCGGTGGCGATGCCGACTCCCAGTGCGGCCTCGTAGAGGATGATCGCCTGTCCCACCGAGCCACGCGCCGCGTTGACGATGGTGGCCAGGGCGGTGGCGATGAACAGGGCGTTGCCCAGACCCCACAGGGCGCGGAAGGCGACGATGCCGGTGACGCCGTCCTGGGTCCCGGCGAGCCCGGCGCCGAGGATGATGATGAACAGGCCCAGCAGGAGGGTGCGCTTGGCGCCGGCGCGGCTGGAGACCCATCCGGTGCCCAGCATGGCGACGCCCATCACGGCCATGTAGCTGGTGAACAGCAGGGACACCTGCGAGGCACTGGCGCCGAGGTCATCGGCGATGGGCTTGAGGATGGGGTCGACGAGACCGATGCCCATGAACGCGATGACGCAGGCAAAGGCGACGGACCAGACGGTCTTGGGTTGGCGCCACATACTGGGGTCAGGCTTCCTTTCGGTGCTGTGCTTGGAGATTGGGGACGGCGAGGCTGGCCCGGTCAAGAACTTCCTCGAAGACGGTGATGGCCTCGTCGAGACGGGCCCGTTCCCCGGCGTCGAGTGCGTCGATGACGGGGGCCAGGACCGCGGCCCGGGCCTTGCGCGCGGCGGCGAGGGCGATCCGGCCCTCCTTGGTGAGAGAGACGAGCGTCGCCCGGGCGTCGGTGGGGTCGGGCTCGCGACCGGCCCAGCCCTGCGCCTCGAGTCGCTGCACGCCGGCGGTGATCGTCGGCTGCGAGCTGTGGTCGGCCTCGGCCAGGGTGCTGATCCGGGTGGGCCCGAGGTCGTCGATGAGGGAGAGCAGCCGTGCCTGGGCGACCGGCAGGTCGAACGACGCGTGCCGCGACGCCCACCGGTTGAGCCGGGTGGTGGCCCGCAGCAGGTCGTTGGCCGGGTCGGTGCGGCGCGGGGTCTGGTTGCTCATCGCAACCAATATTACATAGAGAGGCTATGCAAAGCAACCAAGGTCGAGCAGGTATGCCGCGTGGCCGGAGTCACGCGGCCAGGCTCGCGGAGTGGGCGAGGGCTCCGACGACGGCAGCCCTCCACCCGACGTGGGTGGTGCCCACCCGGTGCGAGGCGCCACCGCACTCGCACACCCAGACCCACTCGCCCCAGCGACGCAGCACCCGCGGGTGGTGGTGCGCAATGTCGCGATGCACCCGATGACCGTTCATGGCTTCCCCTCCAGTCCCCACACCAGATGAGGGCCGGCACCGGGCCGGTGATACCTGCCGGAGGACGTCAGCCCTTGAGCGCGCGGACGGTCTCGATCGTGTCGGCCTCGTCCGCGGTCTTGTCGTCGCGGTAGCGCAGCACCCGGGCGAACCGCAGTGCCATGCCGCCGGGGTAGCGCGACGACGTCTGGATGCCGTCGAACGCGATCTCGACGACCTGCTCGGGGCGCAGCTCGACGACCCATCCGTCGGTGCCGTCGGTCGCGAGCTCGGTGAACCGCTGGGTCTGCCACGCGAGCATCTCGTCGGTCATGCCCTTGAAGGTCTTGCCGAGCATCACGAAGCCGCCGTTCTCCGAGTCGCGCGCACCCAGGTGGATGTTCGAGAGGAGCCCCTGTCGTCGCCCGCTGCCCCACTCGACGGCGAGGACCACGAGGTCCAGGGTGTGGCGGGGCTTCACCTTGACCCAGCCGGCGCCGCGGCGGCCGGCGGCATACGGGGTGTCGGTGGACTTGACCACGACACCCTCGTGGCCGTCCGCGACGAGCCGGTCGAAGAACTCCTGCGCCTGCGTCATGGAGGTCGCCCGGATGCGAGGAACGATCGTCTCGGCCGGCACCAGCTCGGCCAGTCGCTCGAAGCGCTGGTC
Source organism: Knoellia koreensis (assembly GCF_013041615.1). Lineage (GTDB taxonomy): Bacteria > Actinomycetota > Actinomycetes > Actinomycetales > Dermatophilaceae > Pedococcus > Pedococcus koreensis. Next base: position 532,644 of record NZ_JABEPQ010000001.1, read on the forward strand.
GGCCGGCTCGTCCAGCAGGTCCTCGTCATCGACGTGGAGCAGGTCGAAGAAGTAGGTGCTCACCGGCACCTGCTCGCGCAGCACGTCGGTGCTGGTGCGGCTCATCGTGCGAGCAGCCGTCTGCTGGAACGGTTTCGGCCGCCCGGAGGCGTCCAACGCGATGGCTTCACCGTCGAGCACGGCTCGCTCCACGGGCAGCGCCTGGACGACCTCGACCACCTCCGGCAGCCGGTCCGTGATGTCGTCGAGCGAGCGGGTGAACAGCCGCACCTCGTCACCGGACTTGTGCGCCTGGAGGCGTATGCCGTCGAGCTTGCCGTCGACGAACGCCTCGCCGGCCCCGCCCGCAACCTGCTCCCACGCCGCCGACACATCAGGTGCCGACGCCGCGAGCATCGGCCGTAGGGGTCGCCCGACCTCGAGCCCGATCTCCTCCAGCGCGGGAACGCCTCCGGACAGCGCCGCGACGGCGACCGGCGCGGCATACCCGGCGAGCATGGTCGCGCGCCGCACCGCCGTCTCGGGGACGTCGGCCGCCGCGGCGATCGCTGCCTGCATCACGCCGTCGAGCGCGCCCTGGCGCACCTGTCCGGTGATGAGGTTGCGCAGGTACTCCTGCTCGTCGGCCGTCAGCCGCCCGAAGAGACGGTCGACGACGGCCTTGCGCGCTGCCGTCGAACCCGATCCGGAGATGCCGGCCAGCTCGGTGAGTGCGGCGTCGACCTCGCCAACCGTCACCGTTGCGTCATCGGAAGGTGTTGGGAGAGAACGAAGCCCGCGCCAGCTGACCCCGACGCGGCGCTGGGGGAGCGCCCCTGACAGGTATGCCGCGACCGTGCCTGCCTCGGTGGCGTCACCTTCGCCGGCAGCCCTCAGCGCGTCGGCCACGGCTGCGCTCTTGGCCAGCCGCGACCGGGTGGCGGTGGCCGCCCGCGAGGCGGCCACGACGTCGGCGAACAGCAATCCTCAGGCCTTCCCGAGGATCGTCTCGAGCTCGGCGTGCTCCATCCCGTGCGCCTCCGCGACCCGCCCGTTGGTCACCGAACCGTCAAAGGTGTTGAGCCCCAACGCAAGTGCGGGGTCGGCGTCGAGCGCGGCGCGCCAGCCCTTGTCGGCCAGCGCCACGGCATACGGGATGGTCACGTTCGTCAGCGCATAGGTGCTGGTGTGGGGAACGGCGCCCGGCATGTTGGCGACGCAGTAGAACATCGAGTTGTGGACCTGGTAGGTCGGATCAGCGTGGGTCGTCGGTCGCGAGTCCTCGAAGCAGCCGCCCTGGTCGATCGCGATGTCGACGAGCACCGACCCCGGCTTCATCCGCGACACCTGCTCGTTCGAGACGAGCTTGGGCGCCTTCGCACCCGGCACCAGCACCGCGCCGATGACGAGGTCCGCGTCGCTGATGGCACGGTCGATCTCGTAGGCGTTGGACGCCACGGTCTGGCAGTGGCCCTGGTAGACGAAGTCGGCGTGCCGCAGCTTGGCGATGTCACGGTCGAGCAGCAGCACCTCAGCCTGCATGCCCAGGGCGATCGCCGCCGCGTTCATGCCGCTCACACCCGCCCCGATGACGACGACCTTCGCGGCATACACACCGCTCACGCCACCCATGAGGACCCCACGCCCGCCCTGCGCCCGCATCAGGGTGTGCGCACCCACCTGCGGGGCGAGGCGACCGGCGACCTCCGACATCGGGGCCAGCAACGGCAACGTGCGGTCGGGCAGCTCCACCGTCTCGTAGGCGATACCGGTCACCTTGCGCTTCGTCAGCTCCTCGGTGAGCGGCCGGTCCGCGGCAAGGTGCAGGTAGGTGAAGAGCGTCTGGCCCTCGCGCATCCGGTCGTACTCCTCGGCCACCGGCTCCTTGACCTTGAGGATGAGGTCGCCCGTCGCCCACACGTCGTCGGCCGAGTCGAGGATCGTCGCGCCCGCCGCCTTGAAGTCCTCGTCCAGGATCGATGACCCCACACCCGCGTCCTTCTCGACGAACACCTCGTGCCCGTGCACCACCAGCTCGTGCACACCGGACGGCGTGATGGCCACCCGGAACTCGTTGTTCTTGACCTCGCGCGGGATGCCGACCTTCATCGAGAACCTCCATGTTCGGGAGTGGTTCTCGAACGATATGCCCTCTCAGGCGGTGACGGATCCCGAGTGGAGCAAGGCGCCGATGAGCGCGTTGCGCCAGGGGAGAGGAGTCCGGTTCGGCGTGCGGCACGACGCGCTGCCGCAGTCGCACACCCACAGCCAGCCGTTGGCGCCGCGCAGAACGCGCGGGTGGTGGGTGCGGTGCAGGGCTCTCGTGCTCACGTCTTCGACGGTATGCCGCGTGCGCTGAGCAGGTGCTGAGACCCGCCGCAGGTGGGCCGACCGCAGGAGCAGGTTGGCCCGAACGGACGAGTTGACCTCGGGCGTGCTGTGGACCCGCGAGGTCCGGAGGGGGAGCCGTCGCTCGCTCGTTCCTCACGAGCTCCTCCCAAGCCCGAGGGAGGAGCCGACGCGAAAGACGACCCCGACGAAAAGCGTGTCGGGGTCGTCTTCGCGTGAGTGTCCGGAGGGGGACTTGAACCCCCACGCCCGATAAAGGGCACTAGCACCTCAAGCTAGCGCGTCTGCCATTCCGCCACCCGGACAAGGGTGTCGTGCAAGCACTTTGGGGAGCGCCTGCCGCGACCCGGAACGATAGCACCCAGCCCCGCGGCATACCCAATCCGGTCCTAGGCTGGACGCATGACTGCAGCCGCCGACGTGACCCGGCCCGAGGACGAGGTGGTGCGCATCTGCCGCGACCTCATCCGCATCGACTCGACCAACTTCGGCGACGGCAGCGGCCCGGGGGAGAAGGAGGCGGCCGACTACGTCGTCGCGCAGCTGCGCGAGGTGGGTCTGGAGCCCATCGTCGTCGAGTCCGACCCCGGCCGCACCAGTGTGGTCGTGCGGCTCGAGGGCGAGGACCGCAGCCGACCCGGACTGTGCATCCACGGCCACCTCGACGTCGTGCCCGCCAACGCCGCCGACTGGCAGGTCGACCCCTTCTCGGCCGAGCTGCGCGACGACTGCATCTGGGGTCGCGGCGCTGTCGACATGAAGGACATGGACGCGATGATCCTCGCCGTCGTCCGTGACCTCGCCCGGCGTGGGGTCAAGCCCCCTCGGGACCTGGTCATCGCGTTCTTCGCCGACGAGGAGGCCGGGGGCACGAAGGGCAGCCACTACGTCGTCGACCACCACCCGGAGCTGTTCGAGGGCGTCAGCGAGGCCGTGAGTGAGGTGGGTGGCTACAGCGTCACCGTGCCGACGAAGGGCGGCGAGGACACCCGGGCCTACCTCGTGCAGACTGCCGAGAAGGGCATCCTCTGGCTGCGGCTCGTGGCTCGCGGCCGCGCCGGGCACGGCTCCGTGCCCAACCCCGAGAACGCCGTCGTCAGGCTGGCCGAGGCCATCACCCGGATCGCGACGCACAAGTGGCCGCGCGAGTACATCGCGTCGGTGCGTGAACTGCTCGACGGGCTCTCTGAACTGACCGGCACCGGCTGGTCCGACGAGGACCTCGACGAGCTGCTCGACCACCTCGGCGGCGCGCAGGGCTTTGTGCGCGGAACGTTGCAGGACACCGCAAACTTCACGATGGCTGACGCCGGCTACAAGCACAACGTCATCCCGCAGAGCGCCGCCGCCTCGCTGGACTGCCGGTTCCTGCCCGGCCACGACGAGGACCTGCTCGCGACGGTCCGTGAGCTGGCCGGCGAGTTCGTCGACGTGGAGGTCGTGCACCGCGACATCGCCCTCGACGCGCCGTTCGAGGGGCCGCTCGTGGACGCCATGAAGGCCGCGCTGCTGGCCGAGGACCCCGGCGCCGAGGTGCTGCCGTACTGCCTGTCCGGAGGCACCGACAACAAGGCGCTGTCCACCCTGGGCATCACCGGTTACGGCTTCGCGCCGCTCCAGCTACCCGCTGACCTGGACTTCGCGCCGATGTTCCACGGCATCGACGAGCGCGTCCCCGTGAGCGCGCTCGAGTTCGGGACGCGAGTGCTGGCGCGGTTCGTCGCCACCTGCTGACAGCAGGCGACGACGCCTCCGGACGGCAGGGATACCGGGGCGTAACTTACGGCTCGGCCGCTCGTTGACAGGTCACACGCGCGCGCGCAAAGGAGCCCGTCATGACCCGTCGCCTGTCCGTTGCCACCCGTGCTGCCGCTGTGGTGGCGGTCGCCGGAGCGTTCGTCGTCGCGGGGGCCGGTAGCGGCCAGGCCGCCGACGACCCCGTGGGGGACCTGGTCGGCCAGGTCGGCTCGGTGCTCACGGTGCCCACCGGAGCGGTGCCCACCGACCTCCCCACGGGCGGGCTCCCCACGGGTATCCCCACCGGTCTGCCCACCGGGCTGCCGGGCACGTCTGGCACCCAGACCCCCGGGTCCACCGCCACCGCCCCTGCCAACCAGCCGAAGGCCAACGCCTCGAGCGCCCCGAAGGGGTCATCGGCGTCGGCGCCCCGGCAGGGAGCGGCGCCCACCTCCGCGCCAGGGGCCACCGCAGCCGGGTCCTCACCCATCGGGTCGTTCTGCATCATCCCGAAGGCCGGCTCGCCCGCCTTCGAGGTCGCCGGCGACCTCCTGGGCCAGGACCTTGCCGGTCCACTGATCGAACAGTTCCCGCAGGCGGCCCAGCCGTGCCCGGCCGATGCCATCCCGGTCGGTGACTACCTCGGCGCGATCAACGTCAACGTCGACGGACTGCTGGGCGCCTGCGTGCGCATCACCAAGGAGGTCGCGCCGCTGCAGACCAGCCTCGTCGTCCTCGACACCGAGCTCATCAAGACCCTGACCGATGCCGGTCTGCCGCTGCAGCAGCTGGTCGTCCCGTGCCCGGCCGGAGCGGCTCCCGCGGCCCCGGGAGCCGGGTCCCCGCAGCAGCCCGGCTCCGCCGGTCCGGTGTCGGCAGCAGCCTCGGTCCGGGCCAACTCGGCAGCACCGCGGCTGGCCTACACCGGTGCCGACATCCTCCCGATGACCGCTGCCGGTCTGGCCCTGCTCGTCCTCGGCGGGATGTCGATGCGAGCCTCCAGCGTCGTCGCCCGCGTCACCGGCGGTCAGCGCCGGCACTGAGCCGAGCGACCCGGCATACCGAACGGGACGTCAGGTCCCGCGGTCTCCCCAGCACTCCCCGCTGCGCACTCAGCCGGCGCGGCGGGGAGCCCGGATGATCCTGCGGCGCAACCAGGTCCGTTGGATGCCGCCAAGGTAGATGCGCGTGCGGTGCAGCTCCCAGTGCCCGTACTCGGCGGCCTCCGAAAGGGTGCGCCGGATCTCCGCCCGGGTGTCCTTGCGCGTGAAGCTCAGCACGCGGTACTCGTACTCGACCATCACCCACCATTGTTCACCAGAAACCGATACCGTCGGGTCATGACCGCTGACCCGCGTGGTGCGCTAGCCTCGCTCGTGACCGCGTTCGAACGCCACCTGGAGGCGTCCTCGTCCAAGCGCGGCGAGGAGGACCCCACCGTCATCGCGGCCTATGACGACCTGGCGGATGCGTTTGCCGAGTACGACGACGCCCTGCTGCAGGCCTACGGCGAGATGACGCCGCTCGAGGTCTACGACGGTGACGACGAGGACGACGAGCTCGACGACCACTCGGACGAGGATGGCGACGCGAGCGTCTACTCGGGCCTCGACGACGGTGACTACGACGAGGATGACGACGAGGACGAGGACGACCGCGCGCGCGTCTGACCCGCGTGGTCCGGGGCGCTAGGCGGAGACGTCGTCGAGCGCGACGACCAGCTCGTCCGGCAGCTCGAGCTCCTCGCTCGCCAGGGACGTGCGCAGCTGCGCCGTCGTGCGCGCGCCGATGACCGGGCTCGCGACGCCCGGTCGGTCCCGCACCCACGCGAGTGCGACCTCCGCGAGTGAGACGTCCAGTCCCTTGGCCGCGATGGCCAGTGCCTCGACCACCTGGGCGGCGTGGTCGTCGAGGTAGCGCGCGGTGAACCGGGGGAAGTCGCGCGAGGCTGCGCGTGAGTCGGCCGGTATGCCGTGTCGGTACTTCCCGGTGAGCACGCCACGTCCCAGCGGGGACCAGGGCATGAGGCCGAAACCGAGCGACTGCGCCGCCGCCAGGAGGTCGGGTTCTGGCGTGCGGTTGACGAGGGAGTACTCGATCTCGTTGGCCACCAACGGAACTCGCGCCTGCTCCAGCAGGGACATCGCGCGGGCGACCTGCCAGCCGCTGAAGTTGGAGACGCCGACGTAGCGGGCGCGCCCGGTGCTGACCGCCCACTCGAGGGCGGACAACGTCTCGGACAACGGCACGTCGTCGGACCAGGTGTGGACGAGCCAGAGGTCTACGTGGTCGGTGCCGAGCCGCTCCAGCGACGTGTCGAGCTGGTCGAGCAGGCTGTGGCGCGAGGTGTCGACCACCCGCTGCCCGGAGCGCCTCGAGATGCCGGACTTGGTGCAGATGACGAGCTCGTCGCGGGCGACGACGTCGTCGATGAGGCGACCGATGATCTCCTCGGACGCGCCGTCGGCATACCCGTGGGCGGTGTCGACGAGGTTGCCGCCGGCATCGAGGAACGTGCGCAGCTGCTCGTGCGCGCCCTCCTCGTCGGTCGTGCGGCCCCAGGTCATGGTGCCGAGGGCGAGACGCGACACCCGCAGTCCCGAGGTGCCCATCCGTCGCTGACGCATGGTGGCCACGCTAGTGGTCGATGCCACAGCCGCGAGGGAGCGCCCCGCCGCTAGCCTCACGACCATGGAACTCGGTGTGAACCTCGGCTACTTCGGCATGGGTGTGGACGGCGACAACGTCGCGGTGGCCAAGGAGGCGGACCGGCTCGGGTATGCCGTGGCGTGGGCGGCGGAGGCGTACGGCTCGGACGTGCCGACGGTGCTCGCCTGGATCGGGGCGCAGACCGAGCAGATCGGACTCGGGGCCGCGGTCATGCAGATCCCCGGGCGGTCGCCGGCGATGACGGCGATGACCGCTGCGACGCTGGACACGTTGTCCGGCGGACGTTTTCGGCTCGGCCTCGGTGTCAGCGGGCCCCAGGTCAGCGAGGGGTGGCACGGGGTACCGTTCGGGAAGCCGCTCGGTCGCACGCGTGAGTACGTCGACATCGTGCGGATGGCGATGCGCCGCGACACGGTCGCCTACGAGGGGGGTCACTACACGCTGCCGCTGCCCGACGGCCCCGGCAAGCCGCTCAAGCTGACGATCCGCCCGCCACGACCCGACATCCCGATCTACCTCGCGGCCGTCGGCCCGAAGAACCTCGAGCTGGCTGGCGAGATCGCGGACGGCTGGCACGCGATCTTCTTCTCGCCCGAGCACTCCGGCGACCTCGTCGAGTCGGTACGGGTCGGTCGCCGCCGGGCCGGCAAGGGGACGACCGCAAACCCGTTGGAGGGCTTCGACATCGCCCCGTCGGTGCCGGTGGTGATCAGCGAGGACGTCGAGGCGGCAGCCGACGCGATCCGCCCGTACGCCGCGCTGTACGTGGGCGGGATGGGGTCACGGGAGCAGAACTTCTACAACCGGCTCGCCGTGCGCATGGGGTTCGAGAAGGAGGCCGCGCAGATCCAGGACCTCTACCTCGCCAAGGCACACCGGGATGCGGCCGCAGCGGTGCCGTTCGAGTTCATCGACTCCACCGCGTTGATCGGGCCACCGGAGCGGATCAAGGAGCGGCTGCAGCGGTATGCCGACGCGGGCGTCGGCACGTTGTCGGTGGCGCCCTTCGCTGGTGGGTTGGACGACCGTCTGCATGTCGTGCGGACCATGGCCGAGCTCATGGGGGAGACTGGGGCCGCCTGAACCGCTCCCCACGAGAGAAGAACAGTGCTCAGCTACCTGGATGCGATCATCCTCGGCATCGTCGAGGGCCTCACCGAGTTCCTGCCGGTCTCCTCGACCGGACACCTGACGATCACCGAGAAGCTACTCGGCCTCAAGGTCGACGACCCGGGCGTCACGGCATACACGGCGATCATCCAGCTGGGCGCCATCGTGGCGACCCTCATCTACTTTCGGCACGACATCGTCCGCCTCATCGTCGCCTGGGTGCAGGGCCTCAAGGGTGGACCGGCTCGCGAGGCGCACGACTACCAGCTCGCCTGGGCGGTCATCGTCGGCTCGATCCCGGTGGGAATCGTCGGCTTCCTGGCACGCGACCTGATCAGCGGACCGCTGCGCAGCCTGTGGGTCGTGGCCGGGGCGCTGATCATCTGGAGCGGCGCGATGTGGTTGGCGGAAAGCCGCTACGCCATGCTCGAGCGGCACGACCGGACGCGAGGTGAGGGGGCCGTGACCTTGAAGGACGGGCTCTTCCTCGGGCTCGTCCAGTGCCTGTCGCTCATTCCCGGCGTCTCGCGCTCCGGCGCCACGATCTCGGCCGGCCTCTTCCGGGGGCTCGACCGCGTCACCGCGACCCGACTGTCGTTCTTCATGGCGATCCCCGCGTTGACGGCTGCCGGACTGTTCCAGGCTGTCGAGGAGTCCAGCAACCTCGAGCTGCTCGGCATCGGCCAGATGGCGGTCGGCATCGTCGTGTCGTTCGTGGTGGCGTACGCCTCGATCGCCTGGCTGCTCAAGTTCGTCGCGGGCCACAAGATCACGGCGTTCGTCTGGTACCGCGTGGCGCTGGGTGTGGTGCTCATCGTGCTTCTCGGCGCCGGGGCGATATCGGCCACCTGAGCGAACGGCCCCTGCAGGCAGGGCTCAGAGCCACCCCGACTTCTTGAACGCGCGATAGAGGCCCAGGCACGCCAGCACCATGACCGTCAGGATCATGAAGTAGCCGTAGTGCCACTTCAGCTCGGGCATGTTCTCGAAGTTCATGCCGTAGATGCCGGCGATCATCGTCGGCACGGCGGCGATCGCGACCCAGGCTGAGATCTTGCGCATGTCGTTGTTCTGCTGCACCGAGACCTGCGCGAGGTGTGCGCTGAGGATGTCGGTGAGCAGCTTGTCGTAGCTGTCGACGTGGTCGGACACCCGCAACAGGTGGTCGGCCAGGTCGCGGAACTGCAGCCGCATCTCCTTGTCCGGCAACGGAGACCGCGCCCGGTCGTGCATCATCTTCAGCGGCACGACGAGCGGGTTCGTCGCCCTGCGGAACTCGAGCACCTCGCGCTTGAGGCGGTAGATCGTGGTCGAGTTGGCGGCGCGCGACCCGGCGAACACGTCCGCCTCGATGTCGACGAGGTCCTTGGCGATCTCGCCGTCGACGTTCTCGTAGTTGTCCACGATGCTGTCCATCACGGCGTGCACCACCGCGATCGGGCCGTGCTTGAGCTTGGCCGGGTCGTGCTCGAGCCGCTGTCGCACCCCCGCGAGCGGGTTGCCCTCACCTCGGCGCACCGTGACGACGAACCGGTCGCCGAGGAACAGCATCAGCTCACCGGTCTCGATGTCCGACGTCTCGTCGATGTACCGCAATGTCTTGAGCACCACGAACATCGAGCCGTCGTAGAGCTCGATCTTGGCGCGCTGGTTGCCCTTGATGGCGTCCTCGACCGCGAGCGGGTGCAGCTTGAGCTCCTCGTCGACCTCGTCGAACTCCGCCTGGGTCGGGTCCTTGAGCCCGATCCAGAGGAAGGCGTGCGGGTCATCACCCGAGCGCAGGGCGTCGAGGGTGTCACTGAGGTCTCCGCACGGCTCCCGGTTGCCGTTGCGGTAGACGGCCTGGTCCACGATCACGGGGCTACTTCACCACGTCGCCGCCCCCGTCGCCATGCGCCACCCGTACGCTGCCACCGTGCCCACCGTCCTCCTGGTCCGTCACGGCCACTCCACCGCCAACGCCGACGGTGTGCTGTCCGGGCGACTGCCCGGCATACATCTCTCCGACCGGGGCCGCGAGCAGGTGTGGCGCCTCGCCGACCGGTTCACCGGCGCACCGGTCGTGCGGCTCCTGTCGAGCCCCCTCGAGCGCTGCGTCGAGACGGCGACGCCGCTCGCGCAGGCCGCGGGCGTCTCGGTCGAGTCGGACGAGGGCCTCGTCGAGTGCGGCTACGGCGCGTGGACCGGACGCAAGCTCTCCGAGCTCGCGAAGGAACCGCTCTGGTCGACCGTCCAGGACGACCCCGCCACCGCGCGTTTCCCCGACGACCAGAGGTATGCCGCGGAGAGCCTGCGCGAGATGGCCGACCGGGTGGTCGGCAGCATCCGGCGCCTCGACGACGAGGTGCGGCAGGCCCATGGTGAGAACGCGGTCTGGGTCGCGGTCACGCACGGCGACCTGGTCAAGGCCGTGCTGGCCGACGCCACCGGGGCCGGGCTGGAGAAGTTCCAGCGGTACACGGCCGACCCGGCGTCGGTCTCGGCGGTCCGGTACGGCGGCCGGCACACCTTCCTGCTGGCGGCCAACGACCTGGCGCCGGACGTGGCCAGGTTCCGGGCGCCCGACCCCAAGCCCGACGACGCGGACGACGCACCCACGGGCGACGCCGCCGTCGGTGGGGGAGCCGGTTAGGCTCGTTGCATGCTTGTCGAGTTCGACCCCCCGGACCGGTTCGTCGCCGGCACCGTCGGTCCGCCGGGACAGCGCACCTTCTTCCTCCAGGCCAGCGCCGGGCCCCGGCTGACCAGCCTGTCGCTGGAGAAGGAGCAGGTGTCGGTCCTCGCGGACCGCATCAACGACCTGCTCGACAGCTATGCCGGGGGAGCCGGTGGCGACCACGCCGCTGCGGACGTCGTCGACAACGCCCCGCTGGACACGCCGATCGAGGACGAGTTCCGGGTGAACACCCTCAGCCTCGGCTGGGACGACGGGCGCCAGGTCATCGTCATCGAGTGCCTCGACCGTGACCCCGACGACCCGGAGGCCAGTGCCGATCCGTCGGTGCTGACGCAGGAGCCGCGCCAGGTGCGGGTCGTGCTGACCCCGGCCACGGCCCGGGCGTTCGCGCGCCGGGCCCGCTCGGTCGTTTCGGCCGGTCGGCCGCCCTGCCCGTTCTGCGGCGGACCGCTCGAGCCCGAGGGGCACATCTGCCCGCGTGCGAACGGGTACAAGCGCTGAACGAGTGGCCGGACGACCCCGCCGTCGTCACCGAGCTGCTGCGTCGTGCCGACCTGCACGTCCTCGGAGCGCTCCGCGAAGCATCGAACCTCGCCCTCTTGGTGAGGGTGGGTGACGACGCGGATGGCGACGGACCGCTCGCGATCTACAAGCCCATCTCGGGGGAGCGGCCGCTGTGGGACTTCCCCGACGGTTCGCTGGCCGCCCGGGAGGTGGCTGCCCGGCTGGTCAACGAGGTCGGCGGCTGGGACGTCGTGCCCGAGACCGTGCTGCGCGACGGACCGCAGGGCCCGGGCTCGGTGCAGCGCTGGGTCGGTGACCCCGAGGTGGCGCCCGAGCACCCGGTCGACGTGGTGGCCGAGGGGGAGGTGCCACCGGGCTGGTTGCCGGTGCTGCGCGGTGAGGACCAGCTGGGCCGACCCGTCATCGTGCTGCACGAGGACAGCCCGGCCGCCCGGTCGGTCGCGGTCTTCGACGCGGTCATCAACAACTCCGACCGCAAGGGCTCGCACCTGGTGCGCGTCGGCGACGGGCGGCTGCGCGGCTTCGACCACGGGGTGAGCCTGCACGAGGAGGACAAGCTGCGCACCGTGCTGTGGGGCTTCGCCGGGGAGCCGATCGCCCCCGACGAGCTGGCCCGGGTGGAGCGGGTCCTGGCCGCTGTCAGCGATGGCACCAGCTCGCTGCGGACCGAGCTCGACGAGTTGCTCACACCCGCGGAGCTGGCCGCGCTGGAAGCCCGCTGCCGCGCCCTTGTGGACTCCGCGGCATACCCCGTGCCGTCGGGGGACTGGCCCTCGATCCCGTGGCCGCCCCTGTGACCCGCTCGGTCAACCCGCCCACGTAGGCTGCCATCCGTGATCTCCTGGCCCACGCCCTTCATCCCGTCGGTGCCGGGCACCGGTCGACCGGTCGAGCTGTTCGACACCGCCACCGGCGAGGTCCGCGCCCTCACTCCGGGCCCGGTCGCGCGGATGTACGTCTGCGGCATCACGCCGTACGACGCCACGCACATGGGGCACGCGGCCACGTACGTGACCTTCGACGTGCTGGGGCGCGCGCTGCGCGACGCCGGGCACGAGGTCGAGTACGTGCAGAACGTCACGGACGTCGACGACCCGCTACTGGAGCGGGCGCAGCGCGACGGTGTCGACTGGGAAGACCTGGCCACCAAGGAGATCTCGCTCTTCCGTGAGGACATGACTGCGTTGGCGGTCATCCCGCCCGACCACTACGTCGGTGTCGTCGAGAGCGTGCCCGCGATCGGTGACGTCGTGCGCCGGCTGCTCGAGGAAGGGGCAGCGTATGCCGTGCCGACGCCGGAGTCGTCGGCAGGAGACGACCTCTACCTCGATGTCAGCTGCGACAAGGGATTCGGCTCCGTGTCGAACTGGAGCCGAGAGCAGATGCTCGAGGTGTTCCCCGAGCGTGGCGGCGACCCGAACCGGGAGGGGAAGCGGGACGCGCTCGACCCGTTGCTGTGGCGGGCGGCCCGCGACGGTGAGCCGTCCTGGTCGGTCGCGGGCCTGCCCGATGGTCGGCCCGGCTGGCACGTCGAGTGCACGGCCATCGCCCTGGACCACCTCGGCATGGCGTTCGACGTGCAGGGCGGTGGCACCGACCTGATCTTCCCCCACCACGAGATGAGCGCCTCGCAGGCCGTCGTGGTGACTGACGAGCGGCCGTTCGCGCGCACCTACGCGCACCAGGCGATGGTCGGGCTCGAGGGCGAGAAGATGAGCAAGTCCAAGGGCAACCTCGTGCTCGTGTCGAAGCTGCGCGCGGACGGGGTCGACCCGATGGCGATCCGGCTGGCGCTGCTGGACCAGCACTACCGGACCGAGTGGTCCTGGTCCGACGAGCTGCTGGAGCGGGCCGAGGCGCGGTTGGCGCGGTGGCGTTCGGCGCTGTCGGTGAACACGGCGCCGTCGGCGGACGAGGTCGTCGAGAAGCTGCGTGAGCGGGTGGCGTCCGACCTCGACACCCCCGGCGCGCTGGCCGCGGTCGACCGCTGGGCCGACCAGACGCTGACCCGTGGCGGTGACGACGCCTCCGCTCCTGGTGTGCTCGCTCGGGCCCTCGACGCCATCCTCGGCGTTCGCGTCTGACCTCGGTTCGCACCGTCCGCCCCGGCGGGCCCTTCTGACCGGCCGGGGTCCGGTTAGAAGGGTGGTTCGTCGTAGACGGGTTCGGGTGGTCGGCGGTCGAAGGTGATGGTGTCGGTGGTGGGTTGGTGGAGCTCGATGAGGCGTTCGTAGTGGAGTTCGAGCAGGGTGGGGATGTCGTCGGTGGGGTCGAGGGGTCGCAGGAAGTGGCGGGGGACGTTGCTCCACTCGACGAGGCGGCGACCGGGTGGGCTTTCGTTGGGGTCGGTGTTGTCTTCGTTGGTGGGGCGGGGGACGGCGACCATGAGGATGTCGGGTCCGATGTGGGCGGGGACTTCGGTGGTGAGGGTGGTGCGGTCGAGGTGGTCGGCTGGGTTGGTGGTGGTGCGTTTGCCGGTGGGGTCGGTCCATTGGACGATGCCGCCGGCGAGGAGGACGGCTCGCCAGCCGTGGCGTTGTTTGATGCGGTGGTGGCGTCGGCACAGGCAGATGAGGTTGGCGGGGTCGGTGGCGCCGATGGGCCAGGGCACGACGTGGTCGAGATCGCAGAACCGGGCGGCGACACGGCAGCCGGGGAAGCGGCAGTGTCCGTCGCGTAGGCGCACGAGGCGTTGCATGCGGGTGGGCATGGCGTAGGAGCGCACTGGCGCGGCGGCGTTCTTGGTTCTGCTGCCTGGTGGTCCGAGACCGGCCGGGATCATGCCGGAGGTCACGGCTCCGGTGTTCGGGTCGCAGATCAGTGGGGTGGAGGTCTTGAGGCGGGCGTTGCTGCCCAGTGCGGTCAGGTCGAGCAGCACCGGTTGCGCAGACAGGCCGCCGATCTCGGTCAGCGACGCCACCCGCATCGGCACCGGCTCATCGGGTGAGGACGGGCCGCCCGGTCCACTGGCCTGAGCGCCGTCGGTGTCGGCTCGGTTCCCGCCGGTGCGGTCAGTGCCGCCGATCCCGGTCTGTTCGGTCGCCGATGCGACGGCGGTTCGACCCTGCTGCTCCTGAGCGCCCGTGGGTGCATCCGGTGTTCGGTCACCAGCTGCGGCCGGCGCCGCTGCAGGTGCGCCGACTGTGGTCCTGCCGGTTTGGGGCTGGCTGGTCAGTGCCTTGGGCGCCGGGTCGGAGCCGTTGTCCGGTGTCCCGGTCCCTGGTCCGCCGCCGTTGGTGGGGTCGGTGGGGTTGGTGGGGGTGTCGGGGATGGTGGCGTGCAGGAGCACGGTCACATCGGCTTGGGCCAGGACGAGCTGGGCGAGGGCGTCGGCGCGGGCCTGGTTCACGCTCAGGGTGCGGTCGGTTTGCCGGAGCCGGTGGGCGAGGGTTTCGATCGCGTGCCACATCGGTAGCGAGGACTCGACCGGGAGCTCGGCTTCCCAGTGGTCGGTGCCCTGGGTGGCGGGGGTGCGGACCACGCACCGCCGCTCGACCGCGACGGCTGCTTCTTCGGCCGGGACCTGCGGTGCGACCTTCGCGACCAGGCGCCGCACGCGGGTCCGCAAGGGGCCGGCGGTCTCGTCCCACCCGCCCCGGTCGGCCACGTGCGCCAAAAGCAGGTCCATCACCGTCGTCGCGGCCTGGTCCGGGCAGGCGGACAGCTCACTGGTCACGACGCGGGCGCGCCACCCGTCCAGGTCACCACGGTGCATCGCCTTGACCAGCTGTGGGGTGACGGTGACCTGGTGCACGGCGTCATCGACGCGGGACTCGGCCGCGGTCGTCGAGATGCCCATCCGGGTGGCGATCATCGCCCCGGCGTCCAAGGACTTGTGGCCCAGGCCGCGGTGCTGCAGCACCCACTGCCCGTGCTGGTCCAGGTGCTCGTCATGGGCGGCGACATGCGCGATCGCCCGCGTCTGGAGCGCGGCGACGGTGTTGGTCAGCCGCTGGGTCGCCTCGACCAGGTCCAGCAGGTCCTCACCCGACCACGACCCCAGCTCCGCCGCGGCACCGGCCTCGGACAGGTCACGCACTGCCTGCGTGACCTGCTCCAGAAGCTCCGTTCCGACCATGTCTCACTCTATCGAACACACGTTCGAAACGCAAGGGTTGTCCACAACGAATCCCGCTGTCCCGCAACAAAAAGCGGCAAGTAAGAGTTGGGCCCTCGTATGTGCAGGCGCACATACGCACAGCGCACGCCGGCCCCAAGCCCGCCCCACGACGGCCCTGCGCACAGCCCGCGCCGACCCGCCGCGTGGGCCGGGCAGCCCCGCGGCCTGGGGCCATGCGGCATACCGCTCAGGCGGTCGGGGGGCCGTCCTGACCGCGCCGCCTGAGATAGCGCTCGAACTCGCGCGCGATCGCATCCCCGGTCGCCTCGGGGAGGTCAGCTGTGTCCTGCGCCTGCTCCAGGGACTGGACGTACTCCGCGACTTCCTCGTCAGTGTCAGCCAGCTCGTTGACCCCGCGCTCCCACGCCTTGGCGGCGTCACCAAGGTCACCGTGCGGGATGGCAGCGTCGAGCAGCTCCTCGAGCCGGGAGACGAGCGCGAGAGTCGCCTTCGGCGAAGGGGTGTGGCCGGCATAGTGCGGCACCGCGGCCCACGCCGAGATCGACTGCATGCCACTCTGCGTCGCCGCGTCGGCGAGCACCCCGACGATCCCGGTCGGGCCCTCGTACCGGCTCGGCTCGAGGTCGAACCGGTGGATCACGTCGTCGTCCTCGGACGTCGCCGTGACCGGGATGGGCCGCGTGTGCGCGACGTCGGCCATCAGCGCACCGAGCGTGATGACGGTGCTGGCACCGACCTCCTGCGCGAACTCCATGAGCTCGATGGTGAACGCCCGCCACCGGAACGACGGCTCGATGCCCTGCACCAGGATCACGTCACGGTCCAGCCCCGCGCTGGAGGCGACGAGGATCCGCGTGGTGCGCCAGTGGATCCGCCGGCGGCCGTCATCGAGGACGACCCGCGGGCGGTTGACCTGGAAGTCGTAGTAGTCCTCGGGGTCGAGTGCCGCGATGGGCTCGGCGTCCCACACGTCGATGAGGTGGTCGACCGCCGCCGTGGCCGCCTCGCCCGCGTCGTTCCAGCCCTCGAACGCAGCGATGACGACGGGGTTGTCCAGCTCTGGCACGTCCTCGAGCTCGATCACCATGCCTCCTCACGTATGCCGGTGGGGCACCGACTGTTGTCAGCCTACGTTCCGTAGACTCACCAGACGTGACCGACCTGCCCGCCGCCGTCCTGTGGGACATGGACGGCACCCTCGTGGACACCGAGCCCTACTGGATCAGCGCGGAGCACGCGATCGTCGAGGAAGCCGGCGGGGTCTGGAACGACGAGTACGCCCACCAGCTCGTCGGCAACGACCTCATGGTGTCGGCGGAGTTCATCCGGGACCACAGTCCCGTCCAGCTGACACCCGTCGAGATCATCGAGGAGCTCTTGGCGCGGGTCATCGTGCAGGTCCGCGAGCACGTGCCGTGGCGGCCGGGCGCGCGCGAGCTGCTGTCCTCGCTCCAGGAAGCGGGGGTGCCCAGTGCGCTGGTCACGATGTCGTGGCGGTCGCTGGCGGACGCCGTGGTCGACGCACTGCCGACGGGGACGTTCGCCGCGGTCATCACCGGTGACGAGGTCGAGCACGGCAAACCCCACCCGGAGCCGTACTTCGCGGCGGCGCGCGCCCTGGGTGTCGAGGCCGCGGACTGCGTCGCCATCGAGGACTCACCGACCGGTGTCCGGTCGGCCGTTGCCGCCGGGGTGCCGACGATCGCGGTGCCGCACGTGGTGCCCGTGCCCGTCACCGCAGGAGCGGTCCAGGTGCCCAGCCTGCGCGGCCTCACACCGACCGACCTCGGCGCGCTGACCAGCGAGCTGGCGACTCAGTCGTCGGCCGGGACCACCTGACCGGAGACACCGGGGTCGAGCGCGATCTGGGTCGCACCCTCGGGCAGCGGCGGGGGAGTGCCACCCCACGCCGGACAGAACTCGCGGTAGTCGCACCAGTCGCACAGCTTGGACGTCTTGGGCCGCCAGTCTCCCGTCGTCGCGGCGCGCTCGATCGCCTGCCACACGGCCTTGAGGTTGCGCTCGAGGCTGAGCAGGTCGTGCTCGTCGGGGGAGTAGCGGACGACCTCGCCGTTGCCGAGGTAGACCAGCTGGAGCAGCCGGGGGATCTCGCCGCGCAGCCGCCACAGCACGAGGGCGTAGAACTTCATCTGGAACAGCGCCTTGCCCTCGAAGAGCTCGCTCGGCGACCGCCCCGTCTTGTAGTCGACCACCCGCATCGCACCGTCCGGCGCGACATCGAGCCGGTCCACGTAACCGCGCAGCACCAGCCCGTCGACGTCGGTCTCGACGTACAGCTCGCGCTCGGCCGGCTCGAGCCGCGTCGGGTCCTCGAGGCCGAACCACGTCTCGATCAACGCGTTCGCCTCGCCGAACCACGACTCCACGGTGCGCTTCTCGTCGCCCGCGATCATCTCGGCGAGCTCGGGCTCCTCCTGCACCAGCCGCTCCCACTGCGGCCCGACCAGCTCGGCGGCGGCCGCGGGCGTGCGTTGCTCGGCGGGCAGGTCGAACAACCGCTCCAGCACCGCGTGCACCAGCGTCCCGCGCGCCGCGGCAGGGCTCGGCGGGGCGGGCAGCTTGTCGACGGCGCGGAACCGGTACAGCAGCGGGCACTGCTTGAAGTCCGACGCCCGACTCGGGGACAACGCGGGAACCATGGCCACACCGTATGCCGCGGGGCTGACAGCGCTGCCCAGCCACGCGGCATACGCCGGCCGCCCTAGTCCTCCGGGATGTAGCCGAGGTTGGGGGAGAGCCAGCGCTCGGCCTCGGCGAGTGTCCAGCCCTTGCGCTTCGCATAGTCCTCGACCTGGTCTCGGCCGAGGCGCCCCACCACGAAGTACTGCGACTGCGGGTGCGCGAAGTACCAACCCGACACCGCCGCACCGGGCCACATCGCCATCGACTCGGTGAGCTCGATGCCGGTGTTCTTCTCCACGTCGAGCAGCTCCCACAGCAGCTGCTTCTCGGTGTGGTCCGGGCACGCCGGATAACCGGGCGCGGGCCGGATCCCCGTGTACTTCTCCGCGATCAGGTCGTCGTTGCGCAGGTGCTCGTCGGGCGCGTAACCCCAGTAGTCATGGCGCACGCGCTCGTGCATCCGCTCGGCGAACGCCTCGGCCAGCCGGTCGGCCAGCGCCTCGAGCAGGATCGCACTGTAGTCGTCGAGGTCGGCCTTGAACTCCGCGATCTTGTCCTGCGCCCCGAGTCCTGCGGTCACGGCGAACGCACCGATGTGGTCGCGCAGCCCCGTCTCCTTGGGCGCGACGAAGTCCGACATGGCACGGTTCGGCACGCCCTCGCGGTGCTGCCCCTGCTGCCGCAGCGTGTGCAACGTCAGCGCGACCGACTCACGCGACTCGTCGGCATACACCTCGATGTCGTCGCCCACGGCGTTGGCGGGAAAGAGCCCGATGACACCCAAGGCGCGCAGCCACTTCTCGCGAATCGCCTTGTCCAGCATGCGGTTCGCGTCCTCGTAGAGCTTGGTCGCGGCCTCGCTGGTGGCTGGGTTGTTGAGGATGTCGGGAAAGCGCCCCTTCATCTCCCACGCGAGGAAGAACGGCCCCCAGTCGATGTAGTCGCGCAGCTCCTCGAGCGGGTAGTCGTGGAAGGTGCGGACGAACTGCGTGGGCACCTTGTTCTTTGCTCCGGACTGCCGCTGGAGAAGCTCCTTCTCCTGTGCCGCAACGAGATTGGGCACGTGTGGGCGGTATCCCGTCCAGTCCAGCGGGGTGCGTCGCTGGCGTGCCTGCTCGATGGACACCAGCGGCCGCTCGGTGGCCTTCGCCGCGTGGCGCGCGCGCAGCGAGTCGTAGTCGGCGCTGACCTGCTCCAGCAGCTTGGGCCGCTGCTCGTCCGAAAGCAGCTGTGACACAACGGGAACCGAACGCGACGCGTCCTTCACCCACACGACCGGGCCGTGGTACTTCTGGTCGACCTTGACCGCCGTGTGCGCCCTGGACGTGGTGGCGCCGCCGATGAGCAGCGGGATCTCGAGCCCCTGTCGCTCCATCTCGGTGGCGAAGTTGACCATCTCGTCCAGGCTCGGCGTGATGAGGCCGGACAGCCCGATGACGTCGGCGTCCTCCGCCTTGGCGGCGTCGAGGATCTTCTGCGCCGGCACCATGACCCCGAGGTCGACGACGTCGTAGTTGTTGCACTGCAACACGACTCCGACGATGTTCTTGCCGATGTCGTGGACGTCGCCCTTGACCGTGGCCATGACGACCTTGCCCTTGGCGCGCGCGTCGGCCAGGCCGCTCTCGGCCTTCTCCTCCTCCATGAACGGCAGCAGGTAGGCGACGGCCTTCTTCATCACACGCGCCGACTTCACGACCTGCGGCAGGAACATCTTCCCGGAGCCGAACAGGTCGCCGACGACGTTCATGCCGTCCATCAGCGGACCTTCGATGACCTCGATGTGACGTCCGCCGCGGGCGATGATCTCCTGGCGCAGCTCCTCGGTGTCGGTCTCGGCGTACTCGTCGATGCCCTTGACCAGGGCGTAGGTGATCCGCTCGCCAACCGGCAGCGACCGCCACTCCTCGGCGATGGCTTCCTGCTTGGTGTCACCAGTGTTGAACGAGTCGGCGATCTCGAGCAGCCGCTCGGTCGAGTCCGGGCGCCGGTTGAGCACGACGTCCTCGATCCGCTCGCGCAGCTCGGGGTCGACCTGGTCATAGACGACGAGCGCGCCGGCGTTGACGATGCCCATGTCCATGCCGGCCTTGATCGCGTGGTAGAGGAACACTGCGTGGATCGCCTCGCGCACGGGGTTGTTGCCGCGGAACGAGAACGACACGTTGGAGACGCCACCGGAGACCAGCGCCCCGGGCAGGTTCTCCTTGATCCATCGGGTCGCCTCGATGAAGTCGGTGCCGTAGGCCGCGTGCTCCTCGATGCCCGTGGCCACCGCGAAGATGTTGGGGTCGAAGATGATGTCCTCGGCGGGGAACCCAACCTCCTTGGTGAGGATGTCGTAGGCCCGCTGGCAGATCTCCTTGCGGCGCTCGAGACTGTCGGCCTGCCCGTCCTCGTCGAACGCCATCACGACGATGGCGGCGCCGTACTTGCGGCACAGCCGGGCATGCTCTATGAACGGCTCGACGCCCTCCTTCATCGAGATCGAGTTGACGATCGGCTTGCCCTGCACGCACTTGAGCCCGGCCTCGATGACCTCCCACTTGGAGGAGTCGACCATGACCGGCACGCGCGAGATGTCGGGCTCGGACGCGACCAGCTTGAGGAACCGGTCCATCGCGGCGACGCCGTCGATCATGCCCTCGTCCATGTTGACGTCGATGACCTGCGCGCCGGCTTCGACCTGCTGCCGCGCGACGTTGAGCGCGGTCGGGTAGTCCTCGGCCTGGATCAGCTTGCGGAACCGCGCCGACCCCGTGATGTTGGTGCGCTCACCGACGTTGACGAACAACGACTCCTCGGTCACCGTCAACGGCTCGAGCCCCGACAGCCGCAGCGCCGGCTCCACCTCGGCGGGAACCCGCGGCGCCTGACCGGCGGCGGCCTCCGCGATCGCCTTGATGTGCTCGGGCGTCGTGCCACAGCAGCCGCCGAGCAGGTTCACCAACCCCGACGACGCGAACTCCCCGACCACCGACGCCATCGCGTCCGGGGTCTCGTCGTACTCGCCAAAAGCGTTGGGCAGCCCCGCATTCGGGTAGCACGAGACGAAGGTGTCGGCCACGCGAGCCAGCTCCGCGGCATACGGGCGCATCTCCTCGGCACCGAGCGCACAGTTGAGCCCGACCGCGAGCGGCCGCGCGTGCCGCACGGAGTTCCAGAACGCCTCGGTGACCTGCCCCGAGAGCGTGCGCCCCGACGCGTCGGTGATGGTGCCCGAGATGATGACCGGCCAGCGACGGCCATGCTCCTCGAAGAGCGTCTCGAGCGCGAAGATCGCAGCCTTGGCGTTGAGGGTGTCGAAGATCGTCTCGACGATGAGGACGTCCGCCCCGCCGTCGACGAGACCACGTGCCTGCTCGAGGTATGCCGTGACGAGCTCGTCGTAGGTGACGTTGCGCTTTCCGGGGTCGTTGACGTCGGGCGAGATCGAGGCGGTGCGGTTGGTCGGGCCGAGCGCGCCCAGCACCCACCGCGGCCGGTCGGGCGTGGCGATGGCATCGGCCGCCTCGCGGGCGAGCCGTGCGGACGCGAGGTTGAGCTCGTAGGCGAGGTCCTCCATGCCGTAGTCGGCGAGGGAGATGCGTTGGGCGTTGAAGGTGTTGGTCTCGACGAGGTCGGCGCCCGCTTCGAGGTATGCCGCGTGGATGGCTCGGATCGCGTCCGGCTGGGTGATCGAGAGGAGGTCGTTGTTGCCCTTGAGGTCCTGGCCCCACTCGGCGAACCGGTCGCCGCGGTAGTCCTCCTCGCTGAAGCCCTCGCGCTGGATCATCGTGCCCATGGCGCCGTCCATGACGAGGATCCGCTCGCGCAGGGCAGCGGTCAGCTCGTCGGTGGCGTCAGGACGGTGATCGGCGGTTTCGGGCACCCGACCAGTATGGACCGGGCGCACAGGAAGGCGTCGGGGGTGGTCACGTAGTGTCTGCGCCATGACGAGCGCCGCCGACAGCCCGGACGAGCGCGGGCACGGCGTACGCATCGGACGCGTCGTGGGCGTGCCGGTCTACCTGGCGCCCAGCTGGTTCCTCATCGCGCTGGTCATCGTCGTCATCGTCGCCCAGCCCGTGCTCGACACCAACCCGGTCTACGGCCTGACCCGCGGGGTGCTTCAGGCGTTGCTGCTGCTCGTGTCCGTGCTGGTCCACGAGGCGGCCCACGCGGTTGCCGCCAAGTCGCTGGGCATGCCGGTGGTGCGCATCGTGGCGAACCTCTGGGGTGGGCACACGTCGTTCGAGGCGCTGCGCCCCTCACCCGGTCGGCTCGCCGTCGTGGCCCTGGCCGGGCCCTTCGCGAATGCCGTGCTGGCCGGGCTCGCGGTCGTGGGACTGCTCGTCACGCACGGTGGGCTGACCGCGAACCTGCTCGAGGGACTGCTCATCATCAACGGGGCGCTGGCGCTCTTCAACGTCATCCCGGCGCTGCCGCTCGACGGTGGCCAGGCGCTGGAGTCGGTCGTCTGGGCCGCGACGGGTGACCGCACCAAGGGGTCGGTCGTCGCCGGGTGGGCCGGCCGCGTGCTGGCCGTCGCGGCCGTCGTGTGGTTCATCGTGCTGCCGCTGACCCGGGGAGAGCGGCCGGGGTTCTCGGCGATCTGGGCGATCGTCATCGCGTCGGTCATCTGGACCGGCGCCACCGCCGCGATCAACCGCGGCAAGGCGGTCGCGTCCCTCGGCCGGCTCACCGTCGGACAGGTCGCGGTACCCGCCGACGTGGTGCCGCCGTCCACCTCCATCCAGGCGGCCCTGGACCACCACCGCGCCGTCGTGACGACGGACGCTCGCGGCATACCCAACCTGCTCTTCGGTGGTCTCAGTGACGAGCTGCCGGCGGACGCGATCCGGTCCGCACCACTCAGCTCCGCCGTGCTGCGGCTGCCCGATGGCAACGTCGTCGAGGCGACACCCGAGCAGCCCGTCGACGCAGTGGTGGCAGCCATGCAGGAGTCCGGCGTCGGCTACGTCGTGCTCACTGCGGGCGGGCGGGTCTGGGGTCTGGCCACCGTCGATGCCGTGAACAAGGCGGCCACGGCGCGCAACTAGACTCGCCCGCCATGACGACGTCTGCGGTGGGTGCCGACCTGCGCCGAGGGCCCTTCGCGGTGGGCGACCGCGTGCAGCTCACCGACCCCAAGGGGCGGCTGCACACCATCACCCTCGAGGCGGGGCGCGAGTTCCACACCCACCGAGGCCGACTGGCGCACGACGACCTCATCGGGGCGCCCGACGGCACCGTCGTCAAGAACACCGCCGGCGTCGAGTACCTCGCCCTGCGGCCGCTGCTGTCCGACTACGTCATGTCGATGCCCCGCGGCGCCGCTGTTGTCTACCCCAAGGACGCCGGCCAGATCGTCACCATGGCCGACGTCTTCCCCGGCGCCCGCGTCGTCGAGGCGGGTGTCGGGTCCGGCGCGCTGTCGATGTCGCTGCTGCGCGCGGTGGGGGAGCACGGCCACCTCTACTCCTTCGAGCGGCGCGAGGACTTCGCCGACATCGCCCGCGGCAACGCCCGCGCGTTCTTCGGCGTCGACCACCCCGCGTGGACCGTCACCATCGGTGACCTGGTCGAGCAGCTGCCCAGCACCGTCGAGAACGGCAGCATCGACCGCGTCGTCCTCGACATGCTTGCGCCCTGGGAGTGCCTTGACGTCGTCGCCGACGCGCTGGCGCCCGGCGGCGTCCTCATCTGCTACGTCGCGACGGCCACCCAGCTGTCCCGTGTCGCCGAGGCGATGCGCGACCACGGCGGCTACACCGAGCCCGACGCGTGGGAGTCGATGGTCCGCGGCTGGCACCTCGAGGGGCTCGCCGTCCGCCCGCAGCACCGCATGCACGGTCACACCGGGTTCCTCATCACCACCCGCCGGCTCGCGCCGGGGGTCACCCCGCCGCTGCGCAAGCGGCGCCCGGCCAAGGGTGCGTATGGCGAGGACGGCGCCGCGGCCGACAGCGGAACCTTCGGCGAGGACGCCGAGTTCACCCCAGAGGAACTGGGCGAGCGCGTCCCATCAGACAAGAAGATCCGTCGCATTCGCCGTTCTGTGACCGAAACCTCCACGACCTCCGACTAGATCGGAGTTAGGTTGGGGCATCGGCCGGGTATTCCGGTCGGTGGCAACGTCGTCCGCCACCCGAGGGAGTCGACATGACCGACCAGCACCGCACCGACGGCCAGTCCGACGAGCGCCGGCAGGCCGAGCTCCTCGCCGAGGAGGTTGCCGCGTTGCGGCAGCGCCTCGCCGACGCCCCCGCCCGATCGCGCGAGCTCGAGACGAAGGTCCTGCAGCTGCAGTCGAACCTCGCCACGATCTCCTCCCAGAACGAGCGGCTCGTGCGCACGCTCAAGGAGGCCCGCGAGCAGATCGTCACGCTCAAGGGCGAGGTCGACCGCCTCGCGCAACCTCCCGCGGCATACGGCGTCATCCTCGAGTCCTATGACGACGCCACCGTCGACATCCTCACCGGCGGACGCAAGATGCACGTCGCCGTGAGCCCGGCGGTCGACCCCGCCGACCTCTCGCAGGGCCGCGAGGTGCGGCTCAACGAGGCCATGAACGTCGTCGCCACCTGCGGTTTCGAGCGGGTCGGCGAGGTCGTGATGATCAAGGAGATGCTCGGCGAGGGCCGGGTGCTCGTGGTCGCGCACGCCGACGAGGAGCGCGTCGCACGCATCGCCGACTCGCTCGAGGGCGAGCCCCTGCGCGTCGGTGACGCGGTCATGCTCGAGCCGCGCTCCGGGTTCGTCTACGAGCGCATCCCCAAGGCCGAGGTCGCCGAGCTCGTCCTCGAAGAGGTCCCGGACATCGACTACGAGGACATCGGGGGACTCGCCGGCCAGATCGAGGCGATCCGCGACGCCGTCGAGCTGCCCTACCTGCACCCCGACCTGTTCACCGAGCACCAGCTCAAGCCGCCCAAGGGCGTGCTGCTCTACGGCCCGCCCGGCTGCGGCAAGACGCTCATCGCCAAGGCGGTCGCGTCGAGCCTGGCGAAGAAGGTCGCCGAGAAGGAGGGCAAGCCGGTCGGCAAGTCGTTCTTCCTCAACATCAAGGGCCCCGAGCTGCTCAACAAGTACGTCGGTGAGACCGAGCGGCACATCCGGCTCATCTTCCAGCGGGCGCGCGAAAAGGCTTCTGGCGGAACGCCGGTCGTGGTGTTCTTCGACGAGATGGACTCGCTGTTCCGCACCCGCGGATCGGGTGTCTCCTCCGACGTCGAGACCACGATCGTGCCGCAGCTGCTGTCCGAGATCGACGGTGTCGAGCGACTCGAGAACGTCATCGTCATCGGCGCCTCCAACCGCGAGGACATGATCGACCCCGCGATCCTGCGCCCGGGCCGCCTCGACGTGAAGATCAAGATCGAGCGCCCCGACGCCGAGAGCGCCCGCGACATCTTCACCAAGTACCTCACCGCGGAGCTGCCGCTGCACGAGCACGACCTGGCCGAGCACGGCGGGTCGAAGCAGGCCACGGTCGACGCGATGATCACGGCCACCGTGGAGCGCATGTACTCCGAGATCGAGGACAACAGGTTCCTCGAGGTGACCTACGCCAACGGTGACAAGGAGGTCCTCTACTTCAAGGACTTCAACTCCGGCGCGATGATCCAGAACATCGTCGACCGGGCCAAGAAGATGGCGATCAAGGACTTCCTCACCTCCGCCCAGCACGGCATCCGCGTCGACCACCTGCTCGCCAGCTGCGTCGACGAGTTCAAGGAGAACGAGGACCTGCCCAACACGACCAACCCCGACGACTGGGCCCGCATCTCCGGCAAGAAGGGCGAGCGGATCGTCTACATCCGCACGCTCATCACCGGCAAGAGCGGCACCGAGCCGGGTCGGTCGATCGACAACGTCGCCAACACGGGGCAGTACCTTTGATGGAGCGGCACCGAGACGTTTCAGCCCGGTCCATCGACAACGTCGCCAACACGGGGCAGTACCTCTAACTTACTTTCAGTAGGATGGTGGTCGTGGACCACCTGCTGCGCGAGCCGACCCTGCTCGCCGTGCCCTTCTTCATCCTGTTCATCGTGATCGAGCTCGTCGCCCTGCGCGTCCTCGAGACCGACGACGACGCGCCCCGGTATGCCGGTCACACCGGCAGGGACTCGGCGGCGAGCCTGTCGATGGGGGTGGGGTCGGTCGTGGTCAACCTCGGCGCGCGGGCGCTGGCCCTGGTGCTCTACACGGCCCTGTATGCCGTGACGCCGCTTCGGCTCGACCCGCGCCAGTGGTGGACCTGGGTCGTGGTCCTGCTGGCCGTCGACTTCCTCTGGTACTCCTACCACCGCTCCAGCCACCGGGTGCGCGTCCTGTGGGCCATGCACCAGGCCCACCACAGCAGCGAGAAGTTCAACTACACGACGGCGTTGCGGCAGAAGTGGAACCCGTGGGGCGAGCTGCTGTTCTGGGTGCCGCTGCCGCTGCTCGGCGTCCCGCCGTGGATGATCTTCTTCGCGTTCTCCCTCAACCTGATCTACCAATTCTGGGTGCACACCGAGACGATCCCCAAGCTGTGGCGCCCCTTCGAGCTCGTCTTCAACACCCCGTCGCACCACCGCGTGCACCACGCGAGCGACACCAAGTACCTCGACCGCAACTACGGCGGCATCCTCATCGTCTGGGACCGGCTGTTCGGCACCTTCGCCGAGGAGGAGGAGCGGCCGACCTACGGCCTGACCCACCCGGTCACGACGTTCAACCCGTTCCGGCTCCAGTACGGCGAGTTCGTGGCGATGCTCCGCCAGGTGCGGTCCGCGAAGGGATGGCGGGAGCGGCTCGGGTACGTGTTCGCACCGCCCGGGTGGTCACCCGAGCGCTAGCGACGAGCCCTGGCGTTCTCGCGGGCGTTGCGCTCCGACCAGCGGGTGAGCCCGTTCGCGCCGAACCGCACCACCTCGGCCGCGCAGCGCCAGCCGACGAGGAAGAACCCGAGCACGACCAGCGTCACGAGCGCGAACGACCAGGCGAACCCGCCACCGGTCGCGACCCGCAACGCCAGCCCCAGCACGGCGGTGACGAGCCACATCAGCGGAGCACCCGGCATACGCACCGGCCAGTCCCGCACCCGCCAGGCGACGACCCACCCGGCGGCGCAGGCCACGAGGAACGGCCAGGCCACCCCGAGAACCCCGCCAAAGGTGAGGCCCTCCGCGTGGCTCATCCGGCCGAGGGTGGCGAAGAGCAGGATGAAGAGGGCGTCGAGGAGGTAGGCAGCGACTCGGTTCACGCATGAACCTTGTCAAAGAGGGTCGCCTGCGGTGGCGCGTGGGTGGGGTCGACGCCGTCGAAGAGGCTGCTGACGGACTCGCCGGCGTGGATGCGGCTGATCGCCTCGGCGAACAGCTGGGCCACGGTGCGCACCCGCAGCTCGGGCCAGTTGGCCGGCGCGGGCACCGTGTCCGTGGTGACGACCTCACCGATCATCGGGTGGTCACGCAGCCGTTCGACGGCCTTGCCCGCGAACAGTCCGTGGGTGCACGCGATGTCGGCGCTGGTGCAGCCGAGGTCCTTGAGCTGCTCGAGCAGCTCGATGATCGACCCACCGGTGGCGATCTCGTCGTCGAGCACGATGGCGCGCTTGCCCTCGACGTCACCGACGATGTCGTCGATGACCACCCGGTCGTCGGCGAGCCGCTGCTTGCTTCCCGCCGCCACGGGCAGGCCGAGCAGTCGCGCGAACTGCGTTGCCGTCTTGGCGTTGCCGAGGTCGGGGGAGACCACCACCGAGTTATCGAGGTCGCGTCCCCGGAAGTGGTCGGCCAGCACCCCGATGGCGGTGAGGTGGTCGACCGGCACGGAGAAGAAGCCGTGCACCTGCGGTGCATGCAGGGTCATCGTCAGGACGCGGTCGGCACCGGCCGCGACGAGCATGTCGGCGACGAGGCGGCCGCCGAGCGAGATGCGGGAGGCATCCTTCTTGTCCGACCGGGCGTAGGCGTAGTGGGGGATGACCGCCGTGATCTGCGCCGCCGACGCGCCCCGGGCCGCGTCGATCATCAGGAGCAGCTCCATGAGGTGCTCCTGAGTGGGCGGCACGAGCGGCTGGATGACGTAGACGTCGCGCTGGCGACAGTTGGCCAGCAGCTGCGCCTGGAGGCAGTCGTTGCTGAACCGCTTGATGTCGGCGGGGGAGAGCTCGACCCCCAGTGCGCCACAGATGCGTTGGGCCAGCGCACGATGCGCGCTCCCGCTGAAGATCACGATGTCCCGCATGGGTCTCCCTGGGGGTGCGTGGTGGCAACGTCGAGGTATGCCGCGGCGACCTCGATGCGAGCCTAACTCGCGTCGCCGCTCGATGGTGGGTCGGCGGCATACAGGTGTCGACGCAGCTCGCCCACGAGCTCGGCTCGGTGCTGCGGGCCCATCGGCGTGGCGCCCGGGATCGACGCGAAGCCGTGCGGCACCCGCAGGTAGTTCGTGAGGCGCACGGGCACGCCCGCGTCGCGCAACACGGCGGCATACCGGGTGCCGTCGTCACGCAACGGGTCGAGGTCCGCGGTCTGGATCAGCGCCGGCGCCACGCCGGCCAGCCGCCCGAAGAGCGGTGAGACGAGCGGGTCGCGCCACATCCCAGGGTCCGGACAGTAGAGGTCGCGGTAGGTCTCGATGCTGGTGCGGGTCAGCATCGGGGCGTCGGGCAGCTCGGCGATCGACGGCGACGACAACGTCATGTCGGTGGCGGGGTAGATGAGTGCCTGGAGCCGGACGGGGTAGTCGCCCGCGTCGCGCAGGGCCTGCGCCGTGACCGCTGCGAGCGCCCCGCCGGCGCTGTCCCCGCACAGGGCCAGCCGCGTGGAGTCGGCACGCAGGAGGTCGCTCTGGAGGGCCACCCACGTGGCCGCGTCGATGACGTCGTGGGCGGCCGTCGGGGCGCGGTGCTCCGGGGCGAGCCGGTAGTCGACGCTGACGACCACGGCCCGCACCTGCTGGGCCAGATGGGTGCACAGGGCGTCGTAGAGGACGACGTTGCCGGTCGCGTACCCGCCGCCGTGGACGAACACGATGACGGGCACGTCGGTGTCCGCGTCGCGGACGCTACGCGGCCGGTAGATCCGCAGGGGGACCTCGTAACCGTCACGGGCGGGCGCGGTGCCGTAGGTGATGCCGACCCTGCGGTCGACCGGGCCGGTCACCCAGGTGAACGGCGGGCGGTGCGGGTATGCCGTGCCGCGCTCCTTCGCGAGCTGCGCGGGCGTGAGCCGCTCGACGGGCGGGCGCAGCACGGTGTCGAGCAGGGCGGTCAGCGCGGCCATCCGGACCGGCATCGCGAGGGGGGAGTGCCGCATGACGCCGCAGTCTGTCACCTAGATTGACCATCATGAGTGTTCGCAGGGTGATGGGCATCGAGACCGAGTACGGGATCTCGGTGCCGGGAGACCCGACGGCCAACCCGATGATCCTGTCGGGGCAGGTCGTCAATGCCTACGCCTCGGCCCAGGGCATCCGCGCCGCGCACGCGTCGTGGGACTACGCCGACGAGGCGCCGCTGCGGGACGCGCGCGGCTTCGACATGGCCCGCGGTGTCGCGGACCCGAGCCAGCTCACCGACGAGGAGGACCCCACCCTCGCGAACGTGGTGCTCACCAACGGCGCCCGCCTCTACGTCGACCACGCCCACCCGGAGTACTCCTCACCCGAGGTCACCTCGCCGCGTGCCGCGGTCGCCTACGACCGGGCCGGTGAGCTGATCATGGCCGAGTCGGTACGCCGCCTCTCGCAGGTGCCGCCCGGGGTCAACCTCTACAAGAACAACACCGACGGCAAGGGCCAGTCCTATGGCACGCACGAGAACTACCTCATGCGCCGCGAGACACCGTTCACCGAGATCGTGCGCCACCTCGTGCCGTTCTTCGTCACGCGCCAGGTGTTCACCGGGTCGGGTCGCGTCGGCATCGGGATGGACTCACGCAAGGCGGGCTTCCAGCTGAGCCAGCGCAGCGACTTCTTCGAGGTCGAGGTCGGACTCGAGACGACCCTCAAGCGGCCGATCATCAACACCCGCGACGAGCCGCACGCCGTGGCGGACCTCTACCGGCGGCTGCACGTCATCATCGGCGACGCCAACCACTGCGACGTCGCCAACCTGCTCAAGCTGGGCACCACCTCCCTGGTGCTGGCGATGATCGAGGACCGCGCCATCGACCTCGACCTGACCGTGGCCCGCCCGGTCGCCACCCTCCAGAAGATCAGCCACGACCCGAGCTGCGCCGAGCTGATCGAGCTGCGCGACGGGTCGACCACGACGGCGGTCCAGCTGCAGTGGCGCTACCGCGAGCTCGCCGAGCGCTACCTGCAGGAGCGGTATGCCGGCGAGGTCGACGCCGACACCGCTGAGGTCATGCACTGGTGGGGTGTCGTCCTCGACAAGCTCGAGCGCGACCCGAGCGGGGCCGCCCGCGAGGTCGACTGGGTCGGCAAGCAGCAGGTCATGCAGGGCTACATCGACCGCGACGGCCTGGAGTGGTCGGACCCGCGGCTGCGGGCCATCGACATCCAGTGGTCGGACGTGCGGGCCGACAAGGGCATCTTCCACAAGCTGCGCCGGGCCGGCCGGTTCGAGGAGCTCGTCACCGACGAGCAGGTCCACGAGGCCGTGCACGAGCCCCCGGCCGACACCCGTGCCTACTTCCGCGGCAAGTGCCTCGAGAAGTACCCCGACCAGATCGCGGCCGCGTCGTGGGACTCAGTGATCTTCGACATCCCCGGCCAGCCGTCCCTCCAGCGCGTGCCGATGCTCGAACCCCTGCGGGGGACCCGGGCCAGCGTGGGGGCGCTGCTCGACCGCAGTCCGGACGCCGAGACCCTGCTGCGTGAGTTGGCGTCGGCATCGGGCTAGGGTCGTCACAGAACCCGCGACGAGAGGGAGGCAGTGACATGCCGAGCCAGGAACAGAGCCGGCCGCAGCGGCGCGACGACGCGCCCGACGAGGCCCCCGAGCCCACTCCCGCCTCGCCGGAGGCCAGCGCCCGCAAGGAGAACCTCGACTCCGACATCGACAGCGTCCTCGACGAGATCGACGGGGTGCTGGAGTCCAACGCCGAGGAGTTCGTGCGCGGATTCGTCCAGAAGGGTGGCCAGTGACCACTGGGCCCCACGCGGGGAAGCTCCCCGCGGCATACCTCTCGCCCGGCTCATCGTCGTTCACCGAGTTCGTCGGTGACCACGCGCCCGAGCTGTTGCCCTCGCGCCGCGCGCTGCCCCCTGGCAGCACCCTCGAGGCCCCGCACGGCACCACGATCGTCACGGTGACCAGCGACGGCGGCGTCGTCATGGCCGGCGACCGGCGCGCCACGATGGGCAACATCATCGCCAACCGCGACATGGAGAAGGTCTTCGCGGCCGACGAGTACTCCGCCGTCGGGATCGCCGGCACCGCCGGCATCGCGATCGAGCTGGTCAAGCTGTTCCAGGTCGAGCTCGAGCACTACGAGAAGATCGAGGGCACGCTGCTTTCGTTGGAGGGCAAGGCAAACCGGCTCGCTGCGATGATCCGCGGCAACCTCGGCATGGCGATGCAGGGGCTGTCGGTGGTGCCGATGTTCGCCGGCTACGACCTCGAGCGGAACACCGGACGCATCTTCTCCTACGACGTGACCGGCGGCTGCTACGAGGAGCACGACCACCACAGCGTCGGCTCGGGTTCGCTCTTCGCGCGCGGCTCACTCAAGAAGCTGTGGCGCCCGGGGCTGTCGGGCGACGACGCCGTCCGGGTCGCCATCGAGGCGCTCTACGACGCCGCCGACGACGACTCGGCGACCGGCGGCCCCGACCTCGGTCGGCGCATCTGGCCGACCGTCGCGGTGATCGACGCCGAGGGCGTGCGTTTCGTCACCGAGGACGCGCTCACCGCGGTGGTCGAGTCCGTCATCGCCGACCGTCAGGGCAACCCGGGAGGTGCGCGATGAGCAGCATGCCGTTCTACGTCTCACCCGAGCAGCTCATGAAGGACCGGGCCGACTACGCACGCAAGGGAATTGCGCGCGGTCGCTCGGTCGTCGTCCTCGGCTATGACAAGGGCATCGCGTTCGTCGCCGAGAACCCCTCGCGGGCCTTGCACAAGATCTCCGAGATCTACGACCGCATCGCGTTCGCGGCGGTGGGGAAGTACAACGAGTTCGAGAACCTGCGCGTGGCGGGTGTTCGGTATGCCGACCTGCGGGGCTACTCCTACGACCGCACCGACGTGACGGCGCGCGGCCTGGCCAACGCCTACGCGCAGACGCTCGGCACCGTGTTCACCCAGGAGTCCAAGCCGTACGAGGTCGAGATCGTCGTGGCCGAGGTGGGCGCCACCGCCGAGGAGGACCAGATCTACCGGCTGACCTACGACGGGTCGGTAGCCGACGAGTACGGCTTCGTCGCGATGGGCGGCGCGGCCGACCAGATCGAGACCGGCCTCAAGGACCGCTGGCGCCCCGGCCTCAGCCTCGGCGACGCCCTCGGCCTGGCCGTCGCCGAGCTCGGTAAGGACCCCTCCGGTGGCCCCGACCGCACCCTCACCCCGGCCCAGCTGGAGGTGGCAGTGCTCGACCGCGAGCGGCCGCGGCGTTGCTTCCGGCGGCTCGGCGGTGGGTTGCTCGAGGCCTTGCTCAGCAGCGACGACCCCACGCGCGACGTGCCGACCGAGGACGACCCCACACCTGGTCGCCACGACACGCTCACTGGCGACGGAGCGGTGGTCCGGGACATGTCGAGCAACCCGCAGACCCAGCTCGACGACGCCCGCGAGGACGACGTCCAGCCGGAGTGACCGGTCGCGTCGAGGACTAGGGCTGCGGCTCGCGTTCCGGGGTGCGGCCGGCCTGGCTCGACTCCGGCACCGCCCGGCGCTGCTTGTCGGTCCTGCCGAGGCTCTCGCGCACCCAGCGCAAGATCCCCGGCCCGGCGACCGCGCCACCGACCCCTCCGGCCATTCCGCCGACGATCAGGCCGTTGACCTTCTCGTAGCACGCCTCGCAGACGGGCTGCCCCAGCGGTGAGTAGTACGTCCCGCGACGCATGCTCCTGCCACAGCTGGTGCAGCTCGCCCGGCTCCGGGTCCTCGTGCTCATGCGGTGCTCCCTCCCTGGCGGGCGACCTCGGTGCCCGGTGGGTGGATCGTACGCCTCCGGGTGGCTCCTGAGGCCCTAGTCGACCGGCAGCTCCCGCTCGAGCCACGCCACCGTCGCGGCCCACGCCTCCTGCGATGCACCCTCGTGGTGGAACGCGGGTGCCGGGTTGTCGAACGCGTGCCCGGCGCCGGCATACGTGAGGAACGTGGCGTCCCCACCGCCAGAGGTGACGGCCGCCTCGATCTCGCGGACGGTGTCCTCGGGGATGAAGGTGTCCTCCAGCCCGAAGTGGTGCAGGCTCGGGCAGGTCACGCGTGGTGCCAGGGAGAGCAGGCCCGGCAGCGCGGACCCGTAGTAGCTGACGAGGGCGTCCGGGCCCGGGTCGGCGACTGCAGCGACGTTGAAGGCGAGGCCGCCGCCGAAGCAGAAGCCGAGCAACCCGGTCGGTCCCTCGGCCTCGCCGAGTGCCCGCGTTGCGGCCAGTGCCGCGGCACCGTCGGCGACGCCAGCCTCCCAGTCGAAACGCTGGAGCAGCCCCATCGCGGTCTCCAGCTGGTCGTCGGGGACGACCGGGTCGTCCAGGCGCCAGTACAGGTGCGGCACGACGACGACATAGCCTTGCCCCGCAAGGTCTTTCGCCCGCTGTGTGATGTAGTCGGAGACTCCGAAGATCTCCTGGAACAGCACGATGCCCGGGCCGCGACCGGCCTCGGGCAGGTGGACGTCGGCGGGCATGGTGCCACCCTCGACGGGGATGTTCAGCTGCGTGGGTTCGCTCATGGGCCAACCGTATGCCGCGTCCGCGCCGGAGGGGTGGTGGCGCGGACGCGGCATACGCCCCGGTCGAGGAGGAGACGGCCGGGGACGGCACCCGTCAGGGCGTCGGGGCTGCTGCGTAACGCAGGTAGGGCTTGACCTCTTCGACGTCCTTGAACTTCGCCTGCGCGTCGGCCGTCGTGACCGTGGGGGCGACGATGATGCGCTCGCCCTGCTTCCAGTCGGCGGGCGTGGAGAACGGGCCCGCGTCGTTGACCTGGAGCGCGTCGAGGGCGCGCAGGATCTCGTCGAAGTTGCGCCCCGCGCTCTTGGGGTAGGTCAGCGACAGGCGCACCTTGCCCGCCGGGTCGATGAGGAACACCGAACGGACGGGGGAGGTGTCGCCGGCGCCGGGGTGGATCATGTCGTAGAGCTCGGCCACCTGGCGGTCGGAGTCGGCGACGATGGGGTAGTCGACGCTGGCGCCGGCGACCTCCTCGATGTCGGACTTCCAGGCGTTGTGGTCCTCGAGGGCGTCGACCGACACGGCCAGGACCTTGGTGTTGCGGGCGGCCCACTCGTCCTTGAGCTGGGCGACGCGGCCGAGCTCGGTGGTGCAGACGGGCGTGAAGTCGGCCGGGTGGCTGAAGAGCACGGCCCAGCCGTCGCCCTTCCAGTCGTGGAAGCTCAGCTCACCCTCGGTGGTCTGGGCGGTGAAGTCGGGTGCGTCGTCGCCGAGTCGCAGCGTGGCCATGGGGTCCTCCCAGAGGTAACTCAATGTTTGTCATGACCAAACATGCCGTTACCTGACCGTACTGTGGATACCCCGTCCGGATGATGGACGCCACTGACCGGCAGCACGTCGAGACAAGAGGGTCGGTCAGGCGTGGCTGGGCGCCTTGCGGCCCTTGGGTGCGTCGGCCGTGGTCTCAGGCTCCGCTGCTGTCGCCGGTGTCTGCTCCGCACCGGGTTCGTAGCCGGAGTTGTCGGTCTCGCCCGTGGTGTCCTGGGTCTCGACGGCGGCCGGCTGCGCGGACTTGTCGTCGGCACCGAGGCCGTCGACCATCGATGCGCCGCCGAGGGTGGCGAGCATCTGCCGGACGTTGCTGAGCTGGGCGGTGATGCTGTCGCGGCGGGCCGTGGCAGCAGCCAGTTCGCGCTCGGAGTCGCGGCGGATCCGCTCGGCCTGCTCGCGGGCGGCGGCCACGAGCTGCTCGGCCTCCGACCGTGCCTCGGCGAGCACCCGCTGGGCCTCGGTGGAGGCGTCGCTGTGCGCCCGCTCGCTCTCGGCGCTGAGCGCGGCGGCCCGCTCCTGGGCCTGGGTGAGGGCCTGCTCGTGCTGGGCCATCTGGGCCGAGAACTCCGCGGCAGCCTTGTCGCGGCGCTGCCCCAGCGTGGACTCGAAGTCCGCCGCCGCAGCCGCGGCCCGGGCCCGCTGGTGCTCGTAGAACGCCTCGGCCTCCTCGCGCCGGGCCGATGCCTCCCGGTCGGCGTCGTCGAGGATCGAGTCGGCCTGCTGTTTGGCCTTCTCGACCACCTGCGCGGCCTCGGCGTCGGCACGACCACGCACGTCCACGGCATACGCGTCCGCGTCCTTGCGCGCCTGGTCGGCCTCGAGCTGGGAGGTGCCCACCAGCGTGTCCGCATCCACCCGCGCCTTGTCCCGGATGTCGGTCGCCTCCTGGTCGGCCAGGGCGAGGATCGAGCCGATCCGGTCACCGAGGTCGGCGAACGTCGGCGCCGCAGCCTTGCGCTGCTCGTCCTGCAGCGCCTCGAACTGGCGGGTCACGCCGGCGTGCTGCTCCTGCGCACGGGTGAGCGCGGCCCGCAGCTCGCTCACCTCGACGGTGCGCTCGGCGGCCTCGCTGCGGGCCTGGGCCAGCGCGTTCGAGGTCTCCGCCTGCCACTGGTCGACCTGGGCCGGGTCGTAGCCGCGCAGGACGCTGCGGAAGGAGGTGCTGTCACTCATGGTCGGTCCGTTCGCTCTCAGTGGGGGTTGGGGCTGGGGCGGTGGCCTTCTCGGGCACGGCGAGGGCGTCGATGACGCCGGTCAGGTGACCGAGCTGCTTGGTGATGTCCTCGCGCCGGGACGCGAGGGAGGCCACCTCGGCGCGGGCGCGGTCGAGCATGGCACGCGCCTCGGCGCGCACGCGGTCGGCCTCCTCGCGCGCCTGGGTGGCCGAGGAGACGAGCTGCTCACGGGCGGCCCGGTGGGACTCGTGCGTCTCGCGTTGCAGCCGTTCGATCTCCGACGCCGTGCGCTCCCGCACGAGGCGCGCGGCCTTCTCGGCCTCCTCGACCCGTCGGGTGGCGCGTTCGCGGGCGAGGCGCTCGGTGTCGTCGGCGTCGCGGCGGGTCCGGTCGGCCGCCTCCTGCGCGGCGGCGATGGTGCGCTCAGCCTGGGCCTGGGCAGCCGTGAGGACGGCTTCCGCCTGCGCGCGCACCCGCTCGGACTCGGCTCGCGCTGCCTCGCGCTCACCGCGGGCCCGGTGGGCGGCGCGGGCGAGTGCGGTCTGGATCAGCTGGCGCCGCGAACGCATCCGCGCGCCCAGCTCCTGGTGGGTCTCGCGGCGCAGGCGGGCCACCTCGGCCTCACCCTCGTCGAGCACCCGGCGGACCGTGTCCTGGCCCCACTTCAGGTGGTCCTCGGCCTGGGTCATGATCTCGGTGGCCTCGGCGTGCGCGCGGTCGAGCCGCTCCTGGGCGTCGGTGCGCGCCTGCTCGACCAGCTGCTCGGCCTCGGCCCGACGCTCGGCGAGGTGCTGCTCGGCAGCCGACCGCGTCTGCTCGGCCTCCTTCGTCGCGGCCGACCTGGCCTCCTGCGCCTGGTGCTCCGCCTCGGCCAGCAGCGCCGCGTGGGCGGCCTTCTGCTCCTCGTCGCGCTGCGCGAAGTGGGTGTCCATCTTCGCCACGCCGGCCGCGAAGTCCGCGTCGCGCTCACGTTCGTGGGCGGCATACCGGCTCATGGCCTGGTCGTAGTCGCTCTGGGCGCTCGCCCGCAGCTGCTCGGCCTCGGTCGTCGCGAGGGCGACGAGCCGTTGCGCCTCGAGGCGCGCGGAGGAGACCGCCTCCTCGCTCGTGCGCGTGGCCGACTGGGTGAGCAGCGAGGCCTGCTCGGTGGCGTCGGCGACGAGCGACTCGGCCTCGCCCTGGGCGTCGGTGAGGGTGCGACCGACGAGCTCGCGTTCACGAACGGCGTCGGCGTGCTGGCGCTGGGCGTCCTCGAGGAGCGCGCGGGCCTCGGCGCGCATCCGCTCCGCGTCGGCACGCGCCGCCGCGAGCGTCTCGTCGGTCTCGGCGCGCATCGCGTCCGCGTACGCCTGGGCGCGTTCGAGGATCGACTGGGTATGCCGGGTCAGGTCGCCGATGGGGGTGGTCGGCTGGCCTGCGGTCCGGTTCGCCGTGTCCGCGGGGGCGTCGGGCATGGGGCCAGTGTCGCGCATGGGACAGCGCGATTGCAGCGGGGTTCGGGAGTTCAGACCATCCCTTTACCCGACGAACGGGCTGACCTGCGGTGTTTACAGTGGTGCCATGGAGCGTCGGATCTTCGGGATCGAGAACGAGTACGGCATCACGTGCACCTTCCAGGGTCAGCGCCGGCTCACGCCCGACGAGGTCGCGCGCTACCTGTTCCGCAAGGTCGTGTCCTGGGGCCGGTCCTCGAACGTGTTCCTGTCCAACGGGTCCCGGCTCTACCTCGACGTCGGGTCGCACCCGGAGTACGCCACCCCCGAGTGCGACCACGTGCGCCAGCTCGTCATCCACGACAAGGCGGGGGAGCGGATCGTCGAAGGCCTGGTCGCCGACGCGCAGGAGAGGCTGGCCGAGGAGGGCATCGAGGGCGAGATCTACGTCTTCAAGAACAACACCGACTCGGCCGGCAACTCCTACGGGTGCCACGAGAACTACCTCGTCGGGCGCGCGGGGGAGTTCCAGGCGCTGTCGGACGTGCTGATCCCCTTCCTGGTGAGTCGCCAAATCACTTGTGGCGCAGGGAAGGTCGTGACGACCAGCAAGGGCGCAACGTTCTGCGTCAGTCAGCGCGCCGACCACATCTGGGAGGGCGTCTCGTCCGCGACGACCCGCAGCCGACCGATCATCAACACCCGCGACGAGCCGCACGCGGACGCCGAGCGCTACCGCCGGTTGCACGTCATCGTCGGCGACTCGAACATGAGCGAGACGACGACCATGCTCAAGGTCGGGTCGGCCGACCTGGTGCTGCGGATGATCGAGG
Source organism: Knoellia koreensis (assembly GCF_013041615.1). GTDB lineage: Bacteria > Actinomycetota > Actinomycetes > Actinomycetales > Dermatophilaceae > Pedococcus > Pedococcus koreensis. Next base: position 570,467 of record NZ_JABEPQ010000001.1, read on the forward strand.
CCGGGGTCGTCGTCCGCGACCTCACCCTGGAGAACCCCATCCGCGCCATCCGTGAGATGAGCCACGACATGACCGGACGCAAGACGGTACGGCTGTCGAACGGGCGCGAGCTGTCGGCGCTGCAGATCCAGACCGAGTACCTCGAGCGCGCCACGGCGTTCGCCGACCGGGAGGGGCTGACCGACCCGATCCACAAGCAGGTGCTCGACCTGTGGGAGCGCACCCTGCGGGCGGTCGAGACCGACAACCTGTCCCTGGTCGACACCGAGATCGACTGGGTCATCAAGCACAAGCTGATCACCGGCTACATGGCCAAGCACGACCTGCCGATGGAGCACCCGCGCATCGCCCAGCTCGACTTGGCCTACCACGACGTCAACCGCGAACGTGGCCTGTTCTACCTGCTGCAGAAGCATGGTCGCGCCGCCCGCGTGTGCACCGACCCCGAGGTGTTCGAGGCCAAGACGGTGCCGCCGCAGACGACCCGCGCCAAGCTGCGCGGCGACTTCATCAAGGCGGCGCAGGAGCACCGCCGCGACTTCACCGTCGACTGGGTACACCTGAAGCTCAACGACCAGGCGCAGCGCACCGTTCTGTGCAAGGACCCGTTCGCGTCCGAGGACGTCCGCGTCGAGCGGCTCATCGAGGGGATGCGGGGCTAGCGTTTTCGGTGGTCACAGGTCTGGCGGTTATGGTGACGAGCGACTGGTTCCTACCGAAAGACCCCAAACTCGTGCACTCTCGACGCATCAGCGCCCTCGGCGCCGCGCTGCTGGCCGGCGCCCTCACCCTCACCGCCTGTGGTTCGCAGGACAAGCCCAAGAGCGGCGCCCTCGACAAGGTCACCGTGACCGGCGGCAGCGACACCCAGGCCCCCACCGTCAAGGTCGAGCCCAAGCCGCTCACCGTCACGGACACCACCACCAAGGTCCTCAAGGCCGGCGACGGTGCAACCGTCAAGGGCGATGAGATCGTCAGCGTGAAGTACGTGCTGCTCAACGCCAAGGACTCCTCGGTGCTGGACACGAACTTCGGCAAGCAGAACCTCGGCCTGAACCTCGGCTCGCAGCAGCTGCTGCCCGGCTTCAAGAAGGGCCTGACGAACCAGAAGGTCGGCTCGCGCGTCCTCGTGGCCATGCCGCCGAAGGACGCCTTCGGCAGCCAGGGCAACACCGACCTCAAGGTCGGCGCCAACGACAGCGTGCTGTTCCTCATGGACGTCGTGTCCGCGACCAAGGCGCTGCCGTCGGCCCAGGGCAAGGAGGTCGCGCCCAAGAAGGACCTGCCCACGGTCAAGGTCGAGGACGGCAAGGCCGCCACGATCACGATCCCCAAGGGCGTCAAGCCGCCGACCAAGACGGTCAGCCAGCCGCTCATCCAGGGCACCGGCCCCAAGGTGCAGGCGGGCCAGACGGTCCGGGTCACCTACACCGGCGCGGTCTACGGCACCGGCAAGGTCTTCGACTACTCGGCCAAGTCGCCGGAGAAGTACTTCGAGACCGTCATCGGCAAGCAGCAGGTCATCAAGGGCTGGGACTCCTCGATCGTCGGCGCCAACGTCGGCAGCCGGCTGCTCCTGATCGTTCCGCCGGCCGATGGCTACGGCGCCGCCGGCCAGCCGCAGGCCGGCATCAAGGGCACCGACACGCTCGTGTTCGTCGTCGACATCCTCGCGGCATACTGACCCGTCACTGAGTCCGGACCGCACCGAAACTCGAGATAGGAGAACGACATGCCGTTCGACCCCAACACCACCAAGCCCGAGGTCGACTTCCCCGGCGACGAGGCCCCGACCGAGCTCGTCATCGAGGACATCACCGAGGGTGACGGCCAGGAGGCCAAGGCTGGTGACACCATCTCGGCGCACTACGTCGGCGTGGCGCACTCGACCGGCGAGGAGTTCGACGCCTCGTGGAACCGCGGCGGCCCGCTGGACTTCCGGCTCGGTGTCGGCCAGGTCATCAAGGGCTGGGACGACGGCATCGTCGGCATGAAGGTCGGCGGCCGCCGCAAGCTCGTCATCCCGCCGCAGCTCGGGTACGGCGACCGCGGCGCGGGCGCTGCGATCAAGCCGGGCGAGACGCTGATCTTCGTCGTCGACCTCGTCGACGTGCGCTGACGCACTTCACTGGCGAAAGCTGGCTTCACTCGGGATCTTTCCCGAGCGAAGCCAGCTTTTGCGCGTCACGCGGAAAAGCTGAGGCGGGGTCAGGGGAGGAGCGTGGCGGCCCAGCGGCCGGCGGCTGCGCTGTGCAGGAAGGCCGCGTGGTCCTCGTCGAGGCCGCGGCCCATCGTGGACAGCCGGACCGGTGAGCTGCGCAGGGCGTCGTCGAGACCATCGGGGCCCACCTCGCGCACGGTGAGGTCGCCCGTGGCCGCCATCGCCAGCTCGCGCGCCTGGGAGAGCACGAGCGCGCCGAACTCGTCATCCGTGACCGCGACCGGCAGGTCTGCGGGCACCAGTGCAATGCGTCCGTATGCCGTGGTGCTGTGGTGTGAGATGCCGCGGTGCCGTCCGCGGGGGTCGGCGTCGGACACCCGCAGCGCGGCCACGCCACGGCCACGGAGCGTGTGGGCGGCGTTGAGCGCCTCACCGGCCGCGACCCCGGTGTAGCCCCAGCGGGTGCCGGTGCCGACGTTGCCCGGGCCCTGGATGACGACGGCGACGTCGGCGCCGAGCACGTGCCGCGCCGCGAGCAGTCCGCTGTGCAGCGTCACCGCCTCGTGGTCGCCACCGTAGGCCTGTCCGACGGTGACGGTGCCGGCGAGCCAGCCGGCCTCCTTGAGCGCAGCGACGTTGCGGGAGAACGCGATCGGCAGGGCGCCGCCGTCGGTCATGAGGTAGACGACCTTGGCATCGGGCCGCTCGGCACGGATCCCCGCCAGCACCGCGGGCAGCGCCGAGTGCAGGTCCGCGACGACGACCGGCATGCCCTGGAGGTCGCCGTCGCTCGCGAGCTGCCCGGTCATCACGGCGTGGTGCGGGCTGTCCTGCTCGTCGACGGCCATGAACATCTGCTGCTGCGGGGTGTAGCGCGCCTTGACGATGTGCCCCTCACTGCCGGGCGGGTCGGGCGGCAGCCGGTCCGGCGCGGCCACGACGAACGCCAGCCCGCCGGTGCCGAGACCGCGCAGCAGCGCCGAGGCGTTGAGCAGCACCCGGTCGCCGACCTCCGGCTCACCGACCAGCGCCGTGTAGGCCAATGCCCGGACGGTGACGTCGTCCTCGCCGACCAGCCGGACGGCATACTCGACCGCCCCCGGCCACCGGCCCCGCACGTCCTCGACCACGCCCTCGCGCCACTGCATCACGACACGCAGGGTAGCCACCGGTCCGGGCCACGCGCCGCACACCTGTTCGGGTAGCGTCGGGGCCGTGAGCTCACCCACCGGACCGGCCGCCAAGACCGAGCGACTGCTCAACCTCGTCCTGGCGCTGCTCTACACCCGCCGGCCCCTGCCGAAGTCGAAGATCCGCGACATCGTGCCGCAGTACGGCGACGCCGCGAGCGACGAGGCGTTTGACCGGATGTTCGAGCGCGACAAGGACGAGCTGCGCGAGCTCGGCATCCCGCTCGTCACCGCCGACATCGGCAGCGTCTGGGACGACGAGGTGGGTTACCGCATCGACCAGCGCGAGTACGCCCTGCCCGACATCGAGTTCGAGCCCGACGAGCTGGCCGTGCTCGGTCTCGCGAGCCGCACGTGGGCGCACGCGTCGCTCGCCGGACCAGCCGCGGACGCACTGCGCAAGCTCAAGGCGAGCGGCATCGAGCGCGACGGTGACTCGCTCGTCGGCATCGAGCCGCGTCTCGGTACCAGTGAGCCGGCGTTCGAGGCCGCCAAGAACGCCGTCGTCGGCCAGCGCACCATCACCTTCGACTACCGCCGCAGCGGCGCCGACCAGGTCGCGACGCGACGCGTGCAGCCGTGGGGCCTCGCGTCGTGGCACGGCCGGTGGTACCTCACCGGGTACGACCTCGACCGTGACGCCCCGCGCGTGTTCCGGCTGTCGCGGATCGTGGGGCCGGTCGCCGAGGTCAAGAGGGCGCAGGAGTATGCCGTGCCGGCCGACCACCGGGCGCGCGAGATGATCCGCACCCAGGTGGGGGAGGAGAAGCCGCGGTCGGCGACGGTGCGCGTGCGCGAGGGCAGGGGCAACTCGCTGCGGCGCCGGGCGACGTCGACCACAGACGGGGGAGAGTGGAGCGTGCTCAAGGTGCCGTATGCCGATGACGACGCCCTCGCGGACGAGGTGAGCGGGTTCGGCGCGGACGTCGTCGTCGAGAGCCCGCCGGAGGTGCGTGACCTCGTCATCCGCCGCCTCCAGGGCGCCGTCAAGGCCCACGGGGGCGCGGCATGAGCCCGGCGAAGCAACGAGCCAAGGGCGCCCACGAGACCGCGACCGACCGGCTCGCCCGGCTGCTGACGATGGTGCCGTGGCTCGTCGCCAGGCAGGGCATCGACCTGGAGCAGGCTGCCGGCGAGCTCGGGATCAGCACCGAGCAGCTCGAGGCCGACCTGCGGCTGCTCTACCTGTGCGGCTACGGCCAGATGCCGGACGAGCTCATCGACGCCCAGTGGGAGGGCGGACGGGTCTTCGTCACCAACGCCGAGACCATCGCCCGGCCGCTGCGGCTCGGACGCGACGAGGCACTCACCCTCATGGTCGGGCTGCGCGCCCTGGCTGCCGTGCCGGGCCTGGGGGAGCGCGACGCGATCGAGCGCGCCATGGCCAAGCTCGAGGAGGCCACGGGTGCCTCGGCGGAGGCGGCGTCGCGGGTCGAGGTCGCCATCGACGAAGGGGTGGAGGCCGGGATGCTCGCCGACGCCCGCCGGGCCGTCGAGCAACACCGCCGCGTCCACCTGACCTACCTCGTGCCCAGCCGCGACGAGTCGACCGAGCGCGACGTCGACCCCATGCGCGTGGTCAACCTCGACTCGCGCTGGTACCTCGAGGGCTGGTGCCACCGCGCCCAGGACACCCGGACCTTCCGGATGGACCGGATCACCGCCCTGGAGGTGCTGGACGTCGACGGCACCCCGCCGGCGGACGCGCAGCTGCGTGACCTGGACGCCGGTGCCTTCACGCCCCGCGCCGACGACCCGCTGGTCACCCTGCACCTGGAGCCGTGGGCGGCGTGGGTGAGTGACTACTACCCCGTGGAGTCGGTCGAGACCGCCGACGACGGATCGCAAACCGTCACCCTGCGGACGCCGGACACCCAGTGGCTGCGGCGCCTGCTGTGGCGCCTCGGCGGTGGCGGCTACGTCGTGGCCCCGACGGAGGTGGCCACGGAGGTGGCCGACGGCGCCCGGGCCGCCCTCGCGGCATACGGGGTGGACCCCGGCGCACCGACGGCCGGGTAGGGTCGGCGCCATGTGGTGGTGGGTGCTGATCTGGGCGCTGCTCGTGTTGCTCGCGGTGGGCTACCTGGCCAGCCGCGCGTGGGGCGTCTGGGGCCAGGTCAAGGAGCTCAACGCGGAGGTGCGCCGCGCCTCGGCGACGGTCGCCGCGCTCGAGACCCAGGTCGAGCGGCTCCAGCAGCCCGCGCCCGTCCCGGACATCCTCGGCGACCCCCGCCAGCTGCGCCGGGAACGTGACCTGACCCGCGCCGCGTTGAGGCAGCAGCGGCGCGCGCGGCAGGTCGGACGTCGACCCGCGTGGGCGCGGCACCTAGACTCCTAGAGTCCACACCAGTCGGAAAGGCAGTCCCATGCTTCGCAACATCGGTGCGCCGGAGATCATCATCATCGCGGTGCTCCTCATCCTGATCCTCGGCTGGAAGCGCCTGCCCGACGCGGCCCGCAGCCTCGGCCGCTCCATGCGCGTCTTCAAGTCCGAGGTCTCGGAGATGAAGAACGACGGCAAGGACGGCCCCGGCGGTTCGACCGTCCGGGGCGAGACCGTCCGCGACAACCCGCCCACCACGGGCACGACCGGGACGACGGGAACGACCGGCTCCACGGGTGCCCAGGGCACCTCGGCGGTGCGTGAGGACAACAGCCCGCGCACGGACAACAGCTCCGGCGCAGCCTGACCCCGGGCCTACCCAGCAGAACATCCCACGACGATGGCGTTCCGGCGTGCCCGCAACCCCGAGGGCCGCATGTCGCTCGGCGACCACCTGCGCGAGCTGCGCAGGCGCGTCCTCGTCGCTGCCGTGGCGCTCGTCCTCGGGTCGATCCTGGGGTGGTACCTCTTCCAACCGGTCTATGACCACCTGACCGAACCGCTCCTGTCGATCGCCCGTCAGCGTGGCGACGAGAAGTCGATCGCGCTCAACTACGCCGGGCTGACCGCTGCCTTCTCCCAGCACCTGAGCCTCGCGATCTTCGTGGGCTGCATCGTCTCGAGCCCGGTGTGGCTGTACCAGATCTGGGCGTTCATCGTCCCGGGCCTGAAGAAGAAGGAGAAGCGGCTCTCGCTGGCCTTCATCGCCGCGACCGTGCCGTTGTTCCTGGCCGGCTGCTACTTCGCGTACCTCACACTGCCCAAGACGGTGGGCATCCTGATCAGCTTCACGCCGCAGGGCGCCGTGAACTACCCCGAAGCCTCGATGTACTTCAGCTTCGTCACCCGGTTCATCGTCGTGTTCGGGCTGTCGTTCGTCATCCCGGTCTTCCTGGTGGCGCTCAACGTGATCCACGTTCTACCGGCGGCGGTGATGCGTCGCACGTGGCGCCCAGCCGTCCTCATCATCTTCATCTTCGCGGCCATCGCGACCCCCACGCCGGACCCGTTCACGATGTTCCTGCTCGCGATCCCGCTGTGCCTGCTCTACGCCGGCGCGCTCGTCGTGGCGACACTCATCGACCGTCGCCGCGACAAGGACCGCCCGACCTGGGCCGACCAGGAGCTCTCCGACGACGAGGCCTCCACGCTCTGAGCGGTCTCAGCCGATAGCCTCCGCGCGTGGCCAAACGTGTCGGTGTCGTCGTGAACCCGACGTCGGGCAAGAACCGCGGGATGTCGCTCGGGCTCGAGGTGATGCACCGGCTGCGCGCCGCCGGTCACGAGGTGCTCGACCTCAGCGAGGAGTCGTATGCCGCGGCGCGCGACCGCGCGCTCGGCGCCATCGCGCAGGGCCTGGACGTTCTCGCCGTCGTCGGCGGGGACGGCATGGTGCACCTGGGCGTCAACCTCGTCGCCGACACCAAGGTCCCACTCGCGGTCATCGGCGCCGGTACGGGCAACGACGTCGCCCGTGGTCTCGGGCTGCCCGTGCACGACCCCATCCGCGCGACCGACCTGGTGACGACCGGTGCGCCGCGCACCATCGACGCCGTGCGGCATACCGACGCCCATGGGGAGACCCACTGGTATGCCGGCGTCCTCGGCGCCGGCTTCGACTCGCTCGTCAACGAACGCGCCAACACCTGGCCGTGGCCCAAGGGCCAGTCGCGCTACAACCTCGCGATCCTGCGTGAACTCCCATTGTTCAAGCCGATTCCGTATGCCGTGACCGTCGACGGGGTGCGCCACGAGACGCGCGCGATGCTCGTCGTCGTGGCGAACGGTTCGTCGTATGGAGGCGGCATGCGGGTCGCGCCGGACGCCTCGTTCGACGACGGGCTCGCGGACGTGGTGGTCGTCCACGAGATCAGCATTCCGGAGTTCCTCAAGGTCTTCCCGCGGGTCTTCAAGGGCACCCACACCAGCCACCCAGCGGTCGAGGTGTTCCGGGGTCGTGAGGTGACGCTCGAGGCCGAGGGGATCGTCGCCTACGCCGACGGTGAACGGTTCGCGCCGTTGCCGCTGACCGTCGAGGTGGTGCCGGGCGCCGTCACCGTGCTGGCTCCGGTTGTTAGCGTGGAGCAGTGAGCAGGCTCGCCGAGTTCGAGGCAACGGTCGACTTCCCGCTCGACCCCTTCCAGCGTGAGGCCTGCGAGGCGGTCGAGGCGGGTCGTGGCGTGCTCGTCGCGGCACCCACCGGTGCGGGCAAGACCATCGTGGGGGAGTTCGCGGTCTTCCTCGCCCTCGCGACCGGGCGCAAGGCGTTCTACACCACGCCCATCAAGGCCCTGTCGAACCAGAAGTACAACGACCTCGTCAAGCGCCACGGCGCCGACAACGTCGGCCTCCTCACCGGCGACTCCTCGATCAACGGGGAGGCACCGATCGTCGTCATGACGACCGAGGTCCTGCGCAACATGATGTACGCCGGGTCCTCCACCCTGCACGGGCTCGGCTTCGTGGTCATGGACGAGGTGCACTACCTCGCCGACCGCTTCCGCGGCGCCGTGTGGGAAGAGGTCATCATCCACCTGCCCCAGGACGTGCAGGTTGTCTCGCTGTCGGCCACCGTCAGCAACGCCGAGGAGTTCGGCGCGTGGCTGTCCGAAGTGCGTGGGGGAGTCGACGTCATCGTCTCCGAGCACCGCCCGGTGCCGCTGTGGCAGCACGTCATGGTGGGCCAGGGCATGTACGACCTCTTCGTCGACGAGCTCGCCGCACCGGTGACCGGCGACGAGGCGACCCGGGTGAATCCCGAGCTGCTGCAAGCGATCCGGAACACCGAGCAACGCCGCAGCTGGGACAGCCCACGCGGCGGTCACGGTCGTGGACGTGGCGCCCGGGGACGCGACGACCGTCACGGTCGTGGTGGCGGGCGGCGCGCACCCCAAGGCGGTGGCGGCGGGCGCGGCGGCCCTCCCAGCGGAGGCCTCCCCGGTGGCGGTGCCACCCGCGCCGAGGTCGCGCGCCGCCTCGAGCGTGACGGCCTCCTGCCCGCGATCACCTTCATCTTCAGCCGGGTCGGCTGCGAGGCGGCGGTCCAGCAGCTGCTGCGCGACGGCATACGACTCATCCCCGAGAAGGAAGGCGACCGCATCCGCCGCTACGTCGAGGAGCGGGTCGCCGGGTTGGCCGACGAGGACCTCGGGGTGCTCGGCTACTGGGACTTCGTCGACGGGCTGACGCGCGGGTTCGCCGCGCACCACGCCGGCATGTTGCCGACCTTCCGCGAGATCGTCGAGGAGCTGTTCACCGCCGGACGGATCCGCATGGTGTTCGCCACGGAGACCCTCGCTCTCGGCATCAACATGCCGGCGCGCACCGTCGTCATCGAGAAGCTCGTCAAGTTCAACGGCGAGACGCACGCCGACATCACGCCGGCCGAGTACACCCAGCTCACCGGTCGCGCCGGCCGCCGCGGCATCGACGTCGAGGGCCACGCGCTCGTGCAGTGGAACCGCAATCTCGACCCGAACGCCGTCGCCGGGCTCGCCTCCACCCGCACCTATCCGCTGCGCTCGTCGTTCCGGCCCACCTACAACATGGCGGTCAACCTCGTCGCCCAGGTCGGCCGCGAGACGGCGCGCGAGATCCTCGAGACGTCGTTCGCGCAGTTCCAGGCCGACCGGTCGGTGGTCGGCATCGCGCGGGCCGTGCGGCGCAACGAGAAGGCGCTCGAGGGGTATGCCGAGGCGATGGCGTGCGACCGTGGCGACTTCGCGGAGTATGCCGCCATGCGCCGCGAGATCGCCCGTCTCGAGAAGGAAGGGGCGAAGGCACGGTCGGCGAGCCGGCGCGCCGCGGCCGCGGTCTCGTTGGAGGCGTTGAAGATCGGCGACGTCATCAAGATCCCCGCCGGCCGACGAGCCGGGTATGCCGTGGTCGTCGCCCCGGCCAAGAGCTACCGCGGTGAGATGCCGTCGCCGTCGGTCGTGACCGAGGACAAGCACCTCGTGAAGCTCACCCTGACCGACGTGCCCGAACCCGTGTCGCCCATCACCACGGTCAAGGTGCCGCCGCACTTCAACGCCAAGAGCCCGAAGGCCCGGCGCGACCTCGCGACCTCGTTACGCATCGCGGTGCCGCACGACCCGCCGCCCGGACGCGGTGGCGAGCAGGCGGCATACCCGGTCACCGGCAACGACGACAAGATCGCCGACCTGCGACGCCGGCTCAAGGCGCACCCCTGCCACCAGTGCCCGGACCGGGAGGACCACGCACGCTGGGCCGAGCGGTGGTGGAGGCTCAAGCGGGAAACCGTTGGGCTGCAACGAAAGGTGGAAGGTCGCACCAACTCGGTGGCGCAGCAGTTCGACCGGATCTGCCAGCTCCTGGCGGAAATGGGCTACCTGTCCGAGGATGGCACGGAGGTGACCGAGCAGGGGGAGCACCTGCGCCGGCTCTACACCGAGAAGGACCTGCTCGCCGCCGAGTCGCTGCGGCGTGAGGTGTGGAAACGCCTGGACCCGGCCGGGCTCGCCGCAGTCCTGTCGACGCTCGTGCACGAGCCGCGCCGCGACGAGACCGAGGTCAACCCGCGCATGCCGAACGACGAGGTGGCCGAGGCGGTGCACGCCATGACCGAGATCTGGTCTGGCATCGAGGACCGCGAGGCCGACCTCGGCCTGCCGCTGACCGGTGACCCCGACGGCGGCATGGCGTGGATGATGCACCGCTGGGCGAGCGGGCGACGGCTCGAGGAGGTGCTGCGCGGGTCGGACATGGCTGCCGGCGACTTCGTGCGCCGATGCAAGCAGGTCGTCGACCTGCTCGGCCAGATCGGTGACGCCGCACCGACGCCCGAGCTGCGGGCCACGGCCCGCAAGGCGGTCGACGCCGTGATGCGCGGCGTGGTGGCCGCCGACCGCCTGGACTGATATCGCTTGCCGCAAAACCCTCGTTGCGCGGAGAACGTTGCCCTATTGAGCCAACGAAAGGCGGGCAACGCGGGGTTTGCGCGGGTCAGTCGATGCGCAGGGCGGACAGGACGCGGTTGAAGGCGTTGGTGACGCCGTACTGGCTGGCGATCCGGCTCATCAGGGCCGGGTCGGCGACCTCGCGGGGGAGCGCGGTGTCGACGTCCGGGACAGGTGCGTCTCGGGCGACGCGCACCACGGTGGGTGCCACGTCGAGGTATGCCGCGGCCGCCTCGAGGTTGGTGCGCCGCGCTCCCTTGATGGCGGGGTCGCCGTCGTCGATGGCCTTGCGCAGCGCGGCCAGCGAGCCGTAGTCCGCGATGAGCGCCGCAGCCGTCTTGTCACCGATGCCCTTGACCCCCGGCAGCCCGTCGCTGGTGTCGCCGCGCAGCACGGACATGTCGAGGTACGCCTCCCCGGACGACACGGCATACCGCTCCTGCAGGTAGGCCTGCGTCGCCAGGTCGGGGTCACGCACCCCGCCGCGGCCGGTGTAGAGCACCCGCACGCCAGCGGCGTCGTCGACGAGCTGGAGGAGGTCACGGTCACCCGTGACGACGTCGACGGCCATCCGGCCGCGAGCCCGCGTGGCAAGGGTCCCGATGACGTCGTCTGCTTCGAAGCCGTCAGCGCCCAGACGCGCAATTCCCAATGCTGCCAACGCATCTGCGATGACCGGCACCTGTGGGGCGAGGTCGTCGGGCACCTCCTCGGCGGCCGTGTCGTCGGACGCCGGGTGCGCCTGGTCGGGCGCGTCACCGGCTGCGGGCTCGGGGGCGGCCTCGGCCGCGCCGGCGACCCGGTGCGCCTTGTAGGACGGCAGCAGGTCGACCCGCCACTGCGGTCGCCAGTCGTTGTCCCAGCAGGCGACGAGGTGCGTCGGGCCGAACTGGGTCACGAGCGAGGCGATCATGTCCAGGAAACCGCGCAGGGCGTTGGTCGGCGGCTCGGAGGGGTCCGAACGCTGGTCCGGCACACCGAAGAACGCACGGAAGTACAGCGAGGCCGAGTCGAGCAGCATCAGTCGGTCGGGACCACCCGGGGACGTCATGGCGGACACTCTGCCACGCCCGCCGTCTAGGGTGGACGCGTGGAAGACCTCGACCGGCGGATCGTCGACCTGCTCCGTGCCGACGGGCGGATGAGCTACACCGACCTCGGCAAGGCCATGGGCCTGTCGACCTCGGCCGTCCACCAGCGGGTGCGCCGGCTCGAGGAACGTGGCGTCATCAAGGGGTATGCCGCGGTCGTGGACCCGGCGGCCCTCGACCTGGCGCTCACGGCATTCGTCTCGATCACCCCGCTCGACCCGGCTGCGCCGGACGACATCCCCGAGCGGCTGCGCGACCTCACCGAGATCGAGGCCTGCCACTCGGTGGCCGGCGACGAGAACTACATCCTCAAGACGCGCGTCAAGACGCCCGGAGACCTCGAGGACCTGCTAGCCCGCATCCGCGCCACCGCCAACGTCTCCACGCGCACGACGATCGTCCTGTCCACGCCCTGGGAGTGACCCAGCGGCTCAGAGCACGCCGGAGTCCTCGAGGCGCTTGAGAGTGAGCAGCACGAGCGACGACGTCCACAGCAGTGGCGCCGGTCCGGCGGGCTCTCCCGTGCGAGTCACCTTCTCGGGCAGTGACCCGTATGCCGTGCGGTGGGCATCGAGCCAGTCGAGCCAGTCGAGTGCCCGCTGGGTGTGCCCCGATGCGGCGGCCGTGTAGGCGACGAGCGCGGTCTCGGGTGTCCACGAGTTGTCGGGGTCGTCCCACTCGACTCCGGGTGCCAGGCCCCCGGCGGGCATCAGGGCGTCGCGCTGGTACCTCATCCAGGCCTGTTCCACCTCACCTGCCGGTGCCGGGTCGTCTGGACCCACGAACGGCGGCATCAGCGCGGCGATGGCTGCGTCGAGCCCGCCGACGACGCCGTAGCGCTCATACGCGGGCCCGTAGTCGAGCGCCACGTTCTCCGCGAACACAGCCGACGCTGCCTGCGCTGCACGCGCGCAGTCTGACGTACCCGTGACAGCGCAGTCTCGGGCGGTAGCACGCAGGCCGGCGAGAAGCGGAGCGGAGATGCCCAGGGTGGTGCCCTGCACCTCGGTCTCCCAGTAGTCCGGTGTCGCGCGCGGCAGTCGCGTGCCGCCATCGGTGAGGTCGAGCACGAGGTTCACACATCGGTTGCGCAGCGTGGTACCGGCGCGGGGCACGGCGGCGGCATCCGCCTCCCGGGCCTGCTCGACGGCCCAGAGCACCCAGCCACAGCCGTCCGCCTGCGGCGGGCGTCCGTCCGAGACCGGCGACCCGTCGGGGTTGTACCGCGCCGCGAAACCAACTGCTCCGGAGAACGGCACTCGGTCGAGGAAGGAGAAGATGCGGCGAGCCTCGGGCGCGTGTCCAGTCCCGGCCATCGCCAGCGCCGCAAACGACGCGTCTCTCGGCCAGGTGTACCGCCACGGCCCACCGGGACCGGCGGCGATCGACCCGTTCTCCTGCACGTAGGAGCGCAGGTCAAGGAGGGCAGCGGTCGCCATCGGCTCGAACCGAGTGCCCACCGCCGGCACCGCTCCCACGGCGAGCCACGTCCGGTCGCCGTCGGCCAGCCTCGGGTCACCCGATCCCGTGGGCGCGAACGCCCGGTAGGGGACCGGGCGGATCAGGCCGGGCTCGGAGCGCATGGCAGACCCCAGGGTAGGTGCGAGGGTGACCCCGGTGAGGACTGGGTCATCGAGATATCTCGGACAAAAGTCCCTTCGTGACCCTCAGGAGGTCGGCGGGCGCCAGCGAGATGTCCAGCCCGCGACGCCCGCCGGAGACGTAGACCCGCTGGAAGCCCTGGGCAGTGGCGTCGAGCACCGTTGGCAGGGCACGCTTCTGCCCGATGGGGGAGATGCCGCCGACGACGTAGCCCGTCGATCGCTCGGCCGCGGCGGGGTCGGCCATGGCGGCCTTCTTCCAGCCCAGGGCCGCCGCCACGGCCTTGAGGTCCAGCTGCCGGTCGACCGGCACGATCCCAACCGCCAAGCCGGTGCCCGAGTCGACCAGCAACGTCTTGAAGACCTGTGCTGGCGCGACCCCGAGCGCCTCGGCCGCCTCCAGCCCGTAGGACGCCGCGGCCGGGTCGTGGTCGTACGGGTGCACCCCGAACTCGACCCCCGCCCGCGTCAGCGCCGTGGTCGCCGGGGTGCCGGCACTCTGGTCACGCTTCTTGGCCACGACGCGAGTATGCCGCGGGCGCCCGCAGGTGCCCGCGGCATACCTCCGCGTCTGTCCGGTGGGGGACGTCAGACGAGCGACGCCTCGCGCGACGCGGCCGCAGCCTCGACCGCGGCGGCGTGTGTCGCCTCGTGGTCGCCCTGCTCGCGCCACCACTGCTGGCCGGCCTCGGGGAGGGTGTAGATCGGGTCGTAGTAGACGTAGTCACGCGACAGGGCCTCGGTGTCCGCACCCTCGATCGACGTGCGGTAGTTCTTGCGCCAGAACGACATTCCGCGCTCGGTGTCGTAGCTGTCGACCTGGTGGACCCACCGCTTGCCGACGAACGGCACGTCGCAGACGATGCGCGGCGTGGCGAAGCCCGGCAGGTAGCCCATCATCGAGTGCTGGAGGTGCTGGGCCTCGGCCAGCGAGAGCCGCCAGTGCTCGGAGAACGGGATCATGTCGCACATGTAGAAGTAGTAGGGCGTGATCATCGCGTCGTCCTGGAGCGCGAAGCACAGGTCGAGCAGCTGCTCGGTCGAGTCGTTGACGCCACGCATGAGGACGCCCTGGTTGCGGACGTCGCGGACGCCGGCCTCGAGCATCGCCTTGGCGGCGTCGGCCACGAGCGGCGTCACGGACTGGGCGTTGTTGACGTGGGTGTGGATGGCCAGGGACACCCCGCGCTGGCGCGCCTTGGCGGCGACCCGGCCGACACCCTCGACGACGTCCGGCTGCAGCCAGTGCTGCGGCAGACCCATGAGCGCCTTGGTGGCGAGCCGGATGTCGCGGATGTTGTCGATCTCGAGCAGCTTGTCGAGGAAGCCCTCGAGGTTCTTCCACGGCATGTTCGCGACGTCACCACCGGAGACGACGACGTCGCGCACCTGCGGCGTCTGCTGCAGGTAGGCGAGCATCGCGGCGTACCGGTCGACCGGCTTGCCCACGAGCTTGAGCTTGTCGACCTGCGGCGTGGAGTTGCCGACGAGGTCCATGCGGGTGCAGTGGCCGCAGTACTGGGGACAGGTCGGCAGGAGCTCGGCGAGGACCTTGGTGGGGTAGCGGTGGGTGAGCCCCTCGGTCGCCCACATGTCGTGCTCGTGCAGGCTGTCGCGGGTCGCGTGCGGGTGGCTCGGCCAGTCGGTGCGGCGGTCGGAGAAGACCGGCAGCATGTAGCGCCGGATCGGGTCGGCGTAGAAGGCGCGGGTGAAGTCGGCGCCGGCCGCCGGCATGGGCTCGTCGGTCGACGGCACCATGGTGTTCATCATCTGCGGCGGGACGAGCATCGACATCGTGGCGCGCTCGGCCTGGTCGCGCTCGAGGTCGGCGTAGAACGACTCGGTGAGCAGGTCGCCCATGAGCTCGCGCAGCTGCTTGAGGTTCTTGACGCAGTGCGCGCGCTGCCACTGGGCGCTGGCCCAGTCCTGCGCGGTCACGTCGCGCCAGCCCGGAAAGCGGGTCCAGTCGGGCTCCACCAGCTCGCGGTGGCGGTAGACGTACGGCTGCTCGATCGTCGTGCTCATACGTGGCAGGATACGGGAGAAGTTGCGTTCACGACGACATCTCGCCGCATATCTTGCGCTGGGTGTCGCCATCGATGGGAGATTCTGTGCCTGACACCCCCTCCTCGCCGGTCGGTCTGCACCGCGTCCTCGAGCCCGCCGGGGCGAGCCTGCCCCAGGCCGCGCAGCGCCTCGACGCCCGTCCCGAGCTGTGGCCCGACGAGGTGCGCATCGCCATCGAGACGCTCAACCTCGACGCCGCCTCCTACCGCCAGCTGCACGACAAGCACGCGGGCGACGGCCTGGCCATCCGCGCCGAGGTCCTCGACATCGTCGCCACCCGCGGCAAGATGCAGAACCCCGTCACCGGCTCGGGCGGCATGCTCATCGGCACGGTCGAGGAGGTCGGCCCCGAGTCGACGCTCGGCCTCGCACCCGGCGACCGCGTCGCCACCCTCGTCTCGCTGTCGCTCACCCCGCTCGTGGTCACCGACGGCCTGGAGCGCTGGGACGGCACCGAGGAGCGCATCCCGGCGGCGGGCCACGCCATCCTGTTCGGTCGCTCGATCGCGGCGAAGCTTCCAGACGACCTCTCACCCGAACTGGCGCTCATGGTGATGGACGTCTGCGGTGCCCCCGCGCTCGTCTCACGCGTGGTCGGCGAGTATGCCGCGCGCGGACAGGCGCCGACCGTCGCCGTCCTCGGTGGGGCCGGGAAGTCCGGCTCGCTCTCGCTCGCCGCGGCCGCCGCCTCGGGTGCCGGGAAGCGGATCGCGGTCGTGCCGGTCGAGCGTGAGGCCGCGCTGCTCGAGGGCACGGGCTTGGCCGACGAGGTCGTCATCGCTGACGCGCGCAGCCCGCTCGGGTTGTCGGAAGCCGTTGCGGCGGCAGGCGGTCCGGCCGACATCACCGTCGTCTGCGTCGACGTGCCGGGGTGTGAGCAGCCGGCGATCCTGTCGACCGCGCAGGGCGGCACGATCATCTTCTTCTCGATGGCCACGAACTTCGCCGCGGCAGCGCTCGGGGCCGAGGGGGTCGCGGCCGACGTGCGCATGCTGGTGGGCAACGGCTACGTGCCCGGCCACGCGGCATACGCCCTCGACCTCATCCGCGGCAACGCCGCGGTGCGCGCCCTCTTCGAGTCCCGGCTCAACTGAATTTTGGGCCAAAGTTCGTCTGTGTCGGGAAGGTTCCAAGCACGAGCGAACTTTGGGCCAAAGTTCGCGGGGCACTAGCCCGCCACCGGGCGGGCGGACAGGACCGGCAGCTCGACGAAGTCGGTGACACCGGCCCGCGGCAGGATCACCTTGGCGAAGGCCGGCATCCGCGCCATGCCCTGCTCCGGGGTGACCGTCCGTGGTGCCCCGAGGGTGAGGATCTCGCGGCCCATCCGCATCCGGCAGCCCCCGGCCGCGACGACGTTGCGGTACCAGTCGACCTTGGGGCCATAGGTCAGGGCCAGGGTGACGGTGTCGCCGGAGCGAAACGCGTTGAGCGGGATGCGGTAGACCTTGCCGGACTTGCGGCCGACGTGCTCGAGCTCCACGAACGGGCCGTGGCCGGCGAGGTGGATGAGCACCTTGTTGCCGACCGCCTTGTTGAACCGGGTCACCGCTTGGGGGATGGGCACCTCTCGACGGTACGACGGTGGCGCCTAGGGTGCATCCGTGACGACTCTCTACCGCGGCGGCTTCGTCTACTCACCGATCGACCCGTTCGCGAACGCGATGGTGGTCGACGACGCAACGGGCACGATCGCCTGGATCGGCGGTGACGACGCGGCCAGCGTGCACGCGGATGCCGTCGACGAGGTGGTCGAGCTCGACGGCGCGCTGGTCACGCCGGCGTTCGTCGATGCCCACGCACACACCTCGCAGACCGGCGCCCAGCTGCGCGGCGTCGACCTCGGCACCGCCCGGTCGGCGCAGGAGGCACTGTCGCGCATCGAGGACGGCGCCCGCCGCGAGCGCGGCCGCCCGGTCTATGCGCCGGGTTGGGACCAGGGGGACTGGGCAGAGGGTCGGGTCCACACGGCCGCCGAGCTCGACCGCGCCACCTACGGCGGCGTCGTCTACTCGCCGCGGGTCGACGGTCACTCGGCCGTCATCTCCTCCGCCCTCGCGGCAGCGAGCGGGGCCCGTGACCTACCCGGCTGGGAGGGCGACGGACTCGTGACGCGCGAGGCGCACCATGCCGCCCGCGAGGCGTTCGCCGCGGCCGTCACCCCCGAGCAGCGGCGGGCCGACATCGACCGGGCGCTGGCCTCTGCTGCTGCGGCGGGCATCGGTCTCGTGCAGGAGAACGGCGGCCGCACGCTGTCGGGCACGGCCGACTTCGCCGAGGTGCTCGCCGCGGGCGAACGCGGCGACGGCCCCCAGACGATGGGTTACTGGGCGCAGCTGGTCGCCGACGAGCAGGAGGCCCGCGATGTGGCCGCACTGCGCGGCGCCCGCGGCCTGGCCGGTGACCTCAACATCGACGGGTCGGTCGGGTCCCGCACCGCGCACCTGCGCGCGCCCTACACCGACGCACCTGGCCACACCGGCAACGCGTACCTGTCCGTCGAGCAGGTCCGCGACCACGTCGCCGCGTGCTCGCTCGCCGGTCTCCAAGCGGGCTTCCACGTCATCGGTGACGCCGGGGTGGACACCGCGATCGCCGGCTTCGAGGCGGCGGCCGAGCTCGTCGGCGCCGACGCGGTCGTCCGCGGTCGGCACCGGCTCGAGCACCTCGAGATGGTCTCGGCCGACGGCATCGCCCGGCTGGTGAAGCTCGGGGTCGCCGCCTCGGCGCAGCCCGCCTTCGACGCCTTCTGGGGTGGCGATGACGGCATGTATGCCGCGCGGCTGGGTGCCGACCGCGTCTTCGGTCGGGGAGGGGGAGACGTCGGTCCGATGAACCCGTTCGCCTCGATGATGGCTGCCGGCATGACGGTGGCCTTCGGGTCCGACTCACCGGTCACGCCCTTCGACCCGTGGGGCGCGGTCGCGGCCTGCGTCAACCACCACGACGAGAGCCAGCGGGTCTCAGCCCGGTCGGCCTTCCTCGCCCACACCCGAGGGGGGTGGCGGGCCGCGGGCATCGACGACCGCGGCTACCTCGACCTGGGACTGCCGGCCACCTTCGCGGTCTGGCAGGTCGGAGACCTCGTGGTGCAGGCCCCGGACGACCGGATCCAGACCTGGTCGACCGATCCGCGGTCGGGCACCCCCGGCCTGCCGGACCTGTCGCCCGGCGCACCGAAGCCGGTCACCCTGCGCACGGTCGTGCGCGGTCGCACCGTCTTCGACTCGGGCGCGCTGACCACGGGATGAGCCTGCGGGGTCGGTGACGTCGATGCCGTGGGGACTGCGACGTCAGTCGTCGCGGGCTGCGTCGCTGCGCCGGTCGTTCGCCTTCTGGATCGCGTCGACCAGCTCGTCCTTGTCCATCGACGACCGACCCTTGACGTCGAGCCGACGCGCCACGTCGAGGAGGTGCTTCTTGCTGGCGTTGGCGTCCACGCCACCTGCCGTCTCGCGGTCGGTGTCGCGGCCACCCTCGGCCTGCGCGTCGGAGGGTCCCTTCTCGTCCTTGGGCTCCCAGTGGTCGCCGACCTTCTCGTGGGTGTGCTTGAGCGCGGAGTAGGCGACGCGGTGGGCGCGCTCCTCGTCGTGGTACTCCTCCTCGGCGGAGTCGAGCGCCTTGGCGTAGGTGTCCTTGGCCTTCTGGTCCGAGCGCTGCAGCGTGCTCGGCAGCTCGCTCTCCTTGGCGTGGCCGTCCTTGCCCGTGGCAGGCATGGCGATCTCCTTCCGGTGGGTGGGTCCGAATGCCCCCTGCCCGGTGGACGCGCGACTCAAACGGTGTCGGCCGTGACCGCAGGATTTGCGGCTTTGGCGCGCACGGGCCGGAGATCCTTGCGTCGCTGCTAGCGTTGCCCTCGTGTCTTCTCGCGTGAAACCCCTGCTCGACCTCGACCCGGTCACCGTCCGCAAGGCCCGCTCGCTGGCCCGCAAGGCCGGGCGCCCCGTCGTCAAGCTGGCCCAGAGCCACACCACCGTCTCGGTCGAGCGCGCCACCCTGCGGCTGGCCGGGCTCGCCGGTGCCGACCACGAGCGGGTGCCGTGGGTCAACCACCTCGTCGACCGCGTCCGCGAGGACGTCGGTCTCGAGCACGGCGTCACGACTCCCGTCTGGGACGCCCTGCGCAGGGGCGAGGCCGACGACCTGCTCACCCTCGCCCAGAAGTCGGCGTCCGGGTCGGTCAGCTTCCGCGTCCCGGAGGGCAACGACGCCACCCGCGCACGCAAGGCCGCGCGCACCGCCGTCGCCCGCGGCATACGCACCATCGACAAGCAGCGAGCCACCCGCGACCGGCTCATCAAGCGCCACGGCGACCCGAAGCAGCGCCCGTGGATCTACCTCATCGTCGCCACCGGCGACATCTACGAGGACATCCCGCAGGCGCAGGCCGCCGCGCGCGAGGGCGCCGACATCATCGCCGTCATCCGCTCGACCGGGCAGTCGCTGCTCGACTACGTGCCCGAGGGCGCCACCCGCGAGGGGTATGCCGGGACGTACGCCACCCAGGAGAACTTCCGTCTCATGCGGGCGGCGTTGGACGAGACGTCCAAGGAGCTCGGGCGGTACATCCGGCTCACCAACTACGCATCCGGCCTGTGCATGCCCGAGATCGCCGCGCTCGCGGGGCTCGAGCGGCTCGACATGATGCTCAACGACTCGATGTACGGGATCCTCTTCCGCGACATCAACCCGATCCGCACGTTCGTCGACCAGCGGTTCAGCCGCCAGGTCCACGCCCGCGCCGGGATCATCATCAACACCGGTGAGGACAACTACCTCACCACCGCCGACGCCGTCGAGGCCGCGCACACGGTGACGGTGAGCCAGCTGCTCAACGAGTACTTCGCCAAGGAGGCCGGGCTCGAGGACTGGCAGCTGGGCCTGGGGCACGCGTTCGAGATCAACCCGGAGATCCCCGACTCGTTCCGGATGGAGCTGGCGCACGCGCTGCTCGCGCGCCAGCTGTTCCCGGACGCGCCGCTGAAGTGGATGCCGCCGACCAAGCACATGACCGGCGACGTGTTCCGCGGCTACCTGCTCGACGGGTTCTTCAACCTCGTCGGCGCCATGACCGGGCAGGGCATCCTGCTGGTCGGCATGATGACCGAGGCCGTGGTCACTCCGTTCCTGTCCGACCGCGACCTGGCCCTCCAGAACGTCCGCTACGTGCTCGGCGCAGCCGGTGGGCTGACCGAGGACTTCCACCCACCGCGTGACGGGTTCATCCAGACCCGCGCGCGCCAGGTGCTCGGCGAGGCGGTCGACCTGCTCGACGCGATCACGAGCGAACCCGGCAAGGCACCGCTGCTCGAGGCCATCGGTGACGGCACGTTCGGGCTGATGAAGCGCCCCGCCGACGCCGGCAAGGGCCTCGACGGCGTCGTCGAGCGGGCACCGGAGTACGACAACCCGGCGATCACCATGCTCGAGGAAGGGGCGACCAAGTGACCCCGCAGGACCCGCGCACCACCGACAGCGCGATGCCCCTCGACCCCATGCCGGCCAAGGGAGCCAAGGAATCCGGCGGCGGCGCCCGGAAGGCGACACCCGACATCATCCGGCCCTACGGCGACACCACCGGCGACGGCATGGTCCAGGTGTCGTTCACCCTGCCGGTGCCGCACGACAAACGGGCCGAGGGTGCCGCCCTCCAGCTGGCGGCCAAGATGGGTCTGGAGCCCGCCCTGCTGGTCCACGCCAAGGCGATGGGCCCTGATTTCACCTTCTTCGTGGTCTACGGCAGCGCCAAGCACCTCGTCGACCTGCGCGAGGTCAAGGTCGTCGAGCGCGAGTTCCCGCTGCTCACGCCCAAGGACGTCAACGCGGCCATCAAGTCGCGGATGCGCCGCAAGCTGGTCGTCGTGGGCGCCTGCATCGGCACCGACGCCCACACGGTCGGCATCGACGCGATCCTCAACATCAAGGGGTTCGCGGGGGAGAAGGGGCTGGAGTACTACCGCGAGATCAAGGTCGTGAACCTCGGTGCGCAGGTGCTCGTGCCCGACCTCGTCGAGCGCGCCCGCGCCGAGAAGGCCGACGCCGTCATGGTCAGCCAGGTCGTCACCCAGCGCGACGCCCACATCCACAACACCACCGCGATGAGCGCGGCGTTCCGCGAGGCCTACCCGGCCGGCCAGGTGCCGCTGCTGGTCGTCGGCGGCCCGCGCTTCGAGGAGGGATCGGCCCCCAAGCTGGGTGTCGACCGCATCTTCGGCCGCGGCACCACCCCCGGCGAGGTCGCCAGCTACCTCGTCCACGAGCTCGCCCAACCCAAGGCAACCCAGGAGAAGCGATGACCAGCACCCCGTCCGGCGCCCCCGAGGTCGGCCAGACCGTCACCCACCGCCGCTACGTGCCCTACTCGCACGCCCACTACGCCGGCAACCTCGTCGACGGCGCCTACTCGCTCGCGGCCTTCGGCGACGTCGCCACCGAGATGTGCATCCGCACCGACGGCGACGAGGGCCTGTTCGCCAGCTACTCCGACGTCCAGTTCAAGGCGCCCGTCCGCGCCGGCGACGTCATCGAGATCGAGGCACGGCTGGTCCGGGTCGGCAGCCGCAGCCGGGAGATGGACTTCGAGGTGCGGGTCGTCGGGCGGGGTGCACCGGAGCGCGGCGAGTCCGCCGCGGACGTCCTGGACCCCCCGGTCGTCGCCACCACCGCCCGCGGTGTCGTCGTCGTGCCACCCCGCGCCTGACCGCGCCTCACCGCACCCGCGCGGCCGCCCGGCGTGTCGCGCGAGACACGCCGACCGCCCGGCGATTTCCTCAGATTTCCTTTACGCACAACGTTTTCCGCGTAGTGCCATGACCTGCGCAAACGCCTGTCCGCGCCCAGCGGTCCCCGCTTGACACACCTCGTCGCGCGGGTAAGTTGGCTCGCGGTTGTCTCACCGACATGACCGACGACGAGGGGGAGTCCGCACCCGGCCAAGGACCCATTGCACGGTGGCTAGCGCGCGCAGCCACCGCCCGCCAGCAGTGCAGTACCAGCCGGACAGACCTCCCGCCCGTGGCGGTGGTGGACGACGCAAAGGCCCGCGCGCTCAGTAGACAACAGCCCGCGGCCGGCATCCAGTCGGCCTCGTGTTGGTCCCAACGGCGGCGCGGGCCTTTGCGTTTCTCTCAGGTCGGTGTCCTACCCTCACCGGGTGACCAGCCCCGCCACGCGCGCCCGCGCGGTCTCGCGCGTGATCGTCGGAGTCCTGTCCGGGTTGCTCATGGCGCTTGCCTTCCCGACCCACGACCAGTGGTGGTGGGCGCCGGTGGCCGTCGCGCTGCTGTCCGCCGCCGTCCTGGGGTCGCGGCCGCGCCTGGCCTTCCTCGTCGGCCTCGGCCACGGGTTCGGCTTCTTCCTGCCCACCCTGTCGTGGTCGGGCATCTACGTCGGCAACCTGCCGTGGATCGCGCTGGCCACGCTCGAGGCGCTGTACGTCGCCCTCATGTGCCTGGTCACCACCGTGGTCCAGCGTCCGCTCCTGGCCACCCGCTGGCGCCCGCTCGCCTTCGCGGCCGTGCCGCTCGCGTGGGTCCTGCAGGAGTGGGCCCGCGGCACGACGCCCTTCGGCGGCCTCCCGTGGGCGCGCCTCGCGTTCAGCCAGGCCGACAGCCCGCTCGCCCCGTTCGCCCGGTATGCCGGCGCGCCGGGCCTGACGTTCGCCGTCGCCTGCGTGGGCGTCCTGCTCCACGTCGGCGCGGTCTGGCTGTCACACCGGGTGGGGCGTCCGCGCCCGGCCCGCGCCGCGGCATACCCCGTCCTGGCCGGCGTCCTCGTGCTGCTGGCCCTCGCGCCGGCGGCCGCCGCCCTGCTCACCACGCCGCCCACGGACGGGCGCAAGGTCTCGGTGCTCATGGTGCAGGGCAACGTGCCGAAGCCGGGACTGGACTTCAACGCCGAGCGCCGGGCCGTGCTCGACAACCACGTCAACGGCACCGTTCGGGCGATGGAGGGCCGGTCCGAGCCGCCGAGCCTCGTGGTCTGGCCGGAGAACTCCTCCGACATCGACCCGCTGAAGAACCAGGACGCGGCCGTCGACGTGCAGGCGGCGCAGGCCGCAGCGAGGGCGCCGCTGCTGATCGGCGCCGTGCTCGATGGACCGGGCCGCTACGTGTCCAACGCCAGCCTGTTCTACCGGCCGGAGGGTGGCGCACCCGAGCGATACGTCAAGCAGCACCCGGTGCCGTTCGCCGAGTACATCCCGTACCGGTCGTTCTTCCGCAACTTCAGCGACAAGGTCGACCTGGTGGCCCGCGACTTCGTCAAGGGTGACCGCACGGGTGGGTTCGAGGTGCCGGTCCGGGGTCAGGACCCGTACTGGATCATCCCCACCATCTGCTTCGAGGTCGCCTATGACGGGCTGATGCGGGAGTCGACGGTCCAGGACGGACGGCAGGCCAACATCCTCGCGGTGCAGACCAACAACGCGACGTTCGGCTTCACCGCCGAGTCCGAGCAGCAGTTCGCGATCAGCCGGATCCGGGCGATCGAGCACGGTCGCTCGGTGGTCCACGTGTCGACGGTCGGGGTGAGCGGCTTCATCAACCCCGACGGAACGTACACGTCCAAGACGTCGTTGTTCACGCCAGCGGCACGTTTCGGCGAGCCCGTGGTCCGCACCGAGATCACCCCCTCGGACCGGATCGGCCAGCTGCCGGAGTATGCCGCCGCCGGCGCCACCGCGGTGCTGCTCGCCCTGTCCTGCGGCCTGCGTCGGCGGAACGCTAGGGTCAGGCGCACCCCCGCCGGACCCGCGGCCCCGGTCGACCACGAGAAGGAACCCGCTGTTGCCACACCCAGCGTCAGCTGACCCCACCCGGGTGCTCGTCTGCATCCCCACCTACAACGAGCGCGAGAACCTGCCGCTCGTCGTCGAGCGCATCCGACGCGCCGTTCCCACGGCGGACGTCCTCGTCCTCGACGACAACAGCCCCGACGGCACCGGCCGGGTCGCGGACGAGCTGGCCGCCACCGACGCCCAGGTGCACGTGCTGCACCGCGCGGGCAAGGAGGGCCTCGGGCGGGCGTACCTCGCCGGGTTCGAGTGGGCGCTCGAGCGCGGCTACGACGCCGTCGTCGAGATGGACGCTGACGGTTCCCACCAGCCCGAACAGCTGCCGGCCCTCCTGGCCGCCACGGCTGCGGGCGCGGACCTCGTCATCGGGTCGCGCTGGGTCCGCGGCGGCTCGGTCGTCAACTGGCCGCTGCACCGCAAGGCCCTGTCGGTCGGCGGCAACCTCTACATCCGCGTCCTGCTCGGCATGCCCGTCAGCGACGCCACGGCCGGCTACCGGGTCTACACCGCCGACGCGCTGCGCCGGATCGGCCTCGACGACGTCGCCTCGCAGGGCTACTCGTTCCAGACCGACCTGACCCGCCGGGCGGTGGAGCGGGGGATGACCGTCGTGGAGGTGCCGATCACCTTCGTGGAGCGTGAGATCGGCGACTCGAAGATGAGCGGCGACATCATGCGCGAGTCGCTCCAGCGGATCACGTCCTGGGGCGTGCACCACCGCGCCGGCCAGCTGCGCCGGCTGCGTCGCCGGGAGGCCACGTGGCACCAGCTGTAGGCCGTACCCCGTACGCCCGTCGCCGCCGGCCGCGCTGGCTGGTCATCGTGTTCGTCCTCCTGCTCGTCGTGCCCATCGTCGAGATCGCCGCGATCATCGGGGTGGGCAAGCTCATCGGCGGGTGGCCCACCGTGCTGCTGCTCGTGGCCGAGTCGGCTCTCGGCGCCTGGCTGGTCAAGCGCGAGGGAGGGCGGGCCTGGCGCGCCCTCACGACCGCGCTGTCGACCGGTCAGATGCCGTCGCGGCAGCTCGCCGACGCCGCGCTCGTCCTCGTCGGCGGCACGCTGCTGCTGACCCCCGGGTTCGTGACCGACATCGTCGGCTTCTTCTTCGTGCTGCCCATCACCCGCCCGCTCGCGCGCACCGTCCTCGAGGCGGCGGTGGCGCGCCGCCTCCTCGGCGGCTTCACGGCATACACCGGTCGTGGTGGGGGACCGGGTCGCGGCGGTGACGGTCCCAGCGGACCCGACGTCATCGAGGGCGAGGTCCTCTAGCAGCCGCTGGACATGACGAAGGCCGCGTCCTCGCAGGACGCGGCCTTCGGCCGTTCTTCGGGTATGCCGGGTGGTCAGGCGGTGCGCTTGCGGCGCGGCTTCTCGCCGCGGGACTCGCGCAGCAGGGTCAGCCGCTCCTCGAGCAGCTCCTCGAGCTCGGGGATGGAGCGGCGCTCGAGCAGCATGTCCCAGTGGGTGCGCTGGTGCTTCTCCGGCTTGTCCTCCGGCGCGGGGCCGTCGACGAGGCGAGCGACCTCGCCACACCGGCACTCCCACGTCGGGGGAATCTCGGCCTCGATCGAGAACGGCAGCTCCGTGCGGTGGCCCTGCGGGCACACGTAGGCGGTGATCTGCCGCTCGCTCGGGACCACGTGCTCCTCGGTCTCGAGGCTGTGCGTGACCATTCGGCTGCCCCTGAGGGTGCGCTCTGCCATGACGGGGTTCTCCCAACGTTCGATGTCCCGTGACGCCCGCCGACTTTGCAGGCCGGTCACGGGGGATTCGCTCTTGACAACGCAGGAGGAGGGTCGAATGTTCCGGCTGGTCGTCTGCCTGTCAGGACGGAAAACCGCAGGTCAGGGTTGGCTCCTGTGACCGAAGTCACAGACTCACACGACGGCGGGCACCTCGTTGCCGGCGTCGCGGATGCCCTGCCTGACGTCGACCTTGCGCAGCAGCACGAAGCCCAGGACGAAGAAGATGATGAGCGCCACGATGGCCGGCCGGTAGGAGTCCGTGAGCTGGTGGACCAGACCGAACAGGAGCGTGCCGAACCACGACGTGCCCCGCTCCATGGCCTGGTAGAAGGCGAAGAACTCGGCCTCACGCGACTTGGGCACCAGCTGGCTGAACAGCGACCGGCTCAGGGCCTGGCTGCCGCCGAGCACGATGCCGATGAGCACCCCCAGCGCCACGAACGGGATGAACGCCTTGGCCGGCACGAAGAACGCCGCGACCACGATGAGTGACCACGCCACCAGCGACCCGAGGATGGTGCGCCACGCCCCGAAGCTGCGCGCGAGCCGCCCGAACAGCAGCGCACCCCCGAACGCCACGAACTGCACGAGCAGGATCAAGGCGATCAGCTGGCTCTGGGCGAACCCGAGCTGCTCGGCGCCGTAGAGGCTGCTGGAGGAGATGACGGTCTGGATGCCGTCGTTGAAGAACAGGTAGGCGAGCAGGAACAGCATCGTCTGGGGGAACGCCCGCATGTCCCTGAAGGTGTGCCCCAGCTGGGCCCAGCTGCCGCGGACGATGCCGGCCTGCGGCGCGTCGGTGCGGGGGATCTCGGCACCGCGCAGGTTCCACATGCCCCGGACCGGGATGGTCGTGAAGATGCCCCACCACAGCCCGGCGGACAGCAGGCTGATCCGCACCGCGGTGGCCGTGTCGCCGCCGATGAGGTCGGGCTTGGAGACGATGACGAGGTTGGCCGCGAGGAGCAGCCCGCCACCGAGGTACCCCAGGGCCCAGCCCTTGGACGAGACCGCGTCCCGCTCGTCGGGTGAGGCGATCCGGACGAGGATCGCGTCGTAGACCACCAGCGAGGCACCGAGCGCGATGGTCGCGAGGATCATCAGCGCGGCGCCGTACCGCCAGTTCTGCCCGTCGAGGAAGAACATGAGCGCGGCGGCCAGCGAGCCCGTCCACGCGAAGAGGCCGAGGAGGCGGGCCGGGCGGGGCGTGCGGTCGGTGATCGCGCCGACGAAGACGAGCAGGACCGCCGACAGGATCGTCGAGAGGGTCACGGTGTACGACGCGACGGACCCGGGGTCGAGCGGCGCCGTGAGGACGAGCGCGACGGCGCCCACTGCGGCGGCGGCCAGCGGCAGGCCGGAGGGCAGCGGGGCGCTGCGCGCACGGATCAGCGCGACGACGTTGGCGACCAGGGCCAGCAGGCCGACGAGGGTGAGCGCGAGCGCGAGCTTCCAGACCCAGCCCGGCAGGGTCGCCGCAGCGGGGACGACGTGCAGGTCGACCGAGCACCGCGCGTCGGCGTCCTGGGTGGGGCAGGCGGCCTTCTTGGCGACGGTGGTGAGGTAGGGGGCGAAGAGCACCGTGCCGACGGTCGTGACGAACGCCGAGTTGGCCCAGTCGTACCAGTACCAGGGGCGCTTGTAGCGGTCGGTCTCGGCGTAGGCCGTCTCGCCTCTGGGGGAGGCCTCAGTCGTCATGCGTGAAGCGTGGCACAGGCGTCAGCGCAGCGGATGGGCATTCGTACCCAAACGCGGGCGGCGAGTCGGGGAACCCGGGTGACTACCCGGCATACTCCCAGTGCCACGGCTCGGGCAGCGACCCGTTCGGCTCGGCCCACGCCGGGTGGAACCAGCCGTAGAGCGGCGCGTTCTGCTTCATCCAGAGGTGGGCCGGGGCGCCGAAGTTCTCGACGCCACCGCACAGGTCGACGGCGCGGCCGAAGCCGTGCTCGCTGTAACCCGGCGTGGCCGCCCACTTGCCCTTGGCCGCCTTGACGGTGATCTGCTCGGCGTAGGAGCGGTAGGAGTCGGTGATGCACAGGGTCTGGCCGGTGTCCTTGCGGTAGGCCAGGCTCATCGCGTTGAACGCGGCCGCCGCGGCCGGGCGCAGGCTGTCGCCGGGGGAGCCGACAAGCGGGCACAGGCCGGCGGCGGGGATCTGGCCGTTCGGGTACTCGGCGTCGTTGGTGCTGCAGGCCTTGACCGAGCCGTCAGCCGCGACACCGGGCACGACGAGGGCTGCGCGCAGCTTCTCGGTGACCTTGCGGGCGTCCTCGTCCTCGCTGCCGAGCAGCAGCCCGGCGATCGGGCCGGCCTTGCTTACCTGCTCGGCGTGCAGTTTGCGGGTGGCCTCGAGCTGGGTCTTCTGCTCGGCGATCACGGTGTCGAGCTTCTCCTTGGCCTCCTTGGCGGCCTTGGCCGCCTCGGTGGCCCGGGTGCTCGCGTCGACCGCCTTGGCGGCGACGGCCTTCTGGAGCTCGGTCTGGTTCTGGACGCGTTCGAACGCGCCGCTGCGCTGGTTGCTGAGGTAGGAGAGCTGGCCGGCGAGGTCGGTGGCCTCCGCGGCCGGCTTGCCGAGGGTCTCGATCATCGAGCCCAAGTCGCTGATCGTGCCGCCGGTACCGGCGTAGGCGAGGTAGGCCCACTGTCCGAGCGCCTTGCGGTCCTTGCCCATCTGGGAGC
Source organism: Knoellia koreensis (assembly GCF_013041615.1). Classification (GTDB taxonomy): domain Bacteria; phylum Actinomycetota; class Actinomycetes; order Actinomycetales; family Dermatophilaceae; genus Pedococcus; species Pedococcus koreensis. The sequence goes on from NZ_JABEPQ010000001.1 coordinate 599,100, forward strand.
TGAGCTGCCGGTAGACCGCGACGGCCTGGTTGGCCTCGTCGCGGGCGGTCCGCTCGGCGTCCCTGGCCTCGGCGTACTCCTGGAGCAGCGTGTTAGCCTGGATCGCGAGCCGTTGCAGCTTGCCGGCGGCCGCGGCGATGCCCGCGTTGGACTCGGTGAGGTCGTCGGTGAGGGCCTTGGCCTGGGCGATCTGGTCGGCGAGCTCGGTGGGGCTGAGCGTCTTCTCACCGGCCGCGCCGGGCGTCGCCGTGGCATCCGGAGAGGTGCCCGGCCCGGGCTGGGTGGCCGTGGTGGTGCCGGTGGTCGCCGGGGGCGTCGGCGGGGTGGTGTTTGCGGCGTATGCCGTGGTGGCGCCGAGTGCGCTCAGCGCAACCGCCGTCGCTATGCCCGCTGCCGTCCTGGCCCCGACCCAACCCACGTCCACGTCCTCGTCCGTCGCCCGTCCCCGGGGCGCCCTACTCAACCCAACGAACACTAACCCGCCCAGGTCACGCCCGTCTCCCCCTGATGACGGAGCCTCAGACGTTCGGACCGGTCTCCTTGACCAGGAGGACGACCCGGTGGCCGGGCTCGCCGAGCTCCCCGACGGGCTGGTAGCCGCGGGCCCGGTGGAAAGCCAGCGACGGCGCGTTGGGCGGGTCGGAGTTGACCTCCAGGGTGAGCCGCCCCGCCTCGGCGGCGTCGCGCTCGACCGCGTGGTACACGGCGGAGGCGAGGCCGCGGCGGCGGAACCGGTCGTCGATGACGATGCGGTCCAGGTAGTGGAAGTCCCCGGCATACCTCTGGGCGAACCAGCGGTAGTTGGCCGAGTCGTAGTCGGTGCCGGGCCCGAAGACGAGGACGAACCCGGCGACCTCGCCGTCGCAGCGGATGACGTCGGCCCGCGTCGCCCACCCGCGCAACTGCCCGAGCCGGTCGGCGTCCATGGGGGACAGCAGCTCCACATGGTCGGCGTTGAGGCGCAGGACGGCCTCGACGTCGGCGTCGCTGATGGGGGCGAGCACGGTGTCGTTGCTCTCGGCGGTCGTCACGGTGCCAGAGTCTGCCAGCGGTTCGTCCACAGGGGGCCGCGCAGGACGGTCCTGTCCACAGGCAGGACGGACGGGCTGTTGCTGCGGGTGCCCGCCGAGTCAGGCTCGGGGGCATGGACGAGACGGATGAGTGGGTCAACGAGGTACGGCTGGTGGGACGGTTCAGCGGCGAGGTCACCGTCCGCGAGCTGCCCAGTGGCGACACGGTCGCCGGGTTGCGGCTCGTGGTCCCGCGGGCGAGGCCGCGCGAGGGCGGGGCGAGTGTCGACACCATCGACGTGGCGTGCTGGTCGGCCCGGACCCGGCGGGCGGCGGGCACCCTGGGCGACGGCGACCTGGTGGAGGTGTCGGGGGCCTTGCGGCGGCGCTTCTTCCGGGCCGGGTCGGCGGCGGTCAGCAGGTACGAGGTGGAGGCATTGAGCCTGCGCCGGCTGCGGCGCCGGGCCCTGACCGACACGGCGGGTTGACGGCGTCCACCGCGCACGTCGCACCGATGACGGGGCCGTTTTGCCCCGGTTCCCGGGACAGTGGCATGGTCGCTGGGTGAGCACTTCCTCCCGCACCGACGGCACCTCCACCGACACCGGCTTCTTCGGGCAGCCCCGGGTGCTGGCCAACCTGTTCGGCGTCGAGCTGTGGGAGCGGTTCAGCTTCTACGGCATGCAGGGCATCCTGCTGATCTACCTGTACTACTCGGCCGCGCGCGGTGGGCTCGGGATCGACGAGGGCGTCGCCACCGGCATCGTCGGCGCCTACGGCGGTGCCGTCTACCTGTCGACGATCCTCGGCGCCTGGGTCGCCGACCGGCTGATCGGTCCGGAGCGCACGCTGTTCTACAGCGCCGTCCTGGTCATGCTCGGCCACATCGCGCTCGCGGTCCTGCCGGGACTGCTCGGCGTGGGCGTGGGGCTCGTCCTCATCGCCCTCGGCAGCGGTGGCGTCAAGGCCAACGCGACCTCGCTCGTGGGTTCGTTGTACGACGAGCACGACGAGCGGCGTGATGCGGGCTTCTCGCTGTTCTACATGGGCATCAACATCGGCGCGTTCTTCGGACCGCTGCTCACCGGGCTGCTGCAGAAGGAGTGGGGCTTCCACTTCGGCTTCGGGCTGGCTGCGGTCGGCATGGCGGCCGGGCTGGTCCAGTACGCCCTCGGTCGCAAGCGGCTGCCCGCCGAGACCAACCACGTCGCCAACCCGCTCCCCGCGAGTGCCCGCGGCCGCTACCTCCTGGCCGGGGTCGCAGCGCTCGTGCTCGTGCTCGTGCTGGCGCTCACGGGTGTCATCACGGCCGGCCGGCTCTCCACCATCGTCATCGCCCTCAGCGCGATCGCGGCGGTGGTCTACTTCGTCGTCATCCTGTCCAGCCGCGACCTGAGCCCCATCGAGCGGCACCGGGTGCTGGCGTTCATCCCGATGTTCCTCGCGAGCGCGGTCTTCTGGTCGCTCTACCAGCAGCAGTTCACCGTCGTGACGATCTACTCGGACAAGCGGCTCGACCGGAACCTCTTCGGCTGGGAGATGCCGGTGTCCTGGGTCAACTCGATCAACCCGGTCTTCATCATCGTGCTGGCCGGGGTGTTCGCGGCGCTGTGGACCCGGCTGGGCGACCGCCAGCCGTCGACACCCGTCAAGTTCGGTCTCGGCACCCTGCTGATGGGTGTGGCCTTCCTCGTCTTCCTGCTCATGCCGGCCGGCGACCACTCGGTACCCTTGCTGGGCCTGGTGCTGATCCTGCTCGTCTTCACCATCGCCGAGCTGCTGCTGTCACCGGTCGGCCTGTCGCTGGCCACCAAGCTGGCGCCGGCCCGGTTCACCACCCAGATGGTCGCCCTGTTCTTCCTGTCGGTGGCGCTGGGGACGGCGATGGCGGGCAAGCTCGCCGGCTACTACGACCCGAGCGACGAGGGCCCGTTCTTCCTCTGGGTCGGCGGGGTCGCCATCGTGGTCGGCATCGTGATGCTGGCGCTCACCAAGCCGATCTCACGCCTGATGGAGGGCGTGCGCTAGGCCCGCTCGGGTTCCTCGCCGGAGGCGGCCGGGAAGAGCCGTGCGTCACCACGCACCGACACCTCGACCTGGTCACCGGGGCCGGGGCTGCCGTCGCCGGGCACCCGGGCCAGGACGGTCGCCGTCACGCGGCCACTCGGATCCGCCGGGAGCTCGAGCTCGACGAGCACGTCGTGGCCGAAGTACTCCGTCGAGCGGACCACGGCCGGGATGCGTCCGGCACCGGAGGCCTGGTCGTCCGTGACCGGTGTGAGGGCGAGCTGCTCGGGACGCACGGCCACCTGCACGGGTCCGTGCGGCTTCGGGTCGACCTGGGGGAGCGTGCCGAGGGGGGAGCGCACCACGCGTCCGTCGGCCACACCCGGCACCACGACGAGGTCGCCGAGGAAGCTGGCGGTGTCGCGGTCGACCGGGTGCTCGTAGACCTCCCGCGGCGGCCCCACCTGGACGATGTTGCCGCTGCGCATGATGGCGAGCTGGTCGGCGAAGGACAGGGCCTCGCCCTGGTCGTGGGTGACGAGCAGGACCGTCACGTCCTGGGCGGCGAGCGCGTCCGCCACGGCCCGACGCGTGCTGGAGCGCAGGGCGGCGTCGAGCGCGCTGAACGGCTCGTCGAGCAGCATCACCTTGGGCTCCGGCGCGAGCGACCGGGCCAGGGCGACGCGCTGTTGCTGGCCGCCGGAGAGCTGGTCGGGCCGGCGCTCGCGGAAGTCCGCAGGCAGCCCGACGAGCTCGAGCAGCTCCTCGACACGGCCGGGGGAGCGGCGCATGCCGCCGGGCAGGCCGAAGGCGATGTTCTCGCCGACGGACAGGTGGGGGAAGAGGTTGCCCTCCTGGGCGAGGTAGCCGATGCCGCGCTTCTCCGGCGGCGTCCAGGCACCGGGGGCGACGACGGGGCGCCCGTCGAAGGCGACGCGACCGTCGTCCGGGCGGTGGAACCCCGCCACCACGCGCAGCAGGGTGGTCTTGCCGCACCCCGACGGCCCGAGGATGGCCGTGGTGGTGCCGGGTGCGACGTCGAGGTCGACGTCGCGCAGGACGACGTTGTCGCCATACCTCGCGGTGACACCGCGTACCTCGAGACCACTCACGAGGTCTCAGCCTTCCACTCCCGCAGGAGCAACCACGTGAGGGGGGCCGACAACACCACCAGCACCACGGCATACGGGGCAGCGGTGCCGTAGTCGAGCGAGTCGCTCGCGGCCCAGAAACCGGTCGCGAGCGTGGTCGTGCCGGTCGGCGCGAGGAGCAACGTGGCGGTCAGCTCGGTAGAGGTCGCGATCGCGACCATGGCGAACCCGGCGAGGACGCCGGGAAGCACGAGCGGCACCACCACGCGACGCAGGGCACGCACCGGTCCGTCACCGAGGGCCCGGGCCGCGTCGAGCAACGTCATCGGCGCGAGCGCGAGGGCGGCACGCGTCGTGACCACCGCCCGCGGCAGGAAGAGGACGAGGTAGGCCAGCACCAGCAGGACCGGGCCCTGGTAGAGCGGCGGCGCCCACCGGATCGCCACGGTGACCAGGGCCAGCGCCACCACGACACCGGGCAGGCCGCTGGCGAGGTAGGTCAGCCGCTCGAGGAGCACCCCGCCTGGGCCGTGGCTGCGCCTCAGCACCAGTGCGATGGGGAACGCGGCGAGGACCGCCAGCGCACCGGCGACAAGCGCGAGCAGGACGGTCGACCCCAGGGAGGCCAGCAGCGCGCCGATGTCGACCGAGCCGCTGCCGGCGACGAGCCAGCGGGTGATGCTGTAGGCCGGCACGCCCAGCGCCAGCAGCGTCAGCAGCGAGGTGCCGACCAGGGCCGGGACCAGCCACGGCCCGAGCGGCGCCGGCAGCGCGCGACGCGTGACGCCGGCGCCGACGCGGGCGTGGTGCCGCCGTCCCCGCCACCGGTGCTCACCGACCAGGACGAGTGCGCACAGCGCGAGCAGCAGGCTCGCCAGGACGCTGCCACCGGCGGTGTCGAAGGCCGCCTCGTACTGGTCGAGGATCGCGGTCGTGAACGTCGGGAACCGCACCATCGCCAGCACGCCGAACTCGGCGAACAGGTGCAGCGCGACGAGCAGCGCACCACCGAGGATGGCCGGCCGCAGCTGCGGCGCGACGACCCGGGCGAACGTGCGCCACGGTCCGTGACCCAACGAGCGCGCCGTGTCCTCCCACGACCGGTCCAGCCCCCGCAGCGCCGCCGACACCGGCAGGAACACGAACGGGAAGTAGGACAAGGTCGTCACCAGGCTCGCCCCGAACAGCCCCGTCATCGACGGGCGCAGGCTGATCCACGCGTAGGCATTGACGAACGCCGGCACGGCGAGCGGCGCGACGAACGCGATCCGCCACCAGCGCGCCCCCGGCAGCCGGGTCCGCTCGACCAGCCACGCGCAGGTCACGCCCACGACGACGCTGGTCGTCGTGGCCACGGCGACGAGCGCGAGCGTGTTGCGCAGCAGCTCGCCGACGCGCGGGCGCATCACCTGGTCGTACGCCGACGCCCACCCGTCGCCGAGGGCCGTCACCAGGACGACGCCCACGGGCAGCAGCGTCAGCGCCGTGACCAGGGTGGCCGCGACGACGAGCGGGAGGGGGACGAGGCGCCCGGGCGGGCGGGCGCCGGGGTGGCGCCGACTCAGAGGATGCCTGCCTTGGTCATCAGGTCGATCACCTTGGGACCGTCGAGGGTGAACGGGTCGACCTTGGGCGCCTGCAGGGAGTCCAGCGGTGGCAGCGCGGGGTCGGACGGGGAGTCCACGCCCACGGCATACTCCATCGACTTGGACTCGGCCAGCACCTTCTGGCCCTTGGGGCTGGTGATCCAGGCGAGGAACTTCTGGGCGTCGGCCGCGCGCTTGCTCGACTTGAGCACCCCGCCGCCGCTCACGCTCACGAACGCACCCACGTCCTGGTTCTTGAAGTAGTGCAGCTTGGTGTTGCCGCTGCCCTCCTTGGTGAGGGCCTGGTCGCGGTACCAGTAGTAGTGGTACATGATCCCCATCGGGACCTCGCCGGCGTTGACGGCCTTCATCGTGGCGATGTTGTTCTGGTAGGCCTTCGAGTTCTTCTTCAGCGCGGCCAGCCAGTCGGCGGTGACCTTCTCACCCTTGGCCTCCAGCATGCCGGCCACGATCGCCTGGAAGTCGGCGCCCGTCAGGGCGGCACCCCACTTGCCGGCGTACTCGGGCTTGGCCAGGTCGAGCATCGACTTCGGCAGGTCGGCCTCGCTGATCTTGCTGGGGTTGTAGACGAGCACCGTCGAGCGGGCCCCGATGCCGACCCAGTCACCGGTGCTCGGCCGGAACTGCGGCTGCACCTGGTCCAGCGTGCTCTGGTCGACCTTGGCGAGCAGCCCGGCGTTCTGCACGACCGTGATCGCGGGGCTGTTCTCCGTCAGGAACACGTCGGCCGGCGACCGCTTCCCCTCCTGGACGATCTGGTTGCCCATCGAGGAGTCCTTGCCCTGGCGGACCTGCACCTGGATGCCGGTGTCCTTGGTGAAGCCCTCGACCCACGGCTTGGTGAGGTTCTCGTGCTGGGCGCTGTAGATGGTGAGCTTGTTGGGGTCGAGCTTGGGCTCGCCGCTGCCGGAGCCGCAGGCGGCGGTCAGCAGGAGGGCGAGTGCCGCGCCGGCGGCAGGGAGGATGCGGACGCGCATCAGGACACCTCGGTCAGTGATCGTGGAATGGGTGGGTGGACAGCTGGGGGAGCAGGGGTATGCCGCGTGCGCGCCCTGGTGGTCGCCTTGGTGGTCGTGCCGAGCCGGCGGCGCAGCAGGCGTGGCCCGCGGCTGCAGACGAGCCAGACCAGGATCCCCAGACCGAGCGACGTCGCGAGGTTGACCCACGACGAGCCGGTCAGGCGGTAGACCTCGAAGTGCGTCAGGTACACGTACAACGACGCGCTCGCGAGGACCGAGACGGCGGGCACGAGCAGCCGCGGCACGGGGATGGTGCGGACCCAGATGATGGTGAGCAGGCCTGCGGCGATGGTGGCCTCGCGGACGGGGTTGTCCATGAAGCCCGGCAGCGACGCGAGGACGATGGCGCTCAGCACGAGCCGGTCACGGCGCCGGGTGGCGACCGCGGCAGCCCAGCCGATCGCGACGAGCCACAGCACCGCGGGCGCTGTTCCGCGTCCCGGCGGCGAGGTGAGGTCGAAGACGTCGAGCCGGGCGAACGCCGTCACGGCGGCGACCGTGGCCGCCACGGCGAACGGCCTTGCGTGGTACCAGCGGCGGACGGCCGGTACGGACAGCACGCCCGCCAGCGCGACCAGCACCCAGACGAGGGCCTCGATGAACCACAGCCGCCAGGTGGAGGTCCAGTGGTCGGGGCCGAACACCCAGTTGAGCAGGAGCGCGTTGGCGGCGGAGTAGGAGCCGTTGACCAGCCCCACGGCGATGACCCAGAGGGCGGTCGGCACGGCGATCCGGCCGATGGTGCGTCCGACGCGCTGCCACAGGCCGGTCGCGGTCGGCGCGCTCGCGGCGAAGCGGGCGAAGTTGTAGCCCGCGACGCCGAGCAGGATGTGCGCTCCACCGAGGATGCGGAAGAGGTGGACGTGGGTGCCGACGATCGTGAGCACCGCGGCCGCCCGCAGGACGAGGGTGCTGTCGATGCGGGCGACCCAACGCTGGCCCACCGTGGGCGTCGTGGTGTCGTCGGCGCGGTATGCCGCCAGCTCACCGATCGTGCGCCGCGGCCAGTCGTCGGGCAGCGTCCCGAGGCGGTCCTCGAGGCGCACCGAGAGCTCGACGTAGGACAGGGAGTCGCCGCCGAGGCCGACGAAGGTGGAATCCTCGGTGGTGTCGGGGCGCGCAAGGACGTCGGCGTACAGGACCACGAGGTCCGTCGCGGTCCTGCCCTGTGGCGTGCTGTTGGTCGCCCTTTGCGCCGCCTCGTCGAGCAGTGCGACCGCCGCAGGGCGGTCCGGCTTTCCGTTGCTGTGCCGGGGAATCCGTTCCACCGGCAGCACGTCGACGACATGTTCGGGCAGGCCGCTCGCCAGCGCGACGGTCTCGGCTGCCGTGGTGTCCCCTCCGCACACCACGGCCCCGAGCCGGTCGCCCTGCGCCGCCACGACGGCTTCCCAGCCACGCGCCGACAGGGCGGCCTCGACCCGCTGCACGTCGATGCGCACGCCCATCACCTTCACGAACGACGCGCGCCGGCCCACCACCTCGAGCGAGCCGTCGTGGCTGACGCGCCCAAGGTCGCCGGTGTCGAGCGTCGTCACGTCACGGCCACGGGCGAGGTCCGCCGGCTCCGCGGCATACCCCAGCATCACGCTCGGGCCGTGGAACCGCAGCGCGCCCACCTCGCCGGCCGGCACGTCCCGGCCGTCTTCGTCGACGACGCTGAAGGAGCCGTCGCCGACGGGCAGTCCGACGCTGCCCGGGCCGGTCAGTGCGCGGCCGGGGGCGCTCACGGCCATGCGTGCGGTCGCCTCGGTCTGGCCGTACATCACCCGCAGGTCCCAGCCCTCCTCCTGGCCGCGACGCGCCCACTGGAGCACCTTGTCCGGTGCCAGCCGTCCACCGGCCTGGGTGAGGAGCCGCAGCGACGGCACGCTGCCGGTGGATGCCGCGCTGTGGTCGAGCAGGTCGAAGGTGTAGGGCACGCCGGCGAGGTTGGTGACAGAGAGCTCGCGCAGCATGGGCCAGAAGCCGGGGTCGACGACCGAGGCGTCGGTGAGCACCACGGACGCACCGACCGCGAGGTGGGAGTGCAGGACCGACAGCCCGTAGCAGTAGTGCAGGGGCAGTGCCGTGACGCCGCGGTCGGTGGCGCGCAGGCCGAGGGCCGCGGCGATGTCGTGGGCGTTGGTCGTCACCGACGCGGCTGAGAGGCGCACGAGCTTGGGGGAGCCCGTGCTGCCCGAGGTCGACATGAGCAGCGCGAGGTCGGGGTGCAGGACGTGGCGGCCCTCGTCGGATGAGTGCTCCAACCGCCACCCCGCAGGCGTCGGGTGCGCGTGGTCGTCGGGCGTCCACACCCGGGCGATGTCGGCGGCCCGGCCGGGCTCGCTCAGGACGACGACGTGTCCCGCCTGCAGCGCCGCGAGGTAGGTCACGACCGCGTCGACCGTCGGGGTGAGCTCGACGAGGACGAGGCGGCGGCGCGGGCCCGGCCAGGCGCGCGCGACGTCGTCGACACGCCGGGCCAGCTCGGAGTAGGTGACCTGCTCGTCGCGGGTGACGAGGGCGGCGTCCGTGCCGTGGGCCGCGAGGGCCTCGGTCCTCCAGAGCGGGCGCGGCGAGGTGGTGGTGCGCGCGTCCGTCGTCATAGCAAGGGAAGGCTAACCTAAGTGGGGTTGGGCTTTGCAACCTCGTCCGACGTGACCCGTGGCACCATCGTGGTCGTGGGCGCGACGACGACTGGTGCGACAGCCGCGCAGGCGGCTCGGCTGGCCGAGCTGACCCGGCTGCGCCGGGTGCGCGACCGGATGGACCGCGAGTACGCCCAGCCGCTGGACGTCGAGGCGCTCGCGCGGGGAGTGCACATGTCGGCGGGGCACCTGAGCCGGCAGTTCAAGGCGGTCTACGGCGAGTCGCCCTACAGCTACCTCATGACCCGCCGGATCGAGCGGGCCATGGCACTGCTGCGGCGCGGCGACCTGTCGGTCACCGAGGTCTGCTTCGAGGTCGGCTGCTCGTCCCTGGGCACCTTCTCGACGCGCTTCTCCGAGCTGGTGGGTATGCCGCCGAGCGAGTACCGGACCGCGCACGCCGAGGGCGGAGCGGAGCCGCCGTCGTGCATCACCAAGGCGGTCACGAGACCGGTCAGGAATCGATAAGCAGCCCGGTGCCTGCGCGTCCGAGGTTTGCCGCCATGGACATCACCATTCACTACGCGTTCCTCCCGCAGACCGACCCGGAGGCAACGCTCGGCTTCTACCGGGACACCCTGGGGTTCGAGGTGCGCCAGGACGTCGGCTACGACGGGATGCGCTGGCTCACCGTGGGACCGCCGAACCAGCCGCAGACCGGCATCGTGCTCCACCCACCCGCTGCCGAGCCGGGACTCACCGACGACGAGCGCCGCACCATCCTCGAGCTGATCGCCAAGGGCAGCTACGGCGCACTCACCCTCGCCACCGACGACCTCGACGGGCTCTTCGAGAAGCTGGTCGCGGCGGGCGCCGAGGTCGTGCAGGAACCCACCGACCAGCCCTACGGAGTGCGCGACTGCGCGTTCCGCGACCCGACCGGGAACCTGTTGCGCATCAACCAGGTTGACTGACCGGCATACCCACGCTCGACCCAGGGAGAAACGATGACCCCGTCCGCCAGGACGAAGCCCGCCGCCGAGAGCTCCGTGGCCGACAGCCACGACATGATCCGGGTGACCGGCGCCCGCGAGAACAACCTCAAGGACGTCAGCGTCGAGCTGCCCAAGCGTCGCCTCACGGTCTTCACCGGCGTGTCGGGCTCGGGCAAGAGCTCGCTGGTCTTCGCGACCATCGCGGCCGAGTCGCAGCGGATGATCAACGAGACCTACAGCGCGTTCGTCCAGGGGTTCATGCCCAACCTGGCCCGACCCGAGGTCGACCACCTCGAGGGGCTCACGACCGCGATCATCGTCGACCAGGAGCGGATGGGGGCCAACCCGCGGTCGACCGTCGGCACCGCGACCGACGCGAACGCGATGCTGCGGATCCTGTTCTCCCGCTTGGGAAAGCCATACGTCGGACCGCCGCCGGCGTACTCGTTCAACATCCCCACCCGCAAGGCCAGTGGCGTGATGAGCACCGAGAAGGCCGGCGGTCGCACGGAGAAGTCGGTCGTGCGCAACGTCGTCTATCTCGGTGGGATGTGCCCGCGGTGTGAGGGGATGGGCCACGTCAGCGACATCGACCTGACGGCGCTCTACGACGAGACCAAGTCGCTGCGCGACGGCGCGTTGACGGTGCCGGGGTACTCGATGGACGGCTGGTACGGCCGCCTGTTCGAGGGCGTCGGCCTGCCGATGGACAAGCCGATCAAGTCGTTCACCAAGAAGCAGCTCGAGACGATGCTCTACGCCGAGCCGACCAAGATCAAGGTCGAGGGTGTCAACCTCACCTTCGAGGGGATCATCCCCAAGATCCAGAAGTCGATGCTGTCCAAGGACCCCGAGGGCATGCAGCCGCACGTGCGTCGCTTCGTCGAGCGGGCGGTGACCTTCCAGACCTGCCCGGAGTGCGACGGTACCCGGCTCACGGCCGAGGCCAGGTCCTCGAAGATCAAGGGCAAGAACATCGCCGACCTGTGCGCCATGCAGATCACCGACCTGGCCGAGTGGGTGCGGGACCTCAAGGAGCCGTCGGTGGCGCCGCTGCTCAAGGGGCTGCAGCACCTGCTCGACTCGTTCAGCGAGATCGGGCTGGGCTACCTGTCGCTGGACCGTCCGGCGGGGACGCTGAGCGGGGGAGAGGCCCAGCGCACCAAGATGATCCGCCACCTCGGGTCGTCGCTCACCGACGTCACCTACGTCTTCGACGAGCCCACGATCGGGCTGCACCCGCACGACATCGAGAAGATGAACAACCTGCTGCTGCAGCTGCGGGACAAGGGAAACACGGTCCTCGTGGTCGAGCACAAGCCCGAGACGATCGCCATCGCCGACCACGTCGTCGACCTCGGCCCGGGCGCCGGGTCCAAGGGTGGCGAGATCGTGTTCGAGGGCGAGGTCGCGGGCTTGCGCAAGAGCAAGGGCGTCACCGGTGCGCACCTGGACCACCGGGCGTCGCTCAAGGAGTCGGTGCGTGGGTCGACCGGGGCCCTGGAGATCCGTAAGGCGTCGACCCACAATCTGCGCAACGTGGACGTCGACGTGCCGCTCGGCGTCCTCACCGTGGTGACGGGTGTCGCCGGTTCGGGCAAGAGCTCGCTCATCCACGGGTCGCTGGCCGGGCGCGACGAGGTCGTCGTCATCGACCAGGGTGCGATCAAGGGCTCCCGGCGCAGCAACCCCGCCACGTACACGGGGCTGCTGGAGCCGATCCGCAAGGCGTTCGCCAAGGCCAACAACGTCAAGCCGGCCCTCTTCTCGTCCAACTCCGAGGGTGCGTGCCCGTCGTGCAACGGGGCTGGCGTCATCTTCACCGAGCTGGGCGTGATGGCGACAGTGGAGTCGCCGTGCGAGGAGTGTGGGGGCAAGCGGTTCAAGCCCGAGGTGCTCGGGTACGAGCTGGCCGGCAAGGACATCTCCGAGGTGCTGGCCATGTCGGTGGCCGAGGCCGAGGACTTCTTCGAGGCCGGTGCGGCGAAGAACACCGCCGCGCACAAGATCCTCGACCGGCTGGTCGACGTCGGGCTGGGGTACCTCACGCTCGGTCAGCCGCTGACCACGCTCTCCGGTGGTGAACGGCAGCGCCTGAAGCTGGCGACGCAGATGGCGGAGAAGGGCGACGTCTACGTGCTCGACGAGCCGACGACTGGCCTGCACCTCGCCGACGTCGAGCAGCTGCTGGGGCTGCTCGACCGGCTCGTCGAGTCCGGCAAGTCGGTCATCGTCATCGAGCACCACCAGGCCGTCATGGCGCACGCCGACTGGATCATCGACCTCGGACCGGGCGCCGGGCACGACGGTGGAAAGGTCGTCTTCGAGGGCACACCGGCCGACCTCGTCAAGGGGAAGGCGACGCTCACGGGCAAGCACCTCGCGGCATACGTCGGCGCCTGACCCATCCCGCGGACGGGCGCTGCGTGGCAGGATCCGGCGGGTGAGCAGCCCGATCGACCTGACCAGCCCACCGGCCACGACACCGTGGCGGGATCCGGCGTCGTGGTGGCCACGACTGACCGAGGCGACGGCCGACCTCGACCCGCCGTTCGGCGTCCTGTCGGTCGACGCGCTCGCGTGGAACACCCATGACCTGCTGCGGCGGGCGAACGGGCTGCCGATCCGCGTGGCGAGCAAGTCGGTGCGCGTGCGGGGCGTGCTCGACTCGGTGCTCGCCGTGCCCGGGTACGCCGGTGTGCTGGCCTACACGCTGCCCGAGGCCCTGTGGCTGGCCGCGGGCGATCGTGGTCACCGGGACGTGGTCGTCGCCTACCCCAGTGCCGACCGAGGGGCTCTACGTGCGCTCGCCCAGTCGGAGGAGCTCACGTCGCGCGTGACGATCATGGTGGACGACGTGGCCCAGCTCGACCTCATGGATTCCGTTGTGGCGCCTGCTAATCGGCCCGAGGTGCGCGTCTGCCTCGAGCTGGACGCGGCCTACCGGCACCCCGTCCTCGGACACATCGGGGTGCGCCGGTCACCGGTGCGCGAGGCCCACGAGCTGCAGCGGCTGGCCACGGTCGTTGGCGCCCGCGATGGATTCCGGCTCGTGGGCGTGATGGCGTACGAGGCGCAGATCGCCGGTCGGGGCAACGCCGGTGGAGGCATGGGACGGGTGATGCGGGCCATCCAGCAGGCGTCCGCGACCGAGCTCGCGGAGCGACGTGGCGCCGCAGTTGCGGCAGTGCGCCGCGTGGCGGACCTGGAGTTCGTCAACGGCGGCGGGACGGGCTCGATCGAGTCGACGCATGCCGACGGGTCGGTGACGGAGGTGGCCGCCGGGTCGGGGCTGTTCGGGCCGCACCTGTTCGACGGGTACGAGCACTTCCAGCCCGCTCCGGCCGCCTCGTTCGCGCTCAGTGTGGTGCGCCGGCCGACCGGCCCCGACGGAGACATCGTGACCGTCCTGGGCGGTGGCTGGATCGCCTCCGGTGCGCCGGGCGCAAGCCGGATGCCCGAATTCATTTGGCCGCAAGGACTTTCGTACCTCGGACGAGAAGGTGCCGGCGAAGTGCAGACGCCGCTCCAAGGGGATGCGGCCCGAAGGCTGCGGGTGGGAGACCGGGTCTGGGCGCGGCATACCAAGGCTGGCGAGCTGAGCGAGCACGTCAACGAGCTGGTCCTCGTGTCGACGGCCGATGGTGGGGCCGCGGTCGTGGGTTCGGTGCCGACCTACCGCGGCGAGGGAAAGGCGTTCCTGTGACGACGACGTGGCAGAACTGGGGACGCAGCGTGCGCGCCGAACCCGTGGAGGTCGCTCAGCCCGGCAGCGTGGGCGAGGTGGTCGAGGTCGTCCGCGGTGCGCGAGAGCGTGGGTTGACAGTCCGACCGGTTGGCGCCGGCCACTCGTTCACCGCCATCGCCGCGACGGACGGTGTGCTGCTTGATCTTTCGCGACTTTCGGGCGTGCTGGAGGCCGACATCGGCTCCGGTCGGGTACGCCTTGGCGCCGGGACCCACCTACACCAGCTGCCGGACCTGCTGGGCCCGCTCGGGCTGGCGCTGGAGAACATGGGCGACATCGACCAGCAGACCATCGCCGGGGCGATCTCGACGGGGACACACGGGACCGGTGCGACGTTCCGCGGGCTCGCGGCACAGGTCGTCGGGGTCACGCTCATCACGGCATCCGGCGACATTCTCGAGGTGGGGGAGGAGTCCAACGCCGACCTGCTTCCCGCGGTCGCGCTGGGACTCGGCGCCCTCGGCATCCTCGTCGACGTGACCGTGCAGTGTGTGCCGGCGTTCCTCCTGCGCGCGCACGAGAGCTCGGCCGGCCTCGAGGACGTGCTCTCGAACTTTGACGAGTTCGCCGTCGCCGACCACTTCGAGTGCTACTGGTTCCCGGGAACCTCGCGAGTGCAGACCAAGACCAACACCCGCGTGCCCATCGACGTCCCGCACCGGCCCCCGGGGCGCGTCGCCAGAACGCTCGACCAGCGGGTCGTGCAGAACGGGCTCCTGCGGGCGGTATGCGAGATCGGTGTCGCCGCACCACGATTCACGCCGCCGCTCAACCGGCTGGCCACCCGCGTGCTTGGGGAGAAGGTCTACACCGACCGCTCGCACGCCGTGTTCACCAGCCCGCGCCACGTCCGCTTCCGGGAGAGCGAGTATGCCGTGCCGCGTGCGGCCCTGCCCGAGGCCGTCCGCGCCTTGCGAACGCTCGTCGAGCGCAACGCCTGGCGGATCAGCTTCCCGGTCGAGATCCGCGCGGCTGCGGCGGACGATCTCTGGCTGTCCACCGCGCACGGACGGGACTCCGGTTACATCGCCGTACACCGCTACTGGAAGGAGGACTACGTCCCGTACTTCAGGGCGTTCGACACCCTCATGCGCGACTTCGAGGGGCGACCGCACTGGGGAAAGCTGCACTTCCAGGACTCCGAGTCGCTGGCGGGGGTCTACCCGAAGCTCGGTGACTTCGCGGCGGTCCGCGACCGGCTCGACCCGAACCGCCTTTTCGGAAACGCGTACCTGCGAAAGGTGCTGGGGGAGTAGCGCGTTCAGGCCCGGCCCGACCGGCAGGCGGAGGCACGGCCCCTCTCTGGCGTGCCCGCGGCATACGACCCTGCCATGATCACGGGCATGAACTCTGTGGTTGCGGAGCGCACCTTCGTCCGGTCCGACCTGGTGATCCTGGGCGGGGGAGCGGTAGCCGTCATCCTCGCGGCGGTCACGCACTTCGTCGGTGCCGGTGCGGTGATCCCCTTCGTCTGCTCGGCCGCCGCGGTCACCCTGCTGGCTTCGCTGGTCGGCCGGTCCGTGGAACAGCTGGGGGACCGGTTCGGGCCCGGTGCGACCGGCGTCCTGCAGTCGGCGCTCGGCAACCTGCCAGAGCTGTTCATCGCCCTGTTTGCACTCAAGGCCGGCCTTGTCGCGGTCGTGCAGGCGGCCCTCATCGGGTCGATCCTGGCGAACCTGCTGCTGGTGCTCGGGCTCGCGTTCCTCGTCGGCGGGCTCAAGCACGGAACCCAGCAGCTCGACTCCGAGCGCGCACGCAGCATCATCGTGCTGATGGTGCTTTCCGTTGCTGCCATGGTGGTTCCGTCGTTGGCGTTCTACGTACATACCCCCGCGGAGAAACACGAGTCGACGCTGTCGATCATCGTCTCTGTGGTGCTGCTGGTGCTGTTCGCCCTGACGCTTCCGGCGTCGCTGCGCAAGCAACAGCGCGCGGGGGAGTCGGGCGCGGAGCAGGAGGCGACGGAGTCAGAGGCGCCGCGGTGGCCGCTGTGGCTGGCTGTCGGACTGCTCGCCCTCGCGGCCATCGCAGCCGCCTTTGTCTCCGACTGGTTCGTCGTCGCCCTCGAGCCGGCCATGGAGGCGCTGAACATCTCCGAGGCGTTCGCCGGTCTCGTCGTCGTGGCGATCGCGGGCAACGCGATCGAGAACGTCGTCGGCGTGCAGCTGGCCGCGGCCGGGCGTTCGGAGTACGCCTTCTCCGTCGTCATCAACAGCCCCATGCAGATCGCGCTCGTGCTGGCGCCGTTGCTGGTGATCCTGTCGCAGGTCTTCGGGTTCGCGACGCTGACACTGGTGTTCCCGCCCATGCTGGTCGTCGCGGTAGTGATTGCCGTGATCCTCACCGCCTTCATCACCTTCGACGGCGAGTCGACCTGGATCGAGGGCGCGGCACTGATCGCCGTCTACATCGTCATCGCCGCGTCGTTCTGGTGGGGCTGAACCCGTCGTGACGGGTCTCTTCGGGCAGGACGCGTATGCCGTGCGCTTCGACTGGGGACCCGTCGGCGCCACGGCGGTGGGCGCAGAGGTGAGCGTGGTGGTCGACGTCCTCAGCTTCACGACATCGGTCACGGTCGCGGTCGAGCGCGGAATGCGGGTGTTCCCGTTCGCCTGGAAGGACAGTCGGGCGCAGGAGTTCGCCCAGTCTCGGGACGCGGTGCTCGCCGTCGGCAGGCTCGAGGCGACCAGGCCCGGCGCCGTTCCCGCTCCGTCGTTGTCGCCAGCCCAGCTGACGTCGTGCCCGTTGGTCCCGCGACTGGTCCTTCCTTCTCCGAACGGATCTTCGATCACGACCGTGCTGCAGGATTCCAGGTCGACCGACGACGTGTTCAGTCCGGAAGCCAGGTCCGCGGCAGACCTGTTCGTCGCCGTCGCCGACGCCGGACGGCTGGATGAGTCCATGCACAACTGTGTGGGCGGCCGCGAGCTCATCGCCAAGGGGTTCGTGGCCGACGTCGACGTGGCCGCTGAGCTGGATGCGTCAACAACCGTGCCCGTGCTGGTCGACGGTGCATTCGCTCCTATTGGTCAGGGCGAGTAAACGCCGATAATCCACATTATGTCATTTCAGTGAAGGCGAGCGCGTGTGGGCTCATCGCCCTCCACTGCCCCGCTGGGACTGACCTGTCCCGAGCAGATGACACCGGGGCTGCCGTATGCGAAGTCACGAAACCCGTTCGCCGACGCCAGATACCGCCGTCTACCTTGGTGCCAGTGAGACCTGTGACTGAAGCCGAGATCCGTGGCTCCTTCGTCAACGCCTCCAAGGGCGACGCCAAGCGCGCTGACCTGCCCGACCTCAGTGCCGTGGCGTGGGACAACCTCGACTACCTCGGCTGGGTGGACGCCAAGCGCGAACAGCTCGCCTACACGACGTTCGTCGTCGACACGGGCGACGGCGATGAGGTTCGCACCATGCTGCTGCGCCGGGCCCCCGCCCCGCGCGAACGCCGCAAGCTGATGTGCTCGTGGTGCCAGGACATCACCGCCACGGACAACGTGACGCTGTTCGTCGCGCCCCGGGCCGGGGCCAGCGGTCGCATGGGCAACACGGTCGGCACGTCGATCTGCACCGACTTCTCCTGCTCGAAGAACTCGCGACGGGTCCCCACCTCGATGGAGCTCCAGGACCAGGCTGACCGGGCCTGGTGGCGGCAGCAGCGGGTCGATGGGCTGCGCGAGCGGTCCCGCAAGTTCCTCGACGTGGTCATGGAGACCGCCTGAGCCACTGACGTCATGTCCCCTGACGTCATTCAGGGACGCCGCCGACTCTTTCAGGGTTGACCCCGATCCCGTGGTGCACTGCGAGTTCTTAGCGTTTGCCCCATGTACCGCCTCTCCTCGTGGTTGTTACGCGCGACCGTGACGTTGCACGCGATCATGGCGATCGCCCAGCCGTTCTCCATGGGCGAGTACCTCGACGGTGTCATCGGCGCCCTGACCTGGCACGCGGCCATCGGCGGCAGCCTCTTCCTCGTCACCGGTCTGGCTGGCACCGCATCCCTCGTGCTGGTGCTCCAGCGCGCTCCCCTGCGCCTCCTCGTGCCCCCGACGGTGCTGTTCGTCGCGGAGATCGCGCAGATTGCACTCGGTGGTGCACGGGTCCTCGCGATCCACATCCCGCTCGGCGTGGCCATCATCGGTGCCTCGGTGTGGTGGGCCTGGTGGGTCTGGCGGCCGGCCACCGCGCGACGTCGGGTGCCGGCGCGCCTGCAGGCAGTGCCACCGCTGGCTCCCGCAGACACGAGCGGCCAACACGTGGTTGCCCGATGAGGCAGCTGACCAGACGTGACCTCGGCAAGCTCGTCGGCGTGGGTGCGGTGGCTGCTGCAGGCATGTCGACCCTGTCGGGGTGCGGCAACGATGTCCGGGGCACCAGCGCCACCCTGCTGCGCAGCCGGCGCCCACTCCCGACGGCCTTCGAGGTGCCGCTCCCCCGGCCGGCGGTCCGTTGTCCCGACTCGTCCGGTCGGCTTGCGATCGTCCAGCGGGTCGCCGACGTCGAGATCCTGCCCGGGGTGAAGACGCAGGTGTGGGGCTACGACGGGACGTTTCCCGGGCCGACCATCGAGACCCGCGCCGGCTCCCCCGTCACGATCACCCACACGAACGAGCTCCCCGTCCCGACCGCGACCCACCTGCACGGCGGCCACACCCCGTCCGACAGCGATGGCTGGCCGACCGACCTCGTCGAGCCTCGTGGCGCAACCGCAAGGGCGACCGGCGGCCCGTCCCACAGTGGCGGCCACGCGAGCATGGCCGACCCAGATGCCAATGTTTCCAACGGTTCTCGCGACTACCGCTACCCCATGGACCAACAGGCGGCGACGCTCTGGTACCACGACCACCGCATGGACTTCACGGGCCCAGCCGTGTGGCGTGGCCTGGCGGGCATGCACCTCGTCCGCGACGACCACGAGGACTCCCTCGGGCTCCCCCACGGCGAACGCGAGCTGCCCCTGCTCATCGCCGACCGCTCGTTCGACTCCGACGGAGCGCTCCGCTACCCGTCCCGGGACCGCACCCTTCGCGTGCCAGGCGTCACGGACCAGTGGATGTCCGGCGTCCTCGGCGACGTGATGCTCGTGAACGGCGCTCCGTGGCCCGTCGCCGAGGTCGACGCAGCCCGCTACCGGCTGCGAATCGTCAACGCCTGCAACGCTCGTCGCGTCACCTTGGTCTTCGAAACGGGAGGACGCGGTATGCCGCTCACGCAGGTCGGCTCCGACGGCGGGCTCCTCGCGCGCCCACGATTGCTGCGTGAGCTCATCCTCGCACCGGGCGAGCGAGTCGACGTCGTGGTGGACTTCGGCACGGTCCCCGTGGGGAGTCGAGTGACCGTGCGGAACACGGTGGGTGGCGGGTCAACCTCGCAGGTGATGCAGTTCGTCGTCGCCCGCAGGGCCTCCGACGACAGCCGCGTTCCCGACCGGCTGGCCGAGCGCGCCCCCGGCCTCACGGTCCCGGCCTCGGCACCGCGACGACACTTCACCTTCGCCATGGGCAGCGACGGCGGCACCGCCCTGTGGACCATCAACGGCAAGCCCTTCGACCCGAGCCGCGCCCTCGCATCGACGCCCCGTGACCAGACCGAGGTCTGGCGGGTCACGTCCAACGTCCACCACCCGGTCCACCTGCACCTCGACCCGTTCATCGTCATCGGCCGCGAGGAGCTCGGGTGGAAGGACACGGTCGACATGAGACCCGGTGAGACCCTCGACCTCGCTGTCCGCTTCCACGACTACGCAGGCCGCTACGTCATGCACTGCCACAACCTCGAGCACGAGGACATGGCGATGATGGCGCGCTTCGACGTCACGTGAACCGCGTCCGCGTGCCAGACTCGGCGCGATGGCGGCATACCGGTTCTCCAACCTGACCAGCGCTGTCGCCGACCACCGTTCGCCCCTGAGGCGCTACCTCGACGACCACTTCCCGCACGTCCGTCCGGTCCAACACGCCTACCGCGAGCCACCACGACGGCTCCTCGTCCCCGGCGGTCCCTCCGACCCGGCAGCCATCGGCGCGGCATACGACCTCGGCGTCAGGTTCGTCCTCGACCCGACCCACTCCCCCAGCATCGCCCTCTACGGCTTCGTCACCGAACCCCGGCTGCTCGCCGTCGTCGACGCCGTGGTGTCACGCGCGCAGTCTGCGGCGGCGCACCAGGACGACGGCCAGGCCCGCGACGACCTCGCCCGGGCGTGCTGGGCGCTGGCGTGGTGCACCGACGTCTACCGCAGCGGCGGCATCCGACCGGAGTCACCGCTGGCACCGCTGCTCGCCACCGGCACGTTCACCCCTGATGCCCTCCTTCGCCTCGCCCAGCCGGACGCCCTGCGCCAGCTCGACGAGCTCGCCCGCCTGAGCCGCCAGCACCTGCTCCCACAGTTGGGTCGCCCGGTGGCGCTGGGCCCCACCTTCGAGGCATCCGCCCTGTGCGCCGCCGACGCCGACCTCATCGCCGGGCGCCTCCTGGTCGACCTCAAGACCCGGCTCGGGCCCAAGGACAAGGAGACCGGCCGGCGCAGCGACCGCCTGCGGACCGTCGACCTCTACCAGCTCGTCGCCTACGTGCTGTTCGACCGGCACGACAGGTTCGCGGTCGACTCCGTCGGCATCTACTCCGCACGCTACGCCACACTCATCACGTGGCCCCTCCAGCAGCTGCTCGACGACCTCGCCGACCAACCCGTCGACCTCCCGCGCGCCCGTGCGCAGGTGTGGCGCCTCCTGGGCGGAGCGGGCTGAGCCACGTCCTCAGATCGAGGCGAGCGCGCCCACGACGATCGCCAGGATCACGGTGTTGAACACGAAGGCGAGAGCCCCCTGACCGCTCACGGCCTTGCGCATCCGGGTGGTTGTCACGTCGATGTCGGTCGTCCCGAAGGTCGTCATCGCCATCAGGGCAAAGTAGAAGTAGTCCCACCACACCGGCTGGCCGCCTCCCGGCAGGCTCAGGCCCTTCCCGTCGTCGTCGGACTGCACCCGCGCGTAGTAGACGGCATACCCGACCACCACCGTCGCCCAGCTCACGGCGACGGTCGCGATCGCGAGGCTCGCCAGGAGTCCGCGACTGGCCCCGTGTGCGACCGCGTCGAGGCGCGGCAGGATCGCCGCCCCGGCAAAGGCCACGATGGACAGGGCAAGGGCCGAGTCGGGTCCGTCACCACCGCCCAGGAACCACCGCAGGAGCGGCCCGGGCGGACGCGGCCGGTGGACGAGCCGGGCCAGCTCGTCGGCGCTCTCCTGGTGGAACGCCTTCCACGTGAGGACGTCGTAGACGAGCCCGTAGATGATCCAGATGACCATCACCGCACTGATCTGGGACACCGAGAAGTCACCGTCACGCGCTGCCACGACCAGGACGAACACGAGGACGGGGACGATGGCGACCACGATCGCAACGCCCGCGCGCTTGAAGTCGTCGTGGAACCATCGGCGCCTGGTCGGCGTCGCGGCAGTGCGTGGCGTCGTCACCGTGAGCATCCTAGGGGTCCGGAGTCACTTACCCTGTGCCGGTGCAGTGCGACTACTTCGACGCGGGCGTGTGCCGTTCGTGCACCCTCATGGGCGTCGGGTATGCCGCGCAGCTGGCAGAGAAGGACGCTCACGTCCGCGCGGTGCTGACCGAGGTCGTGACGCCTGGCG
The DNA here is from genome assembly GCF_013041615.1 of Knoellia koreensis. Taxonomy (GTDB): domain Bacteria; phylum Actinomycetota; class Actinomycetes; order Actinomycetales; family Dermatophilaceae; genus Pedococcus; species Pedococcus koreensis. Next base: position 620,799 of record NZ_JABEPQ010000001.1, read on the forward strand.
CGTGGACCGATCCCTTTTCGAGTCGTGAGAACGGTTTTCGCAACAAAGCCAAGCTTGTGGTCGGGGGCCGGCGGGGGTCGCCCGTTCTCGGGATCCTTGACGACGACTCGCGCGTGGTCGACCTGACCCGGTGCGGGCTCTACGAGCCGGGTCTGCACGAGGCGGTTCTTCGCCTGCCCCAGCTGGTGGGCGAGATCGGCCTGACGCCGTACGACGTTGCCACCCGCAACGGTGAGCTCAAACACCTGCTGGTGACCCACTCCCCCGACGGCGAGCTCATGCTGCGCTTCGTCCTGCGGTCCGAGGGACAGCTGCGACGGTTGCGCGAGCACCTGCCAACCATCCAGCGGGTGTTACCGACCGCCAAGGTCGTCACGGCCAACCTCCTGCCCGAGCACAAGGCCCTCCTCGAGGGTGACGAGGAGGTCGTGCTTTCTCCTGAGGCCACTCTTCCCATGCAGGTCAACGGGATCCGGCTCCACCTGCGGCCCCGCAGCTTCTTCCAGACCAACACCGAGGTGGCCGCCGGGCTCTACCGCCAGGCGCAGGACTGGCTGTCCGACACCGCCACCCAGACGCTTTGGGACCTCTACTGCGGCGTCGGCGGCTTCGCCCTCCACGCGATGACCGCCGCCACCGCCCCGCAGCGGGTCGTCGGCATCGAGGTGTCAGCCGACGCCGTGGCGTCCGCCGAGCTCTCCACTCAGGCACTCGCCAGTCGAAAGCCGTTGCCACAGTGGGTGTTCCACGCTGGCGACGCCACGGCATACGCCCACGACAACCCCGCACCGGACACCGTCCTCGTCAACCCGCCACGACGCGGCATCGGCACGGACCTGTCCCACTGGCTGGAGAGCAGCCGAACCGTGCAACGCGTGCTCTACTCCTCGTGCAACGCCGAGTCGCTCGCGCGCGACCTCGGCCTCATGCCGTCGCTGAAACCCATCCGGGCACGCCTCTTCGACATGTTCCCGCAGACCCGGCACCACGAGGTGCTCGTGCTGCTGGAGCGGGGCTGAGTCAGCTCGCCTGGCTCGCGATCATCACGGCGCGCTCCTCGGGGGTCGTGCCACCCCACACGCCGTACGGCTCGCGAACCTCCAGCGCGTGCTCGAGACACCGCCGGAGCACCGGGCAGGTCGCGCAGACGGCCTTGGCGGCTGCGTCGCGGTTGTGTCGCTTGCGTCCGCGCTCGGCCTCGCCATGGAAGAACTGTTCGGGCCCCGTGCTGCGGCAGGCACCGTCCACCTGCCACTCGTAGTTGGCCAGCAGCGGCTGAGGAAGTCGCTTGATGTTGCCCACGTCCATGAGTCGCCTCCTTTGCTCGACGCCCTCGAGGGGCGGGTCACGCGGCACTGGTTCAACCGGGCAGGCCCCAACTTATGCAAAAGTGCTTCACGCGACAACACCCTGAGCAAGTTTTATCGTGGTGTCGACGCCAAGCCCCGTGGGCAGGCCCCCCGACCGAAGGAGGTGGGGCATCATGGCGGACGTGCCGAATGACGCGTCGACGACCGACCACGACGTCGACTGGCCGGTGGGACGGGTGGCCGAACGCGTCGGTGTTCCCGCCGCCACCTTGCGCACGTGGGACCGCCGCTACGGCATTGGTCCGTCGCTGCGCACCGGCGGTGGCCACCGCCGCTACACCGAGGAGGACGTGCGGCGCGTGCGGGTCATGGCCCGCTTCATCGGCCGTGGCGTACCCGCGCTCACTGCTGCGCGGATCGCCTCCGCCATGGACTCCGAGCGCCTGCGGATCGAGGTGCCGAACGCCTCGGCTCAGACCGCTGGCGAGGACGCGGCCACTGCACTGCAGGGCACGTCCTTCGACACTGGCCATGACTCGACCGTGCTCGACGGTCCCATCGCCGAGATCAGCAGCGCAGCCATCGCGCTGCACGCCCAGACGCTGACGTCGCTCTACCGCAAGACCTTGCGCGAACGCGACCTCGTCAGCGCATGGACCGACGTCTTCTCCCCCGCGCTGCGCCTCATCGGTGAGCAGTGGGGCGAAGGGGCGCTCGGTGTCGAGTCCGAGCACCTCGCCAGCGAGCTCCTCGTCGCCGAGCTTCGTGCGATCATCCACGCCGCCCGGCCACCGCACCCCCGCCGTAGCGTCCTGCTCGCCGGCGCGGACGATGAGCAGCACTACCTGCCCCTGCTCGCCCTCCAGGCCGAGCTGGCGCGCCAGGGTCTCTCGGCGGCATACCTGGGACCGCGTCTGCCCACCCGTGCGCTCGGTGACCTCATCACCAGGCGCCAGCCCGACGCCGTCTTCCTCTGGGCGTCGATGGAACGACCCGACGCCGAGCCACTGTGGCACACCCTCGCCACGGCCACCGGTCCCCTCGACGTCGTGCTCGGCGGACCCGGGTGGCCGAACACCCTGCCGCGCGTCGCCGACGGGGTGAAGGTGACGCGGGTGAGCGACCTGGCCGCCGCTGCCCGCGCACTCCAGCACCTCCCGGAGGCACCGGGCTGACCCTGGCCGTAGCGTGGGTGGCATGAGTGCCGACACCACCTTCACCCACCAGCTCAACGACGGAACCACCGTGCCCGCCATCGGGTTCGGCACCTATCCACTGCGCGGCGAGGACGGCACCTCCGCACTCGCCTCGGCCCTCGACGTCGGCTACCGCTACCTCGACTCCGCGGTCAACTACGAGAACGAGTCCGAGGTCGGGGAAGCCTTGCGCCGCAGCGAGATCCCGCGCGCTGAGGTTCGTCTGGCGACCAAGATCCCGGGTCGCTCACAGGCCCGCGACAAGGCGCTGCACTCCCTCACGGAGTCCGCCGAGCGCTTCGGCGTCGAGACCATCGATGTCGCGCTCATCCACTGGCCCAACCCGAGCGTCGACCTCTACGTCGAGGCGTGGGAGGCGCTCGTGCAGGCACAGCGCGACGGAGTCGTCACCACCATCGGGGTCAGCAACTTCAGCGCCGCCCACCTCCAGCGCATCATCGACGCCACCGGGGTCACGCCGGCCATCAACCAGATCGAGCTGCACCCCTACTTCCCCCAGGTTGAGCTGCGCGCCACCAACGACGAGCTCGGCATCCTCACCCAGGCGTGGAGCCCACTCGGCAAGAACCCCACCCCGTTCGAGGAGGCGCCGGTCGTCGCCGCGGCCAAGGCGCACGACGTCACGCCCGCGCAGGTCGTCCTGCGCTGGCACCTGCAGATCGGCTCCATGCCCCTGCCCAAGTCGGCGTCAGCGCAGCGGCAGCGCGAGAACCTCGACGTGTTCGGGTTCGAGCTCACCGAGGACGAGGTGGCCGCGATCACTGCGTTGGGCCGGGCCGACGGTCGGCGCTTCGGCGGCGACCCGGACACCCACGAGGAGATGTAGCGGCAGGCTCACTCGAACGGCGTCGGGTCACCGGCACCGACCCGCACCACCTCTGGCGCGCCGTCCGAGAAGTCGACGACGGTCGTGGGCTCGGTGCCGCACTCCCCCACGTCGATCACGGCGTCGACCTGGTGGTCGAGCTCGTCCTTGACCACCCAGCCCTCCGTCATGGGGTCGGTCTCACCGGGCAGGATCAGGGTGCTCGACAGCAGCGGCTCACCCAGCTCGTCGAGGAGCGCCTGCACGACGCGGAACTCGGGGATGCGCACGCCGACCGTCTTCTTCTTCGGGTGCAGGAGCCGCCGCGGCACCTCCTTGGTGGCGGGGAGGATGAACGTGTACGGGCCCGGCGTCGCCGCCTTGATGGCGCGGAACACCGAGTTGTCGATGTGCACGAGCTGGCCGAGCTGGGCGAAGTCGCGGCAGACAAGCGTGAAGTGGTGCCGGTCGTCGAGGTGGCGGATCCGCACGATGCGGTCCTTGCCGTCCTGGTTGCCCAGGGCGCACCCGAGGGCGTAGCCCGAGTCCGTCGGGTAGGCCAGCAGGCCGCCGTCACGCACCATCGTGACCGCCTGCCCCACAAGGCGGGGCTGGGGGTCGACGGGGTGGATGTCGAGATAGCGTGCCATGCCGTCAAGGGTATGCCGCGTGGTCACTAGGGTGGTCGCGTGCGCGCCCTCGTGAAGACCCAGGCCGGTCCCGGACTCTCGCTCGTGGACGTGCCCGAACCCAGTCCCGGGCCGACGGACGTGAAGATCCGGGTGCTGCGGGCGGGCCTGTGCGGCACCGACCTGCACCTCGAGCAGTGGGACGACTGGGCGGCCTCGACGGTGAAGCCGCCCATGACCATCGGACACGAGTTCTACGGCGAGGTGGTCGAGGTCGGCGAGGACGTCGACTCGGTGCGCGTGGGCCAGCGGGTCTCCGGTGAGGGGCACATCGTGTGCGGCACCTGCCGCAACTGCCGCGCGGGCCGCCGGCACATGTGCATCAACACGATCGGTGTCGGGGTCAACCGCGATGGTGCGTTCGCCGACTACGTGGTGATCCCCGCCTCCAACGCGTGGATCCAGCCCGACGACCTCGACCCCGACCTTGCGGCGGTGTTCGACCCGTTCGGCAACGCCACGCACACGGCCCTCCAGTGGCCGATGGCCGGCGAGGACGTCCTCATCACCGGTGCCGGCCCGATCGGCGTCATGGCTGCCTCGATCGCCCGGCACGTCGGCGCCCGGCACGTTGTCGTCACCGACATCAGCGACTACCGACTCGGGTTGGCCAAGGAGGCCGGCGCCGACCTCGTCGTCAACGCCTCGACCGGGACACTGCGCGAGGCGATGAACACCCTCGGCATGAAGGAGGGCTTCGACATCGGGCTGGAGATGTCGGGCGTCCCCAGCGCGGTCGAGGACATGCTGGCGCACCTGAACCACGGCGGGCGGGTGGCGATGCTGGGGCTGCCCAAGGACCCGTTCCCGGTCGACTGGGGCAAGGTCATCACCCACATGATCACCATCAAGGGCATCTACGGCCGCGAGATGTACGACACCTGGTACGCCATGAGCTCGATGCTCGGCAACAGCGAGCTGCTGCGTCGGCGGATCGCCTCGGTCATCACCCACCGCTTCCCTGCCGAGCAGTGGCAGGACGCGTTCGCCGCCGCCCGGTCCGGGCAGTGCGGCAAGGTCATCATGGACTGGAGCTGAAGGAGCGACATGTACGGCACCGTCAAGGACGAGCTGGCCACGACCCTGCGCGAGATCGAGGACGCGGGGCTCTACAAGCGGGAGCGTGAGCTGACCTCACCCCAGTCGGCGCACATCACGACCAGCAAGGCAGAGGCGCTCAACTTCTGCGCCAACAACTACCTCGGGCTCGCCGACAACCCCGACGTCGAGGCTGCTGCAGCAGATGCGTTGCGGGAGTGGGGTTTCGGGATGGCCAGCGTGCGCTTCATCTGTGGCACCCAGGAGCTGCACAAGCAGCTCGAGCGGGCCATCTCGGAGTTCCTCCAGACCGACGACACGATCCTGTACTCGTCGTGCTTCGACGCCAACGGTGGGGTCTTCGAGGTGCTCTTCGGCGCGCAGGACGCGATCATCTCCGACGAGCTCAACCACGCCTCGCTCATCGACGGCATCCGGCTGTCCAAGGCCCAGCGCTACCGCTACAAGAACGCCGACATGGCCGACCTGCGAGCCCAGCTCGAGGCCGCGAAGACCGCCGGTGCGCGGCGCATCGTCGTCGTCACCGATGGGGTGTTCTCGATGGACGGCTACCTCGCTCCGCTCGACGAGATCTGTGACCTGGCCGAGGAGTTCGGCGCCATGGTCATGGTCGACGACTCGCACGCGGTGGGTTTCGTCGGTGACGGCGGGCGCGGGACGCCGGAGCGCTTCGGCGTGATGGACCGGGTCGACATCCTCACGGGGACCCTGGGCAAGGCGCTGGGCGGTGCGTCGGGTGGTTACGTCGCCGCCCACCAGGAGATCGTCGACCTCCTGCGGCAGCGCTCACGGCCCTACCTCTTCTCCAACGCCGTGGCGCCCACTGTTGCCGCGGGTTCGCTCAAGGCCCTGGAGATCGCGGCGGACTCGACTCAGGCCCGCGAACGGCTGCGGGCCAACACCACGCTGTTCCGCGAGCTGATGACCGAGGCCGGGTTCGACCTGCTGCCCGGCGAGCACCCGATCACGCCGGTCATGTTCCCGGGTGAGGACGGTGCCCGACAGGCCGCGCAGATCGCCGACGCCATGCTCGACGAGGGCGTCTACGTCATCGCCTTCTCGTATCCCGTTGTGCCACAAGGGAAGGCGCGGATCCGGGTGCAACTGTCCGCGGGACACTCCGAGGATGACGTGCGCGCCTGTGTGGCGGCCTTCGTCGCCGCCCGCGAGAAGGTCGCCTAGGCCTGACGCTCCTCGACCGGCGTGCCCTTGACGACGGTGCGGGTGACGGTGCACAGCCGGTCGTGCGACATCGCGATCGCCTTGGGCAGCATCTCCCGGGCCTTGTCGCCGGCCTCGCCCTCGTCGAACCGCACCGTGAAGGTCACGGCGAGGTCGCTCATCTCGTTGCGGCCCTCGGCGTCCTTGGTCTTGACGCCCTCGGTCACGACGTCGAACGTCGTCGGCTCGGCGCGCTTGCTCACGATGAAGTCGACGTCGACGGCGCTGCACCCGGCGATCGCGGTCAGCAGCAGCTCGACCGGCGTGAACTCCTCGCTTTCGCCGCCACCACCGAAGCGCAGTGTGCCGCCGCGGGCGTTCGTTGCCTCGTAGAGCCCCTTCTCGACGCGGGTGAAGCTCACCGAGCGGTGCCCCGTGCCCGTGCCGCCAGTCTCCTCAGTCATCACCGACCCCATTTCTGCGCCATTGCGCGAACCACCGTCATGTTGCGTGCCGTACCGGTCACGCCGAGCATCTTCTCCAGCCGTGCGCTGGTCAGCCTGGCCTGGTGGAACGGCACGGCGTAGTCCATGAGGACATCCTTCCCCATGACGAAGGCGCGTTCACCGGCGACGTCCCACGCCTCCACCTCGGCCTTGGCCGCAGCCGTGGGCGCCTTGTCGCAGAAGAGGACGTAGCGCGTGGTCGCCCCGGACGACGCCTCGGGTATGCCGTCCACAGCCTCGACCAGGGGCGGCAGCTCCTGCGGTCGCCGGACGACTGCGACGATCTCGAACCCGGCGTGCTCGGTGAGCACGCGGCCCACCTCTGCCTCGATCTTGGGGATGCTGCGCATGGTGGTGGCGACGAGGAAGTTTCCGGTCTGGATGTGGGACTCGACCTCGCCGAACCCGGCTTCCTCCAAGGCTTTTCGCGCCTCAGCGATCTTGAGCTGGCGCTTGGAGACGTTCACTGCTCGCAGGAGTGCGATGAACTCAGGCATCGATCGGCTCCGTCCTCACCAGACCCCGGAGGGCGCGACCGATGCGCTGCATGCCATCGAGCGCCACGGCGCGTCCCGCGGGGTGGCTGGCGTCGTCCCAGTGTGTCAGCACGGCATACGCAACGGTCCGTGCCTCACCGACCACCACGCCCACGTCACCTCGCACGTCTGAGATCGTGCCCGTCTTGTTCCAGAGCTGCACGCCGAGGTCGGGCTCGTCGTGGCACAGGGGGTCGAGGTCGAACGCGCCTCCGACCATGGAGAGGTCCGCGTTGAGGGCCAACCAGCCCAGCACCCGCTCGGACACTGCCGCGCTCACGACGTCGCGCCGGTGCAGGCGAGCCAGCAACGCGGCATACCCGGCTGCGGTGCCGCTGGAGAGGCCGAACGGGCTCTCCACGGCGGGGCGTGGTTTGGCGTGGAGGCCGACGTAGCGGTGCAGCGATATGTCTTTGATGCCAACGGTTTTTGCGCGGTTACGGACGACCTCGGGACCGCCGACTCGGCGCAGCAGGACGTTGGTGGCCAGGTTGTCGCTGAATGCGCCGACGAGGGTCGCGCAGTCGACGGCGGGCAGAGCGGCGGCGGTCAGGTGCCACCACAGACCCGAGTCGTCGACCCAGTCATCGTCTCCGTGGGCCAGCAGCTCGGACTCCGCCAGGGTGCCGACCTCGAACTGCGCTGCGACCTCGACGAGGAGCAACAGCTTGCCCAGGCTGGCCGAGGCCTGCTCGGTGTCGGCGTCGTGGCACACGAGGTGCTCGTCGGTGGTTGGATCGACCATGCAGACACGCCACTGCACCAACGCGTCTGCTGCAACCGCCGCCGCCACTGCCTGCTCGAGATCCGCGCTCACAGCTCGAGCTCCCCCGCGCCGAGGTCGCGCACGAGACCACCCACCCGGACCGTGCCGTCAGTGTCCACGGACAGCTCGAGGGTCGAGGGTCGGTGCATCGCGTCACCTTGGCTGATCTGCCACTGGCCGGACTCCCCTGCCGCGTGAAGGGCGACCCCGAGGTTCGAGCAGGCGGACCCGGTTGCGGCGTCCTCCCAGACTCCCGTGCCGTCGGTGATGAGCGCCCGTGCCTCGATGGTGCCGTCACCCGATGGCGCCCACAGGTAGACGAGCACCTCTCCCCCGCTGCGACCCATCGCGGCATACGACGGCATAGCGCTCGGGACGACGCGCGCGCGTCGCACCACGCCGGCGTCGCGTGCGCGGGCGATGACCTGAGAGGTGCCGACGGAGACCTGTTGGACGGGGCCTGGCAGGTCGTCTGGCTCGAGGCCGAGTCCAAGGGCCAGCTGGACGGGGTCGAGGTCGGCCTCGACCGCTCCCGGCCTCGCGGTGAGGATCCACGAGTCCCCTTGTGCCGCAACGGGAACGACGCCAGCGGGCATGGACAGCGACAGTTCGTCGCCACCGAGACCGAGGCCCCTGGCGACGTGGGCCGTCCCCAAGGTGGGGTGGCCGGCGAAAGGCATCTCGAAGGTCGCGGTGAAGATGCGCACCCCGGCATCGGCGCCGTCGTCGGGCCGGACGATGAAGGTCGTCTCGGACAGGTTGAACTGACGAGCCAGCGCCTGCATCTGGTCGTCGTCGAGCCCGGAACCGTCCTCGAAGACGCACAACGCATTGCCGGAGAACGGGTCACCGGGGCGGGCAAAGACGTTCAGCAGCCGGTACCTCAGTCGCATGCGCCCACTGTGTCAGACAGACTGACCCTCGTGACTGCGACCCACAAAGCCCCGTCCGGCCGTCTCGTGCTGCTGCGTCACGGCGAGACCGAGTGGTCGAAGTCCGGCCAGCACACCGGCGTCACCGACCTACCCCTGACCGAGAATGGCGAACGCGTCGCGCGAAACCTCGCTCCCCTGTTGAAGGAGTACGACTTCCGCCTCGTGCTGTCGTCGCCGTTGCAACGGGCCAGGCGGACGGCCGAGCTCGCCGGGCTGACCCCCGAGATCACCGAGGACCTGCGCGAGTGGGACTACGGCGGCTACGAGGGCCTCACCACGCCGCAGATCCGCGAACAGCTCGGCGACGAGACCTGGACCGTCTTCAAGGACGGGGTTGTGCCGGGCGAGACACCGGGTGAGACCGTCGAAGAGGTTGCGGCGCGAGCCTCCCGAGTGCTTGCCAGGGTCCGGCCGCTGCTGGCCGAGGGCGACGTGGCGCTGGTCGGGCACGGGCACAACCTGCGCGTACTCACCACGGTCTACCTCCAGCAGGAGCCTCGGATGGGTGCGCAGATTCTCCTCGACGCCGGGTCGCTGTCGGTGCTGCGACCGGAGCACGCCGTCCCCTCGATCGCCTTGTGGAACCGGGTGCCCTGAGGGGCTCGGTGGCACGGCCTGCGAAGGCTGCTCAACGTGCGGTTGCGTCGTGTTTCGGCGTGACCTCTGCGTCGGTGTGGCTTGACCGCGCTCGGGACGAGCGAGTCATCGCGGGTCGGGTCGCGCAGGTTGGTCACCTCTCGATGGGTGTGGGGTGGAGGTGGCCCTGGACATCCGGCTGATCGTGCGCCGTGCGGTTGCTGGTTCGTGGCTCACGGTTAGCGTGCCGTTCGGCTTGGTGGTTGGCGGGTTTCAGGCGTTGGGGAGGACTGGCTGATCGGGCGCAGGTATGCCGCGTGGCCGGGTCTCGGCGCGGCGCACCTTGGGGTGTGGTTGGGCTGAAAAGGCGCTGGGGAGGACTGGCTGATCGTGCCCGCTGCTGTTGCTGGTTCGTGCCCCTTCTACTTGTGGCGCGGGCGGCTTGGGTGCCGGGGCGTGCGTTCGTCTATGGGGCCTTGGGCGGCCTTCGGTCACTGCCGGCCTTGTGAACGAATTCTCTTGGAAACACACAGGATTCGGTGTGGACAAGTTCTTGTCGCTGTCGGCGGGTCCGAGTACAATCGAACACATGATCGATATCGTGGAGCTGTTGCGGACGGTGAGCGCTGACGCTGCCCGTCTGGCGGATGCTCCACGGCGGGAGTCGATCGACGACTTCGTCCAGCTCGTGGGTGACACCCAGCGTCTGGTCAGCATGGTGCAGGCCGTGCAGACGGTGGCGATCGCGAACGTGTCCGCGATCGAGGACGTCGTCGACCCGGGCACCGGTGAGGTCGTCGAGCAGTTCCGCGGGTACGGCCACCACCGCATGGACGCCGCCGCCCTCGTCAGCGACGAGCTCGGCGTGACCGCCCGCGGTGCGGAGACCAGGGTCGGTGTCGCAGCCCAGCTGGCGGGGCGGTACCCGTGCGTGCTCGAAGCGATGGGTCAGGGCCGGATCGACCCGTACCGGGCCAGCATCATCGAACACGAACTGGCCGATGCCCCCGACAACGCCGTGGAGGCGGTGCTGGCCAAGATCGAACCCCACCTCGGCAAGGAGACCGGTGGGCGGTTGCGGCAACGCGTGCGCCGCGTCCTGGGGCAGGTGGCTGCGGAGTTCCTGCGCCAGAAAGCCGCCCAAGCGCGTAAGGAGCGGTCGCTGCAGCGCTGGCCCGGTGACGGGCCCGGCGTCGACACCTGGGTCGCGTCGTTGCCGGTGGAGCAGTCGCAGAAGGCGTGGTCCGCGATCGACTCCCTCGCCCGCGAGTACGTGCGCGCCGGACACAACACGTGCATTGAGCAGGCCCGGGCGGACGCGATGCTCGCGTTCATCGACGGCAACACCCGCGCCGAGTACGTCATCCAAGTCGCGGTCCCCGAGTCCCGCCTCAATGGTGCGCTGGCAAGCGTCACCGAACCGTTCGCGAGACAGCCGCAAGGCCCGCCCAAGACCCGACAGGCTCCCTTGACCGGTACTTCCGGTGCCCACGCGAACGAGCGAGTCCGAAGCTCGGATGCGTCACCAGTTGCGACCGGCGCAGAGGGCGCGGCGGTTGACACGGCCGACCTCGATGCTTGGGTGCGGCAAGTGCTACGCGACAACGGAATCGGTAAACATTGCACCGCCACCGGGCCACCCGCACTCACAGGACCCCCCACCCGAACCATCCCTGAGGACTGGGGCGTCGACGGCGAAGGCAAGGGCAAGGGCCGCAAGAGGAAGAAGCTGCGTGCTGCCGACCCGAGTGCGCCCGCGACCGCAGGTGGTCGACCGGTGGCCTTGCCGGCGCTGGCTCCTCGGCGGGTGCGGATCGACATCCTGCCCTGCGACGAGTCGACCGGCGCCTACACCTCCACCCCGGTCAGCAGCTGGACCATCACACCCACCGGTCAGGACAAGACCCGTGGCGGTGACCACGCCACCGCAAGGGCAGCCACCAGCCGCAACGGCAACGCGAGCTCGACAGGGAAGGCGGACCGGGCCGGTCCCACCGGGAACGCCCGCTCGACAGGGAACGCGGACCGGACCCGAAGCACAGGTTCGACACGGGTGGCAGGCCGGAGCGGAAATGCTGGCTCGGAAGGCAACTCGGGCTCGACTGGAAACGCGCGCCTGACCGGCTCGTCCGGCGTGGCGTCGATTGAGGCAGCCTTCGCCGACGCGGTGGTGCGGCGGTGCGCGGTCCCGGAACCGGTCGTGATCGGGTACCGGCCCACCGAAGCCATGATCCGCACCGTCAAATCCAGGGACGGACACTGCCGGTTCCCCGGCTGCACCGTCGCCGCCACCTTCTGCGACCTCGACCACGTCAGCCCCTGGCGTGAAGGGTCCACCCTGACCCGGGTGAGCAACCTGATCTGCCTGTGCCGACGCCACCACCGCACCAAACAACTCCGCCGCTGGTCCGTACGCATGCTCCCCGGCGCCATCGTCGAATGGACCGACCCCACCGGCCGCACCCGAACCACCCACCCGGTCAACCACCTCAACCCCGACCCCCAGCCCTGGCTCGATGACGACGGCCAACCCATCGCTGACGACACCGGCGCTGCAACAGACCGCCCGGTCGAGCTGCCCTCATTGCTCGACGAACAGCTCGAGTACCTCACCGACCACCGCGAATGCTTCGGCCCCCAACACCGCAACATCTGCGACGAGTACGGCAAACCCATCGGCCAGCTCATCACCCCCGGCAGCCTGTGGACCGTCGACCTCACCGACGACTACGCCTCCCACCTCGCGAGCCACCACTCCACCCGCCACCGGCCCAACGCCGACGACCCACCACCATTCTGAGCGAGGTGCCGTTCCAGACCGGGCAACGGGCACTACGGGCGCTCACCCGGCTACGAGCGGTGGGCTCGAGTGCGTGGCGGCCGCACGACCGTGAGGTCCGAACGGCGAGGCGCAGCAACGAGATCCGGTATGCCGGGCACCGACGCCGCCGGCACGGCGCCCGCATCCGTGGGCCAGTCGCGCCCACCCTCGTCACCAAAGGCCGCGACCGAGCTGGCCTCCCCCGGCGTGAACCGCGGCCCGTACCGCACCCCGTCCAAACCCACGTCGGCGAACGCGCGCGCCCACGCCTGGGGCACGGCATACGGCACCATCGTCTCGAGCTCGCGCGTCACACCGAACCCGCCGGCAGCGCGTGACTGGACGTCTGCCAACCGCCACGCCGACGGTGCATGCAGTCGCGACACAATCGCATCCTCCAGCGCCGACTCCGGCAGCTCGCGGCGCACCGCGAGCACTGGACCCAGCCGTTCGCGCACGGCGCTCTCGGCATCCAACGCGAGGTAGCAGGTGCCGCGTGGCGACGGCAGGTCGAACCGCCCACCACCGTCGTTGCCGAACCACCACGCCCCGCGATCCGCACGGTGACAACGGAACAGATCGTCCTCCGCGTGGACCTCCGCCACCGGAAAGCCCTCCAACGATCCCTGTGGCGCGCGGTGCGCCACCCGCTCGCGCTCCCCCACCTCAGGCAGCCCACCGGGCAGCATCCGCGGCCGCCGCCTCGGCAACGTGCGCCACCGCCGCAGCCGACGAACGATGCACCACGAGGTAGTCGACCGCGCTGTGCCCCTCGAAAACCTCGCTCGGCGTGGTGAGCCAGGCCCCGACGGTCCACCCGTCGACACCGGCCCGCGTGAAGATGCCGACAGCGTCCTGCACACCCGGCCGCACCTGCCCGTTGCGCCCGAACTGCAGTGACGGATACACAAGGTGCCCGTCACTGGTCCGTGCCGCGAGCACCGTCCCCCGCCGCACCCGGTCGAACAGCGCCTGCCGCGAGATCCCGAGCCACGCCACCAACCCCGCCGTGTCGTAGAACGGCGCGAGCGGCTCGTCCAACGGATGCACCGTCGGCAGCGCAGCCACCATCCGCTCGGCCAGCTCCTCGACGTCCTCGAGCTCCAGGGTCCGCCCCTGCGCCTCGAGCTCCGCGGCGCGAGCCTCGACTCGCTCGCGCACGGCAGCCGCCAATGCTTCCACCGCCGTCGTATCGACTGTCCGGCTCATCACTCCACCTCCACACGGTGACGCCCCACCCAGTCCGAGCCGTCAAGGGCGTCAAGGTCGTACAACAACCATAACCCCAGGGCACGACACCGCAGTCTCAGGGCACGCACGAGCAACGCCCCGACGTCGAGCGCAGCGTCGGCGCACCTTCCGAGCCCGCGCCCCCGTCCAAGGGGTCGCCCCTACGGCAGCTCCCAGGTGTGGACCGGCTCGTTGCTGTGCATGTTCTCGGCATACCTGCGCAGCATCTGCGCCAACGCGCTCTGCCGGTCCATGCCCTTGCCCTCGGTCTCGAGCCGGTTCACCGTGTCCGTCATCCACGTGGCCCCATTGCGCCCCGTCGTGCAGCGCCCCTCGATGACCGAGAGATACCGGTCGCGCACCTTCTCCGACACGCCCCACTCGGTCAGGCCCTCGTAGGCCATCGGCAGCAGGTGCCGCAGCACCAGCTCGTCGGACCGCACCTCGCCGAATCCCGGCCAGTAGAGCCGCGACTCGATGCCGTCGCGGGCAGCGTTGACGAAGTTCTGCTCGGCCACCGCAAAGCTCATCTTGGTCCACACCGGGCGGTCGTCGGCGGCGAGCTTGCGGATCACGCCGTAGTAGAACGCAGCGTTCGCGAGGACGTCGATGAGGGTCGGGCCGGCCGGCAGCACCCGGTTCTCGACCCGCAGGTGGGGCTTGCCCTTGACGATGTCGTAGATGGGCCGGTTCCACCGGTAGACGGTGCCGTTGTGCAGCCGCAGCTCCGCGAGGCTCGGCGCCTCCCCGGCTTCGAGCAGCGCCACCGGGTCCTCGTCACTGACCTCCGCGAGCAGCGCCGGGAAGTACCGCACGTTCTCCTCGAACAGGTCGAAGATCGAGGTGATCCACCGCTCGCCAAAGAACACGCGGGGCCGCACCCCTTGGTTCTTGAGCTCGATCGCGCGGGTGTCGGTTGCCTGCGTGAACAACGGGATCCGCGTCTCGGCATACAGCCGCTTGCCGTAGAAGTAGGGGCTGTTCGCCGCCAGCGCCACCTGCGGCGCCGACAGCGCCTGCGCGGCGTTCCAGTGGGCGGCGAAGTCCTGCGGCGACACCTGCAGGTGCAGCTGGACACTGGTGCACGCCGACTCCGGTGCGATCGAGTCGGCGTACGTCGCGACCCGCTCCCCCGTCGGCCCCTCGATGTCGAGGTAGATGTCCTCGCCGCGCGCGTAGAAGATCGAGTCGTTCAACGCGGCATACCGGTTGTTGGCGCTGATCCACTCGCCCTCGAAGTCCTCGGGCATGATCGTCGGCAGGATGCCGACGGCGACGATGTGGGCGCCCCGCTTGCGGGCGGCCGCGTCCGCGGCGTTGAGCGAGCCACGCATCTCGTCCTCGAGCTCGATCGCGGCATCACCCGGCAAGGGCCGCGGCGGCACGTTGAGCTCGATGTTGTAGCGAGCCAGCTCCGTCTGGAAGCCGGGGTCGGCGATCTCCTCGAGCACCTCGGCGTTGGCGAAGTTGGGCTGGTAGTCGTCATCGACGAGGTTGAGCTCGATCTCCATGCCCGTCATCGGGCGGTCGAACTCGAACACGCTCTGCGACAGCATCCGCTCGAACACGTCGAGGTTCTGTCGCACCTTCTCGCGATACCGCTGGCGCTGCTCCCGTGTGTAGCTCTGCGCGTTCACCTCTTCGCCCACGAAGACCTCCCGGTGTGGTCGAGCAGCCTGGTCGAGCACTGCGTGCCGTGGCCACGACCCAACCACACGGCGGGCACGCGTGCCACCACTTGCCAGCGGAGTCTCTCGACGCGAGAGAAGCGGGCCACGCCGAGGCAATTCACGAGCCCTGTCGGTCCGTGCTCCTAGCCTGCAGGTGTGCGGTTCCTCCACACCTCCGACTGGCACCTGGGGCGCTCGTTCCACCAGGTGGGACTCCTGCCTGCGCAGTCGGAGTTCCTCGACCACCTCGTCGAGGTCGTGCGGGCCGAGCAGGTCGACGCCGTGCTGGTCTCCGGCGACGTCTACGACCGCGCCTTGCCCGCGCCGGACACCGTGCAGCTGCTGTCCGAGACGGTGACCCGCCTGGTCGACACCGGGGCCACGGTGGTCCTGTCCAGCGGCAACCACGACTCGGCGATCCGGCTCGGGTTCGCCAGCGAGCTGCTTGCCCGCACCGGCGTCCACATCCGCACGTCGGTCGACACGATCGGTCAGCCCGTCGTCGTCGACGGGGTCGCCGTCTACCCCCTTCCCTACCTCGAGCCGTCGGTCGCAGCAGGTCCGTTGGCGACGTCGACCCCCACCCACGCCGGCGTGCTCACGGCCGCGATGGACCGGGTCCGTGCCGACGTCGCCACCCGCGGACTGCCGTCGGTCGTGATGGCCCACGCCTTCGTCACCGGCGGCGCCACGAGCGAGTCCGAGCGCGACATCTCCGTCGGCGGTGTGAGCGCGGTGCACCCGTCGGTCTTCCAGGGTGTGGGGTATGCCGCCCTGGGCCACCTCCACGGTCGCCAGCAGGTCTCGGACTCGGTGCGCTACAGCGGCTCACCCGTGGCGATGTCGTTCAGCGAGCACCGCCACACCAAGGCCTCGTGGCTGGTCGACCTCGACGGCTCCGGCCTCACCGTGGAGGAGGTGCCGGCACCGGTCCACCGCCAGCTCGCAGTGCTGCGCGGCGACCTCGACGCCCTGCTGCTCGACCCCACCCTGACCTGGGCCGAGAACGCCTACTGCCAGGTCACCCTCACCGACCCCGTGCGCCCGCTCGGGGCGATGGAACAGCTGCGCCGCCGGTTCGCCCACACCCTCGTGCTCCAGTTCGACCCCCAGGGCGCCGCCGTGCCAGTCCGCACCTACGTCGAACGCACCTCCGCGGCCGACCCGGTCGACGTCTGCTGCGACTTCCTCGGGCACGTGCGAGGCGGGTATGCCGCGACGCAGGACGAGCGTGCACTCGTCACCGAAGCGGTCGAGGCCGTCCGTCTCCACCGCGGCTCCCGCGACGACGAGGGGCGCGTCGCCGACGACGCAACCACGCGGCATACCAGTGCCTCGAAGGGCGTGGCATGAGGGGCATCTCATGAGGCTCCACCGGCTCACGGTCACGGCCTTCGGGCCTTTCGCGGGCACCGCTGAGGTCGACCTCGACGCCGTCGCCGAAGGTGGGATCTTCCTCATCCGCGGGGCCACCGGTGCGGGCAAGACCAGCCTGCTCGACGCCATCTGCTTCGCGCTCTACGCCGACGTCCCGGGCGCACGGACCAAGAAGGGGCTGCACAGCGACCACGCCGACCGCGGCGTGGTGCCGTCCGTGACGCTCGAGCTGACGGCCGCGGGCCGACGGCTGCGGGTGGAGCGGTCGCCGGAGTTCCGGCGCCCCAAGACGCGCGGCAAGGGCGAGGTGTCGGTGCCGGCCAAGGCCCAGCTGTGGGAGCTGCGCGACGGCACCTGGGAGCCGCTGAGCACCCGGCACGACGAGATCGCCGAGGTCATCGACGACGTGCTGGGCATGGGGCTGGCGCAGTTCGCCAAGGTCGTGCTGCTTCCGCAGGGCGACTTCGCGACGTTCCTGCGGGCCACCCCGGAGGAGCGCCGGGGGCTGCTCGAGCGGCTCTTCGACGTCGCCGGGTACGTCGGCATCGAGGAGTGGTTCGTCGAGCAACGCAAGCTGGCCAGTGCCGCACTCGACGAGGCCCATCGTGAGCTGCGGACCCACCTCACGATGGTCACCGAACACCTCGCTGCCGCGCCAGTTTCGTTGGTGGACAACGAGATCGGCACCGACGACGAAGACGCTTCCCTCGTCGAGCTGACTCCGGCAGAGGTGCCGTCACGGCTCGACACGGTCGTCGCAGCCCTCGAGCGCGCCGCGGCTGAGTCCTTGGCTGCGCTGGACGACGCCAAGGCCGGGTCCGAGACGGCCTCAGCCGCGCTGGCCGCTGCCCGTGGCCTCGCCGCAACCCAGGCGCGCGGGCGCCAGGCGGCGGCCTCGCTCGCCCAGCTCGATGCGTCCGCCGAGGAGCATGCCGCCGCGCTCGACCGGCTCGAGGTCGCCGGGCGCGCAGCGTCGCTGGCAGGCGAGCTCAAGGCGCTCGACCGCGCCGCCGCAGCCCTGGCCCACGCCCGGACCACCCTGGAGACGGCGTCGGCCGCCACCGCATCGCTGGGAGTCGCAGACCTCACGGCTGACGACCTCACCGGTCAGCTGGACCGGCTCGAGGCCGCCGGGACCCACCTGCACGATGCCGCCGGAGCCGTCGCGCGCCTCGACCGAGCCCTCGGCGCACAGCGCGACGCCGTGACCACGGCGCAGCGGGCGCAGCAGCAGCTGGACCGGGCGGTGGATGAGCTGGACACCGCCACGGAGCGGCGCACCGAGGTCGTGACCGAGGTCGACGAGGCTGCGGCGGCCGAGGCCGCCCTGCCCATCGCCCGTCAGGCCGTCGAGGTGCTGGCGCGCAAGCACGCCCTGCGCACGGCCCAGGACGGCGACACCGCCACCCTCGCAACCAAGCGGCAGCTGCACGGCGAGCTCGTGTCGGTCGAACAGGAGGCGCGGGCGGTCTACCTCGACCTGCGCGAGGCACGGCTCGACGGCATGGCCGGCGAGCTCGCCGCCCGGCTCGAGGACGGCGCACCCTGTCCGGTGTGTGGTGCCAGTGAGCACCCGCACCCGGCCTCCGACGGCGTGCCGGTCACGGCAGAGCAGGTGGCCGAGGCCGAGGACACCTGGCAGCAGGCGCGGGCTGCGGCCACCGACCTGCTGTCCGTGATCCGGGGGCTCGAGGCCACCATCGCCCAGCGTGACGACGAGCTCGCCGACACCGACGATGACGCTGCGTCCCTCCAGGCGGCGCTACTGGCCCGTCGCCGGGCGGTCGAGGCCCTCACGGTGGCGGCGGAAAGCCTTTCTGCGCGGCGGGCAGACCTTGCCTCGCTCGACGCTGCCATCGAGCAACACGAGGCCAGGGTTGCCTCGCTGCGGGAGACGGTCGCCGTGGCGTCGGCTGCTGCGGAGGGCGCCGAGCAGGACGGCGCACGCGAACGTGCCGCGGTCTCGGCGGCGCTGGACGACCACACGACGCTGTGCCCGTGCGGACCGCTCGGCAAGCCCGATGAGGGTCGGCCACTCGCCGACCAGGTCACGACGGCCAGCACCCGACACGAAGGAACGAAGCGGGACCTGAGCGCCCACCGGGAGGCGCTCGTCGTCGTCGAGAAGTGCGCCACCGACATGGGCGCAGCCGAGTCCGCCGTGCGTGAG
Source organism: Knoellia koreensis (assembly GCF_013041615.1). Lineage (GTDB taxonomy): Bacteria > Actinomycetota > Actinomycetes > Actinomycetales > Dermatophilaceae > Pedococcus > Pedococcus koreensis. Next base: position 639,627 of record NZ_JABEPQ010000001.1, read on the forward strand.
TCGTTGGAGGACAACGGGTTTGACGACATCGAGCAAGCCCGCGCAGGTCAGCTTTCACCCGACGACACACGTCAGCTCAAGGACGCCGTCGCCGCCCACGACCGGGCCCGCGCCGTCGCCACCGCGACACTGTCCGAGGACGCGGTGACCGAGGCGCTGGAGCAGCCCGAGCCGGACCTTGCGACGCTCGAGCAGGCCGCCGGCGAGGCCGCATCGGCGCTGAGCCAGGCCACCACGACCGATGCCCTCGTGCGGGCGAGCCTGGCGTCGATCCGCCGGGGCCGGACCAGCATCGTCGACCTCTGCGGACAGCTGGGCGAACGGGCCGCCCGTCACGACGTGCTCCGCGACCTGGCCGACACGATCAGCGGGCAGGGCGGCAACAACGAGCTGCGGATGCGGCTGTCGGCGTTCGTCCTCGCGGCCCGGCTGGAGAAGGTCGCCGACCTGGCCAACGAACGCCTTTCCGCCATGGGCGACGGGCGGTACCGGCTGCGGCACACCGACGGGCTCGCCGCCCGGGGGGCGCGCAGTGGTCTGGGCCTGGAGGTCCTCGACCTGTGGACCGGTCAGACCCGGTCCACGACCTCGCTGTCCGGTGGTGAGTCGTTCATGGCGTCACTGGCCCTGGCGCTCGGGCTCGCCGACGCGGTTCGCGAGGAGTCCGGCGGCTTCGACCTGCAGACCCTGTTCGTCGACGAAGGGTTCGGCACCCTCGACGACGAGAGCCTCGAGCAGGTGCTCGACGTGCTCGACGGGCTGCGTGAAGGCGGGCGCGCCGTCGGCGTGGTCAGCCACGTCGCCGAGCTGCGCAACCGCATCACCAGCCAGGTGCTGGTGACCAAGACCGAGCACGGCTCCACGGTTCGCACCGTCAGCGTGGCCGACGACCCCGCCGCGTAGCCGCCGCCAACGGCCGGCCCCGCGCTCAGCCCTCGAACGCCTCTGGCGGCGGGCAGGAGCAGACGAGGTTGCGGTCCCCGTAGGCGCCGTCGATACGCGCCACCGGCGGCCAGTACTTGTCCGCCGCCTCGACCCCGACCGGGAAGGCCGCGTCGGAGCGCTCGTACGGGTACTCCCACTTGCCGGCCAGTGCCTTCGCGGTGTGCGGGGCGTTGCGCAGCATGCTGTCCGCCAGCGCCACCTCACCGGACTCGACCGCGGCGATCTCGCCACGAATCGCGATCATCGCGTCGCAGAACCGGTCGATCTCGTAGCGGTCCTCGCTCTCGGTCGGCTCGACCATCAGCGTCCCGGCCACCGGGAACGACATCGTCGGGGCGTGGAAGCCGTAGTCGATGAGCCGCTTGGCGACGTCGTCGACGGTCACGCCACTGCGCTTGGTGAGGTCCCGCAGGTCGAGGATGCACTCGTGGGCCACGATGCCGTCGTGACCGGCATACAGGACCGGGTAGTGCTCACGGAGGCGCGTGGCGATGTAGTTGGCGCCCAGGATCGCGACCTGCGTTGCGCGGGTGAGTCCCGCACCGCCCATGAGGCGCGCGTACGCCCACGAGATCGGCAGGATGCTCGCCGAGCCGTACGGTGCTGCGGAGATCGGACCGACGCCCGTCTCGGGACCGGCCTCGGCGGCCAGCGGGTGGTTGGGCAGGTGCGCAGCCAGGTGGGACCGCACCGCGACCGGACCGACACCGGGGCCACCACCGCCGTGCGGGATGCAGAACGTCTTGTGCAGGTTCAGGTGCGAGACGTCGGCACCGAACTTGCCCGGTTTGGCCAGGCCGACGAGCGCGTTGAGGTTGGCGCCGTCGACGTAGACCTGGCCGCCGGCGTCGTGCACGAGGCCACACAGCTCGGTGATGGTGTCCTCGAAGACGCCGTGCGTGGACGGGTAGGTCACCATGATCGCCGCCAGGTCGTCGCGGTGCTGGTCGACCTTGGCGCGCAGGTCGTCCATGTCGATGTCACCGCCGGGCGCGGTCTTGACGACGACGACCTTCATCCCGGCCATGACGGCGCTGGCGGCGTTGGTGCCGTGGGCCGACGCGGGGATGAGGCAGATGCGGCGCTGCGACTGGCCGTTCGCCTCGTGGTAGGCGTGGATCGCGAGCAGGCCCGCGAACTCGCCCTGCGAGCCGGCGTTGGGCTGCAACGACACCGCGTCGTAGCCCGTGATCTCGCACAGCCACGCCGACAGGTCGTCGATGAGGCTGCGGATGCCCTCGCTCTGGGTGGCGGGTGCAAACGGGTGCAGGTGCGCGAACTCGGGCCAGGTGACGGCGGCCATCTCGGTGGTCGCGTTCAGCTTCATCGTGCACGACCCCAGCGGGATCATCCCGCGGTCGAGCGCGAAGTCGCGGTCGGACAGCCGGCGCAGGTAGCGCAGCATCGACGTCTCGCTGTGGTGGCTGCTGAACACGGGGTGCGTGAGGTACTCGCTCGTGCGGGTCAGCTCGGCCGGCCACTGCGGCTCAGCGACGGTGACCTCAGCCGGCCCGGTGACGCCGAAAGCCCCCCAGACCGCCTCGAGGTGGCGCAGGTCCGTGGTCTCGTCGACACTGATCGACACGTGGTCGGCGTCGACGCGCCAGAGGTTGACGCCGCGCTGGGCGGCCTGGTCGACGATCTCGTCGGCGCGGCCGGGCACCGACACCGTCACCGTGTCGAAGTAGTGCTGGGTCGTGATTTCGACGCCGCCGGACCGCAGGCCCTCGACCAGGGTGCGCGCGTGCCCGTGGACCCTGGTCGCGATGGCGGCCAGGCCCTGCGGGCCGTGGTACACGGCATACATCGAGGCCATCACGGCCAGCAGCACCTGCGCGGTGCAGATGTTCGACGTGGCCTTCTCGCGACGGATGTGCTGCTCACGGGTCTGCAGCGCGAGGCGGTAGGCGGGTGCGCCCTCGGTGTCGACGCTGACGCCGACGAGCCGCCCGGGCAGGGACCGCTCGAGCCCGCTGCGCACGCTCATGTAGCCGGCGTGCGGACCGCCGAAGCCCATCGGCACCCCGAACCGCTGGCTGGTGCCCACCGCGATGTCGGCGCCCCACTCCCCCGGCGCGGTCGCCAGGGTGAGGGCCAGCAGGTCGGCGGCGGCGGTGACCAGCGCGCCCGACTCGTGGGCGGCCGCGGCCAGCGCGCGCCAGTCGCGCAGCTCGCCGTCGGCGCCGGGGTACTGCACCAGCACGCCGAAGACGTCACGGTCACCAGCAGCCGCACGCAGGGCATCGGCCGAGTCGACGCCGTCGAGGTCGGCCACCACGACCGTGAGCCCCAGGGGGTTCGCGCGCGTCTGCATCACGGCGATCGTCTGCGGCAGCACGTGCCGGTCGACGAGCAGCACGGCCTCCTGCGCCACCTTGCTCGAGCGACGCATCAGCGTCATCGCCTCGGCCGCTGCCGTGCCCTCGTCGAGCAGAGAAGCGCCCGCGGTGTCGAGACCGGTCAGGTCGCTCACCACGGTCTGGAAGTTGAGGAGGGCCTCGAGCCGGCCCTGGGAGATCTCCGGCTGGTACGGCGTGTACGCGGTGTACCAGGCAGGGTTCTCGAGCACGTTGCGCTGGATCACGGCCGGGGTGATGGTGCCGTAGTAGCCGAGCCCGATCATCGAGGTGAAGACCTGGTTGCGGGCGGCCAGCCCGCGCAGCTCCCCGACCACGGCGTTCTCCGAGACGGCGGGGTCGACCCGCAGCGGCACGTCGGACCGGATGGCGCCGGGGATGGCGTGGTCGACCAGGGCCTCGAGCGAGTCGTGGCCGACGACCTCGAGCATCGCGGCGACGTCGTCATCCCCGGGGCCGATGTGACGGCCGGCGAACTCGGGCAGTGCGGCAGTGGTGCGCGGGGACATGAGGCTCCTGAAGTCGAGTGCTCCGAACGCCTCCCCATCTGTCACGGCGGACCGCTCCAGAGGTGCCTGACCCGTGCAGTCCTGGCGCCTGAGAGGTTCCGGGGAGTTTGCCCCTTCGGCGCCCCGTCGCTCCCGGTCGAACCGGTCACGCGGGGGCTCTCCCGCACGGGATGATCAGCGCGATCAGGATACAACACGGTCCGCCTCCCCTTCGGGAAGCGGACCGTGGATGAGCCGGTATGCCGGGTGGTCAGGCCAGGCGTGCGGCGCGCCTCGCGCTGAGCTCGTCGTCGGGGTGGGCCGCCGGTGCCTCGTCGTCGGCGCGCTCGCTGGGCAGCTCGGCCAGCGAGCCCTCGACCTCACGCCAGACGCGGCCCACGGCGATGCCGAACACACCCTGTCCGCCCTGGACCAGGTCGATGACCTCGTCGGCGGAGGTGCACTCGTAGACCGAGGCGCCGTCGCTCATCAACGTGATCTGGGCGAGGTCCTCGACGCCGCGGTCGCGCAGGTGCTGGATCGCCGTGCGGATCTGCTGGAGCGAGACGCCGGTGTCGAGCAGCCGCTTGACGACCTTGAGGACCAGGATGTCGCGGAACCCGTAGAGGCGCTGGGTGCCGGAGCCGGTCGCGCCCCGGACCGACGGCTCGACCAGACCGGTGCGGGCCCAGTAGTCGAGCTGGCGGTAGGTGATGCCGGCGGCCTTGCACGCGGTGGGACCGCGGTAGCCGGCGTCCTCGCTCAGCTCGGGCAGGTCGTCCGTGAACAACAGCCCCTGGGCCGCCACCGGCACGCTCGTGTGGCCGTCGCGAGCCTCGTTGCTCGGGGTCACCGCGTTCACCTCCATTGCATCCTCGGGTGTAACTACACCATCAGCATTAACACGTCTGCGTCGACGGTACGGGCGCGCATCAGCACAGGTCAACAACCACTCGACCTTACGGCTTCGGCGTGTCGCGCCCCGGACGCCAACCGTCAATCTTTAGTTGAGGGTAAGGATCTTGTGCTGGCGAGCTCAGCCCTCGGGACCGCTTTCGCCCGGTTTGGTCTCGAAGTCCTCGGCGGAGACGTGGTCGAGGAACTCCTTGAACCGCTCCACCTCGTCCTCGGGGTCCTCCTCCCCCGACATCGCCACCCCGGCCTCCTCGAGCAGCGACTCACCGGTGACGATCGTCGTGCCGGTACGCAACGCCAGCGCGATCGCGTCGGAGGACCGGGACGAGATCTCGGTGGTGCCGTCGAGGACCAGTGCGGCGTGGAAGACGCCGTCCTTGAGCTCGACGATGCGCACCTCGGTCAGCCGGTGGCCCAGCCCCTCGATGACGTTCTTGAGCAGGTCGTGCGTGAGCGGGCGCGGCGGCTCGATGCCCTGCTGGGCATAGGCGATCGCGGTCGCCTCCGCGGCGCCGATCCAGATCGGCAGGTAGCGGTCGCCGTCACGCTCCCGCAACAGCACGATCGGGTGGTTGGTCGGCATCTCGACCCGCACTCCGAGGACATCAAGCACCTTCACCCCGCCACGGTACCTCGCATCCGGGGCCATGGCGCAGGCGGATCAGGCTCGTCCGAGGCCGTCCTTGACCAGGGCCGTGTGCAGCGCGATGCACAGGCGCAGCACCTCGACGGTCGGGTCGTCCCCACCCGCGCCCTTGCCGCCCCGGGCACGACCGCGGTGTGGTGAGACGACCTGCTGCACGAGCCCGATCTCGCGGTCGGCAGCCGTGCGGAACGGGCGCAGGTGACGCGGTTCCACGCCGTATGCCGCGAGGGCACCGGCGGCGGTCGCGACGCGCAGGGCGGACTCGTCGTAGTGGCCGGAGTCGTCGGCCCGCACGAGGCCGAACGTCTCGAGCTCGCGCAGCACCTGCTCGTCCAGCCCGCTGGCACCGGCCAGCTCCTGGGCGGTGAGCCGCAACGAGTCCCCGGCCACCAGCTCGGCAGCCTCGGGCACGTCCGGGTCGGGAACGACCGCGGGGACTGCCGGCCGCGGCATACCCCCGTCGTCGGCGCGCGCGGGCGTGAGGCCACGGTCCATCGCGTCGAGGGCCTCACGGATCACCTTGAGCGGCCAGAAGTGGTCACGCTGCGCGCTGAGGATGTAGCGGAGGCGTTCGACGTCGGCGGCCGAGTAGGTGCGGTAGCCCGACGCGGTGCGGGCCGGGGTCAGCAGGCCCTCGGCCTCGAGGAAGCGGATCTTGGAGATCGAGACGTCCGGGAAGTCGTCCTGCACGGCGGCGAGAACGGCGCCGATCGTCATCGACGAACGGCTGGAGCGTGCGGCCACGTGCGCGGGTCAGGCCTTGCCGGCGTAGAAGACGAGCCGGAACTTGCCGATCTGGACCTCGTCACCGGTCTGCAGCGTCGCCTGGTCGATCCGCTCACGGTTGACGTAGGTGCCGTTGAGCGAGCCGACGTCGCGGACCACGAAGGTGTCGCCCTCGCGGCGGAACGTCGCGTGCTTGCGCGAGACGGTCACGTCGTCGAGGAAGATGTCGCTGTCGGGGTGACGACCGGAGTTGACCTCGTCGTCGTCGAGCAGGAACCGCGCCCCTGTGTTGGGACCGCGCAGGACCACCAGCAGGGCGGTGCCGGGGCGCAGGGCGTCGACGGTGGCCTGGTCGGCCTTGCTCAGGGCGAGGTCGGGCTCGGCGCTGGTGTCGACCTGCTCGAGGTCGTTGATGCCCGGCAGCCGCATCGTCGTCGGCTCGGGCTGGCGCGGCGCCTGCTCCGGCTGCTGCGCAGCGTTCTCTGCCGGGTTCTCGTTGCCACTCATGGCTCGTGCCTCCTCGTCCTGCCTTCGTCGCCCACGTCTAGCAAAGCACACACCCTAGGCGACGCCTCCGACAGTGCGCAGGCGATTACCCGGGGTGCGTGCCGGCCGTGCTCAGCCGAGCTGGGCCCGGTATGCCGTGACGTCCAGGAGCCCCTCGAGGGAGCCGGTGTCGCCCGGGCGCAGCTCGTACATCCAGCCCTCGCCGTAGGGGTCGGTGTTGACCAGCTCGGGCGTGGACTCGAGGGCGGAGTTGACCGCGGTCACCTCGCCGTCGAGCGGGGCGTACAGGTCACTGACCGACTTGGTGGACTCGACCTCGCCACAGGAGTCACCGGAGGAGACCGTGTCGCCGACGGCGGGGAGGCTGACGTAGACGACGTCGCCGAGCGAGTCCTGGGCGAAGGAGGTGATGCCGATGCGGACCACCCCGTCGTCGCCCTCGCGCACCCACTCGTGCTCGGCGGTGTAGCGCAGGTCCTCGGGGTACTCCAGCTCGCTCATCGTGCTCCTCGGTCAGTGGGTCGCGTCGACGCGGCCCCTAGTTGGACCGCGCCGGAACGGGGCGAGCGTAACGAGCCTCTTCGACGCTGTGCAACGCGGTGATCTCGACCGTCTCCGACTGCCTGGTCGTGGAGTTCGCGCCGTCGCGGCGGATGGACTCGGTGACACCGCCGGGGATGTCCATCGCCGAGGCCATCGTGGCGCTGTCGCCGATGGCGCGGATCGTGTACGGCGCGCTGATCCGCCGGCCGGAGACCTCGATGCCGCCGTCCACGTCGTCGAACCAGGTGTCGGCCACGACGCGGACGTCGTTGATCTGCACGGCTTCCGCACCGGCGTCGCGCAGCTCCTGCAGGGCGTCCAGCAGCCGGGCGCCGGTCACCTTGTTGTCCGGGTCGGTGATGGTGATGACGATGCCGGGACCCTTCGCCGGGCTCGTGCCGGTGAGTATGCCGAGGGTGTCGGCCCGCTCCTGCGCGGCCTTGAGCGCCTCGGCGCTGGTGTCGGCGCCGGACAGGAGTCGGTCGCGGGTGATCTCCAGGGCGCGGGTGTCGGTCGTCAGGCGGTCCTGCTCCTGGCTCACGTCGTCGAGGATCCGCACCAGCTCGTCCTCGCGCAGCTGGTCCAGGCCGCTGTTGTTGGTCTGCTGCACCTGGGTGGCGATCGCGAAGCCCAGCCCGATCGCGAGCAGCGCCGCGAACGCGTTGGCCCGGGTCGCCCGCGGGCGCGACATGCGCAGCAGCCGCTGCCAGGCGGGGATGCCCTCGACGGAGGGCTGCTTCTGGCGTGGCTCGTCCTGGCGTGGCTCGTCCGGACGTGGCTCGTCCGGGCCGGGTCCTGGTGGCGTCGTGGCTGCCATGGCTCAGGCCTTGAACAGGTGGCGGCGGATGGAGGCGACGTTGGAGAAGATGCGCACGCCGAGGACGACGACGACGCCGGTCGACAGCTGCGACCCCACGCCTAGCTGGTCGCCGAGGAACACGATGAACGCCGCCACCACCACGTTGGCGAGGAACGACACGACGAACACCTTGTCGTTGAAGATGCCGTCGAGCACGGCCCGCACCGCCCCGAACACCGCGTCGAGCGCGGCGATCACGGCGATCGGCAGGTACGGCTGCAGGGCCACCGGGACGTCGGGGCCCCACACGAGGCCGATCACGACGCCGCCGATGAGGCCGATGAGGGGTATCACGGTGTCTCCGGGGTGGTCGGGGTGCGGTTGCTGGGTACCGTCGCGTTGGTGAGCGTCAGGGACGTCGCGGCGGGCAGCTTGAGGTCCTTGGCGGTCTCCATGGAAACACGGACGCCGTAGTTGTCCTTCAGGGCTCGCGCGTAGGCACCGGCGCTGGTGCCGGCGAACTCCGCCTCCAGGTTGGTGCTGTCACCGATCGCGCTGATCGTGTACGGCCGGGTCAGCGGCCGGTAGTTCACGAGGATGGCCTCGCCCGCGAACCGGATGGCCGAGCGCGATGTCAGCCGTTGCCCGTTGATCGCGATCGCCTCCGCGCCGGCCTCCCAGAGCCCGTTGACGATGACCTGGACGTCCTTGGCCACGACCTTGCCGTCGTCCTGGGTGGGGTTGGTGCGCGGGTTCCCGTCGGCGCTGTTGTCGCCGCCGTCGGCGTCGTCGAGGGTGAGTCGTATGCCGGGTCCGGTCACCTCCGTGCCCCCGGCCGCGAGGTCGAGCGTCGACAGCTTGTCCTTCAGGTCGGACGTGCCCGAGCCGAGTGCTGCCGCCTGGAGCTGGGTGACCTGGGTCTGCAGGGCCCGCAGGTTCGCCTCCTGCTTGTCCGCGGCCGCCCGGCGTGACTCGATCCGCGTGACCAGGTCGGTGCGCGCCTGGGCGACGTTCTTCGACGGCGCCCGCAGCTGCACCGCACCCAGGGTCAGCAGGAGTCCGACCACCAGCATCGCGGCCACCACGACGGGGGTGCGCACGCCCGTGCTCGCGGGGAGGCCGGCGGCCTCGCGACGCTGCGCCGCGGCGGCATACCCGGGGTCCAAGGGGCGCTCCATCATCGAGGTGAGGAGCGTCATCGACTCGTCGACCCGGCGACCCGGGCGGGTCGAGGGGGTCGGGGCGGAGCGGTGCGAGGTGGGCACGACGTCAGCCCCTCACCGGCGCCGCACGGTGGGCGGCCACGACCTGGCGGGCCTGGACGATGTACATCACGCCGGCGACCCAGTAGAGGACGGTGCCCCACCACGCGAAGGCCCACCCGATCGGCTGGGCCCACTGCGCGAACGAGCTCGTGCCGTCGCCGAGCAGCAGCAGCGGGAAGGCGTAGAGCAGGTTGAAGGTGGCGGCCTTGCCGACGAAGTGGACCGGGAGCCCGACCTGGCCGTAGCGCCGGATGACCGCGAGGACCACCGCCAGCAGCAGCTCGCGCCCGACCAGCAGGGCCACGAGCCACCACGGGATGATCTCGCGCCAGGCCAGGCCGAAGAGCGTGGTGGCGATGTAGAGCCGGTCGGCGAGCGGGTCGAGCAGCTCCCCCACCCGCGACACCAGGCCGAACCGGCGCGCGATCTTGCCGTCGAGGTAGTCGCTGACGCCCGAGGCCATCAGCGTCAGCAGCGCGATGACGTCGTGCTCGGTGAGGATCGCCCAGAGGAAGACGGGCACACCCACGAGCCGCAGGAACGACAGGACGTTGGGGATGGTGAGGATGCGATCCGTCGTCGGTCCGCGGTCGCTGACAGCCCGGTCCGCGCGTTCCACCACGTCAGCAGCCTAACGGCCCGACCCGGGCGCGGATCGGCAGGCCGCGCCCGTAGGGTCGCTGCCATGGACAACCCCCTCCTCGGTCCTGGGCTGGAACGGTTGCGGGAACGGCGCAGCGTCAAGTGGCGGGCCTACGACCCGGACGTGCTGCCCCTGTGGGTCGCCGAGATGGATGTCGTGCCCGCCCCGGCGGTCCAGCGGGCGGTGCGGGACGCGGTCGAGGCCGGAGACACCGGTTACCCGTGGGCGCCGGACTTCTTCGAGGCGCTGGCGTCGTTCGCCAAGGAGCGGTGGGACTGGTCGCCCTCCCCCGCCGCGATGTCCCTGGTGCCCGACGTGATGCTGGGCGTGGTGGAGGTGCTGCGGCTGTTCACCGACCCGGGTGGGCCGGTCGTGGTCAACTCCCCCGTCTACCCGCCGTACTTCCAGTTCGTGACGAGCATGGGCCGCCGGGTGGTCGAGGCGCCGCTGGGTCCTGATGGACGGCTGGACCCGGCCAACTTGGAGCGGGCGTTCGGTGCGGCGACCGCGGACGGTGAGCGGGCGGCATACCTGCTGTGCTCCCCCCAGAACCCGACGGGGACGGTGCACACCGCGGCCGAGCTCACCGCCGCGTTCGAGCTGGCGGAGAGGTATGCCGTCCGGGTCGTCGTCGACGAGATCCACGCGCCGCTCGTGCCTGCCGGGGCGACCTTCACTCCGGCGGTCGCGCTCGGCGCCGGCTCGCGTGTGGTGAGCGTGCTGTCGGCGTCGAAGGCGTTCAACCTGGCCGGACTGAAGGCAGCCATCGCGGTCGCCGGACCCGAGGCGGTGGCGGACCTGCGTCAGGTGCCCGAGGAGGTCACGCACGGCGCCAGCCACCTTGGCGTCATTGCCCAGTCGGCGGCATACCGGGAGGGCGGCGAGTGGCTCGACGCCCTGCTGGTGGGACTGGACGAGAACCGTCGGCTGCTGGAAACCATTGTGGCACAACGTCTTCCGGACGTGGCGTACCGGCCGCCGGAGGCGACCTTCCTCGCGTGGCTCGACTTCACGGGCATCCCCGAGCTGGGCGACGACCCTGCGGCGGTGCTGCTGGAGCACGGTCGGGTCGCGCTGCACTCGGGACCGGCGTTCGGGTTCGGCGGGCCGGGGCACGCACGGCTCAACTTCGGCACGTCACCGGACATCCTGGGCGAGGCGGTCGACCGGATCGCCACCGGCATCGCCGCGGTCAGGGGCTGACCGACAGGGTGTACACCGCGGCTCGCAGGGCATGCCGCGTGGTTGACGGGGCGCCTGCGGAGGCGGACTCTGCGAGTCATGGGATTCGTGGTGGCGGCGGAGTCGTACGACCGGTTCATGGGGCGGTTCTCCGAGCAGCTCGCCGTGGTGCTCGCCGACGCGGTGGGAGTGTCACGTGGGCAGCGGGTGATCGACGTCGGCTGCGGACCCGGGGCGATGACCGCGGTGCTGGTCGAACGGCTCGGGCCGGATCACGTTGCGGCAGTGGACCCGTCGCCGCCGTTCGTAGCGGCGGTCAGGGAACGGTTCCCCGGGGTCGACGTGCAGGAGGGTGGCGCGGAGGAGCTGCGCTTCGACGACGACACCTTCGACCTGGCGGTGGCCGAGCTGGTGGTGCAGTTCATGACCGACCCGGTGCAAGGTGTGCGCGAGATGGGACGGGTGGTTCGCCCCGGCGGTGTCGTCGCGGCCTGCGTCTGGGACCACGGTGGTGGGACAGGGCCGCTGTCGCCGTTCTGGAAGGTCGTGCATCAGCTCGACTCGGAGGTAACCGGTGAGCGCGGTCAGGTCGGCACGAACCGCGGCGAGCTCGGCCGGGTGTTCCGGGACGCCGGCCTGCAGGATGTGGCCGAGAGCTCGCTCGAGGTGAGCTCGCGGTTCGAGACCTTCGAGGAGTGGTGGGAGCCGTACACGCTCGGTGTCGGCCCCTGTGGCGCCTATGTCGAATCGCTCGACGACGCCGGACGTCGCCGGCTCGAGGCTGCCTGCCGTGAAGCGCTACCCGACGCGCCCTTCACCATCACGGCCAAGGCCTGGTTCGCCACCGGCCGCCCCGCCTGAGCGGCGCAGGCCCGCGTGGTAGCCGACCGCGGCGGCGACCACCACCAGTCCGAGCACCGCGATGACCCAGCCCGCGAGCTCGCGGTCGGTGACGAAGCGCACGACCGAACCGGACATCCGCTTGTCGGACGAGTAGGCGAACCATCCGCCCTGAGCGTCGGCCTGCAGCGCGATGGCGACGCCGGTGACCAGGACCGCGGCGCCGGTCAGCACGGGGATCAGCCAGCTGCGCTTCCACATGCCGTTCACGGTAGCCAGCGAGTCCGCGTTCGGCCTGTTGTCAGGCTCGAGCGTCGAGGCGGTGCCATCGTCCTTCGGAGACCACCTCGGCACCGGCGTCGGTGACCTTGATGGCGGTCTGGTCGTCCATGGCGTAGCACGGGCCGTCGATGGTGGCAGCCCACTTCTCTGCTTCCTCCATCGTGTTGGTGGGAAAGACGTCGAGGTGCGGGAAGATCGAGAACTCGACCAGACCGAGGGTGCGGTCGTCGGGTGCGTCCGGCCATTCCACGAACGCGTCCCCGATCCGCGGCGTCATCACCATGCTGCCGGCGCTGACACCCACCCAGACGGTGTCGGGCAGGGACGGGAACACGTCGACCAGCCCAGACTCGCGCACCCAGTGGGCCAGGTAGGTGGCGTCGCCGCCATCGACGAGCAGTACGTCGGTCTCCCTGACCCAAGGCTCCCACCGGTCGCGTCCGATGGTCGGCAGCGCACTCAGCTCCAGTGTGCCAAGGGACTTCCACCCCAGCGTGGCCATGCCACCCCACGGCGGAAGCCCGGTGACGAAGCCGCGCACCGACGTTGGCCCGCACATGGGGTGACCCCACTGGGCAGTCGGGACGAGCAGTGCGCTCGACTCCTCGATCGGCTTTCCCAGCAGGTCAGCCAAGGCTGCCCGGATGCTGTCGTTGGTGACGCCGCCGGACGTGAGCAGGAGCCGCATGCAGAAACCTCCATCGATGTCGGACACCACACTGACCCGGCCACCGTCCCAAACTCATCGGGCCACCCCTAGCATTCGCCGAATGGTCAGTCGCGAAATCGGCTACATCGAGGGATTGCGCCGGCACGTCGGCCACGCACCAGTGATCATGGCCTGCGCCGGCTGTGCGGTGATGGACGACTCCGGCCGCGTCCTGCTGCAGCGCCGGGGCGATGCTGAACAGACCTGGGGGCTGCCCGGGGGTGCGATGGAGCTGGGCGAAACCCTTGAACAGACGGCGGTTCGCGAGACGCGAGAGGAGACCGGCCTCGACGTTCGCCCGCAGGAGCTGCTCGGTGTCTACACCGGGCCGCTGCACACCTACGCCAACGGCGATGTCGTCCAGTCCGTCGTCGTGATGCTCATCGCCACCCAGGTGGGTGGCAGCCTGTCGGTTGACGGTTCGGAAACGGTGCAGCTCGATTGGTTCGACCTGGATGAGCTGCCCAGTCCCCTCTTCGGCCCACACCAACCCATGCTCGGGGACCTGAAGGACGGACGCCGCGGCCGCTGGGTCTGAGCTGCTTGCCTCCTGGCCGCCAGCCTCGCGCAACGCCCGACAACGACGAAGGCCGGAACCGCTTCGCGGTTTCCGGCCCTTCGTCGAGTCGGGCTGACAGGATTTGAACCTGCGACCCCTTGACCCCCAGTCAAGTGCGCTACCAAGCTGCGCCACAGCCCGTGGCTTTCCCCACCAACCCGAGGGCCCGGCGGAGCGAACGAAACATTAGCGCACGGCATACCCACGCTTGAAATCGGTATGCCGTGCGCCGACTCACTTGCGGCGGCGCTTCTCGCGCACGCGGACCGACACCTCGATGGGCGTGCCCTCGAAGCCGAACTCCTCGCGCAGCTTGCGCTCGAGGAAGCGCCGGTAGCCGGCCTCGATGAACCCCGACGCGAACACCACGAACCGCGGCGGCCGCGTCGAGGCCTGCGTGGCAAAGAGGATCCGGGGCTGCTTGCCACCGCGCACCGGGTGCGGGTGGGCGGCCACGATCTCGCCGAGGAAGGCGTTGAGCCGCCCGGTCGGGATGCGCTGGTCCCACGAGTCGAGCGACTTCTCCAACGCGGGGACGAGCTTGTCGACGGCCCGACCGGTCTTGGCGGAGATGTTGACCCGCGGCGCCCATGGCACCTGCACGAGCTCGCGCTCGATCTCGCGCTCGAGGTAGTAGCGACGCTCCTCGTCGAGGGTGTCCCACTTGTTGTAGGCGATGACGAGGGCGCGGCCGGAGTCGATGACCTGCTGCACGACGCGGATGTCCTGCTCGGCGATCGACTCGCCGGCGTCGATGAGCACGACCGCGACCTCGGCCTTCTCCAGCGCGGTCTGGGTGCGCAGCGATGCGTAGAAGTCGGCACCGCGCGTCTGGTGCACCCGCCGCCGGATGCCGGCCGTGTCGACGAACCGCCAGGTCTTGCCGCCGAGCTCGATGTACTCGTCCACCGGGTCACGCGTGGTGCCGGCGACGTTGTCGACGACGACCCGCTCCGAGCCGGCCAGCTTGTTGAGCAGCGAGGACTTGCCGACGTTGGGGCGCCCGATCAGCGCCACCCGGCGCGGCCCCCCGCGCTGGTAGGCGCCGCCCACCGACGACACGTCCGGCAGCACCTCGAGCAGCGCGTCGAGGGCGTCACCGCTCCCCCGGCCGTGCAGCGCGGAGACCGGCCACGGCTGGCCCAGCCCGAGGTTCCACAGCGACGCAGCGTCGGCCTCCGTGCGCTCGTCGTCGACCTTGTTGGCGACGAGCACGACGGGTTTGCCCGACTTGCGCAGCAGCTTGACCACGGCCTCGTCGTCGTCGGTTGCGCCGACGGTGGCGTCGACCACGAACATCACGACATCGGCCAGCTCGACCGCGATCTCGGCCTGCTCGGCGACGCGCAGGTGGATACCGGTGGCGTCGACCTCCCAGCCGCCGGTGTCGACGAGGGTGAACTCGCGGCCCGACCACTCGGCGTCGTACGCCACCCGGTCGCGGGTCACGCCGGGCACGTCCTCGACGACAGCCTCGCGCCGACCCAGGATGCGGTTGACGAGGGTGGACTTGCCGACGTTGGGGCGGCCGATGACGGCGACGACCGGTCGCGGCCCGTCCTCGAAGCCCGGCCCCTTCCCCTCCGCCGCCTCCTCGAGGAGCGCACGGTCCTCGTCGCTGAGGTCGAAGTCCTCCAGGCCGGCGCGCAGGGCGCGCTCGACCGCGGAGTCGTCGGTCTGGTGCTCGGTCACGGGGGCCTCGAAACGTTTGGTGTGAGTGGGTGGTGCCGACCACGACTTGCAGGTATGCCGCGTGGCCGGCACACATTGTCGCGCACTGTGGCGGGTGCGACCGACCGGCTCGGCACTCAGCCGTCGTCCTCGGGGAGAAACACCTGGTGCCGTTGCTGCGATTCCCGCACGTGCTCGGCCAGCGCGACCCGGACCTGCTCGGTGGCTGCAGCCAGCCGTTCCCGACCGCTGGCCCCGGGAGCGGCCACCAGGTCGAGCGGCGCGCCGAACTCCACGACCATGCGGCTGCGCAGCCGAGGCAGCGAGCCCTTGCTGGCCCCGGTCGCCCGCGTGCCGAGGAAGGCGACCGGCACGACCCGCGCCCCACCCTGCTGGGCGAGCCAGGCGGCCCCCTGCTGGACGGCTGCGACGTCGCCGCGCCCGCGCGTGCCCTCGGGGAAGATGCCGACGGCTCCCCCGGCCTGCAGCACCGAGACGGCCGCCATGAGGGCCGCGCGGTCACCGGCGCCGCGGGTCACCGGGATGTGGCCGATGAAGGTCAGGAACCGGCCGAGCAGCCCCTTGAACATCTCCCGCTTGATGAGCACGGCGGTGGGTCGCGGCGCGAGCCCGGGCAGCATGGGTCCGTCGAGGAACCCGACGTGGTTGGCCACGAACACCACCGGCCCGGTGCGCGGCACGCGGTCCCGCCCGATCACCGCCACCCGGTAGAGCGCGTGGAACAGCGGCCAGCCCACGACCATGTTGATCCGTGCCCGCCACGCCGGCGTGGGCGCAGCGACATCGCTCACGCGGGGACCTTGTCCGGCGCGACTCGCCGCACCACGTCGAGCAACGCCTGGACGCTCTGCTCGAAGTCGAGGTCGGAGGTGTCGACCAGGGTCACGCCCTCCGCGGCCTCGGTGAACTCCGACACCGTCGAGTCGTCGGCGTCACGCCGCACGATCTGGTCGCGGGTGGCTTCCACCGCGTCGTCGTGGTCGGCGCCGTGCAGCTCCTTGGAGCGGCGCCGCAGCCGCGCCTCGACACTCGCCGTGAGCAGCACCCGCACGTCCGCGTCGGGTGCGACGACCGTCGTGATGTCGCGGCCCTCGGCGACGACGCCCCCCGTGCGCCCGGCGATCTCGGCGATGAGGTCCCGTTGCAGCTGCTGGAGCACCGGCCGGACGGAAGTGTTCGTCGCGACCTTCGACACCACCTCGGAGACGCGGGTGGTGCGGATGTCCTCCTCGATCTCGCGACCGCTCACCCGCACGCTCGGGGTGCTCGGGTCCGTGCCCATCTCCAACGGGATGTCACGCGCAGCCTGCGCCACCGCGTCGCGGTCCTCGAGGTCGACCCCCTCCTCCAGGCACCACCAGGTCACGGCGCGGTACATCGCGCCCGTGTCGAGGTAGCCGACGCCGAGCGCATGGGCGGCTGCCCGGGAGACGCTGGACTTCCC
Source organism: Knoellia koreensis (assembly GCF_013041615.1). Classification (GTDB taxonomy): domain Bacteria; phylum Actinomycetota; class Actinomycetes; order Actinomycetales; family Dermatophilaceae; genus Pedococcus; species Pedococcus koreensis. Next base: position 656,169 of record NZ_JABEPQ010000001.1, read on the forward strand.
CGAGCCGGAGGGGCCGTCGACGGCGATCACCAGGTGCTCTGAACTCATGGCGGAGCAGCCTAACGGTGACCCACGCCCGCCGGGGGACGCCACCGCCCCAGCACCATCCACGCGGCATACCCCACCACCGCCACCAGGCTGGCGAGCATGACGACGACCGACCACGCAGGCAGCCGGGAGTCGGCCGCCCTGCTGGCCACCAGCATCGTCGGCGGGATCGAGCAGAGGAGCACGAAGACGATGGCTCCGAGGACGTAGAGGTCGCGCCGCAGCATCGCCCGCGCCTGCGGCAGCCGTTCCGGCGTCGTCCAGTAGTCCTTGTGCGGCAGGTTCACCCACGGGGACGTGAGCGACAACCGGCCCGCGAGGAACCCGAAGATGGCCACCATCAGGACCCCCAGCAGGACGAGCATCGCGAGCGACTCCCAGCGACTGCCCCAGCGGTCGGCGACGCCAGAACCGCTCCAGTGCTGCGGCACGCGCGTCGGCATCGCCAGGAACGTGCCGACGACCAGGACCGCATAGACCACCACGAGGGCCCAGAACACCCGCGCTGCAACGCTTCTCACCCGTGCAGTCTCCAACCCCGGGCCTGCAGCTCCTCCCCCAGCCGCTCGGCGACGGACGGGAGCACGGAGACCTCGGCGAGCCCGAACGGCTGGCCGAGGCCGTGCTCGAGGTGCAGGTCCTCGAGGTTGACGCCGGCGTCGCCGACGTCGTGGAGCAGCCGGGCGAGCTCGCCCGGTTCGTCGGGGACCAGGACCGTGACGACGGTGTATGCCGTGGGCGCGGCACCGTGCTTGCCCGGGATCCGCGCATGGCCGGCGTTGCCGTGGGACACGATGCGGGCGAGGACCTCGCGGGCACCGATGCCGTCACCGTCGGCGAGCGTGTCGAGGGCAGCGATCACCTCCGCGAGCTCGTCACGCATCTCGGCCAGGACGGTGCGCACCGCCGGTGCGTTGCCGGCCAAGATCTGGGTCCACAGCTGCGGGTCACTGGCCGCGATCCGCGTGACATCACGAATTCCCTGTCCCGACAACGAAACTGCGGGGTCGGTGAGGTCGCGAAGGCGGCTGGCGACGAGGGAGGACGCGAGCTGCGGAACGTGCGAGACCACCGCGACGGCGGCGTCGTGCTCGGCCGGGCTCATCGTCGACACCGTGCCCCCGGCGGCTCGTGCGAGCTCCTGGACGACCGCGACGGCCTCGGGCGAGGAGTCCTCGTGCGGCACGACGACCCACGCCCGGCCGTCGAACAGGTCACCACGCGCGGCGACCGCGCCGGAACGCTCGCGACCGGCCATCGGGTGCGAGCCGGCATACCGGCTCAGGTCTGCGCCACGGGACCGGACGTCCTCGAGCACCGCGACCTTGACCGACGCGACATCGGTCACGACCGCGCGCGGCCACGCGGCCAGCTCGTCGGCGACGACGCCCCCCGCCACGTCGGGCGGTGCGGCGACGACCACGACATCGGGCTCGCCAGCGTCTGGGTCACCTTGCGCCGCAACGGAACCCGCACCGAGGTCACGTGCCAACGCGACGGCGGTCGGCGACGGGTCACTCAGCGACACGGCATACCCGGCCCGGCTCAGGGCGATGCCCAGGCTCGTGCCGATGAGGCCGGTGCCGACGATGCGTACGCGGGTGGTCACGCCCGAAGGCTATCGAGCGACCTCACAGGCCCGCGGACGAGTAGAGCTCGCCGACCTCCTTGGACGTGAGCTTGCGCATCTTGCCGGGCTTGGTGTCGCCGAGCCGGATCGGCCCGACCTGGGTGCGGACGAGCGACAGCACCGGGTGCCCCACGGCGTCGAGCAGCCGGCGCACGATGTGCTTGCGCCCCTCGTGGAGCACCACCTCGACCAGCGCCTTGCCCGGTTGGGAGTCCACGACACGGAACGAGTCGACCGACGCCGGACCGTCCTCGAGCTGCACGCCCTCGCGCAGCCGCTTGCCGAGGTCGCGCGGCAGCGGGCCGGGCACCTGGGCGAGGTAGGTCTTGAGGACGCCGTACTGCGGGTGCTGGAGCCGGTGGGCGAGGTCGCCGTCGTTGGTGAGCAGCAGCAGGCCCTCGGTGTCGGCGTCGAGCCGGCCGACGTGGAACAGCCGCTGCTCTCGGTTGCCGACGTAGTCGCCGATGTTGATGCGGCCCAGCTCGTCGCTCATCGTCGTGACGACCCCGAGCGGCTTGTTGAACGCGAAGTAGAGGCGCGACTCGTCCAGCTGCACCCGGACGCCGTCGACGTGGACGACCTGGTCGGGGCGGATGCGCACCCCCAGCTCGGTCACGACCTGCCCGTCGACCTCGACCCGGCCGTCGGCGATGAGGTTCTCGCACACGCGCCGCGACCCGACTCCCGCTGCGGCGAGCAGCTTCTGGAGGCGTATGCCGTCGGGGTCGTGCACGTCGATGTCCGGCTTGGGTGCCTCTCGCGGCGTGCGGGTGGGCTGGCTGCGCTTGGTCGTGCCGGAGCCGCCGCGCTGGGGCCGGGCCGGCTTGCCCGAGCGGGCTGCCGTGGGCCGGGCCGGGCGGCGGGGCTGGCCGTTGCCGCGGTTCTTCGGGGGTGTCATCCGCGTCCCTGTTCTGCGATCTCGTCGAGCACGTCGACCTCGGGCAGGTATGGCGCCAGGGCCGGCAGCTCGTCCAGCGACTGGAGCCCGAGGCGCTGGAGGAAGTAGTCGGTGGTGCCGTAGAGGACCGCGCCGCCCTCACCCTCGGCGCCCAGCTCCTCGATCAGCCCACGGGTGAGCAGGGTGCGCACCACGCCGTCGACGTTGACGCCGCGCACAGCGCTGACCCGCGACCGCGAGATCGGCTGGCGGTAGGCGATGACGGCGAGCGTCTCCAGCGACGCCTGGGTGAGCTTGGCCTGCTGGCCGTCGAGGAGGAACTTCTCCACCACCGGCGCGTAGTCGCTGCGGCTGTACACGCGCCAGCCACCCGCGACCTGGCGCAGGGTGAAGCCGCGCTGCTGCGCGGCATACTCCTCCTCCAGCTCGGCCAGGTGACCCCGCACGTCCTCGACCGGCAGCTCGAGCGCCGACGCCAGGGCCACGTCGGTGACCGGCTCGTCGACGACCATGAGCACCGCCTCGATGGCCGAACGCGCACCACCGGGGAACTCGCCCACGTCGAAGGCGATCTGTTCCTCCGGCACCACCTCGTCGGGGGCGGTCTCCTCGACCTGCGCCTGGGGCTCACTCATCGTCGGTGTTCTCCTGTGTGTCGCTGGCGTCGCCCTCGTCGAACTCGTCGCTGACCTCGATGTCGCCGTCGTCCGTGCCGGTCCAGCGCACGGTCAGCTCACCGAGCGCCTCGGCCTGCTCGAAGGCGATCGCCGCCTCGCGGAACAGCTCGAGCAGTGCGAGGAACCGCGCGACGATCACGAGCGTGTTGTCGGCGTCGGCCACGAGCGAGCGGAACGACGTGACCCGCTCCCGCCGCAGCCGCTGCCCGATGATGCCGGCCTGCTCGCGGACGCTGACCTGCGGGGCGTGCAGGTGGTCCAGACCGACCGACGGCGGCACCTTCGGCGTCATCGCCTTGGCCGCGATCATCGCCAGCTGCTCGGGCGTGATGCCCATGACCAGCTCGGGCAGCAGCTTGGCGAACTGCGGCTCGATCCCGGCCTGCCGCGCGGTCATCCGCCCGATCGTGGTCATCCGCTCACCGAAGTTGAACGCGATGTCCTTGAACGCGCGGTACTGCAGCAGCCGGGCGAACAGCAGGTCGCGCGCCTCGATGAGGGCGAGGTCCTCCTCGTCCTGCGGCCCGGTCTGCGGCAGCAGTCGGGACGCCTTGAGGTCGAGCAGGGTGGCGGCGATGAGCAGGAACTCCGAGGCCTGGGAGAGGTCCCAGTCGGTGTCTGCCGCCTGCGCGGCCTTGATGTGGGCGATGAACTCGTCGGTCACCTTGGCCAGGGCGATCTCGGTGATGTCGAGCTTGTGCTTGCTGATGAGGCCGAGCAGCAACTCGAACGGCCCCGAGAACACGTCGAGGTGCACCTCGAACGGGGTCGACGAACCGCGCCGGGTGATGACGCCTCCCGGCGTGATCGTGGGTGCGGACTCCTCGGGCACCTCGGCAGCCACCTCGGTCACGGCGGTCAGGCCGCACCGCCCCGCGCGATGAGCTCGCGGGCGAGCTGGCGGTATGCCGCGGCACCGCTGTGCGAGGACTCGTAGGTCGTGATCGGCTCGGCTGCGAGGGACGCGTCGGGGAACTTGACCGTGCGGCTGATGACGGTGTGGAACACCTGGTCACCGAAGTGGTCGACCACGCTCGCGACGACCTCGCGCGAGTGGTTGGTGCGGGAGTCGAACATCGTCGCGAGGATGCCGTCGATCTGAAGCCGCGGGTTGAGCCGGTCGGTGATCTTGTTGATCGTGTCGATGAGCAGCGCCACACCGCGCATCGCGAAGTACTCGGTCTCGAGCGGGATCACGACGCCGTGGGCGGCCGTGAGCGCGTTGACGGTGAGCAGGCCGAGCGACGGCTGGCAGTCGATGAGGATGACGTCGTAGTCGTCGAGCACGGGCCGCAGCACCCGGGCGAGGATCTGCTCGCGGGCGACCTCGCCGACGAGCTGCACCTCCGCGGCCGACAGGTCGATGTTGGCCGGCACGACGTCGAGGCCGTCGATGGTGGTGTGCTGGATGACGTCGCGCACGTCGTGGCCCCGCTCGACGAGCAGGTTGTAGATGGTCACGTCGAGCTCGTTGGCGCGCACACCCAGCCCCACGGACAGGGCGCCCTGCGGGTCGAAGTCGATGAGCAGCACCTTGCGGCCCACCTCGGCGAGCGCGGCGCCCAGGTTGATGGTGGTCGTGGTCTTGCCGACGCCACCCTTCTGGTTGCACATGGCGATGATGCGGGCCGGGCCGTGGCTGGCGAGCTTCGCCGGCTCGGGGAAGTCGGGCAGCGGCCGACCGGTGGGCCCGATCTGGCCGGCTCCGGCGCCCTCGGTGCCGGGCAGGTGGTCACTGCTCGACGACGCGGCGTCCGCGGGGACCTCCGACGGGATCGGGGTCGTGGTCACCTCAGGGTCCACTGTCGTTTCACTCCCGGTGCGCTGGCGTTCGTCGGTCAGCCTCTCGCTGATCGCACCGACCCTATCAGCGTGATTCGCCCGGTTCGCGCTCTGCTCAGCGGGCGCGCGGGTGGGCCTGCGCATAGACCTCGCGGAGCCGTTGGACGGTCACGAGCGTGTAGATCTGGGTGGTCGTCACCGAGGCGTGCCCGAGCAGCTCCTGGACGACGCGGACGTCGGCGCCGCCCTCGAGCAGGTGGGTGGCGAACGAGTGCCGCAGCGTGTGCGGCGACAGGTGACCGGCGAGCCCGGCCCGGTCGGCCGCCTGCCGCAGCGCCGCCCACGCCGACTGGCGCGACAGGCGGTTCCCCCGCTGGTTGAGGAACACCGCGGGCGTCCCCTTGCCCCCGGTCGACAGGGCCGGACGCCCACGCACGAGGTAGGCGGACAGCGCCGCCGCGGCATACGAGCCCAGCGGGACGATGCGCTCCTTGCGCCCCTTGCCGAAGAGCCGCACGACCCCCTCGTCGGTGTCGATGTCGTCGAGGTCGAGGCCGACGGCCTCGCTGATGCGCGCCCCGCAGCCGTAGAGGACCTCGAGCAGGGCGCGGTCACGCAGCGAGACCGGCGTGTCGCCGAGGCTGGCGGCGTCGAGGAGGCGCTCCACCTCGTCGATGCCGATCGCCTTGGGCAGGCGCGAGGGCGGCTTGGGTGGGCTGACCGAGGCGGCCGGGTCGGTGCCCACCTCACCCTCGAGCGCGAGGAACTTGTGGAAGCCGCGCACCGCGACGAGGGTGCGGGCTGCCGACGACGCCGCGAGCGGCGGGTGGTCTGCGCTGCCCTCGCGCAGCGCCGCGAGGAAGTCGGTGACGTGGGCTTCGGTGACGTCGCCCGGGTCGCTCACGCCACGACCGGACAGGTATGCCGTGTAGCGGGCGAGGTCGCGCCGGTAGGACTTGAGGGTGTTGTCGCTGGCGCCGCGCTCGACCTGGAGGTGGCCGAGCCAGTCCTGCACGGCCCGGTGGAGCGCGGTCGTGGCAGGCACGGTGGGAGTGTAGGCGCCATGAAGCTCTACGCAGACCTGCCGGGCCGCCGCACCATGCAGATCCTCGCCGACGTCGCCATGGTGGCGTGGGTGTGCCTCTGGGCCTGGGTGGGCCGCCTGGTCCACGACACGACGATGGAGCTGGCCGCGCCGGGGCGGAAGCTGCAGAGCGCGGGCACGGGGTTCCGCGACCAGATGACCAGTGCGGGTGACCGGGTGAGCGACGTCCCCCTGGTCGGCGACAAGATCGCCGGACCGTTCCGCACCGCCGGTGGGGCCGGGACGACGATCGAGCAAGCGGGCACCGACCTCGTCGACTCGGTCACCAAGCTCGCGAACCTGCTCGGCTGGGTCACCGCCCTCGTGCCGATCGTCATCGTCGGGCTGGTGTGGCTGCTGCTGCGGGGCCGGTTCGTGCGACGGGCCAGCGCGGCTCAGCGCTTCATCGACGCAGCGGCCGACCTCGACCTCTTCGCGTTGCGGGCCATGGCGCGTCAGCCGATGCGCAAGATCGCCGACGTCTCCGACGACCCCACCGGCGCGTGGCGACGCGGCGACCCCGCCGTCATCCGGGCCCTGGCCCTGCTGGAGCTCAAGGACTCGGGTCTGCGCCCGCCGTCACCTGCGGCCTGAGGTCCTCGGCGGGCGGCTGCCACGTCGATGCGTCGGCGTCGTCTTGCTGGCCCGAGCGGATGTCCTTGACCTGGTCGCCCCCGGACTCGGCCGCACCCGGGAACCAGACGTACGGGATCCCACGCCGCTCGGCATACCGGATCTGCTTGCCGAACTTGGCCGGCTTGGGTGCGACCTCGCACGGTATGCCGCGCTGCCGCAGCGCCGTGGCGATGCCCACCGAGGTGGGGCGTGACTCCTCGTCGTTGACGGCGACCAGGACGGCCGCCGGGGTCGAGCGCGAGGCGGTGACCAGCCCCTTGGACAGCAGCAGCCCGAGCAGGCGCGAGACACCGATCGAGATGCCGACCCCGGGGTAGGTCGTCTTCCCGTCCGAGGCGAGCGAGTCGTAGCGCCCGCCGGAGCAGAACGAGCCCCACGACTCGTAGCCGGCGAGCTGGGTCTCGTAGACGGTGCCGGTGTAGTAGTCGAGGCCCCGGGCGATCTTGAGGTCCGCGACCATGGCGCCGGGCGCGTTGTCCATGCCCGCGCGGATCACGGCGGCGAGCGCGTCGAGCCCCTCGTCGAGCGTGGGGTGCGAGACCCCGAGCGCCCGCACCTGCTCGACGAAGGACAGGTCGGCAGAACGGATCCCGGCCAGCGCGAGGCACTGCTGCGCCTGCTCGGGCGTGCACCCGGCGGCGACGAGCTGCTCGGCCACCTTGTCCGGGCCGATCTTGTCGAGCTTGTCGACGATGCGCAGCGTGCCGGCCACGTCCTCGATGCCGATGCCGCGGTAGAAGCCCTCGGGGATCTTGCGGTTGTTGACCTGGATCACCATCGGCGGGATCGGCAGCTTGCGGAAGACCTCGGCGATGACCAGCGGCATCTCGGCCTCGAAGTGCGGCGCCAGCTCGCCCACGTCGACGACGTCGATGTCGGCCTGGGTGAACTCGCGGTAGCGGCCCTCCTGCGGCCGCTCGCCGCGCCACACCTTCTGGATCTGGTAGCGGCGGAACGGGAACGACAGGTGCCCGGCGTTCTCGAGCACGTAGCGCGCGAACGGCACGGTGAGGTCGAAGTGCAACCCCAGCTCGGAGTCCGCAGCCGCCGTCGCCTCGTCGGCCGCGAGCCGCCGGATGCCGTAGATCTCCTTGTCCGCGTCGCCGCCCTTGCCGAGCAGCCGCTCGACGGGCTCGACCGCCCGCGTCTCGATCGAGGGGTACCCGTGCAGCTCGAACGTCTCGCGGATGACGTCGAGGAAGTGCTGTTCGACGATGCGCTGGGACGGGAGGTACTCGGGGAAACCGCTGATCGGGCTGATCTTCACGCGGTCAATCCTTGCAGGTAGGGGTTGGTCGCCCGCTCACGGTCCATCGTCGTCGCCGGCCCGTGCCCTGGCAGCACGAGCGTCGTGTCCGGCAGGGGCAGGACGACGTCGCGCAGCGAGCGCTGCATCGCCGCGTCGCTGCCACCGGGCAGGTCGGTGCGGCCGATGGCGCCGGCGAACAGCACGTCGCCGGAGATCACGGTCGAGTCCACGTCGACCTGGTCGGACACGCCGTCCGGCACGGACGGCATACGGAAGAGCACCGAGCCCTCGGTGTGCCCGGGCGCGTGCAGCACCTCCACGTCGAGGCCGGCGAGCGAGAGCCGCTCGTGGTCACGGACGTCGACGACGTGCTCGGGCTCCTTCCACGTCGCCTTGCGCCCGAACTGCTGCTCCACCATGGCCAGCAGCGGCGGGCTGATGAGGGCCAGGGGGTCCTTGAGGCGATAGGCGTCGTCCGCGTGGATGTATGCCGCGGTGTCGCCTCCGCAGACGGGCGTCACCGAGTAGACGTGGTCGAGGTGGCCGTGGGTCAGCAGGACCGCAGCCGGGCGCAGGCGGTGCTCGGTGAGCAGTTCGCGCAGGGTCTCTTCCACACCGATGCCCGGGTCGACGATGAGGCACTCCTCGCCCACTGCCGGGGCGATGACGTAGCAGTTGGCGTCGATGACCTGGCCGGGGAACGCGAACGTCAGCACCCTCGCGACTCTAGCCAGCCACCTGGTGGGTTAGCGTCACCGACCATGACCGGTCCGACGGTGGTCCGCGACCCTTGGGGCGTCCCGCAGCTGTGGGCGCCCGACGTCATCACCCTGTCCCGGCTGCACGGTTGGGTCACCGCGCTCGACCGGGCCTGGCAGCTCACGACGCTGCGCTGGCGCAGCGAGGGCCGGATGGCGCAGCACCTCGGCCACAACTGGGTGTCGGCCGACGTGTTCGCCCGGCAGGCGCGGCTCGAGGACACGGCCCGCCGCGCGCACGAGCGGCTCGACGACGAGACCAGGGCCTGGGTCACGGCCTACGCGGACGGGGTGACGGCGGGGCTCGCAGAGGCAACGGCGCAGACCCCCGAGCTGGCCGCGCTCGAGGTCGAGCCGGAGCCATGGCAGCCGTGGACGCCACTGTCGACGCTGCTGCTGCAGCACGTGCTGTTCGGCAGCCTGCCGGCCAAGCTGTGGCGCGACCACGTGCGCCGGGTGAGCCCTGCCGCCCGCCAGCTGCTCGACGCCGCACCCGGCAGCGGCGACGGCGACGGGCCCGCCGGCGGCAGCAACGCCTGGGCCGTCGCGGGCGTCCGCTCCGCCACGGGGCTGCCGATGGTCGCCGGAGACCCGCATCGCACCATCGAGCTGCCCGGCGTCTACCAGCAGGTGCGGCTCGCCTGTCCCGACTTCGATGTGGTCGGCTTCGCCTTCGCCGGGGTGCCGGGTGTGCCGCACTTCGGCCACGCCGGACCCGTTGCCTGGGGCATCACCAACGCGATGGCCGACTGCCACGACGTGTATGTCGAGGACCTGCGCCGCAGTAACCACGGGCTCGAGGCCCGTGGTCCGGATGGCTGGGCACCTGCCGACACCCGGATCGAGACGGTGACGGTCGCGGGCGGCGTGCCCGTCACCGTCGAGATCGTCGAGACCGCGCGGGGCTGCGTCGTGGTCGGCGGCCCCGACGAGGACCGCGCGCTCTCGGTGCGCATGGCCCCGCGCGTGCTGCTCGACACCGGCATCGCCTCCGCCCTCGCGCTGCTGCGCGCCCGGTCGACGCAGGACGTCGAGGCCGCCTGGGCGGGCTGGGTCGAACCCGTCAACGCCGTCCTCACCGCCGATGACACCGGACGGGTCGTCGAGCTCACGGCAGGCCGGGTTCCGTTGCGGCACAACGACAACCGCGAAGGTCCCGTGCCAGCGTGGGAGCCGGGGCACGAGTGGACCGGCTGGGCGGAACACGGTCGGGCGCCCGTGGACGACGTCGCCGTCCACGCCAACCACTCCTCCGCGCTGACCTCGCCACACGGTCGTGACTTCGCCTCGGACGCGCGGGTCGACCGCATCGCCGACCTCCTGGCCGGGAAGGCGACGTTCGACGTCGACGACCACCGCGGCATACACATGGACACGTTCCACTCCCCCGCCCCCCGCCTCCTCGCGCGCACCCGGCACCTCGCCGGGCTCTCCCCCGCTGCCGAAGGCCTGCGGGAGGAGCTGCTCGCCTGGGACGCGCGGATGGATGCCGACAGCGTGCAGGCGGGCAGGTATGCCGCGTGGCGGGCCGCCGTGCTCCGTGACCTCTGCGCCCATCCGCTCCTGGCCCCTTTGGTGGCGGGTGACCTGCCTACGGTCTTCGCGCCGTGGATGTCCGTGGGCTCCCGGGTGCTGCAGCGGCTCGAGGCGCTCCTCGACGACCCGCCAGCGGGCTTCGACGTGGAAGCCGCACTGGCGGCGGGGCTCGAGGCAGCCGCGGCCCACGAGGGCACCTGGGGTGAGCGGCACCGGCTGGCCGCGGTGGTGGTCGTGGCGCCCGGCGAGCCCCCAGCCGAGCACGTCAGCGTCTCCGGCGACCGCGACTGCGTCCTCGCGACGTCGTCGCTGCCTGATGCCGACGACGTCGCGGTCCAGGGGCCGGCGGCGCGGTACGTGTGGGACCTGTCGGACCGGTCCCGCAGCCGGTGGGTCGTGCCACACGGCGCCGTGGGCCGCACCGGCGACCCGCACCAGCTCGACCAGCAACCGCTGTGGCTCGCCGGTGAGCTGGTGCCGGTGCCGGACGACCGGCTGGGTCCAAGGCGCCCTGCCTAGACTGTCGCCCACGACGGCCGCCCTCGACGGGCGACCACACGGCATACCCACTTGCCATCGACGATCGGGAGCACTGGTGACCAAGGAGCAGGAGCGGGCACGCGCACGCCGACGGGCGGAAAGGCTCGACGCGAAAATCGCCGCCAAGCAGGCCGAGGCAGCACGCAACAAGCAGGTCGCCGCCGTGGTGGCCGCCGTGCTCGTGGTCGTCGCGGCCTTCGTCGTCATCGCCACGAAGATGTCCGGCGACGACAGCCCCACCCCCGCCGCGGGAGGCACCACCTCGAGCCAGCCGACGCCCTCGGCGACCACCGCCGCCGTCGCGGGCTGCAAGCCCGCCCCGGCCGTCCCCGGCACCAAGGCCCAGCTGAAGCTGCCCGACAAGAAGACCGCGGCAGGCAAGACCTACAACGCCGTCGTCAGCACCAACTGTGGCGACATCACCCTCGAGCTCGACGGCGCCAAGGCACCGCAGACGGTGGCGTCGTTCGTGCAGCTGGCCCGGCAGAACTACTTCAAGGACTCGCCCTGCCACCGGCTGACCACCTCCGGCATCTTCGTGCTCCAGTGCGGCGACCCGGCGGGCGGCACCGGCCAGGGCCCCGGCTACAGCTTCGGCATCGAGAACGCGCCCAAGGACGGCACCTACCCGACCGGCACCCTGGCCATGGCGCGCACGCAGGACCCGAACTCCAATGCCGACCAGTTCTTCATCGTCTACAAGGACACCAAGCTGCCCACCGAGGGCGGTGGCTACTCCATCTTCGGCAAGGTCACCAAGGGTTTGGATATTGTCGAGAAGATCGCCGCAGCAGGTGCGGCTGGTGGTGCCGGTGACGGCGCCCCCAACGCACCCATCAGCATCCTCACGGTTGCTGTGACCGAGAAGAAGGCCTGACGTGACCGAGCAGACGCCCAAGCCCACCCCGCCGAAGCCCGGTCCGCCTCCCGGAGCCACGCCCGCGGCGGTGCGCAAGGTCGCCCACGCACCGCAGCCCACGCTGACGCCCAACACGCCCAGCGGCCCCCCGGCCGAGTCGTTCGGGCGCGTGGCCGAGGACGGCACGGTGTTCGTCCGGACCGCGGACGGCGAGCGGGAGGTCGGCGCCTACCCCGACGCGACCCCCGAGGAGGCGCTGCACTACTTCGCCCGCAAGTACGACGAGCTCTACGCGTCGGCCGACCTGCTGCACCAGCGCCTGACCGGCACGGACCTGTCCGCCAAGGACGCCACGGACGGCCTGGCCAAGCTGCGCGAGCACATCGCCGAGGCGAACGTCGTCGGTGACCTCGCCGCCCTCGACGCGCTCGTCACCCAGATCGAGGGCGAGGTGGCCACCCGGCGCGAGACCGAGGCCGCCGAGCGGACCGCCGCACGGGCCGCGGCCGCGACCGAGCGCGAGACGATCGTCGCCGAGGCCGAGAAGATCGCCGCCCAGCCCGAGAACAAGGTGCAGTGGAAGGCCAGCGGCGCCCGCATGCGCGAGCTGCTCGAGGAGTGGAAGAAGCACCAGCGCAGCGGAGCCCGGCTCGACCGTGAGACCGAGGGTGCGCTGTGGCAGCGGTTCTCCTCTGCCCGCAACTCCTTCGACAAGTCGAGGCGGGTCCACTTCGCCCAGCTCGAGGGCACACAGGCCGAGGCCAAGGCGCTCAAGCAGGAGCTCGTCAAGGAGGCTGAGGCGCTCGCGTCCAGCAAGGACTGGGGTCCCACCGCGGGCGCCTACAAGCGGCTCATGGACCGCTGGCGCAAGGCCGGACGCGCGTCCCGCGCCGACGACGACGCCCTGTGGGAGCGGTTCAAGGCCGCGCAGGACACCTTCTTCAACGCCAAGGACGAGGTCGCGGCCAAGGAGGACGAGGAGTTCCGCGCCAACCTCGTGGTGAAGGAGGAGCTGCTCAAGGAGGCCGAGGCGATCCTGCCCATCACCGACCTCGAGGCCGCCAAGACCGCACTGCGCGCCGTCCAGGACAAGTGGGACGCCGCTGGCAAGGTCCCCCGCGCAGACGTGGACCGCATGGAGAAGGGCATGCGGCGCGTCGAGCAGGCCGTCCGCGACGCCGACGAGAAGCGGTGGAAGCAGACCAACCCCGAGGTGGCTGCCCGCGCCCAGTCGATGGTCGACCAGCTCGAGGCGTCCGTGGCGTCCCTGCGCGACGACGTCGCCAAGGCGCAGGCCTCCGGCAACGACAAGAAGGTCAAGGACGCCCAGGCCAAGCTCGAGGCGCAGGAGCAGTGGCTCGCCCAGGCCCGCGGCAACCTCGACGAGTTCGGAGGCTAGGCCTTCGGCGCGGTCGCCTTGGTGCCGGTGATGCGGTAGACGTCGAACACGCCGTCGATCTTGCGCACCGAGTTGATGACGTGGTCGAGGTGGCCGGGGTCGCCCATCTCGAAGGTGAACTTGCTGATCGCCACCCGGTCGCGTGAGGTCTGCACCGACGCCGACAGGATGTTGACGTGCTGGTCGGACAGCACCCGCGTGACGTCCGACAGGAGCCGGTTGCGGTCGAGCGCCTCGACCTGGAGCTGCACGAGGAACACCGACGCCGCCGACGGCGCCCACTCGACCTCGATCATCCGATCCGGTTGGGACAGAAGGGATTCGGCGTTGGTGCAGTCGGTGCGGTGCACGGAGACACCGTTGCCCCGCGTGATGAACCCCATGATCGGGTCGCCCGGCACCGGGGTGCAGCAGCGGGCCAGCTTCACCCACACGTCAGCCGTGCCGACGACGACCACGCCCGGGTCGCCCGACCGCCGCCGCATCGACCGCGTGCGGGTCGGGGTCGTCGCCTCGGCCAGGTCCTCGGACGCACCCTCCTCGCCGCCGAGCGACGCCACGAGGCGACCCACCACGTGCTGGGCGGACACGTGCCCCTCGCCCACCGCGGCATACAACGCATCGATGTCCTGGTAACGCAGCTCGGAGGCGAGACCGGTCAGGGTCTCGACTGTGAGCAGGCGCGTGAGCGGCAGGCCCTCCTTGCGCATCGCCTTGGCGATGGCGTCCTTGCCGGTCTCGATCATCTCCTCGCGGCGCTCCTTGGAGAACCACTGGCGGATCTTGTTGCGCGCCCGCGGGGACTTCACGAACGTCAGCCAGTCACGCGAGGGTCCGGCCCCGTCGGCCTTGGAGGTGAGCACCTCGACGACGTCGCCGTTCTCGAGCGTCGACTCCAGCGGCACGAGGCGGCCGTTGACCCGCCCGCCGATGCAGTGGTGCCCGACCTCGGTGTGCACGGCGTAGGCGAAGTCGACCGGCGTCGCCCCGGCCGGCAGCGCCACGACCTCACCCTTGGGGGTGAAGACGTAGACCTCGCGCGCGTTGATCTCGAACCGCAGCGAGTCGAGGAACTCTCCCGGGTCGGAGGTCTCCTTCTGCCAGTCGAGCAGCTGGCGCAGCCACGCCATGTCGTTGATGGGGCCGGTCTCGCCGTCCCTGGTGCCCGCGCCCGCCGCCGCGGTCGCGTCCTCCTTGTACTTCCAGTGCGCCGCGACACCGTACTCGGCCCGACGGTGCATGGTGTGGGTGCGGATCTGGATCTCGACCGGCTTGCCCTGCGGGCCGATCACGGTGGTGTGCAAGGACTGGTACATGTTGAACTTCGGCATCGCGATGTAGTCCTTGAACCGCCCGGGCAGGGGGTTCCACCGCGCGTGCAAGGCGCCGAGCGCCGCATAACAGTCACGCACCGAGTCGACCAGCACGCGCACCGCGACGAGGTCGTAGATGTCCTCGAAGTCGCGGCCGCGCACGATCATCTTCTGGTAGACGGAGTAGTAGTGCTTAGGCCGGCCCGTGACCGTGGCCTTGATCTTGGCGGACTTCAGGTCGGTGCCGACCTGTTCGCGCACCCCGGCAAGGAACTCCTCACGCGCCGGCGCACGCTCCGCCACGAGCCGCACGATCTCGTCGTAGACCTTGGGGTAGAGCGTCGCGAACGAGAGGTCCTCGAGCTCCCACTTGATGGTGTTCATGCCGAGCCGGTGGGCCAGCGGCGCGTAGATCTCGAGGGTCTCGCGGGCCTTGCGCTGCGCCGACTCGACCGAGACGTAGCGCCACGTGCGGGCGTTGTGCAGCCGGTCCGCAAGCTTGATGACGAGCACGCGGATGTCGCGCGACATCGCCACGACCATCTTGCGGACGGTCTCGGCCTGCGCGGCGTCGCCGTACGTCACCTTGTCGAGCTTGGTGACGCCGTCGACGAGCATCGCGACCTCGGAGCCGAAGTCCTTCTCCAGCTGGGCGAGGCTGTATGCCGTGTCCTCGACCGTGTCGTGCAGCAGCGCGGCCGCGAGGGTGGGCGGGGTCATGCCCAGCTCGGCGAGGATGGTCGTCACCGCGAGCGGGTGGGTGATGTACGCGTCGCCGGACTTGCGCTTCTGGCCCCGGTGGGCCTCCTCGGCGACGACGTAGGCGCGCTCGATGACGTCGAGGTCGGCCTTGGGGTGGGTGGCTCGCACCGTCTGGAGCAGTGGCTCCAGGACCGGGTTGCTGGGGGTACCCCTGGACCCGAAGCGCGCGAGCCGGGCGCGGACCCTGCTGGCCGAGGACGTGCCGGTGCCGATGGGCCCGGTGACGACGTCCTCAGTCATGCACAGAGCCTACGTCTCACTCCCCGTCCACGACGACCAGGGTGCGGACATCGCGCCCGGTCAGGCGGTCCCGGCCGTGCAGGAACGCCAGCTCGACGAGGGTCTCGAAGGCCACGACGGTCGCGCCCAGCTGCTCGACGAGACGGCAGGCGGCCTCGGCGGTGCCGCCGGTGGCGAGTACGTCGTCGACGACCAGGACCCGCTGCCCGGGGTGGAACGAGTCGTCGTGCACCTCGATGGTGGCGCTGCCGTACTCGAGGTCGTAGGACAGGGCCACGGTCGGCCCGGGCAGCTTGCCCGCCTTGCGGATCGGGACGAAACCGGTGCCCAGCTCGAGGGCGAGGGCGGCGCCGAAGACGAACCCGCGCGCCTCGATGCCGGTCACGACGTCGACCTGGCCACGCCAGCGCTGCGCCATGTCACCGAGGACGTCGGCGAACAGCTGGCCGTCGGCCAGCACGGGCGTGATGTCCTTGAACACCACGCCCGTCGCCGGGAAGTCGGGGATGTCGCGCAGGGTCGCCGTGACGCGTTCGGTGAGGGTGCTCATCAGGTATGCCGCGTGGCGCCGGTCAGCGACGCGACTTCGGCGGGCGCTTGGGCTGGTTGCGCGGACCGGACGAGGCGTAGCGGTGCGTCTCGCGCGCCGGTGCCGCCGTGCGCACTGCCGTGGCAACCTTCTCGCGCCCGGTGTCGCCTGCGGCGTCACCATCGGACGTCACCACGCCACCCTCGTCGTCGTGCTCGACACCGGGAGCGATGTCGTGCGACGTCGGGGCGCCGTGACGCTGCTGGTAGCGCTCGGCCGCCTTGTCGAGGGCGACCACGGCGGGCTCCTTGGCGCGCAGCGTGACCAGCAGCGGGGTGGCGATGAAGATCGAGGAGTACGCACCGACCGCCATACCGATGAACAGCACGAGGGACAGGTCGAGCAGGGTGCCCGGCCCGATCGTCGCGAAGCCCACGAGCAGAACCGCGAGGGTCGGCAGCAACGCCACGACCGTGGTGTTGATCGACCGGACCACGGTCTGGTTGACGGCCTGCGCGTAGGTGACCCGCTTGCCGGCGAACGCCTCCTGAGTGTTCTCACGCACCTTGTCGAAGACGACCACGGTGTCGTAGAGCGAGTAGCCCAGGACGGTGAGGAAGCCGATCATCGTCGCCGGCGACACCTCGAACCCGGTGAGGGCGTAGATGCCGACGGTGATCACCATGTCGTGGATCATCGCGGCCAGGGCCGCCAGCGCCATCTTCCAGGTGCGGAAGTAGATCGCCATGACGATCATCGTCAGCACGAGGAAGACGATGAGCGCCCGCAACGCCTGCTGGCTCACCGAGGCACCCCACGAGGGCCCGATGAAGTTGGCGTTGACGTTGGTCACCGGCACCTTGAACTCGGTGGCCAGCGCCTGCCGCACGTCGGCGGACTGTGCGTCGTTGAGCTGTTCGGTCTGGACGCGGATGGTGCTGGCGCCCAGCTTGGTGACGTTCGCGTCCTGGGTCGCGACAACCGTGTGGACGGCGTCCGTGGCCCGGCTCTCGTAGCTCGACGTGCTCTGGTTGCCGGCGGCGACGCGGAACTCCGAGCCACCGGTGAACTCCAGGCCCAGGTTGAGCTTGAAGACGAGCAGGCCCACGAGGGCGATGAGGGTGAGGACACCCGAGATGAGGTACCAGCGCTTGCGGTTCCTGATGAACCCGATCGAGCGCTTGCCCGTGTAGAGGTCGTTGCCGAGCTGGGCGAAGTTGATCACCGGGCACCTCCCTTCGCCATCGAGACGGCCGGTGCGGCGAACCGTCCACGCCCCACGTAGCGCGGCGACACCTTGGCGCCGAGCCGCTCCGGGCTGAGGCCCGACCACTTGTGGCCGCCACCGAAGAACTTGGTCTCCGCGAGCAGGCCGACGAGCGGGTGGGTGAACAGGAACACGATGAGGATGTCGATCAGCGTCGTGAGGCCGAGCGTGAACGCGAAGCCGCGCACGCCGGACGACGCCAGGAAGTAGAGCACCACGGCAGCGAGGAAGTTCACGCCGTCGGCGACGAGGATCGTGCGCCGGGCGCGCCTCCAGCCGGTCTCGACCGCGGCCCGCAACGGCCGGCCCTCGCGGACCTCGTCACGGATACGTTCGAAGTAGACGATGAACGAGTCGGCCGTGACTCCGATGGCGACCACCAGACCCGTCACGCCGGCCATGTCGAGCCGGTAGTTGTGCGACCACCCGAGGATGGTGATGGTGAGGTAGGTCAGGATGCCGGCGATCGCGATCGACGCGAGGGTGACCAGACCGAGCGCGCGGTACTGGATGAGCGAGTAGATGCCGACGAGCAGCAGGCCGACGAGGCCGGCGATGACACCCATGCGCAGCTGCTCGGTGCCGAGCGTGGGGCTGATCTGCTCACGGGTCTGGAGGGTGAACGAGATCGGCAGCGCACCGAACTTCAGCTGGTTGGCGAGGTCGCGGGCGCTCTCGATGGTGAAGCTGCCGGTGATGCTGGCGTTGCCGTCGAGGATCGCGGACTGGAAGTACGGCGCGACGATGACCTGGTTGTCGAGCACCGCAGCCATCTGGTTCTGCGGGGTCGGCAGGCTCACCATGCGCTTGCTGGCGTCGGCGTAGGCCTTGGTGCCCTCGCCCTTGAACGACAGCTGGATCTCGACGGTGCTCGAGGGCTGACCGTTGGACAGCGGCTGGTAACCGGCCTGGGCGTTCTTGATCTGGTCACCGCCGACGATGACCGGGCCGAGGACGTACTTGTTGCCGTTGTCACCGCAGGTGACCAGAGGCTTCTTCGGGTCGTTGACCAGACCGTCGAGCACGCCCGGCTTGGCGCAGTCGAGCGCCTGGAACTGCTGGCTGATCTCCGGGGTGATCCACGCCAGGTCGTTCGGGTCCTTCGGCGCCGAGCTGCCGGTGTTCGGCGCGCTGGTCGTCGCGGTGCCCGACGGCTTGGTCGCGGCAGGCGTCGGCGGCGGGGTGGTGCTGCGGACGAACGCCTGCGGCACGGCACTGCCGGCACCGGTGGTCGAGGCCGAGGCAGTGGCGCTGGGCTTGGGCGTGCCCGTGGCGCTGCCGGTCGCCGTGCCCGTGGGCTTGCCCGTCGTGGTGCCGCTCGTGGTCCCGGTCGGGACTGGCTGGTTGGTGCCCGGTGCCTCCGCGAGCACGCCGCGGAACTGCATCTGGCTCGAGCGGCGGATGGCGTCCTCGTCCTGCTTGGACGGCTCACCAGGCATGCTGACGACGATGTTCTCGCCGCCGCGCGTGGTGACCTCGGCGCCGGACACGCCGTTGGAGTCGATGCGCTGGACGATGATGCCGCGCGCCTGGTCGAGCTGCTCGGCGGTGACCTTCTGGTCGCCCACGAGCTTGGGCTGCAGCACGATCTGGGTGCCGCCCTCGAGGTCGAGCCCGAGCTTGGGCGCGTAGCTGCCCGAGCCCCAGACGTTGGAGCCGACGAGCAGTCCGGCGAGGACCACGAAGATGCCGGCGAGAGTCGCAAGGACCTTGAGGGGCTTGCGCTTGTACGGGTTGATTGCCACGGGCAAAGGCCTTTAGTCGGTGCTGGTGGTGTCGGTGGCGTTCGTCGGCGTGGCGGGCGGCGTCTTGGTGCCGATCGCGCGCCGGTCGAAGCGGACCTGGACGCCCGGGGAGACCTCGAGGGTGACGGCGGCGTCGTCGAGCGCGATGATCCGCCCGAAGAGGCCCGAGGTCGTGCACACCTCGTCGCCGACGGCGAGGCCGGCCTGCAGGTTCTGCACCTCGCGCTGCCGACGGCGCTGGCTGAACACCATGAAGATGATCAGGGCCACCGGCAGGAGGAAGATGAGCAGGCTGGACGCGGACGAGCCGCCATTCATGTCATGGTCCTTCAGGGCAGGTGGAGAGGCCGCGCCGGTCTGGGCGACCGCCCGAGTGTAGGTGACACACGGCATACCGACCAACGCGCCTCACCGATGCCACGTTCCAATCCGCGGGTATGCCGCGTGGTCACGCGGGTGCCTCAGTCGCCGAAGCGGCCCTCGCCGTCGAGCGGCAACGGCGTCTGCACGTCGGCGCCCCGTGGCGGGGTGAGGCCGAGGTGCTGCCAGGCCAGAGCCGTGGCGGCGCGGCCGCGGGGCGTGCGGGTGATGAGGCCTTCGCGCACGAGGAACGGCTCGGCGACCGTCTCGACGGTGTCGGCCTCCTCCCCCACGGCGACGGCAAGCGTCGACAGGCCCACGGGCCCGCCGCCGAAGCGGCGGCACAACGCGTCGAGCACGGCCCGGTCGAGCCGGTCGAGGCCGAGGTCGTCGACGTCGAACAGCGCCAGCGCGGCGTGCGCGGCCTCCTCGTCGACGACGTCGCGCCCGTGCACCTGCGCCCAGTCGCGCACCCGCCGCAGCAGCCGGTTGGCGATACGCGGTGTGCCGCGCGAGCGACGCGCGATCTCGCTGATGCCGGCCGCATCGGCGGCAACCTCGAGCAGCCCGGCCGACCGCGCCAGGATCGTCTCGAGCTCGTCGACGGCGTAGAAGTCGAGGTGCCCGGTGAACCCGAACCGGTCGCGCAACGGCGCCGGCAACAGGCCCGCGCGCGTCGTCGCGCCGACGACGGTGAACGGGGGCAGCTCCAGCGGGATGGCGGTCGCGCCCGGGCCCTTGCCGACGATCACGTCGACGCGGAAGTCCTCCATGGCGAGGTAGAGCATCTCCTCGGCCGACCGCGACATCCGGTGGATCTCGTCGAGGAACAGCACCTCGCCCTCCATCAGCGAGGACAGGACCGAGGCGAGGTCGCCGGCGTGCTGGATGGCCGGGCCGCTGGTGATGCGGATCGGGCGTTCGAGCTCGGAGCCGATGAGCATGGCCAGGGTCGTCTTGCCGAGACCCGGCGGGCCCGAGAGCAGCACGTGGTCCGGTGGCGTGCCGCGCCGGCGCGCTGCCTCCAGCACCAGGGACAGCTGGTCGCGCACCCGCGACTGCCCGGCGAACTCGGCCAGGCGACGCGGACGCAGGGCCGCCTCGACGGTGCGTTCGTCGGCGTCACCCTGGGCGTCGACCACGCGGGCCGTGGCGTCGTAGGACTCGTCGCGCTCGCGGTCGCCGAACACGTCGCCGTCGTGCATCTCAGAGGAGTAGCCGTCGCTCACCGGGGCCCCAGCTCACGCAGCGCTGCCCGCAGCCGTGTCGACACGTCCGCCGACTCATCCACCGTGTCGGCGACCTTGCCCACGGCGTCGTCGGCCTGCTTGGCCGAGTAGCCCAGCCCGACGAGGGCCTCGGCCACCTGGTCGCGCCAGGCGGCGGCCGGTGCCGCACCCGCGGCGGGTGCGGTGTCCGCGGCAGCCGCGCCGGACGGCATACCCAGCTTGTCACGCAGCTCCAGGACGATGCGCTCGGCGCCCTTCTTGCCGATGCCCGGCACCTTGGTGAGCGTCGCGAGGTCGTTGCCGCTGACGGCCGCGCGCAGCCGGTCCGGAGCGAGGACGGAGAGCATGGCGAGGGCGATGCGTGGGCCGACGCCGGAGACCGTCTGCACCTGCTCGAAGATGTCGCGCTCGTCGGCCGAGCCGAACCCGAACAGCGTCAACGAGTCCTCGCGCACCACCAGGGTCGTCGACAGCTCGGTCTCGCTGCCCAGGTGCAGTGCGGAGGCCGTGGCCGGGGTCGTGTGGACGAGCATCCCGACTCCCCCGACCTCGACGACGACGCGGTCCAGACCGATGTGCCGCACGGGTCCGCGGACCGAGGCGATCACCGGGACACCGCCTTGAGGCGGGCCTGCTCGGTGCGGGCCGCGTCGGCGAGCCGGTTCGCCGCCGCGCCCTGCCACAGGTGGCAGATGGCGAGGGCGAGTGCGTCGGCCGCGTCGGCCGGCTTGGGCGCGGCGGACATGCGCAGGATGCGGGTCACCATCGCGGTGACCTGGGGCTTCTCGGCACGACCTGAGCCGGTGACCGCGGCCTTGACCGACGTGGGCGTGTGGAGCGTGACCGGTATGCCGCGTCGCTGCGCCGAGAGCATCGTCACCGCCGACGCGTGGGCGGTGGTCATGACGCTGGCGACGTTGACGTCGGCGAATACCTGCTCGAGCGCGATCGCCTCCGGCTGGTAGCGGTCGAGCCAGCGCTCGAGCTCGTCCTGGAGGTAGACCAGCCGGTGCGGGGTCGGCTCGCTCGGTGGCGTGCGGACCACGCCGACCGCGACGAGCTGGACCTGCCGGCCGCGGCCGCCCTCGACGACGCCGATGCCACAGCGGGTGAGGCCGGGGTCGACCCCGAGTACACGCACGTCTCACGCAACCTTTCGCAACCGAACAGGTGTTCGGCCCAAACGCTAGCAACCGCGAGTCGCGCTCCCCCGCAGCAACACGCGAAGCGGGCTGCGCGGCATACCCGTGCTCAGTCGTCGTTCTCGAGCTCGGCGAGGACGTCGTCGGGGATGTCGCCGTTGGCGAAGACGTCCTGCACGTCGTCGGAGTCCTCGAGGGCCTCGATGACGCGGATCATCTTGCGGGCGCCCTCGGCGTCGAGCGGCACCTGGAGGTTGGGCACCCACGAGGCCTCGGCCGAGTCGTAGTCGATGCCCGCGTCCTGGAGCGCGGTGCGGACAGCGACGACGTCGGTGGCCTCGGACACGATCTCCCAGGTGTCACCGTTGTCGTTGACCTCCTCGGCGCCGGCGTCGAGGACCACCTCGAGGATGTCGTCCTCGGACTTCTCCGACTTGGGCACCAGCACGACGCCCTTGCGGTTGAAGACGTAGGCCACCGAGCCGGGGTCGGCGAGCTGGCCGCCGTTGCGGGTCAACGCGGTTCGCACCTCGGCGGCGGCGCGGTTGCGGTTGTCGGTGAGGCACTCGATGAGCAGTGCGACACCACCGGGGGCGTAGCCCTCGTAGGTGATGTTCTCCCAGTCGGCGCCACCGGCGGTCGCCCCCGAGCCGCGCTTGACCGCGTTGTCGATGTTGTTGTTGGGGACCGACGACTTCTTCGCCTTCTGGATGGCGTCGTAGAGGGTCGGGTTGCCCGTCGGGTCACCGCCACCCTGCCGGGCAGCCACCTCGATGTTCTTGATGAGCTTGGCGAAGAGCTTGCCGCGCTTGGCGTCGATGGCAGCCTTCTTGTGCTTGGTGGTGGCCCATTTGCTGTGGCCGCTCATGCGTTGCCTCTCACGATCTCGACGAACAACTGGTGGAACCGGTGGTCACCGGTCACTTCCGGGTGGAAGGAGGTGGCCACGAGGGACCCCTGACGAACGGCGACGATCCTACCGGCGGCCGGTCCGTCCTCCACGCGGGCCAGGACGTCGACGCCGTCGCCGACCTCCTCGACCCACGGCGCGCGGATGAACACGGCGCGCATCGGGGTGCCGCCGATGGCGCGGATGTGCAGGTCCTCCTCGAAGGAGTCCACCTGCCGCCCGAAGGCGTTGCGGCGCACCGTCATGTCGATGCCACCCAGGGTCTGCTGGTCGGGACGGGCGTCGGCGATGCGGTCGGCGAGCATGATCATGCCGGCGCAGGAGCCGTAGGCGGGCATCCCGTGGTCCAGCCGCGAGCGGAGCGGGGCGTAGAGGTCGAAGGCCCGCACCAGCTTGTCCATCGTCGTGGACTCGCCACCCGGCACGATCAGCGCGTCGACCGCCTCCAGCTCGGTGGGACGACGCACGGTGAGGGCCCGCGCGCCGGCGTCCTCCACGGCATACACGTGCTCACGCACGTCGCCCTGGACGGCGAGGATCCCGATCGTCGGCGCGCTGCTCACGGCGCGATCGTATGCCGCGGCCGTTAAGCGTTTGGAGTCGCATTGTCGCGGGCGGGGGCGGGTGGTACCCATGGATGGATGAACGCAGGGGCAACGCGGCCCGGCGGCAGCAGATCGCTCGCCGTCGACCACCCGAGCGCGCCACCGGTCGATGCCGGTCATCCCCTGCCAGATGACCTCTCCTTCGCGGATGCGCTCGCGCTGGCGATCGAACGGGCTGGAGTCAGCCTGAGCACCCTGCAACGGGCGTTGGCCGAGATCGGTCACCCGGTGTCGCTCGCCACCTTGTCCCACTGGAGGTCCGGGACCGCGCGCCCGGAGCGCCAGGCTTCGCTGCTCGCCCTCGACCGGCTCGAGCTCCTGCTCCGGCTCCCTCGTGGCGACCTCTACCGCCGGCTCGGGCCGTCGACCCGGGTCGGTCCGAGGGCCGAGGCGGACATGGGGGCACTCGACCCGCATGGCCGCGACCTGCTCACGGTGCGGATGGACGTGGGTTGCCCGCCACCGACCGAGCTCGCGCGGCTGGTGCACCAGGCCATCGTCACGGTCGACGGCGACGGCCTGATGCGCTCGATCCACCAGCGGGCCGTCTTCCGCGCGCTGGGCCCGGTCAGCGCCATGCCCGTCGTGGTGAGCCTCGAGCGGCCGCAGGGCGACCACGTCATCACCGCGCTGACGGGCTGCCGGGTGGGGCGGGTGTCGAGCCGCCCCGAAGACGAGACCTTTGCGGCCGAGCTGGTGCTGGACCGGCCGCTGGAACGCTCCGACACGGCGGTGCTGGAGTTCCGGATCGACCTGGCGCGGCACGTCTCCGAGCACGTCGTCCGCCACATCGCGGCCCGCCGGATCCGCGAGTGCTCGATCCAGGTCAACTTCGACCCGCAGCGCCCGCCCGCCGCCGTCGAGGAGTTCTCCGAGTACAAGGGCAGGAAGGTGCGGCGCGCCGTGCAGCTCGACGAACGGGCACGCGTGCACCACGTGGTCAGCGACTTCGGTCCCGGCCTCGTGGGTGTCGCCTGGCAGCCCGAGGGCTGTGGACTTCCTTGACGTAATTGTCTGTTGGGTCCGATTCCGTACCAGGATGCAGCCCGCGGGCCCGACGCGGCTACCGTCGATGCGAGCCCGACGGTGTCCCGGAGGTGGCGACGAGATCCAACCCTCACCCCTGGTCGCTACCTCACCCCGTCTCGGACACGTCGGTGCAAGCGGTCGGCACGGGACGCGGAAACCCCTTGCCCACGCCCCGTGCCGGCCGTCCTAGTCTCACGGGTGTGATCGTGCGACCTCGGCTGCCGGCCGACCTGCCGGGCCTCGCGGACGTGCTCGCCGCGCAGCAGCCCGCCTCCGGCTACCCGCAGCGCTGGCCGCTCCCCTTCCCCGTCGAGGACTTCCTCGTCCGGGAGGGTGAGCTGGGCGCCTGGGTCGCCGAGGTCGAGGACGCCGCCATCGGCACGCAGCGCCTGGCCGGTCACGTGTCGGTGACGGGCGCCGGGGACGGCGTCGAGGCTGACGGGTGGAGCCTCGGCACGGGGCGTCCGCTCGCTGAGCTTGCCGCCGTGTCGGTCCTGTTCGTCGACCACACCCTTGCCGGGCGTGGCATCGGCACCGCCCTGCTCGACGCGGCCGTCGCGTTCATCCGCGCGTCAGGTCGGGCCCCTGTGCTCGACGTGGTGCAGGAGTCGGCCGACGCGGTGGCCTTCTACCGGGCCCGGGGGTGGCAGGTCATCGGCGAGGCCCGCCCGTGGTGGTTGCCCGACGACCTGCTGCCGGTGCTGCTCATGACCCTGCCGGACACCAGCCCGGCCGGACGAGGGGTCACGGCGCGCTGAGGCATGGTCCCCGTCCCCCGGGGCACTTACCCCGGGATGACCACTGCACCGGACTGCGCCAGCACCCAGAGGAACTCGTCGGCATACCGGCGCTCGCGCAGGTCCTTGAAGTCGTTGTCCATGAACCGGTTGATGTGCTCGTGGCTCACGGTGAGGTTGACCCGTCCCGTCGTCGGCGACACGAGCCAGACCTCGGACTGGGCGAGCATGCTGTTCTTGCCAGCCTGGACCTGGTTCGCCGGGACGATCCAGGTGGGCTGGGCCGCGCCGCCCTCGTGGAAGCCGAGCCAGCCGTTCTCGACGCGGACGGTGCCGCGTCGACCACTCGTGAGAGGTAACGAGCCCTGCGGGGTGACCTCGGCGAACCACTGCCCCACCGGGGTCGCGGGTGGACGCGTCGGGTCGAAGCCGGCGGCGACCATGGCCTGCTGGGTGCTGGCCGGCACCCGCGGGCGGCGGCTGAGGAAGTAGGCGAGCAGGATCCCTCCGGCGACCAGCAACGGGACCATGCCGATCAGCCAGGTGATGCCGGCAGTCAGGGTGAACACGGACTACCCCTGCGCCGTGTCCGTGGTCACCAGCCGCGCTCGGCCAGCCGGTGCGGCTCGGGGATCTCGTCGACGTTGATGCCCACCATGGCCTCACCGAGGCCGCGCGAGACCTTGGCGATCACGTCGGGGTCGTCGAAGAACGTGGTCGCCTTGACGATCGCCTCGGCGCGCTGGGCGGGGTTGCCGGACTTGAAGATGCCGGAGCCGACGAACACGCCCTCGGCGCCCAGCTGCATCATCATCGCTGCGTCGGCGGGGGTGGCGATGCCACCCGCGGTGAACAGGACGACGGGTAGCTTGCCCTTCTCGGCGACCTCCTTGACGAGGTCGTAGGGAGCCTGGAGCTCCTTGGCGGCGACGTAGAGCTCGTCCTCGGGCAGACCCGCGAGCCAGCGGATCTGGTCACGCATCTTGCGCATGTGGGTGGTGGCGTTGGAGACGTCGCCGGTGCCGGCCTCGCCCTTGGAGCGGATCATCGCCGCTCCCTCGGTGATGCGACGCAGCGCCTCGCCGAGGTTGGTCGCGCCACAGACGAAGGGCACGGTGAACGCCCACTTGTCGATGTGGTTGGTGTAGTCGGCCGGGGTCAGGACCTCGGACTCGTCGATGTAGTCGACACCGAGCGACTGCAGCACCTGAGCCTCGACGAAGTGGCCGATGCGGGCCTTGGCCATGACCGGGATCGAGACGGCCTCGATGATGCCGTCGATCATGTCGGGGTCGGACATGCGCGAGACGCCGCCCTGGGCACGGATGTCGGCGGGCACCCGCTCGAGCGCCATGACGGCGACGGCGCCGGCGTCCTCGGCGATCTTGGCCTGCTCCGGGGTGACGACGTCCATGATGACGCCGCCCTTGAGCATCTCGGCCATGCCGCGCTTGACGCGCTGGGTGCCGGTGGTGGGGGTGCCGGTGGTGGCCTCGTTGGCGGGGGTGGTGACGTCGGCGGACATGGCAGGAGCTCCAGATGTGTGCAGGGCGCAGCGCAGGGGACGCGCTTCGGGGTCCATGGTAGAGCCGCGGCGCTGCGTCAATCCCGCAGGGCCGGGGGCAGGTCGTCGTCGAACTCCACCGTGCTGGGCAGCTGGGCGTGCCCAGCCAGCCGGAACCACTTCACGAGCCACTTGCGGCGCACCCGCTGGACGTCCTTGACCGCGTCGTTGAGGAAGCGCCGGGCCAGCTGCACCCGGACCCCGGCGGCCTCGACTCGCTGCAGCGCCACGGCCCCCGGACCGTCACCATCGGCGCGAACCTGCGCCACGGCCTCGGGGGTGAGGGCCACCTGAAGGGCCTCGGTGACGCCGCTCTCGGTCACCTCCCGGTCGCCGAAGGTCAGGCCGTCGAGCAGGTCGTGCTCCAGCGCCCGGTCGTTGTGCGCCTCCAGCGACTCCGACGCCACGCCGGCGAGGAGCAGCGCGCTGGCCGGGTCGAGCGCCCCGGAGTTGGCCAGCTCGAGGGTCGCCTCGGCGCGGCGGACCAGCTGGGCGTCGAGGGCCGACAGGGCGCCCTCGGCCCGCGTGTGCAGACGGTCCAACCGGGCTGCGCTGTAGGACAGGTACCACGCGACGCCGAGGAGCACCGCGACGACGACCACACCCCAGGTCACTGCGTCCATCACGCCTCACCCGCCCGTCGTCCGCGCAGCAGCCGGGTCCACCGCGTCTCCCCGGCGCTGCTGGCCCTGGGCTCCTGCGTGGAGTGGGTGACCGTCTCGTAGACGGCCATGACGTCGGCGGCGACGACCGACCAGTCGAACACCTCGGCGCGGCGCTGGCCGACGGCACAGAGACGTTCGCGTTCCGGCCCGTCGGCCAGCAGGTCGCCAAGCTTGCCCGCGAGGTCACGCGCATCCTCGTTCGCGAACATCACGCCGGCGCGCCCGCCGTCGAGCACACGGACGAAGGCCGGCAGGTCGCTCGCCACGACCGGGGCGCCGGCGCTCATCGCCTCGACGAGCACGATGCCGAACGACTCACCGCCGGTGTGCGGTGCGACGTAGGCGTCGACGGAGGCGAGCAGGCTGGCCTTGTCGTCGTCGGACACCATGCCGAGGAAGTCGGTGGCCGCGGCGACGCGTGCGTCCATCCGCTCGCGCGCGGCGGCGACGTCACCCGGTCCGGCGACCAGCAGCCGTGTGCCGGGGTGCCGGTCGAGCACTGCGGGCATCGCGGCGGCCAGCACGGGCAGGCCCTTGCGTGGCTCGTCGATCCGGCCGAGAAAGGCCAGCGTCGGCGCGTCGGGTGTGCCCTGCCACGATGGGTTGACAGGGGCCTCGGCGAAGCGAGCGACGTTGACACCATTGGGGATCACGACCGCGTCACCCCCGAGATGCGTGGTCACCGTGCGGCGCGCGTCCTCGGAGACCGCGATGCGCCCGCTGATCTTCTCGAGGCTGGGTCGCAGGAGCGGGTATGCCGCCTGCATGGCGCGCGAGCGCAGGTTGCTCGTGTGGAAGGTCGCCACGATGGGCCCCTCGGCCGACCAGAGGGCCAGCAGCGAGATGCTGGGCGTGACTGGTTCGTGGATGTGCAGCACGTCGAAGTCGCCCTGCTCGAGCCACCGGCTGACCCGCGACGCGGTCACGGGGCCGAAGTTGAGCCGCGCGACCGAGCCGTTGTAGCGCACCGGGACCGCTCGTCCCACGGACTCGACGTAGTCGGGCAGAGGGGTGTCCTCGTCGGCCGGCGCCAGCACCGACGCCTCGTGACCCTCGGCGAGGAAGTGCTCGGCCAGGTCGCGCACGTGGAACTGCACTCCCCCGGGCACGTCGAAGGAGTAGGGACAGACGATGCCGATCCTCATGAGACGAACACCCGCTGCATCATGTGCCAGTCGGCCGTGTGCTCGCGGATCGCGCCGCCCAGCGCGTCGGCACACCGCTGGGTCATGGCCGTCGCCTTCTCGCGGGTCGTCCCCGTGGTGGGCGGCTCGACCCGGTCGTGGAAGGTGATGACGATCCGGTGCCGCCAGCTGGACCCCTCGACCCGCTCGTAGCGGATCGTGACCGGGAACAGCGCCGCACCGGACGCCAACGACAGGGCGGCCGGCCCGGCGGCCATCTTCGAGCGGTTCCCGCACAGGTCGACCTCGATGCCGCGGTCCGTGAGGTCACGGTCGGCGAGCAGCGGCATGAGCACGGGCTCGGCCAGGTGCCCTCGCAGCTGCGCGAACACGTCTCCCCCACCGGTCAGCGGCAGGATCGTCATGCCGAGCGACTCCCGGAAAGCCAGGAACTCGGCATACACCTCCTCGGGCTTGAGGCGCTCGGCCACGGTGACGACCGGGCCGATGGCGCGGGTGCCCCACGCCCCCGCGAGGTCCCAGTTGCCGAGGTGCCCGAGGAAGCAGACGACGGGTCGCCCCGCCGCGAGCTCGGCACGGACGGGTCCGTCACCCTCGACGCGGACCGCGGCCTCCAGCTCTGCGGGCGTGCGGTCGGGCAGCCGGAACGCCTCGCAGTAGTAGCGCAGGTAGGACCGCATGCCGTCCTTGACGAGGGCGTCGAGTGCGGTGTCGTCGAGTTCCGGGCGCACCCGGGCGTAGTTGGCGCGCAGCCGCTGCACGCCCTTGCCGCCGCGGGCGACGGTGAGGTCGGCGATGCCGTCGAAGAGCCGGTATGCCGCGCGCTCGGGCAGGCGTCGCACGGCCGACCAGCCGAGGCGGTAGCCGCCCACCGCGAGGACGTCGGGAAGCGAGGGCACGGGTCAGGCGGTCTCGGCCAGCGCCTGGCGACGGACCATGAGCATCCGCTGCACCACGGTGATGAGGCTGGCCACGGCCAGCAGGGCGAGCACGACGGTCAGCACCACCTCGGGCAGCCCCAGGCCCACGAGGCCGGTCGTCACGAGCACGGCCACGAGGCGGTCAGCGCGCTCGGCGATGCCGACGTTCGCGGTGAAGCCGAGGCCCTCCGCGCGCGCCTTCGCATACGACACGACGCTGCCGAGGATGAGGCACGCCAACGCCAGCCCGGCCATGAGGAAGTCGTCTCCCCCGCCGGCATACCAGAGGACGAGCCCACCGAAGATCGCCGAGTCGCCGACCCGGTCGAGGGTCGAGTCGAGGTAGGCACCCCACTTGCCCGAGCGCCCGGACATGCGCGCCATGACGCCGTCGACGGTGTCGCTGAAGACGAAGAGCGTGATGACGACGGTGCCCCAGAAGAACGAGTGCCGCGGGTAGAACGCCAGGGCGCCGACGCAGACGCCGAGGGTACCGACGATCGTCACGACGTCGGGGCTGATGCCGGCCTTGAGCAACGCCCGGGCGACGGGGGTGAAGACCTTGGTGAAGAAGGCGCGCGCGTACTTGTTGAGCATGGTGGCGCCAGCCTACTTAAGCGGCGCTGCTCGGCTGCTTCGGCGCACAGGCCGGCGTGCCCCCGGGCAGCTGGTACCGGTGGTCAGCGACCCAGGTGTAGACCTTGCCGGCCACCCAGCTGATGCCCGGTGCCCTGACCAGCCACCCGAGTGGGCGCCATGCGGGTGCGCCGTGGGCGAGGCCCTCGGCGATGGCGAACTGGGCGGGGTGCACACTCCCGTCGGCCCGCACGAACTGCGCCGCCTCGATGCAGTCGGCCTCGGTCAGTCCGTAGGGCGCGAGGTCGAGCTCCTGCCACGGCCGCAGCGCGTAACGGCCCTTGCGGTCGACCCACCGGCCGGCGAACCGGGCGCTGGTCGTGCAGAAGCCGCAGTCGCCGTCGAAGATGAGCACCGGCCCGTCGGGGTTGCGGTGTGTGGGGCCGGAAATCATGGCCACCAGTGTGTCAGCATGGGCGCCATGACGGGGGCCGGGTCACGCAGCCTCCCTTGGTATGCCGTGGGGTGGCGGCTCGTCGTGACGTTCGCCGTGGTCGTGACGGTGGCGTTGGGCACGCTGGTCGGCAACGACGGCTGGTGGCCGTTTGCGCCCATGTCGCAGTACGCGTTCTCGGTGAAGAACGACGGCGTCATCAACTCGCTGACGATGGATGCGCTCACCGTCGACGGTGAGGTGGTGCGGGTGCCGCTGTCCAAGGAGAAGATCGGCATCGAGCGGTCCGAGATCGAGGGCCAGGCGCCGCGAATCGTCAACAACCCCGGGCTCTTGCAGGACGTCGCGGTGCTGCACCGCCGCCGGCTGCCGGACGAGGCGGCATACCGGACGATCTGGCTGCGCAACACCCAGCGCGACATCCGGACGCGGTCCGAGACCGTCCTCACCCTCGCGACGTGGAACGTCGTCGACCCGCTCGACCCGCAGCCCAGCGGCATACCCCAGGACGCGCGGTGACCAGGTGAACGCGCTCCGCTCGTTCCTCGCACCCACCCTGCCCTTGGCGCGGGTCGCCTGGTTGCGCCGGATCATCTATCCCTTCGTGTGGCTCGACGTGCTGTGGATCGTCACGGACCCGATTCCCCACGGGGACGTGCCACCGAGCCTCTACCGCGGGCTGGCCGTGCGGTCGCTGCTCGGCATGCCGGCGCCGTCGCACACGTATGTCCGGGTGCTGCTCGTCGTGATCCTCGTGAGCTCCGCGGTGGCGGCGTTCGGGAAGCTGCCGCGGCTGGCCGGGTTCGTCTGCGCGGTCGGGATGCTCGACTGGGTGAGCAACGCGTTCGCCTACTCCAAGGTCGACCACGACCACTTCGCCCTCATGGTGGCGTTGTTCGTGCTGCCGACCGTCGGACGGGCCAGCACCCGTGACGTCGACGTACGGTCGGAGGCCGCCGGGTGGGCGATCCGGATGGTCCAGATCGGGGCCGTGTCGATCTACGCCCTGTCGGCCTGGGCGAAGATGCGGTTCGGCGGGTGGGGCTGGGCCAACGGCGCGACGCTGATCTGGGCACTCACCCGCCGCCCGAACGGCATCGGGCCATGGGTGGGCTCTCACCCGGCGCTCACCCACGCGTTGCAGTGGACCGTGCTCATCGCCGAGTTCTGCGCGCCAATCCTGTTGTGGCTCAAGGGAAGAGCACTGTATGCCGCGTTGCTCTTCTGGGCGGGCTTCCACCTGAGCACCTACGTCATGCTCAAGATCCACTTCCTGCCGTTGGTGGTGTGCCTCTTCGCCTTCCTGCCGCTCGAACGGCTCGGCTCGGTCCGCGACCGCGTGCGTGGCCGCTCAGCCCGCCTCGAACGACGCGACCCGCCACGCGGACCGGTGGTAGACGACCGAGCGGCCCTCCCGGCGGCGGGTCACCAGACCGGCGCGTCGTAGCACGCCCAGGTGCGTCGACACCGTCGACAGGGGCAGGCCGAGGCGCCTGCTCAGCTGTGAGGTGGTACCAGGCTCGGTCAGGGCGTCGAGCACCTCGGCCCGGGTCCGCCCGATGAGCTGGGCGCTGGCCGCCGGCGCGTCGGTCAGGGCATGGGCGTCGGCTGCGTGGTCCACCGGTCCGATGCCGTACTGGAGCACCAGCGCGGTGTCGTTGTCGAAGTCCGTGAGCGGCTCGGCCAGGGCGAACAGGCTGGGGATGAGGACGAAGTCCTTGGTGCTGCCGTCGTAGTCGCCCGGCCACGGCTTGTCGATCAGCAGGTCGCCACCCGGCACCCATTCGATACCGGGGGCCAGGTGGGCCAGGGTGTCGGCCATTCCGTTGCGAGCCAACGACATCGACGTGTCGGCAAGGTGCCGTTCGAGGCGGCGCTGAAGCATGGCCCAGTCGCTCGCCAGGAGCTCACGCCACACGAAGGCCAGGCTCGCAGCGAGCCGGTGCCCGAGGCTGTCGTCCTCGACCCATGGGTCGAGGCGGCGGCGCACCGGCTCGGGCTGGTCGAGCCACTCGCACGAGGTCGTGATGGCGTCGTGGTCGAGCGCGTCCACGATCGCCAGCTCGTCGTCGATGCTCTCGTGTCCACGCAACGGGGGCGGTGACACGAGCGGAAACGGCCCCCGCCCCTGCTCGGGCAGCAGCACGCGCACGGGTTCGGCCCGAGCGTCGGCGAGCACGCGGCATACCCGAGGACGGACCCAGCCGAAGACCGGGTGACGCTGGCCCGCGACGCCCAGGCGCATGAGCGCGGCCAAATCCGCCAGCGGTGACACCTGCCACCGCACCCCTGCCAGTCCGTCCGTCCCCAGGTGAACCCTCCGCATGCGTCGCGAAACTATGCAGGTCAGGTCACGTGCAAGGCATGGCTGGGACACGATCGGGCTACGACTCACGCACCTGCGTGACCGGAGGTGTCAGGTGTGGCGGTTGGGGCTGGAGATCAGGCTGGGCGGTCAGCCCGGCCAGTGCTCGACGAGTCGGGTGCGCACGTCCTCGAGCAGCATCGGCAGCGCCTTGGTCTGGGCGATGACGGGCAGGAAGTTGGAGTCGCCACCCCAGCGTGGCACGACGTGCTGGTGCAGGTGCGCCTGGACCCCGGCGCCCGCGACCGCACCCTGGTTCATGCCGATGTTGTAGCCGTGCGGGGCGCTGGCGGCGTCGATCGCTGCGATGACCTGCTTGGTGAGCGCCGTGAACTCGGCGGTCTCCTCGTCGGTGAGGTCGACGTAGAGGGAGACGTGGCGGTAGGGGCAGACGAGGACGTGGCCGGGGTTGTAGGGGAAGAGGTTCATGACGACGTAGCAGTGCTCGCCGCGGTGGACGATGAGGCCCTCGGAGTCGTCCTTGGTGGGGGCGGCGCAGAACGGGCAGCCCTCCCCCGCCTGGTCGCTGGGCCGCTCGCCGGTGATGTAGGCCATGCGGTGCGGGGTCCACAGGCGCTCGAAGCCGTCGGGCTCGCGCGCGAAGTCGGCGTCGGTCTCGATCCCGGGCTCCCCGCTCATGGCCCCGACCCTACCCAGCCGGGTGGCGCCCCATGCCCACCCCGGTGCCGCGTGGCCGGGGCGATCCGGCCACGCGGCATACCTCAGAGGTTCGCGAGGGTGGCCTCGACGCCGTCGATCGCGGCGGCGCGCGCCTCGGCGAGCGTGGCGGTGCGGCCGTCCCAGTCGGTGGCGACGACGGCCACGACGTACTTGCCCTCGACGGCGAGGGCTGCGTAGTCGTCGCCGTTCGTGAGCAGGAGGTGCGTGCTCGGGTCCTGACCGGTCCAGGCGACGGTGCGCCACCCGGTGTCGAGGGAGCACATGCCGGTGTTGGCCGCGACGTCGGCGAGGGCGGCCTCGGCGTTCTTCCAGCTGGTGATGGTGAGGTCGGCGGTGAGCTGCGCAAGCGAGTTGGTGCCGTCGTAGTACGTCCACTGCCGGCCGTTCCGGGGCATGGTGGCTCCCTCGTTGGCCGGGTCGCAGATCTGCGCACCGGTGGCCGTGGGCGTGTTGGCGTAGTTGCCGAAGTCGTACTGCATCGGCTGGCCCGCCATGGTGTCCGGTGCGACGTCAGGTATGCCGCGTGCGGCCGACGCGCTCGTCGCTCCCCCGGCGAACGTGGCCGTCGCGAGCAGTGCCGCCCCGATGGTGCGGAAGGTCGTGCGGGACATGCTTCCCCCTTGCGGTAGCGGGGCGGGTCGTCGGCCCGCCCTCACTACTGCAGACGCGGCATACCGTCGAAATGTTGTCTCAGACCTGGGCGCGGGTCTCGATCGCGGTGAGCACCTCGGCGATCGCATCCTCGATCGGCACGCCGTTCTTCTGCGAGCCGTCGCGGTAACGGAAGGACACGGCGTTGTTGGCGCGGTCCTCCTCGCCGGCGATGAGAATGAAGGGCACCTTGGACTTGGACCCGTTACGGATCTTCTTCGGGAAACGGTCGTCGCTCTCGTCGAGCTCGACGCGAATTCCCTTGGCCTTCATCTGCTTCAGGATATCCCAGAGGTAGTCGTTGAACTCGTCCGCAACCGGGATGCCGAGGACCTGCACCGGGCTGAGCCACACCGGGAAGGCACCGGCGTAGTGCTCGGTGAGGACGCCGATGAACCGCTCGATGGAGCCGAACTTGGCCGAGTGGATCATCACCGGCTCCTGGCGCGAGCCGTCGGACGCCTGGTACTCGAGACCGAACCGGTGCGGCTGGTTGAAGTCGTACTGGATGGTCGAGAGCTGCCAGGTGCGGCCGATCGCGTCGCGCGCCTGCACCGAGATCTTGGGGCCGTAGTAGGCGGCGCCACCGGGGTCGGGGACGAGGTCGAGGCCGGACTCGGTGGCGACGCGCTCGAGGATGCTCGTGGCTTCCTCCCACTGCTCGTCGGTGCCGATGAACTTGTCCTTCTTCTCGCCCTCCTCGTCGCGGGTCGACAGCTCGAGGTAGAAGTCATCGAGGCCGAAGTCGCGGAAGAGTCCGAGGCAGAAGTCGAGCAGGTGCTTGATCTCGTCCGCGGCCTGCTCGCGGGTGACGTAGGAGTGCGAGTCGTCCTGGGTCAGGCCGCGCACACGGGTGAGGCCGTGGACCACGCCGGACTTCTCATTGCGGTAGACCGACCCGAACTCGAACAACCGCAACGGCAGCTCACGGTAGGAGCGGCCGCGGGAGCGGAAGATGAGGTTGTGCATCGGGCAGTTCATCGCCTTGAGGCGGTAGTCGGTGCCGTCGAGGTCGAAGGGCGGGAACATGCCCTCGGCGAAGTACGGCAGGTGACCCGAGGTGTGGAACAGGGTCTCCTTGGAGATGTGCGGGGTGCCGACGTACTCGAACCCCTCCTCGATGTGGCGCCGGCGGACGTAGTCCTCCATCTCCCGCTTGATGACGCCGCCCCTGGGGTGGAACACGGGCAGGCCCGAGCCCAGCTCGTCGGGGAAGGAGAACAGGTCGAGCTCGGCGCCGAGCTTGCGGTGGTCGCGCTTCTCGGCCTCGGCGAGCCGGTCGAGGTAGACCTTGAGGTCGTCCTTGGTCGGCCACGCGGTGCCGTAGATGCGTTGCAGCTGTGGGTTCTTCTCGCTGCCACGCCAGTAGGCGCCACCGCTGCGCATGAGCTTGAAGGCGTTGCCGAGGACCTTGGTGGTCGGCACGTGCGGGCCGCGGCACAGGTCGCCCCAGGCGCGTTCGCCGTCCTTCTTCAGGTTGTCGTAGATGGTCAGCTGGGCGCCACCCACCTCCACGTCGGCGCCCTCGGCCGCGTCGCCGGCGGAGCCGCCCTTGAGGCCGATCAGCTCGACCTTGTAGGGCTCGTCCTTGAGCTCGACGAGCGCGTCCTCGTCGCTGATCTCGCGGCGCACGAAGGTCTGGCCCTCGTTGACGATGCGCTGCATGACCTTCTCGAGCTTCTTGAGGTCCTCGGGCTCGAACGGCTTGTCGACGTCGAAGTCGTAGTAGAAGCCGTCGCGCACGGGCGGTCCGATGCCGAGCTTGGCCTCGGGGTTGACCTCCTGCACGGCTTGCGCGAGGACGTGGGCGGCGCTGTGCCGCAGGACGTCGAGGCCATCCTGCTCCTGCGCGGTCACGGGCTCGACGGAGTCGCCGTCGGCCAGGACGTGGGCCAGGTCGCGCAGCTCACCGTTGACGCGGGCCACGAGTACCGCACGGTCGTCGCCGAACAGGTCGGCAGCCGTCGTCTGCTCCGGCACCGATCGCTCGTCTCCGGCGACGTTGACGGTGATCTGGGCAGACACGCTGGCTTCTCCTGGGTTCGGTGTTCGGTGCCGAGCTCTGTCGTGGTGACTTGCTCGGTATGCCGCGTGCGCACCTCGCGCACGGGCCTCACCGATGCTATCGGCCGACATCGCACGGGTGCGACGCAGTTCCGGTGGGGGTGGGCGCGGGGTGGACGCAGGGGCGCAGCGCGGCGCCTACTTAGAACGGTGGTGGGTCGTCGGCGTTGGACCGGTGGCGGGTGGGGTGGTGGCTCGCGAGGTGGGTGGCGTATTCGTCGGTGAGGTTGACGGTCCACAGGCTGCCGGGGGTGATCAGTTGGCCGATGGGTTTGCCGTACTCGTCGAACAGGTTGCGGTGTTGGGGGCCGAAGCGTTCGCGGTGGTCGGTGAGGTACTCGAGGTGTTCGTCGAGCAGTGAGGGCAGCTCGACCGGGCGGTCTGTTGCAGCGCCCGTGTCGTCAGCGAGGGGTTGGCCGTCGTCATCGAGCCAGGGTTCGGGGTCGGGGTCCAGGTGGTCGACCGGGTGGGTGGTTCGGGTGCGGCCGGTGGGGTCGGTCCATTCGACGACGGCGCCGGGGAGCATGCGTACGGACCAGCGGCGGAGTTGTTTGGTGCGGTGGTGGCGTCGGCACAGGCAGATCAGGTTGCTCACCCGGGTCAGGGTGGTGCCTTCACGCCAGGGGGTGACGTGGTCCAAGTCGCAGAACGTGGCGGCGACGGTGCAGCCGGGGAACCGGCAGTGCCCGTCCCTGGCTTTGACGGTGCGGATCATGGCTTCGGTGGGCCGGTACCCGATCACGACCGGTTCTGGGACCGCGCACCGCCGCACGACCGCGGTGGCGAAGGCTGTCTCGATCCCGGCCACCGCTGACGTGCCGGCCACACCGGTGTTTCCGCTCGAGTCCGCGTTGCCGTTCCGGCTGGTGGCTGCCATTGCGGTGGCGTGGTCGCTGCCACGACCGGCCTGGTCCTGACGGGTGGGTGTGATGGTCCAGCTGCTGACCGGGGTGGAGGTGTAGGCGCCGGTCGACTCGTCGCAGGGCAGGATGTCGATCCGCACCCGCCGAGGAGCCAGCGCCGGCAGCGCTACCGGTCGACCATCTGCGGTCGCGGGTGCACTCGGGTCGGTGGCACGCAGCTTCTTCCTCTTGCGGCCCTTGCCCTTGGCCTTGCGGTTGTCGTTGCCGAAGCCGATTGTGTTGTCTCTAGTGGCTTGTGCGCCGGGTATCCGAGCGCCGGGCGTCCGGTCGTCGGGTTCGGTGAGGGTTGGGGGTCCTGTGCGTGGGGGTGGCCGGGTCGCGGTGCAGGTTTGGCCGATTCCGGTGTCGCGTAGTACTTGCCGCACCCAGGCATCGAGATCGGTGGTGTCGACCGCGTCGATGGACGTGCCGGTTGTGGAGTGTGCGTCGACGTCGTTCCTGGCAGTGACCCTTGGACTCCCGACTTGGCCGGCGCCGGGCGATGCGACGAGCGGCGGCACGGCGTCACCTTGGCCGCTGCGTGCGCCGGCTACAGCACCAAAGCCACGGTCGGCCCGTCCGACTTGAGTTGCAGTGGTCGAGGTGGTGCCACCGACAACCACACCGTCCGTACCGGCGCTGGTGGCCGGCTGACCTGTGGCGTGCGGGCGTGCGCGGCGTTCGGTGACGTTTGCCAGCGCACCATTGAGGCGGGACTCGGGCACGGCGACTTGGATGACGTACTCGGCGCGGGTGTTGCCGTCGATGAACGCGAGCATCGCGTCCGCCCGGGCCTGCTCGATGCACGTGTTGTGTCCGGCGCGCACGTACTCGCGGGCGAGGGAGTCGATCGCGGACCACGCCTTCTGTGACTGCTCTGCCGGCAGCGACGCGACCCAGGTGTCGACGCCGGGCCCGTCACCGGGCCAGCGCTGCAGCGACCGCTCCTTACGCGCTTGGGCGGCTTTCTGGCGCAGGAACTCGGCCGCGACCTGTCCCAGGACGCGGCGGACGCGTTGCCGCAACCGCCCACCGGTCTCCTTGCCGAGGTGGGGTTCGATCTTGGCCAGCACCGCCTCCACGGCGTTGTCGGGGGCATCGGCCAGTTCGTGTTCGATGATGCTGGCCCGGTACGGGTCGATCCGGCCCTGACCCATCGCTTCGAGCACGCACGGGTACCGCCCTGCCAGCTGGGCTGCGACACCGACCCTGGTCTCCGCACCGCGGGCGGTCACGCCGAGCTCGTCGCTGACGAGGGCGGCGGCGTCCATGCGGTGGTGGCCGTACCCGCGGAACTGCTCGACGACCTCACCGGTGCCCGGGTCGACGACGTCCTCGATCGCGGACACGTTCGCGATCGCCAGGGTCTGCACGGCTTGCACCATGCTGACCAGGCGCTGGGTGTCGCCGACGAGCTGGACGAAGTCATCGATCGACTCCCGCCGTGGAGCATCCGCCAGACGGGCAGCGTCAGCGCTCACCGTCCGCAACAGCTCCACGATATCGATCATGTGTTCGATTGTACTCGGACCCGCCGACAGCGACAAGAACTTGTCCACACCGAATCCTGTGTGTTTCCAAGAGAATTCGTTCACAAAGTCGATGGCCATCGAAGGCCGCGCAAGGCCCCCATCGACGAACGCACGCCACGGCACCCAAGCCCGCCGCGCCACGAGCAAGAGGGCACGGACCAGCAACAGCAGCGCGCACGATGAGCCGGTCTCCCCAGCGCCTTTTCAGCCCAACCACACCCCAAGGTGCGCCGCGCCGAGACCCGGCCACGCGGCATACCTGCGCCCGATCAGCCAGTCCTCCCCAACGCCTGAAACCCGCCCACCCACCAAGCCGACGGGGCACGAGGAAGGCAACGGACGAGCAAGAGCTGAGCACACGATTCTGCCGGTCCACCCCGGCGCCTGAAACCCGGCCAACCACCAAGCCGATGGACACGGCTAACGGTGAGCCACGGACCGCGATCGCCCACCACCCCTCCGTCCCAGCGCCCGCGACCGGACCGGCGCCACCCGTGAGTCGCAAGCGCCAGCGAGCCCGTGACCCAGTCCCGCCCGGCAAGCCAACCACGCGCCAAGCACCCGACCGCCCCGGCCTGTGCTCCTTCCCCCGCCAACCCAGCCCCGCCAACCCAGCCCCCGTCAACCGCCATCAAGGCAGCCAGGCCATCGCGGAAATGGCAGGCACACCAAGCGCTTTCGCACCTAGCCTGTGGCCCATGCCGGACCTGTTCATCACCACGCTGGCTGAGCGCCCCGACCTCGCCGACCGCATGTGGGGCATCGAGGGCCTGTGGCCGCGGTTCATGACGGAGGACCCGGTCAGCGACCTGTTCTACTCGCGCGCCACGACGAGGTACCCCGAGTTCTGCATCCTTGCCTTCGAACCCCACGACCTGGACCGCCCAGTGGCGCGTTCGTGCTCCGTCCCGTTCGCGATGGGCGAGGGCCTGGGCCGCCCGCACCTGCCCGACGATGGTTGGGATGGCGTGATCCGGTGGGCTTGGCACGATGACCTGGCTCAGCGCCGACCCACTCACCTGTCGGCTCTGGAGGTGGCCATCAGGCCCGACCGGCGTGGCTCCGGCCTTGCCGCCATCATGCTCGAAGCCAAGCGCCGCAACGCGATTCGACTGGGCTTCACCGAGCTCGTCGCACCCGTGCGCCCCAGTCTCAAGACGCACGAACCGCACACTCCTATGACCGACTACGCGACCCGCGTGCGCGGCGACGGACTCCCCGAGGACCCGTGGCTGCGCCTGCACGTCCGTGCCGGCGCAACGATCGAAGGCATCTGCCCGCGAGCCATGACGATCTCGGGCACCCTCGCGCAGTGGCGCGAATGGACCGGCCTCCCCTTCGACACCACCGGGGACGTGGTGGTCCCGTTCGCGCTCAACCCCGTCCATGTGAGCCTCGAGCACGACCACGCCGTCTACGTCGAGCCCGGCGTGTGGGTGCGCCATCGCCTGACCTGACGGATCGGGCCACTGTCGGTGGGCACGACCGCCCTGTCGTGGTGCTGGTCGAGGGTGCGTGCGAGCCGCTTGCCGTGGACGATGAGCGCCCCGTATGCCGGCCACGCGCGGGGGTCGTCGAGCCGGGCCTCGCGAACCCGGTCGCCGAGGTCGTCGAGAATGCGCGACGCCGCGACCAGCTCGTGGCGCACCGTGGCCCGTTCCGAGTCCTCGACGAGGCCGAAGTGCCCAACCGCAACGCCGATGTGGTCCAGAGCCGCGGCATACGAGTCGAGGAACTCCTGCGAGGGCGGCGGCAGCCAGGGCTCGTCGTCCGCGGCGTCGACCAGGGTGCGGGCCACGCCAGAGATCTGCCACTGGGTGCGGCGCACAGCCTCGGCTGTGTCGGCGTAGCCACCCCAGTCGATGTCGAGGCGCGACAGGGTCTCGCGCGGGTTGAACCGCGTGCTCTCCCGCCCGGTCTCGATCTCCCCCTGGACCTGCGGCGCCCACCGGATCGCTTCGGCACTCTCGTCGTACCACCGGTGCGCGTCCTCGGCGTCCCAGCCCTCGCGCAGCCCGGTTGCCATCTGCCCCAACAGTTCTCCGAGCCGTCGAGTCAGGGCTTGCAGCTGCGCCCGTGGCTGCCGCACGTGCAGTGGCGGCGCGACGAAGGCGTTGGTGACGACGCCGATCACACCGCCCACCAACGTCTCGACGATGGTGAGGTAGGTGAAGTGCGTGTCGGTCCCACCCGCCGTCAGCAGCGACAGCAGCACCATGACCGGCACCTGGATGCCATGCTCGCCAAAGCGTCGCCACCGTCCGATCAACAGCGCGATGACGAGCACCGGCAGCATCGACCACCAGTGCACCCCGACGGCGGAGCCGACCGCCCACGCGACGAGCATGCCCACCACCACGGCGCCCAGCCGCTGTGCGCTCGCCCCCAGCGACCGGACGATCGTCTTGTCCACGACGAGCAGCGCTGCCATGGGTCCGTAGAACGGCTGCGGACTCTTCAACACCAGCACGGTGAACTGCCACGCCACCACGGTCGCCAACGCTGCCTTGAGCAGCATGACGGCCGTCTCCCGCCGCGAATCCATCCTTCGACCACACCACGCCAGGGCCCCGCTCGCCAGCCCGGCAACGGCGACGCGCCAGACTGTGGCCATGACCACCCCCGCCACCGACCTCGTCCTCGAGCCGGTGCCGTTCACCGACACCCGGGTCGGCGCCCTCGTCGAGGAGGTACAGGCCTACTACGTGCAGATCTACGGCGGGCCCGACGAGTCTCCCTTCGAGCCGGCGCAGTTCGCGCCGCCGGTCGGCGCGTTCGTCCTCGGGACCGTCGCGGGTGAGCCCGTCGCCATGGGTGGGTGGCGCAGCCGCCCCGACCTCACCGATGACTTCGGCGCCCCGGTCGCCGAGGTCAAGCGCATGTTCGTGAGTCCACGGGTTCGCAGGCGTGGGTATGCCGCGGGCGTGCTCGCCGAGCTCGAGCGCACCGCCCGGGAGGCGGGCGTCGAGCTGCTCGTGCTCGAGACGGGAGCGGCGCAGCGCGACGCGATCGCCCTCTACCAGGCGGCGGGCTACACCCCGACGCTGCGGTTCGGCCACTACGCGATCCATGACACCTCCCGCTACTACGGCCGCTCGCTCACCGGCACTCCCCTGCCTGCCGCGCCAGAGTCCACCGGGGTTGGTAGACAGGACGCATGATCGTCGCCATCGCCGGAGGACACGGGAAGATCGCCCAGCTGCTCGAGCGCCAGCTCGCCGAACAGGGCCACGAGCCAATTGGCTTGGTACGCAACGCCGACCACCTCGCCGACCTCGAGCGCAACGGCGCCCGGGGTGAGGTCGTCGACCTCGAGCACGCGCCCACCGAGGACGTCGCCGCCGCGATCCGTGGGGCCGACGCGGTCGTCTTCGCGGCCGGGGCCGGACCGGGCAGCAGCGCCGACCGCAAGGACTCGATGGACCGTGACGGCGCGATCAAGCTGGCCGACGCAGCCGAGCAGGCCGGCATCCGCCGCTACGTCATGGTCTCGGCCATCGGTGCCGACGACGCGGACCCTGACTCCGACGACGTGTTCCAGGTCTACCTGCGCGCCAAGGCCGACGCCGACCGCGATGTGCGCGGCCGGGTCGGACTGGACTGGACCGTCGTGCGACCCGGCGCCCTCACCGACGACGACGGCACCGGCCTCGTCGAGCTGACCGAGGAGGCCGAACGCGGCTCGGTGGCACGGGCCGACGTCGCCTCGGTGCTGGCTGCCCTCCTGACGACGGGTGCTGGCGTGGGACGTCAGGTCAACCTGGTCGGCGGCAAGGTGCCTGTCGCGGAAGCTGTCGCCGCCCTCGGCTGAGCGTCACGACAGGGTCAGTGTCAGGAACACCTTCGACGCGTCCTTGCGCGACCTGAGCCCTGCCACCAGTGGCGACGCGTCGGGGTCGACCACGACCTCGACGGTGTTCGGCAGCAGCACCGGCTTGCCGAACCACACGCTCGACTCCCCCGGCTCGACTGCCTTGGGCCCCAACGCGGCCAGCGTCCGCGCGTACGTCCACATGCCGTGCGCGATCGCGCGCGGGAACCCCATCGCCTTGGCGGTGAGCGGGTGCAGGTGGATCGGGTTCACGTCACCCGACACCGCGGCATACCGCCGACCGAGGTCCTCGGGCAGCCGCAGCACCGCAGCGGGCGGACGGTCCGGCAGGGCGGGTGCCTTCTCCCGGTATGCCGCGTCGTCGCCACCGCGACCGCGGCGCAGGTAGGTGCTGCGCCCCTCCCAGACCCGCTGCCCCGCGACGTCGACCTCGGTGACCAGGTCGACGACCTGCCCCTTCGGGTGCGACGCGAGCTGTTCGGCGTGGACCGAGATGTCGAGCCGGTCATCCGCCGTCAGCTGCCGATGGACCACGATCCGGTTCTCGAGGTGCACGAGCCCGGGCAGTGGCAGCGGGAAGTCGCGCCCGCTCATCAACGACACCTGGAGCGGGAACCCCAGCACGTGCGGGTAGGTGGGCGGCAGGACGTCGGTGCCGGTGAACCGGCAGATCCGCTGGTACGCCAGCAGGTGGTCGCGGTCCACCTGCACGGCCTCGCGACGCAGGACCGTGTCCGGCAGCGCCCCACCCCGTCCCCGTGAGGTCAGGGCGGCCTTGACGAACAGTGGTGCCAGAGAAGGCGATTCGGTCAGGACCCGCGATGTCGACTCAGGCACGGTCAGGCCCCCAGGAGGCTCTGGCCGCACACGCGGACGACGTTGCCGTTGACCGCCGCGCTGGCGTCCTGGCCGAAGTAGGCGATCGTCTCGGCGACGTCGATGGGCAGCCCACCCTGGC
Organism: Knoellia koreensis; assembly: GCF_013041615.1. Classification (GTDB taxonomy): domain Bacteria; phylum Actinomycetota; class Actinomycetes; order Actinomycetales; family Dermatophilaceae; genus Pedococcus; species Pedococcus koreensis. The sequence continues at coordinate 699,442 of NZ_JABEPQ010000001.1, forward strand.
TGAGCGAGTTGAGCAGGCGGCCGACCTCGCGCGTGGCGAACGGCACCTTGGCGGTCATCTCGGTCTCGATGAAGCCGGGCGCGACCGCGTTGACCGTGATGCCGCGCTTGCGCAGACGCTCGTCCGTGGACATGGCGTCGACCAGCCCGATCACCCCGGCCTTGGAGGCGGCGTAGTTGGTCTGGCCGCGGTTGCCGGCGATCCCGGCGATCGACGACACGAGCACGACATGACCGCCGTCGCGAATGCCGTTGTCCCCCAACAGGGTCTCGTTCATCCGCAGGATGGACTCGAGGTTGACCGACAGCACCGAGGCCCAGCGCGAGTCGTCCATGTTGGCGAGGAGCTTGTCGCGGGTGATGCCCGCGTTGTGCACGACGATGTCGAGCCCGCCGTGTCGCGACTGCGCGTGCTCGAGGATCCGCCGGCCTGCGTCCGCAGCCGTGACGTCGAGCTGGAGCGCCGTGCCACCGACCTTGTTGGCCGTCCTGGCCAGCGCCTCGCCCGCGGACGGCACATCGACACAGACCACGGTGGCTCCGTCCCGGGCAAGCACCTCGGCGATCGACGCGCCAATTCCTCGTGCGGCTCCGGTGACGACGGCCACCTTGCCCGCCAACGGCTCGGCCCAGTCCGCCGGTTCGGCCGGAGTGCCCTCACCGACCCGGATCACCTGGCCGTCGACGTACGCCGACCGCCCCGACAGCAGGAACCGCACGGTCGAGTCGACGCCCCCGTCGGCGCCATCGCGCACCAGCACCAGGTTGGCGGTCGCACCTGCCCGCAGCTCCTTGCCGATCGAGCGCGTGATGCCCTCGAGCGACCGGCGAACCGCCGACTGGGCGAACCCGTCCGCGTCACGCGGGTCCCGGCCGACGACGACCACGCGGGCGCTCGGGCGCAGGGACCGAAGGGTCGGGGCGACCGTGGAGCGGAGCACCTCCAGGTCGGCCGGTGTAGCCGCCTCGGTCAGGTCGACGACCACCGCCCCCAGCTTCGTACCCTGGGCCACCTCGCCGACCACGTCGACGTCCTGCGCCTTGAGCAGGTCACGGACCCGCGCCGCTATCGGCGCCGAGCCCAGCCCAGCCACGAGGACGGGACCGTCCACGAGAGGTGCGTCTGCGGCATACCGGCGCAGGCGCACCGGGCGCGGCAGGCCCAGCTGCGTCGCGAGCTTCTTCCCGATCGGGCTCGACACGAACCCCGCGTACACCCCGGCCACCTCAGGCCGCCTCGAGGATCGCCATGACGCCCTGCCCACCAGCAGCGCACACCGAGATCAGGCCACGCGCGCCAGATCCCTTCTCGTGCAACGCCTTTGCCAGGGAAGCGACAATGCGCCCACCGGTCGCGGCAAACGGGTGCCCCGCCGCCAGCGACGAACCGTTGACGTTGAGCTTGCTGCGGTCGAGCTCGCCGATCGGAGCGTCGAGACCCAGCCGGTCACGGCAGAACTCCTCGCTCTCCCACGCGGCCAGCGTGCACAGCACCGTCGAGGCGAACGCCTCGTGGATCTCGACGAGGTCGAAGTCCTGGAGCTTCATGCCCTGACGCTCGAGCAGCTTGGGCAGGGCGTAGGCCGGTGCCATGAGCAGACCCTCGTGCCCCGTGACGTAGTCCACCGCGGCCGTCTGCGCGTCGACGACGTGTGCCAGCACGGGCAGCCCGCGCTCGGCCGCCCACTCGTCGGAGCCCAGCAGCACCGCGGCCGCACCGTCGGTGAGCGGGGTCGAGTTCCCGGCGGTCATCGTCGCGTCGGGGCCCTTGCCGAACACCGGGTTCAGCTTGGCGAGCTTCTCGACGGAGGAGTCGGGTCGCAGGTTCTGGTCGCGGGTGAGTCCCTTGAAGGGCGTCAGCAGGTCGTCGAAGAACCCGCGGTCGTAGGCGGCCGCCAGGTGCTGGTGCGACGCGGCCGCGATCTCGTCCTGCGCCTCCCGGCTGACGCCCCACTGCTTGGCGGTCTGGGCCATGTGCTCACCCATCGACAGCCCGGTGCGCGGTTCGACGTTCTGCGGGATGGAGGGCACGAGTTGGTTGGGCCGCAGCCCGGTCAGGGCCTTGGCCCGCTGGACCGGCGTCTTGGCGCGGTTGGCGGCCAGCAGCGTCTGGCGCAGGCCCTCGTTGAGGGCGATCGGCGCGTCGGACGCCGTGTCCGTGCCACCGGCGATGCCGGAGTCGATCTGGCCGAGCGCGATCTTGTTGGCGACGAGGATGGCCGCCTCGAGCCCGGTGCCGCACGCCTGCTGGACGTCGTAGGCGGGTGTCGTCGGCGCGAGGCTCGAGCCGAGCACCGACTCACGGGTCAGGTTGAAGTCGCGGCTGTGTTTGAGCACTGCGCCCGCGACGACCTCACCGACCTGCTCCCCTGCCAGCCCGAACCGCGCCACGAGGCCGTCGAGCGTGGCCGTCAGCATGTCCTGGTTGGAGGCGTGCGAGTACGTGGAGTTGGCGCGGGCAAAGGGAATTCGGTTACCGCCGATCACCGCTGCACGACGCGGCGCGCTGCTGGACTGCTGGGTGCTTCTCGGCGTGGATCTCGTGGCCACTGGATGCTCCTCGGGTGGGTGAGGTCGGGCCGCCCGGCCCGTCCGCGTATTCGATACCGACAGTAGCAGGTACGCCCAGTACCTGCTACTGTCCGGGCTGTGAGCACGACCACCACACCGTCGCAGGACGGCCGCAGCACCCGCTGGGACGAGCACCGTGCCAGCCGGCGCCGCGAGCTCGTCGAGGCGACGTTGCGCGCCATCCGCAACCACGGCGCCGCCGTCGGCATGGACGACATCGCCGCCGAGGCCGGCACGTCCAAGACCGTGGTCTACCGCCACTTCACGGACCGCCAGGGCCTGTATGCCGCGGTGTGCGAGAGCGTGGACGCGCGCATCCTGCGCGACCTGGGCAAGGCCATGGGCGCCGCCGACGGCGAGCTCGCCGCCTCCCCCGGCGACCCGCGCGGCCTGATCAGTGCCTCGATCGACGCCTACCTCGGCCTCGTGGAGAAGGACCCCGAGGTCTACCGGTTCGTCGTCAACGCCCCCCTGCTCGAGACCCCGGCCGACGGCGACCCCGCCAGCCCGGTCACCAACCACATCGCAGCCCAGCTGTCCGTCGTCATCGCCACCGCCCTGGAGGCGGGCGGCCAGGACACCGCACCCGCAACGGTCTGGGCCGCTGGCCTCGTCGGCATGGTCCGCGCGGCCGCCGACCAGTGGCTCACCGCCCCGGACGCGATGACGCGCAGCACCCTCACCACCCACCTGACCGACCTCGCCTGGAGCGGGCTCTCGACCGCCTGGACCCCCTCGAAGGACTGACCACCATGACCGACCTCACCACCGCCCTTCGCACCACCCTCGACGGCCGCTGGGCTGACCTCAAGAACGAGGCCCGTACCGAGTTCGACCCCGCCATGTACATGCCTCCCACCAAGGAGCTGACCATGGACGAGTACCGCGCGCGGGTCGCCGAGCAGGTCCGGGAGATCGCCGCCACCGACCACCCACGACGCGGATTCCCTGTCGCACAGGGCGGATCCGGCGACCTCGGCGGGTCTGTCACCGCGTTCGAGGTGGTGGGTCACGCAGACCTGTCGCTCATGGTGAAGGCCGGCGTCCACTGGGGCCTGTTCGGGGGCGCGGTCAGCAACCTGGGCACGCAGCGGCACCACACGGCATACCTGCCCTCGATCATCGACGCCACGCTCCCGGGGTGCTTCGCGATGACCGAGACCGGCCACGGCTCGGACGTGCAGTCGCTCGGCACCACGGCCACCTATGACAAGGACACGGACGAGATCGTCGTCCACACCCCCACCCCGGCCGCCCGCAAGGACTACATCGGGGGCGCAGCTCGCGATGGCCGGATGGCCGCCGTCTTCGCCCAGCTGGTCGTCGACGGCGAGAACCACGGCGTGCACTGCGTCCTCGTGCCCATCCGCGACGAGAGCGGCGCACCCATGCCCGGTGTCACGATCGGCGACTGCGGTGCCAAGGCCGGCCTGCTGGGCGTCGACAACGGCAGGCTCACGTTCGACGAGGTGCGCGTCCCCCGCACCAACCTCCTGAACCGCTACGGCGACATCGACGAGAACGGCGTCTACACCTCCCCCATCGAGAACCAGACCCGCCGGTTCTTCACCATGCTCGGCACCCTCGTCCGAGGACGCATCAGCGTCGCCGGTGGTGCCGGTGCTGCGACCCGCACGGCCCTCACCCTTGCGGTGACGTATGCCGGGCACCGGCGCCAGTTCGCTGCGCCCGGCGGGGACGAGGAGGTGCGGCTGCTCGACTACCGCGTGCACCAGCGCAAGCTCCTGCCGGCCCTTGCCACGTCCTACGCCCTGCAGTTCGCGCAGAACGACCTCGTCGCGTTCATGCACGACATCCAGGGCGCTGAGCAGCTCGACGAGGAGAAGCAGCGCGAGCTGGAGTCGCGCGCCGCCGGCATCAAGGTCGCCTCGACGTCGCACGCCACTGCGACCATCCAGATGTGCCGTGAGGCGTGTGGTGGCGCGGGCTACCTCGCGGTCAACCGGCTGCCGGCGCTCAAGGCAGACACCGACGTCTTCACCACCTTCGAGGGCGACAACACGGTGCTGCTGCAGCTGGTCGCCAAGGGCCTGCTGACGAGCTACCGCGACAGCTTCGGCGACCTCGACACCCTGGGCATGGTGAAGTTCGGCGCCCGTCAGTTCGCCGGCCAGCTCGTGGAGCGCACCGCCGCGCGCGGGCTGGTGCAACGGCTCATCGACGCCGCCCCGGGACGCGACAGCGACAAGGGCCCGACCGACCGCGGCTGGCAGCTCGACCTGTTCGAGGACCGCGAGCGGCACCTGCTGGAGACCGTTGCGCTCCGGTTGCGCAAGGCCGGCAAGCCCGGCGCCGACCTGTTCGCCGTCTTCAACGAGTGCCAGGACCACGTCGTGGAGGCCGCGCGCGCCCACGTCGACCGGGTGGTCCTCGAGTCCTTCGTCGCCGCCATCGACGGCTGCCAGGACGCACCCGCCCGCGAGATGCTGAGCCGGGTCTGCGACCTGTACGCCCTCTCGACGATCGAGGCGCACAAGGGCTGGCACCTCGAGCACGGACGCATCACGCCGGCGCGCAGCAAGCAGGTGAGGGCAGCGGTCGGTGACCTGTGTGCGGCGCTGGCGCCCCACGCCCAGACGCTCGTGGACGCGTTCGGCATCCCCACCTCCTGGCTCGGCACCGAGCTGCTCGAGCCGGTCGCCGGCTGACCGGCCATCACGCTCGCCCCCACTAGGGTTTCCCCCATGTGGGGGAAAGTCAGCCCGGGCGCCCGGGTCGCGTTGGCGTGGCTGGTCTCCCGCCTCACCCTCATGGTGGCGGTGCTGGTCATCGCGCGGCTCGCCGGCATCGGCCCGGAGGTGCACCCGCTCGCCTCCGGCAACTGGGTCGCCGACCGCTTCGCGTACTGGGACAGCTACCACTTCACCCGGATCGCGAGCGTCGGCTACCTGCCGCCCGGGCTGGAGTGCTGCGACCAGGCGTTCTTCCCCGGGTACCCGCTGCTGATCACCGCGGTGGCCCCTTTCGTCGGTGGCAGCCAGATCGTGGCGGGCATCGTCATCACGCTCGTCGCCGGCACCGCGGCCGCGGTCCTGTTGTGGCAGCTCGTGCGCGAGGACCCGCGGGGCGGGCCGGTGAGTGCGCGGCACGCAGTGCTCCTGTTGGCCCTGGCACCGTTCGGGTACTTCCTCGTGGCTGTCTACACCGAGGCGACGTTCCTCGCCTTCGCCGTCGGCGCCTGGCTGCTCGCCCGGCGCGGGCACTGGTGGTGGGCGGCGAGCCTGGCCGCGTGCGCGTCGGCTGTCCGGGTCAACGGCCTGTTCGTGGCCCTGGGCCTTGCCGTGATGTGGGCCCTGGCCCGGTGGGGCGCTGGCGCGGATGGTGACACCCCGGTCGCACGGCCGCGGTGGTCGACCCTGCCTGCCCTCGCCGTCCCGGCGCTGCCCGTCCTGGGCTACATGGCCTACCTCCACGCACGCACCGGCTCGTGGAACGCGTGGCGCGAGGCCGAGCACCTGGGGTGGGGCCGGGTCCTCGCCACGCCATGGACCGGGCTGTCCCACGCGGTCGCGCAGGTGGGGGCCACGGACTCGTGGTTCCTCGCTGCATCCCGCGTCGGCGACATCGCGGCGGTCCTGCTCGGGATCGTGGTCATCGCCGTGTTGGTGTGGCAACGACGCTGGGCCGAGACGGCCTTCCTCGTGCCGTCGGTGGGCGTCATCCTCTGCTCGACCCTGTGGGTGTCCGCGGGACGCTACGCGCTCACGTGGTTCCCGGTGTACCTCGCCCTGACCACCCTCGGCGAGAGCCGGGCCGCGCGGTGGGCCTGGCGAGCGGTCGTCGTCGCCTGCGTGCCCCTCCTGGCCTTGGCCACGTATGCCGCGGCGACCCGTCAGTGGGTCGCCTGACCGCGGGTGCCCTGCACGCGGCTACTCGTCGCGCAGCAGCGTCCGACCATCGTCGGTGATGCTCCAGAACGGGTTGTGCGCGACCTCCCAGGGGTGTCCGTCCGGATCGATGAAGATGCCGGAGTAACCGCCCCAGAAGGTCTCCTCGCCGGGGCGCCCGATCACCGCACCGGCCGCGACGGCCTGGCCCAGGACCTCGTCGACCTCCTCGGGTGAGCGCACGTTGAGCGCGAGGGTGACCCCGCCCCAGCCGCCCGAGTCCTCCACCTCGGAGTCGGAAGCCAGGGCGTCCCTGTCCCACAGGGCGACCACGAGGCCGCCACACTGGAAGAACACGACGTCGTCGGCGTCGTTGCCGCGCTGCCAGCCGAGGTCGGCGTAGAACCGCTCGGACCATTCGAGGTCACGAACACCCAGGGTGACCAGCGAGACGCGCTGCTCCACGACCTCAGGCCTGCCACCACGGACGCAGCGGCAGATCCGCCTTGCCCTGCCCGTCGAGCTTGACGGCCAGCACCTGGTGGAGCTGAACCACGTTGCGCTCGAACCCCACTCGCGAGCCGGCCATGTAGAGACCCCAGACGCGGGCCGTGGCCTCGCCGACCTCGGCGACGCACTCGTCCCAGTTGTCGACGAGGTACTGGCACCAGCCGGCGAGGGTCTTGGCGTAGTGCTCTCGCAGGTTCTCCTCGTGGCGCACCTCGAGGCCGACGTCCTGCATCGAGCTGATGATCGTGCCCGAGCCGGTGAGCTCACCGTCGGGGAACACGTAGCGGTCGATGAACGCGCCCGCGCTGGCCCGACCCCGGTTGTCGGGGCGGGTGATGCAGTGGTTGAGGACGAGACCGCCCGGGCGCAGCCGGTCCTTGATGAAGCGGAAGTAGGCCGGGTAGTTGCGCACCCCGATGTGCTCCGTGAGGCCGATCGAGGAGACGGCGTCGAAGCCGCTTTCTGCGACGTCGCGGTAGTCGCTGAACCGCACCTCCGCCAGGTCCTGCAGGCCCTCGCGGCGGATCGCGTCCTGGGCCCACTGCGCCTGTTCGCGCGACAGGGTGGCGCCGATGACCCGGACACCCCGCCGCGCGGCATACCGGACCATCCCGCCCCAGCCGGAGCCGATGTCGAGGAGCCGGTCACCCTCCTTGAGCCGCAGCTTGTCGAAGACGAGGCGGTACTTGTTCTCCTGCGCCTCCTCGAGGGTGGCGTTGTCGGTCGGGTAGCACGCGCACGTGTAGGTCATCGACGGGCCGAGCACCATCTCGTAGAAGCGGTTGGACACGTCGTAGTGGTGGTGGATCGCGTCGGCGTCGCGAGTTCGACTGTGCCGCAAGCCTTCTGCGACGCGGCGCCACCGCGGCAGCGCCTCCTGGGGCGGGGGCGGCGGCGGCTTGAGCAGGTCGATGCCGAGGCTTCGGGCGATGGCGGCCACGGTGCGGGCCGGCGGCATCGCAAAGTGCATGTCGCCCATGGCGGTGAGCAGCGGGTAGGGGTCGCCGGGGTGGACACCCTCGAGGTCGAGGTCACCGGCGATGTAGGCCCGCGCCATGCCGAGGTCGCCCGGAGCCGTGGCGATGTAGCTGGCGCCACGCGGCGTGCGCAGGTTGATGCCGAAGGTCGCGTCCTCGGGACCGGTGCTCGAGCCGTCGTAGGCGCTGAACCGGAACGGCACGTTGTCGGGGGTGACCGCTTCGAGGATCTGCGCCATTGAGAGGCGCTCCACGTGCTGGGAGTCGTTCCGGTTGGTCCTGAGGATCGTCACTTGCGTCGCACCGCCTTGGAGTAGAGGTCGAGGAGTCGGGAGTCGGGGTCGTAACGGCGTTTCACTGCGGCATACGCGTCGCCGCCGTAGAGGCGCCAGAAGGTCTCTTCGTCGTAGAACGCGTCGGAGTAGAGGGACTTGTGTCCGTGGAGGGCGCTGACCTCGTCCTCGATGAGCTTGTTCGCGGCCGCCGGGTCGTCGGGGTCGCGCGGCACGGTCGACCAGAAGCCGACGTTGACGTAGAGCTCGCCGGGCTCGAGGGGGTAGAGCGGCCAGCTGGCGCGAGTTTGCACGGGGCACAACCAGATCGGCTCGATCGGGATCTCGCGCAGGAACCAGTGGACGAACTCGGCGGTGCGGTCCAGCGGCACCTCGATGTCCTGCACGACCCGCTCGCGCGGCGGCTGCCCCTTGCGGGCTTCGAGCTTGTCCGCGATGTCGTAGCGGCGGTCGAGGGCGACGAGCTTCCAGTAGAACGACGAGCGCTTCCAGCGGTCTGGCCAGAGCCGACGGATCGTGGGGTTCTGCGTGCCGAACGCGCGGCTGCACCAGAACCAGTCGGTGTCCCAGCGCCACAGGTAGTCGTGGGTCGTCAGCCGGTCGACCTTCGGCAGCGGCGAGTCGTGCTGGATCGAGCGGTAGTAGATGCGTTGGCCCGTGTAGTCGGACACGGGCCCGGGAACGGCGGTCTTGGTGCCGAGCGTCAGGTAGGACTCGGCGGCCGAGAAGACGACGCCGTCGAGATAGTCGACCGGTATGCCGTCGTGCTCCCCGCGGCGGGCGATGTCACCGATGGCGGAGACGAGGGTCTCGAGGTCGTGGAACCGCACGTGCCGCAGGGAGACGTAGGGCTCGACGGGCTCGAGTGCGATCTTGAGGCGGGTGGCGTAGCCGAGCGTGCCGTAGGAGTTGGGAAAGGCGTGGAACAGGTCCGCGTGCTCGCCGTCCGGACGGGCGGTCACCACCTCACCCGCGCCGGTGAGGACGTCCATCTCGAGCACCGACTCGTGCGGCAGGCCTGCGCGGAACGAGCTCGACTCGATGCCGAGACCGGTGACGGCACCGCCCAGCGTGATGGTCTTGAGCTGCGGAACCACCTGTGGCGCAAGGCCATGGGGCAGCGTGGCGTCGACCAGGTCCTCGTAGGTGCACACCCCCTGCACGTCAGCAGTCCGCGCGTCGGCGTCGACCTCGATCACGCCACCGAGGCCGCTCACGTCCAGACCGGGAACGTCGGTCGCCGTTCGCGCACGGAACAGGTTTGACGTCCTCTTCGCGAGGCGCACCGGCTGCCCTGCCGGGATGGCCCGGTAGCTGCGCACCAGCTGGGCCACGCCCTGCTGGTGCGCGACCCATGGGTCGTCGCTCAGTCGGACGATCTTCCCCGGTTCCACCTCGATGAACGAAGGCACGACCCCGAGACTATGCCCCGGTCGGAAGCCCCGTCACCCGGGTTCTCGGACGGTGACCACGTCACCCACGCGCACGGTCCCGCCGCGGCCCACCGCGGCATACACACCCGGGCAGGTGCCCGCGGTGCCGGTGACCGCCAGCTCGACCTCGCCCACCTCGATGACGCCGTCGATCGCCGCGGCCAGCTCCTCGGCGGTGAGGCCGACGACGAAGTTGGCACGCGCCCCGCTGGTGTCCTCGTGCGACAGCACCATGACCGGCGCCTTCTTCGGCCGGTCACCGGCCAGGCCCGCCTCGCCGACCTCGACGGCGGTGAGGTCCTGCCCGGGCTCGCCGTGCGTGGGGTAGACGTGGATCGACTGGACGCGCGCAGTGCTCACCGGCTCATTCTGGCACCCAGGAAGGCGGCGACCTTGGGCGCCAGCAGGTCGGCGCGGGTGACGAGGGCGAGGTGGCCGTCGTCGTAGAGCTCGACCCGGGCGCGCGGGATGAGGCGCCCCAGGATGCGTGCGTTGGCGACGGGGATGAGGGGGTCGTCGCGACCGGCGAGGACGAGCGTCGGCTGTCGCAGCAGTGGCAGGAAGGGCAGGCTCGTCCAACCCGCGCCCGCAAGCAGCTGAAGGAGGTAGCCCCGGCGGCTGCCCACCCGTGACCGGTCGTGCAGGAGGTGCCGCACCGCGGTCGGGTCGTCCCGCAGCGAGCCGCCGTAGAGCAGGCCGCCGACCTGCTCGGCGAACTCCGGGTCGCGGTAGCGCCGAGGGGTCGCCATCGTCCACAGCACACGCGGACCGGCGGGCACCATGAGCGACCCCGTTCCGGTCGCCACGAGGACGAGACGTCGCACCCGGCGCGGGTACTGCAGGGCGAGCTGCTGGGCCAGTCCCCCACCCCACGAGATGCCGAGCACGTCGAAGGTCTCATGGCCGAGCTGGCTCATCAGCTGGGTGACCAGTCGCGCCAGGGTCACGAACCGGTAAGGGGTCGCCGGGTCAGGTGAGCCACCCACCCCCGGCACGTCGAAGCGCACCACCTCGATCTGCGGGTCCAGGGCGTCGACAAAGGGGTCGAGGAGCTCCAGGCTCGCGCCGATCCCGTTGCACAGCAACAGCGGTGGACCTGACCCGGTGCCGGGGCGCACCGACACCCGCAGGCGCTGGCCGTGGACGGTGACGGTGCGAACGACAGGGACACCGCTCACACGAACGCACCCACACCCGTGATGTCACGGCCCACGATGAGCGTCTGGATCGTCTCCGTGCCCTCGTAGGTGTGCAGCGCCTCCATGTCGGCCATGTGCCGCATCACGTGGAAGTCGAGCAGGATCCCGTTGCCGCCCAACAGGTCTCGCCCCTCCGCAATGACCTCGCGGGCGCGACGTGTGTTGTTCATCTTGGCGAGGGCGGCGATCGTGTCGGTGAGCGCACCCTCCTCGATGAGGCGGCCGAGGCGCAGGCAGTAGAGCTGCATCGAGCACACCTCGGCCAGCATCTTCACGAGCCGCTCCTGCACGATCTGGAAGGAGACGAGCGGCTTGCCGAACTGCTCCCGCGTGGAGCAGTAGTCCATGGCGATGTCGTAGGCCGCGGTGGCGTGTCCCAGCGCCCCCCAGGCGACCGCGTTGCGCGTACCCGCGAGGACGCGCGCCGTGTCGGCGAACGAGTTCGCGCCGGGCAGCCGGTCGGTCTCCGCGACGCGTACGCCGGAGAGCGTCAGCTGCGCCTGCCACACCGACCGCAACGAGCCCTTGCCGTCGATCCGCTCGGCCGTGAACCCCTCCGAGGCCGGGTCGACCAGGAAGCCCTTGACCTTCTTGTCCTCGTCGTCACGGGCCCACAGCACGACGACGTCGGCGATGCTGCCGTTGCCGATCCACTTCTTGACGCCGTCGATCACCCACTCGTCGCCCTCGCGCCGGGCCGTGGTCTCGAGCGAGACCGAGTCCGACCCGTGGGTCGGCTCGGTGAGCGCGAACGCCCCGAAGGCCTCGACCTTCGCGAGCGCCGGCAGCCAGCGCTGCTTCTGCTCCTCCGAACCGAGCATCGCGATCGACTGCATCGCCAGCCCGGCCTGCACGCCGAGGAAGGTGCCGAGGCTGCCGTCGCCCCGGTTGAGCTCCATGTGGACGAGGCCGGTCGCGATGGGGCTCATCGACGGGCAGCCGTAGCCTTCGATGCCGTCGCCGACGAGTCCCAGCTCACCGAGCCGCCGGACCAGGTCACGGGGGAACCCGGCGCGCTCCCAGTAGTCGGCGATGACGGGCAGGACCTCGTCGTCGACGAACCGGCGGGCGGTGTTCCAGTAGCCGAGCTCCTCGTCGGTGAGCTGGTCGGCGATCCGGAAGAAGTCGGTGCCGCGCGAGCGGCCCAGGTGCGGGAACGGTGCGGTGCGGTCGGTCATGACGTGCTCGCTTTCAGTGGTCGAAGACATAGGTGCCGGGTGCCTCCGCGAGGGGCTGCAACCGGGTGGAGCCGAGCTTCTTCGGCGCGCGCTTGCGCCCGCCGCTGCGTTCGTCGAGCCAGGCCGACACGTCCGCCCACCAGGTGCCCTCGTGCAGCGTCGCGTCGCGCAGCCAGGCCTTGGCGTCGGGCCCCTGGTCGTCGTTCGTGTGGAAGCTCGAGCGCGGGTTGCCGGGCGGGTTGACCAGGGCGGCGATGTGACCGCTCGTCGAGAGCACGAACCGGCTCTTGCCACCGAGCAGCTGCGTCGTGCGGTAGCAGTTCTGCCACGGCGTGATGTGGTCGGCGATCCCGGCGACGATGTAGGCATCGACGGTGATCGCGCCGAGGTCGATCGGCTGTCCCAGCACCGTGAGCGCACCGGGCTTGGTGAGCTTGTTCTCCATCGCCAGGTCGACGAAGTCGGCGTGCAGCCCGGCCGCCATCCGCGTGGTGTCGGCGTTCCAGAAGAGGATGTCGAAGGCCGGCGGCCGCTTGCCCAGCAGGTAGTTGTTGACCCAGTAGTTCCACACCAGGTCACTCGGCCGCAGCCACGCGAACACCTCCGCGAGCGCCCTGCCGTCGAGGTAGCCCGCGCGCGCCGACTTCGCCTTGGCCTTCTGCGCCAGGTCGGCGTCCATGAGCGCCGACAGCGTCCCGGCGTCCGCGTTGTCGATGACGGTGACCGCGAGGAGCAGGCCGGCGAGCCGGTCCTGGCGGCCGATGCCCGCAAGGTATGCCGCGGTGATCGTTGCGAGGATCCCTCCCGAACAGATGCCCCCGAGCATCGAGGCGGTGCTGCCGCTCACTTCCTCGACGGCGTCGAGGGCGTCGAGGATGGCCCGCACGTAGGTGTCGAAGTCCCACTCGGCGTGCCGGGCGTCGGGGTTGCGCCACGACATGACGAACGTCGTCCGTCCCTGCCCCACGGCATACTCCACGAGGCTCCGACCGGGGGCCAGGTCGATCGCGTAGAACTTGTTGATCGTCGGCGGCACGATCAGCAGCGGGATCTCGTTGACCTCCTTGGTCGTCGGCGCGTACTGGATCAGCTCGAAGACCTCGGTGCGCAGCACCACGGCCCCCTCGCTCGCGGCGATGTTCTCCCCCACCTCGAAGGACGAGGTGTCGACCATCTCGGGGATGCGGGGCGCCGAGGCCAGGTCCTTGACGAGCTGGCTGCCGCCGCGCAGGAGGCTGAGTCCTGCGGTGTCGACGACCGTCTTGGCCGACTCGGGGTTGACGAGCGGCACGTTGCTCGGTGACGCGGCCTCGACGACGTTCTCGAGGAGGAACTTCACCCGCTGACGGTCGCGGTCGGACAGGTCGGAGTTCGCGACGAGCTGCTCGACGGTGCGCCCGCTGGCGAGGTAGAGCTGGAGCAGCCGGTGGAGCACCGGGTTGTCCGACCAGGCCGCGTCGGCGAAGCGCCGGTCGCGCTTGTCCGGCGCCAGCGGGGAGGCCCCGGCGACGATCCGGCCGGACTCCACACCGAGCTCGACCAGCCGGGTGGCCGTCTGCCGTGGGTGGCGCAGCAGCGACAGCGCCCAGCGGGCGGTCGAGCCGTCCGGCGCGAACCGGCGGGCCGGCCCGATGGCCGCCTGCACGAGCAGGTGGTCGAGGGCGACGGAGACGTTGGCCGTCTCGTCGGGGGCGTGCGTCGTGGCAGTCATCGTCAGGCCTCCGCACCGGTCGTGGGCGGCACGATCTCGCGCTTGAGGATCTTGCCGGTGGCGCCCTTGGGCAGCTCGTCGACGAACCACACCAGCCGCGGATACTTGTAGGCCGCGACCTGGCCCTTGACGTAGTCGCGCAGCTCGTCCTCGGTCACCGTCGACCCGGGACGCAGTGCCACGGCGGCGGCGACCTCCTCGCCCAGCGTCGGGTGCGGCACGCCGATCACGGCGGCCTCGGCGACCTGCGGGTGCTCGTAGAGGACCTCCTCGATCTCGCGCGGGTAGACGTTGAAGCCGCCACGGATGACGAGGTCCTTGAGCCGGTCAACGATGTAGAAGTAGCCGTCGTCGTCGACCCGGCCCATGTCGCCGGTGCGGAACCAGCCGTCGTCGGACAGCACCGCAGCGGTCTCGGTGGGCTTGTTCCAGTAGCCCTTCATGACGTTGTGACCACGGATCGCCACCTCCCCGACGGCGCCGGTCTCGACCGGCTCACCGTCGGCGTCGACGATCCGCATCTCGACCCCCGTCACCGGCAGGCCGATCGACCCGGCCCGCCGCTCGCGGTCCGGGAGGTTGAACGACGCCACCGGCGAGGTCTCCGACAGGCCGTAACCCTCCAGCACGACCGTGTCGAACCGCTCCTCGAACCGGTGCAGCACCTCGACCGGCATCGCCGCGCCACCGGAGACGCACACCCGCAGCCCGGGCAGCGACGGTGCGTCGTCACCCAGACCCAGCAACGCGGCATACATCGTCGGCACACCGGCGAAGACGGTGGCACCCTGATCGGCGAGCAGGCTCGCCGCGGCGCGGGCGTCGAAGCGCGGCAGCAACAGCAGCCGGGCACCCGCCGCCATCGCGGTGTTGAGCGTGCAGGTCTGCCCGAACGCGTGGAAGAGCGGGAGGCCGCCGAAGATCGCGTCGTCGGCCGCGAGCTGGATGAGGTCGGACTGGGTGATGCGCACGTTGTTCACGAGGTTCGCGTGCGTGAGCTCGGCGCCCTTGGGCCGGCCGGTCGTGCCGGAGGTGTAGAGCAGGACTGCGGTGTCGTCCTCGGCGCGCTCGACCACGACGGTGGCCGGGGTCTGCTCGGACAGCAGCGCCGGCAGCGTCTCCGGCTCGGCCACAACGACCTCGACACCGTCGACCTGGGCCGCACCCTCCTCGACCTCGGACCGACTCATCGGCCCGGTCACGATGACGCGCGCGCCCGAGTCGCCGAGGTAGTAGGCGACCTCGCGCGCCTTGAGCAGCGGGTTCATCGGAACGACGACGGCGCCGAGGCGCAGGATGCCGTAGTAGGCGACCGGGAAGTCGGGGGTGTTGGGGAGCATGAGTCCGACGCGGTCCCCGGGTGCGACGCCCAGCCCGGCGAGCAAGCCGGCGAAGCGGGCGCTGGCGTCGTCGAGCTGGCCGTAGGTCGTGTCGCCCGCGCCGTGCAGGTGCAGGGCGACCCGCTCGGGCTGGGCAGCGGCGGTGCTGGTGAAGAGGCTGGCGAGGTTCATGGATGGCTCCTGGCGGCTCGGGTGAGGTTCCCCTCCAGAGTCCGCCCACACGGCATACCGGGTCATCGTCCGCGAGCACCGACTTGGACCGCCATCGGTTGTGCCGCGGCACAACGCCCCGCGATAGCGTGTTCCCGTGCCCGAGGTTGCGCCGGAGGTCAGGGACCTGAGCCGTCGGTTGCTGCCCGACGCGACCCGGCTCGGCCACCGCATGGCCGAGCGGATCCTCGCCGAGATCCCCCTCTACGCCGCCGGGGACGCCGTCAGCCTCGAGGACCTCTACGCCTCGTGCGCGGACAACATGCGGTACGTGCTCGGCGAGCTGGCCGGCGAGCCGTCGGTCACCCTCGAGGCCCCCCGAGCCACGGGGGCCGCGCGAGCCGAGGCGAGCGTGCCGTATGCCGCGGTGCTCACGGCCTTTCGCATCGGCGGCCGTTTCGTGTGGGAGCTGTTGGTGGAACAGGCGTCGCCGGAGGCGCACGACGCGCTGCTGCGGGCCGCGGCCGACATCTGGTCGGTGAGCGACGACCTCGCCACCCACGTGACCGACGCCTACCGGGCGACCAGCGCCGAACGGGCGCGGCGCGATGCCCAGCTGCGCGCCGCCATCGTCGGCACCGTCCTCGACGGCGAGGTGACCGCCGACGCCGACCTCTGGGCGACCGCGGCAGCACTGCCGTTCGACCGGGACGGCCGGTTCGTCGTGGTCACGGCCCTGTGCCGGCCACCCGGCACCGAGGCGCTGCCCGGGGCGGAACGGGTGCTGGCCGGGCGCGGTCTGGACTCGGCGTGGCGGATGGAGCACGACCACCAGGACGGGGTGGTGGCGCTGCGCCGCGACGCCGACGAGGCCCTGCTGGTCGAGCTGCTGGCTCCCCTGGCCATGGGGCGCGTCGGTGTCAGCGCGCCGTTCGACGGGCTCGACCATGCCCCTGCTGCGCGCCGACAGGCTGGAATCGCCTGTGGCGCAGCACCTTCCGGTGTCACCCGTTACGACGCGGGGGCGCTGGACCTGGTGCTCGCCAGCACCCCCGAGCAGTCGGCCGTGTTCGCCCGTGCCGTCCTCGACGGGGTCTTGCGGCTGCCGTCCGACGACCGCGAGGTGCTGCTCTCGACAGCCCGGGCGTGGATCGACGCCGACGGCTCGACCGCCACGGCCGCCGAGCGGCTGCACGTGCACCGCAACACGGTGCGCTACCGGCTGGGCAGGATCCAGGACCTGACCGGCCGCGATGTCGCCCGTCCGAGCCAGCTCACGGAGCTCGACGTGGCGTTGCGGGCAGCCCGCATGCTCGACCTGGGTTAGGAGGCGGCGATCGCATCAGACGCTGACTGGTGTCCGCCGAGACTTCGCCGACGTGCCTGGCGGGTCTTGGGCGCGCATGATGAGTCCCATGACGACGAGGTATGTCGTGCAGGTGCGGCGGGCGTACGACCCGGCCGAGAAGTCAGACGGCCAGCGGGTCCTGGTCGACCGGCTCTGGCCGCGCGGGGTGAGCAAGGAGAAGGCGGATCTCACCGAGTGGCTGAAGAACGTGTCGCCGTCGACCGAGCTGCGCAAGTGGTACGAGCACGACCCGGCGAAATGGCCCGAGTTCCAGAAGCGGTACCGGGCAGAGCTGCAGGACCCCGAGCGTGCTCAGGCGCTCGACCAGCTGCGGGCGATGGCCGCCAAGGGTCCGCTCACCCTCATCACGGCGTCCAAGGCCGCTGACATCAGCGAGGCTGCCGTGCTCCGCGACGTCCTCGACGGGACGTCCGGGCCAACCGGGTCGACCGGCTGAGGAGGGAACCTGTGGTGGACGTGAAGGGACTCGAACCCCTGGCCTCTCGCGTGTGAAGCGAACGCTCTAACCAACTGAGCTACACGTCCAGCTGCCCTTGCGGGCCTGCCGAAGAATAGCCGGACCCGCGCCCGGACACGAAATCCGGGTCAGCGGGCGAGGCCCGGCAGTTGCACGAGACGGTCCTCGGCGAAGTCGGGGAACCACGTGGGCACACCGCTCACGGCGAAGAGCGCCCAGAAGACCGCGAGCACGAGGGCCAGCGTGGCCAGGCCGACGAGGCCCTTGACCCACAGCGGCTTGGGCTCGAGCCAGTCGGTCCAGTCCTTGAGCCTCGCCTTGCCCCAGTGGAGCAGGCGCTCGGCCGGTTCGAACTCCGAGGCGAGGATCGCGATGCCCGCGAACACGATGAGCCAGCCGGGTCCTGGCAGCGGCACCAGCGCCAGCCCACCGATCGTGACGACGAAACCCAGGACGATGACGGCGACGCGGTACACCGGGTACATCGTGGGGTGCTCGCGGATCTTGCGCCGCCACGCCCAGTCGTCGTCCTGGGAGCGGTCCTTGGCCTCCGTATTGGCCTTGTCCGCCTGGGTCACGGATCCATCCGCTCCGCCGAGAACCGCGCGAAAACCTCGGCGGCCCGCTTCGTCACCGGCCCCACCTCGAGCGCCCGGTCGTCCACCGCATGGATGCCCAGCACGTCCTTGGTCGAGCTCGTGATGAACACCTCGTCGGCCTCACGCAGCACCTCGACCGGCAGGGTCTGCTCGCGCACGTCCATGCCGTCCTCGCGGCACCACTCGACGACGACCTCGCGGGTGATGCCGGCGAGGCACCCCGACTCCAGTGGCGGCGTCAGCAGCACCCCGCCGGAGACGACGAAGATGTTGGACCCGGTGCACTCGCACAGCTCGCCGCGGGTGTTGGCGAAGACCGCCTCGATCGCCCCGCGCTCCTTGGCGTAGGCCAGCGCGACGACGTTCTCGGCATACGACGTCGTCTTGAGCCCGGCCACCGCGGACCGTTCGTTGCGCACCCACGGCACCACGGCGACCGACGCGCTCTGCGGCGGTCGCGGCTGGGCGGCGGCGGTGACGATGTAGGTCAGCGGGCTGTCGTCGCGGTCCGACCCCAGCGGCCCGGCCCCACCGGTCACGGAGTAGCGCAACCGCCCGAACTCGATCTGCGGACCGGCCTCGAGGACCGCCTTGGCGCCCTCGGCGATGTAGTCGTGGTCGGCCGCCGGCAGCCCGAGCCCGGACAGCGTCCGGTCGAGCCGGCGCGCGTGGCGCGTGGCGGCGAACACCTGCCCCCGGTCGATCTTGGCCGTCTCGAACGCGCCGTCACCCACGGTAACGCCGTGGTCGAGCGCCGCGATCGACGGCTCGTCCACCCCGGTCAGCCGACCGTTGACCCACACTCTCGGCTCGTTGTCGCTCATGTCTCCACCCTTCCAGATGCCAGTCCGACGAGACGTCCGGATTTCACCTGAGTCTCCCCCCATTCCTGCTCGGGGTCCGACCCCCAGGTGATGCCGGCGCCCGTGCCGAAGCGCAGCCACCGGCGGCCGCTCGCGTCCTTCTCTGCCCAGAACGTGCGGATGCCCACGGCGAGTTCCGCGCGCCCGTCGTCGGCGTCGATCCAGCCGATCGCGCCGCAGTAGGGTCCTCGCGGCACGGGTTCGAGGTCCGAGATCGCTTGTAGCGCAGTGTGTTTCGGCGCACCAGAGACCGACCCTGGAGGAAACGTCGCCGCCATGATCTCCGGCCAGTCGACGCCGGGACGCAGCTCCCCGACCACATCCGACACGAGGTGCACCAGCCCGGGATGCCGCTCGATCCCGCACAGCCGGTCGACCCGCACCGTCCCCTCGCGGCACACGTGCGACAGGTCGTTGCGGACGAGGTCGACGATCATGACGTTCTCCGCATAGTCCTTGGGCAGCATCGTCTCCGGGCTGCTCGCCGTCCCCTTGATGGGCCGCGACTCGAGGCGGTTGCCGGCGCGCAGCAGGTACGCCTCCGGACTCGCCGACACCACGTCGAGCCCGGCTTCGGGCACGTGGATCCGGCCGGCGTGGGGCGCCGGGTTGCCGGCCCCCAGGAGGGCGGCGAGGCCGTCGAGGTCCGCATCGTCGGTCAGCTCGTGGCTCAGGACCCGGCAGAGGTTCACCTGATACACGGTGCCGGCGGCGATGCGCCGCCGGACCTCCCGGACGCCGTCGAGGTATGCCGCGTGGTCCAGGCTCGTGCCCCACTCCCCTTCCAGCGGCGACCACTTCGGTGAGGGAGCGCCCGGCGCCGCCTCCGCGGCATACCGGTCGACCGTCCGGAAGCGCACGGCGGTGACGGCGCCCTCGAAGGTGACGACGACGGCCCAGAAGCCACCGGGCAGGTCGGCGAGGTCGTGGCGCACCTCGACCGGGTCGGTGGCGAGCAGTGACCCGAACCGCGCGTGCCCACGGACTGACGCCTCCACGGCCGCGATCCTAGGCCGACATAGACTCCGCGCATGCGCCACACGGGTCCCGTCGTCCTCGCGGCGCTGGTCCTCCTCGCGGGCTGCTCGGGCGGCGACAGCGTTGGCAGTGCGCCGCCGAGCGCCACCTCGCGGCCAACCACCCAGGCAGCCGCCCCGTCCCCGACCGCACCGGCGACCACGACCGCGGCCACGACGACTGCGCCGCCAAGCGACCCCGGCACGCTGACGATGGCGTTCGCGGGCGACATCCACTTCGAGGACTACCTCGCGCCGCTGGCCCGCGACCCGGAAGGGCTGGCCGAGCTGAGGTCGACCCTGGGCGCCGCTGACCTGTCCATGGCCAACCTTGAGACGGCGATCACGCAGCGGGGCACGAAGATCGGCAAGGAGTTCCACTTCCGTGCGCCAGCGTCAGCACTCGAGACGGTCAAGGGTGCCGGCATCGACGCGGTGAGCATGGCCAACAACCATGGCGTCGACTACGGGCCCGTGGGGCTGCAGGACACCCTCGCGGCCAAGAAGACCAGCCCGATCCCGATCGTCGGGATCGGC
Organism: Knoellia koreensis; assembly: GCF_013041615.1. Taxonomy (GTDB): domain Bacteria; phylum Actinomycetota; class Actinomycetes; order Actinomycetales; family Dermatophilaceae; genus Pedococcus; species Pedococcus koreensis. The sequence goes on from NZ_JABEPQ010000001.1 coordinate 719,492, forward strand.
GCCGACGAGGACGAGGCGTTCGCGCCGGCGGTGCTCGAGGCCAAAGGCCTCGAGGTCGCGGTGTTCGGGGCCGACCAGGTCTGGGAGATGACGTTGGCGCGCTACGCGGCCGGCCCCGGCAAGGGCGGGGTCGCGTCGAGCACGCCATCGACCCGGATCGCCGCGGCGGTGCGCGCAGCGGCCGCGAAGTACGACCTCGTCGTCGTGTTCCTGCACTGGGGCACCGACTACCAGAAGTGTCCCGACGCCCTGTCGACCCAGACCGCGCAGGCACTCGAGGCGGCCGGCGCGGACATCATCGTCGGCGGGCACTCCCACCGGGTCAACGGCGCCGGCTGGCTTGGGCGCGCCTACGTCGACTATGGCCTCGGCAACTTCGTCTGGTGGCGCAGCAAGGAGCCCGACTCCCGCTCCGGCGTCCTCACCCTGTCGGTCGATGTGAAGGCCGCGAAGGCCGCTCAGCGACCGGCAGCCGGTGTCGTCACGAAAGCTCGGTGGACGCCCATGCTCATCGGCACGGACGGCATACCCCGCGTGCCCGGTGCGGCCGACAGCGCACGCCTGCTCGGCCTCTGGAACGACGCCCGGCCCTGCACCGGGCTCGCCGCGAAGCCCGCGGAATAGTCCACGCCCCACCCCGGTTAAGGTAGTTGAAATCGCAACGACCTAGGGAGGTCGGAGCGGACCACCACCAGGGAACGCGAGGAGCGCGAGCACCATGCAGTTCGGAATCTTCACCGTCGGGGACGTCACCCAGGACCCCACCACCGGCAGGACCCCCAGCGAGAACGAGCGGATCAAGAACATGGTCGAGCTCGCCATCCACGCCGACCAGCTCGGCCTCGACGTGGTCGCCGTCGGTGAGCACCACAACCCGCCGTTCGCCGCGCCGGCCAACCCGCCGGTGCTGCTCGGCAACATCGCCGCCCAGACCAAGAACATCATCCTGTCGACCGCGACGACCCTCATCACCACGAACGACCCGGTGCGCCTCGCCGAGGACTACGCCTACGTGCAGCACCTCGCCGACGGCAGGGTCGACCTCATGCTCGGTCGCGGCAACACCGGCCCGGTCTACCCGTGGTTCGGCAAGGACATCCGCGAGGGCATCCCGCTGGCGATCGAGAACTACGCGCTGCTGCGCCGCCTGTGGACCGAGGACAACGTCACCTGGTCGGGCAAGTTCCGCAGCCCGCTCCAGTCGTTCACCTCGACGCCGCGCCCGCTCGACGGTGTCGCGCCGTTCGTGTGGCACGGGTCGATCCGCAGCCCCGAGATCGCCGAGCAGGCGGCCTACTACGGCGACGGCTTCTTCCACAACAACATCTTCTGGCCGATGAGCCACACCAAGCAGATGGTGCAGCTCTACCGGCGTCGCTTCGAGCACTACGGCCACGGCCGGGCCGACCAGGCCATCGTCGGCCTCGGTGGTCAGGTGTTCATGCGGGCGAACAGCCAGGACGCGGTGCGTGAGTTCCGCCCCTACTTCGACAACGCACCCGTCTACGGCCACGGCCCGTCGCTGGAGGACTTCAGCCGGGAGACCCCGCTCACCGTGGGCTCGCCCCAGCAGGTGATCGAGCGGTATGCCGCGATGGCGGACGACGTGGGCGACTACCAGCGCCAGCTCTTCCTCATCGACCACGCGGGCCTGCCGCAGAAGACGGTCCTCGAGCAGCTCGAGATCCTCGGCACCCAGGTCGTGCCGGAGCTTCGCAAGATCGCCGCGGCGCGCAAGCCCGAGCACGTGCCCGACGCCCCGACCCACGCCTCGCGTGTGGCGGCGGCCGGCGGCGCCCGTGACCTCACCGTCCACGGCGTCGACGACGTCACCGGACTCACGGCGGAGAAGGACACCAAGGAGGCAGTGCGATGACCAACGGCAGCAACGACGTTCGTCGCATCGTCGTCATCCAGGCTGGCACCGGCCAGCCGTCGTCGACCAGGCTCCTGGCCGACCGGCTGGCCGGGGCCACCCGGGATGCCGCCCTCGAGCGGGGCGTCGACAGCACGGTCGAGGTCATCGACCTGCGCGACCACGCGCAGGCCCTGGCCGGCGCGGTGCTGACCGGGTTCGCCACGGGTGCGCTGCGTGAGGCGCTCGACTCCGTCGCCTCGGCGGACGCGGTCATCGCCGTGACACCGATCTACCAGGCGTCCTACAGCGGCCTGTTCAAGTCGTTCATCGACGTGCTCGACGAGGGCGCGCTGCGTGGCACCCCGGTGCTGATGGGCGCGACGGCCGGCACCGCTCGGCACTCGCTCGTCCTCGAGCACGCCATGCGTCCCCTGTTCGCCTACCTCAAGGCAGTCACCGTTCCGACCGCAGTGTTCGCGGCTTCGGAGGACTGGGGCGCCATCGGCGGCACCGGTGACTCCGGCGCGAGCTCCGGGCTGGACCGGCGCATCACCGTCGCCGCCTCCGAGCTCGCCGACCTCGTGGCCGGCCGAGCCGGCACCCGGAACCGCACCGACGACTTCACCGTCCCGGCCGGTTTCGAGGAGCTGCTGCGCGGCGCCTAGACCGAGGTCGAGTGCCTGAGCCCGACCCCTGGGTAGTTCTCAGGCACTCGACTCGGAATCCCTGTGGTGGGGAAGGCGGGCCCGTCGGGTGATCCCGGCGGGCCCGTCGGCTGCCCGGTTGCCACGCGGCGGCATACCGGTGAAAGTGGTTTGCGCCCCAGCCACCCACCCAAGGAGCCCCACATGGCCACCACCCGCACCGCCAACGCCCACTGGGAAGGCTCCCTCATGGAGGGCAGCGGCGAGGTCACCCTCGCGTCGTCCGGGATCGGCACGTATGCCGTGTCGTGGCCGTCGCGGGCCGAGGAGCCGAACGGGAAGACCAGCCCGGAGGAGCTCATCGCCGCGGCGCACTCGACCTGCTTCTCGATGGCGCTCTCGCACGGGCTCGCGCAGGCCGGCACTCCCCCGACGTCGATCGACACCACGGCTGAGGTGACGTTCCAGCCCGGCACCGGCATCACGGGAATCGCCTTGTCCACCAAGGGTTCCGTGCCCGGCATCACGGCCGAGCAGTTCGAGGCGGCTGCCAACGAGGCCAAGGAGAACTGCCCTGTCAGCCAGGCCCTCAAGTCCGTCCCCATGACCCTGAAGGTGTCCTTCGACGGCTGACGCCTTGCCCTGACCCCACGGACCCTACGATGGGCGCATGCTGCGCGCCGGGCCACGCCTCGCCGGTGTCGCGGCATCGCTCGTGCTCGTCGCGGCACTGGCCGCGTGCTCGGGTGGTGACGGCGCCCCGACGGCGAGCCCGACGACGGCATACCCGCGCCTGACGCCCACCTGCCCGGCACCCGCCGGAACCGCACCGCCACCGGTGACCGTGGCCGAGCTCAACCGGGTCGTGGCCGGGCTGGACCTGCCGCTGTGGCAGGCCGGCGACATCGGCGCCAGCGCGCGGCTGCCCGACCAGCGGATCGTGTGGGTGTTCGGCGACACGGTGCGGTCCTCACGGGTCTTCCCGCGGGTGGTGGCCAACTCCATGCTCGTGAGCTCCGGCCTCTGCGCGTCGCAGGTCGAGACCCGTGACCACGGTCCGGTCATCCCCGACCGTGCCGACGGCGTCGTCCACTGGCCGATGTCGGTGGGCGTCGTCAAGGACGGCAACCAGACGGGGCTGCTCGTGGTGTCGGGACGCATCCGTCGGGGAACCGGCGGGCCCTTCGACTTCACCTACCTGGGAAGCACCGCAACGGTTTTCGCGCTCCCGGCTGGCGGCGGCACCAGGGCTCCGGAGCTTGCCTACCAGCTCGACCTCACGCCCGACTCGACGGACGGCGCCCAGGTCAATTGGGGCTCGGCCATGACCGTGCAGGACGGCTGGATCTACCTCTACGGCACCCGTCTGCCGACCCGGACGTCGTACGGGCGAGCCCTCTATGTGGCACGAGCTCCCGAGGCCCAGGCGCGTGACCGGAACACCTGGCGGTTCTGGGACGGCCGTGCCTGGGTCCCCGACTACGCGCAGGCTCGCGAGATCCTGCCCGCGCGCGGCGGGGTCTCGCAGACCCTGTCCGTCGATGCGGTCAATGGCCGGTTCGTCATCGTCAGCAAGCGCGACGGCGACCTCGGTGACACCGTCTACGCCTGGACCTCGACGTCGCCCACGGGACCGTGGACCGCGACGCGGGGTGTCCGGGCAGCCTTCGAGGACGGAGAGGGCGCTCTCCAGTACGCGCCCCTGGCGCACCCGTCGATCGAGCTCGAGGATGGCAAGCTGCTCATCTCGATCTCCCGCAACACGACCGACTTCGCGCGCCTGCTGTCGCAGCCGACCCTCGGCCGCCCCGTCTTCGCCGAGATCGACCGGCCCTGAACCTGTTTCCCGCGGCGGGACCGCTCAGCGGAAGGCGTCGAGCCCGGTCAACGCCTTGCCGATGACGAGCTGGTGCACCTCGGTCGTGCCCTCGTAGGTGAGCACCGACTCGAGGTTGTTGGCGTGCCGCATCACGGGGTACTCCCCGGTGATGCCCGCTGCACCGAGGATGGTGCGGCACTCGCGGGCGATCGCGATGGCCTCACGCACGTTGTTGAGCTTGCCGAGGCTGACCTGCTGGGCCGTGATGGTGCCGGCATCCTTGCGTCGCCCGAGGTGCAGGGCCAGCAGCATCGCCTTGCCGAGCTCGACCGTCATGTCGGCCAGCTTGAGCTGCGTCGCCTGGAACCCACCCAACGGGCGGTCGAAGATCTCGCGCGACCCGGCATACGCGATCGCCGTCTCGAGGCTGTCGCGGGCCGCGCCCACGGATCCGAAGACGATGCCGAAGCGGGCTTCGGTGAGGCACGACAACGGCCCCGACAGGCCTTGGGCGCCCGGCAGCACCGCGTCGGCCGGCAGGCGCACGTCGTCGAGGACGAGCTCGGCCGTCACCGATGCCCGCAGCGACAGCTTGCGTTTGATCTCGGGGGCCGAAAAGCCTTTGCTGTCCGTGGGAACGACGAACCCGCGGATGCCGTCGTCGGTCTGCGCCCACACGACGGCCACATCGGCCACCGACCCGTTGGTGATCCACATCTTGGTGCCGTTCAGCACCCAGTCGTCGCCGTCGCGGCGCGCCCGGGTGCGCATGCCGGCCGGGTTCGAGCCGAAGTCCGGCTCGGTGAGGCCGAAGCACCCGATCGCCTCACCGGCGGCCATGGCCGGCAGCCACTGCTCCTTCTGCTCCTGTGAACCGTGGGCGTAGATCGCGTACATCGCCAGGGAGCCCTGCACCGACACGAGTGAGCGGATGCCGGAGTCGCCCGCCTCGAGCTCCATGCAGACGAGGCCGTATGCCGTCGCGCTCGTGCCGGCGGTGCCATACCCGTGCAGGTGCATGCCGAGCACCCCCAGCGAGCCGAGCTCCTTGGCCAGCTCGCGCGCCGGGATGCTGCCCGCCTCGAACCAGCCCGCGATCTCCGGGCGCACCCGGTCGTCGACCCACCGCCTGACCGTGTCGCGGATGGCGCGGTCGTCCTCGTCGATGAGGTCGTCGGTGGCGAACAGCTCGAGCGGCGTCTGCGTGGGCATGCACCTAGCCTCCCAGAACGGCTCCGTGGTGGGTCTCGTGGTGGGAGTACTCGTCGTACCGCAGCAGCATCACGCCGATCATGGCTGGCACCATGACGACGTGCTGGACGACGAAACCAGTTGCGGTGCTGAAGGTTCCGGCTGCGACGAAGAGAGCGGCAACGGCGCTGGGGACCACCATCGACGCCGCCATCTCGGCGTTCTGGGCTGCGGTGTGACCGCGCAGCAGCATCCACAGCACCATCGGCACGGTCATGTTCACGCCCATGAGGGCGACCCGCAGCCAGCCCGGCTGCCCCATGAGGCTGCTGCCGGCGACCGAGAAGAGGAACGCTGCGAGGGCGCTGAAGACGCCCATGCCGATCGCCATCACCAACAGCATCTCGAAGACGTGGAGGACGAAGGTGCGAATCCCGTGGTGGTTGGTCATGCAGGCGAGGGTCGGCCGGGCGCGCGCCGGAGGGCAATGGTTCGGCTGGGGTCGTGGCCGAAATGCTGGGGATCTCGTCCTTCCGGCCTCGCCCTCACGCCCCTAGTCTCGACTCCATGCAGACCCACGACGTCGTGGTCGTCGCCTATGACGGCTCGGAGCTGCTCGACATCGCGTCGGTGACCTCCACGCTTGACCTCGCGACCCGCCTGGACGCCCACCCGGCATACCGCGTCATCGTGGCGAGCGTCGCGGGCGGTGACGTGCGCTGCGACTCGGGCGTGCGGCTGCGCGCCCACGCCCGGCTCAGTGCCGTGCAGCACGCCGACACGCTCGTCGTCAGCGGCGGCCTGGGCCACGTGCGGGCGGCTGAGGACAAGGCCCTGCTGCGTCACCTCCGCCGGCTTGGCGAGGGGGCGAGACGAGTGGGCTCGGTCTGCACGGGGGCCACGGTGCTCGCGGCCACCGGCCTGCTCGACGGTCGCCGGGCGACGACCCACTGGTGGTATGCCGCGGACCTGGCCCAGCGCTTCCCCGCCGTCGACGTCGACGCGGCGCCGATCTTCGTGCGCGACGGGAAGATCGCCACGGCGGGCGGTGTCACGTCGTCGCTCGACCTCACGCTGGCATTCGTGGAAGAGGACCACGGCGCCGAGCTGGCGCGGCGGGTGTCGATGGGCCTGGTGACCTACCTCCAGCGGCCCGGCAACCAGGCCCAGATGAGCATGTTCACCCGCGCGCGCCGGCCCGACCACGTCGTGCTTCGCCAGGTGATGGACCACGCGGTGGCCGACCCCGGTGGAGACCTGCGCACGACGACGGTGGCCGCGCAGGTCGGGGTGAGCGTGCGCCAGCTGACCCGCCTGTTCCACGACCACCTGGGTGAGTCACCGGCGGCAGCGATCCGGCGGGTCCGGCTCGAGGTGGCCGCGAGCCTGTTGACGACCACGGACCTCACGCTGTCGCAGGTGGCAGCCAGGTGCGGGTTCAGCTCGGCCGAGACGCTGCGCCAGGCGTTCGTCACGCGGTATGGCGTCAGCCCGCGCAGCTTTCGCCGGACGCACACCAGCGCCCGACCCGCGTGGACCTGACCTCCACCCACGGCCAGAGAGTGCGGAGAGAACGTCCATCCCGGCCGGGGTGAGCGCGGCCTACCGTCGCAGCACCGGGCGGCAGCGCCGCCGCCACCAAGCCCAGGAGTGTTCGCGATGGCCCTGTCCGAGATCCCCACCCCCCTGCCAACTCCGTCGCCGACCCAGGCCGAGCCGGCCACCCCGACCCGCGGCCTGCGACGGATGTCGGTCGGCCTGCTGCTCGTGTACGTGGCCATCCTCGCGATCAACTCCGGCGGCAACGGGATCCTGCTGCCCAACCTCGTGGCAGCCCTCGACCAGGCTCACAAGGTCGGCAACCTGGCCTTCGTGACCACGGTCGCGTTCGCCGCCACCATCATCGCCCAGCCGCTCGCCGGCGCGCTGTCGGACGCCACACGGTCCCGCTTCGGACGACGCACGCCCTGGATGGTGGGTGGCGCTCTACTCGCCGGCGGGGTGCTCATCGGCCTGCCCCTGGCCAGCTCGATCGTCACCGTCGCGCTGATCTGGCTCGTCGTCCAGGTCGGTGTCAACGCCCTGCAGGCGGCGGCCACCGCACTCGTGCCAGACCGCTACCCCGCGAACCGGCGTGGCGCGGTCTCCTCGATGATCGGGGTCGGCATCACCATCGGGAACGCCGTGGGGGCACTCGTGGCCGGCACCACCGCGGACCGGGGCATTCTGCCCTACACCGTCCTGGGTGTTCTCGTGATCGTGGTGACCCTGGGGTTCGTGCTGCTCAACCGCGACAGCCCCAGCACCGGCCTCCAGCGCGAGACGCTCACGCCGCGGTCGTTCCTTCGCGGCTTCTGGGTGGACCCGCGCCAGCACCCGGACTTCGCGTGGGCGTTCGGGTCGCGGTTCCTCATGGTGATCGGCTTCTACGGTGCCCAGACCTACGGCCTGTACATCCTGCGCGACTACATCGGACTGGGGGACGCCGAGTCCAACACCTTCGCAGCCACGATGGGCATGGTCCTGCTCGTCGGCGTCCTGATCTCGGCCGTCGGCAGCGGCTGGCTCTCCGACCGGGTCGGTCGCCGCAAGCCGTTCATTGTGTGGTCGTCGGTGCTCATGTCGGTCGCCCTCGCGATCCCGCTCTTCGTGCCCACCACGACCGGCGTGCTGGCCTACGCGTTCCTCCTGGGCCTCGGGTTCGGCGTCTACATCTCCATCGACCTCGCCCTCATGACCGAGGTGCTGCCCGCCCGGCTGCGCGGCGCCAGCAGCGCCGGGCGCGACCTGGCCATCCTCGGCCTGGCCACCACCGTCCCGCAGGCCCTGAGCCCCTCCATCGCGGCCGGGCTCGTCACGCTGACCGGCGGCTACCCCGTCCTGTTCGTCTCCGGAATCGTCTTCGTGATGCTCGGCGCCCTGGCGATCCGTCCGGTGAAGAGCGTGCGATGACCCAGGCCGTGTCGGTCAGGACGGCCGCCGACTCGCTGATCGCGGCCTTGCCCGACGGGGTGGTGCTGACCGCCGCCGAGTCGATCGAGCGTTACCGCCACGACGAGGCCGAGTGGGCACCCAGCGGTCGGCCCCTGGCCGTCGTGCGCCCCGCGACCGCTGACCAGGTGGCGACCGTCGTGCGCTGGTGCATCGAGCACGACGTGCCGCTCGTGCCGCGCGGTGCCGGCACCGGCCTGTCGGGCGGCGCGAACGCGATCGAGGGCTGCGTCGTCGTCAGCCTCGAACGCATGACCACGATCGTGCGGATCGACCCCGTCGAGCGGCTGGCGGTCGTCCAGCCCGGGGTGGTGAACGACCACCTGCGCGCCGCGGTGGCCGAGCAGGGCCTCTGGTACCCACCGGACCCCGCCAGCTCACCCTGGTCGACCATCGGCGGCAACGTGGCCACCAACGCCGGCGGTGTCTGCTGCGTGAAGTACGGCGTGACCGGTGACTACGTGCTCGCTCTCGAGGTCGTCACCGGATCCGGCGACGTCGTGCGGCTCGGCACCCCCACCGCCAAGGGCGTCGCAGGCTACGACCTCGCCGGGCTGCTCACCGGGTCGGAGGGCACCTTGGGGGTGGTCACCGAGGTGACCGTGCGGCTTCGTCCGGCGCGGGCGCCGGAGCACACGGTCGTCGGGTTCTTCGGCTCGCTCGTCGCTGCCGGGGAGGCGGTCGCCGCCGTCGCCCGCTCGGGCGTCGTCCCCTCCGCCCTGGAGCTGCTGGACCGCTACTGCCTCGACGCGGTCAACGAGTGGAAACAGCTCGGCATCGAGGCTGACTGCGAGGCGATCCTGCTCGCCCGCGTCGACGCGCCGGGTGACGCCGGGGTCCAGGAGGCGGCGCGGGTCCAGGGCTGCTTCGAGCAGGCCGGGGCCTCGTATGCCGCGCGGTCCGACGACGAGGCCGAGTCCGACGCGATGTTCGCGGCCCGCCGCCTGGCCTACCCTGCGCTGGAGCGGCTCGGGCCCGTGCTCACCGAGGACGTGTGCGTCCCCGTGACCCAGGTACCGCACATGCTCGCCCGCATCCAAGCCATCGGCGCGGAGCACGACGTCCTCGTCGCCAACATCGCCCACGCGGCGGACGGCAACCTCCACCCCCTGCTGGTCACCCCGCCCGGTGACGAGGCGGCGCGCAGTCGCGCGCAAGCAGCCTTCGCCGAGATCATCACCGCGGCCCTCGACTGCGGGGGTACGGTCACCGGCGAGCACGGGGTCGGGCTGCTCAAGCGCGACGGGCTCGCGGCGGAGATCTCGCCAGCCGTCGCAGACCTGCACCGCGCGGTCCGCCGCGCCCTCGACCCGCACGGGATCCTCAACCCGGGCAAGGTCATCGCGTGATCGAGGCCCCCAGCGGGGTGACAATGGCGGGATGAGCGTCGAAACAGGGAGGGACGGCGCGCGTCCGGACTCGTGGGAGGAGCTGCGGCGCCGCGCCGACGAGCTGGCCGTCCTCAACGACCTCGCCCGCCGGCTGGCCGCGCTCCACGACACCCGTGAGGTGCTCGACGAGGTTGCCCGGCAGGCCCGGCGGCTGCTGGCCGTCGACGTCGCCTACATCATGCTGCTGCACGAGGACCGGCTCCGGATCGACGTGGTCGACGGGTCCATGGGGTCGGTGCTACGGGGCATCGAGCTGGCGCCCGGCGAGGGGCTCGGCGGCGAGGTCCTCCGCACCGGCCGGCCATGGTGGAGCGAGAGCTACCTCGACGACACCCGGTTCCCGCGCCGCGACGTCATCGCCTCCGCGGCCGCCAGCGAGCAGCTCGGCGGCATCCTCGGGGTTCCGCTGGTGGTCGGAGACGACACTCTCGGGGTCCTGCTCGCCGCCGAGCGCCGCAACCGCCGGTTCACCGACCACGAGACCGAGCTGCTGGCGGGACTGGCGGCGCACGCGGCCCTCGCCCTGCGCACGGCGGACCTGTTCGAGCGCGAGCGGACCGCCGCCGTGGAGCTGCGCGAGTCCAACGCCGCGCTGCGGCACGTGCTCGACCAGCGCCAGCGCGCAGCCGACCTGCGCGACGCCCTTGGCCGAGTCGTCATCGAGGGCACCGGTCTGGGTGCCGTGACGAGCATCCTCGGGGGCGCCACCGGCCGGGCCGTCGAGGTCAGGGACTCCGCCGGTGCGGTGCTCGCCGGCGGCCTCGCTGACCAGGGCGACCAGCCAGGTGCCGTACCCGCCGGCGGCGAGCCAATCGCGGTGCCCGTGACCCTCCCGACCGGCCACGTCGCAGACCTGGTCTGCTCCGCCGGGCCCACCGACGACGGTGAGCTGCTGCGGCTGCTCCAGATTGCTGCCTCATCCGTGGCGGTCGTCATCGCCTCGGAGCGAGCGGTGACCGAGGCTGAGCTGCGATCGCGCGGTGAGTTCGTGCACGCCCTCCTCGGGTCGCGGGCCGACGACGCCAGCCTGACCCGACGGGCCCGCGCGCTCGGCATCGACCCGCACGCCGTCTCCGCGGTCGCCGTCGTCGACCCCGGACGCGGCGACCCGGGGAACGCGGCAACACTGGCCACCCGGATGGCGGGCGAGGTGAGCGGCTGGTCGGGAGAGCACGACGGCCGCTACGTGGTGTTCGCGCCACACATCGAGTCCGCCGACCTGGTCGTCCTGGCGCGCCGGTTGACTGTCGGGGGCGCCGGGGTGACGACGACCGGGGTCGCGGGCGCATCGGGCGGGGTCGCCGGAATCCGCGCGGCCCACAAGGGCGCGACCCAGGCCACGACGGTCCTGCTCGCCCTCGACCGGGATGGCGACTGCGTGGGCACCGAGGAGATAGGCATCTACGGGTCGGTCTTCGGCACGGCTGGCCGCTCCGAGCTGGCCGCGTTCGTCCGCGCCACCGTCGGGCCGCTGCTCGAGCACGACCGCAGCCGGGGTCGCGACCTGGTCCCGACCTTGGAGGCCTACCTCGCCCACGCCCGCCACCACGCCCGTACCTGCGAGGTGCTGCACATCCACGCCAACACGCTCTACCAGCGGCTCGACCGGGTCACCGAGGTGCTCGGGCCGTCGTGGAAGGATCCCGACCGCGCCCTCGACCTCCAGGTGGCCCTGCGCCTGCACCGGCTGATGACCGCCACACGGACGTGACGTACGCGCCACCGAGACACGGCGGCATACGGGCAGGACCTCCACCCACTCAGGGGCGAACCGGAGGGTTCCTCCGTCGGCGCCGAGGCCCGGCGCGGCTAGCGTCGACGCGACAACGAAGGCGCGACGAGAGGAAGCCATGCCGACCTTCCGGACCACGGACGACGTGACGCTCAGCTACACCGACGAGGGCCAGGGCACGCCGGTTGTCCTCGTCCACGGGTACACGGCCCCGGCGACCGCATGGGTCCTCACCGTCGACGAGCTGCTCGCGGCGGGCTACCGGGCCATCACGTTCGACCGGCGCTCACACGGAGAGTCCGAGACGACCATGCACGGGCAGCGCATGGCGCGGCACGGCCGCGACCTTGGTGAGCTGCTCGAGCACCTCGGGCTCGACGACGTGGTCCTCGTCGGGGCCTCCATGGGCGGCAACACGATCTGGGCCTACGTCGACCAGTTCGGACCGGGGCGGGTGCGCGCCGCAGTCGTGGTGGACCAGACCCCGAAGATGCTCAACACCGACGAGTGGCCGTACGGCTTCTACGGGTACGACGCGGACAACGCAGGGACCTACTTCGCCGACGGCGTGCCGCAGACGGGTCGCGGTCGGACCGTTGACCCGATCATGCCGGGCATGGCGCGGATCGTGCAGCGGCTCGGCGCACCACCGGCATTCCGAGACGCCACCGCGCCGGAAACCCTTGCCCTGCTTCAAGACCATGCGCTGGCGGATTGGCGCGACGTGGTGCGCCGCTTCCCCCGGCCGCTGCTCATGATGGCGGCGCGCGACAGCCAGATCTGGTCCTGTGAGCACGCCGACGCAGCCGTGGCGCAGAACCCACAGGGACGGGCGGTCGTGATCGAGGACAGCGGCCACGCGATCACCTTCGACCAGCCGGACCGGTTCCACGAGGTGTTGCTCGACTTCCTCACCGAGGTGTCGGCGACCCCCTCCACTACCAAGGTATAGCGCGGGTGGGGGCTTGCGGCAAGGCCCCGGTGGTACCGCAGAATCTCGGGCCGGAGCGTTTCGCTCTACGCCAAACCCCCTGCGACGAAACGGATGTCACCCCTTGCGCGGACCTCGCGAACCCGAGACCACCACCAGCGCGTTCGACCTTCCCGACTCCCTCACGGCCAAGTCCGACCCGGCCCTCATCGCCGGCGACGAGGAGCAGTTCGCCCGTATCACCCGCTCCCTGAAAGCAACCATCACCCAGCTGACCACCCACCTCGACGACCAGCGCAGGGCGCCGGTCCGGGCCGGCCAGGAGGCGCTCGACCGCGACCTGGACGTCCACCGCGTCACCGCGCGGCTGCGCACCCTGCGACGGTTCGGCCTCGACCTGTGCCTCGGTCGCATGGTCCCCGACGACGGCGCCCTGCCGGTCTACGTCGGACGGCTCGGCCTCAGCGACACCGACGGCGAGCCCCTGCTGGTCGACTGGCGATCACCCGCCGCAGAGCCGTTCTTCGCCGCCACGCACGCCGACCCGATGGGCCTGGCCAGTCGACGGCGCTACCGCTGGCGACTGGGGCGGGTCGTCGACTACTGGGACGAGGCCTTCACCGCAGAGGGCCTGGAGGGCAACGCCGCCCTCGACGACGAGTCGTCCTTCATCGCCAGCCTCGGCGCCAGCCGGTCGCCGCGGATGCGCGACGTGCTCGGCACCATCGCCACCGACCAGGACGCCATCATCCGCGCCAGCTCGCGCGGCCCGCTGGTGGTCGACGGTGGGCCCGGAACCGGCAAGACCGTCGTGGCGCTGCACCGCACGGCATACCTGCTCTATGCCGACCCCCGGCTGGGGCACCGTCGCGGCGGCGTGCTGTTCGTCGGCCCCCACCAGCCGTACCTCAACTACGTCTCCGACGTGCTGCCCAGCCTTGGCGAGGAAGGCGTGCAGACGTGCACGGTCCGCGACCTGGTGCCTGAGGGCGCCGCGGCCGTGCCGGAGGAGGACGCCGCCGTCGCGGCGCTCAAGGCGAACGCCCGCGTGGTCGACATCATCGACGCGGCCGTGCGGTTCTACGAACAGCCGCCGACCGTCGCCCTCGACGTGGCCACCTCCGATGGTGAGGTGCGGCTCGGCCGTGCGGACTGGGAGGCCGCCTTCGCGGCACCTGCGCCCGGTATGCCGCACAACGAGGCACGCGACGAGATCCTCGAGGAGGTCGTCGCCATCGTCGTCGAGCGGTTGTCCGAGGAGGTCGGCGACGATGAGGACGTGTCGGCGGACCGGGTGCGAAAGTCGTTGCAGCGCAACGCGGAGCTGCAGGTCGTCCTCAACGAGGCGTGGCCGCTCATCGAGCCCACCGACCTCGTCGCCGACCTGTGGTCTGTGCCTGCCTACCTGCGGTTGTGCGCACCGTGGCTCGAGGTCGCCGAGGTGCGCCTGATGCAACGACGGGAGGCGCAGGCGTGGACCGACGCCGACCTGCCCTTCCTCGACGCGGCCCGCCACCGCCTCGGTGACCCCGACTCGTCCAGGAGGGCACGCCGTCGCGAGGAGCGCCTCGCCGCCGAGCGCGAGTACCGCTCAGCCGTGGTCGACGACGCGATCGCCGGCGACGACAGCGAGATGCAGCTCATGAAGATGCTCCGCGGCGCCGACCTCCAGAACGCTCTCGACGACGAGTCGGCCGCGCCGGCGACCGACGTCGACCGGCTGGCCGGGCCGTTCGCGCACATCGTCGTCGACGAGGCCCAGGAGCTGACCGATGCCCAATGGCAGATGTTGTTGCTGCGCAACCCTTCTCGCAGCTTCACCATCGTCGGTGACCGCGCGCAGGCCCGACACGGCTTCACCGAGTCGTGGCAGGAGCGGCTCGGCCGGGTTGGCCTCGACCGGGTGCGGGAGTCGTCGCTGTCGATCAACTACCGCACCCCCGCCGAGGTCATGGCCGAGGCCGAACCCGTCATCCGGGCCGCCATCCCCGACGCCAACGTGCCCACGTCGATCCGCGAGAACGGCATACCTGTCATCCACGCCCCCGTGGCCGAGCTCCAGCGGGTCGTCGACGCCTGGCTCGAGGAACACCACGACGGCGAAGGGGTGGCGTGCGTCATCGGCGACCCGACGTTCCAACCGCGGGAGCGGGTCCAGTCGCTCAGCCCGGAACTGGCCAAGGGGCTCGAGTTCGACCTCGTCGTGCTGGTCTCGCCCGAGACCTGGGGCGAGGGAATCGAGGGCGCCGTCGACCGCTACGTTGCGATGACGCGCGCCACCCAACGCCTGGTCATCCTCAGCGGCTGACGTCAGTGGCTGACCGCGTCCCAGCGCTGGTCGAACTCGGCACGCGCGGCCTCGAGCATGTCGGCGAAACGGGCGGCCCCGGCACCGGCTGACAACGCCTCCGCACCCGCGATCGACTCGACCTGGCGCAGGGCGGCGACGATCTCGTCGGCGTCCTCGTCGGACATGCGGCTGGCAAAGCTCGGCAGCTCGTCGTGTTCCTCGCGCTCGGCGTGGTCGTGCACGTCCTGCGCGAAGGCCTCGAAGTCCCGGGTGAACTCGTCGCCGTCGACGTCGAGCTCCTCCAGCGCGGCGACCGCCTCGGCAGCGGCGTCCTCCTCACCGACACGGGCGTCGGCGGCACCGTCGTCACGCCCCAGCGCACGGAAGGTGGGGTGCATGACCGACTGCTCGACCGCTTCGTGAGCGGCGAGGTAGCGGCGCAGCGCGAGGAACGCCTGCTCCCGTTCCTCACCGCTGGCGTCCCGCACCATCTGGGCCATCGTCTCGATCCGCTGGTGTTGCGCCTCGAGCTCCTCACCGAGCAGCTTCTTCTGCGGGGTCATCGCCATCCCTCAGGTCGACAGTGTCAACCGGCTACTACCCCGCCCCAGTGCGGCGAAACGACGTGGTCCCCGATGCCGCTGTGCCCTCAGTCCATCACGAGCAGCTGGCGCGCGACGGCCCCACTGGCAAGGGCATCCATCGCGTCGTTGACCCGCTCCAGGGGGTAGGTCGCCCCTGCCAGCCGGTCGACCGGCATACGCCCGTCGCGAAACAGGCCGACGTAGCGCGGGATGTCGCGTCGCGGCACCGCCGACCCCATGTACGACCCGATCAGGCGGCGCTCCTCGGCGACGAGGCTCAGCGCCGGGAGCGCGAACGACTGGTCGGGGTGTGGCAGGCCGATCCCGACGGTCGTGCCACCCCGACCCGTCGCCGCATAGGCCAGCGCGAGGGCGCTCGGGTGGCCGGCCGCCTCGAACGCGTAGTCGGCTCCCCCACCCGTCCGCTCGCGCACCTGCGCCACGGCGTCGTCGCCGGACTGCACGACATCGGTCGCGCCGACCGCTACGGCGAGGTCGAACTTGGCCGGGTCGAGGTCGACGGCGACCACACGACGGCACCCCGCCAGCCGGGCGCCCATGACGGCGGCGAGGCCGACACCGCCAAGACCGACGACCACCGCCGTACTGCCCGGTTCGACCCGGGCGGTGTTGAGAACGGCTCCCACCCCGGTGAGCAGCGCGCACCCGAACAACGCAGCGTGCTCCCACGGCAGGTCTTCCTCGACCGGCACGACCGAGGCGGCGGCCGCCACGGTGCGCTCGGAGAACGCCGAGACGCCAAGGTGGTGGTTGACGGCGGTGCCGTCCAGCCGTGTGAACGGCCGCTCGCCGGACAACAGCGTTCCGGCGGTATTGGACGCGGCACCTCGTTCGCACAGGGCGGGCCGGCCCGACAGGCACGGCACGCAGTCGCCGCACGCGGGCACGAAGGAGAACACGACGTGCTCGCCCGGCCCCACGTGGGTGACACCGGGACCCACGGCCTCGACCACGCCAGCCGCCTCGTGCCCCAGCACCATCGGCACGGGCCGTGGCCGCACACCGTCGACGACCGACAGGTCGGAGTGGCAGATCCCTGCGGCACCAACGCGAACCAACACCTCGCCCGGCCCCGGGTCGCGCAGCTCGAGCTCCTCCACAGACAGCGGCGAGGACGCGGCATACGGTGACTGCGCCCCGATCGTCGTGAGGACCGCAGCCTTCGCGACGACGCTCACGACGCCCCCTCGCCCGCGCCACGGAGCAGGGCCGAGAAGGCAGCCCGTGCCGTGTCGGTCAGCGGCGCCGGCCGCCGCGACTCCCGGTCGACGAAGACGTGCACGAACCGCCCCTGCGCCACCGTCGTGCCGTCACTCGCGCGCACGATGGCGGCCTCCCAGACGACGCTGCTCGTGCCCAGCTTGGCGATCCGCAGGCCCACGGCCATGACGTCGGGATACTCCATCGACGCCAGGTAACGGCACCCGGACTCGACGCACAGACCGATCGTGTCGCCACCGCCGAGGTCGAGGATGCCCTCCTGGATCATCCACCGGTTGATGACGGTGTCCATCGCCGCGTAGTGGACCGTGTTGTTGACGTGCCCGTAGATGTCGTTGTCGTTCCAGCGAGTTGGCACGTCCGACCAGTAGGGGTAGTCGCCGCGCTCAGCCGTGTCGTCGCCTGCCATGGGCCCATTCAAGCCCACGCCGCACGCCCGAGAGGACACCCTGCACGCCCCACGCGAGCCGTTGCTGCCCGCTCTCGCCCTTCGCCACGTCGTCGAACGACCCGTGGGTGCCGTGGTCGTGACCCAGCGCTCCGTCGCGTGCCTGCCACAGGTTCGGGGGCGCGAGGTCGCCTCCCGTGCCGGTCGGCCGCTGCTGGGAGTCGTATGCCGAGTGGGCGAGGTAGCGGTCGAGCAGCCCGGGTGCCACGGCGTTCGCGACGAGGGTGCCGACGGTTGGCGCCCCGACCCACCGCTCGCGCCGACGCGGGTGCTCGGCGCTGCGCCGGATCGCACGGGCTGCCACCTCGGGCTGGAAGATCGGCGGCACCGGCTGCGGGCGCCGCGGGAGGCGGTTGAGCACCCAGTCGAACTGGGGAGTGTTCAGGGCCGGCATCTGCACCATCGTGATGCGCACGTGGGAGCGGTCGTGCAGGAGCTCGCACCGCACTGACTCGGTGAAGCCCTGGATGGCGTGCTTGGCGCCGCAGTAGACGCTCTGCAGTGGGATCCCGCGGTAGGCCAGGGCCGAACCGACCTGAACGATGACCCCGCGATCGCGAGGGACCATGTGCCGCAACGCTTCTCGGGTGCCCCAGACGAACCCGAGGTAGGTGACCTCGGTCGCCCGGCGGAACTCCTCCGGCGTGACCTGGGTGAACGGCGCGAATACCGACGCGAAGGCCACGTTGACCCACACGTCCACCGGTCCGAGCTCGCGTTCCACGCGCTGCGCGGCCGCCTCGACGGCGTCCGCATCGGCGACGTCGACGCTGATCGGCAGCGCCGTGCCACCGGCGTCCCGGACCTCGCCGGCCGCGCCGTCCAGTCCCTCGACTCCCCGTGCCAACAGCGCCACCGCTGCACCCGTCCGGGCGAACTCGACCGCGGTCGCCCTGCCGACGCCTGCGCTGGCACCGGTCACGACGACCACCTTGCGGGGGCTCACACGCCCACCCCGGCAACGTCCGTCGCGTCGGAGGCGTCGAGCCGCAACCACCGATATCCCCACGGTTCCAACGGGATCCGGCTCGGACTTGCCTTGGCCTCGCCCCCGGGGCTGAGCAGGTCGACGACGGTCTCGGAGTCCAGGTCGACCCCCGCCGAGGCGTCGGGAACCCTCCGCTCGGACACGTTGTGGAACGTCACGACTCGCTGCCCGAGCCAGGTCGAACGCAGGCCGAGCACCGAGTCCTCGGCCGTCGGCAGCACCTCTGTGGCGCCGAACCCGATCTCCGCGCACTCGCGTCGGACGTGGACCAGCTGACGGGTGGCCTCCAGCAACGAACCGGCCACGTGCCGCTGGGCGGCGACCGACGCGCCCTCCCGGACATTCCCGGCACGCCTCGCCCAGCGGTGCGGCGACGCGTCGGAGAAGCCCCCGTCATCCTCCTCCGTCCACCGCATCGGCACCCGAGTCGCGAGCCGGCCCGGCAGCTCCAGGTCGTCGGCCAGCCCGACCTCGTCGCCGTACTGCAGCACGGGAACCCCGGGGATCGCGTGGACGAGTGAGTGCACCAGTCGGATGCGGTCGTCGTCGTGGCGCAGCAGCGATGCGAGGCGACGTCGCAGCCCGCGCCCGTAGATCCACCCCACCCCGTCGGGCGCGAACACCGCCCGCACCTGCTCGACCTCGTCGGCGGTGAGCACCTGTTCGAGGGTGAGCTCGTCGTGGGTACGGGCGAACACGGCATACGAGCAGGAGTCCGGCACGTCGGGGCGTGCCCGGATGGCCCGCTCAAGGGGTGCCGCACTCCCCTGCGCCAGCCCCAGCCACACGGCGCCCTGCACCGCGAAGTCGAACAGCAGCTGCACCTCCGACTCGTCGTGTGGACAGTTGGGGTCGCCGAAGAACGCCCGCTGCTCGTCCGGCGGCAGGTTGGCCTCGCCGAGCAGCACCGCGTCGCCGCGGCGCCGGCTGAGGAAGTCGCGGACCGTGCGCAGGTCGCGGTGGCGTCGCCGGCCGTCGTCACCGCGGCCGGGCTTGTCGATGAGGAACGGCAGGGAGTCGACGCGGAAACCGTCGAGCCCCAGCTCGAGCCAGAACCCGATGACCTTGTGGATCTCGTCGTGCACCTGCGGGGTCCCGAACGCGAGGTCGGGCTGGAAGTCGTGGTACCGGTGGAAGTACCACTCCCCGGCCTCCTCGTCGAAGGTCCACGTCTCCTTCTGCTCTCCCGGGAAGATCGGCTCCGGTCGGTCGCTCGGGGGTGGCTGCTCGCGCGACCAGACGTAGTAGCCGCGCCGCGGGCTGCGCGCGTCGGACCGGGCTTCGCGGAACCACGGGTGCTCGTCGCTCGTGTGGTTGACGACGAGGTCCATGACGACGCGTATGCCGTGGTCGTGCGCCGTGCGCACCATCTCCACCAGGTCGCCGGCCGTGCCGAGCCTGGGATCGACCCCGTAGTAGTCGGCCACGTCGTACCCGTCGTCCCTCATCGGCGACGGGTGGAACGGCGTGAGCCACAGGCAGCCGATGCCCAGCTCGCGCAGGTACGACATCCGCCGGGTCAGCCCGGTGAAGTCGCCCCAGCCGTCACCGTCGGAGTCGCTGTAGGTCTTGACGTCGAGTGCGTACCAGACCGTGTTGCGCCACCAAGCATCGCTGACTGCCTTGTCCGCCATGGGATCTCAGGCCGCCTCCTCGGTGTCGACGAGGGTGTGGCGCAGTCGCTCGAGGATGCCGGTCAGCAGTCGCGAGACCTGCATCTGGCTCACCCCGATCTCGGCCCCGATCTCGGCCTGGGTCCGCTCCTCCACGAACCGCAGGTGCAGGATCCGCTGCTCGCGGTCGGTCAGCTGCAGCAGGGCGGAGTGCAGCGCGTGGCGGGTCACGACCGCCTCCATCTCGTCGCGCTCGTCCGGCACCTGCAGCGGCAGGCCGTCGGCGCCACCGGACTCCAGCGAGGTCGTGCGGTAGACCCGGGTCGCGGTTCGAGCAGAGTCCAGCAGGGACGGCGTCGCACCGACAGCGGCGGCGATCTCGGCCTCGGTGGGCTCGCGCATCAGCTCATGCCGCAGCCGCTCGTGCGTGGTCGCGATGGCGGCACGCGCCTCCTGCAGCCGTCGCGGCGGTCGCACGGCCCAGCCGTGGTCGCGGAAGTGTCGCTTGAGCTCACCCAGCACGGTGGGGACGGCGTATGCCGCGAACGCGTTCCCCTTGTCGCTGTTGTAGCCGCGAATCGCCTTGACCAGGGCCAACCGGGCCACCTGGGTGAGGTCGTCCTGGTCGATGCCGCGACCGCGGTACCGGCGCGCCGCGCTGTCGGCCATGTCGAGGGTGAGCGTCACGAGCTCCTGCTCGAGCGCGCGCCGCGCTGCGGATCGCTTGCACCGGCCCAGCTCGTCGAGCAACTGCTCGACTCGGTCGGTCGAGGTGAGGGCAGAGGGGTCAGCAAAAGTCGTGCGGGGCTCCATGTCGTCGTCCTTCTCGGAAGAGGATCGGGCCCCGCTTTTGGACCTGTCACCACGTGGTTCCCTCAGACAAACACGACGAATCGGACCTCGCAACCCGTGCAGCGAACTTTGTCCTCAGCCCTGCCTCGCCGACGTGGCGATCCCGTCGAGGATGTGCCGTTGCGCGAAGGCGAACGCGATGATCATGGGCAGCGTCGCGATCAACGTGGCCGCCATCGCGATCTCCCAGTGGTACTCCCCGCTCAGGGCATAGGAGTCGATGATCTGCTTGAGCCCGCGGGGCATGGTGAAGTACTCCGGCGTCTGCAGGTAGATCAACGGCTTCATGAGGTCCGACCAGCTCGCCTTGAGCTCGAAGACGAAGACGATGACCAGCGCGGGGCGGCACAGCGGCAGCGCGATCCGCCGGAACAGCCCGAAGTAGCCGCACCCATCGACCCGCGCTGCCTCGAACAGCTCGCGTGGCACGCCCAAGAAGAACTGGCGCAGCAGGAAGATGTAGAACGCCGTCCCGAAGAGGTTCTGGCCCCAGAGCGGCACCTGGGTGTCGACGAGGCCGATGCGGTTCCAGATCAGGTAGACCGGGATCATCGTCACCGCGCCCGGCAGCATCATCGTGGACAGCACCAGCCCGAACAGCAGCCCGCGGAACCGGAACCGGAAGTAGGCGAACCCGAACGCCACGAGCGCACTCGAGATGGTCACGGCCGTCGCCGCCATGATGCCGACCGTGACCGAGTTGAGGAGCCAGCGCAGCACCGGTCCGGCCTGCCACACCTCGACGAAGTTCGACCACTGCACGTGCCGGGGGATCAGCCGGTTGTCGAAGACCTCCGACTTCGGCTTGAGGGACGCGCTCACCAACCACAGCAACGGATAGACGAACGCGGCCGTCGCCGCGAGGAGCACGACGAGGTATGCCGCGTGAGCCAGCCGGGGCGCGAGTCGCGGGCTCGGTGCCAGACCGGGCCCGCTCACCGCTGGTCCCCTTCGTAGTGGACGAACCGGTTGCCGACACGCAGCTGCACGAGCGTGATGAGCAGGATGATGACGAACAGCAGCCACGCCATCGCCGACGCGTAGCCCATCTTGAAGTACTGGAACGCGTTCTGGAACAGGTAGACCATGAAGACGAGGGACTCGTCGGAGGCCGTCGCCTTCTGCTGCGGCCCATAGAACATCGTGTACGCCTGGTCGAACATCTGAAGCGCCGCAATGGTGTTCGTGATGACGGTGAAGAACACCGCGCCCGAGATCATCGGCAACGTGACGTGGAAGAACCGCCGCACCGGCCCCGCCCCGTCGAGCTGCGCCGCCTCGTAGAGCTGCCGCGGCACGTTCTTGATCGCGGCCAGGTAGATGACGATCGTGCCGCCCATTGACCACAGGCTCACCATCGCCAGGGACGGCTTGAGCCAGTTGGGGTCGGTGGTCCAGTTGGGGCCGTCGATGCCGAACCAGCCGAGCACGGTGTTGACCAGGCCCGTCTGCCCGTTGAGCAGCAACAGGAACAGGGCTGCGGCCGCGACTGCCGGCGTCATCTCGGGCAGGTAGAACGCTGTCCGGAAGAAGCCACTCGCGCGGCCCACGCGCGCCAGCAGCATCGCCAGCCCGAGCGCGACGCACGTCCCGACGGGGACGAACAACGCGGCATACACGAAGGTGTTGAGGAGGGACTGCGCGACGCGGGGGTCCTCGAGCAGCTGGCGGTAGTTGTCGGCGCCGACGCCGCGTGTCTGCCCCACCAGGGAGTAGTCCGTGAACGACAGGACGAGGCTGGCCAGCATCGGGCCGGCCGTGAAGACGAGGAACCCGACCACCCACGGCGCAATGAACATCCACGCCGCGCGCGTCTCCCGCGCCTGGTTGGACTGCCCTCGACGACCACCGCGCGCAGCCAGCCTGCCCGGGAGCGGTAACGAGGCGCGCGAGCGACCATGCGCTTCGCCGAGCGACTCGCGCGGCGCCAGCAGCTCACCCACGGTTGGCCTTGTCGAACGCGGTCTTGGCCTCCTCCTGGGCGCGGTCGAGTGCCTGTTGTGCTGGCTGACCACCCAGCGCACGCGCGACGGCGCTCTTCCACGCCGCGTCGATCTCGGCGCCGGCCGGGGAGGGGTTGAGGGCCGTCGCCTTGTCGAGCGTGCCGTAGAACGTCTTGATGGCCTGGTCGAAGCCGGGGTTGGGAGCAGTGGTGAGGTACTTGTCGCGGATCTGGTCGTCGGCCGCCTTGTTGGCGGTGAACAGGCCGGTGAAGAAGCTCTTGTCCTGCTTGACCTTGGCCATCCGAGCCTCGGCTGCCTTCATCCACGTGTCCGTCGACGTCATCGTCTTCATCCACGCACAGGCTGCCTTGGGATTCTTGGCACCCTTGGGGATGGCCCAGGTCGAGCCGCCGAGGGTGCTGACCTGGGCGCCCTCTCGGTTGGTGACGGGCGTGGCCGCGAGCTGGAGCCCTGCGGGGATGGAGTCGCGCAGCACGTTGACGTACCAGTTCTCCATGGGGAAGGCCGTGATCGTGCCCTTGGTGAGCGGGTTGGTGTCACCGAAGATGTCGAAGGAGTCGCGGAACGCCTTGAAGTTGGTCCAGCCGCCCTGGTCCTTGACGAGCTTCACCGCGTAGTCGAGGGCTTCGACCGCCTTGGGGTCGTTGAGGTTCGGGGAGCCGTCGTCCTTGACCAGGGTGGCTCCGTTGATCTGCGCCCAGAGGGGGAACGAGTCGGGCAGCTTCGGGTCGTAGCCGACGCGCTTGATCTTGCTGCCGGACTGCTCGTAGAGCTTCTTTGCGGTCTGCTCCAACGCGTTCCAGTCCTTGGTCTGGATCTGCGCGGGGTCGATGCCGGCCGCCTTGAGCGACTTGGCGTCGACCAGGTTGACCGCGACGATGTAGAACTCAGGGATCCCGTAGACGGTGTCCTTGAACGTCACTGACTGCACCGCGGCCGGGCGGTACTGCCCCATGTCGATCGACTGGCCCTTGACGCAGTCGGTCAGCGGTTGCACCACGCCTTTGGCTGCGTAGGTACCGATGAGCTGGCGGTCCATGTAGACCAGGTCGGGTGGGTTGCCGCTCGAGAGCGCGGTGAGGAACTGCTGCGCGTCGAACTCGCCCTTGTTCTGGGCCACCTCCACCTTGGGGTATGCCGCCTTGAAGGCGGCGATGCGCGACTGGCCCACCTCGTCCTCGCCGCCGAAACCCATGATCGACAGGCGACCCGACGGCATACCGCTCATGGCACCTCCCGACGAGCCTCCCGAACTGCCGTCGTCGCCGCCGCCCGAATCCTTCGACCCGACCCCCGCGCACGCGGTGAGGGTCAGGACCCCCGCCAGGGCGAGTGCTGCCGTGGTCGTGCTGCGTCGAGACATGAGCTCCACCTCCCGGCGCCCTGCCACGGTGGCGGCGCCGAGAAGCGTTTACCCGCCCGTCAGCCGGAGAAACGGTTCTCGGTGGAGAAGTCAGGAAGGGGCGCTCGTCAGCTCCGGCAGCACCTCACGCCCATAGAAGTCGATCATGTCGGCGTACGCCGGGCCCATGTTGGCGACGTAGACGGTGTCGAAACCCGCCTCCACGAAGGGCGCGATGGCCTCGACGTGGTCCTTGACGTCGTTCCCGGCGGCGACGGACGAGGCCGTCGACTCCCGGGTCACCAGGGTCGAGGCCTGCTCGAAGTGCTGGGGCGAGGGCAGCACCTGGGCGAGCTCCCCGGGCAGGCCCTGGTTGGCCCACAGCCGGTGCGCCGTCTCGACGCCCTCTTCCTTCGTGGGCGCCCAGGCCACCTTGGTCATCGCGACGGCAGGGGCGTCCGCGCCCTTGGCCGCACGGAACGCGCGAACCGACTCGGCGTCGGGCTGGGTCGTGATGAAGCCGTCCCCGATCCGGATGGCGACCTCGAGCGCCCTGGGCCCGAAGGCGGACACGTAGACAGGCGGTGCCTGGTCGAGTGTGTAGAGCCGGGCCGTGTCCACGGTGTAGTGCCTGCCCCGGTGCGACACGACCTCTCCGCCGAACAGCTCACGGATCACCCCGACCGCTTCCTCGAGCATCTCCAGCCGCTCGGCCGCATGGGGCCACGGGCCACCGAGGATGTGCTCGTTGAGCGCCTCGCCCGACCCGACGCCCAGCACGAAGCGGCCGTCGAGCATCACCGAGGAGGTGGCGGCGGCCTGCGCCACGACCGCAGGGTGGACCCGCACGGTCGGGCACGTCACGGCGGTGAGCACGGGCAGCGAACAGGCCTGCGACAGGGCACCGATCACCGACCACACGAAGGGACTCTGGCCCTGCGCGTCGTTCCACGGGTGGTAGTGGTCGCTGATGCACAGCGCCTCGAAACCGGCCTCCTGCGCCAGCACTGCCTGCTCGACCAGCTGGTGCGGCAAGTACTCCTCGCTGGACAGGAAATAGCCGAACCGCGTCACGAAGCCGCCTCCAACGGGGTCGGCGTCAGGGCGGGTGCCGGGGCGAACACGGGGAACGGGGCCACCCCGGCGCGGATCTCAGCGCGCTCATGGGCGGTGGTGCCGCCCCACACGCCGTAGTCCTCGGCGGCGAGCGCGTGCCGCAGGCACTGCTGGATCACCGGACAGCGGTGGCACACCTCCTTGGCGGCGCGTTCCTGGCGCTCGCGCCGCCCACCGCGGGAGTTCTCCATGTCGAAGAACTCCTCCACCGGCAACGCGCGGCACAGGGCGTGGTCCTGCCACTCGTACTCGTCGATCAGCGGCTTGGGCAGTCGTACTGGCTTGCGCATGTCATCCCCCTTCGGGGTGCGTGCCGAGGGCATGGGGTTCAGCCGTCAACCGATGACGTGCCCCACCGCCACGCTCCCCAAACGTGTGTCTCGCGAGGGAATGTGGACGACCACGCGCACGGCCACAGGGCCGGTTGGTGGCTCGGGCAATCAGGACAGTAGAGTCCTCCCCGCGGGAGCGTCAGCGGCCAAACCACGTGCCGGACTGGGCGAGCCGTCGTTCCTTCGGAGCAACCTCGATGAACCCCACTGGACCCTCGGGTGAAGTCGCCGGACCGGGCTTGGCGCGTGAGTTCGCCGAGCTGGCTCGGGTGCTGCAGGCCGAGAGCGGTCGGCTCGGCACCCTGCAGACGGTGTGCGAGCTCGCCGTGAAGGTCATCGACGCCGACCACGCCTCGGTGGCGATCAGGCGGGGTGCGGCCTTCCGGACCGTGGCTGCCACCAGCGACGTGCCCGAGCTCGTCGACCGGCTCCAGCTCGAGACGGGCGAGGGTCCTTCCGTCGACCGCGTCGCCCACGAGTCGCTGGTGAGCGAGGACCTCGCCGCCGAGCCCCGCTGGCCCGACTTCGGCCGACGGGCCGCCGACGAGGCCCACGTGCGCAGCATGCTGTCCAACCGGCTCTTCGTGCGCGACGGGTCGATCGGGTTGCTCAACGTGTATGCCGCGCGGCCGCAGGCCTTCGACGAACGTGACGTGGTGGTCGCCGGGGTCTTCGCCGCCCACGCCGCCGTGGCCCTCCAGGCCGCCGAGGAGCAGGAGCGCGCCGACAACCTGGAGATCGCCCTGCGCAACAGCAGGCGCATCGGCACGGCCATCGGCATCCTCATGCATGAGCGCCGGGTCGACGAGCAGGGTGCGTTCGACCTGCTCCGCCAGCGCAGCCAGCAGACCAACCGCAAGCTCGCGGACATCGCCGACGAGGTTGTCTACACCGGCACCCTCTGACGCAGCCCGCGTTCACGGTCCCACCCCCCGGCGGATCGGGGCGGCTGCTGGCTCAACCGCCCCGACCCTCCGGCGCGCTCCCGGTTGTCTCGTCAGGGGGCGACCAGCCCACACCTACCCGGCCGCTCCAGCGCTCATTCCCCCGAGTTTTGCCGGTTGCGCTGCAGGCGAGGGGGTAACTCCTTGGTGTCCAACCGCATTCGCCGCCAGCCGAGGGGATCCATGAGCGCCCGGTCCGGAGTTCTTTTCGACGTCGACGGCACCCTCGTCGACACGACCTACATCCACACGATCTGCTGGGCGCAGGCTCTTGCCGAGGCGGGCTTCCACCCACCCATGGCGCGCGTGCACCGCGCGGTCGGCATGGGCGCCGACCTACTGGTGGGCCACGTCCTCGGGGCCGACCTCGACCCGTCGGTCGTGCAGTCCATCACCGATGGGCACGACGGCCGCTTCGAGCAGTGGTACGACGACGTGGTGCCACTGCCCGGTGCCCGCTCCCTGCTCGCACACTGCGCCGGCCGCGGCATGGCGGTCGTGCTGGCATCGTCGTCCAGCGCCAAGGACCTCGACGCCATGCGCCGAGCCCTCGGAGCCGACGCGTTCGTCACCGCGGCGACGTCGTCGCAGGACGCCGAGCAGTCCAAGCCCAGCCCGGACATCCTCGCCGCGGCGATCGACCAAGCGGGCCTGGACCCGGACCGCACGGTGGCCGTGGGCGACTCGGTGTGGGACGCCGAGGCCGCCAGCTCGATCGGTGTCGAGTTCGTCGGGGTCGAGTCCGGCGGCTACAGCCGCGCCGAACTGCAGGACGCCGGCGCGGTCCACGTCGGGGCCGACCCACTGGCCCTGCTCGCCGCGTTCGCGCGGACGCCGCTCGCCCGCCTCGTCGGGTGAGCCCCACTGACGGCGACCAGGCCGTCAGTCCACGTCGTGCGGGTGCCGCAGCACGGCATACTCCCCCGCCCGCAGCTCTCCCCGCTCCCAGTCGATCTCGGCGACGTCACCGAGGTGCAGGTGCCGGTCGCTGCGGTGACAGGCCCGCAACAGCCAACGCACCAGTCGCGGCCCCTGGGGCGTGAGGGTGTAGCCGAGCTCCTGGCCGAGGTGGCGCGGTGAACAGATGACGTCGAGCACCCGCAACGGGCCGAGCCCGTCGCCGTGTCCGTGCTCGCGCCCACCGACACGTTCAGCGGTCACCTCGATGACCTCACCCAGCGCGCCGCCGTCGGACGTCAGAGCCCGCAGCGCCAGCAGCTCGCTCACCGTGTGCTGCCCGTCGCGCAGGGGGACCCCGATGCCGTCGGCCGGACGCAGGTCCGGGCGGTCGGGACGGTCCGGGTCGGACTCGCCACCCATGGCACCGGGGATGCGCGCCAGCACGTGCCTTCGCAACCACAGCTCCAACCGCTGCTCCTGCGCCAGGATGCGGCCTGCCCGCGTGTCGACGCGTACCGCGGAGTCGAGCCGCACGACGCGCTCGAGCGGGACCACCAGCTGGCGCGGTTCCGGCTCGGTGCGCAGCCGTCGCCAGGCGTCACCGAGCAGCCGCCCACCCCACCCGCCGAGACGGCCACCCAGGGCTGCCGGCCCGCTGAGGAACCCCACGACGAACAGTCCCTCGGGGGTCTCCTCGAGCGCGAGGTCGTCGACGTTGCCCAGCAGCTGTCCCTGCTCCCCCACGATCTGGTGGTCGAGCAGGCGCAGCACCACACCGAACCGGTCGGCGTCGACCTCCCAGCCGCCCGTCGCCGGCGTCACTGCCCGGCTCCGGTGATGACCATGAGCGGGATCGCCGCCACGGACGCGACGACCACGAGGACGAGGTAGACGGTGCCGAGGCTGTTGGCGAGCCACCCGTTGACGTGTCGCCCCATGTAGGTGCGGTCGTTGGCCACGACGAGGATCGGCAGGTAGGTCAGCGGCAGGGCTATGGCGCTGAACACGACGCTGTACTCGGTGACCATGACCGGGTCGACGGTGGTGAGCAGGATGCCGACCGCCGCGATGCACGACAACACCACCACGACGTGGAACCGCGCGGCCCGCAACGGCTCGACGAACTTGCCCCACTGCCAGCCGAAGTACTGCGCGATGCTGTAGCCGACCGACAGCCCGGTCTCGCAGGCCGCGCCGAAGGTTGCGGCGAAGAAGCCCAGCAACGCAAACGCGAGGGCGAGCTTGCCGCCTGCCACCACGACAGGCAGCGCCACCTGGCCCAGGGTCTCGACCTCGATGCCCCGCGGTAGGAGCACGGTGGCAGCGACCGCCGCGATCGACAGTGACAGCAGCCCACCCAGCGGGAAGCCGATGAAGACGTTGGCGCGCATGGTGCCGAGCTCGCGCGGAGTCCAGTGCTCCTCGATCCCGCCCGAGGAGAAGAAGAAGACCTCGTAGGGCGTCATGGCGGCTCCGAAGAGCGCTACGGCGTAGTAGGCGTAGACGGCCCAGTCCTCAGTCACGGGCACGCTGGGATGCATTGCGGCAGAGGCGAGCCCGCCCCAGTCCGGTCCCAGCTTCCACAGGGCGACCGCGAAGACGACGAGCGCAAGACCGGCCAGCCCGAACACGTTCTCCAGCACCGCGAACTTCACCCGCCACAGCACCAGCCACACGGCGACACCGACGACGGGCACCCACAGGAGGTGGCTCACGCTCGTCGCGAGCTCCAGGGCCAGGGCGACGCCCCCGATCTCGGCGGTGAGGGTGAGGAAGGTGACCGCCATCGAGCCGACGAGGTTGAGCAGGCCGGCCCGCGGCCCGAGGCGCTCACGGACGAGGTCGAAGGTCGCCCGCCCGCTCACGGCAGCGACGCGACCACTCATCTCGGCAAAGACGCAGATCCCCACGACCCCGACGAGCACGACCCACGCGAGGCTCATTCCGAACCGGGCCCCGACCAGCGCGTTGGTGACGAGGTCACCGATGTCGACGAAGCCGCCGATCGCGGTGAGGATGCCCAAGGCAACCGCGAAGAGGCGCTTCACCGCAGCGTCACCGCCGTCGCATCGAGGTCGTCGAGCACGGAGGACATCTGCTGCGTGGCCTGTTTGGCTGCGTCGACATCGTTGCGGGACAACGCGATCCGTCCCGATGCCGCGGCCTGCTCGGCACGGTCGAGGACGGGCAGCACTCGCGCGCGCACGGAATCGGCGCGCGGTTCCGGTGGGTCGAGTGCGGCGAATCCGTCGACCACCCCTGACATCGCGGTGTCGGCGTCCCCGACGAGGACCGAGGTGGCCGGACTCGGCGACCGCCCTCCGGCCCACTCCTGGAGTGCCAGTTGGATCGTGGCCAGGTTGCTCGTCGCCCCCGCCACCGAGGTCGACGCCTCCTCGCGGTATGCCGCGAGGTCGCCGGGACTGCCGCAGGCCACGAGCGCGGGGCTGGCCACCGCCAGGACGACGAGCCCGAGTGCCGCGCGCCGTGACGCATTCACGTCGCCCATGTCAGGCGATCGCCGGGTAGGAGTTCCCCCTGAGCAACCGCGCCAGGTGTGCGGCGTTCGCCGCTGCGGTCGCTGTCGTGCCTGCCGTCGACTTCGGTGTGCGGTCGAGGTCCTGGTAGTCGGTCTTGCCCATGGCCACACCATTCCAGTAAGTAACGCCCTGCGCAGGAATGGTGAACCCCACGTCGCTCAGCGACTGGTAGAGAATTCCGGTGATGTGGTGGGCCCCGTCCTCGTTGCCGACGACGACGGCGACCGCCACCTTCCCGAAGGTCAGCGGGCGTCCCTGGTCGTCGGTCTCCGACAGCTCCGCGTCGAGCCGTTCGAGGATGCGTTGGGCGACGCTGGAGTGCTGGCCGAGCCACGTGGGGGTGGCGAGCACGAGGATGTCTGACTCGAGCAGCTGGGCCCGCAGCTGTGGCCAGGCGTCGCCATCCCCCATGTCCTTCTCGACGCCGGGCCTGATGTCGTAGTCCACGGCCCGCACCACGCTGCAAGTGACCCCGTGACCGCCGAGAGCGTCGAGGACCTGCCGGGCCAGCAGCTCGGTGCTCGACGGCGCAGGCGACGGTTTGAGAGAGCACGTGAGGGCCAGCGCCCGGAGCGGTTGGTCCTCGGCGTCCTGGGAGGTCGGAGTCATACCGATGACGTACCCGCACGGCGGCGCTCCAAACCGCTGCGACGCTCAGGCCATCGGGCGGCGTGAGACCGGTCCGTGCCGGAGCAGGTTGACCAGCTGCTCCGTCCAGCGACGCGGTCGCAAGGCAGCCGTCTCGGTCCCCGTCTGGGCAGCCATGCCTGCGACGGCCTGGGTGAGCACGTCCCGCGGATCGTGCCGCGGCGACCACTCGAGCTCGCGCCGTGCCCGCTCGCTCGAGAGCACCGGGACATCCCACGCCATGTCGAGCCACCCGGGGTCGACCGGCTGCAGGCGCAGTCGCCAGGCCAGCGCGGCGAGCAGGCGCAGGGCCTGCCACGGCAGGTGCACCGGTGTGGCGTCCAGCGCCCGGGCGACGTCGGCCCTGGTCAGCACCGGTTCGGCAGCGAGGTTGAACGGGCCGGGCACAACGCCCTCCACGGCAGACACGATCCCGGCGGCGATGTCCTCGGTGTGCGTCACCTGCACCCGGAAGTCCCGGTCCAGAGGCAGCAGGGGCAGGTGGGCGACCAGCTGTGCGGGCAGCAGGCTCGGCAGGGTGTAGCGGTCGAGTGCGCCGCCGATGTCGCCGCGCGCGAACAGCGACGGACGGACCCTCGTCACGACCGGGCCGCTGTCGCCCTCGGCCTCGTGGGCGTCGAGCAGCTGTTCGGCGGCCGCCTTGTCGCGGCTGTAGGTGAGGTCGGCCGTGCCGCCCCTGGGCCATGTCTCGTCGACGGGTCCCGCACCACGCCCGGGCGAGTAGACGCCGACGGACGAGACGTGCACGAGGTGGTGCACGCCTTCGGCGCGCGCCGCCCGGAGGACGGCGTCGGTGCCGCCGATGTCCAGGGCTTCGAGGTATGCCGTGTCGCGCGTCGGCTGGAAGCCCCACGCCGTGTGCACGACAGCGTCGGCGCCGGCGAGGACGGGCCGGAGCGCGCCCTGCGCGCCCCTCTTGCTCAGGTCGACGGCATACCAACGCAGGGTGTCGTCCGTGGAGGCACCGGGCACCCGGCGGGCGACGCCGCGCACCTCGTGCCCACGATCGAGGAGCTGGCGGGTGACGACGGAACCGATGTTGCCGGTGGCGCCGGTCACGGCGACGATCACGGCCGGTCCTCGACCGTGCGGTCCGGCAGCAGCACGTCTGGGGCCATGGCGAGCCGCATCTCCTCCAGCCGTTGCCGCTGGTCGTGCGCCCGCTGGAGCAGGCGGTCGAGGTGGGCCGCCGGAAGGCGGGCGTCCAGGTCGGCGAGGGTGCGCAACGACTCCCACACCAGCGCCTTGGCCTGCACCGCCGCGCTGAGCGCCTCGAGCTCCAGGTAGTCGGAGAGGCGAGACCGCTGGAGCAGGGAACCGTTGGGCTTCAGTCGTCCCGCCCGCTCGGCCAGCGCGACAAGGCGCTCCTGCCACGCCGACCGCTCGATGCCGAGGCTCACCATGACGGCGAGCAGGGCCGCTCGGTCCTCCGCCTCCTGGTCGGCGAGGGCGGTGAGCTCACGGCGCACGTGGGCGTCGCTCTGGCCCTGGGCTGACCTGCGGAAGAGGTCGAGTCCGCCCCTGGACGCGCTGTAGTGGTTGCGCAGGTATCGAGCCAGCGAGTCCGGTGGGCGCCGGACCTCTTGGCCGGCGCTCATGCCGGCTGCGGCGCTGCGCCGGGACGCAGGACGACCTTGACGAAGCCGTCGCTCTTGGCCTGGAACTTCTCATACGCCATGGCCGCCTCCTCCAGCGGCAGGTGGTGGGAGGCGAAGTCGTCGACACCGAGCGGGTCGGCATCGGTGAGCAGCGGCACGATCTGCGGAACCCAGCGCTTGACGTTGGCCTGGCCCATACGTAGCTGCACCTGCTTGTCGAAGAGCGTGAGCATCGGCATCGGATCGGTCTGCCCGCCGTAGACGCCGGAGATCGAGATGGTGCCGCCCCGCCGGACGGCGTCGATGGCGGTGCTCAGTGCGGCCAGCCGGTCGACACCAGCGTGCTGCATGAGCTTCTCCCCCACCGCATCCGGCAACAGGCCGGCCGCACGCTGCGCCACCTTGGCACCGGGGCTCCCGTGCGCCTCCATGCCCACGGCGTCGATGACCGCGTCGGCTCCCCGACCATGGGTGAGGTCTCGCACCATGTCACCCACCGAGTCGACGGAGTCGAGGTCGATGACGTCCACACCGCGGGCCCGGGCCCGGGCGAGGCGCTCGGGCACCCGGTCCACGCCGATGACGTGCTCGACGCCCCGGTGGCGGGCGATGCGGCAGGCCATGTCGCCGATCGGGCCGAGGCCCAGGACGAGCAGGGTCCCCTCCCGTGGGCACGCGGCATACTCCACGCCCTGCCACGCGGTCGGAAGGACGTCGGAGAGGAAGACGAAACGGTCGTCCGGCGGGCCCTCCGGCACGACCACGTGGGTGTACTGCGCCTGCGGCACCCGCAGGTACTCCGCCTGCCCGCCAGGTATCTCGCCGTAGAGCTTGGAGTAGCCGAAAAGCGCTGCGCCCGTGTTGTATTCGCGCACCTGCGTGGTCTCGCACTGGCTTCCCAGGCCCTGCTCACACATCCAGCAGTGACCGCAGCAGACCTGGAAGGGAACGACCACCCGGTCACCGCGGCGCAGCTCACCCGTGTCGCCGCCCACCTCCTCCACCACACCCATGGCCTCGTGACCGAGCACGTCACCGGGTGTCATGAAGGCACCGAGAACCTCGTAGAGATGCAGGTCGGACCCGCAGATGTTGGTGCTGGTCACGCGCACGATTGCGTCGGTCGGCTGCTCGATGACGGGGTCGGGAACGTCCTCGACTCGCACGTCGCGGCGGCCCTGCCAGGTCACGGCTCTCACGGTCAGCTCCTCGAGTGGTGGGGGTCTGTTCCTCTGCGTACCCGTCCACGGAGGGGGCCATGCACGCGAATGTCGTGACCGTGACGCACCATTGACGCATGACGTCATCCCCCACCCCCTTGATCCGCACCGTCTTCAGTGAGCTGGCGGACCGGATCTACGGCGGCGACTCCACGCAGGACGTGCTGGACGACGCCGTGCACCTCACGGCTCGTCTCCTCCCTGGCGCCGACCACGTGTGCATCTCCACGCTGATGCCCGACCGCTCCCTGCTCACCCGAGCCGCGACGGACGAAGTCGCCCTGCACATGGACGCCCTGGAGACCGAGGCCCAGGAGGGGCCGTGCCTCGACGCCATCGAGGCGGATGCCGTCCAGCGCGACCCTGACATCGCCCGCAACACCCCGTGGCCGCGGCTCCAGCGGCTCGTCCTGGGACGCACCCCCGTGCGGGGCATGCTGGGCTACCGCCTGCTGACGGACACCGGCCAGCAGTCGGCGCTCGACATCTTCTCCGACCGCCCGGGCGTGCTCACCACAGACGTGGCCGACCAGGGCGCGCTCATCGCCTCCTTCGTGTCGGTCGCGCTCACCGCGGCCGGTCGCCGGGACACCGCCGATGACCTGCGCCGCGGTCTCGACGACGACCGCGAGGTCGGCAAGGCCGTGGGGCTGCTCATGGCCAGCCACCGCATCCCCGAGGAGCGAGCCATGGCCCTGCTCGAGGAGGTGTCCCGCACCACGGGCGAACGCTTGGCCGTGGTGGCTCGCGATCTCACGGAGCGTCACGGCCGTCAGAGCTGAGTCGCTCGAGCAGCGCAACCGCGTCGTGGGGCGCGTGCCCCTCGGCGTCGTTGTCGAAGTACACGTGGACCGACTCGTGGTCGGTCAACCACCCGCGAACTCGACGTGCCCACTGGTCCAGCGACCCGGCATACCCACTGCGGTAGAGGTCGGGGCGCCCGTGCAGGCGCACGTAACGGAAGTCCGCGGTGTCCGCGTCGACCCGCAGCAGCCCGGCGCCGTCGCTGAGGACCGTGGCCACGCCGTGCTCACGCAGCAGCCGCCTCGCAGCCGGGGTGTCGAAGCTCGGGTGCCTTGGCTCGAGGGCGTGCCGGATGCGGTGGTCGCCGGTGGCGTCGGTCACCGGCTCCTTCACGCGTGCATCATGGCGTCCCGCCAGGGCTGCAGCGCGAATCGTGGTGTGCGGCAACAGGTCCAGGAACGCCCCGACCCCTTCTCGGTCGAACTCAAGAGATGCGGGCAGCTGCCACAGGACAGGCCCGAGCCGGGGTCCGAGCAGCAGCGGACCGGACGCCCAGAAGTTCGCCAGGGCCTGCTCGACCTTGCCCAGGCGCAGCAGGTGGGTGATGTAGCGGCTGCCCTTCAGGGCGAAGTCCACCTGCGGGCGGACCTGCTGCGCCCACTTCTGGAACGACGAGGCCCGCTGCAGGGAGTAGAAGGTCGCGTTGACCTCGAGCGATGTCACGCGGTCGCCGAGGTGGGCGAGCTCGTCGCGGTGCCGCAGCCCGGGCGGAAAGAAGTCACCGCGCCAGGACGCATAGGCCCAGCCCGAGGTCCCCACCCGTGTGCCCGGTCCAGGGCTGCGCGCTGACACGGCGTCCCCCTACCCCGCAGCCGACCGAGAATGCGCTGCCGACCCCGGGTGCGGTCCCGCCGAAGGGGGCTACGCTCAGGGGTGCAGGGGACGGCGAGTCGAGCAACGGCGCAGCCGTATCCGGCGCGAGGGACGGAGCACCGAGCATGGCCAGCAGTCCCAGTGATGCCCACATGGCGCTGCTCGGAACGCAGTTCGCCGACCTCAGCGCGGCCCTGATGAGGGACGACGACACCGGGCTCGACCCCCAGCGTGTGGTGCGGTTCGCCACGCGGTCCATCCCCAACACGGAGCACTGCGGCGTGACCCTCCTACGCCCGGGGCACGCCCCCCGGACCATGACCACCACGGGCGAGCTCCCCCAACAGGTCGACGAGCTGCAGTATGCCGTTCACGAGGGGCCCTGCCTCGACGCCTCCGAGACCGACATGGTCGCCATCACCGGTGACCTGGACAAGGACGAACGCTGGCCGGTGTTCGGTCCCCGGTGTGCCGAGGAGACCGGTGTGCAGAGCATGCTCTCGGTGCGCCTGGCGCTGGCGGCGGAGGACCAGGCCGCGATGAACTTCTACTCCCGGGGCCGCAACGCGTTCACCGAGCTCGACGTCGGCGTCGCCTCCATCTTCGCCCCCTACGCCGCCCTGGCCGTCGAGCAGACCCTGCGTGAGCAGGACGCGGCCAACTTCCACAAGGCGTTGTCGAGCAGCCGCCAGATCGGCACGGCCATTGGCATCATCATGGCCCGCAAGCTCGTCACCTCCGACGAGGCGTTCGACATCCTGCGGCGGGCCAGCCAGGACCTCAACCGCAAGCTGCGCGACCTCGCGGCCGAGGTGCAGGAGACGGGTGCGCTGCCGACCACGAGGGAGAAGGACCCGGCGTCGTCGTCCGAGGGCGGCTGATCCGAGCCGGCGGAGTGGGCGCGGGGTGGTGGGCGCTGGGCGTGGAGCCCCGGTTCAGCTGGCGTCTCCCTCACCGAGGTCCATGGTCGCGGTCGCCGGGAGGGCGATGGTGTGCGCGGTGTGCGTCACCTTGGCCGCGAGGTATGCCGCGTTGGCAACGGACAAGTGCACGCCTGTGGGGATGACGCGCCGCACCGACACCCCGAGTCCGCGCAGCTGGCGCGCCTTGTCCGGGTTGTTGCTCAGCAGGTCGATCCGGCTGACCTGCAACGCCTCGAGCATCTGCGCAGCGACGGTGTAGTCGCGCTGGTCCTCGGCGTACCCGAGGGCGACGTTGGCCTCGTAGGTGTCGAGCCCGGCGTCCTGCAGGGTGTAGGCGTCGAGCTTGGCCGCGAGGCCGATGCCCCGGCCCTCCTGGCGCAGGTAGAGCAGGTAGCCGCCGTGCCGGTCCAGCTCGCAGACCGCCTCGTTGAGCTGCGGCCCGCAGTCGCACCGCTGGCTGCCGAAGACGTCACCGGTGAGGCACTCGGAATGCACTCGTACCAAAGGGATTCCGGTGGGCCGGCCAAAACCCAAGGCGACGTGGTCGCGCCCATCGATGAGGCCGTCGAAGGTGAAGAACCGCGCGATGGTGCCATCGTGGCCGCGCGGGGAGACCGGCACCTCGACCTGGCTGCGCAGGCTCGCTGCGGGTGGGCGGGTGCTCATGCGCCACCCCCGTCCGCGGACGGCACGAACCGGTCCGACAGGGCGTACCGCAGGAGGGCGACGTCACCAACCTGGTGGACCGAGGCCAGCGTCGCGCGTCGGTCGGCGGTCCACGGGAAGGCGCCGTCAGCCACGAGGCGCGGGGCGCTGGAGTCGCCCACGAACAGTGGCGCCACGGCCAGCTGGAGCTCGTCCGCCAGGCCCGACTGAAGCACCTGGGTCACGACACTCGACCCGCCCTCCACGAGCACTCGGGCGGCGCCCCGTCGGGCGAGGTCGGCGAGCACCGCACCGAGCGCCCCGTCCGCACCGGCGTCGACGACGGTGGCCACGCTGGCCAGCCGCTCCCGGGCGCTTTTCACCGCTGTGCTCGGGCAGTAGACGAGTCGTTGCGCATCGCCCTCGGTGAAGAACGCGGCCCCCGGGTCGAGGCGCCCGCTGCGGGTGACGGCGACCTTGACCGGCGAGGCGCCACGGCCCTGCGCGAGCCGGGCGGCGCGGCGCCCGGCCGAACGCACCACCAGGCGGGGGTTGTCACGCCGGATCGTCTCGGCGCCCACGAGGATCGCGTCGCTGTCGGCCCGTTCGGCGTCGACCCGGTCGAAGTCTGCGGTGTTGGACAGCAGCAGCCGCTCCGGTCCGGCGTCGTCGAGGTAACCGTCGATGCTCATGCAGCAGCTCAGCACCGTGTAGGGCCGCTGCGCCGCCGTCTGTGTCCGCGCCTCGTCCGGGATCGTCCCCACGGACGGGTCTGCGCTCGCCGTCGTGGCACTCGTCGTCATGCCCGTGCTCCTTCGTTCCCCGTTGACAGCTCCCCTACCCGCGCGAGCCGCGGCTCACCCGTCACCGCCGACAGCACTGCCTCTGCAGTGGCGTCCCACCCGGCCAGCTCGGACCGCCGACGCCGCGCCCCGGCCCGCAGGCGCGAACGGTGGCCGGGCTCGGTCAGCCAGCGCCGCAGCGCCGTGGCCAGGGCCGCGGGGTCGCCCGGCGGCACGAGCACGCCGGCGCCGGCGGGCCCGTGGTCACCGAGCGCCTCGGGCACCCCTCCCACGTCGGGCGCGATGACGGGTATGCCGCGGGCGAGTGCCTCGCTCACGACCATCCCGTAGGTCTCGTGCCGGGACGGCACCACGAGAAGGTCGGCCGCGGCATACCTGACGTCGAGCGCCTCCGGCGAGAGCGGGCCGGTGAAGGCGACCCGTCGGGTGAGGTGGGTTTCGACGACGCCCTGACGCACCGCCGCCCACCACGCCGGCGCCACGTCGAGGGGCCCGACGCAGGTGCAGGTCCAGTCGAGGTCGGAGAGGCCGCGCAGGGCGGCGAGGAGGATGTCGTGGCCCTTGAGCGGGGTGACGGCTGCGACACACAGGAGGTTGGTGCCGGCGCTGGTGCCGGCCGTGAGGGCGGCACGGTCCGCCCCCGGTGTCGCGACCCAGACGCGCGCCGGGTCGACGCCGTAGCCGGACACGACCTGGTCGGCCGCCCAGCGGCTGGTGGTGACGACGCCGTCCACGGCCCGTAGCACCCGCCCCTCGCGCATGGCCACTCCCTGGTCTGCGTCGGGCACCAGGCCGAAGGGCAGGTGGACGAGGAGCGTGATGGTCAGCCGTGAGGCGAGGGGCAGGAGGACGTCGTCGGCACCCGAGGCCACTGCACCATCGACGATAACCGTTGCCCCGTCAGGGATTTCGTGCAGGGTGGCCGTGAGCGCGGCAAGGCCGGGTCCGGTGCGGGTGGGCCATGGGCCGGGGACGCCGTGGTCGTGGACATGCCAGCCGAGGCCGACCAGGGCGGTGGCGAGGAGCCGGTCGTAACGGCTCCCCCCGCTGGGCCGGTCCGGGTCGTCGACCCAGCCGGGCAGCACGAGGTGCAGCTCGTTCACAGGCGTCGCTCGTAGCTCGCCCAGGCGATGTGGGACTCGGCGAGACGCACGCCCAAGGTCTCGACCTCGCGTGCCGATGCCCCGAGCCGACCCTCCTCGACGAGACTTGCCAGCCGGTCCGCGACGTGCCGCGCCAGCACCTCGGTGGTGGTGTTGACTCCGGCGAACTCCGGCTCCTCGTCGAGGTTGCGGTAGGTGAGGGCGCTCACGACCTCGTGCAGGGCCTCGCTCGCCAGGCCGATGTCGACGACGACGCCGTCGGCGTCGAGGTCGGACCGGTGGAAGGTCGCGTCGACGACAAAGGTCGCCCCGTGGAGGCGCTGGGCCGGCCCGAACGCCTCTCCGTGGAAGCTGTGCGCCACCATCATGTGGTCACGCACGGTCACGCTGAACATCTGCGTCTCCTTCGGGGTGGTCGATCACGTGGCACAGGGCCGGCAGGGTGCCGTCGCTGAGGCGGGCCAGCACGTCCGGCAGCTCGTCAAAGGTGGAGCGGCCGGTGAGGAGCGCGTCGAATGCGTTGTCCCGCAACAGTTCCAAGGCAAGGACCAGGCGGTCCGCGGTGGTGCGGCTGTCGCGCCGGGCCGGTGCGACGGAGCCGACCTGGCTGGCGCGGATGGCGAGCCGTCCGGAGTGGAAGGCACCGCCAAGCGAGACGGTGACGTCGCGTATGCCGTACCAGCTCAGCTCGAGGGCGGTCCCCTCCGGTCGCAGGAGGTCGAGCGCGAGCTGGAGTCCCTCGGACGTGGCGCTGGTGTGCACGACGGTGTCGAGGTCGGCGAGCACGGCCCGCGCGGCCGAGGCCGCGACGAACCCGACCCCGAGGTCTGCGGCCACGTCGCTGCGAGTCTCGTCGACGTCGACGAGGGTCACCTGGGTGCCGGGGACGGAGGCCGCGAGCCGGGCGACCGAACAACCGACCATGCCTGCCCCGACGACGGCGAGTCGGTCGCCGACAAGGACGGGCGCGTCCCACACTGCGTTGAGCGCCGTCTCGACGGTCCCGGCGAGCACCGCGCGGCGTGGTGGCACGCCGTCGGGGACGACCGTGACCTGGTCGGCGGGCACGACGAACCGCGTCTGGTGCGGGTGGAGGCTGAAGACGGTGCGACCCCGCAGCTCCTTCGGCCCCTCCTCGACCACGCCCACCGTGAGGTAGCCGTACTTGACCGGCCCCGGGAAGTCGCCCTCCTGGTGCGGTGCCCGCATCGCGGCATACTGGCTGGGCGGCACCTCGCCCCGGAAGACGAGCGTCTCGGTCCCCCGGCTGACACCCGAGTGCAGGCTGCGCACGAGCACCTCGCCCGGTCCTGGCCGGGGCAGGTCGGTGGCCCTGATCTGCGCATGCAGGGGACGGTCCACCCACAGGGCGCGCGTCGTCATCCGGGCAGGCCGGGACGGGTGACCGTTGTCGCTCACACCGGTGACGTACCCGAGGAACGGCTCCCCAAACCGCGTGACGGTCCGTGGGTTGCCCCTGCATCCACGCAAACGGCCCCTGACCTGCGTGTCCGCTGGCCAGGGGCCGTTTCGTGCTGGTGGGCGATACTGGGTTTGAACCTGATTCCATCCGCTTGGCGGAATCTGTGCCCGACCTGCTGAAATGCCTTCTGTCCTGCGGGTATTCGTCACATTAGCGCGTGTCACTGACAGACACAAGCGGACACGTTTAGACTCTCATCCGACACGTATCCGACACGGAATGCGAATCAGGGTGAGGACCAGTGGCGCACAAGAGGGCCGCGGCGAAGCGCGGATTCGGCCAGATCACAAGGCTTCCGAGCGGTCGTCTCCGCGCCCGCTACACCGGCCCTGACGGCCAGTTGCACAACGGCCCCGCCACGTTCGAGACGACCGGCGACGCCGAGGCTTGGCTGGTCGACGAGCGACGGCTGATCAGCGCTGGACTGTGGTCCTCCCCCAAGGCGCGCGCCCGCTCGAAGGCGACGACGTTCGGTGAGTATGCCGAGCGGTGGATGGCACGGCGCGAGTTGAAGCCGCGCACGGCGTCGCACTACCGGTCGCTCCTCGATCGACACATCCTGCCGACGTTCGCCCAGGTGCCTCTCAAGGGCATCACGAGCGAGTCGGTGCGCGAGTGGCATGCCGACCTCGATCGGTCCAAGCCGGTCCTGCGCTCGCACGCCTATGGGCTGCTGCGCACCATCCTCGGGACGGCTGTGACCGACGAGAAGATCCCCGCCAACCCAGCGCACATCCGCGGCGCCGGCACCGCGCGACGGACACGGAAGATCAAGCCAGCCACGCTGCCCGAGCTGGAGACCTTGACGGCCGCGATGCCCGTCAAGTACCGCCCCATGGTGATGCTCTCGAGCTGGTGCGCACTCCGGTTCGGTGAAGTCACCGAACTGCGAAGGCGCGACCTCGACCTGAAGGCCGGGGTCATCCGCGTCCGCCGTGGCGTCGTCCGAGCGGACGGCCAGAAGGTGATCGGCTCCCCCAAGTCCGAAGCGGGAACCCGCGATGTCGCGATCCCTCCGCACCTGATCCCTATGCTGAAAGCGCACCTCGACTCGATGCCGATGCGAGGCCGGGATGCGCT
Organism: Knoellia koreensis; assembly: GCF_013041615.1. GTDB lineage: Bacteria > Actinomycetota > Actinomycetes > Actinomycetales > Dermatophilaceae > Pedococcus > Pedococcus koreensis. Next base: position 760,324 of record NZ_JABEPQ010000001.1, read on the forward strand.
GCTCTTCCCTGCCGCAGACGGTGAGTCGCACATAGCCCCGTCGACGCTCTACCGCGTGTTCTATCCGGCGCGTAAGGCTGCTGGCCGGCCGGACCTGCGGTGGCACGACCTTCGCCACACCGGCGCTGTGTTGGCCGCTCAGACGGGCGCGACGCTGGCCGAGCTCATGGGGCGGCTGGGGCACTCCACGCCCCAGGCTGCGCTGCGCTACCAGCACGCCGCCCAGGAGCGGGACGCGCAGATCGCGGCGCTGCTCTCGAAGATGGCCGAGGCGTCGAAATGACCTCGCCGCGCATCAAGCTCGTATGCGACGACCCGTCGCATGAGGGCAGGGTCGTCCTCGTGCGCGCGTTCCCCCTCGTCACGATCGAGGGCCGCGAGGATCCCGTGCCGCTCCTCTTTCCTGATGGGTCGCGTGACTTCGTTCGCGGCGCCGACAACGAGCCGTTGGGCGAGCGCAAGGTCAAGGATCTGCTCGCGATGGAGGAGCGCGGCGAGAGCGTCCGTTGGGGCTATGTCTTCACCTGCCCGGCGTGCGAACACTCACCTGTGTCGGTGCGGTCGGATCGCCTCCGGGTGATCCTCAAGGGCATGGCTGGACACGGCGTGTCGAGTTTGACCATGCGAGGACTTAGGGCATTGTTGGCCGCGTAAGAGCACCCTGGAAGGTGCAGGTTTGTCCTGCTCCCGGAGGTGCTTTTCTTGTCTCGGCCGAAGTCACCCAACGCTCCAGCCGGTCGACGCCTCGTCGCCATTGCTGACGCGGCACGTTATGCCGGGGTCCACCCACGCACGATCCGTCGACGGATCGCAGACGGCTCCCTCACGGGTTTCCGCATGGGGCCGCGCCTTATCCGCGTCGACCTCGACCAGCTCGACGACCTGCTCGTGCCGATCCCGGCCGCCGGCGGTGCCGCGTGACGACCGCTGCAGTCGAGGTCCGCACGTCATCGAACGACATCCGCAACGACTGGCGCGACCTCATCTGGACGAGCGGGCTCACCTCGTCGGAGAGGCTGGTCGCGCTGTGCTTCGCCTCTCACGCCAAGCCCCACGGCAGGAACGTGTGGGTCACCACGAAGCGTGGCGCGTTCCTCACTGACCTGAGCACCCGGACGTGGGAGCGGTCGACGGCCACGCTTGTCCGCCTCGGGTGGATGCAGCTCACCCGGCCGGCCAGGTCGGGACGAGACGGAGGGCGCGCCGCCGAGTACAACCTCCGTCTCGTCTGCCCCGTCCGTGAGCGCTCAGTGAGTCCTCATGCGTCGGGAATGGCCGTCACAGTGTCGGACATTCCGGGGAATGAGCGTCACCGTGTCAAGAAAGACCGTCACAGTGGCGACCCAACCCCTACGGAACCCCTGCAGAAGACGGGAACCCCTGCAGATTCCGCTCTGACGAGCGGGCCTTCACAGGCAGTGGGCCGACTGACGTCGACCCCGCGCGATTGGGCGCAGCTCGAAGACGACTACGACGCGTTCGAGGCCTACTTGGAGGAAGAACTCGGCGGGCTGTGCGGTGACGAATATTCGACCGCCGCCGGCATGTGGGAGGACCGGCAGCACCCGAAAGCAATCCGCAACAAGATCGCGAAGCAGAGGCGGCAGTCATGACGCGGCCGGCCTTCACGCGAGTCGTCACAATCCACTTCGGCCCAGGCGACGTGACGCGCATGACCGTCGACGAGGCTGCCTCCCGCTGCGGCCTCACCGTTCCCGAACTGCTCGACTCGACGCGCCAGCTCGTGGAATCCGGTTTCCTGACGCCACGACCTGACGGCAGCTACGACGCCACGTTCCCTCATCCGGGGGCCGCATCGTGAGCGCCGTCGAGCGGCTGGACGCCGCCGTGATCGACCTGGCCGAGGCTGGCCGTCCGGTGCCGTGCACCGGGCGCCCCGAGTGGACGTCAGACCGCACTGAGGATGCCGAGTTCGCGGCATACCACTGCCGCTGCTGCGAGCTGATCGAGCTGTGCGCCGCCGCAGCAGTCGAGCTCGATGCGCATGGCGGTGTGTGGGGTGGCGCCTGGCGCCGTCTGCCGACGACTCGACGGAGGGCATCGTGAGCGCGCACATCGACCCGGCGTGGTGGGCGAGCGCGCCAGAACCGGAGCCGTCGCGCAGGTCCTCGTCGACGGATTGGCGCTCGCGGCGTGGCCGTCCGGTGCCCGGTCTGGCTCGGATCGTCCGTGACCTGGGTGGGCGCTGCCCGTTGTGTGAGCACTTCATCTGCACACCGGACTGTGTGCGCCGTGCCGCGCCGCTGCCGCTCGAACAGACCGTGACCGGCACTCGGATGCCGGATCGCCCCCAACGTCGAAACACCGTCAACGACGGATTGACACCAACCAGCGGCAACGCGAACCCGTTGCCGCACAGCCAAACCCGCGCCCAAGAGCGCGGAGACAGGAGAAATCGCATGACCAGAACTGAGGTGGCCGTGCCGGACGACGGCGGTCGCGAGCAGGTGAAGTGGGACGTCGCTGACGTGTTGGGGGTGTGACTGTGGCCACGCAACCGGACCCGTTCCCGTCGCTGCGGCGGCGCATCGAGGCGCTGGAGTCTGAGGTTCGCACATTGCGGTCGCGGAACCCGTTCTTCGGCACAGGGTTTCACCCGACCGCGAACAACGGCATCGAGTCGGACGACTTCGACGGCGACATTGACGCGGCCGATGCCGGTACGAAGGGGTGGGCGCTCAACGCCGCCCGCGCGGCTCTCGGTGAGCTGATCCTGCGGCCGGGGTCGATCGGTAACGACGCGCTCACGAACCCTGTAGGTGTCGGTGCGATCTTCGACTTCCTGCAGGGCTTCTCCCTCACGACGGCACTGACGAACATTCGCACCACCAACCTCGTGGTACCTCCCGGCTTCAGCCGCGCCGCCATCTCCATCGCCACCCGCGTTTACGCGATCAACCCACGCACGACCGGTGGCTACGACGGGGCCGGTGGTGACTACCTCTACGGGCAAGCGAACATCTCCGGCTTCAACGGTTTCGCGCTCCCGCTGGCCGTCAGTGGCAGCGGAGGGAGCGGCACCAACGTGTCGCCGTTCTCCGTCGTCCTATCCGACCTCGACGCCGGCTCGACCATCCCCGTACAGATTGCCGCCGCAACCAATTTCGCCTCGTGGGCTGCCAACCCGGCCAACACTGCCGAAGTCAGCGGCTCAGTCATGTGGTTCCGCTAGAAGGAGGCAACCATGTCAGACCTGACCAACACCACACCGCCACCCGTACTGCCGACCAACGCCCCACGCGTAAACGGCTCACCATGGCTCTGCGAAGACACCGCTGCGCCGGCGCAGGCACCACAGATCGCGGAGCCGCCACACTCGGCCGACACGTCACCCAAGACGGAGTCGGCAACGTCGACGCTCGCGGCCCGCGAGTGCGCTTGGCCCGATTGCACCAGCATCGCTGGGGTGAGCCTTATGTGCGACGCCTGCAAGGAAGCCGGGCACACCGTCGAAGACCTCCAGAGGGTATGGGAGCAGGAGGCGTCGCGGTGAGCAACACCTTGACGTCGCTGCTGGCCCAGGTGCCCGACCACGTGCTGTTCACGGGACCGCGATCGCCGGCAAAGCAGGCCGTGCGGGAGGAGAAGCTGAGGCGGTGGCTCGAGCAGCGCGGCGCGCAGCCGACGCCTGAACAGCTCGAGGCCGAGCGCGAACGGCGCCGCGGGAACTCCCCGGACCCGACCCCGCCTGGCACGGTCCGCATCCGTCGCCTGTCCGGCTGGCACCGCCGATTCCGGCCCGAGCGTCCCGGGTGGGTGTGGGACCCGGCGCACGTGCAGGCCGAGGTTGACGGATGGCGCGTCTACGCGAACTCCCGCGTCGGGTGGGAGTGCACGTGCCCCGACAGCGCGTGCGCCCACGTCGAGGCCGTCGCCGCGGTGATCCACCCCGAAGTTCTGGCCGAGCTCGACGAGCCGGCACCACCCCGAAGGAAGAAGGGAAGCAATGACCAGCAAGGTCGAGAACGACAAGCCGCAGGAGCCCGAGGAGGGCGCACCAGCCGAGCCGCAACCGGGCGAGCAGCAGACACAGCCCGCGCAGGAGACGACGTCCGGGCAAGCCACGGAAGAGGGTGAGCAGGGCGACGTCAAAGCCCAGGGGCGCGAGGCAGCCAAGTACCGGCGTCAACTGCGTGACGTCGAGGCCGAGCGCGACCAGCTCCGCGAACGTCTGGAGGCCGAGCAGCGCGCCACCGTCGAGCGCATCGCCACCGACCGGTCCGGAGGCCGGCTGGAGAAGCCCGACGCGTTGTGGGCCAACGGCTCTGCCGTGGCGGACCTGCTCGACGACGCCGGCCGGGTGGACCACGCCAAGGTCGTCGCCGCGTGTGAGGCAGCGGCGTCCTCGCTCGGCGTGAAGCTCAAGCCGCACCCGCTCACCGTGCCCGGCGAAGGGTCTATCCCGACGACGCAGCCCACGACTGGATGGGCCGACGCGTTCAAACCTGAGCCGGTCTGACACCCGAATGCCCTAGACTGGCGGTGGAGCGAGAGCCACGGCAGCGCCGCACTCGCTCCACCGCCAGCCCCAGCGGGGCAGCACGGTAAGGCCAGGGGCCACCGCGCAGAACACACCAACCGTTCTCGTGGTGGCCTTATCTGTGGCCGCCGGAAAGGCGTCACAACATGACCGCCGTGAAGACCAGCACCACCCCCGAGGGAATGCACCTCGACGTCAAGGGATTCCCCGCCGCCGAGATCCTGCCCGAGGCACTCATCATCACCAGCTCGACCAAGGCCGGTTTCGTCGACGGCGACGAGCCCGCCGTCCGCGTCCCGTTCGTCGACTTCGACGACGACGCCGCGTTCGTGCCCGAAGGAGCCGCGATCACCGAGGCCGACCCGGACATGTCAGAGGTCGTGGTCAACACCGGCAAGGTCGCCGTCCTCGCCCGCGTCAGCCGCGAGCAGTGGGAGACCGGGGACGCAGCCGACATTCTGTCCAGCAGCGTGCAGCGGGCACTGCTGCGCAAGGCCAACGGCGCGTTCCTCGCGCAGCCCGCACCAGTGGCACCCGCCGTGACCCCACCTGCCGGCCTGCTGAACCTGGCCCCCACCGATGGCGGCGCCATCGCCGCCGACCTCGACGAGCTGGCCGACGCGGTCGCCACGATCGAGGGCGCCAACGGTGCAGCGACGAACATCATCGCCGCACCCGACGCGTGGGCCGCACTGTCCAAGCTGAAGACGCAGACCGGCTCCAACGCCTCGCTCCTCGGCGCCGGCACCGACGCCGCCACCCGGCAGCTCCTCGGCATCCCGGTCAAGGTGTCCAACGCGATGCCGTCCGGCGACCTGCTCGTCATCGACAAGACCGCGGTCCTGTCCGCCTACGGCGAGGTCAAGCTCGCCCTGTCCGAGCACGCGTTCTTCGCCAGCGACAGCCTCGGCGTGCGAGCCACGTTCCGGTTCGGGCAGAAGCTCGTCGACCCGGCCCGCGTGGTCAAGGTCGCCGTCACCCTCGCCTGACCCGTGGACGCCGAGCCGCTACTCAAGGTGGCGACCCGGGTGCACGTCGGGATGCCGCACCAGTCGGACGAGGCAACCGTCCAGTGCTGGTGCGGCACCACGGCACCCACGAGCGAGGCAACACAGGTCGGCACCATCCCCGGCACCACCTGGCGAGATCTCTCACTCGCAGGCGTGTTCAGCCCAACGGTCCGACCGTGCCAGCCCTGCCTGGTCGCACGGGGATTCGCGCACGGCGCGTCCATCCCCTGACCGACCCGGGGCCACCCCACCCCCACCACCCCCTCGGCGTCGCATCTCTGGCATAGCGACACGAGAGGGAGCCACCCCTTTTTTTCTCAGGAAGGACAGCCCCCGATGTCGACCAGCAGGACCGGCACCGCGCAGTGGAAGCGCCTGCGCACCCGCCTCCTCCGGGCGCGCGACCACACCTGCCACTGGTGCGGTCGCGCACTACGCCAGACCGCCGCACGCGGCGAGGTGGACGCGATCGAGATCGACCACGTTCTGCCCGTCGCCACCCACCCGCAACTGGAGTTCGACGAGTCCAACCTCGTGCTCGCCTGCTACGGGTGCAACCGCAGCAAGGGCAAGCGCAGCACCGTGAGGGAACAGCCCCGCCCGACGACCGAACCGCGACGGTACGAGACCTGGCGCACATGGTGACAAGCCCCCGGGGGAGGGACCCCCTTCAAGGCTCCGGCGTCGCATCTCTGGCATAGCGATCGCCCCCCATCCATTTTTTTTCCTCTTCCCGGGGGCGGCACTGAGCCCCCGACCGTCGTGCCGGCGCGGGGGCTCAGGTGGTTGGTGCGGTCAGTTGTCGTGGAGGTCGCGGCAGGAGAACCCACAGCGCAGCTCGTGCCGGACCGCCTCTAGCGTCTCGATCGCGCGGGTAAGGACCATCACAGCGCTGGTGTCGTTCGGCCGCTCGATCTCGATGTGGTCGGCGTCGCTCAGGCGGATCAGGACGGCACCGTGGGGCGCGTCTCCGAGGTTGGTGGTGTCGGTGCTGTCGACGAACGTCATGTCCTCGCTGAGGGTGCTGGTCGTGCTCATGGTGCGTTCCTTTCCGGTTGGCTTACTTGGTTGGGGTGCAGGCGGTGGTGCCGCAGATGTTCGGCGCGTTGCCGGGGATGACGGGCGGCGGCTGCGGCGGTCGGGTGGTGCTGACGGGCTGAGCCGTCGTGCTGGCCGGCTGAGGCGACGTGTCGCTGGTGGCCGGTGACGACGTGTCGGCTGGTGCCGGCGCGACCTTTCGAGCCGTCGTGGTGCGCGGCCGCTGAGGTGTCGCCGTGGTGGTGCTCGACGGCTGCGGCGTGACTGTCGTCGTGGCGCTGGTGGTGGCTGGTGTGGTGGCGACGACCTGGCGCAGCTCGGTCGTCTGCGGTTCGTCGTGGTGGCTCAGCGCGAGCGCGAACCCGCCTCCAAGTGCTCCCGCCGCGACGAGGGTCAGTGCCCCCGTCGCGATTGCTCGGAATGCCATGGTGGTCTCCTTCCGGGCCACCGTCCGACACGTATCCGACACGCGCCGGGAAAGACGAAGGCCCCTGACTGGCGTTTCCGCTGGTCAGGGGCCTTTTCGTGCTGGTGGGCGATACTGGGTTTGAACCAGTGACCTCTTCCGTGTCAAGGAAGCGCGCTACCACTGCGCCAATCGCCCTAGTCGGGTTGCGACTCCACATGCTGGCAGAGCCGGTCGAGGTGGAGACGGGATTTGAACCCGTGTACGCGGCTTTGCAGGCCGCTGCCTCGCCTCTCGGCCACTCCACCGTGAAGGCGGTCAAACCCTCCGAGCGGATGACCGGGCTCGAACCGGCGACCTCAACCTTGGCAAGGTTGCGCTCTACCAACTGAGCTACATCCGCATTACACGCGCTATTGGTGTCTGAGGTGGGCTTTCACCCGCCTGCGCGTGCGGACAGACATTATCCGATCCGGCGACTCGTCTCCAAATCGGCTCTCACGCGTGTCATTCGTTCGCCCTCCGACGGGTCCTCCCCCTCCTCCCGGAGCGGGGTGAGCGGCCGGTGCGCCTCAAGTCGCAGGCCCTCCATCGAGGTGCTGAGCAGGTGCTCGGCGTCGTCCAGTCGTGCTGCGACGGCCGCCTCGTCGTCGCGGTCCCGTGCGTCGTTCTCGTCCGCCGTGCCGTTGTCCCGCGCCTCGGCGACCTTGCCCTTGACCCACTCCATCGTCTGCACGCGCAGCGTCGGCCGCTCCTCGACCGGGTAGAGCTTGCGGATCGCGGCGTTGAGCGCGGCACCGATGAGGATGGCGATGGCCAGGGCGTAGAGCCAGATCAGCAGCACGATCGGCGTGGACAGCGGCCCGTAGATCGACGTCGACTGGTCGCCCAGCGACGCCGAGATGGTGCCGCGCAGGACGAACGACGCCAGCACCCAGATCGCCAGCGTCAGGGCCGCGCCGGGGATGTCACGACGCCACGGCGTCTGCCGCGGGGTGGAGATGTGGAACAGCGTCGTCACGCTCGCCACCGTGAGCAGCACAACGACCGGCCAGTAGAGCAGCGCGAGGAAGCGCAGATCCTGCGGCAACAGCCCCGACAGCCACGTCGGGCCGATCACGACGAGCGGCACGATGAGCACGCCCACGACCAGCGACAGGAAGTAGAGGCTGAGGGAGAGCGCCCGAGTCTGCACGATCCCCCGCACGCCGGACTGGCCGTACATGATCGAGATCGTGTCGACGAACACGTTGAGTGCACGTGACCCCGACCAGATGGACAGCACGAACCCGATCGAGATGAGGTCGAACCGTCCGTTCTGGAGCACGTCGCGAGCCGTGGGGACGATGGTGGTGTCCACGATGGACCCGACGAGAAACTGCTCCGCGAATCGCTGGATGCCGTCCAGCAAGCTGGTCTGGATGTTCCGCCCGAGCCAGCTGCCGACGTAACCGACGCCGCCGAAGAGTCCCAGCACCAACGGTGGCAGGGACAGCAGCATGAAGAAGCCGGCCTCCGACGCCAACCCCGTCACGCGGTACTTCATGCACACCCGGATCGTCTCGATCACCAGTCGTGCGAAGGGCAGCGCACCAGGGACGCGCAGCAGCTCGCGTCGCACCCGGGCCCGGAATGTCACGCGTTCACGGTATCCCGGCCTACAGTGCGATCGTGCCCACCCACGCCGTCACCAACCAGGTCCCACCCCTGCCCGAGACCAACACCGTCACCGCCAACCCCGCTCTCGCGGAAGGACTTCGACGTTGGGCGGGCGACGCGGCATACGACGAGGTCGTCGCCCTGGGTGAGCGGGCAGGGAGCGACGAGGCGCGCGAATGGGCCGTGCAGGCCAACGAGTTCGGGCCGCGGCTGCGCACCCACTCCCCTCGCGGCGAACGCATCGACGAAGTCGAGTTCCACCCCGCCTGGCACGAGCTCATGCGGGTCGGCGTCGGCGCCGGACTCACCGCCACGCCCTGGCTCGCCGCCCCGGGCAGCGGCGACCACGTGCGCCGCGCGGCCGGGTTCATGGCGTGGTCGGAGAACGAACAGGGGCACGGGTGCCCCATCTCGATGTCGTATGCCGCGGCGCCGGCGCTGGCGTCGACGCCCGCCTTGGCTGATCGCTGGGTCCCCGGACTCGCCTCTCGCACCTACGACTTCGGCCTGCGCCCGCTCTCGTCCAAGGGCGGCGTCATCGCCGGGATGGGCATGACCGAGAAGCAGGGCGGGTCGGACGTGCGCGCCAACACGACGCGCGCCGTGGCCATTCCGGATGGCCCGATCGAGGGCGGCGCGACCTACCGCCTCACGGGCCACAAGTGGTTCTGCTCGGCGCCGATGAGCGACGCGTTCCTCGTCCTCGCGCAGACCGACGCAGGGGTCGGCTGCTTCCTCGTGCCTCGCATCCTCGACGACGGGTCGCGCAATCTCTTTGCGCTGCAACGGTTGAAGGACAAGCTCGGCAACCGGTCCAACGCCAGCTCCGAGGTCGAGCTCGACGGCACGTGGGGCGCGCTCGTCGGCGACGAGGGACGCGGCATACGCACGATCCTCGACATGGTGGCGTCCACCCGGCTCGACTGCATCCTCGGCTCCGCAGCCACGATGCGGGCGGCACTCGTGCGCGCCATCCACCACGCGCGGCACCGCTCCGCCTTCGGTGCGCTGCTCGTCGACCAGCCGCTCATGCAGAACGTGCTCGCCGACCTGGCCCTCGAGGTCGAGGCGGCCACGACGCTCGGCCTGCGGCTGGCCCACGCGGTCGACGAGGGTGACACGGCGCTGTCGCGGCTCGGGGTCGGCGTGGGCAAGTACTGGGTGTGCAAGCGCACCGCGCCGATGGTCGCGGAGGCGCTGGAGTGCTTGGGCGGCAACGGATACGTCGAGGAGAACGGCTTGGCGAGGCTCTACCGCGAGGCGCCCCTCAACTCGATCTGGGAAGGCTCGGGCAACGTCAACGCCCTCGACGTGCTGCGGGCCATCGGACGCGAACCGCTGGCGGTCGAGGCGTTCCGCAAGGAGGTCCAGCTCGGCGTCGGCCACAGCGCGGTCCTCGACCGTGCGATCGACCAGGTCGACGAGCTCGTCGCTCTCGCCACGCAACCGGAGGGGGTAGCCGGTGCCCGACGCATCGTCGAGCACCTCGCGACGACCCTCCAGGCTTCCCTGCTCGTGCGGCACGCGCCCGACGCCGTCGCCGAGGCGTTCATCGCCTCACGGCTCGGCGGCGACCACGGCGCGACGTTCGGCACCCTCGACGCCGGCCTCACCGCGACCAGCGCCCGCACGATCATCGACCGCGCGTGGGTCCGCTGACCTTCAGCCAGTCTGTGCAGCGTGCCTCGAAACGGCTCGGGCCAGTTCGGCGACATCGCGTTGGACGTCGGTGGCTGACTTGCCACCGAACCCACTTGCCTGCACGACAGCCGCACCCGAGCTGAAGACTGCCTCGGCGAGGTACTCAGGCTTCTGCCCAGGCCAGTTCAGCCGCCAGACGAGGATGAACCCACCGTCGCCCAGGTCGGCAGTCTTCACCGGCAGCACCTCGCCGGGCACAGACATCGTGGGGTACTTCTTCGTGAACCTGCCGCTGCACGCCGCCATGACCTTGCGGATCCCCGTCGCACGGGCCTTGGCAGCCGCGGCATCAGGAGCGAGTTCAAGGTCGACGACTCCGACTGGCTCGGGCGCGCCCGTCACGCCCTTCTGCTTCACGCTGCGTTCGACCCACAGGGCAGCAGCCCTGGCTGGGGCGAACGTCGGGCGGTCAGAGCGGGGACAGGCCGAAGAGGGGGCGTGAGCGGGCCGCGTGGTCCACCCCTTGCCAGTGACTCGGGCCAACAACGCCTTGGCTGCGAGCAGACCTCGTGACCCCGCCGGATCAGCCACCACCGGCACAGCGCGGGCGGCGTCCGCGACGCAACCGGTTGCGGACGTCTGCACCGCCTTGGACGACGGCCCCAACGCGCTGCAGAGCACCACGACGTTCTGGACCCGCGCTGCAGTGATGGCCTGGTACCTCGTGATGGCGTCACCGTCCGCCTGCTCCAGCTGCCCCATGGTTGCGGACGAGCCGGGCGCAGACACCTTGATGGCCGTCCGCTTCAGGTCGCCCTGGTCCTTGCACTTCTGCCACGCCTGGATGCGCTCGTCCATGAACTTCGCCGCCGACGGCGACGGGTCGAGGAGCATGACCGCCGAAACCGAGCGGGCCACCCCTTTGACCTCGCCCTGGACCGGTGCGTCCGGGGTGCTGTACTGCAACGCCTCCGACTGCACCAGCCACGATCGTGCGTCACTCGGGGAGAAGCCGCCATCGGAACTGCACAAGGAGACGCTGTCGAATCCGGACTGCTGTTTCGGGTTCAGGTCACCGTCGGCCATCCTCAGCCCGAGCCACGCAACCACACGCGCCTGATCCCGGTCGAGCCGCACGGTGGGCTGCGGGTATGCCGCGGTCGTGGGCTTGGGCGTGGACGTGGACGTGCGCGTGACGTCCGGCTGGCCCGAACACGCCGTCAAGACGAGAACACCAACCAGCGCCAGCGGGATTGCGCGCACTGAACGGCGCGGCAAGAACGTCGAGGTCATGCCTCGAGTCTGGCGAGAGAGCCGGTCGGGCCCGGTGGGTTATCCACAGGGGGCCGAGACGCGGGCGGTGATCGCGCCGGCGTGGAGCTCAGGTCTCGGCGAGACGCTGCTGCTGCTCGGCCACGTCGAAGTCGGCCGGCGGCCACTGCGGGTCCATCCGTTCGAGGTGCTCGAGCACGAGGTTCTGCACCGCCAGCCGGGCGTACCACTTGCGGTCGGCCGGGACGACGAACCACGGGGCCTCGTCGGTCGACGTCCGGTCGAGCACGGCCTGGTAGGCCTCCTGGTAGTCCGGCCAGCGCTCGCGCTCGTCGATGTCGCCGGGGTTGAACTTCCAGTACTTGTCAGGCCGGTCGAGCCGCTCCCCGAGCCGGGCCTTCTGCTCGTCGGAGGAGATGTGCAGCATGACCTTGATGATCGTGGTGCCGTCCTCGACCGCCTTGGCCTCGAAGTTGTTGATCTGGCCGTACCGGCGTGACCACGTCGCGCGCGGGACCAGGTCGTGGACGCGCACGATGAGGACGTCCTCGTACTGCGACCGGTCGAAGACGCCGATCTGGCCGGGGTTCGGCAGGGCGTTGCGGATGCGCCACAGGAAGGGGTGCCGCTTCTCCTCGGCACTCGGCGCCTTGAACGCCGTGTACTTCACGCCCTGCGGGTCCATCTGCCCCACGACGTGGCGCATGATGCCGCCCTTGCCGGAGGTGTCCATTCCCTGCACCACCAACAGCAACGAGCGGTTGCCGCCGCCCTTGGACTCGGCGTACAGCCGCTCCTGGAGGTCGCCGATCTCACCGGCCCGGGCCGCCAGCGCGGCCTCACCGTCGGCCTTGTCGCCGTCGAACCCCGGTGTGGAGCGCGGGTCCAGGTCCGCCAGCACGAAGCCGTCGTCGACCCGGAGCGCGTCGATGAACGACGCGGGTGCGGACGCCTTGACGGCCTTCGACTTCTTCGACGCCTTGCCCGCCTTGTCGTCCTTGGACTTCTTCAGCTTGTCAGGCTTCTTCAGCTTGTCCTTGCCCTTGCCCTTCTTGGCCATGAGGGCATCCAATCACCGGTTGCCGTGTGCCGCGAGCGACGTGAGCCGCGAGATGGCCCGGTAGTACTTCTTGCGGTACCCCCCGGCCAGCATCTCCGGTGAGAAGATCTCGTGCAGCGGTGTCCCGCTCGCGAAGACCGGGATCTTGGCGTCGTAGAGCCGGTCGACGAGCACCACGAGCCGCAGCGCGACGGCCTGGTCGGTCACCGGTCGCACGTGGGTCCACCCCACTGCGGTGACGCCGTCGAGCATCGCCCGGTAGCGGCTCGGATGCACGGTGGACAGGTGTCGGGTCACGTCGACGAAGTGGTCGAGCAGCGCCGAGTCGGCTGCCGTGGCGGCCACGACCTCCTCCTCCGAAAGGGGTGCCGGACTGCCCAGCGCGTCGGTGTGGCGGTAGTCGGGCCCGTCGATCGTCAGCACCTCGAACCGCGACGACAACGCCTGGATCTCGCGCAGGAAGTCCTCGGCCGCGAACCGTCCTTCCCCCAAGGCGTCCGGCAGCGTGTTCGACGTCGCAGCCAGGGACACACCTGCCTCCGTCAGCCGGCCCAGCAGGGTGGCCATCAGCACCGTGTCACCGGGGTCGTCCAGCTCGAACTCGTCGATGCACACCAGCTGGTGCGTGCTCAGCGCGTCGACGGTGGGCTGGAACCCCAGTGCCCCCACGAGATTCGTGTACTCGACGAACGTTCCGAACGCCTTCGTCCCCTCCGCCGCGTGCCACAGCGACGCCAGCAGGTGCGTCTTGCCCACGCCGAACCCGCCGTCGAGGTAGATCCCCTTCGCCTCGGTCGCCTTCGCGCGGCCAAACCCCCATCGGCGCCCCGGGCGCGGACCCAGCCCATCGGCATACTCCTCGAGGCGTGCCACGGCGGCGGCCTGGCTCGGGTGCTCGGGGCCCGGCCGGTAGGTGCCGAACCGCTCGGCGTCGAAGCGCGGCGGCGGCACCAGCTCGCGGACGAGGCGGTCGCGGTCGAGTCGGGGCGAGCGTTCGGTGATGGAGCCGGGCACGCTGTGCAGCGTAATGACGGCCCGAGTGCGGCACACTGCCGCCATGCGCATCCTCCTGGGGCCAGACGGTTCCCCCGCCCTCGGCAGCGAGCTCGACGACGCGCAGCTGAGAGAGGCGTATGCCGCGCCGCCGGACCGCGCGTGGCTGCGGGTCAACTTCGTGGCGACGTTGGACGGTGCGGTCACCGGCGACGACGGGCGCTCCGGCAGCATCAACACCGAGGCCGACGGGCGCGTGTTCCGCATGCTGCGCGACCTCGCCGACGTCGTGGTGGTCGGGGCCGGCACGGTGCGCGCCGAGCAGTACCCGGTGCTGCGGGACGAGGACCCGCAGGCGCCGCCGTTCGTCGTGGTGAGCCACGCGGGTGAGCTGCCGCCGACCATCGCCGCGATGACGTCGCCACCGGGGTCGGCCCTGCTCGTGACGCGAGCCCAGGCCGACACCGCCGCCCTCGGCCGGGCGCGCGACGTGCTCGGTGACGAGCACGTGGTCATCGCGGGCGATGAGGCAGTGGACCTCGCCATCATGCGAAAGCAGCTGGAGGACAGAGGTTTTCGCGACATCCTGTCCGAAGGCGGACCCACACTCTTCGGCTGCATGCTCGAGGCCGGCATCGTCGACGAGGTTGACCTCTCGTGGGCGCCACGGATCGTCGGCGGCACCCACCAGCGGATCGTGCGGGCCGGTGACCTCACCCTCGACCTGGACCCGACCGTCCTCGTCGAGGAGGACGGCACGGTCATGGGCCGCTGGTTCGTGCGGCGCTGATCAAGCCCGGCCGCGACGATCATCGCGCCAGGAACTCGCTCACCTCGCGGTCCCACCGCACCGCGTCGACGTTCCACTCCTTGCAGTGCCGCGCGGTGTCCCAGCGGGGCATCTCCACGAGGTCCGGTCGGGCCGCGGCCAGGGCCAGCGAGGGTCCGACGGGCACGAACTCGTCGTCGAGCGAGTGGATGAGCAGCGTCCGGTGGCGCAGCTCCCCCGCCCGCGCCACCCAGTCGGTCTGGGCCACGTCGACGGCCTCGTGCACGCCGACCAGACGCCGTGCCGACCGGCGCCCCATGAGCGCCCGGCTGAGCCCACCGATGGGCGCCGGCACCCCGTTGAGCGCCGCGTGGTGGGTGAGGACGTCGGCCCAGTCGATCACCGGCGCGTCGAGCACCACCTCGGTGACCCGGTCGGCGAGGTGCGAGCGGGCCAGGGTCTGGAGCACGATCGCACCACCCATCGACCACCCCACGAGGGTGAGGTCGCGCGCTCCTGCCGACACGGCATACCGCATCGCGTCCTCGACGTCGCGCCACTCCGACAGGCCGAGGTTGTAGCGCCCGTCGGGTCCGCTGCGGGCGCCGAGGTCGTTGCGGTAGCTGGGAACCAGCACCGTGATGCCGAGCTCGTGCAGCGGCCGGATCGCCCGCAGCGTCTCGTGCCGCCGGGCACCGCGTCCGTGCACCAGCACGGCCCAGCGGTCGCTCGGCACCGCCGCCGGAACGACCCAGGCCGGCATCGTCCCCAGCTCGGTGTCGACGTCGACGTACTGCGTCGGCAGGCCCAGCGAACGGTCCGGCGGAGAGGCATAGTAATAGGGGTTCCAGCGGCCGAATCCCGGTGCCAGGTGGCCGAAGTCGAGCCCGAGCACCTCCCGCCGCACGCGGCCCTTCGACTCATCGAGGTCGACGATGTCACCGAGGCGCACGTGACCGTGCTCGCGGTCGAGCCAGAGGCCGTAGCGCCCCGGCACGACGGTCTCGGGCGTGACGTCGAGGGTGACGGTGTCCCGCTCGACGGTGAGGATCGAGGTGTCGTCCGGACGTCGCCGGTCAGGGGTGAGGACCCGACGGGCGAAGTATGCCGCGGCGCCGAGGCTGCTGGCCGCCGCCGTCGCGGCCAGGGCACCACCGGCGATGGCGCCGGCTGCGGCCGCCTTGCGCGCCGCTACCCGCTGGGGCGTGCCCATCACTGCTCCCCGTCGCCGAGCACCTCGGCGAGGTCGAAGCTGACCGGTTCCTCGAGCTGCTCGTAGGTGCACGACCGCGGGTCACGGTCGGGGCGCCAGCGCGCGAACTGCGCGGTGTGGCGGAACCGGATGCCCTCCATGTGGTCGTAGCGGACCTCGACCACCCGCTCGGGCCGCAGCGGCGTGAACGACAGGTCCTTGCCCGCGTTCCAGCGGCTGCCGGCACCGCTGGTCGGGGTGCGGCTGCCCATCTCCGGCTCGGCCCACGCCCACGGGTGGTCGCTGAAGTCGGTGACGAGCGGCTGGAGCTCCTCGAAGAGCTCCTTGCGGCGGGCCATCGGGAAGGCCCCGATGACGCCGACGCTCTGGAGCGTGCCGTCGTCGGTGTAGAGGCCGAGCAGCAGCGACCCGATCGCGTCGGGGCCGCTCTTGTGGGTGCGGTAACCCGCGACCACGCAGTCGGCCGTGCGCTCGTGCTTGATCTTGAGCATGAGTCGCTTGTCGGGGACGTAGGCGATGTCGAGGGGCTTGGCGATGACGCCGTCGAGCCCGGCCCCCTCGAACTGCTCGAACCACTCCTGCGCCACGTCGGGGTCGCGGGTGGCGCGGGTGAGGAACACCGGTGCCTGCGCGTCGGCCAACGCGGTCTCCAGTGCCTCGCGCCGCTGCTCGAACGGCAGCCCCATGAGGTCGTCGCCGCCGAGGGACAGGAGGTCGAAGGCCACGAAGCTGGCCGGTGTCTCGACCGCCAGCTTCTTGACCCGGCTGGCCGCGGGGTGGATGCGCTGCTGGAGCGCGTCGAAGTCGAGCCGGTCCCCCGTCTCGGGACTGATGAGGACGATCTCGCCGTCGATGACGGCCTGGTCGGGGAAGTTGGCCTTGACCGCCTCGACCACCTCCGGGAAGTAGCGCGTCATCGGCTTCTCGTTGCGGCTGCCGATCTCGACCTCGTCACCCGAGCGGAAGATGATCGACCGGAAACCGTCCCACTTCGGCTCGAAGAGGTGCTCGCCGTCGCGCGGGATCGCCTTGACCGGCTTGGCCAGCATCGGTGGCACCGGCGGCACGACCGGGCCCCACAGCTTGCGCAGGTCGGCGTCGCGGTCGGCCTTCGGCGTCATGTACTCATCGTCGGTCTTGTCCTTGCGGCGCTTGCTCGGCTGCACCCGCGGCGGTTCTCCCGGCATCTTCGGGTAGTCCGGCGGGAAGTTCAGCTCACCCAGCCCGCGCTCGTGGACGTCCTTGTCCCACAAGACAATCGCCGTCGACACGTCACCGACGGCCTCGTCCATCCCCGCCCACGCGTCGCCGTCGGATGCGAGGATCCCCGGCACCGTCCGGACGGTGAAGTCCGCAGGGGTGACGTCGCGCAACGCCTCCCAGCTCACCGGCATACTCACCGGCGCACCCGGCAGGGGGCGCGGGCTGTAGGCAGACGCGATGGTGCGGTCACGACACGCCTGGTTGAAGTCGACGAAGACGCGCTCGCCCCGCTCCTCCTTCCACCAGCTCGTGGTGACGAGGTCGGGCAGGCGACGCTCGAGCTCGCGCGCGATGCCGATGACGCCGTGGCGCACGTCGAGGAACTCGTGCGTCGGCGCCACCCGCACGAAGACGTGGACGCCCCGGTTGCCGGACGTCTTGGCCCACCCCGTGAGCCCGATCTCGGCGAGCACCTCGCGCAGGGCGTATGCCGCCTCGACCGCGTCCTTGAAGTCGCGCCCCGGTTGGGGGTCGAGGTCGATCCGCAGCTCGTCCGGGTTGTCGACGTTGTCGGTCCGCACGGGCCAGGGGTGAAAGGTGACGGTGTTCATCTGCACCGCCCAGACGGCGGTGGCCGGTTCGTCGACGACGACCTGGAGGTGCTTGCGCCCGCTGGGGTAGGTGCACATCACCGGCTCGACGAACGAAGGCATGCCCTTGGGCGGGTTCTTGGTCCAGAACTCCTCACCCGTGATGCCCTCGGGGAACCGCTGGAGCGTGACCGGGCGGTGCACGAGGGCGCGCATGAGACCGTCGGTGACGTCCACGGCATACTGCGCGAGCTGGAGCTTGGTGACACCGCCCGGCGTGGCCTCGTCGTCGGGCCAGATCAGCCGGTCCGGGCTCGAGATCCGCACCTGCCGGGAGCCGTCGGGGCCGCCGGGAACCTCGATCTCGGTCGCCTTCGCTGCCATGATCGCGAGCCTAGTCGGACGTGTCCGGCGTCACGGGACCATTTCCGGCGCGCGTAGCGTTGCAGCCAGTGCCACCAAGAAGTGCCCACCCACCGAACCGGGCCATCTGAGTCCAGGAAGGCAACGAACCGTGAGCATGAAGAGCACCGACCGCGAGTACGCCGTGACCAAGACCGACGACCAGTGGCGCGAGGAGCTGTCGCCGGCGGAGTACCAGGTGCTGCGTCAGGCCGGCACCGAGCGGCCGTTCGTCGGCGAGTACACCGACACCAAGACCGAGGGCGTCTACGCCTGTCGCGCCTGCGGCGCCGAGCTGTTCACCTCGGACACCAAGTTCGACAGCCACTGCGGCTGGCCGTCCTTCTACACCCCGCTCGCCGGCGACACCGTCGAGTACATCGAGGACAACAGCCTCGGCATGAAGCGGGTCGAGGTCCGCTGCGCCAACTGTGGCAGCCACCTCGGGCACGTCTTCGAGGGCGAGGGCTACGACACCCCGACCGACCAGCGGTTCTGCATCAACAGCATCAGCCTCACCCTGCGCCCCAAGCCCTGACCTCAGCTTTTACGCGTCATGCGGGAAAGCTGGCTTCGCTCGCGTTAGTAGACCGAGCGAACCTCACAGTCCCCGAGTGAAGTCGCCGTGGCTGACGGTCGTTCGGCGTCACAACCGGACGATCGTCGCCGGGTCCTCCTGGCCACCGAAGTACTGGTCGAGCACGGAGCGGAACACGGCCCGGTCGTCGTCGTGCTCGGCCGCGTGGGCGAACAACGTCATCGACGAACGCAGCTTGACCGCGTCGATGCCACCCATGACGGCCTCGGCATCGCCCGCGCCGAGGTCGGCCAGCGCCTGCGCGCACTCCAGGAGCCGCGGGCCGAGCACCGGGTGGGCGAGGTAGTCGCGCGCCCCCTGCACACCGCTCAGCGCGTACCGCTGCGCCATGTCCGAGCGGCCCAGCCCGGCGACCTGCGGGAAGACGAACCACATCCAGTGGCTGCGCTTGCGCCCGGAGCGCAGTTCGGCGAGAGCCGCGGCATACGTGTCGCCTGCGTCCTGCGCGGCGACGAAGTGGGACAGGTCCGCGGGGCCGGCCACGGTCAGCGCAGCGCCTGGACGAGGTCGGCGACAGCGACTCGCCGACCGGTGTGGAAGGGGATCTCCTCGCGCACGTGCCGCCGCGCGCCGGACGCGCGCAGCTCGCGCATGAGGTCGACGATGCGGTGCAGCTCCGGCGCCTCGAACGCCAGGACCCACTCGTAGTCGTTCAGCGCGAAGCTGGAGATCGTGTTGGCCCGCACGTCGGGGAAGTCACGCGCCTGCTGCCCGTGCTCGCGCAGCATGTCGCGCCGCTCGGCGTCGGGCAGGAGGTACCACTCGTAGGACCGGACGAACGGGTAGACGCACAGCCACTCACCCGGCTGCTCGTCGGCGAGGAACGCCGGGATGTGGCTCTTGTTGAACTCGGCCGGGCGGTGCAGCGCCGCCGCCGACCAGGTGCACTCGAGCAGCGAGCCGAGACCGGTGCGCAGCAGCGCGCGGTAGGCGGCCTGCAGGTCTTCCATCTTCTCGGCGTGCCACCAGACCATGAAGTCGGCGCCCGCGCGCATGCCACCGAGGTCGTAGACGCCGCGCGTCACGACACCCTGCTCCTCCAGCGAGGCGAACAGCTCGTCGACCTCCTTGGCCATGACGTCGCGGTCGTCGCCGAGCGGCGCCGTCACCTCGAACACCGACCACAGGGCGTACCGGATCGTCTCGTTGATCTCGCGGATGCGGGCTGCGTTGGGGTTGCCGGGGTGTGGAGCGCTCATGTTCTCATTGTCGCTCGCCCGTGCGCCCGTCGCGCAGGTGGGTCAGGACGCCCGCGGCCGCCGCGCGCCCGCTCGCGATGCAGGCGGGGACGCCAACCCCCTGGTATGCCGCGCCGGCGACTTCCAGCCCCGGCTCACCCTGCACCCCGCGCAGGATGCGGTCCACCCGGTCGACGTGCCCGACGGTGTACTGCGGCAGCGCACCGCCCCACCGTTGCACGTGCGCGTCCACGACTCGTGGCAGCTGGCCGCCCAGTGCCTCGCTGACCTCGGCCACCGCGATGGCGACGAGCTCGTCGTCCGGTCGGTGCAGGTCCGAGGTCTCCTCGTAGCGACCCACCGAGGCGCGCAGGAACAACAGGTCATCGGCCGCGTCGGCGACCCAGCCCCATTTGCTCGAGCTGAAGGTGCTCGCCTTGATGGTGCGGCCGTCGACGGCCGGAACGAGGAAGCCCGAACCGGGCAGTGTCGCAACGGGATCCGCGCCCGGGTCGCGGGCCACGGCCAGCGAGATGATGGCCATCGAGGCGTACGGGATGTCGGCCAGCTCGCGCGCCACCTCGGGCAGCAGCGGTGCCAACAGCTTGCTCGTCGGCGTCGCCGGGACGGCCAGGACCACCGCGTCGGCGTCGATGCGCTCCGGGCTGGGACGCGGTCCCACGACGACCGACCAGCCTGCCCCTGCCACACCGTCTCCGGCCGGCGTCCGATGGAGCTCACGGGCGATGGTGCCGCTGCGGATCGTCACGCCAGCCGCGCGCAGCTGCTCAGCCAGCGCCTCGGCCAGCCTCCCGATGCCACCGTCGACACCGGCGAACACCGGGGCCGGGGCGCCGTCCCTGGCGGCGGACGACGCGGCAGCCGCCGAAGCAACGACACGCGCCGCGGTTGTGAGCGACTCGCCCGCCTGCGCCGCGGCATACACCTGTGGCAGGCAGGCCTGGAGCGACAGCGACCGCGCCTGCCCGGCGTAGACACCGCCGAGCAACGGCTCGACGAGACGGTCGACCACGGCGTCACCGAGGCGTCGCCCGACGTATTCGCCAACCGAGACATCGGTGAAATCGCCTGTGTGCCAAGGAGTTTCGTGTTCAGCGCGCTCGACCTCGGCCGGGACGAGGATGCCCGCGGCCGACGCCGGGTCCGCCGGGATCCCCATCAGCGTGCCCCGGGGCATCGCGTGCAGCGCTCCCCTGCTCCAGATCGAGGCCCCGACGGGCGCGGGGTGCACCATCGCGTCGCCCAGCCCGGCCTCGTCGATCAACGACACTGCCTCCGGCCGACGCGCCAGGACCGACTCGGCGCCGACGTCGATCGCGATTCCGGCCACCGGCTCGCGCCGCAGCTTGCCCCCGGGCCGGTCGGCGGCGTCCAACACGGTCACCGTGATGTCCGCATCCGCACGCGAAAGCTCCCAGGCGCAGGCAAGCCCGGCGATCCCTCCGCCGATGACGACGACCCGTGACCCATTCATGCGTCCACTGTTTCAAGACCGTGACTGTTTCGACACCACCGGGTGGGAACGTCGGCTCCACTGACCGAGTCGCAGCGGTGTCCAGCAGATCTCGCAGCCAGCCAGGGAGCCAGTCATGAAACGTCCGCACGCCCGCAGCATCGTCCTCGTCTCCACCGCAGCCGCCGCACTCCTGGCCCTCACCGCTTGTGGGGGCTCGGTCAACGACAGCTCCGCCGGGACCGTCGCGTCCGACTCGGCCGCCCGCGCCCCAGATGCCAAGAACCCCAACGGTTTGGCAGCCACCGAGCAGGGTGCACCGGCCGCACCGGAATCAGGTGGCGGCAACGCCAGTGGCTCGCAGTCCTCCACGGCCAAGCCCGGCTCGAACGCCGTGAGCCCCGCCAGCCTGCGGGCCGCCCAACAGCAGCTGGCCCGCCGCGCCTCGGTCGCACTCGAGGTGAAGAACATCAACGAGGCGGTTGCCAAGGTCCGGTCCACCACCATCGCCGCCGACGGCATCGTCCTCGCCGAGAACATCGGCACAGCCGACAAGGACGCGCCCCTCGCCGACAGCAGCCAGCTGACTGCGACGACCTACGGCGAGATCACCGTGTCCGTGCCGTCGAGCAAGCTCGACGCCGTGGTCGCCGACCTCGGCTCGGTCGGGAAGGTGATCCGGTCGACCAGCTCGAGCGAAGACGTCGGCAGCCAGATCGTCGACACGCAGTCCCGGCTGGAGACCATGCGCGTCAGCATCGAGCGGGTTCGGGGCTACCTCGCGAACGCCAAGGACCTCAACCAGACCGTCGCCCTCGAGGCCGAGCTGACGCGTCGCCAGGCCGACCTGGAGTCGATGGAGGCGCAGCTCGCCGCCCTCAAGGACAGCGTCGCGATGTCGCCGGTGCAGGTGAGCCTGACGACGCGTCCCGAGGTCATCGCCCCCGCCGGCACCACCGACGACGCCGGGTTCCTCGCCGGCCTCAAGGGCGGTTGGAAGGCCTTCACCGCCTCGGTCCAGGTGGTGCTGACCATCCTCGGCGCGTTGCTGCCGTTCGCCGTGCTGTTCGCGCTCGTCGGCGTCCCGGCGTGGTTGTGGTGGCGGCGCCACCGCCCGGCCCGCACCGCGCCGGCAGCGAACGCGACGCCTAGCGCTGGCTGACCTCGTGGACCAGCTCGACCACGCGGGTGAGCACCCCGGGGTCGGTGGTCGGCAGCACGCCGTGGCCGAGGTTGAAGATGTGCCCCGGTGCCGTCTTCCCCTCGGCCACGATGCTGCGCACCTTGGCCGCCAACGGTTCCCACGGCGCAAAGAGGAGCGCCGGGTCGAGGTTGCCCTGCACGGCATACCTATCGCCGAGGCGGGAGATCGCGTCGGTGAGGGACACGCGGTAGTCGACGCCCACGACGTCGGCGCCCGCGGCGCCCATGGCCGGGAGCAGCTCGCCGGTGCCGACCCCGAAGTGGATGGTGGGTATGCCGCGTGCCTCCACGGCCGCGAGCGCGGCGGCCGAGTGGGGCTGGACGAAGCGTTCGTAGTCGGCGCGCGGGAGGGCGCCGACCCAGGAGTCGAACAGCTGCACGGCTGACGCACCGGCGGCGGCCTGGACGTCGAGGAAGGCGCCGGAGATCTGGGCGAGCCGGGCGCACAGGTCGTTCCAGAGCTGGGGGTCGCCGTACATCAGGGCCTTGGTGTGCTCGTGGTTCTTGCTCGGTCCGCCCTCGACGAGGTAGCTGGCCAAGGTGAACGGGGCCCCGGCGAAACCGATCAGTGGCGTCGCTCCCAGCTCGCCGACGAGCTGCTGCACGGCCTCGGTGATGTAGGGCACGAGGTCGGGGGTGAGCTCGGGCAGCCGATCGAGGTCGGCGCGCGAGCGGACGGGCTGGGCGATCACCGGGCCGACGCCGGCCTTGATCTCGAGGTCGACCCCGACCGCCGCGAGCGGAACCACGATGTCGGAGAAGAAGATCGCCGCGTCGACGCCGTGACGGCGCACCGGCTGGAGCGTGATCTCCGTGACGAGGTCCGGGGTGCGGCAGGCCTCGAGCATCTCGGTGTCGGCACGGGCCTCGCGGTACTCGGGCAGCGAGCGCCCGGCTTGGCGCATGAACCACACCGGGGTGTGCGTCACCGGCTCACGGCGGGCAGCGCGGACGAGGGTCGAGTCGTGCGGGGAGGTCACGGCGGCAAGTGTCGCACGCACCGGGCCGCGCTCCGTCCGCGCATCCGCGTCGCACGTCCCTCAGAGCGCGATCACCGCGGCACCGACGAGCGACAGCACAGCCCCCACCTGCTGCACGACCCGCAGCCGCTCGCCGAGGACCAACCGCGCGAGCACGATCGTGACCACCGGGTAGAGCGAGGCGAGGACGCTGGCCACGCTGACCTGCCCCCGGCTGCTGGCGAGCCCGAAGAGGAAGTTGGCCGCCATGTCGGCACAGCCGATGAGGGTCAGTGCCGGCACCTCTCGGGCCACCACCCCACCCGTGCGACGCAGCGCCAGGGCCAAGGTCGCGAAGAGGACGAACGACGTCCCGCGCATGCCCCACAGGGTCATCAACGTCGAGGTCTGGGCGCCCCGGTCGATGCAGAAGAGGGCGAACCCGAACCCGACCGCGGCGACACCGGCCAGCACCACCGGCCGGGCCGACACCGCTCCCGACAGCTCGGGGCCGGAGGCCAGCGTCACCCCGACGATCGCGACCACCATCCCGACCCAGGTCCAGGCGGCCGGCTCGTCACCCGTCGCGACGCCGAGCAGCACCGGCACGGCCACGCCCAGCGCCGCGATCGGTGCGACGACCCCCATGGTCCCGGTCGCGAGCGCGGTGTAGAAGCAGACGAGACCCGTGAGGCCGGACAGCCCCGCCGCGACCGACCACAGCGGCCACCCCGTCCACGGCACGTCACCCAGCCGGAAGAGCACGACGCCCGACACGACGGCGAAGGCCAGCGACTGGGTCCAGCCGACCACCGCGAGCGGCGGGCGGCGGCGCGAGAACAGGCCGGCGAAGAAGTCCGACGTCCCCCAACAGGCGCTGGACGCGAGAGCGAGCAGGGCGACCACGGGAGGCAACGCTAGCTGGACGCGACACCCCGCGCGGCGCGGCGTTCACCGTGATAACGCGCCACCCGGCATACCCTCGTCTGGTGGGCAGCCGAACGGTCCCTGGAGACCACTCCCCCGAGTTCACGCAGGCGTTGACCGATCTGCGTGGAGCGCGGTTGCGCCCCGAGATCCGGCTCACCGAGGTGCCCGCACCGCAACGGATCGCCCCGTATGCCGTGGCGCTCACGGCCGAGGTCGTGGGCGCCGCCGCGGACGAGGACGAGCTGGCGTCGGGACGGTTCGTGCTGCTGCACGACCCCTCGATCCCGGACCCGTGGGACGGCGCCTGGCGGGCAGTGACGTTCGCGCGCGCCGAGCTCGAGCCGGAGCTCGCCAGCGACCCGATGCTCGGCGCGGTCGGGTGGTCCTGGCTGACCGACGCGCTGGACGGGCACCACGTGGGTTACACCGCCGAGGCGGGCACGGTCACGCGGGTCGTGTCGGAGAGCTTCGCCGGCCTGGCGGACCGTCCCGCGAGCGTCGAGATGGAGGTGCGCGCGTCGTGGACCCCGGTGTCCGGCAACGTCGGTGACCACCTCCTGGCCTGGTCCGACCTGCTGTGCACCATCGCCGGGCTGCCGCCGCTGCCCGAGGGTGTCATCGCCCTGCCGGGGCCACGGCGCTGACCCTGCGTGCGGCGCTGGATCCCGGTGGTTGCAACCGGGAACCAGATAGGTTGGAACGGTGACCGACACCGACGACGAGCTCGAGGCCGGGCCGCTCGTCGACACTCCCACCGCGGACGAGGACGTCGACGCGACGCCCGCGGTCCAGCTCATCCCCCTCGACATGCCTGCGGACGGCGTGCCGCCCGTGATCGACAGCGAACGCGGCCTCGACGAGGCCGCGGCGGCGATCCGGGCCGGCGAGGGTCCGGTGGCCCTCGACGCCGAACGCGCCAGCGGTTACCGCTACGGCCAGCGGGCCTACCTCGTGCAGGTGCGCCGCGACGGCTCGGGGACCTGGCTCATCGACCCGATCGCGGTGCCCGACCTGACGCCGCTCGACGATGCTATTGGCAACGCCGAGTGGATCCTGCATGCCGCGACCCAGGACCTGCCGTGCCTCGCGGAGGTGGGCCTGCGCCCCCGGCAGCTGTTCGACACCGAGCTCGCCGGTCGGCTGCTCGGCCTGCCGCGCGTCGGACTCGCCGCGGTGGTCGAGCACTACCTCGGGCTCTCGCTCGCCAAGGAGCACTCCGCCGTCGACTGGTCGACGCGCCCCCTGCCCGAACCGTGGCTGCGGTATGCCGCGCTCGACGTCGAGGTGCTGGTCGAGCTGCGCAACCTCATGGGTGTCGACCTGGCCAAGCAGGGCAAGGACGGCTGGGCGCGTGAGGAGTTCGAGGCGCTGCTCGACTTCACCGGCCCGGCTCCGCGCGTCGACCCGTGGCGCCGGACCTCCGGCATGCACAAGGTGCGTCACCGCCGCACCGTCGCCGTCGTCCGCGAGCTGTGGGAGGCACGCGACGCCATCGCCCGCGACCGCGACGTGTCCCCCGGCCGGGTCCTGCCCGACGCGGTGCTCGTCGAGATCGCCATGGCTGGGCCACGCAGCCCCGACCAGCTGCCCGGTGGCCACCGGTCGATCCGCCGCTACCAGCGGCAGTGGTTGTCGGCGGTGTCGCGCGCCAATGCCCTGGCCGAGGACGAGCTGCCGCCGATGACCCTGCGTTCGGACGGGCCGCCGCCCGCACGCGCCTGGGCCGAGCGCGACCCGGTCGCGGCAGCCCGGCTCGCCGACACCCGGGCGGGCCTCACCGCCTTCGCGGCCGAGCACGACATCCCGGTCGAGAACGTCATGTCGCCCGAGCCGTTGCGCCGCGTCGTGTGGACACCACCGTCGGACCGGTCCGAGGGGGGTTTCACCACCGCGTTGCGCGGCCTGGGTGCCCGCGGCTGGCAGACCCGGATCGTCGCGCCCCTGCTCGCCAAGGCGTTCGCCGACCACCCGGACACCGACGCCTGACGGGCCGCGGCCGCGGTGACGGCTCTCACGCCGGGGCCCCGGTGACCGACACGGTTACTCGCGGGTAGCATCGCAGGCGTACGCACCGGCATACCGGTGTCTCACCCACACCCCACAAGGGAGGCCATCCGTGCCCCGCACTCTGCGTGAGGTCGTGTTCGTCGACGGCGTTCGCACGCCGTTCGGCAAGGCCGGGGACAAGGGCATCTACGCCCAGACCCGCGCCGACGACCTCGTCATCAAATGCATCCGTGAGCTCATGCGCCGCCACCCCGAGCTGCCGCCGGAGCGGGTCGAGGAGGTCGCGATCGCGGCCACGACCCAGATCGGCGACCAGGGGCTCACGCTGGGTCGCATCGCGGCCCTGCTGTCGGGCCTGCCGAAGACCACACCCGGCTACTCGATCGACCGCATGTGCGCCGGCGCGATGACCGCGGTGACGACGACCGCGAGCTCGATCGCCTTTGGTGCCATCGACATCGCCATCGCCGGTGGTGTCGAGCACATGGGCCGGCACCCCATGGGTGAGGGCGTCGACCCCAACCCGCGGATCGTCGCCGAGAAGCTCGTCGACCCGTCCGCACTCGTCATGGGCTCGACGGCGGAGAACCTGCACGACCGGTTCCCCGAGATCACCAAGGAGCGCAGTGACGCGTATGCCGTGTCGAGCCAGGAGAAGCTCGCGAAGGCGTATGCGAACAACCAGGTGCAGCCCGACCTCGTGCCCGTGGCGACGCGCCACCAGGAGCAGGGTTGGGGCCTCGCGACGCAGGACGAGCCGCCGCGACCCGGCACCACGATGGACGACCTCGCCGCGCTCAAGACGCCGTTCCGCCCGCACGGCAACGTGACCGCGGGCAACGCGGCCGGGCTCAACGACGGCGCCACCGCGTGCATCCTCGCCTCCGCCGAGACCGCCGAGGAGCTCGGGCTGCCGGTGCGGATGCGGCTCGTGGACTTCGCGTTCGTCGGCGTCGAGCCGGAGGTGATGGGTGTGGGCCCGATCCCCGCGGCGGAGAAGGCGCTCGGCAAGGCCGGGCTGTCGATCGACGACATCGGGCTGTTCGAGCTGAACGAGGCGTTCGCCGTGCAGGTGCTCGCCTTCCTCGACCACTTCGGCATCGCCGACGACGACGAGCGGGTCAACAAGTACGGCGGCGCCATCGCCACCGGCCACCCGCTGGCGTCGTCCGGTGTGCGGCTCATGACGCAGCTGGCGCGCCAGTTCGAGGAGCACCCCGAGGTGCGTTACGGCATGACCGCGATGTGCATCGGTATCGGCATGGGTGGCGCGGTGATCTGGGAGAACCCCCACCACGCCGACTACGGCAAGGAGGTCGCCGCATGAGCGACGAGAAGACGTTCGAAGAGGTCGTGACCCACACGCCCGTGCGCGACATCGCGCTGCCGGGAGGCGCGGGCACCCTTGCCCTCATCACCCTCGACAACGGGTTCGACCACACCAAGCCGAACACGTTCGGTCCGGCCACCATCGAGGGGCTCAGCACGGTCGTCGCCGACCTGCGCAAGCGTGCCGAGGCCGGTGAGATCCAGGCCGTCGGCATCACCGGCAAGCCGTTCATCTTCGCCGTCGGTGCCGACCTCAAGGCCGTGTCGCAGGCGCACACCCGCGAGCAGGCGCTCGAGGTCGCCCGAGCCGGCCACGCGGCATTCGGCGCCATCATGGACTTACCGGTGCCGACCTTCGCGTTCGTCAACGGTGCCGCGATGGGTGGCGGCGTCGAGATCGCGCTGGCGGCCGACTACCGCACCATCTCCGCGGGCGTGCCCGCGCTGGCGCTGCCCGAGACGTTCCTCGGCCTTGTGCCCGGGTGGGGCGGCTGCTGGCTGCTGCCGAACCTCGTCGGCGTGCAGAACGCGCTCAAGGTCATCATCGACAACCCCATGAACATGAACCGCATGCTCAAGGGGCCGCAGGCGTTCGAGCTCGGGATCGCCGACGCGATGTTCGAGCCTGCCGACTTCCTCGAGGAGTCGCTGCTGTGGGCCGCAGGCGTCGTCAAGGGTGACACCACGGTGCAGCGGCCCGAGGTCGACCGCGACGAGGCGTCGTGGGAGGCGGCCGTGAAGACGGCCAAGGGGGTCGTCGACCTCAAGACGGGCGGGCAGGCGCCCGGTCCGTATGCCGCGCTGAAGCTGGTCTCGGCCGCGCGCACGGCTTCGCGGGACGAGGGTTTCGCGGCGGAGGACGAGGTGCTCGCCGACCTGGTCATGGGTGACGAGCTGCGCGCAGGCCTGTACTCGTTCGACCTCGTGCAGCGGCGGGCCAAGCGCCCTGCCGGCGCGCCCGACAAGGCGCTGGCGCGCAAGGTCACCAAGGTCGGCATCGTCGGCGCCGGGCTCATGGCGAGCCAGCTCGCGCTGCTGTTCGCCAAGAACCTCGAGGTGCCGGTCGTGATGACCGACCTCGACGAGGAGCGCGTCGCCAAGGGCGTGGGCTACGTCCACGGCGAGGTCGACAAGCTGCTCGCCAAGGGCCGTCTCGGCGCCGACAAGGCCAACCGGCTCAAGGGCCTGGTGACCGGCGCGACGTCCAAGGACGGGTTTGCGGACGCCGACTTCGTGCTCGAAGCGGTCTTCGAGGAGATGTCGGTCAAGAAGCAGGTCTGGCAGGAAGTGGAAGCAGTGGTCGAGCCGACTGCGGTCCTGGCGACCAACACGAGCTCGCTGTCGATCACCGAGATGGCGTCCGACCTGGAGCACCCCGAGCGGGTCGTGGGCTTCCACTTCTTCAACCCGGTGGCGGTCATGCCCCTGCTCGAGATCATCAAGGGCGAGCAGACCGACGACGCTACTCTCGCAACGGCTTTCGCCACCGGCAAGGGCCTGAAGAAGACGACGATCCTCGTCAAGGACTCCCCCAGCTTCATCGTCAACCGGCTCCTCGGCCGGTTCATGGGCGAGGTCGCGAAGGTCGTCGACGAGGGGACGCCGATCGAGGTCGCGGACAGGGCGTTCGCCGGTCTCGCGCCGATGCCGCCGTACGTCCTGCTCGGTCTCGTCGGCCCGGCGATCGCGTTGCACAACAACGAGACGCTGGCCAAGGCCTTCCCCGACCGCTTCTACGTGTCGGAGAACCTGCGCAAGCTGGTGGCCGCCAAGAAGCCGGCGATCTACATCTGGCCCGAGGGCAAGCCGGTCGTCGACCCCGAGGTCGAGGCGCTGTTCGACAAGCCGGCCGACCCGGTGGTGCTGACCACGGAGGAGGTCCGCGAGCGGGTGCTCGGTGTCCTCGCCGACGAGGCACGCCGGATGCTCGACGAGGGCGTCGCGCAGGCCCCGATGGACCTCGACCTGGCGATGATCACCGGTGCCGGGTTCCAGTTCTGGAACGGCGGCCTCACCCCGCTGCTCGACCGTGAGGGTGTGTCCGAGAAGGTCACCGGCCAGCGGTTCCTGCCGCCGGGTGTGGCCAGCGTCCCCGCCTGACGCGACTCGGTGCCGCTGGGGCGGCATCCGGCCGCGATCCGGCGCCGGTATGCCGACCGGCCGGCAACGAGTGGAGGCGCGCCCCACTCGTTGCCGGCCACGCGGCATACCCACGTCATCTGACGCCTCCGTGCCGAGCGTGCCCTAACGAGTGGTGGACGACCGCAGACTGGTCCGTCCGCACACCACAGGTTCGGGGGCAACTGTGGTCCGGCGCCACATGCCTGCCGGTGGGCGCCAGACCTAGTCTCGCCGTCATGCCGATGACGCCCGCGCTGCTCGACCTGTCCGGACGCACCGCGCTCGTCACGGGGGCCGCCAGCGGCATCGGGGCCGCCTGCGTCGACCGGCTCGCCGCCGCGGGCGCCAAGGTGTACGCCGTCGACCGCGACTCCGCGGCCCTCGACGAGCTGGGTGCGCGGCTGGGTGGCGCATCGAGCGTGGTCCCCCTCGTGACGGACCTGGCCGACCTCGATGCGGTCGACGCCCTGCCAACCGACGCGGACGTGCTCGTCAACAACGCGGGCATCCAGCACGTCAGCCCGATCGAGGAGTTCCCGACCGACACCTGGGACCTCATCATCCGGCTCATGCTGACCTCGCCCTTCCGCCTCGTCCGGCGCACGCTCCCCCACATGTACGCCCAGGAGTGGGGCCGCATCATCAACGTCTCGAGCGTCCACGGCCTGCGCGCCAGCGCCTACAAGTCCGCCTACGTCGCGGCCAAGCACGGCCTCGAGGGGCTGTCGAAGGTGACCGCCCTCGAGGGTGGCGAGCACGGCGTCACGAGCAACTGCGTCAACCCGGCATACGTGCGAACTCCCTTGGTGGAGAAGCAGATTGCCGACCAGGCCCGCACGCACGGCATCGACGAGGACCAGGTCGTCGAGCAGGTCATGCTCGCGCCGGTGGCGCGCAAGCGGCTGGTCGAGCCGGCCGAGGTGGCTGAGCTCGTGGCCTTCCTGTGCAGCCCGGCGGCGGAGTCGGTGACCGGGTCGTCGTTCTCCATGGATGGCGGATGGACGGCCCACTGACCGGCACCGACCTGGACTGGTACGGCGACACGGGGGTCGACGAGACCGCCTCCGCCGACCGCCCCACGACTCCCGCGAGCCGCCTAGGATCGCCTGCGATGGACGACGACGACCTCGCCCTGCGACTGCTGCGCATGCTGGCCGAGAACTCGCCCGCCTCCGAGCTCGGTGCGGTGGAGGACTCCGAGGCCCGCAGCCTGGCGTTGCGGATCCGGGCTGCCTTCGACTCCCGCGGTCGCCGCGAGGCCGAGCTGACGGCGCTCGTCGACACCGCCCGCGACCTCGCCGCCCTGCGCGACCCCAGCGGGGTGCTCGACGCGATCGTGCGCCGGGCGCGGGCCCTGCTGGGCACCGACGTCAGCTACCTCACCCTCTACGACCCGGTCGCCGGCGACACCTACATGCGCGCCACCGACGGCTCGGTGAGCGCGGACTTCCAGGCGCTGCGGCTGACCCGCGGCGACGGGCTGGGCGGCCTCGTCGCCAAGACCCACAAGCCCTACTGGAGCCCCGACTACCCCAACGACGAACGTTTCCAGCACACCGGCGCCATCGACCACGCCGTCGGCGACGAGGGGCTCATCTCCATCTGCGGCACACCCCTGCTCGTCGAGGACCAGTTCGTCGGGGTGCTCTTCGCGGCCAACCGCAGCCCGCGGCCCTTCTCCGCTGACCAGGTCGCGTTGCTCGGCTCGCTCGCAGCGCTGGCCGCCGTGTCGATCGTGCAGACCCGGACCGCCGAGGAGGTGCGCCGCCACACCCTTGGCGTCGAGCGGGCGGCCGCCGCGCACGACCGGTTCGCCGAGCTGGTCCTGGCCGGCGGTGGCGTCGACGACATCACCAAGGCCCTGGGCGACCTGCTCGGCGGCTGGGTCGTGCTGGTCGGCTCCGAGGGCGAGCTGCTCAGCAGCCACGGGTCCGTACCCCTCAGCGACGACGAGGCGTCCGCCCTGGCCACCTCACCCATCGCCCGCGAGCCGGGGGGCACCGGCCGCCTGGCACACGACCCGACCCGCGACGTGTGGGCGGTCGGCGTCAAGGCGCCACAGACTGCCCTTGGCGTGCTCGCCCTCGGCGGGGTGGGCCGGCTCGACGACGCCGACCAGCGCACGGTCGAGCGGGCCGCGGTGGTGAGCGCCCTCGTGCTGCTGTTCGAGCGCACTGCGGCGGAGGCGGAGCAGCGGGTGCGCACCGACCTGGTGTCCGACCTCGTCGGGGGCCGCGGTGAGCCACAGACCCTGGCCGCGCGGGCCCGCTCGCAGGGCATCGACCCCACCGCACCGCACGTCGTCCTCGTCGCCCACGCCGACGACGCCACTCCTCGCCGCACGTTGCTGCTCGCTGCCCATGCCGCCGCGGGGCCGGGTTCGGTGGTCGGTGAGAACGACGGTCATGTCGTGGCGCTCCTTCCCTCCACCGAACCTCAGGGCGCAGCCGCCGAGCTGGCCCGCCGCCTCACCTCGCTCGGCACCGTCACGGTGGGTGCGGCCGGACCGGTCACCCTCCTCGAGGACGTGCCGGCGGTCTGGCACGAGGCGGTCCGCACCGTGGGCGCCATGACCGCCCTCGGCCTCAGCGGTCAGGGCGCCAGCGCCACCCACCTGGGCTTCGCCGGGCTGGTGGTCGGCTCGGAGCCCAACATCGGCGACTACATCCGCAGCCAGCTCGGGCCCCTGCTCGACTACGACGAGCGTCGCGGCTCCGAGCTGGTCAAGACGTTGCGCGCCTACTTCGACGCCGGCGCCAGCCCCCGGCACGCGGCGACGACGCTGCACGTCCACGTCAACACCGTGAGCCAGCGGCTCGAACGCATCTCCTCGCTGCTGGGCAGCGACTGGCACCAGCCCGACGCCTCGCTCGAGCTCCAGCTGGCGCTGCGGCTCCTGCGCCTCAGCGAAGGCGCGACTCCAGCGACGTAGCCACCGCGTCGGCCGTCAGGCCGATCTCCTCGAGCACCTCGCCGCGCGACGCGTGGTCGAGGAACCGCTTCGGTATGCCGTGCACGTGCACCGGCACGTCGATGCCCGCCTGGCGCAGCGCGAGGGTGACGGCCGCGCCGATGCCACCGCTCTCGAGGTTGTCCTCGACGACCGCGACCGCGCCGGCCGACCGGGTCAGCTCGACGAGGTCGTCGCTCACCGGCAGCACCCACCGCGGGTCGACCGCCGTGACGGAGTGGCCCTGCGCCTCGAGCTTGGCCGCGACATCGACCGCCATCGACGCGAACGACCCGACGCCGACCACCAGCAGGTCGCACGAGTCCGGCGACGTCTCGTGCAGCACGTCGACCGTGCCGGCCTGCCGCAGGGCGGGCACCGCCGGACCCACGTCACCCTTGGGGAAGCGCAGCACCGTCGGGCCGTCGGACACCTCGAGCGCCTCGCGCAGCTGCACCCGCACCTGCTGCCCGTCCCGGGGGGCTGCGAGCCGCAGCCCGGGCACGATCGAGGAGATCGTCATGTCCCACATCCCGTTGTGCGACGGGCCATCCGAGCCTGTGACACCCGCCCGGTCGAGTACGAAGGTCACGCCCGCCTTGTGCAGCGCGCAGTCCATGAGCAGCTGGTCGAACGCCCGGTTGAGGAACGTCGCGTAGACCGCAACCACGGGGTGGAGCCCAGCGAACGCGAGCCCGCTGGCCATCGTCACGGCGTGCTGCTCGGCGATGCCGACGTCGAAGACCCGGTCGGGGTAGGCCGCGGCGAAGCCGTCGAGCCCGACGGGGATGAGCATGGCGGCCGTCAGCGCGACGACGTCGTCGCGCTCCTTACCGACCTGCACCATCTCGTCGTTGAACTCGTCGGTCCAGATGCGACCCGACACCTCGAACGGCAGCCCCGTCTCGGGGTTGATCTTGCCGATGCCGTGCATGTGGTCGTTGAGGTCGTCGAGGGCGTGCTGGTACCCGCGCCCCTTCTGGGTGATGACGTGGACCAGGACCGGGCCGCCGAAGGACCGCGCACGTCGCAGCGCCTGCTCGAGCGCCTGCTCGTCGTGGCCGTCGACCGGTCCGAGGTACTTCAGGCCCAGGTCCTCGAACATCCCTTGCGGCGCAACGATGTCCTTGAGGCCCTTCTTCATCCCGTGCAGGGTCTCGTACATCGCCCCACCCACGACCGGCGTGCGCGAAAGGGTGTTCTTGCCCCAGTCGAGGAAGCGCTCGTAGCCGCGGGTCGTGCGCAGTGTCGCCAGGTGGTCGGCGAGCCCGCCGATGGTGGGCGCGTAGGACCGCTCGTTGTCGTTGACGACGATGGTCAGGGGCAGGTCCTTGTCGGCGGCGATGTTGTTGATCGCCTCCCAGGCCATGCCGCCGGTGAGTGCCCCGTCACCGATGACCGCGACGGTATGCCGCCCACGCTCGCCGCGCAGGCGCCTCGCCTTGGCGATGCCGTCGGCCCACGACAGGGCCGTGGAGGCGTGCGAGTTCTCGACGACGTCGTGGTCGGACTCCGAACGGCTCGGGTAGCCGGACAGGCCGCCGGACTTCTTGAGCCGGCTGAAGTCGTGCCGTCCGGTGAGCAGCTTGTGCACGTAGGACTGGTGGCCCGTGTCGAAGACGATCGTGTCGTTCGGGCTGTCGAAGACGCGGTGCAGCGCGATGGTCAGCTCGACGACGCCGAGGTTGGGGCCCAGGTGGCCGCCGGTCTTGGACACCTCGGCCACGAGGAACGTGCGAACCTCCTCGGCCAGCTCCGTGAGCTGCGCAGGGCTGAGCGCCTTGAGGTCGGCCGGGCTCGTGATGGTCTCGAGCAGTGCCACCGGGATGCGTCCTTTCGCCGGGTCAGGCAACTGCCTGAGTCTAAGCGGAGTGGACCACCGACACCGAGTCGGGCAGGCCGCTGACCTCCACCTTCCCGGCCTGGTCGACCACGACCTCGAACGGCACGGTCCCCCACCGCAGCCCACGCACGCTCAACGCGCCGAAGGGTGCCGTCGCCGGTGGCCGCACCATGAGCCGGCCACCGGGGAAGTCCGCCTCGAGGCCGAGCGCAGAGGTCAGGAGGGCACCGACCGACGCCGCCGACCAGGCCTGGGGCCGGCACGAGGCGGGGTACGGCGCCGGGGCGTCGATGAGCGGCGTGCCGGAGTAGAGCTCGGGCCAGCGGCGGTCGAATGCCGCGCCGGAGGCGACGAGGGTCTGTGCGACAGCGCCGGCGAGGTCGCCGAGACCCTCACGGGACAGGCCGATCGCGGCGATGGCCGTGTCGTGGGTCCAGATCGACCCGGTGTGGTAGCCGATCGGGTTGAACCCGCCGGTGTCCGTCGACATCGTGCGGATGCCGAACCGGTCGAGCAGCCCGGGCGAGGTGAGCCGGTCCGCGACGACCTTGGCCTCGTCGGGTGTCAG
This sequence comes from Knoellia koreensis, assembly GCF_013041615.1. Lineage (GTDB taxonomy): Bacteria > Actinomycetota > Actinomycetes > Actinomycetales > Dermatophilaceae > Pedococcus > Pedococcus koreensis. The sequence continues at coordinate 795,241 of NZ_JABEPQ010000001.1, forward strand.
CGCGCCGGTGCCGAGGACGTGGCCCATGTTCGAGCCCACGCCGTCGACCGGCGCAGCCCCACCGTCGAGCGCCATCGCGAGGTAGCGACCGTCGGCGTCCTCGACCCAGAAGCGGTCGCGGATCCGCTCGGTGACGTCCTGCGCCTCGGCTCGCCAGCGGGCAGCCCCTTCGACGCCCAGTGCGTCGAGGAGGTCAGCCGCGCCGGAGAGCGCCTCCACGGCATACGCCTGGGCCTCGACGAGCGCGATGGGCGCCTCGGCGACGCGGCCGTCCCGCATGCGCATGGAGTCGCCGGAGTCCTTCCAGCCCTGGTTGGCGAGGCCGTGACCGCTGGTGTCGATGTACTTCAGCAGCCCGTCGGAATCGGGTCGGCCGGGCCCCGTGAGCCAACCGAGTGCCGCCTCGAGGTTGGGGAGCAGCGCGCGCACCTGGTCCTCGGGCAGGCCCCAGCGCCAGGCGTCGACGAGGAGACAGACCCACAGCGCCGTCGCGTCGACGGTGCCGTAGTAGAGCGGCGGGAGCTGCATGGTCTCGCCGGGCGCCCCGTATGCCGTGCGGCGCACCTCGTGCGCGATCTTGCCGGGCTGTTCGGCCGTCTCGGTGTCGTCCTTGGTGCCCTGACGTCGCGCGAGGGCGCGCAGCGTGCCGGCGGCGAGCTCGGTGCCGAAGGGCAGGGTCAGCCGCGCGGCCCAGATCGAGTCACGACCGAAAAGCGTGAGGTACCAAGGGGTTCCGGCAGCAGCGAACACGTCGTCCGGACCCATGGGGTCACGCAGCAGCAGGTGCCTCAGGTCGGCCAGCGACTCGGTCACGAGCGGTCCGAGACGCGGGTCGTCGGCCTCGACCGCGACGTCGTCCCATGCGACGGCGTCGAGCCCGGGGTCCGCGTCGAGCGCGCTCGTCTGGCGCCGGGTGGTCTCGACGGAGACGGTGAGCTCGAGCGCGCCACCGGGCGCCAGCTCGAAGGCCTGCTCGGCCTTTCCCACGCCACCGTCACAGGTCGTCGACGCGTCGACCCGGATGCTCACCGTGTGCCGTGGCGTGTCGATCCGCAGGCCCCCTCCCTCCGCGCCCACGGGGAGCAGCGGTCCGTCGAGGCGGCCCGACTTGACCGTGGCGATGTCGGCACCGTCGGCGCCGAGCTCGACCCGCAGCACCCCCGTCACCGGCGTCGCCGCGCGCGACACGACCCGCACCGTCTCGGCCAGGCCGCCGTCAACCAGCTCGCGGGAGCGCTGCACCTCGACCGTCGGGTCGGCACCGGGGTCGCCGAGGTCCCTCGCCGAGGAGAGGAACTGCGCACGACCGGCACGCGCCTGCCCGCCCACGGCGCTGGGCTCGACACCGCTGACCGTCACGACCAGCCGGCTGAGCACGCGTTCGTCGTCGACGTAGAGGCCCTGGGCCGTGCCCGTCCGGACCTGCCCGTCCTGCGCGGAGAGCAGGGTCACGTTGCCCCGCACCGTGGTGGCCAGGTCGTGCAACCACGGTTGGCGGTACGGACTGGCCATGAGGGCGGCTCCTTCGACACTGACGACGGAATGCTTGACGGGTGGTCCCGGCTGGGCCATTCTTCCGGTGGACACGATTTGAACGTTCAAATCCGGTGGTTCGGGCAACCGTCCCACCACTGACCAGCACTTCGCAAGGGAGCGAACGTGGCGACGAGACCGGCACGGCAGGGCGATCGGGTGACGATCGTCGACGTCGCCGCGGCGGCCGGCGTCTCCCGCCAGACGGTGAGCAACGCGCTCAACAAGCCGCACCTGCTCGCGGCCGAGACCCTGGAGAAGGTCCACGCCGCCATCAACGACCTCGGCTTCGCCCCGAACGTGGCAGCCCAGCAGCTGCGCCGCCGGCGGGCCAGCGCGTACGGCTTCGAGGTCAACCCCTCCGGCGCCGGGCGCATGGGGCACATCCTCGACGGCTTCCTCGTCGAGATGACCGCGGCCGCTCCGGACCACGCCGCCCACCTCGTGACCTTCGCCCCCGAGCTCGACCGGCTGATCGAGGGCTACGACCGGCTCCTCGGCACCGGCCTCGTCGACGGCTTCGTCCTCGGCGACACCCGCCACGGTGATCCGCGGCCCGACTGGCTCCTCGAGCAGGGCGTGCCGTTCGTGACGTTCGGGCGGATCTGGGACCGGCCCGACCTCGACGGCTGGGTCGACGTCGACGGCCGCGCCGGCGTGCGCCTCGGTGTCGAGCACCTGCTGTCGCAGGGGTACGAGCGGGTCGCCTGGCTCGGCTGGCCCGACGGCTCCCCCGTCGGTGACGACCGCCGCGCCGGGTGGCTCGACGGGCTGACCGCCTCGGGCCACGACGCCGATGCGTCGATGGCCGTCGAGTCGGTGCAGGACCTCTCGCAGGCCACTGCCGCGGCCGAGCGGCTGCTGCGCGGGCTGAAGGGCCGCGGCGCCATCGTCTGCGCATCGGATCTGTTGGCCCTCGGCGCAATCCGCGCGATCCGCAACCACGACCTGCGGCTCGGCACCGACATCGGCGTCGTCGGCTTCGACGACACCGACGTGGCCGAGGCCCTCTCCCTCACCAGCCTGAGACAGCCGCTGCGGCCCGCGGCGGAGGCCGCCTGGCGCATCCTCGCCAGCGGCCACCAGAGCCGGCCACACGGCATACCCGGCGCCGCGGCCACGGACGACGAGGGCGACGGCCACGCCGAGAGGACCGCCCTCCTGCCACCCACCCTGACCATCCGTGCGAGCAGCACACCAGAGCCGTCCGGCACCCCCACCGGACGCACCACCCGAAGGAGCAGCACATCATGAGGCGCACCCCCATCCTCGCCGTCGCCCTGGCGGCCACCTCCGCACTCGCCCTGAGTGCCTGTGGCGGAGGCGGCGGCTTCAGCAGCAACTCGGCCACCCAGAACTCCAAGAGCGGTCCGGTCAAGCTGACCATGATGATCGGCAGCTCCGGTGACGCCGAGACGGCCGCGGTCAAGGAGGCCACCTCGGCCTGGGCGAAGAAGACCGGCAACACCGTCGAGGTCATCGCGGCCTCCGACCTCGGGCAGCAGCTCGGCCAGGCGTTCGCCAGCTCGAGCCCGCCCGACCTCTTCTACACCGACGCCTCGAAGATCGGCACCTATGCCAAGGCGGGCAACCTCTTCGCCTATGGCGACCAGGTCAAGGACGCCGGGTTCGTCGACTCGCTCGTGCAGTCGTTCACCTACGACGGCAAGTTCTACTGCGCGCCGAAGGACTCCTCGACGCTCGGGCTGCAGATCAACACCGACCTGTGGAAGAAGGCCGGACTCACCGACGCCGACATCCCCAAGGACTGGGCCGGCCTCGAGACCGTCGCCAAGAAGCTCACCTCGGGCAACGTCACCGGCCTGGTCATCGGCAACGACATCAACCGCTCCGGCGCGTTCATGAAGCAGGCCGGCGGCTGGGTCGTCACCGACGGCAAGATGAGCGCCGACGCCGCCGGCAACCTCCAGGGCCTGCAGGAGGTGCAGAAGATGATGAAGGACGGGTCCCTCAAGTTCAACACCCAGACCAAGCCGGCCGCGGGCTGGGGTGGCGAGGCGTTCGGCAAGGGCCTGGCCGCCATGACCATCGAGGGCAACTGGATCGCCGGTGGCATGAAGGACTTCCCCAACATCAAGTACAAGACCGTCGAGCTGCCGGCCGGCCCGGCCGGCAAGGGCACCCTGACGTTCACCAACTGCTGGGGCATCGCAGCCAAGTCGCCCAACCAGGCGCAGGCCGTCGAGCTGGTGAAGTCACTCATCACGCCCGAGCAGCAGATGAAGTTCGCCGACGCGTTCGGCGTCATGCCGTCGACGACCGAGGGCCTCAAGCAGTTCGGTGAGAAGTACCCGGACAGCAAGGCCTTCGTGGACGGCGCGGCCTACGGGCAGGGACCGGTCAACCTCGCCGGCCTCGACGAGGTCATCGGCAAGTTCAACAGCCAGCTCGGGACCATGACCGGCACCTCCGGCGACCCGAAGGCATGGCTGTCCGACCTGCAGAAGAACGGCACCGCCGCACTCGCCGGCTGACCCGTCCGGCCCGACTCCCCCCGATCGCGGGCGGCGTGCGAACGACCCTCATCTCGCACGCCGTCCGCTCCCACCCGGCCTACCCACCCGGCAGACCCACCCGGCATACCCAGGAGAAGTGATGAGGAGAACCACCCCCGGTGGCAAGGGAATTCGCGGCCGCGAGGGCATCGCCGGATGGCTGTTCGTCAGCCCGATGATCATCATCCTCGGCCTGTTCCTCGTCATCCCGGTCGTCATGGCCCTGTGGGTGAGCCTCACCAACTGGAACGGCTCGGTGAACCCGTTCCAGGGCGGCCCGGGCGCGCAGTTCGTGGGGGTGCGCAACTACACCGACCTGTTCGCCAAGGACGGCCTGACCCGCTCGAACTTCATGCAGTCGATCGGCAACACGTTCTGGTACGTGCTGTTCGTCGTGCCGCTGCAGACCGCACTCGCGCTCGGCCTGGCGCTGCTGGTCAACACCAAGATGCTCAAGGCCAAGGGCTTCTTCCGCACCGCCTTCTACTTCCCGTCGGTCACGAGCTCGATCGCGATCTCGACGGTCTTCCTCTTCCTGTTCTCCTCCACCGGTGCCGTCAACGCGCTCCTCGGGGCGATCGGCCTCGGGCAGCCCAACTGGTTCAGCGACTCCCGCGGCCTGGTCCACCTGCTGTTGGGTGCCGTCGGCGTCGACAACCCGTCGTGGGCGCAGGGTGAGGTCCTCGGGCGCACGCTGTGGGACTGGTTCTCGGGCCCGTCGGTGGCGCTGACGGTCATCATCTTCCTCGTCGTCTGGACGACCTCGGGCACGTTCATGCTGATGTTCATCGCGGCACTGCAGGACCTGCCGGTCGAGGTCGACGAGGCGGCCGCGCTCGACGGCACGAGCGGCTGGCAGAAGCTGCGCCACGTGACGATCCCGATGATCCGGCCCACGCTCTTCCTCGTCATCACCCTCGGCCTCATCGGCACGTGGCAGGTGTTCGACCAGATCTACGTCATGGGCAAGGGCAACCCGGACGGCACGACGCTGACCCCGGCCTACCTCAGCTACCAGCAGAGCTTCGGCAACTTCAAGTACGGCTCGGGTGCGGCCATGGCGTTCGTCGTCTTCGCGATCATCGTCGTCCTCACCCGCATCCAGCGCTGGGCTCTCTCCGACAAGGACGAGCGCCGACCACTCCTGCGCCGGCGGAAGGCGGTCACCCGATGAACCGCCGCGTCTCCCCCGTCAAGCAGGTCGTCCTCTACGTGGCGCTGGTGCTCTTCGCGATCCTGTTCATCTACCCGTTCTTCATCCAGATCGCGACGTCGTTCAAGACCGACCCCGACGCCGCCGCCCACCCGTTGTCGCTCATCCCGAACCCGTTCGACCTGCACGCGTGGAAGCAGATCTTCGGCCAGGGCTCGGCGTCCGTGCCGTTCCTCACCTGGATGAAGAACTCGGTCGTCATCGCCGTGGTGGTGACGGTCGCGCGAGTCTTCCTCGACAGCCTCGCCGGATATGCGTTGTCCCGCTTGCGTTTTCGCGGCCGAGGCTTCGTCTTCGCCGCGCTCCTCGCGGTGATGAGCGTGCCCAGCGTCGCGCTGTTGATCCCCAAGTTCCTCATGGTGAACTACCTCGGGATCTACGACACCTACACCGCGATGATCCTGCCCCTGATCGTCGACGGCGCGGGCGTCTTCATCATGAAGCAGTTCTTCGACTCGGTGCCAGTCTCCATCGAGGAGGCGGCCCGCATGGACGGCGCGTCCATCTTCCGCACCTTCTGGTCGGTGGTGCTGCCGATGGCGCGACCGGCGCTGATCACCCTGACGATCCTGTCGTTCCAGGGGTCGTGGAACGAGTTCACGCACTTCCTCGTGACCACCCAGTCCCTGGAGCACAAGACCCTCGTGACGGGTCTCGCCAGCCTCGTCAGCGGCCAGCTCGGCACCGGCACGCAGTACCCGCTCAAGCTCGGCGCCGCCCTGCTCACGACGATCCCGGTTGCGGTGATCTTCTTCGCCCTCCAGCGCTACTTCATCCGTGGCGCCAACGAGGGCGGCGTCAAGGGCTGACGTGACCTCCTCGGTCGCCTGGCGTCACAGCCGGGGTACGTAGCGCCTGCCCTGGAGGGCGTCGTGGAGCAACCCGGCGCTGCGCCGGGCGGCGAGCAGCCGCACCCCCTCGGCCTCGAGGTCGCGCAGCACCTCGGCCAGCGCCTCGGCACCGAGGTGGTCGCCGAGCTCGACGCGCACCTCGCGGTAGGCCTGCCGCATCGCGACCAGCTGCGCGTCGATGTGGCGAGTCGCCAACCAGGCCAACGCGATCGGGTGCCGCCGCCACGCGGCATACCGCCGGTAGTCGGCCGGGCAGAAGTCGAGCAGCCACGAGACCGCCGGCACCTGCCAGCCCTCCTGCTCCGGGGGCGGCACGAGCGGTGGCCAGCCGGGCGGGACGGCCGCGGCCCGCGGACGATCGGGTATGCCGCGGGGCCGGCTCCCGTGGTCACCTCGGGGCGCGCTCGACCCGGTTGCGGTGCCGGGCCGAGCGTCGAACATGCGTTCGATATTAGGCCATCGCGGCCCCTCGGGTGAACTGCTTCGGAATCCGGTCAGGACCTGACCGGAACGGCTCCTATCGTCGGTGGCATGACGACGAACCCCACCGCCCAGACCCCGTCCGACCAGAGCCTCACCACTGAGCGCGCCGACCTCGTCGAGACGTTGCGCCGGCACCGCGACTTCCTGCGCACCACGGCCGCCGGCCTCACCGATGACCAGGCCCGCACCCGCTCGACCGTGAGCGAGCTGACCGTCGGCGGGCTCATCAAGCACGTCGCCCAGACCGAGCGGCAGTGGGCGACCTTCATGCGCGAGGGCGCGGGCAGCGCACCCGACATCGACTGGGAGTCCATCGACTGGTCCAACCCGCCCGCGGAGATCGCGGCGTTCCAGGACTCCCACCGGATGCTCGAGGACGAGACGCTCGAGGCGCTCCTGGCCGAGTACGCGCAGGTGGGCGAGGAGACCGACTGGCTCGTGGCCACCCTCGACCTCGACACGCGGTACGACTTGCCGAAGGCCCCGTGGTTCGCGCCGGGCCAGCAGTGGTCGGTGCGCCGGGCGGCCATGCACATCGTCGCCGAGACCAGCCAGCACGCCGGCCACGCCGACATCATCCGCGAGGCGATCGACGGCCAGAAGACCATGGGCTGACCCCGGCATACCCAAATCGCGGCAACGGAGTTAGCGTGATTTGGTGACGCACCCCGCACCCGAGACCACGTCCACCTCCACCACTTCCCAGTCCTCTCCCCCCGACCCCCGGACCCTCGGCCAGCTGCGCGAGTCCGGCCACGAGAGCAAGCCGCTGCGGCAGGAGATCCGCGACAACCTCGTCGCGAAGCTCGCCGCCGGCGAGGACCCGTGGCCGGGCCTGCACGGCTTCGAGGACACGGTGATCCCCCAGCTCGAGCGCGCCCTGCTGGCCGGTCACGACATCGTCCTGCTCGGTGAGCGCGGCCAGGGCAAGACCCGGCTGCTGCGCAGCCTCGTCGGGCTGCTCGACGAGTGGACGCCCGTCATCGACGGCTCCGAGCTCGGCGAGCACCCCTACTCCCCCATCACCCCCGAGTCGGTCCGGCGGGTGGCCGAGCTCGGCGACGACCTCCCGGTGACGTGGCGCCACCGCGACGACCGGTATGCCGAGAAGCTCGCCACCCCGGACACCTCGGTCGCCGACCTCGTCGGTGACGTCGACCCCATGAAGGTCGCCGAGGGTCGCTCGCTGGGTGACCCCGAGACCATTCACTTCGGGCTGATTCCCCGCAGCCACAGGGGAATCGTCGCCATCAACGAGCTGCCCGACCTCGCCGAGCGCATCCAGGTCGCAATGCTCAACGTCATGGAGGAGCGCGACATCCAGATCCGCGGCTACGTGCTGCGGCTGCCGCTCGACGTCCTCGTCGTCGCCAGCGCCAACCCCGAGGACTACACCAACCGCGGGCGCATCATCACCCCGCTCCAGGACCGCTTCGGCGCCGAGATCCGCACCCACTACCCACGCGAGCTCGAGGCGGAGATGGCCGTGATCCGGCAGGAGGCCGACCTCGTCGCCGAGCTGCCCGACCACCTGGTCGAGATCCTGGCCCGGTTCACCCGCGGGTTGCGCGAGTCGTCGTCGGTCGACCAGCGATCGGGTGTCTCGGCGCGTTTCGCCATTGCCGGCGCGGAAACCGTTGCTGCTGCTGCACTTCACCGCGCCACGCGCCAGGGTGAGGACGAGGCTGTCGCCCGCGTCGTCGACCTCGACAGTGCTGTCGAGGTGCTCGGCGGCAAGATCGAGTTCGAGACCGGCGAGGAAGGCCGCGAGCAGGACATCCTCACCCACCTGCTGCGCACGGCGATTGCGGAGACCGCCCGCAGCCACCTCGGCGGCATCGACCTGGCGCTGCTGGTCTCCGCCCTCGAGGAGGGCGCGACGGTCACCACGGGTGAGCAGGTCACGGCACGGGACGTGCTGGCCGGCCTGCCCGTGCTGGGCGAGTCCGACCTCTACGACCAGGTCACCGACCGGCTCGGTGCGACGACCGACGGCACGCGCGCAGGCGCCATCGAGCTCGCCCTCGAGGCGCTCTACCTCGCCCGCCGCATCGACAAGGACAGCGCCGACGGAGAGACGGTCTATGGCTGAGCACCGCTCCCGATATGCGCGCTACACCGGTGGCCCCGACCCCCTCGCGCCGCCGGTCGACCTCGCCGACGCCCTCGACGCGATTGGTGAGGACGTCATGGCGGGCTACTCGGCCGAGCACGCGTTGCGCGAGTACCTGCGCCGCGGCGGTCGTGACCAGCGTGGCCTCGACGACCTCGCGGCGCGGGTGGCGCAGCGCAAACAGGAGCTGCTGCAACGGCATTCGCTCGACGGCACCATGCGTGAGGTGCGTGAGCTCCTCGATCGGGCGGTGCTCGAGGAGCGCAAGCAGCTGGCCCGCGACCTCGACGACGAGGCGCGGTTCGCCGAGATGCAGATCGAGAACCTGCCGCCGTCGACTGCCGGTGCGGTGAGCGAGCTGTCCGGCTACCAGTGGCGGTCGTCGTCGGCGCGAGCGGACTACGAACGGATCAAGGACCTGCTCGGGCGGGAGGCGCTGGACCAGCGGTTCGCCGGCATGAAGCAGGCGCTCGAGAACGCGAGCGACGAGGACCGTGCCGCGGTCCAGCAGATGCTCGCGGACCTCAACGACCTGCTCGCGGCACACCGGCGAGGGGACGACACGGCCGAGCAGTTCCGCGAGTTCATGGACAAGCACGGGGACTTCTTTCCCGAGAACCCGCAGGACGTCGACGAGCTCATCGACAGCCTGGCCGCCCGGTCCGCCGCCGCGCAGCGCATGCTCAACTCGATGACTCCGGAGCAGCGTGAGGAGCTCATGTCGTTGTCGGCACAGGCCTTTGGCAGTCCTGCGCTGATGGAGGCACTGTCCGAGCTCGACTCGAACCTGCAGGCGTTGCGACCCGGCGAGGACTGGGGCGGGTCGGAGCAGTTCGGCGGCTCCGAGGGTCTCGGGCTCGGGGACGGCACCGGGGCGTTCCAGGAGCTGGCATCGCTCGACCAGCTGAGCGAGCAGCTGTCGCAGGCCTACCCCGGCGCCCGGATGGACGACATCGACCTCGACGCCCTTGCCCGCCTCGTCGGGGAGGACGCCGCCGTCGATGCACGCACGCTGAACGAGCTGGAGCGCGCGCTGCGGGACTCGGGGCACCTCGGGCGCACGTCCGACGGTCAGCTTCGTCTGTCCCCCAAGGCAATGCGTCAGCTGGGCCGGGCCCTCCTGAGGGACGTCGCCGAGCGGCTGAGCGGGCGCCAGGGACAACGCGACACCCGCCAGGCCGGAGCCGCAGCCGAACCGAGCGGCGCCACCCGCGAGTGGCAGTTCGGCGACACCCAGCCGTGGGACGTGACCCGCACCGTCACCAACGCCGTCCTGCGCTCGGCGAGCGAGGGCGCGGACACGCGACACGGCTTACGCCTCGACATCCGCGACGTCGAGGTGCAGGAGACCGAGGCACGCTTCCAGGCCGCGGTCGCGCTGCTGGTCGACACGTCGTTCTCGATGGCCATGGACGGGCGGTGGGTGCCCATGAAACGCACCTCACTGGCGCTGCACCACCTGGTGCAGACGCGGTTCCGCGGCGACCACCTCCAGCTCATCGGGTTCGGGCGCCACGCCGAGGTCATGGAGATCGAGCAGCTCACCGCGCTGGAGGCGGAGTGGGCGAAGGGCACGAACCTGCACCACGCGTTGTTGTTGGCGCAGAGGCACTTTCGCAAGCACCCGACCGCGCAGCCGGTGCTGCTCGTGGTCACCGATGGCGAGCCGACGGCACACCTCGAACCCGACGGCGATGTCTACTTCGACTACCCACCGCACCCGCTGACCATCGCCTACACCGTGCGCGAGCTGGACGCCGTGGCCCGGATGGGTGCACAGGCGACGTTCTTCCGGCTCGGTGAGGACCCCGGCCTGGCGCGGTTCATCGAGTCGATGGCACGCCGCGTGCAGGGGCGCGTCGTCGCACCCGAGCTCGACGACCTCGGGGCGGCGGTCGTCGGCAGCTACCTGGGGTCGCGGGGCGCGGGCGGCTCGTACCGGGAGCACTTCGGCGACCTGTTCGGCACGCGCGGCTTCTGGGCCGGCTGAGGGCACCACGATCAGGGGCACGGCCCGGTGCGCGCGCCTGTGAGGGAAGTACGCCTCAGAGCAGGAGGCAGGGACGCGGCACCGGACCGGGCCCGATAGGGAGCATCACGGGGGTCTGCTCCCAGCTCTTGGGTCGGTCTCGCTCTCCCGGCTCATTCATTTGTACTAGTACGAGTGCACCACTGTCGCAGTCGATCGGCAAGGGCTTGCGCCGCTGCATAGTGTGGAACCGACCACTTGGCCGCCTGCCCGAGGGAGTTCGATGATGAGCACCGCGCCGCGCCGCTGGACCCGCGCGCTGACCACCGCCCTGTGGGCGGCCGCCGTCCTGGTGACCGGTCCCACCGCCGCATCCGTTGCGGCACAAGGCGACTCGGCTCCGGCAAAGGCCACCAACGCCGCGGCCACGCGCGGGCACGCAGGCGAGCCCGCGGCATACGAGCACTATGTCGCCCTCGGCGACTCCTACACCGCCGCGCCGCTCGTGCCGCAGCTGGACATCGCCGGCGGCTGCTACCGCTCGACGAACAACTACCCGTCCCTCGTCGCGAAGGCGCTCGACATCACCACGTTCGTCGACCGCAGCTGCAGCGGGGCGCAGACCAAGGACATGACCCAGTCCCAGCTCCCCGGCGTGGCACCGCAGTTCGACGCACTGACACCCGATGTCGACCTCGTGACCGTCAGCATCGGCGGGAACGACTTCACCGTCTTCGGGACGCTCGTCGGCTACTGCCCGACGCTACGTGCCTCCGACCCGACGGGCACGCCCTGCCGCGACGAGATGCGCAGTGACGGCCGCGACCGGCTGCTCGCCGACGTCCAGCAGACGCGCGAACGTGTCTCGGCAGTCGTCGCCGCCATCCGCGAGCGATCGCCGAACGCTCGCATCGTCGTCGTCGGTTACCCGCAGATCGCGCCGCGCCAGGGCACCTGCCCCGACCGCCTGCCCCTGGCCGACGGCGACGTCCGGTATGCCGTCCAGGTCAACAAGCGCCTCACCGACGCCCTGCGTCAGGCGGCCATGAGCAACCAGGCGGACTACGTCGACGTGTGGTCGGCGAGCCGGGACCACGACATCTGCTCGACCGACCCGTGGATCAACGGCCAGTACACCGATCCCAGCCGGGCGCAGAACTACCACCCCTTCGCGAACGAGCAGGTCGCCGTGGCCGGCCTCGTCGAGGACCTGCTGCGCTGACCCTCCCCCGCGGTTCGAGGTAATAGCGCCCCCGATTCCGGCGCACTATTACCTCGAACCGACTGCCGTCGACGCCCAGCAGCCCCACCCGTCACAGCCGCCGAAGCGAGCCTTCTGCGCTGGTCATAGGGTGTCCGACATGTCCGTTGTCGAACACCACAAGCTCGTCCGCGACCGGGTGCCGCAGCTCATCCGGTCCCGCGGCAGCGAGCCGATCACCCGCAGCCTCTCCCCCGACGAGTACCGCACCGCGCTGCTCGCCAAGCTCGTCGAGGAGGCCCAGGAGCTGCGTGATGCCACCGAAGCCGAGCGGCTGCCCGAGCTGGCCGACGTGTGGGAGGTCCTCACCAGCCTCCTCACCGAGCTCGACTTCTCCCTCGACGACGTGTCGCTGGCCGCGCAGTTCAAGCGCACCGTTCGTGGCGGTTTCGACGAGCGGGTCTTCCTCGTGACCACCTCCGACGACTCGGACCTCCGCGAGACCGACGAGCAGGAGCCCGTCCCCGCCTGAGCCGGCCGATCCGGCCCCGATCGCGACGAAAGGGGTATGCCGCGTGGTGACCACGCGGCATACCCCTCAGTTGTCGTGTGGGGACGAAACCCCATGCAGCAGAAGCGGACTCAGCTCGCGACGAGCGAACGGAGCACGTACTGCAGGATGCCGCCGTTGCGGTAGTAGTCGGCCTCTCCGGGGGTGTCGATGCGGACCACCGCGTCGAACTCCACGGTCTCGCCGCCGTCCTTGGTCGCGGTGACCTTGACCGTCTTCGGCGTCCGGCCCTCGTTGAGCTCGGTGATCCCGGTGATCGAGAACGTCTCGGTGCCGTCGAGGCCCAGCGAGTCGGCGTTCTGGCCCTGCGGGTACTGCAGCGGGATGACGCCCATGCCGATGAGGTTCGAGCGGTGGATGCGCTCGTAACTCTCGGCGATGACGGCGCGGACGCCCAGCAGGCGCGTGCCCTTGGCCGCCCAGTCACGCGACGAGCCCGAGCCGTACTCCTTGCCCGACAGGATCACCAGCGGCGTGCCGGCGGCGCGGTAGGCCTCCGCCGCGTCGTAGATCGTCGTCTGCTCACCGCCCTTGGTGAAGTCCCGCGTGAACCCGCCCTCGACGCCGTCGAGCAGCTGGTTCTTGAGGCGGATGTTGGCGAAGGTGCCGCGGATCATGACCTCGTGGTTGCCACGACGCGAGCCGTAGGAGTTGAAGTCCTTGCGGTCGACGCCGTGCTCGGCGAGGTACTTGCCGGCCGGGCTGTCGGCCTTGATCGAGCCGGCCGGGCTGATGTGGTCGGTCGTGACCGAGTCACCCAGCTTGGCCAGGACCCGCGCGCCCGAGATGTCCTCGACCGGAGCCGGCTCCATACCCATGCCCTCGAAGTACGGGGGCTTGCGCACGTAGGTCGAGTCGTCGGCCCACTCGAAGGTGTTGCCCTCCGGCGTCGGCAGCGACTGCCAGCGCTGGTCGCCGGCGAACACGTCGGCGTAGTCCTGGGTGAACATCTCCTGGTTGATCGAGGAGGCGATGGTGCGCTCCACGTCGTCTGGCGAGGGCCAGATGTCGCGCAGGAAGACGTCCGTGCCGTCGGTGCCCTGTCCCAGCGGCTCGTTCTCGAAGTCGAAGTCCATCGTCCCGGCGAGGGCATAGGCGATGACCAGCGGCGGCGACGCAAGGTAGTTCATCTTCACGTCGGGGTTGATGCGACCCTCGAAGTTGCGGTTGCCCGAGAGGACCGACGTCACGGCCAGGTCGTTCTCCTGGATCGCCGCCGAAATCTCCTCGTTCAGCGGGCCGGAGTTGCCGATGCAGGTGGTGCAGCCGTAACCCACCAGGTGGAAGCCGAGCTTCTCGAGGTAGGGCCACATGCCGGCCTTGTCGTAGTAGCCGGTGACGACCTTCGACCCGGGCGCCATCGAGGTCTTCACCCACGGCGCCACAGTGAGCCCGCGGTCCACGGCGTTCTTGGCCAGCATGGCCGCGGCCATCATGACCGACGGGTTGGAGGTGTTGGTGCACGACGTGATCGAGGCGATCGACACGATGCCGTGGTCGATCTCGAACGACGCACCGTCGGCGTTCGTGACGGTCACCTTCTTGCTCGGGCGGCCATTGCCGTCACCCTCCTCGGCGGGCTTGGTGCCGCCGTTGAGACCGTCCGGGCTGCCCTGCGGGGTCGGGTCGCTGGCCGGGAACGACGACGCGTCGCCGTCGGCACCCTCGTCGTGCGCGACGTACGTCGGCAGCACCTTGCGGAACGACTCCTTGGCGCCGGCCAGCTCGATGCGGTCCTGCGGACGCTTGGGGCCGGCGATCGACGGGACGACCGTGGACAGGTCGAGCTCGAGGTACTCGCTGTAGCGCGCCTCCTTGGAGGGGTCGAGCCACATGCCCTGCTCCTTGGCGTAGGCCTCGACCAGCGCGACCTGCTCGTCGGACCGGCCGGTGAGGCGCAGGTAGTCGAGCGTCACGTCGTCGATCGGGAAGATCGCACAGGTCGACCCGAACTCCGGGCTCATGTTGCCGATGGTCGCGCGGTTGGCCAGCGGCACCGCCGCCACGCCCTCGCCGTAGAACTCGACGAACTTGCCGACCACACCGTGCTCGCGCAGCATCTCGGTGATCGTCAGCACGACGTCGGTTGCCGTTGCGCCAGAAGGGATCTGGCCGGAGAGCTTGAAGCCGACGACCCGCGGGATGAGCATCGACACCGGCTGGCCGAGCATGGCCGCCTCGGCCTCGATGCCGCCGACGCCCCAGCCCAGCACACCGAGGCCGTTGACCATCGTCGTGTGCGAGTCGGTGCCGACGCAGGTGTCGGGGTAGGCCACCCCGTCGCGGTCGAAGACCACGCGCGCGAGGTGCTCGATGTTGACCTGGTGGACGATGCCGGTGCCGGGCGGCACGACCTTGAAGTCGTCGAACGCGCCCTGGCCCCAGCGCAGGAACTGGTACCGCTCGCCGTTGCGCTCGTACTCGATCTGGACGTTGCGCTCGAACGCATCCGGGCGACCGAAGACGTCGATGATCACCGAGTGGTCGATGACGAGCTCGGCCGGGCTGAGCGGGTTGATCTTGCTCGGGTCACCGCCGAGGTCGGCCACGGCCTCGCGCATGGTGGCGAGGTCGACGACACAGGGCACACCGGTGAAGTCCTGCATGATCACGCGCGCCGGCGTGAACTGGATCTCCGTGTCGGGCTCGGCGTCGGCCTTCCACGACCCGAGCGCGCTGATGTGGTCCTTGGTGATGTTGGCGCCGTCCTCGGTGCGCAACAGGTTCTCCAACAAGACCTTGAGGCTGTACGGGAGGGTGTCGCTGCCCTCGACCGCCGACAGCCGGTAGATCTCGTAGGAGTTGTCACCGACCTTCAGCTCACCGTGGGCGTTGAAGCTGTTCGTGCTGGCCACTTGCGGGCTCCTTCGATGCTCGGGTCCGACGTCTTCGTCCGTCACGATTTATCTTGACGTCAAGATATCACGTCGCGAGGACCGCCGCTGCCTTCGATCCTGCTCCACCCCACGCCCGAGCGAAACCCGTCAGGCCCCGTCTTCCGGGGGGTCGCCCGGCGCGAAGAGCGCGATGCACTCGACGTGGTGGGTCATGGGGAACGCGTCGAACGCGCGCAGGGCGCGCAGCGCATAACCGCGTTCGCGCAGGTATGCCGTGTCGCGGGCCAGCGCTGCCGGGTCGCAGGCGACGTAGGCGATGGCCCGGGCCCCCAGCCCCGCCACCTGGCCGCACACGCCCCGACCGGCACCGGTGCGCGGCGGGTCGAGGACGACGACGTCGGCAGTGGGCGGCAGGAGCGGGTTACGACGCAGCTTGCGCTGCCTGGTGGCACGCTGGCGTGCGGCCCCCTTGCGCGCGGGCCGGGCGACGCCGAAGGCGTCATCGACGCGTGCCCCCACGACAAGCGTCGACGGGTATGCCGCGAGGTTGCCCTCCGCGGCTCGCGTCGCCGACGCGTCGGACTCCACCGCGACGACGCGACCGGTCTCACCAACGCGGGAGGCGAGGGCGGCCGCGAAGAGGCCCACGCCGGCATACAGGTCGAGGGCCGTCTCGCCCGGTTGTGGGTCCAGCAGCTCGAGGACGACGTCGACGAAGGTCGCTGCGGCGCCCGGGTGCACCTGCCAGAAACCGCGCGCCGACACCTCGAAGTTTCCCGAGAAGCCTTGCGCAGCAACGGCTTCCGTCACCGTCGGCGATGCAACGGGTGCGCCGGGGTCGGACGGCACCGGCACCTCCACGACCTCGCCGACGGAGGGCGCCACCACGTCGACGGCCCGCTCCCCCGGCCACGTGCGCCCGAGGACGCCGGTCGCCAGCACCCGCGGGTCGGCGATCAGACAGGTGTCGACGGGGACCACCTCGTGCGAGCGGTACCGGTGCAGACCGGGCACTCCGGCCTCGTCGACCGCGAACTCGACGCGCGTACGCCACCCCAGGCCTGACGGCATCTCACCTTGCGCCTCGGCCGGCACCGGCAGCGGCTCGACGACCAGTCCGTGCACCAGGTCGCGGTGCAGCCCGGCCAAGCGCTCCAGCTGCTCGCGCACCACCGCCGCCTTCAGGTCCCGTTGGTACGCAACGTCGGCCTGCTGGAAGTCGCACCCACCGCACTGCCCCGGGACGGCATACCGACACGGGGGCGGCACCCGGTGCGGACTCGGCGTCAGCACCTCGACCGCCTCGGCGCGCACGAACCGCTGCCCCTCGCGCGCCTCGGTCACCCGGGCGAGTACCCGCTCCCCCGGCAGAGCCAGCCGGACGAAGACGACCCGGCCCTCGTGCCGCGCGACGCAGAAGCCGCCGTGGGCGACCGGTCCGACGTCGAGCTCGACCTCGTCGCCGACCCGCAGCTCGCTCACTGACCCAGGCGGACCGAGCCGGCCGTGGGGCCGTCGAACCGCTCCTCCTGGCCCTCCGAGGACTCGAGCTGCCACGGCACGCTTGCCACCATCACGCCCGGCGTGAAGAGCAGACGACCCTTGAGCCGCAACGCACTCTGGTTGTGCAGCACCTGCTCGTACCACTTCCCGAGGACGTACTCGGGGATGTAGACGATGACGACGTCACGCGGGTGGCCAGAGCGGATCGACTTCACGTAGTCGACGATCGGACGCGTGATCTCGCGGTACGGCGAGTCGAGCACCTTGAGCGGCACCGGGATCTCACGCCGGTCCCACTCCTCCTGCAGGGCCTTGGTCTCGTCGGGCTAGACGTTGACCGTGACGGCCTCGAGCCGGTTCGGGCGGGTGGCGCGCGCGTAGGCGAGCGCACGCAGCGTCGGCTTGTGGATCTTGGAGACCAGCACGATGGCGTGCACCCGGCTGGGGAGCAGCTGCTGCTCGACGTCGTCCTCGCTCACCCGCAGCTCGTCCCGCACCCGGTCGTAGTGCTTGTGGATGCGCAGCATGATGAAGAAGAGCACCACCATCGCCGCGATGGCGTACCCGGCGCCGTGGACGAACTTGGTCAGCAGCACCACGACGAGCACCGTGCCCGACATCGTCGCGCCCACGGCGTTGATGACCCGGCTGCGCATCATCCGGGCCCGCTCGGACTTGTCCCGCTCCAGCCGCAGGTGCCGGTTCCAGTGCTTGATCATGCCGATCTGGCTCAGCGTGAACGACACGAAGACACCGACGATGTAGAGCTGGATCAGCTTCGTCACCTGGGCGTCGTACAGGATGATCAGGAAGGCGGCGGCACCGGCGAGGATGAGGATGCCGTTGGAGAACGCGAGGCGGTCACCGCGGGTGTGCAGCTGGCGCGGCAGGTAGCCATCCTTGGCCAGGATCGAGCCCAGCACCGGGAACCCGTTGAATGCCGTGTTGGCGGCGAGGATGAGAATGACGCCGGCCACGATGGACACGAGGATCACGCCGGGCTGGAAGCCCTGGAACACGGCCTTGGAGACCTGGCCCATGATCGTGTCCTGGACGTAGTCGGCCGGGACCGGTTTGCCGTTGGCCTGGATCAGCTGCTTCTGCGGGTCCTCGGCGTACTTGATGCCGGTGGCCTTGGCGAGCAGCAGCATCGACATGAGCATGGTGACGGCGATGAGGCCCATCATCAGCAGGGTCGTCGCGGCGTTCTTGGACTTGGGCTTCTGGAAGGCCGGGACGCCGTTGGAGATCGCCTCCACACCGGTGAGCGCGGCACAGCCGGAGGAGAAGGCGCGCAGCAGCAGGAACATCATCGCGAACTGTCCGAGTGACTCGAAGCCCGCTTCGGGCGCCAGCCGCAGCGACGCGCTCTCCGCCTGCGGCAGGTTGCCGCCGAGCTCGCGGATGAGCCCGACGACACCCATGCCGATGACGCTGAGCATGAAGAGGTAGACCGGGATCGCGAAGGCCTGGCCGGACTCGCGCACGCCGCGCAGGTTCATCGCGGTGAGCAGCGCGACCAGCGCGACCGCCACCCACACCTCGTGCCCGCGGATGAACGGCAGCGCCGCCGCGGCGTTCTGCACACCGGAGGAGATCGACACCGCGACGGTCAGCACGTAGTCGACCAGCAGCGCAGAGGCCACCGTCAGGCCGGCCTTCGGGCCGAGGTTGGTGTTGGCCACCTCGTAGTCGCCACCGCCGGAGGGGTAGGCGTGGACGTTCTGCCGGTAGGAGGCGACCACGACGAGCATGACGGCGACGACGCACAGGCCGATCTGCCACGAGTGCGTCAGCGCGAGGAACCCGCCGGCGAGGCCGAGGGTCAGGAAGATCTCGTCGGGCGCGTACGCCACCGACGACAGTGCGTCGCTGGCGAAGATGGGTAGCGCGAGCTTCTTGGGCAGCAGCGTCTCGCCGAGGCGGTCACTGCGCATCGCACGTCCGACGAGCACACGCTTGAGGACGCGTCCGGGGGTAGACACGGCGAACACTCTAGGGCGCGCCGATGGGTGTTGCGCGCCACCCCGGAGACCAGCACCACCGGGTGGACGGTGCCGGTGTAGCGTCGGCGTCGTGCATTTCGTGATCATGGGCTGCGGCCGCGTCGGCTCGTCGCTCGCCCTCAGCCTCGAGGCCCAGGGCCACGACGTCGCCGTCATCGACCAGGAGGAGTCGGCGTTCCGCCGGCTCGGCTCGGCCTTCGAGGGCCGGCGCATCACCGGGGTCGGCTTCGACCGCGACACCCTCGAGGAGGCCGGCATCCGCGACGCCTACGCGTTCGCGGCCGTCTCCAGCGGTGACAACTCCAACATCCTGGCCGCGCGGGTCGCCCGCGAGACCTTCGGCGTCGAGCACGTCGTGGCCCGCATCTACGACCCCGGCCGCGCCGAGGTCTACCAGCGGCTCGGCATCCCCACGGTGGCCACGGTCAAGTGGACCGCCGACCAGATGCTGCGCCGGCTGCTGCCCCAGGGCCACGTGCCCGAGCTGGTCGACCCGTCGGGCAACGTCGTCATCGCCGAGGTGCCCGTCAACCCGGGCTGGGTCGGCCGGCGCATCAGCGACCTCGAGGAAGCGACCGGGTCGCGCGCGGCGTACCTCACCCGCCTCGGCGCGGCGATCCTGCCCGGCGCCGACACGGTGTTCCAGGAAGGTGACCTCGTGCACCTCGCGACCCTCGCCGGTGAGCTGGCCGGGGTCGAACGCACCCTCGACGCACCGCCCGCCCCGAGCGACCACTGACCAGGAGGACCCTCAATGCGTGTCGTCATCGCCGGGGCCGGCAGCGTGGGCCGTTCGATCGCCCGCGAGCTGCTGCACAACGGCCACCAGGTGCTCCTCATGGACAAGGAGCGCAAGGAGATCCAGAGCCGCATCCCCGACGCCAGCTGGCTGCTCGCGGACGCCTGCGAGATCACCTCGCTGCGCGAGGCCGGGCTCGAGGACTGTGACGTCGTCGTCGCCGCCACCGGTGACGACAAGGTCAACCTCGTCGTCTCGCTGCTCGCCAAGACCGAGTTCGGGGTGCCCCGGACCGTGGCGCGCGTCAACAACCCGAAGAACGAGTGGATGTTCGACGAGGCCTGGGGCGTCGACGTCGCCGTGTCGACGCCGCGGCTCATGACCGCGCTCGTCGAGGAGGCCGTCAGCGTCGGCGACCTCGTGCGCATCTTCCAGTTCCAGCAGGGCGCGGCGACCATGGTCGAGCTCACCCTGCCGGCCGACAGCCCGTATGCCGGCAAGCGCGTCGGCGACGTCGACTTCCCCGGCGAGACCGTCCTCGTCGGCATCATCCGCGAGGACCACCCCATCGCCCCGAGCCGCGACGACTCACTGGAGCCGCACGACGAGCTGCTGTTCATCAGCACGCCCGACGTCGAGGACGAGCTCGAGTCGATGCTCAGCCCGGGTCAGCGGGTGCCGCGCTCGCAGGACTAGCCGCGGCGAGGTCGCTCGGCGTCCGCCCGCGGACGAGCAGCACCCCCATCACCGCCACCCCGGCGAGCCACAGCGGCCAGCCGAGGACGACCTTGGCGACGCCGAGCGCGGCCACCTGACCGGCGAGGTAGAGCGGCACCATGATCGCCAGCCGCACGGCGAACACGGCGATCAGCACGAGCGTGAGCCGGACGCACACGCGCACCAGACCGCGGTCGCGCCGCCACCCCAGCGGGTCCTCGGCGAGCTCGGGGTCGCCGGCCGCCACCATGAAGCCCACGAGCGGCCATCGGGTGACGACGGAGACGACCGCGACCGCAGCCATCACGGCATTCCAGATGATGCCCGGCAGGAACGCGTCCTCCGCGCGGCCGGAACGCAGCGCGAAGAAGGCGGCGATGGCCGTCGGGAACACCGCCTGCAGCACGTACTTGACGCTCTGGCGCTGCGCGATGCGCACGACCGCGAGCACCACGGTGGCGACCACAGCCGCACCGACGGCGGTGCGCAGGTCGTCGCGCCACACCCAGGCGATGACGAACGCCAAGGTCGGCAGCGCGGTCTCCAGCGAGCCGCGCCAACCGCCGAGGACGGCCGACAACCGGTGCCGGATGACCTCCTCGACGGTCGTGCCGGCCGGCTGGTCAGTGGGCACGCAGCGGGACGATCTCGTATGCCGGGTTGAAGATGGTCGGGGTGCCCTTGATCCAGGTGACCCGGCCGTTGGCGCGCACGTAGGTGCCGGGCTCGATCCCCGAGATGGTGCGCCGGCCTAGCCACACGAGGTTGATGGTGCGGCTGCCGTCGTAGAGGTCGACCACGAGGGCGGGCACGTTGACGCGCGGGCGCAACGTGACGGCCTTGACGGTGCCGGAGACGGTGGCCTCCTGCCGGTCGACGAGGTCACACATGCGGGTGCACCCCATCCGGGCCGAGTCCTCCTGGAGCTCGTCGGCCTCGATCTGGGTGACGGACTTGGTGAGTCGCTCCCCCAGCTTGCCCAGTGGGGTCTTGGTGTCGTGCGACATGTCGTGCCTACCTGACCTCGGTGATCTCTGGGCCCCGTTCGAACGGCTTGAGGTCATCAGCGCGTCGGGGGTTGCCGGTGTGGTCCGTGCCATCAGTGTGGTCCGTGCCGTCGGTGCCGTCGGTGCCCTCGCCAGCCTCGTCGGCCTGCTCCTGCACCTGCTGCGGCAGGGTGAGGGTGAGCATCTCGCGGGGCGCCATGGCCTCCTCGCCACGCACCACGACGGTGCCACGCACGAACTCCACGAGGGGCGCGGCCGCGTCGTCGTCGATCGCGGCGCGCCCGGAGAAGACGGCGCGCAGGAACCAGCGCGGGCCGTCCACCCCGGCGAACCGGGCGGGGGCGAACACGGTGCGCCCGTCGGGGCCGGCCGACGGCATCCGGGTGCGCAGCTCACGCCCCAGCTCGCCGTGCGCCTCGTCGGCGGTACCGCCCTGGCTGATGATCGACTCGGCGATCTCGGCGCGGATGTCGTCCCAGATGCCCATGGTCTTCGGGGCGGCGAAGGCCTGCAGCTGCACGGCGCTCTCACCGATGACCGCGGTGGCGCCGACGACCTGGTCGGCGCTCTCGTCGATCTCGAGCCGCAGCTCCATGCCGGGCACGCCCTGGATGCGCAGGGCGCCCAGGTCGAGCCGGCCGTCCTCGCCGTCCACCTCCGAGCTGTCGAACGGACCGAGCTCGTCGCGTCGCCCGCGGGGCGTGCCGGGCTCCGGGTCCGCGGCCGCGTCGTCGCCGGTCTCGTCAGCCGCGTTGGTCACCTCACCCGTGTCGGTCACGTCCGCGGTCGTGTCCTCGGCGGCCTCGCCGGTCAGGTCCGTGTCCTGCTGGACGTCCGGCTCGGTGTTCTTGTTGCGTCGAAAGAGTGCCACTGCTTGTCGTCAGTCCTTTGTCGTCGCGGTGTGCTGGCCGAAACCACCACTTGCTCCGTGCCCAGTGTCCCCCCGCGGGGTGTCGTCGAGCGAATCGACCTCCACAAAGCTCACCCTGGCCACCTCCTGGACGACCAGCTGGGCGATGCGGTCGCCACGGCGCACCGTGAAGGCCTCGCGCGGGTCGAGGTTGACGAGGTTGACCAGGATCTCCCCCCGGTAGCCGGCGTCGACCGTGCCGGGCGCGTTGACGATGCTGATGCCGTGCCGCGCGGCCAGCCCGGACCGCGGGTGCACGAGCCCCACGAACCCCTCGGGGATCGCGAGCGCGACGCCGGTCGGGACAAGGGTCCGCTCGCCGGGTCCCAGCGTCACCTCGGTGGCGGCGTGCAGGTCCGCGCCCGCGTCACCGGCGTGGGCGTATGCCGGCACGGGCAGCTCGGGGTCGAGTCGCCGCAGTGCCACCTCGACGGTGGCGGGAACGCGAGCGGGGCCAGTCACCAGGACTGGCCCCGTCTCGTCTCGTGGGGTGGTGTTCACCTAGGCCGCGCACTCCCGGCAGACCAGCACGCCGCCCTTCTCACTCGCGAGCTGGCTGCGGTGGTGCACCAGGAAGCACTTGGAACACGTGAACTCGTCGTTCTGCCGCGGGATGACCCGCACCGAGAGTTCCTCGCCGGACAGATCGGCTCCGGGCAGCTCAAAGCCCTCGGCCTGCTCGGTCTCGTCGACGTCGACGCTGCTTGCGCTCTTGTCGACGCGACGTGACTTCAGCTCCTCCAGCGAGTCCTCGGACAGGTCGTCGTCGGTCTTGCGCGGCGCGTCGTAGTCAGTCGCCATGGTCGCTGTCGCTCTCCCTGTTCTCTCATCAACGTCTGGTCCCCGCTGGCCGGGGAGCGGACTCGCCGGTGTAACGCAGGTGGCTGCGGTTTTGTGCCCACCGCAGGCGGGGATTGTGCCTCATCTTCCGCGCGGCGTCACCACCGGGTCGGCAAATGGTCCAGCCGGCCCCGGACCGACCCGTGGACAACGCACCAAGGAATGGTCTGCGTTCACCCAGATTTCACCCATCCGGGGCATCCGAGGGGGTCCCTGCTGCGTTGGCGTGGTTAGAGTCCTTGCTCCGGACGGCGGCCCCACCCGGGGGCGGTGTGTCCGAGGACCACCGAGAGGGGTGCAGTCATGACCGAGTTCCACTCCGAGATCTCCCAGCGCGCCGCGCGGGCGACCGAGAGCCTCCAGGCGGCCCGCCGCAGCGGCGACGACTACCTGGTCTCGGTCCACGAGGCCGAGCTGGAGAACCTCGCCCGGCTCGCCGACGAGCACGGGCTGCGGGTCGCGGCCCTGCGCGACTACTCCGCCGCCTGAGGCCCGGCCCGCCTCACTCCTGCCCTGCCGCGTCGGCCGCGGCGCCCAGGACCACCTCGAGCTGGCCGTGCAGCGGCTCGGCCGCGGCGACGACCATCGCTCCCTCCGGCGGGCCGCCTGCGAGACCGGTGAACGTCCCGCCGGCCTCGGTCAGCACCAGCCACGCGGCTGCCATGTCCCACGGGTTGAGGCCGCGTTCGTAGTAGGCATCGAGGTTCCCGGCCGCCACCGCACAGATGTCAAGGGCGGCGCTGCCGATGCGGCGGATGTCCCGGACCTGGGGCAGCACCTCGAGCAACATCGCAGCCTGCCAACGGCGACGCTGCACGGCATACCCGAAGCCGGTCCCCACGAGGGCCTGGTCCAGGTCGGGTGGCGGCGCCATCGCGAGGCGCCGTTCCCTGCCGTCGGCGCCACTCACCCAGGCTCCGCCTCCGACCCGGGCGTGGAAGACCTCGCCGGTGACCGGGTTGACGACCGCACCCGCCACCGGCGCCCACTGTCCGGGCACCCGTGGGTCGCCGACGACGGCCGCCACGGACACGGCATACGACGGGATGCGGTAGAGGTAGTTGACGGTGCCGTCGATGGGGTCGACCACCCAGGTGAGGCCGGAGTCGCCGGCGCTGCCGCCCTCCTCCTCGCCGAGGAAGGCATCGCTAGGGCGCAGCCCCTGGAGCCGGGCGCGGATGAGGTCCTGGGCGCCCTGGTCCATGACCGTCACGACGTCCGTGGCGGAGGACTTGGTCCGGGCGACGCCGAGGTGGTCGGGTCGTTCGTCGACGACGAAGCGCCCGGCCTCGCCCGCGACGGTCAGGGCGACCTGCTCGAGCTCGGCGAGCTGGGCGTCGTCGGGTATGCCGTCCACGTCAGTCCCGTCCGCACAGCGCCGGGCGCGCGGTGCGCAGGTTGGGGCAGCACCCAGGGGCGCAGACCGAGGGTGGCGCCGTGCGTCCGGGCCAGACAGGGCGGACCGGGTCCTCCCCGCGTGCCTCGGCGGCGCGCTCGAGCAGGAGGTCGACGAGACCCGACACGAACTCCGGGTCCACCCCGACGGTCGGTACCCGCACCAGCCGCAGCCCGAGCTTCTCGGCGGTGGCGGCGGCCTCGGTGTCGAGGTCGTAGACGACCTCCATGTGGTCGGACACGAACCCGATCGGCGCCAGCACGACGGTCTGCACGCCGTCGGCCGCGAGCTCCTCGAGCCGGTCGTTGACGTCCGGCTCGAGCCAGGGCTGGGTCGGCGGGCCGGAGCGGGAGCAGAAGACCAGCTCGCCCTCGAGGTCCGTGTCGAGCGTGGCGTTGACCTCCTCGGTGATGGCGGCACCGAGCTGGATGTGCTGGCGTGAGTAGGCGTTTCCGTCCTCGTCACCCGGGCCGGAGGTGTCGTCCATGGCGTCCGGGATCGAGTGGGTGACGCACAGCAGGCGTACCGTTGCCGGGTCGACGCCCTCGCGCAACAGGCCGCGGACCGCCTCGGTGACGAGCCGGGTGTTGGTGCGCGAGAAACCCGGGTGGTTCGCGTACGGGCGCACCTTGTCGACCTCGATGGCGGGACCCTGCTCGGACACCTCGGCGTCCGCTGCCGCGAGGTCCTCGCGGTACTGCCGGCACGAGGAGTACGACTGGTAGGCGCTGGTGAGGACGGTGACGATGCGCCGCATCCCCCGCTCCTGCGCCTCGGCGAACGCCTCCGCGGTGAACGGGGTGAAGTTGCGGTTGCCCCAGATGATCGGCGTCGAGATGTCGCGTCGGTCGAGCTCGGCGCGCAGTGCGGCGATGAGGGCGCGGTTCTGGTCGTTGATCGGGCTGCGCCCGCCGAAGCCGTAGTAGTGCTCCCCCACCTGCTCGAGCCGCTCGTCGGGAATGCCGCGCCCCGCCGTCACTCGGCGCAGGAACGGCAGGACGTCCTCGGCCTTCTCGGGGCCACCGAACGACAGCAGGAGTATGCCGTCGTATGGCTCGAGCGGGCCTGCGTCCGGCTGGTCGGACTGCTCGGCTTGTTCGGGATGCTGGGGTTGCTGGGTCATCGGTGGGCTCTCATGGGTTGGCTCCGGTGCGCAGTGGCTTGGGTGCGTTGAGGTCGAGCACGACCGCGATGATGCGGACGGCGAAGACGAGCAGGACACAGCCCCACACGACGACGGGGTTGATGACGTCGTAGTGGTGGGCGAGGACGACGAGGGTCGAGCCGAGCAGCGCGGGCAGCGCGTACATCTCGCGGCGCAGCACCTCGGGGACCTGGCCGGCGAGGACGTCGCGGATCATGCCGCCGCCGATGGCGGTGACCACCCCGACGAGCACCGAGGTGACGCCGTCCATGCCCTCCCCGAGTGAGGTGAGCGAGCCGCCGATGGCGAACACCGCCAGGCCCGCGGCGTCGAGGACCCGCACGAACCGGCCGATCCGCTCGACACCCGGGTGGAAGAAGAAGGTGACCAGACCGGCAGCGAGCGCGCAGCTGAGCAGGCGCCAGTCGGAGACGCCCACCGGCGGCACCCGGCCGATGAGGACGTCCCGGATGACACCGCCGCCGAGCGCGGCGGCCGCGGCCAGGACCAGCACCCCGAAGAGGTCGAGCCGCTTGCGCACCGCGACCAGCCCGCCCGACAGCGCGAACGCGAACACCCCGACGAGGTCGAGGACCAGCTGCAGGTGGGTGTCGAGGGTGAGCATGGCAGGGTCAAAAGTACCCGTGCGGCGTGGTCGCTTTCTCCGTGCCCTCGGGGATGGCAGAGTCGGGCGCAGGACGCCCGACGGGGCTGACCTGCAATTCTGGGAGAGGTAATGCGAGACCTGCGGCTGGTCGGAGTGCACGAGGACGGACAGCACCTGTTGCTGGCCGATGCCGAGGGCGAGCGCTTCCGGATCCAGCTCGATGACCCCCTGCGCGCCGCGGTGCGCCGTGACCGACCCCGGTTGGGCCAGCTCCAGATCGAGATCGACGGCGGCATGCGGCCCCGCGAGGTGCAGGCCCTGATCCGAGCCGGCCTGTCGACCGAGGAGGTCTCCGAGCGCTCGGGGTGGACCGTCGAGAAGGTGGCCCGCTACGAGGGCCCGATCCTTGCCGAGCGCGAGTACGTCGCCGGCCTCGCCCGTGGCGTCCGGTTGCGGGGCCGCGGTGGTGGGGGCGCGTCCGCTCCGACGCTTTCCGCGCGGGTCAGCCAGCGCCTGTCGGGCCGCGGTGTCGACCCCGCCGTCGCGGACTGGGACTCCGCCCGCGACGAGAACGGCGGCTGGACCGTCGTGCTGACCTTCCCCGCCGGCGGCCGGGAACGCCAGGCCCGGTGGGCGTTCGACGTCCAGGCCCGGACGGTGTCGGCCGTCGACGACGAGGCGCGCTGGCTGAGCGAGGACGACACGAACGGCGACGCCTCCCCCGTGCCCGCACCGCACCTGGTCGCGAGCCCGGCGCGGGCCACGACCGTCTACGACGTCGAGGCCGAGGGTGGGGTGGCCTCCCCGCGGCCCAGCACCCGGAAGAAGGGCGCGGCCGCGACACCCGAACCACTAGGTGACCAGCCCCTTGACCTCATGTCGGCCATGCGTGAGCGGGCCGCCCACCGTGGGCGTCCGCGGCGGCGCAAGAACTCCCCCGCGCAGACACCGGTCGACACCGCGCCCCGCGAGGACGCGCTGCCGCTGGAGGACCTCGCCTACGACCCCGAGGTGCACGGCGAACCGCCGTCGGCCAAGGGCACCCACCCGGAGGACCAGCCAGACGCCATCGCCGAAACCGACACCGAGGCCGAGGCCACGGTTGGCGACGACGTCCTGCCGGCCCACGAGGCGGCGCCGGAGGCTGAGGGGGAACCTGCGTCCACCGAGACCACCGACGCGCATGACACCGAGGTGGCTGACGCGGCGGACGAGGCAGCCGAGGACGACCCGGCCGATGACGAGCCCGTCGTCAAGCCGGCCCGCCGCAGGAGCGGTCGCCCCGGGGTGCCCAGCTGGGACGACGTCATGTTCGGCGCCAAGCCCCGCGACTGAGCGCACACCGCGCCCGCAGGGCGTCAGGCCGGTGGGACGGGGCAGATCTCGAGGTCGAAGGGCAGCACGTCGGGCGAGGGCGATGCGACCCGTGCGGCGGCTGAGTTCATCCGGCGCATGAAGTGCCGGCGGCACAGCACCTCGTACTCCACCAGCGTCTCGGTGCCCGCCTGGGTGTCCCCCACGACGACCTGCTCACCCTCGACGACCATGACGCCGTCGACGACCCGGGCGTTGTGCGTCGCGCGCTTCCCGCACCAGCACAGAGCCTCGACCTGCAGCACCTGCACACGGTCGGCGAGCTCGATGAGCCGGCGTGACCCCGGGAAGAGCTGGGTACGGAAGTCGGCGGTGATGCCGAACGCGAACACGTCGATGCCCATCTCGTCGACGAGCCGGGCCAGCTGCTCGATCTGCTCCGGGGAGTAGAACTGCGCCTCGTCGCAGATGAGGTAGTCCACCCGCTGCCCCGAGGTCGCGTGCTCGACGACCGTGTCCCAGAAGTCCAGGTCGTCGTGCACCTCGTGGGCCCGGGTCGCGAGGCCGAGCCGGGAGGAGAGCATGTCCTCGCCGGCGCGGTCGAGCTTGCTGAAGATGAGGCCGCCGCGTCCCCTCGCCCGGTGGTTGTGGTCCATCTGCAGGGCGAGGGTGGACTTGCCGGAGTCCATGGTGCCGGAGAAGAAGACGAGCTCAGCCACGAGAGGTAACCCTATGGCGTGGCGACGCCGGACCGGGCACCACTCAGACGCGTGGTGCCACGCTGAACAGCGGCACCGTCGACTCGTCGGCGGTGAGCGAGCCGTGCAGCCCGACGAGGGCGAGCAGCTGCGGCCGCGCCCGTCGGGAGTCGACGATCGCGAAGTTGTCGCGCATGGCCACCACGAGGTCGCCGATGCGTTCGGTGTTGCGTGGCGCGACCGGACCGAACCACCCCTCGGCGACGGCCTCGTCCCGGCGCCGGATCCAGGCCCGCTCCCCCACCCGTCCCTGCCAGGTGGCGGCGACGTCCTCGACGGCCCCCGGCTCGGTGTAGAGCTGCAACGCCCGCGGCTCCCCGCCGACGTGCCGCACCCCGGCGGCCAGCTGGGGGTCGTGGGCGAGGTCGATGCGCAGGGCGTGCGGTGCGTCGACCATGCCGTGGTCGGCGGTGACGAGCACCGCCGTGTCGGGCGGCACGCTGCGCACGAGGCGTGCGATCTCGGCGTCGATCGCCTCGAGCTCGTCACCCCACTCCCACGACTGGCAGCCGTGCACGTGGCCGACCCTGTCGAGGTCACCCCAGTAGAGGTAGACGAGCGAGCGCGGGTCTCGCCGAAGGGCGGCCAGGGTCGCATCGACCCGTCCGGAGAGGTCGTCGGCCGCGGCGAACCGGCCACCGCGCACCGCCGCCTGCGTGAGGCCCGACCCGTCGAAGAAGGCCGGCCCGATGCGCGTCACCGCGACCCCGTCGCGTTCCGCGGCCTCGAAGACGGTCGCCTCCGGCTGCCACGCGAGCGGGTCCGGGCCGTCCTCCCACGACAGCTCGTTGACGAGCCGGTCCTCCCCCGGCACCAGCACCTCGTACCCGAGGAGGCCGTGCGCCCCGGGCGGCAGCCCGGTGCCGAAGGTGCCCATCGACGTCGCCGTCGTCGACGGGAAGCCGGCCGTGAGGCGGTGGGCCGCGGGCAGCAACGAACGCAGGAACGGCGCGTGCCCACCGCGCCGCCGGATCAGCTCATAACCCAGCCCGTCCACGAGGACGACCACCGCACGACGGGCCGG
This sequence comes from Knoellia koreensis, assembly GCF_013041615.1. Lineage (GTDB taxonomy): Bacteria > Actinomycetota > Actinomycetes > Actinomycetales > Dermatophilaceae > Pedococcus > Pedococcus koreensis. Next base: position 824,493 of record NZ_JABEPQ010000001.1, read on the forward strand.
CGCCAGCTCCAAGGGCGCCCGGCCGGCATACCCGGCGACTCCAAGGCTTGCCGCGACCGACGGGAGCACGGCCGCAAGTCCCGCGTCGTCGTAACGCGGTGGGACGAGTCCCTCGTGCGGCATCGGGTCAGGACACCGCCGTGTCGGACGGACTGTGCACCTGCTCAGCTCCCGATGCTCGCGGAGAGCTCGCGGGCGAAACCGAGCGCCTGCTGCAGGGCAGCCTCACCCTCGGCCGCAGCGCTGATGCGCAGCGAGATGTCGTCGGAGCTGATGCTGCCTTCGTACCCGTGGTCGGCGTCGCAGTCGGGGTCTCCGCAGGTGGCGGGCAGCAGGTCGACCCGGTTCACCGCACCCCAGCCGAGGGTCAGCGTGATCTCGCGACCGAGCGAACCGGGTTGGTACTTCTGGGGATTGGCGACCACGTGGGTGAGCATCACGCCCCGCACTGCGCTCAGCGGGATGCTCTCGGTGGTCGCCGTCGCGGTGTCCTCGTGGTCGGGCCGCTCGTCCGTGTGGTCGTCGGCGTGGGCGATGACCAGGCGGGTGCCGGTGAGTGCCAGCACGGTGATGTGCCGGCGGACCACGTCGTGGTCGAAGGTGGTCTCCTGGTGGACGAGGTGCGACACCACGGACTCGCCCGCGAGTGCTGCCTGCACGACGTCGCCGACGAGGGCCGGGTAGTAGCCGGCCTGCTCGATCGCACGGGTCAGCTCACCGGGGAGCGGCGCGAGCGGGGCGGAGGCACTGGACGGGAAGGACGAACCCATGCGCCCATCTTGCCCTAGCCGCGATGACCCTGCCGCGTCGTCCCCACGTCTGCCCGGGCACGACGTCAGGTGAGGCTGCGGCGGCCCTGGTCCTTGCGCTGCGGCGCGGGTGCGACCGTCACCTCGGCGCCCAGGACGTCGACCCCGGCCGGCTGGGCGTTGACGGGGTTGAGGGTGAGCCGCGCGATCTCGGGCAGGTTGTCGGCGAGGACCGACACGCGGGCGACGAGGTCGGCGAGCGCGGCCCGGTTGACGGGTGCGGCCCCGCGGTGGCCGTGCAGCATCGGTGCCGCCTTGACCGAGGAGATGAGGTCGGAGACGTCGACGTCGGTGAGGGGCGGGATGCGGTGGCCGATGTCGCCGAGCAGCTCGGTGGGCGGCCCGGCGATGCTGAACGACACGACGGGACCGAACAGCGGGTCCTCCTCGCTGCGCAGCACGCACGAGACGCCCGGGGTCGCCATCCGCTGGACGACGAAGGTGTTGGCGGCCAGCGGCGCCAGCCGGTCGTTGAGGGCGGCGTAGGCGTCGCGCAGCTGGTCGGGCGTGCGCAGGTCGACCCGGATGCCGGACATGCCGGGTGAGTGCCGCACCAGTGGCGCGACCGACTTCACCACCACGGGGTAGCCGAGGGTGTCCGCGGCGGCGACCGCCTCATCCGCCGACGTGACCGAGACACTGGCCCACACGTCGATGCCGTAGGCACCGAGCAGCTCGCGCACCTCGTCCTCGGTGAGCCGTCGGCCGTCCGGTGCCTCGTGCAGCACCCGCTCGACCAGTCGTTCGGCCGCCTCGAGGTCGATGCCGGCCGGGTGGACGGGCACACCGTGGTCGCGCGAGCGCCACTCGGCATACCTCGTCGCGGCGGCGAGGGCGCGCACGGCGTCCTCGGGCATGGAGTATGCCGGGACGACCTCATCGCGACCGTCGTCGGTGCGCCCGGACAGCCGCTCCACGACGCCGCGCATGCCGAGGAACGTTGCCAGACAAGGCTTTTCGCTCTTCAGGGCGGCATCGCGCACGGCAGTGGCGACGTCCTCGTCGAGGGTCACCAGGGGCGGGATGAAGCAGGTCAGCACACTGTCGACCTCGGGGTCGGCGAAGGCCGTCGCGAGCGCCTGGGCGAACTCCTCCCCCTTGGCGTCGCTGGGCAGCGACACCGGCCCGTGCGACACCTCGAGGCCCCAGCTGACGCACGCCTCGGCGGTGAGCGCGCCGAGGGCGTCGGAGTTGCCGACCACGGCGACACGGTTGCCACCCGGCAGCGGCTGGTTGGTGACGAGCTGGGCGACGTCGAACATCTGGTGCACGTTCTCGACGCGGATGACACCGGCCTGGCGCAGCATCGCGTCGAACGCCTCGGGGCGGACCCGACTGGTGCGGGCGCGGTGTCCGGGTGGGACGCCGTAGGTGGAGACACCGGACTTCACGACGATGACCGGCTTGATGGTGGCCAGCCGCCGCGCGATGCGGGAGAACTTGCGCGGGTTGCCCATCGACTCGAGGTAGAGGCCGACCGTGTCGGTGTTGTCGTCGTCGATCCAGTACTGCATGAAGTCGTTGCCCGAGACGTCGACCCGGTTGCCTGCGGAGGCGAAGACGGAGATGCCGAGGCCGCGGCGGGTGGCCGAGGCGAGGACGGCGATGCCGAGCGCGCCACTCTGGGCGAACAACCCGAGCCGGCCCGGCGGTGGCATCTGCGGCGCGAGCGAGGCATTGAGCTTGACCGTCTCGTCGGTGTTGATGACGCCGAAGGAGTTGGGCCCGAGGACCCGCATGCCGTTCTCGCGGGCGGTGGTGAGCAGGTCGGCCTGGAGCTCGGCGCCCTCCTCCCCCGACTCGGCGAAGCCGGCCGACACGACCAGGAGGGTGCGCACCCCTGCCTCGGCGCAGTCGGCGACGACCTCGGGCACCTCTTGCGCCGGCACCGCGACGACGGCCAGGTCGACGTGGTCGGAGATCTCGGAGACCCGGGTGTGCGCCGGCAGGCCCAGCACCTCGAGTGCCTCGCGGTTGACGGCGTGCACCGATCCGGTGAACCCCGCGGCGAGGATGTTGGCGAGGATGTGGTGGCCGATCGAGTCGCTGCGCCGGCTGGCCCCCACGACCGCGATCGAGTCGGGGAACAGCACCGAGCGCATGCTGACCGACTCGGCGCGGTGCTCACGCGACAGCCGCACCGCCTCGGACCGCTCGGTGGGCTGGATGTCGAACCGCAGCGACACCACGCCGTCCTCGAACCGGCGCGTGACCTCGTAGCCGGCCTCGCTGAAGACCGAGATCATCTTGGCGTTCTGCGGCAGCACCTCGGCCGTGAACTCCTCGACCCCGGACTCCCACGCGATGACGGCGAGGTGCTCGAGCAGCACCGAGCCGATTCCCTTGCCCTGGTAGGAGTCCGCGATGTTGAACGCGACCTCGGCGCTGGTCGGCGTGATGCGGTCGTAGCGGCCGATGCCGATGATCTGCCCTCGCACGGTGGCCACGAGAGCCACCCGGTCGGTGTAGTCGACGTTGGTGAACCGCTCAACGTCGCGGTCGCTCAGCCGCCGCAGCGGCGCGAAGAACCGCATGTAGATCGACTCTTCGGACTGCCCGGCGTGGAACCGGTGGACCGCCTCGGCGTCGGCGGGGGTGATCGGCCGGATGTGGGCGACCGACCCGTCCCGCAGGACGACATCGGCCTCCCACTGCCTGGGGTACCCGGGCGGGAGGTCGACCGCGGTCATGGCGCAAGCATGTCACGAGGCGAGGTCACGACGACCGACCCCACCGGCCTACTGCCGGAAGGCCACGCTGCGAAAGCTCGTCCCGGAGTCGTTGCTCACCACGTAGTGCCCCGCCTCGGCCTGCACCGCGTAGACGAGACGGCCGCCACCGGCACCGGCCCAGGTCCAGTCGCCGCTGTCACCGGTCCCCTTCGGCTGGGTCCAGGTGCGGCCGCCGTCGGTGCTCGAGCGCAGCTGGGTCGCCGGGTCGCTGCCGGAGTCGGTGCTCGGCAACGCTCCCGTCACGGCGACCAGGTGCTTGAGGTCGGGCGCGGTGACCCACATGCCGCCCGCCGTGGGCGTCCCGAGGTCCGGCTCGGGGGTCGCCGTGGTCCACGTGGCGCCGTGGTCGGTTGAGGTGGCGAGGGCGTATGCCGCGTCGGCCTGGCCGTCGGCGCGGCAGACCGCCACGAGACCGCCGGGGGTGTTGGCCGTGGCCCAGACCCACACGCCGCCGGTGGGTGCGCAACCGGCGGGACGGGGCAGCTGGGTGGCCGTGCCGGAGACCCGCCGGGCGGCCGAGGCGGCCCGGCCGTCGGCCGGGTTGGTGCTGACGTAGGCGTCCGCGCCGTCCATGCTCAGCCAGGCCGTCTCGACCGGGCCGGGCGTCGGCAGCGTGGCCACCTTCGTCGCGCGCGTGGCCGACGTGCCGGCCGACCAGACCTCCAGTCCGGTGCACCCGCGCTGCGCCGGGTCGGTGTCGACCTTGCACTCCTGCGCCGTGACCAGCCACACCTTGCCGCCGCCGGCCTCGAGCGACAGGACGATGCCGCCACCCACGTCGAACGGGGTGAAGCTCCGGCCACCGTCAGTGGTCCGCATCGTGGTACCGCCGTAGGCGTAGCCGATGTCGGCCGTGGCGAACCGCAGCCCGGCGAACTGCTCGGGCGCGGTGGCGACCTTGCGCGGCATACCCTGCGCATTGCCCTTGAGCGTCGCCCGGGCGGTCCAGGTGGCGCCGTTGTCCTCGGAGCCGACGACGGACACACAGGGCTGGTCGCCCGGCTGGCAGTTCGCCGAGCCGAGGGCCCGCAGCTTGCCGTCGGCACCGGTGGTCAGCGACACGAGACCGAACGTGGCCGGTGCCGGCAACGGTCCCTTGTGGGTCGACGGCGCACTGGTCGTGGCACCCGTGGGCGGCGGCGAGCTGACGGGTGCGGTCGGCGCACTCTGGGTCGTCGTCGGTCGCGGACCCGCACTCGTCACGCTGGCCCGGGTCTGCCGTGACGACGACGCGACCGCCGGGTCGCGGTCGGCGTCGCCACCCTGGCGGTCCACGAGCCCGCCCCACGCGACGGCGCCCACGACGACCGCGGCAGCCGCCGCGCCGGCATACGGCAGCCACCGGCGGCGCACCGGTCGGCGCGCCTCGGTGACGATGCCCTCCCACCGGTCGGGTGCGGGCGCGAGGTCGCGCACGTCGGCCCGCTCCGCGGCGAAGAACTCGTCCACCGGGTCGCGTTGGTCGCCGGCCCCGGGCAGGTCGGACAGGTCGCGGTTCATCGGGTCTCTCCCAGCATCCGCGCCATGCGTTGGCGCGCGTCGAACAGGTCTCTCTTGACCGTGCCGTCGGACTTCTCCAGTTGACGGGCCACGGTCGCCACCGGCAGGTCGGCGAAGTAGTGCAGCAGCACCACCACCCGCAGCCGGTCGGGCAGCGCCTCCACGGCCTCCCTCACGGTGATGCGGGTGGCGTGGTCGAGGTCGGGGGTCGCGACGTCGCGTCCCGCCTCGTGACGTTGGTATGCCGCCGCCTCACGACCGCGCTTGCGCCAGTGGTCGCGCACGAGGTTGGCGGTGACGGTGTAGAGCCACGGCCGCGGGTCGTCGACCTTGGCGAACTCGCGGTAGAGCTTGACGAACGCCTCGCTCGCCAGGTCGTGCGCCAGGTCAGGGTCGCCGACCAGCTTGTTGGCCCAGCCCGCCAGCCGTGCGTAGTGCACGTCGTAGATCTCGCGCAGCGCGGAGTCGGCGTCGACCGCGTCGTGCGCAGGCACAGCCCAACCTCCCCGGAGTCCTGGCGCGAGGGCCGGCGCGGCCACAGTGGTCATGCCCTTGTGACGCCGGTGTCCTCGGCTCGGTTGGCCAGTCTGTCAGGCTGGGCCCGTGGAGCTTCGGGAGGTGCTGCGACGCCGCAGGATGGTGCGGCGTTTCGACGCCGGGCGCGCCGTGTCACCGGAGGCGTTGGACCGCGTCCTGTATGCCGCGTTGCGGGCTCCCAGCGCCGGCTTCAGCCAGGGGTGGGACTTCGTCGTCCTCACCTCGGCGGCCGAGCGAAAGGCGTTCTGGTCAGCGACGAGGGACCCCGACTCGGACCGCGAGCCGGATGCCTGGCTGCGCGGCGTCTCGGCCGCCCCGGTGCTGGTGCTGTGCCTGTCCGACCCCGACGCCTACCTCGACCGCTATGCCTTGCCGGACAAGGGCTGGACCGACCGCGACCCGGCCCGGTGGCCGGTCCCCTACTGGGACGTCGACACCGGCATGGCGGCCGAGAACATGCTCCTCGCGGCGGTCGACGCGGGCCTCGGCGCGCTGTTCTTCGGGGTGCCCCCGGAGGCGCACGGGCGCGTCAAGGAGGCACACGGCATACCGGCCAACCGGCGACTGGTCGGGGTCGTGGCGCTCGGGCACGCAGGCGAGCGGGTCGGGGGTTCGGCCGCGAAGCGGCCACGGCGGCCCGAGCGTGAGGTGGTCCACTGGGGGCACTTCGGGGTCAGCGGCGCGTCGGGGTCGGAGCCGCAGGGCGGTTAGGCGAGGATGGGGTGTTCCCTTCGGCACAGGAGATCACCACCCGCATGGCCCGCACCCGCAAGACCACCGCTCCCGCCGACGACGGCGACTTCGAGGAGCGCATCGCCGACATCGACGTCTCGGACGAGATGCGCAACGCCTACATCGAGTACTCCGTCTCGGTCATCAAGGCCCGCGCCCTCCCCGACGCGCGGGACGGGCTCAAGCCGGTGCAGCGGCGCATCCTCTACTCCATGCGGGAGATGGGGCTGCGGCCCGACCGCGGCCACGTGAAGTCCTCGCGCGTCGTCGGCGACGTCATGGGCAAGTACCACCCGCACGGCGACACTGCGATCTACGACGCCCTGGTGCGGATGGCGCAGCCGTTCACGATGCGGCTGCCGCTCGTCGACGGGCACGGCAACTTCGGCTCGCTCGACGACGGCCCGGCGGCCTCGCGGTACACCGAGGCGCGACCCGCGTTCGCCGCCGACCTCATGACCGAGGGGCTCGGTGAGGACACCGTCGACTTCGTCCCCAACTACGACGACCAGCTGATGCAGCCGGACGTCCTGCCGGCGGCCTACCCCAACCTGCTCGTCAACGGTGTCAGCGGCATCGCGGTCGGGTTCGCGACGAACATGGCGCCGCACAACCTCGTCGAGGTCATCGGCGCGGCGCGGCACCTGCTCGCCCACCCCAGTGCTTCGCTCGACGACCTCATGAAGTTCGTGCCCGGGCCGGACCTGCCGCTCGGCGGGCGGATCGTGGGGCTCGACGGCATCCGTGACGCCTACCTCACCGGCAAGGGGTCGTTCCGCACCCGCGCCACCACCCGCATCGAGAAGGTGTCGCCGCGCCGCCAGGGCATCGTCGTCACCGAGCTGCCCTACCTCGTGGGCCCGGAGAAGGTGATCGAGAAGATCAAGGACGCGGTGCAGTCCAAGAAGCTCCAGGGCATCGCCGACGTCAAGGACCTCACCGACCGCAAGCACGGGCTGCGGCTGGTCGTCGAGGTGAAGAACGGGTTCAACCCCGACGCGGTGCTCGAGCAGCTCTACAAGCTGACACCGATGGAGGACTCGTTCCCCATCAACAACGTCGCGCTGGTCGACGGACAACCGAGGACGTTGGGGCTCAAGGACATCCTGCGGGTGTTCCTCGACTTCCGGATCGACGTGGTGCGGCGGCGCACCGAGTTCCGCCTCGGCAAGAACAAGGACCGGCTGCACCTCGTCGAGGGTCTGCTCATCGCGATCCTCGACATCGACGAGGTCATCCAGCTGATCCGGTCCTCGGACGACTCGGCCATGGCCCGCACCCGGTTGATGGAGGTCTTCGACCTGACCGAGGTGCAGGCCAACTACATCCTCGAGCTGCAGCTGCGCCGGCTGACGAAGTTCTCGCGCATCGAGCTGGAGTCGGAGAAGACCGAGCTCGAGCGGCTCATCGAGGAGCTCGAGGCGATCCTCGGCGACGAGAAGCTGCTGACCAAGCTGGTCTCGACCGAGCTCGCCGAGGTCGCCAAGAAGCACGGCACGCCGCGGCGGACCGTGCTGCTCGAGTCCGCGGGCGTGCCGGCCACAGTGACGTCGCCCCTCGAGGTCGCCGACGACCCGTGCTGGGTGCTGCTGTCCTCGACCGGGCTCATGGCACGGACGACGACGGCCGACGCCCTGCCGTCCGGTGGTGGCCGCAGCAAGCACGACGTCATCGTCGGGGCCGTCCGGACGACGGCCCGCGGTGACGTCGGGCTGCTCACCTCGCGCGGCCGGATGATCCGGCTCAGCGCGCTCGAGCTGCCCACGCTGCCGCCGACCAACGACGCCCCCAACCTCTCCGGTGGCGCACCGCTCGCGGCATACGTCGACCTGCCCGCGGGCGAGGAGCCGCTGACCATCGTCTCGGTCTCCCCCGACTCCGCCGGCGTCGCCCTGGGCACCGCCCAGGGCGTGGTGAAGCGGGTGACGACCGACTACCCCGGCCGCAACGACTTCGAGGTGATCTCCCTCAAGGATGGCGACGAGGTCGTCGGCGCCGTCGAACTGTCTTCTGGCACAGAGGATCTCGTCTTCATCACCTCCGACGCGCAGCTGCTCCACTTCGGCGCTGCGGCTGTGCGCCCGCAGGGTCGCGCGGCGGGCGGCATGGCCGGCATCAAGCTCGGGTCGGGCGCACGGGTCGTGTTCTTCGGGGCGGTGCCGGCGGGCGCCGACGCCGTCGTCGTCACCTCCTCGGGGTCGTCGGGTGCGCTGCCCGGCACCGAGCCTGGGTCGCTCAAGGTGACGCCGTATGCCGAGTACCCCGCCAAGGGGCGCGCCACCGGTGGTGTGCGTTGCCACCGGTTCCTGCGCGGCGAGGACACGCTGGTCCTGGCCTGGGCCGGGCGGGTGCCCGCGAAGGCGGCCGGCGGGAACGGGGTCGCCATCGAGCTGCCCGAGGCCACCGGCAAGCGCGATGGGTCCGGTACACCGGCGTCCACCGCGATCGCCCGCATCGCCTCCGCACACGAGGCCTGACCGCGGATCTCGCACCTCCACCGCCCGGCTGCCGGGCCAGATGAAGGTGCGATGAACGAGGCGACCGGTGACGCTCATCGGTTATGACCGGAGGTGAGCGTTTTGTGCTCACTCACCGCCTGGAACCACACGTGTCCCGAACCCGCAAGCCGAGACCGGTTTACGCAATCGTTACCGATTCGATGATTGCGGGATGACCGCGTAAACGTTTACATGGGGTCGGTTCCCCTCAGAGCTGAGGCATGTCCGCCTCAGCCCGAACGCGAGAAATGGAGGCGGGCACATGGCCCTCCGATTGACCAAGCGGCGCACCCTCGGGGTGTTGGCCGGGGCCGTGTCCGTGGCGCTCGTCGCCGCGGGCTGCGGTGGCGGTGACGACGGTGGCAACAGCGCTGCCTCGCAGGGCGCAGACGCCCGCGGACCCATCACCTACGTCCAGGGCAAGGACAACTCCAACCTTCTCGGCCCGATGGCCGAGAAGTGGAACGCCGCCCACCCCAACGAGAAGGTGACGGTCAAGGAGCAGTCCGACCAGGCCGACCAGCAGCACGACGACCTCGTGCAGAACTTCCAGGCCAAGAGTGACGCCTACGACGTCGTCTCGGTCGACGTGGTGTGGACGGCCGAGTTCGCCGCCAAGGGCTGGCTGACGCCGCTCAAGGACAAGTTCGCCCTCCCCACCGACGGGTTCCTCGAGCCGACCATCAAGGCCGCGACCTACAACAACACGCTGTACGCCGCACCGACCTCGTCCGATGGCGCGATGCTCTACTACCGCTCGGACCTGGTGAAGACCCCGCCGAAGACGATCGACGAGATGTGGAGCATGTGCTCGATCGCCAAGAAGAACGGCATGGACTGCTTTGCGGGCCAGTTCGCCAAGTACGAGGGCCTCACCTGCAACGCCACCGAGTGGATGAACGCCTACGGCGCCAAGGTGGTCGATGACGCGGGCAAGCCGACCGTCGACTCGCCCGAGGCCGCCAAGGGCCTGCAGGCACTTGCCGACAACTACAAGAACGGCAACATCCCCAAGCAGGCGATCACCTTCCAGGAGGAGCAGAGCCGGCAGGCGTTCCAGGACGGCAAGCTGCTGTTCCTGCGCAACTGGCCGTACGTCTACAACCTGGCCTCGACCGACGCCTCGTCGAAGGTCAAGGGCAAGTTCAAGGTCGCCCCGCTTCCCGGTGTCGACGGCCCGGGTACCTCCACCCTCGGTGGTCACATGGCCGCGATCAGCGCGTTCTCCAAGAACAAGGCGACCGCGCTGGACTTCCTGAAGTTCCTCACCAGCGAGGAGCAGCAGAAGACCAACATGGAGAAGGGCTCGCTCGCTCCGGTCATCGGCTCGATCTACGACGACCAGGCGCTCGTGGCCAAGTACCCGTACCTGCCGGTCCTCAAGGAGTCCATCGCCAACGCGGTGTCCCGCCCCGTCACGCCCTTCTACCCGAAGGTGACCGAGGCGATCCAGACCAACGCCTTCGCCGCCATTCAGGGCCAGAAGACCCCGCAGCAGGCGGTCAAGGACATGCAGGCCGCCATGCAGGCCGCCTCGGGCGGTAACTGACCCAAGCCGAGGTCCAGCAGGACCATCGGGGTCCGGTGCGGACGACGTGGAGCCACGTCGTCCGCACCGGACCGGCCAGCCACCACCATCCGTTCGTGCAGCACGCCCCCGGTCCGTCGACCGGGGTTGACCGCCCGGCAAGGGAGCAGGCATGAGTGCAGTAACTGAACCGACGAAGACGTCGGCGACCGGCGCCCCGCGTAAGCAGCGCAAGGACAAAGGGCTCAACGCGGGCCAGGGACGAGCCGGGCTGCTCCTCGTGGCCCCCACGATGCTCTTCCTCGCGGTCATCATCATCTACCCGCTGATCAACGCCGTGGTCCTCTCCTTCGAGAAGGACGAGGGCCTCGACCCGGCCACGGGCATGTTCGTCGCCGGCGGCAGCGCGGGTGTCTCCAACTACACCCACTGGCTCCTCCAGCGCTGCGGCGACGTGTCCTGCCCACCGGGCACGCTCGGCAACCAGTTCTACAGCGCCTTCTGGGTGACCCTGTTCTTCACCGTCGTCAGCGTGGTCATCGAGGTCATCCTCGGCATGTGGTTCGCCATGATCATGAACCGCGACTTCAAGGGCCGCGCCCTCGTGCGTGCAGCCATCCTCGTTCCGTGGGCGATCCCCACCGCTGTCACCGCCAAGCTCTGGTACTTCATCTTCGCCTACGACGGAATCGCCAACAAGCTGCTCGGCGTCGTCGGCATCAACCCGCAACTGTGGACCAGCGACCCCTGGGCGGCGAAGTTCGCCATCGTCATCGCCGACGTCTGGAAGACGACGCCGTTCATGGCACTGCTCATCCTCGCGGGGTTGCAGCTCATCCCCGGCGACGTCTACGAGGCCTCGCAGATCGACGGCGCCAGCAAGTGGCAGACCTTCACCAAGATCACCCTGCCCCTGGTCAAGACCCCCCTCATGGTCGCCGTCCTCTTCCGCACGCTCGACGTCCTGCGCATCTACGACCTGCCAGCCATCCTCACCGGTGGTGCCGGCGGCACGACCTCGCTGTCGATGCTGGTCATCAAACAGATCCGCCAGGGCGGGTTCAACAACGCCTCCGCCCTGTCGACGATCGTGTTCCTGCTGATCGCATTCGTGGCCTTCCTGTTCATCAAGTTCGGCGGTGCCGACGTCATCCAACGCCCGCCGTCGAGCAAGAAGCCCAAGAAGGACGCAGACACCCAGACCGGCAACCCGGTCGCCGCCAACGCCACGTCGACGGGAGCCTGACATGAGCGCCGCCACCAGCACCACCACCACCGGCGCCGGGTCGACCACTCCGCAGGAGATCACCCAGCGCAGCGACCGCGGGCAGAAGATCCGCATGTACCTCGGTCTGGCCCTCATCGTCATCTGGGGCCTGGCACCGTTCTACTGGATGGTCGTCACGGCTTTCCGCGACGTGCAGTTCACCTTCGACACCACGCCGTGGCCGACGCACATCACGCTCGACAACTTCCGCACCGCGTTCTCGACCGAGCGCGGCAACCACTTCGGCGCCGCCCTGGTGCACTCGATCATCATCGGTATCGTCACCACCGCCGTCGCCATGGTCGTCGGCGTGTTCGCGTCGTACGCACTCGCGCGGCTCAACTTCCCGGGCAAGTACATCGTCCTCGGCATCATCCTCGGTTCGTCGATGTTCCCCGGCGTCGCGCTCGTCACCCCGCTGTTCAAGCTCTTCCGCGACATCGGCTGGTTGACGGGTGCCAACTACCAGGCGCTGATCATCCCCAACATCTCGTTCGCCCTGCCGCTGACGATCTACACGCTGACGGCATTTCTGGCCGAAATGCCCTGGGAATTGGAGGAATCCGCGCGGATCGACGGCGCGACCCAGGGCCAGGCGTTCCGCAAGATCATGCTGCCGCTGGCTGCACCTGGGCTCTTCACCACGGCGATCCTGGCCTTCATCGCCAGTTGGAACGAGTACCTCCTGGCCCAGCAGTTCTCCACCAAGCAGACCCAGACAGTCACGGTGGCGATCGCCCAGTTCACCGGTGCCCAACCGCACCAGGAGCCCTACACCGCGGTCATGGCGGCGGGCACCATCGTCACCGTCCCGCTCATCATCATGGTGCTGATCTTCCAGCGGGCCATCGTCTCCGGTCTGACCGCGGGAGGTGTCAAGGGCTAGGGCTCACCCCCAGCCCGAGGCAACAGCCATGCCACTGTTCAGCCCACCCGGCGGCGCCACGCAGGACCCGCGCCGCCGGGCCCAGATCCGCGGACAACGCCTCGACATGCTCCTGGGCATCCTCGGGACCTTCTCGTTCCTCGCCACCATCCAGCTCGTCGTGCTCGAGCTGCGCGGCCAGCCGGCGGTGGGTCCGGCCATCCTGCTCGCCGTGCTCCTGCTCGCGACCTGGCTCACCTGGCGGGCCCGCCGCAACAACGCCAGCCGCAGCACCACCGCAGGCAGCAGGTAGCAGGTAGCACCACCGGACACGCGCGAAAGGGGGCGGTATGAGCACCATCGGTGATGTGGCACGCGCCGCCGGCGTGTCCGTCGCGACCGTGTCCCGCGCCCTGCGTGGCCTCGAACGGGTCAAGCCGGAGACCCGCGACCGCGTCCTCAAGGCCGCCGCCGACCTGCACTACAGCGCCTCCCCCGCCGCCACCAGCCTGGTGTCCGGGCGCACCCGTGGCATCGCCGTCGTCACCCCGTACTTCAACCGGTGGTTCTTCGCGACCGTCATCAGCGGCCTGGAGAAGGTCCTGCGCGAGGAGGGCTACCACGTCCTGCTCTGCGACCTCGAGGGCCACACGTTCGACACCCGCCTGCCCGTCACCCAGGGCATGTTCTGGAAGCGCGCCGACGCCGTGGTCCTGCTCAACGTCCCGCTCGACGAGACCGAACGCGCCCTGCTCGACCGGCTCGGGCTTCCAGTAGTCACCGTCGGCAACCGCCAGGCGATGTGGCCGTCGGTGCGGATCGACGACAAGGCCGCCATGCGCATCGCCACCGAGCACGCAATCGCGTTGGGGCACAAGCGGATTGCGTATGCCGGGACGGTCCCTGCGTCGGTCACGCACCTGCAGACACCGTTCGACCGGCGTGAGGAGTTCGCGGCCGTGATGGCCGAGCACGGGCTCACCGCACCGGCCGAGTGGGTCCTCGAGTGCGACTGGACGGCCGAGGACGCGCGGGAGCACGCCGAGACGATGTTCGCCTCGGCACACCTGCCCACCTGTGTCGTGGCGGCATCGGACGAGATCGCCTTCGGGGTGCTGAGCGCCGCCCGCCGCAGCGGGCTCGAGGTCCCCGGTGACGTGTCGGTCATCGGCGTCGACGACCACGTGCTGGCCGACATCTTCGACCTGACGACGGTGCGTCAGGACGTCCTCGCGCAAGGCCAGCAGGCCGGCATACTCGTGCTCGAGGCGCTCGACGGGCACCCGCGGGACGCCGACGAGGTCCTCGACGTCTCGCTCGTCGTCCGCGGCTCGACCGCGCCGGCGCCCTCAGCTCAGGTCGCGGGCACGCGCTCCTAGTTGACTCCGCCCTCGCGCTCGGTCAGCTCCTCCGGGTCGCGCAGGTAGGTCTTCTTGGCCCGCAGGGCCCGGTTCGCGAACCAGGTGATGGCCCAGAGCACGACGCCCAGGGCGAGCAGCCAGCCGGCGATCGTGTACTGGAACGTGTCGCGACCGGTCCACGGACCGACGAAGAACGCGCACAGCACCGCGCCGATGATCGGCAGCACCGTCGGCGCGACGAAGTGCCGCCGGTCGATGCGGTCGCGACGCAGCACCAGGACGCAGATGTTGACGATGGTGAACACGCCGAGCAGCAACAGCGCCGTGGTGCCACCGAGGGCGGCGATCACGTCACTGTCCCCCGCCCGGGTCACCAGGATGATGAGCCCGAACGCGATCGCTGTGGTGAACAGGATTGACAGGTAAGGCGTCTGCCGGCCGGAGTGGACCTTGCCGAGGAACGGCGGCAGGACCTCCTGGCGCGCCATGCCGTAGAGCAGCCGGCTCGCCATCAGCATGTTGATGAGGGCCGAGTTGGCGACGGCGAACATCGAGATGAACGGCAGCAGCTTCTCGATCGGGATCGACGGTGCGGCCGTCTCGACGACCTTCACCAGCGGGGTGTCGCTGTCACCCAGCTCCCCGACGGGCACGATCGCCACAGCGAATAGCGCCACGAGGACGTAGATGAGCCCGGTGATGCTGATGCCCGTGATCATCATCTTCGGGAAGTTCCGGACCGGGTCGTGCGTCTCCTCGGCCATGTTGACCGAGTCCTCGAAGCCGACCATCGCGAAGAACGCCAACGACGTCGCCGCCGTCACCGCGAGGAACGCGCTCTTGTCGCTCGGGCTGTCGAAGACCATGGTCCGGCTGAAGTCGGTCTTGCCCTCGAAGATCGCGAAGAACCCGACGAGGATCACCAGCAGCAGACCGGACAGCTCGACGAGGGTCAGGACGATGTTGGCCTTGACGCTCTCACCGACGCCGCGGAAGTTGATCGCGGCCACCAAGGCCATGAACCCCAACGCGATCAGCATCACGAGGTTGGTGTTGTCGCTGTCCAGCCCGAAGCCCTTGGCGAGGTTGGACGCGAAGGCCCGCGACGCCGTCGACGCACTGGTGATGCCGGAGCACATGACGGTGAAGCAGACGATGAACGTCACGAAGTGGATGCCGAACGCCTTGTGCGTGTAGAGCGCGGCACCGGCCGCCCGTGGGTACTTCGTCACCAGCTCGAGGTAGGAGAACGCCGTGATCATCGCGATGCCGAAGGCGACGAGGAACGGCACCCACGCCGCGCCACCGACCTCGGCGGCGACGTCGCCGGTGAGCGCGTAGACACCCGTGCCGAGGATGTCCCCCACGATGAACAGCAGCAGCAGCTTGGGGCCCATGACCCGCTTGAGCTCGGTCTGCTCCTCACCGGTGTCGGCAGTCTGCTCCACGGTCACGGCGTACCTCCGAAGGGTCGCGGAGGCCGCCCTTCACGGCCTCAGCTGCCCTTACAGTGGCGCAGATCACACGGTGAGGCAACGACAAACGCCGGTATGCCGGGTCGCGGGCCGTGCGGGTCAGGCGTCGATGCGCTCGGCCCCGAGGTCGCCGGAGGACTCCACGATGAAGTCCTTGCGGGGCGCGACGTCGTTGCCCATGAGCAGCTCGAAGACCCGCTCGGCGTCCTCGGCGTCGCGCAGCGTGACGCGGCGCAGGGTGCGGTGGCGCGGGTCCATGGTGGTCTCGGCCAGCTGGTCGGCGTCCATCTCGCCCAGGCCCTTGTAACGCTGGAGCGGCTGTTTGACGTTCTTGCCGCGCTTGTTCAGCGAGGCCATCTGCTGGCGCATCTCCTTCTCGGAGTAGGTGTAGATGAGCTCGTTCTTCTTCGACCCCGCGTTGACGACCTCGATGCGGTGCAACGGGGGCACAGCGGCATACACCCGTCCCGCCTCGACGAGCGGGCGCATGTAACGGAAGAACAGGGTCAGCAGCAGCGTGCGGATGTGGGCCCCGTCGACATCCGCGTCGGTCATGATGATGACCTTTCCGTAGCGCGCGGCGTCGAGGTCGAAGCTGCGACCCGAGCCGGCGCCGATCACCTGGATGATCGCCGCGCACTCGGCGTTCTTGAGCATGTCCGAGACGGACGCCTTCTGGACGTTGAGGATCTTGCCGCGGATCGGCAGCAGCGCCTGGAAGTCGCTGCTGCGAGCCAGCTTCGCCGTGCCGAGCGCGCTGTCACCCTCGACGATGAACAGCTCGGACTTGTCGACGTCGGTGGAGCGGCAGTCGGCAAGCTTGGCGGGCAGGGTGCTGGACTCCAGGGCGTTCTTGCGGCGCTGGGTCTCCTTGTGCAGCCGCGCGCTGATGCGCGACTTCATCTCCGAGACGACCTTCTCGAGCAACTTGTCGACCTCGGCCTTGCCACCGCGCGCGGGCTTGGTGATGCGGGCGGTGAGCTCCTGCTCGACTACCTTCGACACGATCTGGCGCACCGCCGCCGTGCCGAGCACCTCCTTGGTCTGGCCCTCGAACTGCGGCTCGGCGAGGCGCACCGTCACGACCGCCGTGAGGCCGGCGAGGACGTCGTCCTTCTCCGGCTTGTCCGAGCCGACCTTGAGCCGGCGGCTGTTGACCTCGAGCTGCTTGCGGAAGACCTTGAGCACCGACTGCTCGAAGCCGGACAGGTGGGTGCCGCCCTTGGGCGTGGCGATGATGTTGACGAACGAGCTGACCTTCGCGTCGTAGCCCGTGCCCCAGCGGACCGCGATGTCGACACCGCACTCGCGCTCGACCTCGGTCGGCGTCATGTGCCCCTTGGAGTCCAGCACCGGCACCGTCTCGGTGAAGGTACCTGTGCCCTGCAACCGCCACACGTCCGTGACCGGTGCATCCGGGGCGAGGTACTCGACGAACTCGGAGATGCCACCGTCGTGGACGAACACCTCCTCGTGGGGGCCGTCCTCGCCCGGTGTGCCCGGGAGGCGGCGCTCGTCGCGGACGACCAGCGTGAGGCCGGGCACGAGGAACGACGTCTGCCGCGCCCGCGCCGCCAGCTGCTCGTAGTCGAACTTCGCGTCCTTGAGGAAGATCTGCGGGTCGGCCCAGTAGCGGATGCGGGTGCCGGTGACGCCGCGCTTGGCCTTGCCGACGACCGCCAGCTCGGAGGAACGCTCGTAGGGCGTGAACTCGTGGTCGGGGCTCTTGTCGCCGCTCGCCACGTCGGGGAAGTAGCCGGGCTCACCGCGCCGGAAGCTCATCGCGTACGTCTTGCCGCCGCGGTCGACCTCGACGTCGAGCCGTGACGACAACGCGTTGACGACGGACGCGCCGACGCCGTGGAGGCCACCGGACGCGGTGTAGGAACCACCACCGAACTTGCCACCCGCGTGCAGCTTGGTGAAGACCACCTCGACACCCGTGAGCCCCGTGCGCGGCTCGATGTCGACAGGTATGCCGCGGGCCTGGTCACGGACCTCGACCGACCCGTCCTGGTGCAGGATGATGTCGATCCGGTCGCCGTACCCGCCGAGCGCCTCGTCGACGGCGTTGTCGATGATCTCCCACAGGCAGTGCATGAGGCCGCGGCTGTCGGTGGAGCCGATGTACATGCCGGGGCGCTTGCGGACCGCCTCGAGGCCCTCGAGGACCTGCAGGTGGTGGGCGCTGTAGTCGCTGGACGACTTGGTCGTCGCGGCCTTCTTGGCGGTGGTGGCGGTGGCCAAGGTCGCTGGTTCTCCTGTGGTGTGGTGACACGCCCGGGTCGCTCACCCGGACGCACGCCACGCTATCCCGGCGCACCCACGAACCCACGCAGGCACGCGGCATACCCCGTCATCTGCCGCCTCGTCCGGGTCGCACCCATCCACCGGACACCCGAGCCGCGAATCACCCGTAGCGACATGACATCGCCCACATGCCGACCCAATGCCGGGCGGGAAGAACCGGGCGTGCTTGACTGTTTCCACCGATACCGGTGAAGGGAAGTCCTCCCCATGGTGGACAACCCGGAAACGGGGTAGGACGTCTCCTAGAGACCAACACGAAGGAAGGCTGACGTGACCACTGCACTGGCACCCGAACTGACCGCGGCTGACCGCTGCGACCGCTGCGGCGCCCAGGCCTACGTGCGCGCTCGCCTTCACGCCGGCGGGGAACTGCTCTTCTGCGCCCACCACGGACGCGAGCACCTGCCGAAGCTGCGCGAGCACGCCGACATCGTCGACGAGACCGAGCGACTCCACGAGACGCCGGCCACGGCTCCCGACGACGAGCGGTAACCGCCAATAGGCTTCCGCACCATGGAGGCCGCACTCTGGGTCCCCGCCCTCCTGATCGCGATCGGGATGGTGGGGATCGTCATACCTGTCATCCCCGGGCTGCTGTTGTGCCTGGGTGCCGTGCTCCTGTGGGCGTGGGACGCCGGCACGACGCTCGGGTGGTGGGTCTTCGGCGTCAGCGCCGCGTTCTACCTGGCGGGCGTGGCGCTGCAGTATGCCGTGCCCGGCCGGCGCATGCGGGCGGCCGGTGTGCGTCGCTCGACGCTGGTGCTGGCCGTGCTGCTGGCGATCGTCGGGTTCTTCGTCATCCCCGTGGTGGGGGCGATCGTCGGGTTCGTCGGCGGGATCTTCCTCGTCGAGCTCGGGCACTCACGCACCAAGGCGGCCGCGTGGGCGTCGACGAAGAGCGCTCTGCGCGCGGTGGCCACCTCGATGGGGATCGAGCTCCTGGCGGGGCTCGCGATCGCGGTGACCTGGGTGGTCGGAGTGCTGCTCAGCCGCTGAGCCGGGGGGCCTCCCGCCGGGGGGCTGGGTCCTGGTGAGTCCTGGTCAGTACTCGTCGTGGCGACGGTCCCAGCGCTGCTCCATGCGGTCCATGAAGCCACCGCCACGCTGGGTCTTCTGCTTCGGTGACTTCGGCGACGCGGCCCGGCGGACCGTGCCGTCGTCCTGCACCGTGCCCAGCTTGGCCTTGCGCCGCTGGGGCGTCACGGCATACGCCACGGCCGCCACCATCAGGGCGAACCCGACCGCGCCCACGGCCCAGATCTGGGTGTTGACCCCGACCAGGACCAGCGCGAGCCCGACGATGCCGCCCACGACTCCGACGGCGATGCGCCGGCGCGCAGCAGCGCGTGCACCACTGCCCTGCATCTGCGAGGCGAACTTGGGGTCCTCGGCGTAGAGGGCCTGCTCCATCTGCTCGAGGAGCTGCTGTTCGTGCTCTGACAGCGGCACCGTGACCTCCTGCGTTTTCGTGCGTCCACCTCGTACAACGCTCGACGGGTCCGGATCGTTGCCTCGGCGTCATTGCCTTCACCTCGGCGCCGACCCGGGGGCCGTGTGCGCTGCTGAACTCAGGATATGTCCCCCGGCGAGGTTGCACTACCCGTTCGGTGGGGTCCGGTGGCGAGCGTCACGGATGAGGCTGGCGGGACGGATGCTGCCTGCCCCGAACCGGGCGCTGGCCCGGTCGACCGCGCGGTCGGCCTCGCGCCACCCCGCGTCGGGCTCGTCGAGGAGTCCCTGGATGGGGGCGCCCTCGGTGTCGATCAGGCCCTCCATGCGCACCCCGACCAGCCGGATGCGGGCCCGTTGGAGCCCGAGGGCGTCGTAGAGGGACTTGGCGGTGGCGTAGATGTCCCGGCTGACGTCGGTGGGGTCGCGCAGGGTGCGGCTGCGGGTGATGGTCGTGAAGTCGGCGAACCGCACCTTGATGCTCACCGTGCGCCCGACCAAGCCGGCCGAGCGGACGCGCGCGGCCGTGCGGTCGCTCAGCTTGAGCAGCTCGCGGTGGATGTATGCCGGGTCGTCGACGTCGTGCTCGAAGGTCTCGTCCGAGCCGATGGACTTCTCACGGCGGACGGGTTCGACGTGGCGGGGGTCGCGGCCCCAGGCGAGGTCGTGCAGGTGGGGCCCGGTGGTGTCGCCGAGGGCGCGGCGCAGGGTGTCGAGCGGGGTGTGCGCGATGTCGGCGACGGTGTGCAGGCCCAGGCGAACCAGAGCCTCCTCGGTCTTGTCACCGACGCCCCAGAGGGCGCCGACCGGGAGCTGCTGGACGAACCCGACGACCTCGTCGCGGGGCACGACGACCATGCCGTCGGGCTTGGCGAGACCGGAGGCGAGCTTGGCGACGAACTTGGTGGGTGCCACGCCGACCGAGCAGGTGATGCCCTGCTCGTCGTGGACGGTGTCGCGGATCTGCTGGGCGATCTGCGCGGGGCTGCCGAGCCGGCGGACCGAACCGGCGACGTCGAGGAACGCCTCGTCCTGGGAGAGCGGCTCGACGATGGGCGTGATCGTGGCGAAGGTCGCCATCACCGCCTTGGAGATGCGGCTGTAGAGCTGGTGGTCGGGCTGGACCACGGTGGCCTGCGGGCACAGGCGGCGGGCCCGGGACATCGGCATCGCGGAGGCCACCCCGAACTTGCGCGCCTCGTAGGTGGCGGACAGCACGACGCCGCGGTTGCCGCCACCGCCGATGATGACGGGGGTGCCGACGAGCTCGGGCCGGCTGAGCAGGGAGGCCGAGGCGTAGAAGGCGTCCATGTCGACGTGCAGGACGGTGCAGCCGGTGTCGTCCGGCGGGTGCTCGTCGGTGCGTTGCGGGAGTGCGTACTGGCGGCGGCTCATCGCGGCCTGCTGGTCTTCGTGGGGTCTCTATCGGGGGGCTCGGTGGGCGAGCACGTGCACGGTGGTGCCGAGCTGGCCGAGGAAGCCGAACTGCGGGTGGCTCGCGGCCGCCTGCTCGAGCTGGAGCAGGGCTGCGCGGTCGGCCTCGGAGTCGACGAACGCCGACGGGACGAGGTCGCTGAACAACCGCACCCCGTGGACCTGGTCGACGGTGAGGCCGGACTGCTCGACCATCGCGGCGAGCTGGTCGGCGTCGAACCGGCGCGGCAGCGGGTCGTGGGCGCCCCACCGGCCGTCGACGCTGGTGAGGGCCTCGTGGGCCTGGGCGAACTGCCCGGCGAGCGCGCGGGCGAGCACGACCGCGAGACGTTGGGCGGACACGAGGCTGAGGTGGCCGCCGGGCGCGAGCACCGCGGCGAGGGCGGCCAGGGTGGAGCGTGGGTCGTCGACGACCTCGAGGGTGCCGTGGCAGCAGACGAGGTCGAACGGCTCCTCACCGACGACCCCGGTAAGGCTCGCGAGGCTCTCGGCGTCGCCCTGGACGGCGTGGACCCGGTCGGCGACACCGCGTTCGCCGCTGCGGCGCGAGAGCGAGGCGAGCGCGTCCGGGCTGGTGTCGACCACGACGACGTCGTGGCCGAGCTCGGCGAGGGGGACGGCGAGGCCGCCGGTGCCGCCGCCGAGGTCGAGCACCCGCAGCGTGCGCCCGAGTGCGGCCTGCTGCCGCTCGGCGAGGTCACGCACCGCGGTCCAGACGGCAGAGGTGCGCAGCGAGGTGTCGACAGCGCTGCGTCTCGTGCGCCACTGCTCCTCGGCCACTGCTGTCCTCCTCGCGTCTCTGGCGGAACTCATCCGGGGTTGCGATCGGCGCCGGGGCGTGAGGGTGCCGCGCGCATGCTCGGGTCCGGTGTGGCAAACCCTAGTCGGCGCCACCGTCACACCCCCGCCGCGTCCACCCCCCGCGTGCCTCCCCGACTTCGGGCCACCCAGGCTTGACCAGCCACCCCACACCGAGTCTCAGTGGCCCAAAGTCCCGGGTTCCCCGACTCGTTGCCGTACACCCGGCACCCCGCCCCCAAACCGCCGCCCCATGCCGAGCCACCGGCAACCAGTCCGGCCTCCCCGACTCCGGGCCACCCAAGCTTGACCAGCCACCGCACACCAAGCCCCAGTGGCCCAAAGTCCCCGGGTTCCCCGACTTTGGGCCACCCAAGCTTGACCAGCCACCGCACACCAAGCCCCAGTGGCCCAAAGTCGCCAGGTTCCCCGACTCCGGGCCACCCAAGCTTGACCAGCCACCGCACACCAAGCCCCAGTGGCCCAAAGTCGCCGGGTGGCAGCAGAGTCAGTGTCCGGAGCTGCCGGGGCTGGAGTGCCACAGCTTGCGGGGCGGGTCGAGCCGGTCAGCGCCGGACCCGCCGGCACCACCCAGGCCACCAGAACCGCCCAGGCCACCAGGACCGCCGGGGACGGCCGCACCCTGGCCGAGGCGGTGCGAGCCGCGGACGTCCTCGCCAGGTGGTCGGGTGTCGGCGTACGGCGACTGCTTGAACCCCGAGGCGTGCACCAGCACCCGTCGCCCCGATCGGACCTCGGCCCGGTGTGCCTCCTCCAACGCCTCCGCCTGCTCGGTGGCGGCGCGCTCGGACTCGTCCATCGCGGCATACACGGCCTCAACTCCCCCGGCCTGCCACGCCTCCCACAGCGGCGTGAGCTCCCAGGCGCCGGTGGCGCGCAGCGAGATGCCGCGCTGGCCGGTGCGGCGCACGACGCCGCGCACGAGCAGCATCCAGGAGTGGAAAACCGTTGCGGCGTAAGGGCCTTGGACGTCCTCGAAGAAGGTGGCGTCGACCGGTCCGGTGGAGTCGTCGAGGGTGAGGAACACGACCCGGCGGCCGGTGCGGATCGGTGGGGTCTGGGTGGCGACCTTGACCCCGGCCGCCCAGACGGTGGAGCGGCTGCGCGCCTTCAACAGGTCGCGGCTGCGGGTGACGCCGAGGGCGTCGAGCATCGGCGCGTAGAACTCCACGACGTGGGCGCTGGCGTCGAGGCCGAGGATGTCGAGCTCGGCGCGGACGCGTTCGGGACCACTGAGCTCGGGCAACCCGGTGCCGGGGGTGAGCTCGGGCTGGTCGCCCAGGTCGAGCATGAGCTGGGTCGGCTGCTGGTCGGCGGGCAACGCAGGGGCGGCGGCCTGGGACTGCGCCGCGGTCCGTGCCCGCACCATGGAGCCGGTCGTGATGCCGGCCTCCCCGGGCGGCACCTCGAGCGCGAGCTGGTCCTGCGCCCCGGGCACCTGCGCCCCAGGCACCTGCGCCGACCGGCCACGCCCGCGCCCACGCCCCGGCGCGACCCGCCGGCTCGAACGGGTCACCGCCCGGCTCCACCGGTCGAGCTCGGCGACGTGCAGCAGCAGGTCGCGCCGGGTGGTGCGGCCCCGCCGCCCCAGCGCTGCCGCCCCCGCACCCGACGCCAGCCCGGGCACTCCGCCGCCCACCGCCCCGATGCCGTAGAGCCGGTCGAACGCGCCCGCCAGCACGAGTCGTTCGGCGACCGGCCGCGACACCCGCGCGCGGTGCCAGAAGTCGGGCAACCCGGCATACGGCTGCCCGGCGACGACGCGCGCGACCTCCGCCTCGCTGATCCCGCGGACGTCGGCGAGCGAGATGCGTATGCCGTAGTCGCTCGCGTCGGGCAGGTCGCCGCTGGTCGCGTCGGTTCGAGGTAATACCGCGCCGGATTCGGGGGCGGTATCACCTCGAACCGCTGTGGGGTCCGCCAAAAGCTCGACCCGGTAGGTGTCGCCGGAGGCGTTGACGTCGAGCCCGAGGACGGTGATGCCGAGCGAGCGGGCGTCGTCGAGGATGAGTCGCTTGGGGTACATGCCCGGGTCGTGCGTCAGCACCCCCGCGAGGAACGCCGCCGGGTGGTGGGTCTTGAGCCAGGCCGAGTGGTAGGTCGGCAGCGCGAACGCGGCAGCGTGGGCCTTGCAGAACCCGAACGAGGCGAACGCCTTGAGCACCTCCCAGATGCGGTCGCACTCCTCCCGGGAATAGCCCCGCGCCAGCGCCGCCGGCCGCCACCACGCCTCGATCTCCACCTGCCCCTTGGGAGTGCCGAGCGCGCGCCGCACCTCGTCGGCCTGGGCCAGCGACACCCCGGTCGTCTCGGCGACGATCATCAGCACCTGCTCGTGGAAGACGACGACACCCTCGGTCTCCTCCAGCGCCGCGACGAGCGTCGGGTGCAGGTAGGACACCTCGCGCCAGCCGTGCCGGGCCTCGAGGAACGGCGTGATCATGTCGGACTTCACCGGCCCGGGGCGGAACAGCGAGATGTCGATGACGAGGTCCTCGAACCGCTCCGGCCCGAACTTGCCGATCAGCTCGCGCTGCCCCGGGCTCTCGATCTGGAAGCACCCCAGCGTGTGGCTGGTGCGGATCAGCCGGAACGTCGCCTCGTCGTCGAGCGGCACCTGCGCCTGGTCGTCGAGGTCGACCTCGACCCCGTCGACCCGGGCCACCTCGGCCACGGCGTGCGCCATCGCCGACTGCATCCGGATGCCGAGGACGTCGAGCTTGAGCAGCCCGAGGTGCTCGACGTCGTCCTTGTCGAACTGGCTCATCGGGAACCCCAGCCAGCTCGCCTCCACCGGCGTGCGGTCGAGCAGCGCCCCGTCGGACAGGATCACCCCGCACGGGTGCAGCGCGATGTGCCGCGGCAGCCCGTCGAGCCGCTCGACGAGGTCGAACAGGGTGCGCAGCCGCGGGCTGTCGAGCCCCCGCGCCCGCAGCTCGGGCAGCTCGTTGATGGCGTTGCGGACATCGCGGGCGCGGATGTGCGGGAACGCCTTGGCGATCTCGTCGATCTCCACCGGCGACATGCCGAGCGCAGCCCCGACGTCACGGATCGCGTGCCGCACCTTGTAGGTGTCCATCATCGACACGCACGTCACCCGGTCGCCACCGAACCGCTCGAGAATGCGCTCGTAGACCTCGGTGCGCCGGGCCGACTCGACGTCGATGTCGATGTCCGGCAGCTCGGCCCGCAGCGGCGAGCAGAACCGCTCCATGATGAGGCCGTAGCGGATCGGGTCGACCCCGCTGATGCCCAGCAGGTAGTTGACCAGCGACCCGGCACCCGACCCGCGCGCCGCCACCCGCACCCCCATCTCGCGGATGAGGTCGACGACGTCGCCGACGGTGAGGAAGTACGACGCGTACCCCAGCTCGGCGATCACCTTGAGCTCGTCGACGAGCCGACGCTCGATCGTGGCCAGCTCGCCCTCGCCCGCCCCGGGGTAGCGCCACGCCACCTTTTCCCGGCACCGGTGCTCGAGGCGCACCTGCGGGCTCTCCCCGGGCTCGAGCCCGAGCACCTCCGGCTCGGGCAGGTGGACCGACCCGATGCCCAGGTCGTGCCGCGCCGACTGCGCGCACTCGAGCCCGAGCGCGAGGGTGCGCGCGAGCAGCGCGTCGGCGCGCGACCGGTCACCCCCGGTCACCTCGAGCGCCACCGCCCGCATCGTGTCGGTGGTGGCGAGGTGGGCGGCGTCGGTGACCCGGTCGAGGTGACGGGTGTCGAGCGCGACCAGCCGCCGGGCCGCGTCGAGGACGTCGACGAGCGCGGACTCCCCCGGGTCGACGTGGCGCACCGCGGCGGTGAGCACCGCGGGCAGCCCCTCGGCATCGGCCAGTCCCAGCATCCGGGCGGCGTGGCCGCGCGACGCGGGGGTGCCGGCCGGCCCCCCGTGGCAGACCACCTCGATGACCAGCGCCCCCTCGGGCAGCTCGCGCCGCCACCGGGCCAGCCGTTCGCGCGCCACGTCGGGGCGTCCCGCCAGCACCGCCCGCCCCACGTCGGAGTCGGGCCCGAGCAGCACCACGAGCGGACTCGGCTCCCCCGCCGGCACCGCGCACCGCCCCGCCACCACACCAAGCGAGCTCACCGGCTCACCCCGCTCACCCCGCAGGTGAGTGTCGGTCACCAAACGGCACAACGCGGCATACCCGGCCCCTGCGGGCACGCCCACCGAGCGGCCGCGCGCAAGGACGGTGACGCGTGGGTGGCGGGGGTCGACGATCGCACCTCCGCGCACGGGAGTGCGTGGGTATGCCGCGGGGCTGGGTGCGGCGCCCGGCTCACCGTCGGGGCCGATGGCAAGGTCGACCCCGAGGACCGGCGAGATGCCCGCGGCGGTGGCGGCGCGGACGAACCGGACCGCGCCGTAGAGCCCGTCTCGGTCGGTGAGCGCGAGCACCGGCTGGCGCTGCTGGGCGGCGCGCTCGACGAGCGCCTCGGGGGTCGCGGTGCCGTAACGCATCGAGAACCCGGACGCGACGTGGAGGTGGACGAACTCGGTCATGGCGAGCCAGAACCCTTGGGAGACAAGGCGGTTGGTGCGAGTGCAGTGGGCACCAGCTGGTCGTGCGGGATGCCGGCGACGGGCAACCCGAGGGTGCGACAGACCAGCTCGAGGAACGTCTCGGCCTGGCGCAGCAGGTCGTCGGCCGCGCGAGCAGTCGAGGGTGCGGGGTGAGACGCGACGAGCTCGAAGAAGCCGGCCCACTCGGCGAGCTCGGGCGCCACCGACGGCAGCAGCTCCCACAGGGAACGCGGCCCCTCGTGGCCCCGCGAGGTGGTGCGGGCGGCGACGACCGCGGCGGCGGCCCGCAGCGCGCCGAGCTGGGCGAGCCGGTGCCGGGCCGTGAGGTCGCGGCTGTGACAGGCCTCGAGCAGCGAGTGCCGCGACCGGTCGAGCAGCTCGAGGGCGCTGGCCGCACTGGTGCCCGCGACCCGGGCGGGTGCAGTGGTCATCGTGGTGGCAGTCATCGTCGTGGCAGTCATCGTCGTGGCAGTCATCGTCGTGGCAGTCATCGTCGTGGCAGTCATCGTCGTCTCCCTCAGTCCGCGACCCGCAGCAGCTGCCAGCCCGGGGCGTCCCCGCGGTCGAAGCCGAGGTCGAAGACCCCGACCCGGCCGAGGCGTCCGGCGCTGGCCTCGACGCGCCACACCTGGCGTTCGCGGGCGTCGGTGAGGACGTCGCCACCCTCGCGGGCGTCCCGCCACCAGGCCCGGCGCTCCTGCCAGTGGTCGAGGACGGTGCGCACGACGTAGAGCCGGCCCTGCCAGAGGAAGGACTCCGGCGCGGTGGCCGTCGTCGTGGACGCGCCCCCTCTGCCCCCGTCACCGGTCTCGCCGGCACCGCCGGTCTGCTTGACGTCGATGGTCTCGTCGTACCGGCGCACCACGGCAGGCTCCTTCGTCAGGGCAGGGTGAAGTGGGATGGGCTCTGGCCCCGCGGGCGGGGTCGAGGCGCCGGGCGGGGCCAGAGCCGAGCGGTCGCCTGGTCGGTACGGCGGCGGGGGAACACCGTCGTACCATCGGCGGGAAACCACTCGTTCGAACAAGCACCTCTCGAACACTTGTTCGATGTCTCGAAGGTACACCCCACCCCGGACACCGCGTCAAGTGGTCCGGGCGAACTCCGCCAGAAACATCTGGTCGCGGCGCGGCCCTCCCCCTAGTCTTCGTCCATGGTGCCGCCGGACATGCCCGAAGTCGCAGCCGACTTCGCCCTGCCCCCAGTCCCGGGAGCCACCTCCAAGGCTGCCCCCGACCTCACGAATCACGCTGGGGTGCAACGGGTTCTGGCCGCCCTCGCGGTCCAGCACGTGACGCCCGAGGTGGTCACCCTGCCCGACGCGGTCCGCACCGCCCAGGCCGCCGCCGACGCCCTCGGCATCACCCCGGGCGAGATCGCCAACTCGCTCGTCTTCCGCGGCACCTGCGCGTCGGGCGGCGTCTCCCCCGTGCTCGTCCTCACCTCCGGCGCCCACCGGGTCGACGTCGTCAAGGTGGCCGACCTGGTCGATGAGGTGGCCCGGCTCGACCGCGCCGACGCCGACTTCGTCCGCGACACGACCGGCTTCGCCATCGGCGGCGTCGCACCCGTCGGCCACACGCAACAGGTCCCCACCTACGTCGACGTCTCGCTCAGCCGCTACCCCTATGTCTGGGCAGCGGCCGGCCACAGCCACACCGTCTTCCGCACCACCTACGAGGAGCTCCTCCGCGTCACCGGCGGCCGCGCCATCGAGGTGGCGTAACCCTTCCGCGCAGGACGGCTGAACTTTGGCCCAAAGTTTCCCTGTGCCTGGAAGGTTCCCAGCACACACGAACTTTGGCCCAAAGTTCCGCACGACGTCGTATGCCGCGGGGGCACGACGGCGCGCCCGCGCACCGAACGTGCGCACGCGGCATACCCACGACTCCCCCACAATGAGCGCATGACGACACCGAGGCCGGTCGACTGCTGGCTCACCGACATGGACGGCGTGCTCGTGCACGAGGAGACCGCGATCCCGGGTGCGGCCGAGTTCATCGCGGCGCTGCGCGAGAGCGGGCGGCGGTTCCTCGTGATGACGAACAACTCGATCTACACCCCGCGCGACCTGAGCGCGCGGCTGGCGGCCAGCGGGATCGACGTGCCGGAGGACGCGATCTGGACCTCGGCGATGGCGACCGCGCAGTTCCTCGACGACCAGCGCCCGGGCGGCAGCGCCTACGTCGTCGGCGAGGCCGGTCTGACGACCGCGCTCTACGAGGTCGGCTACACGATGAGCGAGCGCGACCCCGACTACGTGGTGCTCGGGGAGACCCGCACCTACTCGTTCGAGGCGATCACCAAGGCGATCCGGCTGATCGAGGGCGGCGCGCGGTTCATCGCGACCAACCCGGACGTGAGCGGCCCCAGCCAGCAGGGCACCCTGCCGGCCACCGGCTCCGTCGCCGCGCTCATCACCGCCGCGACCGGCCGCAAGCCCTACTACGTCGGCAAGCCCAACCCGCTGATGATGCGCAGCGCCCTCAACCGGATCGACGCACACTCCGAGACCACGGTCATGGTCGGCGACCGGATGGACACCGATGTCGTGAGCGGGCTCGAGGCCGGGCTGCGGACGATCCTGGTGCTCACCGGGTCGACGTCGCGGGCGCGGGTCGAGAACTTCCCGTACCGGCCCACGCGCGTGGTCGAGTCGGTGGCCGACATCGTGCCGCTGGTGACCGAGTTTGCGCCCGTCACGGGCCCGGAATACTGAGTTTGCTACTTCTGAGTACTCCTACGGATGCACCGCACCTGCGGCCCGCGGCAGGCTCGGTGCCGTCGCAGTCGGGGGAATGCGGCACAGCGGGACACGGACCCGTGGACGCCTCGTGGGGGAACGATGGCGGACCGGGTTCGTGTCCCGCGCCGCGTGTCTGCCGTAAGTAGCTCTGCAAGCATGTGCCAAGCCATCAGCGGCTTGCCCCCCATCCACGTCATCCATAGCTTGAGTTGCGGTCGCGCCATCGCATGTACTCGCCTGAACGGATGAAGTTCGGTGGGTAAAAGCAGCCCCGACTCACTATTACGTGGAGAATGGGCCGTTGAAGGGGGCAGTTCAATGATCGACTTTCATGGTGAACCGTTGACGCGACTCCGGTTCCACGCCGTGGCCCTGTTGGGTGCCATCGGCCTGCTCCTGGGTGGGTGCTCGCCTGACGAATCAACGTCCCAGCCAGCCGATGCCAAGTCCACCGCCGGGACCTCGACAACGCCCTCAACACCAGTGACCACTGTTTCCCGCTCGCCAGCGGACGCTGCTTTCTTGTCGGAGGCTAATGCCGCGCTCGACAACACCATGAGCTCGGAGTACCTGCTTGGCAGGCGCAAACTCATCTGCGACCGACTCACCTCCGACCACACGGCCACAGGATGGCAGGCTGTTTTCGATGCTGAGCATTCTCAGGCGAATGAACCGGTCGTCACTATCGCCTTCCTCCAAGCCGCGGTGAAGAGCGGGTGCCCAAAGCTCGCTGCCACGATGCCCAAGGCGATGGAGCCAGCTCCGATCGGCATGACGAAATCTGAAGCCGCGTACGTACAGGCCGCAGACACGGGTGGAGGTTTGACCTCCGACGAGATCTTGGCGGGTGGACGCGAAACATGCGCAACTCTGACCAACTACGCCGGTGAACAACTGGTCCGATATCTGATCGAAGAAAACTTCCCCGATGAGGATGCCATCCGCTTCCTATGCCCCATGTACCGCTCTGCGTTGGCCCAGTCAAAACTGGGTTTCGGTGACGGGAACTACCAAGTGGGCAATCGCGGCAGCAACTTGCTGACCATCAAGCCGGGCACGTACAGATCCCCACCCGGGACCCGCAACTGCTATTGGGAGCGTTCGACTCCAGAAGGAGTGACTATCGACAACGACTTCGTGACCAACGCCCCCGCCGGCGTCTTGGTCAAGATCAGGCCCGGCGATGGCGCGTTCACGTCGAGCGAATGTGGCTCATGGTTGCGGGTGAAGTAAGCGTCAGATCATTCACGCACACCCGCATCGTTGGATGGTGTAACCCGGCGGCGACCGCAAGACCATGGCCAGAAGGGGGTATTCGCTTCTCTAGTTGCGACCGCCGCGTGGCTCAGTCGATCGTCCAGTCGAGGGTGTAGCTGTGCTCGCCGTCGGCGGCGACCTCGAGCCGGAGCCGGCCGGTGATCCCGGCCAGGTCGCCAGTGCCGGACCCGGGCGCCACCTGGTAGATCTGCTCCTGGCCGCCCGGCTGCATCGTGCCGAACTGCTGGAACGCCAGCGACCCCGAACGCTCCCCCAGCGTGCCCTCCGCCACCTCTACCGCGACGTACCCGGCCACGCCGTTCGCCGGGTCGCCCGCCGAGAGCATCAGCCCGCGGCCGGTGCCCTGCAGGTCGCCGTGCCACGTCTTGGTGATCGTCATCGACCCCAGCGGAGGCTCGACCGCGGTGGCCGGCCCCATCTCCACATCGAAGGTGCCTCGCGCCGTTCCCGATTCGCTCATGCCCGCCACCCTGCCACGGGCAGGTGACACCCGAGGGTTACGGAAAGGCGAAACCTCTACAGCGAAAGGTTGCGGTGCACCTCGAGCGTCGCCGTGGACCGGTTCATGGTGATGAAGTGCAGCCCAGGCGCACCCTCGGACAGCATCCGCTCGGCGAGCTCGGTCGCGATCTGTACGCCGACCTCGCGCGTCGCCGCCGGGTCGCCGGCCACCCGCTCGAGCCGCTCCACCACCGCCCGTGGCAACGGCGTGCCCATGAGCTGCGACATCCGCGCCACCTGCTTGAAGTTCGTCACCGGCATGAGCCCGGGCGTGATCGGCAGCGGCCGCCGCTCGGCCACCCGGTCGCGCAGCCGCAGGTAGGTGTCGGCGTCGAACACCATCTGCGTGATCGCGAAGGTTGCCCCCGCGTCGGCCTTCTTCACGAGGATCTCGACGTCGTGGTCGAGGTCGGGCGAAGCCGGGTGCACGTCCGGGAACGCCGCCACCCCGATCGTGAAGTCACCGAGCGAGCGCACGAGCGAGACGAGGTCGGTCGCGTGGTTGAGCCCCTCTGGGTGCGGCGTCCACTCCCCGCCGGGGTCACCCGGCGGGTCACCGCGCAGGGCGAGGACGTTGCGGACTCCGCTCGCGGCATACATGCCGATCACCTGGCGCAGCGCGGCGACGGAGGCGCCGACGGCGGTGAGGTGAGCCAACGGGGTGAGCGTCGTCTCGCGGGCGATGCGCTCGGTGACGCGAACGGTGCGGTCCTGGCTGGTGCCGCCCGCGCCGTAGGTGACGGACACGAAGTCGGGGCGCACCGACTCGAGCCGCCGGATGGCGTCCCAGAGCACCTGCTCGCCCGCGTCGTCCTTGGGTGGGAAGAACTCGAAGCTGATCGACGGCTGGGGTCGCGAGAGCATGCCGGGGATCGACCGGGTCAGCGACTCCGGCCGGGCAAGACGTGACGATTGCCCCAGCGCCATGGCGGTGAGACTAGTCGAGCGCCCACACCGTAGGCTCGAGGCCTGCGCAGTCCGAGACGGGCCGCGCCCGCACCACCGCCCCCGTCCTGGAGGAAACCGTGTCCGCCAACCCGCTCGACGCCGCCTCGCTGCGCGCCCGGGTGCAGGCGTGCGTCGACACGACGATCGCCCGCGAGCGCGAGGTGCTCGCCGAGGTCGGCCCCGACACCATCGAGCTGGTCGACGCCGTGGCCCGCCTCCTCCAGGGCGGAAAGCGGTTGCGCGCCGCCTTCCTCTACTGGGGCTACCGGGCGGCCGGCGGCCCCGACTCCGACTCCCTCGTCCAGGTGGCGACCGCGATGGAGTTCTTCCAGGCGGCCGCGTTGATCCACGACGATGTCATGGACGACAGCGACACCCGCAGGGGTATGCCGGCTGCTCACCGCTCGCTTGCGGCGCACCACGAGCGTGAGGCCTGGGCCGGTGACGCGGGACGGTTCGGCGTGGCCGGGGCGATCCTCGCGGGGAACCTGTGCCTGGGCTGGACCGAGGAGCTCTACGCCACCTCCGGGCTGCCGGCGGCGGACCTGGAGCGCGGGCGGCCGGTGTTCGACCGGATGCGCACCCAGCTCATGGGCGGGCAGTTCCTCGACGTCGTGGAGTCGGCGCGCTCCTGGGACGGCATGGAGACCGACGAGCGCATCGCCCGGGCGGAGCGGGTGATCCGCTACAAGTCGGCCAAGTACACCGTCGAGCACCCCGTGCTCATCGGGGCGTCCGCGGGCGGAGCCGGCTCCGACGACCTGACCGCCCTGTCGGCGTATGGCCTCGACCTGGGGCAGGCGTTCCAGCTGCGCGACGACCTGCTCGGTGTCTTCGGTGACCCTGCGACCACGGGCAAGCCGGCCGGCGACGACCTGCGCGAGGGCAAGCGGACCGTGCTCGTCGCGCACACCCTGGCCGGCACCGACGGTGCGGGTCGCTCGGCCCTGTCCAAGGGTCTGGGCGACCCGGACCTCGACGCCGACACGGTCGAGGCGCTGCGGACCGTCATCACCGACAGCGGCGCGGTGGCCGCGGTCGAGGCCGACATCACGCGGCTCGCCGGATCGGCGCGCGCGTCCCTGAAGTCCGCGACCGGCCTGACCGCCGAGGGCGTCGAGGTGCTCGACGCCCTCATCGACAGCGCCACCAGCCGCACCTACTGACCCAGCGGCGCTCCCCAAGATGGGGGCGGGCTGCCTCAGAAGGCGAGCTCCATGGCGCGGCGACGCACCTCGGTCTTGAAGCCGGCCTCGAGCGCGTCGACCGGGGTGCCACCACCGGGCAGGGTCTCGTCGCGGGTGAACAGCCACCGCAACGTCTCCTCGTCGGTCATGCCGCCGTCGGAGAGCACCGTGAACGTGCCGCGCAGGTGGGGCAGCACCCGTTCGCCGAGGAACTGCTCGGGCACGCCGATGATGCGTCGCTCCCCGACCCGGTGACCGAGCAGCTCGCGCTCGTCGAGCATGCGACGCACCTGCGACAGCGGCACACCCAGCCGTTCCGCCACGTCGGGCACCGGCAGCCAGGACCCGACGAGGCTCTCAAGGTCGACCTGGGCGCCACCTGCCAGTGCGGCGTCGTCCGTGCGGGGCATGGTCGGTTCGTCACTCACGAGACCAAGCGTGCCAGTCGCCGTCCGCGCGCACCCACCGGGGCGTATGCCGCGGGCGCACCGGCCGAACGCGGTGGACCCACACCGGTCGCGGACACCGGCCACCACGACCGCCGCGGCGAACTGACCGGCGGTAGCCGAACCCCGCGGACCCGGCGGACCGGTCTACGCAGTTGGGGTGAATTACATCGATGTAAGTCGAGATACATCGCGTTTCATGGTGTAACTTTCACATGCGTCACACTCGCCCCACTCACCACATCTGACCCGACTGTCCCGCACGACGGTCGGGCGGACCGCCCGAAAGGCAGCTCCCTCCATGGCCCCCGTTGCCGCCGCGCCCGCTCTCCCCCCGGCAGTTGCGCTGACACGTCCCGCGGTCGTCCAGAAGGCCAAGCCGGCTCCGTACGGCTGGACCACCTACACCGTGCGGGGCGGTGACACCCTGGCCGGCATCGCCGTGCGTACCGGCACCACGCCGGGCGCCCTCGCGGCCCGCAACAAGCTCAAGGCCGGGGGCAACCACCTGTCGATCGGGCAGAAGCTGTCCGTCCCCAAGACCGCCGGTCAGGCACGCGCCGAGGCCGCCAGGGCCAAGGCGGCCGCCGCGGCCCGCGCCGCAGCCATCCGCCGCGCCACGTACGTCGTGCGCTCCGGCGACACCCTGTCGGCCATCGCCTCGCGCAAGGGTGTCTCCCTGGCCTCGCTGCTCAAGACCAACAAGCTGTCGAGCCGCTCGATGATCCACCCCGGTCAGAAGCTGCGGATCCCCGGCGCCGGCGGCGCCGCCCGCGTCGGCGGCGGCAGCGCCCCGGCCGTCTCCACCGCCACCTACAAGGTCCGCAGCGGTGACACCCTGTCGGCGATCGCGGCCCGCACCAAGACCTCGCTCGCCACGATCTACCGGCTCAACCGGCTCAGCTCGCGCAGCGTCATCCACCCGGGCCAGTCGATCAAGGTCAGGGGCACCACGAAGTCGAGCTCGGGCGCGAAGGCGGGCACCACGGCATACACGGTCCGCTCGGGTGACACCCTCTCGGGCATCGCCGCACGCAAGGGCGTCTCGCTCGCCGCGCTGCTCAAGGCCAACGGCCTCTCCAGCCGTTCGGTGATCTACCCGGGCAAGAAGCTGCGCGTCCCCGGCGGCGCCACCAAGACTTCGACCAACAACACGTTCGCGGGGCGCAGCTACCCGCAGGCCACGGTCAGCTCGGCCAACAGGAACCGCGCCGCCCTCGCCAGCGCGTCCGTGCCGAGCCGCAGCCAGACGCGGGCGATGATCGTCGCCACCGCGCGTCGGCACGGTGTCGACCCCAGGCTGGCGCTCGCCGTGGCGTGGCAGGAGTCCGGCTGGAACCAGCGTCAGGTGTCGGTCGCCAACGCGATCGGGGTCATGCAGGTCATCCCCAGCTCGGGCCAGTGGGCCTCCGACATGGTCGGCCGCCGCCTCAACCTGATGAACACCCAGGACAACATCACGGCCGGTGTCGCGATCCTGCGCTCGCTGCAGCGGTCGGCCAAGAACACCGACCAGGCCATCGCCGGCTACTACCAGGGCCTGTACTCGGTGCAGAAGAACGGCATGTACGCCGACACCAAGTCCTACGTCGCCGCCGTGAAGGCCCACCGCAGCCGGATGTGACCGCCGGGCGGTGGGCCGCCCGACGAACGGTTCGGGATCGCGGCCCACCGCCCTGCCTGCACGGGTTGCCTGCGTTCAGCACCTACACTTTGCGGGTGTCTTCCGGTGTGACCGAGTCGCTGCTCGGGCGTGTGTTCGACGGGCGCTACCGCGTCCAGTCGCACATCGCCGACGGCGGAATGGCCTCGGTCTACCTCGCCCTCGACACCCGTCTGGAGCGGGACGTCGCGCTCAAGGTGCTGCGCCGCGACCTCGCCCAGGACGACGCGTTCGTCAGCCGGTTCCGCCGTGAGGCGCGCTCCGCGGCCCGTCTCTCGCACCCCAACGTCGTCGCCGTCTTCGACCAGGGCGAGGACGACGGCAACATGTTCCTGGCCATGGAGTACGTCCCCGGCCAGACCCTGCGCGAGGTCATGAAGGCCGAGGGCCCCCTCACGCCGCGTGCGGCCCTCGACATCATCACGCCCGTGCTCCAGGCGCTCGGCGCTGCGCACCGCGCCGGCATCATCCACCGTGACGTCAAGCCCGAGAACGTCATCCTGCGCGAGGACGACGGCACCGTGAAGGTCGCCGACTTCGGTCTCGCCCGCGCCGTGAGCGCGCAGACCGTCACCTCCCAGACGGGCGTGCTCCTCGGCACGGTCGCCTACCTCTCCCCCGAGCAGGTCGAGCGCGGCATCGCCGACGCACGCAGTGACGTGTATGCCGCGGGCCTGATCCTGTTCGAGATGCTCACCGGGTCGAAGGCCTTCACCGGTGACACCCCGATCCACATCGCCTACCAGCACGTCCACGGCTCGGTGCCGGTGCCGTCGTCGCGTGTCGCGTCCGTGCCCACGGAGCTCGACGAACTGGTCGCGCTGGCCACTTCGCGCGACCCCGACGACCGGCCGGCCGACGCGCAGGAGCTGCTCGAGGCCGTGCGGGTGGCCCGGGCCGGCCTGTCCCCCGCAGAGCTCGACCGGCGTCCCGAGGGAGCGGCTGCCGTGGGCGGCGGTGCGAGCACGGTCGCCGTCGAGCGCACCAGCGCCCTGCCGAACGGCATACCTGCCGACGACGCGACTGCGGCCACCACGACGCCGGCCAGGCGTCCGCTGCCACCCGTCGCGCTCCCGATCGACCACACGCCGACGTCACCACCGATCCCCCCACCGGGGCGGGACGTCGTCGCCCGCACCGACGGTGGCGGGCGCGGCGGACGTCGGCGTATGCCGTGGGTCCTGGCTGCGCTGGCCGTCGCCCTCATCGCGGGGCTGACCGGGTGGTGGTTCCTCGCCGGGCCCGGCTCGCCGACGGTGGTGCCGAAGACGGTGGGCACGACGTTCGCGCAGGCCAAGGCCGCGCTCGCGACGGCGCACCTCGACGCCAAGGAGCAGCAGCAGTTCGACGAGACGGTGCCCAAGGGGCAGGTCATGTCGACGAACCCCGGCGCGGGTGCTGAGGTGAAGCGCGGCACCGACGTCACCGTGACCGTGTCGAAGGGGCCGGAGCGGTATGCCGTGCCGAACGTCGTCAAGAAGTCCGAGGCCGAGGCGCGTGACCAGGTCACCGCGCAGAAGCTGACGGTCGGGTCGGTGAAGCAGGCGTTCAGCGAGACGGTGGACTCCGGGCTCGTCATCAGCAGCGACCCCAAGGCCGGCACGTCGCTCAAGCGCGGCGCCAAGGTCAACCTCGTCGTGAGCAAGGGCCGCCAGCCGATCGAGGTGACCGACTGGACCGGCAAGCCCGCGGACCAGGCCATCAACGACCTCACCGGCAAGGGGCTGCAGGTCGACGCCACCGAGCAGCGCAACGACGACAAGGTGCCCAAGGGCAGTGTCATCAGCCAGAGCCCGGCCGGCACCACGGCATACAAGGGCGACAAGGTGAAGCTCGTCGTCTCCAAGGGTCCGGTGCTGGTCAAGGTGCCGGACGTCCAGGGCAAGCAGGAGCCGGAGGCCATCAAGATCCTCAAGGACGCCGGGTTCGAGGTGAAGGTCGAGCGGTTCATGGGTGGCATCTTCGGCACTGTGCGCAGCCAGGACCCGGCCGCGAACTCCGAGCAGCCCAAGGGCACCACCATCACGCTCGTCGTCGTCTGATCGCCCGGTCCTTCGTTGTCCACGCGCTTTCCCGCGGGCCGGCTCGCCACCCTGCTGCTGGTCTCGGTCACGGCGGTCTGGGGTTCGACGTTCTTCCTCATCCGCGACCTCGTGGCAACCGTGCCGTCGGCGGACTTCCTGGCGGTGCGGTTCGCGATCGCGGCCGTGGTCATGGCGGTGGTGTTCCGTCGTCAGCTGCTGGCGTTGACGCGGCGCGAGGTGATGATCGGGGTCGTGCTGGGGGTGCTCTACGGGCTAGCCCAACTGCTGCAGACGATCGGGCTCGAGCACACGGACGCGTCGGTGTCCGGGTTCGTGACGGGCACCTATGTCGTGCTGACGCCGATCTTTGCTGCGGTGCTGTTCCGCGACCGGCTGCCGTGGACGACGTGGGTGGCGGTGCTGCTGGCGACTGCGGGGTTGGCGGTGCTGTCGCTGCGGGGGCTGTCGGTGGGGTTCGGCGAGGCGCTGACGCTGGGGTCGGCGGCGCTCTATGCGCTGCACATCGTGGGGCTGGGGCGGTGGTCGACTGCGGGGTCTGCGACCGGGTTGGCGACGGTGCAGGCGTTCGTCATCGCGGTCGTGGCGGGGATCGCCGCGGTGCCCGGTGGGCTGACGCTGCCGGCTGATGGGGGGCAGTGGGCGTCGTTGCTCTACATGGCGATCGTGGCCGGCGCGGTGGCGCTGTGGGCGCAGACCTGGGCGCAGGCGCATCTGCCAGCGACGCGCGCGGCGATCGTGATGACGATGGAGCCGGTGTTCGCCGCGTTCTTCGCGGTGCTCTTCGGTGGTGAGTCCCTGACCGCGCGGATGCTCGTCGGTGGCGCGCTGGTGCTGACGGCGATGTACGTGGTCGAGCTGCTCGGCCGCCGCTCCCCCGAGGCGAGCGCCGAGGAGGACCCACCCGCGGAGCTGCTCCACCACGAGGTCTGAGTCGCCCCATGGATCCCCGGCGATTCGAGGTATTACTGCCCCCGATTCCCCGGCGTGTTTACCTCGAACCGCGCTCGAGCAGCGGCACGAGCTCGCTGATCGCGAGGTCGGTGGCCGCGTCGTCGACGTCGAGGTGCCAGACGAGGCGCACTGCCGTGGTGCTCACCGGATAGAGGCGTATGCCGCGTGCGGCCGCAGCCGTGACGAAGTCACCGGGCGTCCACCCGGCACCGGCCACGTCGAGGAGCACGATGTTGGTCTGAACCCATTGCGGGTCAACGGAATCCGGCCGCGCCACAGCCGCCGCCTCGGCGAAGCGCCGGGCCCGCGCGTGGTCGTCGGCGAGCCGCTCAACGTGGTGGTCGAGCGCGTGCAGCCCGGCCGCCGCGAGGATGCCGACCTGGCGCATGCCACCGCCGAACCGCTTGCGCCAGATCCGCGCCTCCTGCATGTGGTCGGCGCTGCCGAGCAGCACCGACCCGACCGGGGCACCGAGGCCCTTGGAGAGGCAGACGCTGACCGTGTCGAAGAGGCGGCCATAGGTCTCGAACGGCACACCAGTCGCGACGTGGGCGTTCCAGATGCGCGCGCCGTCGAGGTGCATCGCGACGCCGCGTTCCTTGGTGCCGGCTCGCAGGGCCTCGATCTGGTCGAGCGGCTGCACCGTGCCACCGCCGAAGTTGTGGGTGTTCTCCACGACCACGAGGCGCGTGTTGACCTGGTAGGCGCCGCCGTCGGGGATCATCAGCGCGAGTGGCTGGGCGGCGTTGAGCTCGCCGTGCGGCGCGATCCACGAGCGGGCCGAGATGTTGGAAAGCACTGCGGCTGCGCCCATTTCGGCCCGCAGCACGTGCGCGAGGGAGTCGGCGATGAGCTCCTCCCCCGGCTTGACGTGTAGCCGGATCCCGAGTTGGTTGGCCATCGACCCGCTCGGGGTGAACAGCCCGTCCTCGTGGCCGAACATCCTGGCGACCCGCTGTTCGAGCTCACGGACCGTCGGGTCCTCGCCGAAGACGTCGTCGCCGACCGGAGCGTCCGCCATGGCCTTGCGCATGGCGTCGGTGGGCTTGGTGAGCGTGTCAGACAGGAGGTCGACGCGAACGGGAGGCGCCTTGGAAGGTGACGCGGGCGGCATACCTCGCCTCTCTCAGTCCTTGGAGAGCATCTCGGCGACGAGGAACGCCAGCTCGAGGCTCTGCTGGTGGTTGAGCCGCGGGTCGCAGACGGTCTCGTAGCGCTTGTTGAGGTCACCGTCGAGGATCTTCTCGGCGCCGCCGAGGACCTCGGTGACGTCGTTGCCGGTGAGCTCGACGTGGATGCCGCCGGGCACGGTGCCGAGGCCCTGGTGCACCTCGAAGAAGCCGCGCACCTCCTCGACGACGTCCTCGAAATCCCTTGTCTTGTAACCGGATGCGGACTCGAACGTGTTGCCGTGCATGGGGTCGCAGATCCAGGTGACCTGCGCGCCGCTGGCGGTGATCTTGTCGACGAGCGGCGGCAGCGCCTCGCGCACCGTGCGCGCACCCATCCGGGTGATGAAGGTGAGCCGGCCGGGCTCGCGGTCGGGGTCGACCTTGTCGATGAGCCGCAGCACGTCGTCGACCTCGGCCTTGGCGGAGAGCTTGACGCCGATGGGGTTGAGCACCTTGGAGACGAAGTCGACGTGGGCGCCGTCGAGGTCGCGGGTGCGCTCGCCGACCCAGATGAAGTGGCCGCTGGTGTCGTAGAGCTCGCCGGTGCGGCTGTCGACACGGGTAAGGGGGCGCTCGTAGTCGAGCAGCAGCGCCTCGTGGGCGGAGAAGAACTCGGTCGTCTTCATGGCGTCGAAGTCGGCGCCACAGGCGTCCATGAACTTCATCGCCTTGTCGATGTCCTTGGCGAGGCGCTCGTAGCGGCTGTTGGCAGCGTTGGCGACGAAGCCGCGGTTCCAGTCGTGGACGTGGCGCAGGTCGGCGAAACCGCCCTGGGTGAAGGCGCGCACGAGGTTCAGGGTGGCGCTGCTCGCGTGGTAGGCGCGGACGAGGCGCTGCGGGTCGGGCGTGCGCGCCTCGGGCGTGAAGTCGAAGTCGTTGACCATGTCGCCGCGGTAGGCCGGCAGGGTCACGTCCTCGCGGGTCTCGTTGCCGCTGGAGCGGGGCTTGGCGTACTGCCCGGCCATGCGGCCGACCTTGACCACCGGCACGGACGCGCCGTAGGTGAGGACCGCGGCCATCTGCAGGATCGTCTTGACCCGGTCACGGATGTTGTCGGCCGTCGCCGCCGCGAACGTCTCGGCGCAGTCGCCGCCCTGGAGCACGAACGCCTCACCCCGCGCGGCCGCGGCCATCCGGGTCTTGAGGACGTCGCACTCACCGGCGAACACCAGCGGCGGATAGGACGCGAGCTCGGTCACCGCCGCCTGGAGGCGGGCAGCGTCAGGCCAGACCGGCTGCTGCGCAGCCGGAAGATCGGCGCCAGCCGCAAGGCTGGCGAGGGGCCCGGTGGGGTGCATCGTGCTCACGGAGCAAGGATAGGCGCCCGTCTCACTACTCGGCCGCGAGGGCCCGTATGCCGGTCAGCCGCCCTCCTGGGACCTGTCACCTTGAGTCGAACTCACCGCGTCACTCCGCCCAGGATGACGCGTTGATGAGCTCCTCTCTGACCGAGGCGGTTGCCCGGTCCGGTGGACGTACTAGGACCACTATCGCCCCCGTCCCGCGCTGCATCGGATGCTCGAAGTCGCACGATCGCAGGACCAGCGCCGTAGGGCCGCGGTGCTCTCCCCGCCCCGCTCCAGTCCAGCGCTGTCCGTCAGGGATGACGCCAGGAAGACCTCGTCGCGCGGCACGAGGCAGGCGTCTTTAGGAAGGAACTCGCACGAACCATGGCGTTAACGTCGGGACAACGAGGGCGACTATGCGTCGCTCAGAACCGTCGCGATGACCAAAGAAACGGGACGTCGTAGCCAGCGGTCCGAGCGGTGACGATCACGGCTCAGTCGTCCTCACCAAACCTCGAAGGGCGCCAGCCATTCAGGTACTTATCCACCAGTTCAATGACCGCGGCAAGCTCCTCGTCATGAGTATCTCGCAACGGCTCGACGGCAGCCTTGATGTTGTCTTCGCCGTCGAACAGCTCATTGAGCAGATCCCAGTGCAGTTGATACCTGCGATGAACGGCACGCGAATCCAGACTTTGGGACCGTACCTCACTTCGGGAGTCAAGGAGAACGGCGGTTGCTAGTTCCTGCTGGCCAGGATCGACGGTCACTACTTCGCCACCAAACATCTTGGGCGAGTAAAGCAGTCGCCCGACCTCTTGCTCGCCTGCGAGATCGGCCGGTGCG
Organism: Knoellia koreensis; assembly: GCF_013041615.1. Classification (GTDB taxonomy): domain Bacteria; phylum Actinomycetota; class Actinomycetes; order Actinomycetales; family Dermatophilaceae; genus Pedococcus; species Pedococcus koreensis. The sequence goes on from NZ_JABEPQ010000001.1 coordinate 865,403, forward strand.
GCATCGACTAGGTCAGCGCGAAATGCTTCCTCGAGCGCCTTGGCGTCTTTGTCTGACACGAGCTCGTGACCTGCGCCCTCGACGTACCCGACCATCGTGATGAGTTCAAGACGTGAGGACAGGGATTCGACCGCCGGAAGGATCGCTTTGACGGCCTCGGCGACTTGTTGCGGGTTGTCCAAGCGCCGCAATAACCGCAGTGCCACCCTGGTAACGACCAGCCGGGAGCCGCCGAAGCTCTGCATGCCGCGTTGGCGCTCGGGCAGCCGGGGCAGGACGTTCCACAGCACCTGCGAGGCGGGGACTGCCGCCTCAGGCGGATAGTCCTCTTCAAACGCCTCCAGGGAAGAGATGACATCCTCCAGTGTCTCGAGGTCGTATGCCTCGAATAGCGCAGCAAGCTGGTCTGCGTCAGTCAGCACGGCGAAGGCTTGCTCGGCGAGGCTGAAGGCATGCATACGCGCGTTCGCCACGTGCTCCAGGTAAACGGCTAGCACGTCGGGGTTCGCAACACGGCGTGCTTTCAGCCAGGCCGTCTGCCAATCACTGCCGTAAGTGCTGTCTCCGATGTGCCGACCCGCGGCAGGGAAGAGACGGTGGATCAGTGCCCGCACCACCTCGGGTTGAGGCTCCCCCGCCCTGACAACAGCCTCGACCTGCTGCTTGAGCACCGGGTCTTCGGCCCTTCTGTCGCCCCAGTCGCGGACCGCAGTGGTCAGTCCATCGCGACCTGCCACGACAGCATCGAAGACGGGCGGCAGAAACAATCGGACTGCTTCGAGGCCCATTACATCGACCAGTTCCACCTGGTCGTCCAGAGTCCTCACCTTGGAGCGAACCGATGCCGCATAACGCTTCACGTCGCGCATGTTCTTGATGAGGGGGCGGACAATCTCGACCAGGACGTCGGGCCAGGCGCCGCTGTTGAAGCGGGTCAGATCGGGAAGGTCAGACAGCGCCTCGTCCAGTGCTGTCGTGATCTGCCGCAGCAGGATTCCCTCTGGGACTGCCGGCACCTCGACGCCGAGCTGGACGATCTTCTCCAGGTAGGCACGTCCATCGAACCCCGACTGGGTCAACGCTTCCTCGACCCGTTGGCGGTCAAACGCGAGCACGTAGACGATGTTCGGGAAGCTCGCTGTCAGACGAACCAGCTTGAAGATGTCCCGAATCTCCCCCGACTCCAAGCGGTCGATGTCATCGATGATGACCACGATCGGAGACTCCAGCGCCAGGAGCTTCTTGGCGACCCGATCACGCTGCGCCGCGAAGCTTCCGGTGCGCTTCTCCTGCAGATCGGCAACTACCTTTGACGCGCCACGCAGGCGTTCGAACCAGCCCCCGACGAAGGGCAGCAGGGTCACCGGCGCCATGAGATCGCCATAGGTGTCGATGGTCTGCGCGATGTCCCCGAGCTTCTGGTCCTTCAACTTCAACTGCGCCGACAACTCGCGGAAGAAGGCGTGCATCAGCTCGTCCGTGCCTGAGAACGCCCATGGGTTGAAGTCCACCGTGACCAACGCAGGTTCCGCTTCGAGGAACTCACGCACCATGTTGAGGATCGAGGTCTTGCCTGATCCCCATGGACCAACGACACCGAGCACAAAGCCCTCGGAAGCATCAGCGTGTCGGATCTCTTCCGCAATGCTCCCCGCGCCCGGACGCCGCCGCAAGCGATCCTCGTTGCCGGATCTGATCGGGTTGTCGCCAACAGCAGCCATGCTCAGATGTTCTCGCGAGGCGCCGACACTGATCTGTGGGTTGCTGGCGAGACCAGCATCCTTCGGCTCACGTTCAGTTTCCCGACGCCCGGCGATAACTGTTTGCCCGCCGGGCAATGAGGCGAGCACCCGTGGCGTTCATGCGCCAACGAGCCAACTCGAGGCTGACGCCGAAGCGCAGAGCTACCTCGGTGTCGGTCGCCTTCTGGCGGGCGAGCCGTTTGGCAGCCTCGAAGGGGATGAGCAGCTCGCCCGAGATCTCGGCGGCCTCGTCCTCCTGAACCTTGTCAGCCGTCCGGCAGCCGCGCTCGTTCACCAGGCTGGTGCCGAACTTGTGCTCCCCGACCACATGGGCCATCTCGTGGCCCATCGTCGAGCGTCGTCTGGCCAGCGGATGGGCGTCGTTCTCGACGATGAACGCGCCGTTGCGGTGCGGCAGCAGCGCACCGGAGAAGACCTGCGGACGGACGCTGCGGAAGTGCTCGCGGATGGAGTGGTCGAGCGGCAGTGCTCCCAGCGCCACAACTCGCACGCCGTAAAGCTCGGCCAGCCGCCATGGATCGAGCGCGTCCATGAGCTCGAGTCCGAGTTCAGCGCGCACCTCGCCAGCCAGCCTCTTGCAGGCGGCCTTGTTGATGGTGCGGGTGCCGGTCACGCCATCTCCTCCCGGGTGGCGTGCATGTGCTTAACGGTCGCCCGTATGACCTCTTCAAGGTAGGCGACGTCCTTGTCGTCCAGATCCTGACGCGCTCTAAGCAATGGAGCCAGCTGGGTGACCAGATCCGGTTCGGACTGACTCTCCGATGTGGCGTCCGCGTCGATCATGAACGTCTCGGCCGGCATCTTCAGCCAACGCACCAGTGTGGCGAAACCATTAGCATCCGGTCGCTGCTCGTTCCCGAGGCGAGAGAGCAGTGACGGGCTGGTGCCGATCTCCTTCGCCAATTGTCGCCACGACCATGCCCGCGCGGTCCGCTCAGCATCGAGCGCGGCGTAGAGCCCCGCGGTGTCGATCTTCGTCTTGGCCATATAGGCCTCTCACTAGAAGTGTCGGTGGTGCCTGCCAGTGTTGCACTGTCGACGCACTGCTTGTAAGTCGACGCGCTCTGTTTTAGAGTTAGCGCAGTGTTTCAGATTCGACACACCTAGCACCCCGGTAGAACTGGGAGATCAGAGGAACAGCGTGACTGCGACAGAAGCAGAGAAGTCCAAGCCCAAGTTGGTGACGGTCGTCGTCAACGCCCGCCAGAAGCAGGTCTCGAAGGAGGAGCTCTCCTTCGACGATGTCGTCTCCCTGGCATTCGACCCGGTGCCCACGGGCGACAACGTCGACATCACCATCACCTACCGGCGCGGCCAGGGCAACAAGCCCGAGGGGCAGCTCAAGCCCGGCGAGTCGGTCAAGGTCAAGGACGGCATGATCTTCGATGTCACAGCGACGGATCGCTCGTAGCCCGGACCTGCTCCGGCTGCACGAGGATGGGTACCACCTCGAGCTTCGGGGGGATGTCCTGCTGGTCCACGGCGTGCCCTACGCCAATCCTTCAAGGCAGGTGGTGCGGGGCACGCTGGTGACCGACCTCGAGCTGGCCGGTGACGTCACCGCGCAGCCGAGCAACCACGTGGCCTACTTCATCGGCGAGGCGCCCTCCACCAAGGAGGGCGTCCTGCTGACGTCTGTCGTCATCGGGAGTGCCCCGACCGACGTTGGAACTGTGCGGGTCGACCACACCATGTCGAAGAAGCCCCAGTCGGACGGGCAGCGCTACCGTGACTACCACCACAAGGTCGAGACCTACATCGCCCTGATCTCCATCCACGCCCAGCAGATCGACCCGGAGGTCACTGCCCGGACGTACCCCGTGATCGCCCCGGATCCCGAGGAGGATGACGACTCGCCCTTCGAGTACCTCGACACCTCGACTACCCGCAACGGGCTCAGCGACGTGTCCGACAAGCTCCGCATCGGGCCCGTGGCCATCCTCGGCCTCGGCGGCACCGGTGGGTACGTGCTCGATTTGGTCGCCAAGACACCTGTGGACGCCATCCACCTCTGGGACGGCGACCGCTACGTCCAGCACAATGCCTTCCGCTCACCCGGCGCGCCCTCGGCGGACACCCTGGCGACGGTTCCGCAGAAGGTCACCTACTTCGCAGCGATCTACGGCAACATGCGCAAGCGGATCGTCCCGCACGACGCCTACCTGACTGAGGACAACGTGGAAGAGCTGCGTGAGATGTCCTTCGTCTTCGTCGCCGTCGACGACGGGCCAAGCCGCCAGGTGATTATCACCAAGCTCGAGGAGTTCGGCATCCCCTTCATCGACGTCGGCCTCGGGATCGAGGCGGTCGATGGCTCGCTACTCGGGCAAGTGCGTACCACCTTGAGTAGCCCGAGACAGCGCGCTCACGTCCACGACAACCGCCGCATCCCATTCGGTCGCGTCGATGGCGTCAACGATGACTACAAACGAAACATCCAGATCGCGCCGCTCAACATGCTCAACGCCGCCCTCGCCGTGACCAAGTGGCTCAAGCACCTCGGCTACCTCACCGACCTGGAGCGGGAGCACCACAGCGTCTACGTCACCAGCGGCAACGTCATCATCAACGAGGACCAGTCATGAGACAGCTCCAAGAGCTGCGCCACGAGTTCGTCGAGTTCATCCCTGACACCCTCGAGTCGGGCGTCCTCTACATTTCGATCCCGTACGCAACGACGACACACCTATGCGCCTGCGGGTGTCGCAACGAAGTCGTCAACCCGCTAGCGCCCCACGGCTGGCAGATGACGTTCGATGGGCGATCGGTTTCGCTGTCTCCCTCTGTCGGAAACTGGAGCTTCGACTGCGAATCGCACTACTGGATCCGGCGTGGCCGGGTCGACTGGGCCGGAGCTATGGAGCGCGACCGGATCGACGCGGGGCGCGCTCGGAGGCGGATGGACATTGACCGTGATCTGAGCGGCACCACGGATGAAACTCCTAAAGGTCTGAAGGCTGGCTGGGCGCAGCGCATGGGCGCGTTCTTTAGGCGGAAGTAGAAGGCCCACACCGACTGACGTGAATTTGAGGAGACACATTGAGCTTGTGTCAGCGGACGAATGGCGGTCAGTCGGTCCGTCCGCTGCCCACAACGCCCAGCATTCGCGCGGCCGCGCCGCACCTCAGCTTTGGGCTGCTCGTAGAGCTCAGCCAGTCGGCCACGACATCGGCGATCGCTGACCCGGAAGGGATGACGGCGAGACTGACACGCCCGGGAATTACCTCCGGCAGGGTGCCTGAGACCCTGCGAGAAGTACGTCTATCCGCCCGCGTGGCGGTTTGGCAGTGCGGGCGGATCTGCAGGTGAACAGCGCGGCTGAGTCAGGAGGTTGAGAGCATCAGCGCGTGCTTGCCGGGCTTGGCTGGCCCCCCGTTCAACTGGATCCGAACCAGGCTGTTGGCGGTTCAGTGATTCGGCTGCCTTACTTGGGGCCGTCGTCCGGAGGGACGGAGGGCACCAGGACCTCTCGGTGCGTTCGGATGGAATCCAGCGCCTTCGTCCAGTTGTCGATGTCCACGGCCCAAGGCACGAGACTGTCACCCGTTGGAAGTGGCCATCCCGGTTCAAATATGCGGAGCATGCCACCCGCATCTCGCTCAGCCGTGACATGACTTAGGAGCTCAACGTCCATCCGGTCGTAGTACGGCTCCAGGGCGCGTTGCGCTTCCCCGCGACGTCGCTGAATGTACTGAAGGTATGGCCACCAACTACTTGCAAGGAACTCTTTGGGCGGCTTCCTCGGATCGATTGCCTTGCATAGCGTCACGATCTCGTCTCTGGCAGGAGGCCACACGTCCGAGTCGCTCCCGGTGGTGCGCCGCATCATATAGACGAGTTGCCTGCCGACCCGCACAAGGTCATCGACCCTCGGTGCCATCACGCGGTTGCTCGCACTTAACCGGGCGCGCTCAGGCCGCAGCACAACAAGCCACTGAAACAGCCAAGCTGTTCCAAGGGCTAGACCCGCGTCGGATAGCAGGTCGCCGAGCTCAGCACCGAACGGGACGACTTCGTCAATGCTCAGGAGTAAGAACCGCAGCACCACTACGCCAACGGCAATCCCGCACACGACATTGATCGTTCGTTGATGGGCCTCCAACTGCTCCAGCACAATCGGAGCGTAGGGGTTGACGGGGCGATTGTGCGATTGGGTTGAGCTTGGGCGGGTAGGCAGCACGCATTTAGTCCCTTTCCCCGAGAGCATGAGCCCCTGACGCCTCCGGACGACGCCTGTCGCATGACCGCTACGGCGAACACGGATTGCACTTTGGCGCCGGCCTTTCCGGATGCCACCGACCAAGCGGTCTCCTCTCGAGCAATCGTCTTGTACGCGTGCACAGTCCTTCACTCCCCAAGCCAGATAGCGCGTCTTACCACCGCTGATGACGCGAGGACTACCGACTGAGGTCATGCCTCGTACATATCTGCGCGAGGTCGACACCCACTAGTCCATTTGGGGGTCGCCGCCCGGAGGGGCCGGCTGCAACGCTGGCCTCCGGAGCAGGGGGCCTAGGCAAAAGGACACCCCATGTGGCTTCACATTGGCCGGGTCGACAACCGGATCCACCTTCCCGGTGGGAGCATCAAAGCAGCACTCGCCGTGGCCACCCTGGTCGCTGCGACCCTGACCGTCGCATCCCCGGCCACGGCGGCCGAGTCTCCGCGGGTGCAGCACTGCATCTCGTCCTCGAGCGGCCTCGACATCCAGGCCTTTCTCGGTCTTGACGCCTCGGTCGTCAACGGCTTCTGCCCACCTGTCCTGGCGGGCTCGCCATGGGTTCCGGGCCTGAGCTTCTACTTCGCCAAGACTTGGGAGCAGTGGCCGCAGGGGTACGTCAAGGCCGGGCCAACCCCCAGGGACGACTTCCTGACCAAGTTCGTCGGCATCAAGGACGTGGTCGACGCAGGGACACCGCACGAGTTCACCGTCGAGTTCTCCGACGTGTCGCGGCTTCGGCTCTACGAGCTCGACGGGTACGATCAGGCCTCGACGCTGACCTTGGGAACGATCCGGCCGTTGAGCGCGGGACGGCACAGCGTCGATGTGTCGATCCTGATGAGTGACGTGGCCTGCGACGGGACGAGCAGCGTGGTCGAGTGGAGCTGTCTACCGGCCGGTGAGATCGCCGCTTTCACGTACAACTTCGACGTCGTTGCCCGGTAGTCCGCATCGCCCTGATCGTGTCGATGGCCCAACCAGTCGAGGTCCAGGCGCCGTGCGTGGCCAGAGGGCCACCGTTCGCGTCCCCATCGCACCCGAGTGACAGAGCCAGCTCCGAAAGGCCCGGACCTCGTGGACAGCCCCATAGAGTCTGGCTGGTGACGGTGCGATGGCTGCTGTTCGACGTCGGTGATGTTCTCGAAGTCACTGGTGACGGCGACTGGCCTGCGTCCTGGGCCCGCCGCTTCGCGGAACGGCTCGGCATGAGCAACGAGGAGTTCGATGGGAGGGTCGCCCTCGCCGAGCTACCGGCCATGCAGGTTCGCACCGACGTCGAGGACGAGTACTGGCGCAGGTTCGCGGCGGCGGTCGGGGCGGGTCAGCCCCTCATGGATCGCATGGTGACCGACTTCTGGGACGCGTACTGCGGCACCCTCAACACCGAGCTCGTCGAGTTCGCTCGCTCCCTTCGCGGCACTGTGGGGCTGGCCATCCTGTCGAACTCGGCGGACGGCGCTCGCCGAGAGGAAGAGCTCCGGCACAGGTTCTCCGCGACCTTCGACCCGATCATCTACAGCCACGAGATAGGCGTACTCAAGCCGGATCCCGCGGCCTACGCCGCCGCCCTGGAGGCAATGGGTGCCTCGGCCGCCGAGGTTCTCTTCGTCGACAACTCGCCCGTGCATGTCGAGGGCGCTCGCCGGTGCGGGATCACCGCGCTGGTCCATGAAGACAACGCCACGACGATCACGGCAATTCGTCAGACGATGGGCAACTGAGCAACTCGCGCGATCCCAACCGATGCGCCACCACCGCCCAGGTCCCGACCCAAGTGCCGGGTGCTAGTTGACCTCCCAGCCGCGCGCCTTGGCTTCGGCCCTCAGGCGATCTCGGATCGGAAGCAGGACGGCCGCCAGCTCATCGAGTGCGTCGCCGGCTCCGCGCCTCCGTCGCGACCAAAGTTGCGAGAGTCGAAGCCCCAGCGGTTGATCGTCCTCGAGCAGATCGTGGCCACCGAAGTCGTAGATGTCGCGGATCAGCGAGTCGACTGGCTCACCAAAGGCCGGGCGGTCCCACGAGAAGATGTCGGTGCGCCAGTGATCGCACCGCCCATACTCATGACGCAATCATTACAGGCGGTCCGATGGTCCAGCTCAGTCGCGATTCAGGCGGCGTGGGTGTATGCCGCGTCCAGGCCAAGAGCCGCACCCGCCAGACCAGTGCGCGCCAGCGCTGTCAGGACGGTGTGCGCGTCGGCGCCGCTGGACTTCGGGTCGAGGTCACCGAGACCGAGGGCCGCGCCAAGACGGGTGAGCGTCCGACCGACCTCCTCGCCCGGGCGCCCCGTCGACGACCGTGCCGTCGTGCAGCAGCACCCGCGCGCACAGCTGCACCAGCAGCACGTCGGCCTGCGACGTCAGGTCGAGGGCCACCGGCGCCTGCGTCGTCGAGACCGCCTCGAGCCGATCAGCGCACACGCGCCGACCCGTGCCCGGCTCGACATAACCAAACGTGCGCACCTCGGCACTCACGGTGCGCAGCAGAGCCGCCACAGCGGCATACCGCCGTCGTGCGGCCAGCCCGGCACCGGTGTGCCACGACGCGCACATGTCGACGACCTCCGCCCCCGCACCCGGCCGACGCAGGTGCACCGACGCGATGTCGACCGCGGCGGCGCCGGTGGGTTCGAGCACCGCCACCCAGTCCACGAACCAGCGCGGCGCCATCGTGCCGAGGCACGCGTCGAGCGTCGCGACCCACGCGTCGTCCTGCCCGGGCGCGATCTCGGCCGGCGTCTCGTGCGCCCCCTCGAGGGTCAGGCGCCCGGTCGCGCGGCGGACCTGCCAGGTGTGCTGGGTGTGAACTCCGTTGGTGCCCATGGCTTCATGGATACGCCGGTATGCCGCGGGCGTGAATGGGTAGCACTCCCCTGCCCCTTGGCGTTCCCGAGGGAATGGCCGCCTCAGCGTTCTCCGAAGCGCTGCTGCGCGGCCTGCCGCGAAATGTCCAAGGCGGCACCGATCACCGTCCAGGAGTCACCCGCGGCCCGGGCTGCCCGAACCGCATCGCGGAGGTCCTGCTCTGCGTCCGCAAGCTGGCCCTTGGCGGCGACGATGCGTCGGAAGGACGCAGCATCACGCGCCGGATGCGTCGACGGGTCCAGCCGATCCAGGCCGGTGTGGTCGTGGTTGGTCTTCTTCAGAGTTGCCATGTCATTCACCTCATCTCAGGTAGTCGAAGAACTTCGGTCGGAGCCGGTCAGCGTGGATGATCCGGGTTGGCTGGCCGATAGGCACCGCGACCAGCTCCAGCATGCGGCCATGACGATCAGGACCGATGACCAGCAGACGCTCCTCGCCGTCGTAGTCGTACTCCACCAGTCGGATGGCGTTCGCCCAGGCGTGTTCGATGTCGGCCAGGTCGATCCCATGCTTACGGGCCGACTCCGTCACTTCCACGATGTCAACAATACGTTGACGTTATGCTTTCGTCAACCATCTATTGACAGTCGCAAGGACAGACTGCGGACGATCTTGGTCCGACCTGGGTGTCGGCCGGCGTCCGGCGAAGGCCACCAGGACGGCGAGGACACTGATCCCTACCAGGACCAGACCCACGTGGGGCAGGGCCGCGAGCGGTCCGAGGATCGCGACGCCCAGGGCTGACCCGGCCTGCCGCCCCGCGTTGAGCGCGCCTTGGGCTGCACCGGCGACCTCCGCTGGCGCGTGCACGGCGACGTCTGCCGTCGCGGCCGGGATGACGGTGGTGCTGGCGAGAACCAAGGGAACCTGCGCCGCCAGGACCCACCCGATCGACGCCCCGCTGGTGGCACCGAGGAGCAGGGCGCCGGCCAGGACGTCGAAGGCCAGACCCACGAGGATCACCCGTCGCGCGCCGAAGCGCGCCACGAGCCGACCCGCGAAGATCGGCAGGACGCACATGGGCAACGTCATCGGCACGAACGCCAGCCCGGTCTGCAGGGGCGTCCACCCGCGCTCCCCCTGCAGCCACAGGGTCAGGGAGTAGAGGACGCCGTAGAAGACGAGGGTGGCGACCGCAGCCGCGACGATGCTCGCGTCGAGGTCCCGGTGCGCCACCAACGACGGCGGCAGCACGGGGTGCTCCACCCGACGTTCGACCACGGCAAGGGCCAGCCCCGCGAGGACGGCCACCGCCACCGACACCCACGGGATCGGACGCCCCCATCCGTTGGTGCCGCCGTCTATCAGTCCGTAGGTCAGGGCAACCAGGGCGACGACAGACAGCGCAATGCCGGGAAGGTCCAGCGGGCGCACCTGGGCGGGACGCGGGTTCGCCAGCTTGCGGGACAGCAGCAGCGCCAGCGCCGCGATGGATGGGTTGACGAGGAACACCAGCCGCCAGCCGCCCGCCGTCACCAGTAGGCCCCCGAGCATCGGGCCGAGCAGCAAGCCGCTGCTCGTGACCGCAGCCCACACCCCGATCGCGCGAGCCCGGGCGCCGGGATGCTCGAACAACCCAGCCAGCAACGCCACCGAGGACGGCACCATGCACGCCGCCGCCGCTCCCAACAGGACACGGCCGCCGATCAGGGCCCCGATGGACGGAGCCGCGGCGCACGCCAAGGAGAGCGCCGCGAACGCAGCCAGCGCACCGGCATACACCTTGCGCGCCCCGAAGCGGTCGGACACGGCCCCCGCGGCGAGCAGCAGGCCGGCGAAGCTGATGGTGTAGGCGACAGCCGCCCACGGAAGGGCCGTGGAGCTGGAGCCGAGATCGCGCTGGACGTCAGGCAGGGCGACGTTGAGGATCGAGGTGTCCAGCAGGACGAGGAAGTTGCCGATCGACAAGCCGGCGAAGATCCGGCGCGAAGGTGTCATGGGACCGAGCCTCCCCGCGCCACCATTCATCTGTCCAAGACAGGTCTGCTCTGGCATTCAGCGCGAATCGTGCTAAATGTCCTCTAGCCTCGGGTCATGGAACTGCGTCAACTCTCCTACTTCCGCGCGGTCGCTCGGCAGGGCAGCTTCACGCGAGCGGCCGAGCAGCTGCACGTGGCGCAACCCGCGGTCTCGGCCCAGGTCCGCCAGCTCGAGCGCGAGCTCGGTGTCGAGCTGCTCCACCGCACGACCCGATCAGTCCAGCTCACCCACGTCGGGGCGCAGGTGCTCGACCAGGTCGACGCGGCACTGGCCCAGGTCGACCTCATCGGTGCCCTGGCAGAGGCGCACCGCGGAGTCGAGCAGGGCCACGTGCGGATCGGCGCCACACCCATCACCGGCGGCCTAGACCTGGTGGCCGCGCTGCGCCGGTTCCGCACCCGCTACCCGGGCGTCACCCTGTCGATGCGCACCGGCCTGGCGGCGCCCCTCATGGAGCGACTGCAGCGCGCCGAGCTCGACGTCGTGGTGGCCCCGGTCCACGAGCCGCTCGAGACCGGACTGCGCGCCCGACGCGTCGCCACCGAGCAGCTGGTGCTCATCACTGCACCGGGTGACCAGCGCCGGATCGCCACGCTGGCCGACGTCCAGGACGACCCCTTCGTCTGCCTCCCCGCCGACAGCGGGCTGCGCCGACTGCTCGACGAGGCGTTCGCCGGGGTGGGAGCAAGCGCGCACGTCGAGTTCGAGACCCACAGTCCGGCCAGCATTCGGCAGCTGGTCTCGGCCGGACTCGGGTCAGCCCTCATCGCTGCGTCCGCCACTCGCCTGCCGGGCGAGGCAGTCACAGTGCACCACCTCGGCGACCTGCCCGAGCATCCACCCATCGCCGTCGTGACCGCGCCGCAGCGGCACAACGCGGCGGCTCACCGGTTCGCAACAGAGCTGCTGGCCGACAGGGAACCGTCAGTCCCCGGCGCACGAGGGTGACCGCTGACTGGGTATGCCGTGTCGGCTCGGCCTCCGGTACTCAGGCCTCGGGGGTGTCGAGGCCCTTGGCGATCGCGAACCGAACGAGCTCGATCCGGTTGTGCATCTGGAGCTTGCCGAGGGTGTTCTGCACGTGGTTCTGCACGGTGCGGTGGCTGATGAACAGCTCGGCCGCGATCTCCTTGTAGGACATGCCCGTTGCCACGAGCTTCAGGACCTCGGTCTCGCGCTCGGTCAGCTCCGGGATCGGCCGCGACGGGTCAGTCTCGGGCTGGGTCGACATCTTGCGGAACTCCCCCAGCACCAACCCCGCCAGCCCCGGCGTGAAGACGGCGTCGCCACGAGCCGTGGCCCGAACCGCGTCGACGATCTCCTCGCGCGTCGCCGACTTCACCAAATAACCCGTCGCCCCCGCCTTGACCGCCTCGAGCACGTCCTGCTGCTCACCCGACGCCGACAGCACGAGCACCCGCGTCTGCTCCTTGCCGAGCTGCTGGCACACCTCGTGGCCGCGCATCCCCGGCAGGTTGAGGTCGAGGACGAGCACGTCGGGTCGCGTCGCCTTCGTGCGGTTGACCGCCGACGGACCGTCGTCGGCCGTCGCCAGCACGCGCATCCCGGCCTCCGACAGGTCACGCGCCACGGCGTCGCGCCACAGCGGGTGGTCGTCGGCGACCACCACCGTGATGGTCTCGCCCGACCCGACCGATTCGACCGACTCCGCCGGCCCCGGCTCGCTCATCGTGCCCTCCTCAGTGTTCACGTGACCCATGCTTCGGTGCCCGCATCCGCACCGTCACCCCGGACCCCTCACGGCCCGCGTACGTCGCTTCCCCGCCGAGGTCTGCCAGCCTGCCACGGATGCTCGACGCCGCGCCCAGACGTCCAGCCGCGGCGGCCTCGTCGAGGCGACCGGCCGGCATACCGGCGCCGTTGTCGCGCACCGTGATCGCGACGTCGTCGCCCTCGTCCTCGAGCAGCACCCACGCCTCGGCCGACTCGCCCGCGTGCTGGCGCACGTTGTCCAGCGCCGCCCCCACCGCGGCCGTGAGCTCGCCGCCGACGCGCGGCGGCACGAGGACGGCGTCGGCCGGCGCGACGAGGTGCACCCGCCCGCCGGCAAACCGCCCGAGCGTCTGGCGCAGGTCGACATCGGCCCCCAGCGCGGCCGCCGTCTCCTCCGGCGTGGTACCGCTGACGAGCGCCCGCAGCGCGCGCTCCTGGTCGGCGGCCATCGCGCCCAGCTCGGTCGCCTCACCACCCAGCTGCGACCCGCGGCGGTTGATGAACGCCAACGTCTGGAGGACACCGTCGTGCACCGTGCGCGCCAGCCGTTCGCGCTCGCGCACGCGCGCCTCGAGGACGAGCGCCTCGCGCAGCTTCGCGTGCCCCTCGCGGGCGAGGTCGCAGCAGTAGCCGATGAGCGTCCCGATCAGCATGAGGATGACGATGTTGTTGATGGTGTTGGGCGTCGGCGTGCCCACCTCGACGACGTCGACGAGCCCGATCACCAGCCCGGCAATCGCCCCGCCCCGCCAGCCGCGCAGCACCGCCGCGGACACCACACCCGCCGCCGGCCACACCGTCGGCAACGTGCGCCCGCCCGCCTCGATGGCCTCGGCGCTGTCGACGAGCCGGGTCGCGAGGATCGCCGCTGACGCGAGCGAGAGCTCCACGACGACCAGCCACAACCGGCGCCGCCGGTAGAACACCATGAACAGCGTCCACGCACCCAGCACCGCGAGCACCGCCCACGCCAGCGCCGGCCGGATGAGGTCGGCGGGGCGGTCGGCGAGGGAGTACGCGGCATACAACAGCGCAATGGGGCGGAAGACGTCGATGCCGCGCCAGAACGCGGTGACGATCGCCGGTTGCGACGCCCGGTCGAACCCGGGGACGCGGGAGTATGCCGCGTGGTCCACGACGTCAGCGGGCGTCAGGACGCGGCGCGCGCGCCCGGCTCGCCCTCGTCGTCCGCCTGTGCGGCTGTGCGGTCGGCCGGCTCGATGTCGGCGGTCGCGTCCTCGATGGCGTCGGCCTCGGACGCACCGGACGGGTCAGCCCCGTCGGCCACCTTGCCCTCGCCCGCGTCGAGCGCGTCCTCGAGCTCCTTGGCGGCGGTGCCCGGGCGGGCGGCCTCCTGCAGCTCGCGCGCCTTGGTCTTGGCGGCGGCGACGATGCGGTCCTTCATCGACGTGGCGTACATGTCGACGTACTCCTGGCCGGACAGCAGCATCAGCTCGTACATGATCTCGTCGGTGATCGAGCGCAGGACGAACCGGTCGTCCTCCATGCCCTCGTAGCGCGAGAAGTCCAGCGGCTTGCCGATCTTGACGCCGATCCGCATGACCTTGGGCAGCTTCTTGCCGGTGGGCTGGGCCTTGTCCGTGCCGATCATCGCGACGGGCAGCACCTTGACCTTGCCCTCGAGCGCCATCCGCGCGACACCGGTGCGGCCGCGGTAGAGCCGGCCGTCGGGGCTGCGGGTGCCCTCGGGGTAGATGCCGAGCAGCTCGCCGCGGCGCAGCACCTTCAGGCCGGAGCGCAGGGCGGCGTCGCTCGCCTTGCCGCCGGAGCGGTCGACGGGCAGCTGGCCGACGCCTTTGAAGAACGCCGCCGTGAGCCTGCCCTTGATGCCACGGCCGTCGAAGTAGTCGGACTTCGCGAGGAACGTCATCCGCCGCGGAACCACCAACGGCAGGAAGATCGAGTCGGAGAACGACAGGTGGTTGCTGGCGAAGATCGCCGCGCCCTCGTCGGGGATGTTCTCCTCACCCTCAACCCACGGCCGGAACAGCAGCTTCAGGATCGGCCCCAGGATGACCGTCTTGAGCACCCAGTAGAACACCAGCAACCTCCTCTCGACGCGTGAACTCTACGGCACCGAACCGGCGGCGGTGGGCCTCACGGGTTCGGCTTCTGGCTACCTCAACGTTCCTGCGCCACGTATCGTTGTCGCGTCGGCGGAGATGGAGTGAGCGGAATGCCGGACGCTCACCGGGACTTGAGGACGTCATGGGCGACAAGGACGTGGACGCGCAGTTCGCGGACATCGTGGCGCGCTGGGACGACGTGCCGTCCCTGCCGGACGCTCCCGACTCACCTTCCGACGGTGTCAGTGACGACCGCATCGGTATGCCGCGTGGCGCGGCCGACGAGGATGCGTCGCCATCCGTTCGCGGCACCGGCGTCGACGACTCCGTGGTCGACGACATCGATCGCAGCGGGCCGTCCGCGATGAGCCCTGGGGTGAATCCGCCCCTCGAGCCCTCGTCGAACCCCACCAACCCTCCGCCGGTGCGTCCCTTCGTCGTGTGGCGTGGTGCCGAGCAGGACCCCGAGGACGAGGACCACACCCCGCCCGAGCTGGTGGACCTGCCGGTCGACGACGACGAGCACTTCCAGCCCGGGCCGTTGCAGCCGCTGCCGCCGCAGGAGGACCTGCAGTTCTGGGGCATCATCGTCGGCCTCGTCGGCGGACCACTGCTGCTGCTGTGGCTGGTGCTGTTCCGCCCGAACGTCAGCGACTGGTGGACGCTGGGTGCGCTGCTGCTGACGATCGGCGGTTTCGTCCTGCTCGTGATGCGCCAACCGCACTCCCGCGACGAGGACGACCCCGACAACGGCGCCCGCGTCTAGGAAGTCTTGCCCTCCGCGTCCTCGACGGTCGACTCCGCAACAGCCGGCCCCGTCTCCACCTCGGCCGTGGGGACCGCCGCCGGGTCGAGCTCGAGGTCGACCCAGGTCGGGCGGTGGTCGCTGGCGGCGACGAGGTCCTCGGTGGAGAGGTCGACGGCCTGGTGCGGCAGCACGGTCAGCCCCGGCGAGGCGAAGATGACGTCGAGCGCCTTGCGTGGAGCCTTGGCCGGGTAGGTCGGCGTCGTCGGCGACACGAGCCGCAGTGGCGACGCGAACGCCTGCCACGCCCTGCCCGTCTCGCCCTCGTTGAGGTCGCCGGCCAGCAGCACCGGTCCCGCGGCCCCGCCGGCCACTCCGGCCCGGGTCAGCGTCCGCAGGATCTGTCCCGCGTGCACCGCCCGCTCGTCCGCGTCGAGGCTGAGGTGCACCGACGCCACCACGACCGGTTCCCGGCCGGGCGGGCCGACGCGCAGCACGGCATACCCTCGCGTGCGTTGCAGCGCCGCGACCCGCAGCCGGTAGTGACGCGACTCCGCCACCTGCACGCGCAGCGAGGTGAAGATCGTCGTCCCGCCGCTGCCGCGGTGCTTGCCGGACCAGTACATCCCGCACTCCGCAGCGAACATCGACACCCGCCACGGCGCGAACAGCCGACGCGGAACCTCTTGCAAACACAGGACATCCGGGTCGATGGCGCGCACGATTCGCGCGGCTGCGTGCTGGTCGAGGGTGAAGTCCTTGAGGTTGTACGACGCGACCCGCATCGTGCTCATGCGTCGCCCTCGCGTATGCCGCGGGCCAGGTCGGCCGCGCCGATCAGCCCGGCGTCGTTCCCGAGTGAGGCCGCGACGATCCGCGCCTCCGGTCGGTAGCCGCGCCCGGTGAGCGTGCGCCGGAACATCGTGCGCGCCGGGTCGAGCAGCAGGTCACCCGCCGCGCTCACCCCGCCGCCGATGACGAACAGGCCGGGGTCGAGGGCTGCCGCGAGGTTGGCCATGCCGACCCCCAGCCAGTGCCCGATCTCGGTGAACAGCTCGGTCGCGGTCGGGTCGCCGTCGCGCGCCGCATCGCTGATCATCGGCCCGGTCAGCGCCATCGGGTCGCCACCAGCGCGCGCCAGCAGGTCGGTCGCCAGCGGGCTGCCGGCCACCATGAGCGAGCGCGCCTCTCGCACCAGCGCGTTGCCCGACGCGTACTGCTCCCAGCACCCCTTGTTGCCGCACTCGCACCGCTGCCCGCCCGGCACGACCTGCATGTGCCCGAACTCCCCCGCGATCCCGAACGCCCCGCGCACCACCTTGCCGTCGAGCATCAGCGCGCCGCCGATCCCGGTGCCGAGGTTGACCATGACGACGTTCGACTCGCCGCGCGCCGCCCCAAACCGCCACTCCGCCCACACGGCGGCGTTGGCGTCGTTGTCGACCGCGATCGGCACCCGCACGCGGCGCTGCAGGTTGTCGCGCAGGGGCTCGTCCCGCCACGACAGGTGCGGCGCGAACACCACCGTCGCCCGGTCACGCGCCACGAACCCGGCCGCACCGATCCCGACCGCCACCACGTCGTCGCCAGCCGCGTCGGCCACGGCGAGCAGCTCGGTCACGACCTCCACGATGGTGTCCTCGACGACGTTCGGGCTGGTCGAGCGGTGGGGCGTGTCGCGTCGCGCCCGGCCGACGACGGACCCGTCCGTGCGCACCAGCCCGCCCGCGACCTTGGTGCCGCCGATGTCGATCCCGATGGCCAGGCTCACTGCCCGTGCTCCTCTCTCACCTCGATGTCCTCCACCCGCGGACGGCGTGCCCGCGAGCCGCTCGACCGCGCGCTTTCCGCGCCCGGGGGCGGGCTCGCCTCGCGCCCCTGCGCGGCGATGTCGCGCAGCGTCGCCGCGAGTGCCCCGGCCAGGTCGGCCAACCGGTCCACGGTCTCGGGTCGCACCGAACGAAGCAGCGCGATGCCCTGGCAGACCGGGCACACCTGGCACGAAATGGCTTGTCCCACACCGTTTTCCGCGCCACAGGTCGGGCACGCGCCAGCCTTCTCGCCGCCGTCGGCCCGTGTCGCGTCGCCTTCGGTGCGGGGCACCTCGGCGTCGTCCTCGGTATGCCGCGTGCCCGCGGCATACCCTGCGCTCGCCGCCCATCCCCCGAGGGCGTCCATGAGTCGCGCCGCCTCCTCGGCGACCGAACCCACCGGTGGTCGTGCGTCGTCAGCCACGCGGCCACACCTCCTCGTCGGGGACGAAGCGCACCGTCAGCCGGCCGTCGCGGACGGACGCGTTCTCGACCACGCATCGTTGCAGAGCCGCTGGCAGCGTGAGCACCCGCCGGTGGTCACCCACAGTGACGATGAGCTCGTCCTCGCGCCGCTGGAGCCCGAGGTCGGAGGCGTGCGCCAGGGGCAGCGGCAGCACCAACCGGAATGCCTCGCCGTCCCGCTCCACCACCATCCCGCGGTGCCGCACCGGCGCGAGCAGGTCGTCATTCCCGGCAGCGTCAACAGCAGGGGCGAGTCCGGCCAGCGCCTCGACCCCGATCGGCTCGGTCGCGAGGTAGGGGCTCACCACGACGGGCAGCCCGGCGAACGAGTCCCGCACCTGCGCCAGCCCCTCCTGCTGGGCGGTGTTCCACCCGCTGCGCCAGGCGTCGACCGTCCCACCGGCACCATCCGCATCGCCGGTCGGGAAGACCCGGTTGACCACGACCCCGTCGACGACGAAGCCGTACAACGACAACGACGTCCACGTCCGCCGCGACTCCGCGATGACCACCCGTTCCGGCGTCAGCACCAGCCGCACCGACGTCGCGTCACCGGTCAGGAGCCGCTGCACCTCGCGCATCTGCCGGTGCCAGCCCGTGACGGTCGCGACCACCTCGGGCTCGGGCAGCGGCACCCCAGCGGCAGCCGCCGCGGCCGGCCGCAGCGTCCGGATCAGCCCGCGCTGGGCGGGCAGCAGCCGTTCGAGGTGCCACGCCAGCGCCTCGGGCAGCGCCAGCAGCCGCAACGTCTCGGCGGTGGGCGCGCAGTCGACGACCACGAGGTCCCATGGCCCCGACTCGGCCTGCGCCCGCAGCTCCAGCAGCGCGGCGATCTCGTCCGCACCCGGCAGCCGCGTCAGCTCCTCGGCCACGACACCGTCGACACCGATCGTGTCGAGCACCGACAGCAGGTAGTCCTGCACGACCCGCCACGAGTCACCGAGCAGCCGCGGCGGACTCACCTGGAGCGCCGACAGCCCCGGCTCGATCTCGACCGGCTCACCCGTCGAGCCGAGGTCGACCGCGAGCGCGTCACCGAGCGAGTGCGCGGCATCGGTCGACAGCACGAGCGTCTTGACGCCCGCCCGGGCCGCGCGCACGGCCGTCGCGGCGGCCGTGGTCGTCTTGCCGACGCCGCCCTTGCCGGTGAAGAGGATGACGCGCATGGGTGCCCGTGACGATCGGCGCGAGCGCCGCCGTCAGCCCTCGACGCGCTTCTTGAGCTCCTTGAGCGCGGTGTCGATGATGACCTTCTCGGCCTTGCGCTTGAGCATGCCCAGCATGGGGATCTTGACGTCGACCGCGAGCCGGTACGTCACCGTGGTCGCGTCCTTGCCCTTGGCGGCCAACGTGTACGAACCGTTCATCGCCTTGAGGACGGTCGCCTCGACCAGGCCCCACGACACGACGCCGGTGCCGTTCTTCTTGACGTCCCACTCGTAGTCCAGGACGTAGGTGTCCTTGATCGCGCCGGCGTCGAGGGTGAACTGCACCTGGTCGGCCCAGCCGTCGCCCTCCTCGGTGAGGACCTCCACCTTCTTCACCTCGGTGGCCCACTCGGGGTAGCTCTCGAAGTCGGCGATGACGTCCAGGACCTCACCGGGCTTGGCGGCGATGTCGATGCTGGACTCGGTGCGGTCGGCCATGCGCCGAAGGCTACCCCGCGCGCCCGGCCGCGGGCTCCTCCGTGCGTTCGAGCGCGTCCTTGAGTGCGTGCACGGCCCGTTTCCAGCGCAGGGTATGCCGCGTGGTCACGTCGCGTGGCGCGCCCGCGGTCGCGGTGCCGCGCAGGTAGTGGTGCACGATCGCGCCGTCCCAGAACGGCTCGATCCACACCTCCATGTCGCCCTCGACCTGACCGGTGACGGTCCACCGCACCCCCTTGACCCCACGGTCGCGGACCACCGTCCGCTGCAGGTGCGGCCACACGCCGTCGAGCCAGCGTTCGTCGGTCAGGCTCGCCCGGATCCGCTCCGGTGCGGCCCCCACGAACGTGTCGTCGGCGACGTCGACCCGGCGCTGCGGCATACCGGGCAGTGTCCACCATCACGGGCCGGTTCAGCAGGGCACCTCCCCAGCGGTGGCTACCCACGGGTAGTCTGGGGCCCCGGCACCGCCGCCGCCCGAAGGAGACTCCGTGCAGGAAAACGTCGCTCCCCCGCTCGTCCAACCGCAGACCGAGGGCAGTCTCGCCGACCTGCCGGGTCGCAACGCTGCGAACGACCCCACCAACGTGGCCTTCGCGCGCCGGTCCGGCTCGGGCTGGGTCGACATCACCGCCGCCGAGTTCGACACCGACGTGCGCGCCCTCGCCAAGGGGCTCATCGCCGCGGGCATCAAACCCGGCGACCGCGTCGCGATCATGGCCAAGACGCGCTACGAGTGGACGCTCACCGACTTCGCGATCTGGAGCGCGGGCGCGGTGACGGTGCCGATCTACGAGACGTCCTCTGCCGACCAGGTCGCGTGGATCCTCTCCGACTCGGGCGCCAGCGCGATCATGCTGGAGACGCCGGCCCACGAGGCCACGCTGGGTGAGGTGCGCGACCAGCTGCCCGGCCTCAAGCAGGTGTGGCAGATCGACGCCGGTGCCATCGACGAGCTCAAGGCATCGGGCGGGTCGGTCAGCGACGAGGAGCTCGCCGCCGCCACGGCCGGCATCAACCGCGCGAGCGTCGCGACGATCATCTACACCTCGGGCACCACCGGTCGGCCCAAGGGCGTCGAGCTCACCCACGACAACTTCCTCGGTCTGTCCGAGAACGCCATCACCAAGCTCAAGCAGGTCGTCTCCGCCGAAGGCGCCTCGACGCTGCTGTTCCTGCCGCTCGCCCACGTCTTCGCCCGGTTCATCCAGATCCTGTGTGTCGACGGCGAGGCGAAGATGGGCCACAGCGCGGACATCAAGAACCTCCTCGACGACTTCGCCGGGTTCAAGCCGACGTTCATCCTCGCGGTGCCGCGGGTCTTCGAGAAGGTCTACAACCAGGCCGAGGCCACGGCGACCGGCGACGGCAAGGGCAAGATCTTCGGTGTCGCCGCGCAGACCGCCATCGACTGGTCCGAGGCGCAGGACGCCGGCGGCCCGGGGCTGGGCCTGAAGGTCAAGCACGGCGTCTTCGACAAGCTCGTCTACACCAAGCTGCGCGCCGCCATGGGCGGCGAGGTCATGTATGCCGTGTCCGGCGGAGCGCCGCTCGGCACCCGCCTCGGGCACTTCTTCCGCGGCATCGGCGTCACCGTCCTCGAGGGGTATGGCCTCACCGAGACGACCGCCCCCGCCACGGTCAACATCCCCGAACGCGTGAAGATCGGCACCGTCGGTCCGCCGCTGCCGGGTGTCGGCATCCGCATCGCCGAAGACGGCGAGGTCCTCATCAAGGGCGTCAACGTCTTCGGCGGCTACCACGACAACGCCGAGGCCACCGAGAGCGCGATGGAGGACGGCTGGTTCCGCACCGGCGACCTCGGTGAGCTCGACGAGGACGGCTACCTCAAGATCACCGGCCGCAAGAAGGAGATCCTCGTGACGGCGGGTGGCAAGAACGTCGCCCCGGCGGTGCTCGAGGACCGGCTGCGCGCCCACCCGCTCGTCTCGCAGACGATGGTCGTCGGAGACCAGAAGCCGTTCATCGCGGCGCTGGTCACCCTCGACGAGGAGATGTACCCGGGCTGGGCCAAGAACAACGGCATCGAGGACGTGCCCTTCGAGCAGGCCAAGGACAACGAGGTCGTCCAGGCCGAGCTGCAGAAGGCCGTCGACGAGGCCAACAAGGCCGTCTCGAAGGCCGAGTCGATCCGCAAGTTCGTCGTCCTCGACGGTGACTTCACCGAGGAGAACGGCTACCTCACGCCGAGCCTGAAGCTCAAGCGCAACATCGTGATGCGCGACTTCCACGACCAGGTCGAGGAGCTCTACGCGGGCGGCCAGCACTGACCTGACGCCGACCCTCTAGGGTCTTCCCGTGCCCGAACGCCACCGCCTGTCCGCTTCGTCGGCCGCGGTGGCGTTCGGCGTCTGCTGGCTCGCCTACTTCGGGGTGCTGCAGTGGTCCGTCGTGCGCTACCGCGTGCCGATCGTCCTCACCCTCACGGCCGCGACCGTCGCGCTCGCACTGTGGCAGTGGCTCGGCTGGCGCGTGTCTTTGAGCCGGGCCGGGGTCGCCGTCATGCTGGCCGGGTCGGCCCTCGCGACCATCGCCGTGCCGCTGTTCTCCTACCTGACACCGAGCGGGTTGGCTTTGGCCACAACGGTTCTCGTGGTCGTGCCGCTGGTGGTCGCGGCACTGTTGTGGGCCGGCGGGGCGCGCGCGTCGCGGCTCGCGCTCGGCACCGTCGTGACTGGGTATGCCGCGGCGGCCGTCACCGCGATCGTGTCGTCGCCGCGGCCGCGCATCGACGTCTGGGTCACGCTGCAGCAGGCCTCGGACGCGCTGGGCCGCGGCGAGAACTTCTACGCGATGAACTGGACGGGCTCCCCCGGCATCCAGGACGCATTCACCTACCTGCCGTGGACGGCAGTGCTGCTCGCACCGGGGCGCTGGATCGCCGGCGACATCCGGTGGGCGCTGGCGTTCTGGTCGCTCACGGTCGTGGTGGCCGTCGCGCTCCTCGCGCGGGGCGCCAGTGGCACCCGTGGCTCGGGCGCGGCCACGCGGCATACCCCCTCGTCGTCGTGGGTCTGGACCACCGCGGCCGTGGCCGGTCTGCTCCTGCTCGCCCCCGGCACCCTGACCCAGCTCGACCAGGCCTGGACCGAGCCGCTGTTGCTCGCCGGGATCGCGTGGTGGGCGGTCCTCGTGCAACGCGGGCGGGCCTGGTGGGCGGTCGTGCCGCTGGCGCTCGCGTGCGCCAGCAAGCAGCACCTCGCGCTGCTGCTGCCGGTGCTGCTGCTGTGGCGTCCGTTCGGGTGGCAGCGGGCCGTCGCGACCGGTGCGCTGACCGGGGTGCTCATCGCGCCGTGGTTCCTCGCGAGCCCGGCCGACTTCGTCCACGACACGATCAGCCTGCTCGTGGCGTTCCACCCCATCAAGTTCGCGAACACGCTGTACCTGTTGGCGCTCAACACTTTTGGCGTCACGTTGCCATTCTGGGTGACCGGCCTCGTGGTGCTGGGCACACTGGCGGCCGTGTGCTGGACGGTGTGGCGTCAGCAGCCGCCGCTCGCGTCGCTGCTGCGCTGGCTGGCGCTGGTGCTGCTCGCCGCCAACCTGGTCAACAAGCAGGCGTTCTACAACCAGTTCTGGCTCGTGGGTGCCCTCGTGGTGCTGTCGTTCGCGCTCAGCGCTGGGGGTCCAGCCGCTGCTCCTCGCGGTCGAGGATGGCCTGCGCGGCGGCATATGTCTCCGAGCGATAGGCCCCGATCGAGCGCTCGTCGTTGAGCGCCTCCCGCAACGCGTCGACGTAGCGCCGCTGGATGATGACCAGCTGCTCGCGCACACCCGGCCTCGGCTGGACGTCGCCGCGCAACCGGCCGAGCAGCACCGGCACGAACTGCTCGTTGACCCGCTGCACGACCTGGCTGTCGATCGGCTGGCCGTCGACGGTCATCTTGTCGAGCGGTCCCAGCTGCGCGGAGGCGTCGGTGAGCATGGTGCGCATCAGCGCGGTGAACTCGTCGCGACGCTGGTCCGGTGTCACCTCCGGGAAGTCGAGGCGGCGGATCAGCCACGGCAACGAGCCGCCAAAGCCGACGAGGGTCACCAACGCCACCACGAACGCGACGAGCACCAGCGTGGCGCGGTGCTCGGTGTCGATGGGGATGGTCTGCGCGGCCGCGAGCGTGACGACACCGCGCATGCCCGACCACGCGAGGACCACGCCACCACGACGGGTGATGGGATGGCTCTCCTGGAACTCCACGTCGGCCGTCCCGCGCGCCAGCCGCCGCTCGAAGTGCGTGAGCCGCCGCTCGGCCTCGTCCGACTGCGGCTCGTACGCCTCCTGGTAGGCGTCGAGCCGGTTCTCCAGCTCGGCGAGGCGGGCCCGGACCCGCTCGGTGCGCTCCGGCTGCACCCGCCGCTCCACGAGGACGGGGGCGAACACCCCGATGACCCGCACGACGATGGTCACCAGCAGGGCGACCGCGGCGATCGCGAGCACCGAACCGAGGGTGGACTCGTCGCGGGCAGCCTCGAGCAGGGTGGGCAGCTCGAGCCCCATGAGCAGGAACACCCCGCTCTCGAGCGCGAAGCTGATCGTCGCCCAGTGGATCGCCTGCGCCTGCCGGTCGCGGGCCGGGAACCGGCGGGGCCCGACGTGCCCGGTGACGATGCCGGCCACCACGACGGCGAGGACACCCGAGGCGCCGATGGCCTCGGCCGGTGCGAATGCGAGGAAGGGCACCGCGAACGAGATGAGCGTGGTGAGCACTGGGTCGGCGAGCCGCTGCCGCACGAGGATCGTGACCCACGCGACCGCGAGGCCGACCACCACCGCGCCCACGACGGCGACCGCGAAGTCGAGAACCGCCTGACCGAGGCTGAACGACCCGGCGAGCGCCGCGAGCGACACGCGCAGCAGCACCAGCGCCGACGCGTCGTTGACGAGCGACTCCCCCTCGAGCACGGTCATGAGCCGGTTCGGCAGGCCCAGCCGCTTGCCGATGCTAGTGGCGGCCACGGCGTCGGTGGGACTCACGACCGCCCCCAGGGCCACCGCGAGCGGGAACGGGATCTGCGGGAAGCACAGGTGCACCGCCGCGCCCACGGCGAAGGCGGACACGATGACGATGACGACCGACAGCCACGTGATCATCCCGAGGTTGCGGCGCAGGTCGATGACCGGCAGCCGCAGCGACGAGGAGTACAGCAGCGGCGGCAGGACGCCGGTCAGCACCAGCTCCGGCTCGACCTCGATGTCGGGCACCCAGGGCGTCGAGGCGGCCGCGATCCCGAGCGCCACGAGCAACAGCGGCGCCGCGATGCCGGTGCGACGCGAGAAGACCGTCGCCGCGATGACGACGGCCAGCCCGAGTCCACCGACGAGGAGCAGCTGGTGCATGACCGGAGTCTAAGAAGCCGTGCGCGATCGTGCCGCCACCCACGCACGGGTGGCGGCACGACGGCATACCTCGCGGTGATGCGGCCCGGTCAGCCCACCTTGGCGAACTCGGCGACGCCGACGAAGCCGTTCGCCCACAAGGTGTTGACCTCGGATGCCTCGACCGAGTCCGGGTAGGGGTTGGTGCACGACGGGCCGGGGCCACCGCCGGACATCAGCTTCGAGCACGGCTGGGTGTAGCGGTCCGGGAGGCCGAGCGCGTGGCCGGTCTCGTGGGTGATGATCCGCAGCGGCGCGTAGGTGTTCGCCTGGTTGTAGTCCAGGAAGATCGTGCCGTTGCCGCGACCGTCGCCGTAGTAGTAGGAGCCGCGGGAGTCGTTGCCCTCGTAGTAGCGCAGGTCCGCCCCGGACCCGGTGGTCTCGACGAGCTTGACGTTGCTCACCCGCGAGTTCCAGATGCTGGCGCCCTGGTCGATGAGCGAGTCGAACGACGGCGCGTTCGAGTCGTCGTAGTAGACCGTCACGGCCTGCTGCACCGACGGCTTCTTGCCGAGGCGCTTGTTCTCGGCGGCCTTGGCGATGGCTGCGTCGAGCTGCTTCTGCAGTCGCTGGTTCTGGGCCTTGTCCCGCTCGTTCGGCACGTACCCGCTGGCCGCGTGGCTCGCGGCGCCGTCGGTCTGCGCGGGTGCCGCGGTGGTCGCCACGGGCGCCGCGGCGAAGGCGGTTCCGGCGGCCAGCACTGCAGAGGCAGCGCCCAGGGTGAGTCGGATGGTCGGCATGTCCTGTGTCCCCATTTCTGGTTTGTGTCAGGGTCGGTGCGCCGCGGGTTCGCGGCACGCCTTCTTTCCTAACCAGCCGGATGTCGAGAGCGTCTTGGCTGTCCGTCAAGCCTTCGCCAAGGCCTGACAGATCGGCGTATGCCGCGTGTGCGGCAGACAAGGAACGTCAGGATCCGTTCTGGGCCGCAGCTTTCGCGCACTGCGCGACCAGCGACGCCAGACCCGCCGGGTAGACCGTCTCCCCCGCCCTCTCCCGCGCGGCCGGGTCGACCCACGCCACCGTGATGACCGAGCGGATCTCGGTCTCCTCGAAGGCCGCCGGCGCCGGGTCGAAGCGCGGCGTCGCCAGCAGGAAGAACACCTGCTCCTGGTCGATGGTGCGTCCCTCGAAGGGGAAGACGGTGCGGTCGTGGTGCACGGGGCCGACCAGCTGGTCGCGGTCGACCCGCAGCCCGGTCTCCTCCCACACCTCGCGCACCGCGGCGTCGAGGTCGCTCTCGCCCGCGTCGACACCACCGCCGACGGTGTACCAGTAGGTCGTGGCCGGGTCCTGCGGGTCGAAGGCGTTGATCATCAGCACCTCGCCCTCGGGTGACACGACGAGCACCCGCGCCGCGCGGCGCCGCACCACCTCGCTCACCGGGCCGCCAGGGTGCGCAGGTAGGCCAGCCAGTCCTTGGTGAACGCCGGGAGGCTGGTGCGCAGGACGGAGCGGAAGGCGGCCGCCGCCGCGGCGTCCGCCTCCTCGGGTGTCGTCCCGGCCGCCGACCCGGCGGACCCACCCGAGCCCGCGGGTGCGGTGGCGACGGCGCGGTAGAACCGCACCAGGGCCGGGTCACCCCACCGTTCGGCGATCCGGCGGACCGCGAGCCACGCGGCGTTGTAGTTGGGGCCGATCGTGGTGCGTCCCGGGTCGAAGTCGGCCGCGACGGGCAGCGCCTTGGGCCCGGTGCCGGCGCGGACCTTCGCGAACAGCGCGGCAGCCACCTGCTGCGGCGTGGCGTCGATGTCGCGGTAGCCGACGTAGTCGGCCATCCCCTCGGACAACCACAGCGGCACCGGCCGGTTGGTGGTGGCGCGGATCGCGACGTGCGTGCCCTCGTGGGTGAGGACCACCTGCTGCCCGCGCCGCTCGAGCGTCCCGAACGCCCCAGGGTTGACCACCACCCGGTCCGCACCGGCATACCCATCCGGGTCGAACGGCCCGTCGGTGACGGCGGCGACCTGGGCGACCGACTTCGGGTCCTGCCCGACGAGCTCGGCCATGGTCGCCGCGTCACGCGGGACGACGATGACGAGCCGCCGCGCCCACGCGGTGCCCCACACGGCGGTGACGCGCTTGACCGCGAGGTCGCCCAACGCGGCATACGGGCGCAGCCGGCTGGCGGGCCCGGTGCCGACGACGAGGGTGGACTTCCCGGTGACCACGGTGAACGACGGCAGGTCCCACAGCTGGGTCTGGGTGCCGCCGTCGGTGTCGTCGGCGAGGCGCCACTGGCCGTCGCGGCGCACCGCGGTGAAGTAGCTCTCGAAGTCGCGGCTGCGGCTGTCGTACCCCTTCAGGCGGTACCGGCCGTTGACCCGCGCCGCCCACGCGTCCGGCCCGAGCTGGGCGACCCGGTCGGCACCCAGCGCGGGCGCGGGTTCCGGTGTGCCATAGGCGAACTCGACCAGCGGCAGGGTGGACAGGGCGTCGAACTGGGCGAGCTGGCGCAGGCCGAAACCCGACTTCGGGTCGTCGAGGGTGGCGAGGTATGCCGCGCGGTCACGCGTGCGGACCGCGTCGGCCCTGCGGGCGAGCAGGTCGGCGAGCGCCTGCTCGCGGTCGAGGGTGGGGCTGGGTGCGTTCTGCTGGGTACTGCTCGATGCCCCAGCACGGGTGCCCGTGGTCTGCGTGGCGCCGGGCGCCGAGCTGTCGCAGCCCGCGACGACGACCGCCACCGCGACCGCGACGGCTGCTGCGAGCGCCCGTCGACGCACACGCAGCCTGCTCATCGGGCCATCGTAGGGTCAGCCCACCGCCTCCACATGGGTCGACCAGGGCTCGCGTCGCGCCTCCAGGCCGCCCGCCTGCTGGGCCGACACCAGCCCCGCGGAGACGAACCGGCTCACGGCCGCCCGCTCCGCCCGGTCGAGGGACATCGTCCCGTCGAGCGGGGCGAGCATCGCGGGCACGATGCACTCGTCACAGTGCAGGTCGCGCACCGGACAGGTCTGGCAGTCGATGATCACGTGATCACCTCTTCTCTCGGGGTCGTTCTTCCACTGACCACGACGCTAGGCGGAGGCACTGACAACGGTGCCGACACGGCATACCTCGCGGGGTCCTGCACCGGGCACCACGGGCGCGCCTGCCACCGGCTGTCACACCACCCACCTACGGTCAGGGACATGCAGATGGTCCAGGGCACCTTCGACGACCTGGGGACGCCGCTGGCCGACGTCACCTTTGTCGTGGTCGACCTGGAGACCACCGGCGGCAGCCCGCAGGACAGCGCCATCACCGAGATCGGCGCGGTCAAGGTGCGCGGCGGCGAGGTGCTCGGCGAGTTCCAGACCCTCGTCAACCCGCACCTGCCGATCCCCCCGTTCATCCAGGCGCTGACCGGCATCACCACCGCGATGGTGGCCGACGCACCCCGCATCGA
The DNA here is from genome assembly GCF_013041615.1 of Knoellia koreensis. Taxonomy (GTDB): domain Bacteria; phylum Actinomycetota; class Actinomycetes; order Actinomycetales; family Dermatophilaceae; genus Pedococcus; species Pedococcus koreensis. The sequence continues at coordinate 893,503 of NZ_JABEPQ010000001.1, forward strand.
GACGGCGCTGCCGGCGTTCCTGGAGTTCGCTCGCGGGTCGGTGCTCGTGGCGCACAACGCAGGCTTCGACGTCGGCTTCCTCAAGGCCGGCGCCAAGGCGCAGGGCATCCCCTGGCCCGGCCACGCGGTCCTCGACACCGTCCACCTGGCCCGCCAGCTCGTCACCCGCGACGAGGCCCGCAACCACAAGCTGTCGTCGCTGGCCGCGCTGTTCGGTGCGGCCACCGTGCCCGACCACCGCGCGCTGCACGACGCCCGCGCCACCGTCGACGTGCTCCACGGACTCATCGAGCGTGTCGGCAACCTCGGCGTGCGCACCCTCGAGGAGCTGTCGAGCTTCAGCTCGCGGGTCAGCCCGGCGCGGCGGCGCAAGCGCTGGCTCGCCGACGGGCTGCCCGACGCCCCGGGGGTCTACCAGTTCAAGGACGGCCAGGGGCACGTGCTCTACGTCGGCACCTCGGTCAACATCCGCACCCGGGTCCGCAACTACTTCACCGGCTCCGAGCACCGCTCGCGGATGACCGAGATGGTCGGCATCGCCGAGAGCGTCACACCGATCGTCTGCGCGACGACCCTCGAGGCCGAGGTGCGCGAGCTGCGGCTGATCGCCGAGCACAAGCCGCGCTACAACCGCCGGTCGAAGTTCCCCGAGCGCGCCACCTGGGTCAAGCTCACCGTCGAGGCCTTCCCGCGGCTGTCGATCGTGCGCGAGGTGCGCGGTGACGGTGCCAAGTACATCGGCCCGTTCGGCAGCCGGGCCAGCGCCGAGGCCGCGGTCGCCGCGGTCCACGAGGTGATCCCGTTGCGGCAGTGCGTGCAGCGGCTCTCCCCCACCCGCCGAGTGGGCGCCTGCGCACTCGCCGAGATGGGCCGGTGCGGGGCGCCGTGCACCGGCGCGCAGAGCGTGGAGGAGTATGCCGCGGTCGTCAGCGACGCGGTCGGCGCCCTCGTCGGCGACTCCCGGTCGGTCGTGACCGCGTTGCAGTCGCGGATGGGCACACTCGCCGAGCAGGAACGGTTCGAGGACGCCGGCGCCGTGCGTGACCGGATGCTGGCACTCGTGCGCGGCATCTCGCGCGCGCAACGGATCGCACCGCTCGCCTCGAGCCCAGAGATCGTGGCGGCCCGGCCGGCCGCGCTCGGTGGCTGGGAGATCGTGGTGGTGCGCCATGGCCGGTTGGCGGCCACCTCGGTCGCGCCACGCGGCGCCGACCCGATGCCCTATGTCGCAGCGGCCCGCGACAGCGCCGAGGTCGTGCTCCCCGCGCCGTGGCCGGCCCCGGCGGCGCTGCCCGAGGAGACCGAGAAGATCCTGCGCTGGCTCGAGTCCCCCGGTGTGCGGCTGGTCGACCTCGACGGCGAGTGGAGCTGCCCGGTCGGGGGCGCCGGAGGTGCTCGCGCGCACCTCGAGCCGCAGGTCGTGTCGCGCCAGTCGGTGTCGGGGTTCGTCGCCGCGTCCTGACCGCCGGTCGCCGCCACGCCCGCGGCGCACGTCGATACAGTGGCCTCGTGATCACCGCCATCGTGCTCGTCAATGCAGACGTCGACCGCATCCCCGAGGTGGCCGAGGCCATCGCCGAGCTCGAAGGCGTCACCGAGGTCTACTCGGTCGCCGGCGACGCCGACCTCATCGCCATGGTCCGGGTGGCCGAGCACGAGCAGCTCAACGACGTCATCGCCGGCCGGCTCAACAAGGTGCAGGGCGTCATCGGCACCAACACCCACATCGCGTTCCGCACCTACTCCAAGCACGACCTCGAGGCGGCCTTCAGCCTCGGCCTCGACGGCGACTGACCAGGGCGCACCGCGCGCACTCCCCTGACTCGCTGCCCGTGAAGGGCCAGCGACGCCCGAAATGGGTGGTCTGTCGCACCTCACGGCCAGCAGGTGGGCACTTCGCCGGGCAATTCTGAGTAGCGCAGCGCATCCGGCCCGGCCCGCCCGCGCACGACACTTCCTCCAGACGCACCCCTTCCCGCGTCAGCCAGGAGGTTCCGATGAGCACGCCCACCCCGGTCTCGTGCCCCCGGTGCAGCGCACCGTTGCCGGCCGACGACCCCACCTGCCCGCGCTGCGGCCTGTACCTCGTCGGCCCCGCCGCGGCCGAGCTGTGGCAGGTGGACCAGCGCCTCGCCGAGGTCACCGCCCTGCAGACCCGACTGCGCACCGAGCACGCCAACCTCCTCACCCGCCGCACCACCCTGCTCGAGACGCTCGCCAGCGCCCCGGCCGAGCCGCACCGGACCCCCGCACCGGCACCAGCACCGGCACCAGTACCTGCCGCCACGATCCCCATCCCGACCACCGCCGCACCGCGGCGCTGGACCGTCCAGCAGACGCTGCTCGCCGTGGGTGTGGTCCTGGTCCTGGTCTCCGGCTCGATCGCGCTGGCCGTCGCCTGGGACCGCATCGGCGTCTACGGCCAGGCCGTGGTCATGGGCGGGTTCACCGGCCTCGCCGCCTGGCTGGCGCTGTTGCTCTCGCGCCGCGGGCTCGCCAGCAGCGCCGAAGCCCTGGCCCTCGTCGCCGGTGGGCTCCTGCTGCTCGACGTCACCGCCGCCCGTGGCCTCGGCCTCTTCGGCCTCGACGCCGCACCGGCCGACTGGTATGCCGTCGGGTCGGGTCTCGCGGTCGCGCTCGTCCTGGGCGCGCTGCACGTCCGTGACCGGCGCATCGCGGCCTTCGCGATCCTGACGCTCACCGCCGCCTCCGTTGCCTGGGGCGGCCTGGTGGCCGTCAGCCGCGACCACATGACCACGTGGGAGGTGACCGCCCTGCTCGGTGCCGTCGCGTTCGGCCTGCTGCACTGGCGCCTGCCGCAGCGGTTCGGCCTGGTGCGGCGTGCCGCCTCGGGGCCGGCCGCGGCCTGGCTCGTCGTGGCGGCGACGGTGGCAGCCTTCCGCCCGCTGCTCGAGGACTTCCCGCAGGCGTGGCCGACCTGGTCCACCGTGGCCGTCGTCGACCTCGGGATCCTGCTCGCCATCTGGGTGGGCGGCGCCTGGGTCGTCCGCGCAGTGATGCACCACCGCGTCGCCCGGCTGGGCTCACGCGCCGCCGTCCGCGCCGACTGGGCCAAGCGCTGGTACACCGGCGACTGGCGCGCCCTCGGGGTCGTCGCCGTGGCGAGCACCCTGTCGCTGCCCGCCTCGGCCTGGCTGGCCGCGATCCTGAGTGACATCCGCGGCACCGCGGTCGTCACCGCGCTCGTGGCCGTGGCCTGGGTCGCCGCGGTCGTCGTGCGCCCCCTCGGCGCCGGACGGGGCGGCTGGTGGCTCGAGTCGACGCTGGGTGTGAGCGCCCTCGGCCTGGCCGTCGTCGTGTTCGGGCAGGACGAGACGGCCATCCACGTCCTCGGCCTGGCCGCCGTCGCCGCCGGGGCCGCCGCGACGGCTGTCCGGCGTCGTCCGGTCCGGCTGGCGGGGTCGGCGGTGGCCGTGGTGTTCGCGCTCGCCGCGCTGCGCGCTGGCACCGTCGACACCCCACCACGGACCCACGTCCTGCTCATGCTCGGCGCCATGGCGGCGCTCACCGCGGCGGCGCTGTGGCACCGGCGCCGCGCGGAGGAGCCCGCGCTCGCCGGCGGCGTGGTCCTGGCCGCGCTCCTCGGGTTCTCGTCCGCCGCGAGCACCGGCGACGAGCGTTACGGCGTTGCCGTCGTCGCCATGCTCACCGCAGCCGCGGCTGCGTATGCCGTGTGGCGCAAGGCTTTTCGGCTCATCGCGACTGCCGTGGCAGTCGTCTTCGGGTTGGTCGCACTCACATGGGGTGGGGGTCTCGTCTCGACCACGGCGCAGGTCGTCGTCCTCAGCGCGACGGGGTGCGCGCTCACAGCGGCGGCCCTGCTCTCGCGCCGCCACGAGGACGTGACCTGGCCGCTCGCCGGCGGCGCCCTGATCTCCCTCCTCGGCGGGTGGGCAGACGCCGAGCTGCTGCACCGGCTCGAGGAGCTGCCCGCCGTGTGGCTCGTGCCCCCGACCCTCGCCATCGGGGGCTGTGCCCTCGCCGTCGCACGCGTCCACCGCCGGCCCGCGGTGACCACGGGCAGCGTCGCCGTCGCCGTTCTGGCCCTGTGGCACGCGGTCGACGTGGCGGCATCCCTCGGGTCGCCCGAGCTGCGCGTGCTCGCCCTCGCCGGCCTCGCGGCGGCATACGCGGCCGGCGCACTCGCGCGGCCGCACCGGGCCGAGGAACTTCCGCTCGCCGGCGGCGCGGTCCTGTCGGCGGGGTCCGCCCTGTGGCTCGTCCTCGACCACGGCCTCCCGACGCCGTACCTGCTTGTCGTCCTGGTCGTGGTGTGCGCGGCCGCCCTCGCCACGAGTGTGCTGCGCCCGGCCCTGCGGCTGCCCGCCCACGGCGTCGCCCTCGCCAGCGGCGCCTGGCTGCTCTGGCTGGTCGGCGGCTACGGCCCGGACGGCACCGACATCGCACTCACCACGATGCTCGCCCTGGGCTGCGTGGCGCTCGCGCGGTGGCGCGCCGAGGGTGAGGAGGAGCTCCTCTTCGGTGTCGGCTCGCTGGTGCTGGTGGTCCTGGCCGTCGGTGTCGCCGATGACCGCGGCTGGGCCTACGTCGCAGCCGCCGTCGCAGCGGCCTACGGGCTGGCCCTGGTCGGGTATGCCGTGCGGCCCGCTCGTCGTCTCGTGGTCGCCGGGGCCGTCGTCGCCCTCACGTACGCCACCTGGGTGGCGCTCGCCGAGGCCGGCGTGGAGACGCTCGAGGCGTACACGGTGCCGCTGGCGCTGCTCCTGCTCGGCGCGAGCGCCTGGTGTCGTCACCTGCTGGGACGTCGCTCATGGCTCGTGGCCGGGCCCGGGCTGCTCGTCGGGTTCGTGCCGCCCACGCTGCTGACGGTGACCGACGCCGGCGCGATCCGGCCACTGCTCACCGCGGCCGCGGCGGTCGCCGTGCTGGCGCTGGGGGCGCACCAGCGGTGGCAGGCACCGGTGGTCGTCGGGGCGGCGAGTGCGGTGCTGGTTGCGGTCAGCGAGCTGGGGCCGTACACGCTGCACCTGCCGCGGTCGGTCACGCTCGGCACCCTCGGCGTGCTGCTGCTCGCCCTGGGCGCCCGCTACGAGCAGCGCCGGGCCAACGCCCGACAGGCCGTCAGCTGGCTCGCGTCGATGAGCTAAGCGCGGGTGGCCGCCGCCCAGCGCTCCAGCTGGGCGGTGGCCGCGCCGGAGTCGATCGCCTGGGCGCCCTTGGCGATGCCGTCGGCCACGGCGGTGTGCAGGTCGTCGGCGTTCGCCACGACCGGCTCGGCCGCCACGGCGAGCGCCATCCCCGCGTTGAGCAGCACGGCGTCACGGACCGGGCCGGTGGCTCCGGCGAAGACGTCGCGGGCCACCTGCGCGTTGTGGGCGGCGTCGGCACCACGCAGCGCCTCCACGGGCGCCCGCTGCAGCCCGACAGCACTGGGGTCCAGCTGGTACTCCGACACCTCGCCCCCGCTCACCCACCAGACCCTCGATGTCGTGCTGAGGGTGAGCTCGTCGAGCGCGTCGTCGCCGCGGAACACCGCCGCGGCCTTGCCGCGGCCCGCGAAGACCCCTGCGATGAGCGGGGCGACGCGGGCGTCGGCGACGCCCACGGCGGCATACGTCGGCTGGGCGGGGTTGGTGAGGGGACCGAGCAGGTTGAACACCGTCCCCACACCCAGGCCGCCACGGGCGGCGGCCACGTGGCGCATTGCGGGGTGGAATGCCTGCGCGAAGCAGAAGGTGATGCCCGCCTCGGTGGCGACCTGCGCGACCCGTTCGGGGCTCAGGGTCAGGTCGACCCCGAGCGCCTCGAGCACGTCGGCGGAGCCGGAGGACGACGACGCGGCGCGGTTGCCGTGCTTGACGACCCGGATGCCGCTCGCGGCGATCACGACCGAGGCCATGGTCGAGATGTTCACCGTGTTGGACCGGTCACCGCCGGTGCCGACGATGTCGAGGCTGGGGCCGGGCACCTCGATGCGGTTGGCGAACGACAGCATCGTGTCGGCCACCCCGCGCAGCTCCTCGATCGTCTCCCCCTTGGCGCGCAGCGCCACGAGGAAGCCGGCCTGCTGGACCGGGGTGGCCTCCCCGCTCATCAGCTCCTTCATCGCCCACGCGGCCTGCTCGGACGAGAGGTCCTCCCGCGCGAGGAGCGTGGTGAGCAGGTCCGGCCAGGTGAAGGCCGCGGCCGGGGTGGACCCGGCGGCCGTCGTCACGGCGTCAGGAGGCGGGTCGGCCGCCGCGACCCAGGTACGCCACGGAGTCCGCGAGCGCGATCGGGTCGAGCGGGTGCGGGACGGCCAGGTCGGCCAGGGACCAGGTCGCGAGCCAGCCGTCCTGCGGGCGCCCGGTCAGCACGAGGATCGGAGGGCAGTTGAAGATCTCGCTCTTGAGCTGGCGGCACAGGCCGAGCCCACCGACCGGGGCGGACTCGCCGTCGAGGATCAGCAGGTCGAACTTCTCGTTGTCGACGGCCTCGATGACCGCGGCCGCGGTCGCGCACTCGTGCCAGGAACCCACCTCGACGTCCTTCGCGGGGCGACGCCCCACGTTCGCGCGCACGGCGTCACGCGTGCTGCGGTCGTCGCTGTAGAGCAGCACCGAGATCGGCCGGGAGGAACCCTCGGTGGCGGTCGCGCCGGAGGCGGCGGGAGCGTGCGAAGCGGTCATGGGAAGGATGCTACCGGTGGGCTGCGCAGCCCCGTCCGCGACCTGTCTCCCGGCAAGCGGGGGGTCGCCGGTGTGCCGCGATGCGAATGTGGCTAATCTGGCGCACGTGGCGACAGCATCAGCGATGACTTCCGAACCCCGGCGGCCGGCGACCTCCATCCCCGGTCACGGCCCCGTGTCCCGGCCCAACATGGTCTCGGTCGGGACCATCGTGTGGCTGTCGAGCGAGCTGATGTTCTTCGCGGGCCTGTTCGCGATGTACTTCACGATCCGCTCGGTCGTCCCGGAGCTCTGGAAAGAGACGACGCCGATCCTCAACGTCCCGTTCGCGAGCATCAACACCCTGATCCTCGTGATCTCCTCGGTGTGGTGCCAGCTGGGTGTCCACGCCGCCGAGCACGGCAAGGCCCACCGCGGCGACGCGAAGGTCTGGGACGTCAAGGCCTGGGGCATGCGCGAGTGGTACGTCCTCACCTACATCTTCGGCGCCATCTTCGTGTCCGGGCAGGTGCTGGAGTACTCCGAGCTCGTCAAGGAGGGCGTCACCCTCGCCTCGAGTGCCTACGGCTCGGTCTTCTACCTCACGACCGGCTTCCACGCCCTGCACGTCACCGGCGGCCTGCTCGCGTTCCTGCTGATCATCGGCCGCACCTTCACGACCCGGCACTACAGCCACGCCCAGGCTGCGGGTGCGGTCGTGACCTCCTACTACTGGCACTTCGTCGACGTCGTGTGGATCGCACTGTTCGCGACCATCTACCTCCTCAAGTGACCATGACCTGCCCCCCGGCCCCGACGACCACCGACAGGACCGCACTGTGAACGCACTGGCCGCCCGCCGCCGCCACCCGGCAGCCATCGCCCTGCTCATCCTGCTGGGGCTGGTCGTCACCGGGGTGGGGTACTCCGTGCTCGCGCCGAAGACGGCCAGCGCCACCACCGCCTCGGCCAGCCAGGTCGAGGAGGGCAAGAAGCTCTTCCTCGCCAACTGCGCCACCTGCCACGGCCTGCAGGCCCAGGGCACCAAGGCCGGTCCTTCGCTCGCGGGCGTCGGCGCGGCTGCCGTGGACTTCCAGATGGGCACGGGTCGTATGCCGATGGCTGCACCGGCCGTGCAGGCGCCACGCGTGAACGAGGTCCGGTTCACCCAGGAGCAGATCGACGCCGTCGCGGCATACATCGCCTCGCTCGCCCCGGGACCGGCCATCCCCTCCCCGGAGTACACCAGCGGCGAGAACGCCAACGTCGCGCTGGGCGCCGAGCTGTTCCGCGTCAACTGCGCCATGTGCCACAACTTCGCCGGCTCCGGCGGCGCCCTGACCCGCGGCAAGTACGCCCCGAACCTGCGTGACATCGAGGGCAAGCACATCTACGAGGCCATGGTCACCGGCCCGCAGTCGATGCCGGTCTTCAACGACGACAACATCTCCCCCGAGGGCAAGAACGACATCATCGCCTACCTCCACGCGGTCGACAAGCAGGAGAACCGCGGCGGAATGGCCCTCGGCAACCTGGGCCCGGTGTCCGAAGGCCTGTTCATCTGGGTCTTCGGCCTCGGCATCATGATCGCCTTCGCGGTCTGGCTCGGGAGGAAGGCAGCATGACGGTCGGCGCCCCGGCCCCAGCGGCCTTGCACACCAACGAAATCCACTGCGACTCGACAGGATCGACGACACGATGAGCGACAACGGCACGCCGCACGGCGAAGTCGTCAGCCACGGCGGGGACGACTTCGGTTCCGATGCCGTGCGGCTCGACCAGGGCCACATCGAGGGCTCCGGCGGACTGCCGGCGCGGTTCGAGAACCCCGGCCTGCCCCCGCACGTCGCCCGCATGAGCGACCTGTCGGAGAAGGCCGCCAAGCGCGCCGAGAAGCAGGTGGCGACGCTGTTCGGCATCGCCAGCCTGGCCACGATCGTTTTCATCATCGCCTACTTCACGGTCGACCCCGAGATGACCGCGTTCGTCCCGGGCATCGGTGAGGCCAACCCCTACAACGTCATCCTCGGCGTGTGCCTGGGCCTGGCCCTGCTCGGCTGCGGCATGGGTGCGGTCCACTGGGCCAAGACCCTCATGCCCGACACCGAGATGGTTGAGGAGCGTCACCCCCAGCGGGCCAGCGACGCCGACCGCCAGCGTGCCGTCGACAACTTCCTGCAGGAGGGCGGCAAGTCGCAGATCGGGCGCCGCCCGCTCATCAAGTTCTCGCTCGCGGGCGCCCTCGCGCTGCCCCCGCTCGCCCTGGTCCTGCCGCTCGTCGGTGGCCTCGGCCCGCTGCCCAAGGACAACCTCTCCAAGACCATCTGGAAGAAGGGCGACCGCCTCGTGCGCGACCCCGAGCTGACGCCGATCAAGGCCGACCAGGTGACCATCGGGTCCGTCTACCACGTGCTCCCGGCGAACATCAAGGAGAGCCACGAGGTGCTCGAGGACAAGGCCAAGGCCGCCGTCCTGCTGATGCGCCTCGACCCGTCGATCATCAAGTCCAAGAAGGAGATCGACTGGGGCTACGACGGCATCGTCGCCTACTCCAAGATCTGCACCCACGTGGGCTGCCCCGTCGGCCTCTACGAGCAGCAGACCCACCACCTGCTCTGCCCCTGCCACCAGTCGACGTTCGACGTCACCGAGGACTGCAAGGTCATCTTCGGCCCGGCCAAGCGGCCATTGCCCCAGCTGCCCATCGAGGTGGACAGTGAGGGATACCTCGTCGCGAGATCCGGCTTCCACGAGGCAGTCGGCCCGAGCTTCTGGGAGCGTGGTTAGACCATGAGCAGCACTCCATACGACGCCGACGGCCTGCGCCGCGGCGACAAGGCGCCCGAGACGCCGTACAGCCCCGGCATGAAGAAGATCGGCGGCGTCGCCGGGTGGCTCGACGACCGCACGGGTGCGGCCAAGCCCATCGGCTACCTCATGAAGAAGGTCTTCCCAGACCACTGGTCCTTCATGCTCGGCGAAGTCGCCATGTACTCCATGATCATCTGCCTGCTGTCGGGCACCTTCCTCACCTTCTGGTTCGTGCCCAGCGCCGGCCAGGTGGTCTACGACGGCTCGTACGTCCCGCTCAAGGGCATCACGATGTCCGAGGCGTACCGCTCGACCCTGGACATCTCGTTCGACATCCGCGGTGGGCTGCTCATCCGGCAGATCCACCACTGGGCGGCGCTGCTGTTCATCGTGGCCCTGTCGGTGCACATGCTGCGCGTGTTCTTCACCGGGGCGTTCCGCAAGCCGCGTGAGCTCAACTGGGTGATCGGCTGCATCCTGTCGATGCTGGCCCTCGTCGAGGGCTTCGCCGGCTACTCCCTCCCGGACGACCTGCTGTCCGGCACCGGCCTGCGCGCCGCCGAGGGCTTCATGCGCTCGGTGCCCGTGCTCGGCTCCTACATCTCCTACTTCGTCTTCAACGGCCCGTTCCCGGGTGAGTCGATCATCCCGCGTCTGTACTCCGTGCACGTGCTGCTGCTGCCGGCGATCCTCGTGGGCCTGTTCACCGTGCACATCGGCCTCGTCTTCGTGCACAAGCACACCCAGTACCCCGGGCCGGGACGCACCAACAACAACGTGGTCGGCTTCCCCGTCATGCCGGTGTATGCCGCGAAGGCCGGTGGCTTCTTCTTCATCGTCTTCGGTGTCGTCGCCCTCATCTCGGGCCTGGTCACGATCAACCCGATCTGGGCGTACGGGCCCTACGACCCCTCGCCGGTGACAGCCGGTTCGCAACCGGACTGGTACATGGGCTTCGCCGACGGGGCGCTGCGCCTCCTGCCGGGCTGGCTGGAGTTCGAGGCCTTCGGGTTCACGTTCTCCTTCAACGTCATGATCGGCGCGATCCTGCTGATCCCGGTGATGTACACCCTCATGGCGCTGTACCCGTTCCTCGAGGCGTGGGTCACCGGTGACAAGCGCGAGCACCACTTGCTCGACCGCCCGCGCAACCGCCCGACCCGCACCGCCCTGGGTGTTGCCGCCCTGACGATGTACGGCGTCCTCATGTTCGCCGCCGGCAACGACCTCATGGCGATCAAGCTGCACCTGTCGATCAACGACATCACCCACATCCTGCGGGCCGCGTTCTTCATCGCCCCCGTCATCGCGTTCTGGGTGACCAAGCGGATCTGCCTGTCGTTGCAGCGCAAGGACCGCGACCTGGTGCTCCACGGCCGCGAGACCGGGCGCATCATCCGCACGGCCGACGGCAAGTTCTTCGAGCAGCACGAGCCGCTGGACCCCTACGCCCGCTGGAACCTCGTCGACTACGACACCGACCAGCCGCTGCAGCTCGAGGCCCCGGCCGACGAGAACGGCGTCGCCTCCCCCACGGCCCGCAAGGACCGCGTGCGGGCGGCCCTGTCGCGGTTCTACTTCGACGACAGCGTCCCGGCCGTCACGCCGGCCGAGCTGGCTGCGGCCCACCACGACGGCCACGGCCACGAGGCCATCGAGGGCGCACCTGCGGACGAGGATCGTCCGGCACTGGAGTCCAGCCGTCGCGAGGCTCCCCCGCGTCCCTGACGCTGCACTGAGGCGAGGGTATGCCGCGTGGTCACCACGCGGCATACCCTCGCCTCGTCAGTGGGGGCGGTGATGGCAGGCTGTCCCCTGTGGTCGAGCTGAGCCGTCGCGAGTTCGAGGACGCCGTGGAGGCGGCGCTCGACGAGGTGCCGCCGGAGCTGCTGCGGCTCATGGACAACGTCGTGATCTTCATCGAGGACGAGCCACCACCGCAGGACCCGGACCTGCTGGGCGTCTACGAAGGTGTCCCGCTCACCGAACGCGGTGACTCGTGGGCGGCCGGTGCCCTCCCCGACCGGATCACGATCTTCCGCGGTCCGCTGTCGCGGATGTGCGCCGACCGGGACGAGCTGCTCGATGAGATCGCGGTCACCGTCGTGCACGAGATCGCCCACCACTTCGGCATCGACGACGCCCGGCTGCACGCGCTCGGCTGGGCCTGATAGTCCCCGGACGCTCAGCCGGCGACCGGCAGCCCGAAGGCCTTCGCCATGGACGGGGCGCCCGCGGCACGCCCGAGGGGGGCTGTCGCCGTGACCTCGGCGTAGAGGCGGGCCAGGGAGTAGTGGTCCAGCCGCGACGTGACGACCTTGGCGCGCAGCGATGGGTGGGCGACGACGGTCAGCACGTGGTTGCCCGAGTGCTTGTCGTCCTCGTCGGCCGTCAGCACCACGGCCAGCCGCCCGGAGCGCCAGTCCGGGCCGGCCACGATTCGTCCCATCCACGTCCGGAACCATCGGTCCGCAGTCGCCAACGAGCAGTCGTGGGCGTCGTTGCACGCGTCCGGCACCAGCATCCCGGCATTCGGCAGCTTGCCGGCCCTGATGGCACCGGGCAGGGCCGAGATCGGCAGGTCTTGCCGGCCACAGTCCGCACGCTCGGTGACGAAGTACGCCCACGGGTTGTGCCGGACGGCATACCGGCCGGCGTTGTCGCTCGCGCACGGGGAGGGCATGGCGTCGGCGTAGACCCCGGCGGTGCGACCGGCCGCCAGGGCTGCGCCGAAGACCGTCGGCGCGCTCAGCCGGTGCTTGGCCGGTGGGTCGTCGTTGGTGACGCCCTGGGTGTCGCCGGAGACCATGGCGAGGTAGTTCGGCAGCGACGGGTGGGTGATCGCCCGGTAGTCGGTGGCGTAGCCGTACCGCGTGGCCAGGGCGTAGGTGTACGGCATCTGGTCACGCATCTGGGCCAGCGAGTGGTTCTCGACGACCACGACCATCACCTTGGTCACCCGCGCCGTCCTGGGCGCGGTCGTACCGGCAGCTGAAGGAGCCGACGTGGCCGATGTGGCCGACGTCGACGTGGTCGAAGTGCTCGACGGGGTGCCGGTCGGCGCTGCCGTGGGTGCCCCGCCGGAGCACCCGGCCAGGACCGCACCGGCCAGGACGATCCCTAGCACGGTGCGCCCGGCCCGGGAGCCCCGCTCAGGCAAGGGCGCTCTGCTTGACCCAGTTCGCGTAGGAGTACTGCCAGACGCCGATGCCCTCGGAGGGCTGGAAGACGCGGCTCGAACCGGTGAACTTGACGACGTCACCGGCCTTGGAGTTGGCGTACATCCACGCGGCGTTCTCCGGCGCCATGTTCACGCAGCCGTGGCTGACGTTGGAGCTGCCCTGCGACCCGACCGACCAGGGCGCGGAGTGGAGGTACTCGCCCGTCCACGTCACGCGCATCGCCGACTGCGTCTTGATCTTGTAGTAGCCGGGCTCGCCCTTCTTGATCCCGATGGTGCTCGAGTCCATGATCACCGTGCCCTCCTTGCGGATGATGACCTTGGTGCCCGAACGGGTCTCGGTCTCCGGGCCGGGGCGGCCGGCGCTGATCGGGATGGTGCGCAGGACCTGGCCGCCGCGGGTGACGGTCATGACGTGGTTCTTGATGTCGACGGTGGAGATCATCGAGGAGCCGACCGTGAACGACGCGCTGTCGTCGTTGGCGATCCACTTGCCGTCGCCGGTCTGCACACCGGTGAGGGGCGCGTTGACGGTGACCTTGGTGCCGGGCTGCCAGTAGTCCTTGGGCCGCCACATCAGCTGGCGGTTGTCCAGCCAGCCCCAGTGACCCTCGGTCTTGGGCGAGGTGGTGACGGTGACGAGCTTCTCGACCTGGGCCCGCAGCTCGGGGGTGGTGACGGCCGAGTCGAACTGGATGCTGGCCGGCATACCGACGCCCACCGTCTGGCCGGCGTAGAGGATGCCGTAGGTGGCGGTGACCGCGGGCTTGAGCGTGGTGAAGCGGGAGGTGGTGGTTGCCGGAGTGCCGTCGGAGCCGGCCGCCGTCACCGAGACGGTGTATGCCGTGCTGGGCGCGAGCCGCGCCTTGCTGGTCCACGTGCCGTTGGCCAGCTTGCCCTCGACGGCCTTGCCCTGGGCGTCCTTGACAGAGACCTCGGACAGCGAGCCAGAGCTCACCTTGACCACGACGGGAGCCGTCGGCTTGACGCCCGTGGCGCCGTCGGCCGGGGTCACGTCGACGACGGCCGGAGTGGGCGTGGGCGTGCTCTTGGACGTGCTGGAGGCGCCGGACGAGGGCGTGCCTGCGACGTTGTCGGTCGCCGGGCTGCTCGGTCCCCCGGAGCACCCGGTCATCACCAGTGCTGCCGCCACTGCTGTGACGGCCACGGTCACCATGCGTGACCGCCGTGTCGTACCCACCACGTCCGTGCTCCTCAAGGTCCGCCCGTCGGCGTACCGTTCGCTGTCCCCTGGCTCTGCTGGACCACCCGGTGTGGGCGGTGCCGTTCACCCGGACAGACGCCGGGCGGCCCCAATTGGTTGGCTATGCAACTTTTCGGCCGGACGGCACCCATGCCGCGGTGGCCCCATGAAAGGGTCCGCCCGAGGCGGACCACCTTGGTCATGCTACCTGCTTCCCGGGCATGCTCCCGCCCGGTGACCGTCAGGCGGTCACCGGGCGGGGCCATGAGGCCAGGTCAGACGGCGTGCGAGCCCTTGAAGTACTCGAAGGTCCACCCGACGAGGGCGACGACGCCGATGGCGGCGCCGATGATGAACAGCCACCAGCCCACGGCCACGCCGAGGAAGCAGATCGCCGACGCACCGGCGAGCGGGAGCGGCCACCAGGAGTGCGGGCTGAAGAAGCCGTACTCGCCCTCCTGCTCGTCGATCTCACCGGCGGGGTTGTCCTCCGGGCGCTCGGGCAGCCGGCGACCGGTGGCCCACAGGTAGAAGGCGATCATGCCGCCGAGACCGGCGGACAGGAACAACCCGGCCGGGCCGACCGGCTCCTTCCAGTCGGTGAAGATGCCGTAGATGACACCCACCGGGGCGAAGAAGGCAGCCAGCAGGATGAAGAGCTTGTACTCGATCTTCATCGTCAGTCGCGCTCCTCGTGGTACCTGGGCTTGATGTCGTGGTCGAGCTCGCCGGTGCGGTGCTCACCATCCTGGGGCGGCGGGCCCGCCTGCGTCGCGGCTGTGGCTCCCTTGGCGGCATACCCCTCGCCCACCTGGGCGGGGCCGATGACCCGGATCAGGGTGCCGGGGTCGGGCTGCAGGCCGCTGGCCGGTGCCGCCTCGGGGTGGTGCAGGTCGAACGCGGGGCGCTCGGAGCGGATCCGCGGGATGACGTCGAAGTTGTGCCGCGGCGGCGGGCAGGACGTCGCCCACTCCAGGGAGGCGCCGTAGCCCCACGGGTCGTCGGTCTCGACGAGGGGTGCGGTGCGCCACGTCTTCCACACGTTGTAGAGGAACGGCAGGGTCGACGCGGCGAGCAGGAACGCACCGATGGTCGACACGCGGTTCTCCCACGTGAAGCCGTCCTCGGGCAGGTAGTCCGCGTACCGACGCGGCATACCGTCCACGCCCAGCACGTGCTGGATGAGGAAGGTCGTGTGGAACCCGATGAACAGCATCCAGAAGTGGATCTTGCCGAGGGTCTCGTCGAGCATCCGCCCGGTGAACTTGGGCCACCAGAAGTAGAAGCCGGCGAACATCGCGAACACGACGGTGCCGAACACCACGTAGTGGAAGTGGGCCACCACGAAGTAGCTGTCGGACAGGTGGAAGTCGAGCGCCGGGCTGGACAGGATGATGCCGGTCAGGCCACCGAAGAGGAAGGTGACGAGGAAGCCGATCGACCACAGCATCGGTGTCTCGAACGACAGCTTGCCGCCCCACATCGTGCCGATCCAGTTGAAGAACTTCACTCCGGTCGGCACCGCGATCAGCATCGTCATGACCGAGAAGAACGGCAGCAGCACCTGGCCGGTGGCGTACATGTGGTGCGCCCACACGGTGACCGACAGGGCGGCGATGCCGATCGTCGCGAAGACCAGCGTCTTGTAGCCGAAGATCGGCTTGCGCGAGAAGACCGGCAGGATCTCGCTGATGATGCCGAAGAACGGCAACGCGATGATGTAGACCTCGGGGTGGCCGAAGAACCAGAACAGGTGCTGCCACAGCATCGGCCCGCCGTTGTCGGGGTCGAAGACGTGGGCACCGAACTTGCGGTCGGCACCGAGGGCGAGCAGCGCGGACGCAAGCACCGGGAACGCCATCAGCACGAGCAGCGACGTGATGAGGATGGTCCAGGTGAAGATCGGCATCCGGAACATCGTCATGCCGGGTGCGCGCATGCAGATGATGGTGGTGATGAAGTTGACCGCACCGAGGATGGTTCCGAAACCACCGAGCGCAAGGCCGAAGACCCACAGGTCACCGCCGAGGCCGGGGCTGTTCGAGGCGTCCGACAGGGGCGCGTAGGCGAACCACCCGAATGACGCGGCACCGCTCGGTGTGAGGAAGCCGGCCGAGGCGATGAGGCCACCGAAGAGGTAGAGCCAGTAGGCGAACATGTTGAGCCGCGGGAACGCCACGTCGGGCGCACCGATCTGCAGCGGCATCAACGCGTTCGCGAAGCCCGCGAACAGCGGGGTGGCGAACAGCAGCAGCATGATCGTGCCGTGCATGGTGAACAGCTGGTTGAACTGCTCAGGGTTGTCGACGACCTGCAGGCCCGGGGTGAAGAGCTCGGCCCGGATCAGGAGCGCGAGCACACCACCGAAGATGAAGAACGCGAACGAGGTGATGAAGTAGAGGTTGCCGATGACCTTGTGGTCGGTCGTGGTCATCCACTTGACCACGGTGCGGCCCTTGCTCATCTTCCGCGTTGCGGTCGCCTCGGTCGATCGCAGGGTGGTCCCTGCAGCCGTGGTGTCCGTTGCCGCTGCCATCACTTGCTCCCTGCACTCGGGACGAGACCCTTGTCCTCGGGTACCAGTTTCTCCGGGTTGAGGCTGTTGTCGAGCTGACCGGTGTTGCCCTGCGCCTTGAGCTCGGCGATGTGGGCCTGGTAGTCGGCCTCGCTCACGACCTTGACGTTGAACAGCATCTGCGAGTGGTAGGCGCCACACAACTCGGCGCACTTGCCCTTGAACTCACCGGTCTCGGTCGGGACGACCTGGAACTTGTTGACCTTGCCGGGGATCATGTCGAGCTTCTGCAGGAACGCCGGCACCCAGAACGAGTGGATGACGTCGCGCGCGGTGAGCACGAACTCGACCCGCTTGTTCACGGGCAGGTACAGCGTGGGGAGGTCCTTCTCGACGCCGGGCTGGCCGGTCAGCTCGGCCTGCGTGCCGGACTCGTAGGTGTCCTCGTTGACGTAGTTGAAGTCCCAGGACCACTTCTTGCCGACGACGTTGACCACGACGTCGGGCTCCTTGGACGTGTTGAGCAGCGTCGCCTCGTCGCGGGCGGTGTAGTAGAAGAGCACGGCGACCATGAACACCGGGATGACGGTGTAGAGGATCTCCATCGGCACGTTGTAACGCAGCTGCACGGGCAGGGCCGTGTCGTCCTTCTTGCGCCGGTAGGCGACGACGCACCACAGGATGAGGCCCCAGACGATGATGCCGACGGCGAGGGCCGCGATCCAGGCACCGTTCCAGAGCCGGACGACGTGGGTGCCGTTCTCGGTGACGGGGGCCGGCAGGAAGCCGTCCTGGACGCGCCCGGCGCAACCGGACAGCGCCAGCGCGGCGAGGCCGAGACCAGCGGCCGTCAGGGACCTGCGAAGACCGGTCCGGCGCCGCGCTTGCTGCGGGCCGGGGACGTCATGCTGACGCAACGGTGCACCTTCTTCGGGACAGTCGTCGGGACAAGGGTGGGCCATCGCGCCAAACCCTACTCCAGCCGGAGCCGCACTTCCGGTCAGGGTGCGGCTACCGTCGAGGTGTGGCGAATCCCCCTGCCCAGCGGGCACTTCTCGACGCTGCGCCGGGCCCGATGCACCCCCTGGCGAGGCAGACCCTGCAGGCGGCCCTCGGGACCGGCTGGGCCGACCCGCGCCGCCTCCACCGGGAGGGCCGGACCGCCCGTGGCCTGCTGGACCAGGCGCGCGCGGTCATCGCCGACGGCCTCGGCGTCAGCCCGGCCGAGGTGGGGTTCGCCCCGGACGGCCCCACGGCGGTCCGGTGGGGCATCGAGGGGCTGCGGTATGCCGGTCGGCGGCGTGGGGCGCGCACCGTCGCCTCCGCCGTCGAGCACTCCGCCGTCCTGCTGCCGGGCCGGCACGAGGCGGCGCAGACCGGCAACCCCGACGACTTCGCGACCGTGCCCGTGGACGCCACGGGGCG
Source organism: Knoellia koreensis (assembly GCF_013041615.1). Lineage (GTDB taxonomy): Bacteria > Actinomycetota > Actinomycetes > Actinomycetales > Dermatophilaceae > Pedococcus > Pedococcus koreensis. Next base: position 911,268 of record NZ_JABEPQ010000001.1, read on the forward strand.
CGTGGACCTCGAGGCGTGGCGGCGCTCGGTCGCCGTCCCCGGCACCGTGGCGGTCGCGCTCCAGCACGCCAACGGCGAGGTGGGCACGGTGCAACCCCTCGAGGAGGCGCACGAGGCTGCCCGCGCCGCCGGCGTGCCCATGGCCGTCGACGCGCAGGCGAGCCTGGGTCGGGTCGCCGCTCCCGCGGCATACGACGTCCTCGCCGGCGACGCCCAGAGCTGGGGTGGTCCCGGCGGGCTCGGGGTCCTCGTGGTGCGCTCCGGGACCCGGTGGCTGCGCCCCGGGCCGGCCGACCCCGACCACGCGCTCCACGGGCCCGGCGGCCACCTGCCCTGGGTGCCGCTCGCGCTCGCCGCGGCCGAGGCCTGGCAGCAGACCGAGGCGTCGCGAGCCGAGGACGCCCGCGCGGCCTTCGCGCTCGTGGAGTCGATCCGTGCCGCGGCGGGGACCGTCGGCGACGTCGACGTGGTCGGTGACCCGGTCGAGCGACTCCCCCACGTCGTGACTTTCTCGGCGCTGTACGCAGACGGCGAGAGCCTCGTCGGTGAGTTCGACCGGCAGGGGTTCTCCATCGGGTCGGGGTCGGCCTGCACGGCCAGCACGCTCGAGCCCAGCCACGTCCTGGCCGCGATGGGCGCGCTCACCCACGGCAACGTGCGGGTCACCCTGCCGGTGGCGGCGGTGGCACCGGAGCGGGAGGCGTGGGTGCGCGACTTCGTCACGCAGCTCGCGCCGGCCGTCGAACGGGTGCGGGCGCAGATCGGGGCGCCGCGCCCGTGATGGTCGAGGTGGTCGACGCCCGCGGTCTTCGGTGCCCGCTGCCCGTCATCCGGTTGGCGCGGGCGGCTTCCCTGCTGCCGCCCGGCTCGGTCGTCGAGGTCTGGGCCACCGACCCCGCCGCGGACGCCGACGTCCCGGCGTGGTGCCGGATGCGCGGCCAGGAGTTCCTCGGAGCCGAAGCCGACCCCGAGGGCGGCCACACGGCATACCGGGTCCGCACCGTCGACGACACCTGAAGGGGACAGGTGCCGCCGACGGGGGTCACACCTCGGCGCCGGTGAGTACGTCGTCGGTGTGGGAGGCCGCGACGGGGGTCCGGTCGCGGCGGGTCAGGGTGAGGAACGCGACCAGTCCGAGGATGGCCACGAGGAAGATCAGGCTGGTCACGGTCGTGCCCAGGCCCAGCCCGCCGTCGGCGCGCGCCTGCGACAGCAGGTCGCCCAGGGAGGCGCCGAGCGGACGCGTCAGCACGTAGGCCGCCCAGAAAGCCGGGATCGCGGCGATCAGGCCCGCCTTGTGGGCGATGGCGATGACGGCGATGGCCACGGCGAAGAGCACGGCCGAGGTGAGGTAACCCAGGGCCAGCCGCTCGGCGAGCAGGTCTCCCGCCGCGGTGCCCAGCGCGAACGTCATGAGGATCGTGAGCCAGTAGAAGGACTCGCGGCGGGCCGTGTAGATCGTGTGGATCGACAGGGTGCGCTCGGAGGCGAACCAGGCCGCGAAGGTCACGGCGAGCGCGACCGCGAAGACCGCGGTGGTCACCACCAGCGGGACCCCGAGGTTGTCGGTGAGGTTGTCGGTCAGCAGGGTGCCGACGATGCTCACGAGCACCACCACCAGCCAGTAGCGGACCGGCACGTAGCGACGCGCCCGGAACTGGGCGACGAGGGCCACGACGAGCAGCGCACTCATCACGATCGAGGTGCCGGTGAGGCCGAAGCCGAGGGTCTCGTTCAGGTAGTCGGCGGCAGTCTCACCGACGGTGGTGGCGAGCACCTTGATGATCCAGAAGTACGCGGTCACCTCGGGGACGCGATTGAGGAGCGTGCGGGCCGCGGCGCGGCGGCTGGTCGAGCCGGGAGCTGTGGTCATGGGCCAGACTCTGGCCGGTGCCCCCTGAGGCGGACCTGAGAGCCGGGGCGGTGCTGCGGGCCTCGGGGCGGCTCTCAGGTTTCTCAGGATCGTCTCAGCACCGGTGGTGGACAGTGGCACTGGTCCCGGACGGTCGCGTCCCCCTCACCGGCCGTCCGGTCGACCACAGAACATTCCGACGCCCGTCGAGGAGCCCCGCCCGTGTCGCACCCCGCCCTCCACCGCCCGGCCCCGATGCTGGAGCTGCGCCGGCTGCGCTCCCGAGCGTCCGCGGCGGGGCTCACCGTTGCCGCGGCCGGGGTCGGCCTGTGCGGGCTCCTGGCGGACGGTGCCGCCGAGCGCGGTGACCTGAGCGCCCACGACCCCGGGGTCACGGCCTGGTTCGTCGCCGAACGCACCCCGTGGCTCACCGGTGTCGCCCAGGTGCTGTCGGCGTTGGGCAGCGAGGTGGCCATCGGCCTGCTCGCCGTGGCGACTCTCGCCTGGCTGCTGTGGCGCGGCCGGCTTCGGTATGCCGCGGTGTTCGGGGGCGGGATGGTCGCCGCCGCTGCCCTCACCGTCGGGGTCAAGCACGTCCTGCACAGGCACAGGCCCCCGTCATCCCTCATGCTCGGACCCGTGGACAACGGATTCTCCTTCCCATCCGGTCACACCCTGTCCACGACCGTGTTCGTGGGGCTGGTCGCCGGGCTCGTCCTGACAATCGTGCCGGGGCGGCTGGCGCGGACCGGCGTCGTGGTAGTCGGGGTGGTGCTGGCGCTCGCGGTCGGTGTGAGCCGGGTCTACCTGGGCTACCACTGGCTGACCGACGTCGTCGCCGGGTGGGTCCTCGCCGTGGCCACCTTGGCCGCGTGCGCGGTGGCGTGGCAGGCGCTCGCCGGGCTGGACCGGCACACACTCCGCTCGCTCCTCGCGCGGATCGGGCGCTGACCGTGCGGGTGCTCCTGGTCGAGGACGAGAAGCCACTGGCGGAGATGATCCGTCGCGGGCTCATCAACGAGGGCTTCGTCGTCGACGTCGCGCACGACGGGATCAGCGGGCAGTGGCTCGCCACCGAGAACCCCTACGACGTCATCGTCCTCGACATCATGCTGCCGGGGCGCAACGGCTACAACGTCCTGCGCAACCTGCGCGAGCTCAAGGTCTGGGCTCCGACCCTGATGCTCACGGCCAAGGATGGCGACTACGACCAGACCGACGCGTTCGACCTGGGGGCCGACGACTACCTCACCAAGCCGTTCAGCTTCATGGTGCTGGTCGCCCGGCTGCGCGCCCTGGTGCGTCGCGGCGCACCGGCCCGCCCGGTGAGCCTGCAGGTCGGTGACCTCCGGCTCGACCCCAACCGCCGCATCGTGACCCGCGCCGGGGAACGGATCACGTTGACCGCGCGGGAGTTCGCGCTGCTCCAGTTCCTCATGCGCCACCCCGAGGTGGTCCTGTCCAAGGCCGAGATCCTCGACAACGTCTGGGACCCGCACTTCGACGGCAGCGACAACATCGTCGAGGTCTACGTGGGCTACCTGCGCCGCAAGGTCGACGCCGCCTTCGGCGTCACGTCGCTGGAGACGGTGCGCGGCATGGGCTACCGGCTGATGCCGGTGAGCGTGCCCGAGACCGACTGACCCGCCACCGGGTCGCTCGGTGGCGGGTCGCTCGGTGGCGGGTCAGTCCGTGGCGGGTCAGTCGGTGGTCGGCAGCCTCAGCTCGAAGCGGCACCGACCATCGGAGGTCTCGGTGGCGACGGCGTTCCCGCCGTGGGCACGGGCCACCGTGCGCACGATCGCCAGCCCGAGTCCGCTACCGCCGCTCTCGCGTCGGCGCGAGTCCTCGAGCCGGGCGAACCGGTCGAAGACGGTCTCCCGGTCGGCGACCGGCACCGGGGGGCCGTCGTTGTCGACCCGGACGACCACGTCGTCGCCCTCGGTGTCGACCGACAGGCCCACCCGACCCGTCGTGTGGCGCACCGCGTTGTCCACGACGTTGCGCACCATCTGCTCGATCCGGGCACGGTCGCCGAGGACCCGGGCCGCCATGATGCTCGCCTCGACGGGCACCCCGGTCGCGCGGACCCGGTGCACCTCCTGGGCCACGATGTCGTCGACATCGACCTCCTCGCGCGCCAGCGGCGCACCGTCGTCGGCCTTGGCGAGGGTCAGCAGGTCGTCCACCAGGGACTGCAGGCGCAGCGTCTCGGACCGGATCACTGCGTCGCGGTCGTCGTCGAACCCGTCCTGCGTCGACACCTCCACGGCCGCACGGATCGTCGCGAGGGGGCTGCGCAGCTCGTGCGAGGCGTCCGAGACGAACCGGCGCGTCGCCGCGTCGGACTTCTCCAGGCGGGCCAGCATCTCGTTCATCGTGCGGGCGAGCCGCGCGATCTCGTCACCCGTCGGCGGCACCGTGACCGCGCCGCCACCGCGGACCTGGCTGATCCGCGCGACCTCCGAGCGGATTCCCTCGACGGGCTGCAGCGCCTGCCGCACCGCCCTCCGAACGAGCACGAGGAGCAGCACCAGCATCAGCACGGCCCCGACGGCGAGCAGCACCGTCGCCGTGCGCACCGTGTCGCCCAGCGCGCTGAGCGGCACCGCCACGACGACGGCGTAGGTCGCCCCGGCGGGGTCGGTCACACCGCGCGCCACCACGGCATACGGCTCCCCCAGCTCACCCGGGACGGTCGCGGACTGGTCGACCTCTTCCTTGCCGGCCGCGGGCCGCAACGTCGATGCCGGCCTCGCGTCGAGCCGGCGGTCCGACGAGGCGACGACGGTCCCGTCCGCGCCGACCACCTGGACGATCGCGCCCTGGGCCGGCACCTCGCTCAGCGACCTGGCGGGTGGCGCCTCACCTCGCGCGACGACGTCGACCACCTGGCCGGCCGTCGACCGGGCGGTGTCCAACGACGTCCGGTAGAGGATCTGGTCCAGGGTCAGGGCGAACGCGGCCACCCCCAGAACGATCATGAGGACGACCACGACGCCGGAGGTCGCGAGCACGCGGCGCTGCAGCGACCACGTCCGCATCATCGGGGGCCGCACCCGGGGACGAAGGTGGGCGGCGGGGCCGTGATGGCCAGGGCCAGCCGCTCGAGGTAGTCCGATCGCGGGATGTCGACGATGCCCAGCGTGCGCAGGTGGTCGGTCGCCCACTGCACGTCGATGAGCCGGCGGTCGTCGCCGTCGGCGAAGACGTGACCTGCGAGCCCGACCAGCGCGGCCTTCGACGCGTCGGTGACGCGGTGGAACATCGACTCCCCCGCGAACAGCCCGCCCACGGCCAGCCCGTAGAGACCGCCCACCAGCTCGCCGTCCTGCCACGTCTCAATGCTGTGCGCCCACCCGAGGGCGTGCAGCTCGCCGTAGGCGTCGGCGATCTCGGGCGTGATCCACCGGCCGGACCGACTCGGGTCGGCGCACGCCGCGACGACGTCCCCGAATGCCGTGTCGACCCGGATCTCGAAGTGCCGCAACGACTTGCGCAGTGACCGACTCGCGTGCAGGCCACCCGGCAGCAGCACACCACGCGGGTCCGGCGACCACCACCCGAGCGGACGGTCGCCGTTCTCGCCCAGCCCCATCGGGAACAGCCCGGTGCGGTAGGCCTCGAGGATCGTGCCGGCGCGCAGGTCACCGCCGACCGCGACGAGGTCCTCCCCGGCGCCGGCGTCGGAGAGGTCGAACGACCAGCTGCTCGGCAGCGGCTCGACCGGCGACGGCGTCACCTCACGGGGCGACGCAGGCGATGTGCGGCTCGATGGCATCGGCGGAGTCCTGGCCGTACGCCTCGGCGAGCCGCCCCAGGAACGTGGACTTGCCCAGGGTGTACTCCTGCGTGCCGACCGTCTCGATGACGTAGGTGGCGAGCATCGAGCCCAGTTCGGCCGCGTGGCGCAGCCCGAGGTCGGCCGCCAGCCCGGTGAGGAAACCGGCCCGGAACGCGTCACCGACACCGGTCGGGTCGGCGCGGCGCACCTCGCGCGCCACCGGCACGTCGATGGGGTCCTCGCCCTTGCGGACGATGGTGACGCCGTCCTTGCCCTTGGTGATGACTCGGGTGTTGACGCGCTCGGCGATCTCCTCGGCGCTCCAGCCGGTCTTCTGCTCGGTGAGCGCCGCCTCGTACTCGTTGGTGAGCAGGTAGTCGGCGCCGTCGATGAGCTGGCGGATCGTGTCGCCGTCGGCGAAGGCGAGCTGCTGGCTGGGGTCGGCGGCAAACGGTATGCCGCGCGAGCGGCACTCGCGGGTGTGGCGCAGCATCGCCTCGGGGTCGTTGGCGCCGACCAGCACGAGGTCGAGCCCGCCGACGCGCTCGGCGATGGGGCCGAGCTCGATCGCGCGGGCCTCGCTCATCGCGCCGGCGTAGAAGGTGGCGATCTGGGCCATGTCCTCGTCGGTGGTGCAGACGAAACGGGCCGTGTGCTTGGACTCCGAGACGTGCACGGACGCGCAGTCGACGCCGTGCCGCTCGAGCCAGCTGCGGTAGTCGCCGAAGTCCTCCCCGACGGCGCCCACGAGGATCGGCCGCTGCCCGAGGTTCGCCATGCCGAAGGCGATGTTGGCGGCCACACCGCCGCGGCGGACCTCCAGGTCGTCCGCGAGGAACGACAACGAGACCTTGTCGAGCTGCTCGACGACGAGGGAGTCGCGAAAGCGCCCCTTGAACGTCATGAGGTGGTCGGTGGCGATGGACCCGGTGATCGCGAAGTGCACGCGTGCAACCTACCTGCTGCGATTGCGGGCGGCAGCGCTGCGGAGCAGAGTCTGCGCATGAGCGACACCGGGGACCAGGCGGACGAGACCATCGAGACGACGGAGACCGCGGAGGCGGCCATCGCCGAGTTCGACTTCAGCGACCTGCGGGCGACCTTCGTCAACTGCACGCTGAAGCGCTCGCCCGAGGTGAGCAACACCCAGGGCCTCGTCGACGTGAGCGCGGCCATCATGCGCGAGCACGGGGTCGAGGTGCACGAGTACCGCGCGGTCGACCACGAGATCGCCACGGGTGTCTACCTCGACATGACCGAGCACGGCTGGGAACGCGACGAGTGGCCGCTCATCTTCGCCGACATCGTCGAGTCCGACATCCTCGTGGTCGCCGGGCCGATCTGGCTGGGCGACAACTCCAGCGTCACCAAGCAGGTCATCGAGCGGCTGTATGCCGGGTCGGCCATGACCAACGCCGCGGGCCAGTACATCTACTACGGCAAGGTCGGGGGCGCGATCATCACCGGCAACGAGGACGGCATCAAGCACTGCGCGTCCAACATCCTCTACAGCCTCCAGCACATCGGCTACACCATCCCGCCGGGCGCCGACGCCGGCTGGATCGGCGAGGCGGGGCCGGGCCCCTCCTACCTCGACGAGGGCAGCGGCGGCCCGCAGAACGAGTTCACCCGCCGCAACACCACGTTCATGACCTGGAACCTCATGCACCTCGCGGCGATGTTCAAGGAGAACGGCGGCTTCCCGGTCGGCGGCAACCAGCGGGTCGAGTGGGATGCCGGCGTGCACGCCGACGCACCCAACCCGGAGTACCGATAGCACCCGACCACTCCTCGTCACCGCTAGGTACTTGACATCGCCTAGTACCCGGCATACCTTCATGCCATGGCTCACGACCCGCAGATGCTCAAGGGAGTCCTCTCCCTGCTGCTGCTCAGCGTCCTCGTCGACGAACCCGGCTACGGGTACGCGATCGTCACCCGGCTGCGCGATGCCGGGTTCGAGGACCTCGCCGAGGGCACGGTCTACCCGGCCCTCACCCGGCTCGAGTCCGCAGGGCTGCTCGAGTCCTACCTCGAGCGCTCGGCCTCCGGGCCGGCGCGCAAGTACTACCGCACCACCGATGCCGGGCGCGCCGAACTGGCCACCCGCACGGACGCCTGGCGAAACCTCGTCACGGCCGTCGACACCGTCACCAGCACCACCACCCAGGGGGTTTCGTCATGAACATCACCGATCAGCTGCGGATCGAGTCCGCCGTCCTGCGCTACGACTTCTGGCTCGACTACCGCGGGGTTCGCGGCCGCCGGCGCCGCGAGCTGCGGCGCGAACTGCGGGCCAACCTCGCCGAGGCCACCGCGCGTGAGGGCTCGCGGGCCGCGGTGCTCGGCATCGGGTCGCCCAGGGCCATGGCGTATGCCGCGACCGAGGGCGACGCTCGACGCGCGCGGTGGACGTTCGGGGTCGTCTGCGCGGGCGTGGTCTGGTTCACGCTGTCGATGATGTGGCTGTTCTCCGTGATCGGCTTCCTCGATGGCGTGGACGCGAGCGGCGTCGAGGGGCGCGACGTCTCCGGCACGAGCTTTCCGTGGGGCGGCACCGTCTCGGCGCACGTCACCCCGGGGCACGGCGGTCTCAGCCTGTCGGCGACCTACCCGTGGAGCATCCTGGCGCTGGTCGCGCTCACGCTCCTGCTGACCGCGCAGCCCTGGCGCCTGCTCACCGGCCGGCGCCGTGGCGCCCAGGCCGCACCCGCCAAGGCGGTGGCGCAGCGCTCGGCGTGAGCACGCGGCATACCGCCGCTCGCACCACCCGTGGCACGACGAAGCGCCGGGCCCCACGAAAGGGACCCGGCGCTTCGGTGGTGTCTCAGCTGAAGCTGTCGCCGCAGGCGCAGGAGCTGCCCGCGTTGGGGTTGTCGATCGTGAAGCCCTGCTTCTCGATCGTGTCCGCGAAGTCGATGGTCGCGCCATCGAGGTAGGGGCTGCTCATCCGGTCGACGACGACCTCGACACCGTCGAAGTCGCGCACGAGGTCACCGTCGAGGGTGCGCTCGTCGAAGTAGAGCTGGTAGATCAGGCCGGAGCAGCCACCGGGCTGCACGCCGATCCGCAGGCGCAGGTCGTCACGACCCTCCTGCTCGAGCAGCGACTTGACCTTGCCGGCAGCCACGTCGGTGAGCACGACACCGTGCGACTGTTCCTGCGCGGCCTCGGTGGGGGCGGCGGTCGGAGCGGTCTGGTCCTGAACACTCATCGTGATGCGTCCTTGCTGTTGGTGGAGGTCTGCCTCAAGGGCCAACCTGCGGGTGACGCGAATTGTTCCCTCGCGCCTACCTCCACTGTACGTCGTCGCTACCGCCGAGGTGACCAGGTGGCCGCCACCCGGGCGGCGCGGCGGGCCAGCGTGCCGACGGGGTCGGCCATGGCGGCCTCCACCTGCTCAGGCGTCTCGGCCACGGCATACGAACCCGACAGGCCCAGCGTCATGGCCTCGCGGCGCCCCACGAGCGTCTGCCCGGCGATGACGACGCTGGGGGTGGCGGTCTCGAGCGCGAGGGTCGCGACGCCGGCGACGACCTTGCCCTGCAGGCTCTGCCAGTCGAACGAGCCCTCGCCCGTCACCACGAGGTCCGCGGCGGCGAGGAGCTGGCGCAGGCCGACCACGTCGAGCACCTCGGCGACACCGCTGACACGGTGCGCACCGAGCAGGTGCAACGCGTAGCCCAACCCTCCGGCGGCACCCGACCCCGGCTCCTTGTCGAGGCGGCGCGGCTTGCCGGACAGCAGGTCGGTCTGCTCGGGCACGGTGCGCCGGGCGACCTCGACGAACCGGCCGAGCGCCCCTTCGAGCTCCTGGGCGAGCTCGGGCGAGGCGCCCTTCTGCGGCGCGAAGACCGCCGAGGCCCCTTGGAGGCCGAGCAGCGGCGACTCCACGTCGCTGGCCAGGACGAGGTCGATGTCGGCGAACCTGGCGCGCACGGCGTCGATTCCACCCAACGCGTCGTCGCCAATTCCCTTGAGCGGCAAGCCTCCCCGCGCGAGGTCCTCTGCCGCGCCGACACCCAGGGCGGCGAGCATCCCGGCGCCCGCATCGTTGGTGCCGCTGCCGCCGAGGCCGACGACGATGCGGGTCGCACCGGCCTCGAGGGCTGCGTCGAGGAGCTGCCCGACACCCCAGGTGCTGGTGACGGCCGGGTTGCGCTCGTCGGCCGCCAGCAGGTGCAGGCCTGCGGCCTGCGCCGACTCGAGGTATGCCGTGCGGCCCCTTTCGGTGTCCACGAGCAGCACGCCGGCGGGCACCTCGCGGCCCAGCGGGTCGGTGACGGTGACGAAGAGGGTCTCGGACTCGGGCAGGGCGCCCGCGAGGACGTCGACGAAACCGGGGCCGCCGTCCGAGAGCGGCACGACGGTCAGCAGGTCGTCCGGTGCGGACTCACGCCACCCGGTGGCCATGGCCTCGGCTGCCTGCTGCGCGGTGAGGGTGCCGGTGAAGCAGTCGGGGGCGATGACGACGTGCACAGCGGCAGGCTACCGGCGTGTGCCCGCGCCCCACGCGGGCAGCGGACAATCTGGGCGGTCCGGACACATCGGACCGGTGCCGCGGTCGCTAACGTCGCCCGTCCGGGCGTCGACGTCGCCGCCCGGAAGGAGGTGGATCCGTGGTCCTCACCGTGCCGCGCTGGCTGGTCAGCGCCGTGTCACTCGTCCTCGTCGCGGTCGCCGGTCTGGTCGCCTACGACGTCGCGACGGCGCGCCCCGCGCGGGCGGCGGCGCTCGCCCCGGTCGCGTCGTTCGGCTCCAACCCCGGGGCCCTGACGATGTATGCCTACCGGCCGGACGGGTTACCTGCGGGCGCGCCGCTGGTGGTGGCGTTGCACGGGTGCACCCAGGACGCGACCACCTTCTTCTCCGGTTCGGGTTGGCGCGAGCTGGCGGAGCGGCGCGGGTTCGCCCTGGTGCTGCCGCAGCAGTCGACGTCGAACAACTCCAGCAAGTGCTTCAACTGGTTCGAGCCCGGTGACACGACCCGCGGCCAGGGTGAGGCCGCGTCGATCCGCTCGATGGTGGGGTATGCCGTCTCGACGTGGGGGCTGGACGCGTCCCGGGTCTACGTGACGGGTCTCTCGGCGGGTGGGGCGATGTCCGCGGTGATGCTCGCGACCTACCCAGACACCTTCGCGGCCGGGTCGATCGACGCCGGCCTCCCCTACCGGTGCGCCACGAGTTCCCTCCAGGCGTACTCGTGCATGAACCCCGGCGTCGACAAGTCCCCGACCGCGTGGGGCGACCTCGTGCGCGCCGCCTATCCGGGGTACACCGGCCCGCGACCGCGCGTGGCCATCTGGCAGGGGCAGTCCGACACGACCGTGGCACCGGCGAACGGGGTCGAGCTGCGTGACCAGTTCACCGACGTCCTCGGCGTCGCGCAGACACCGACGGCGACCGGGACGGTCGGTCCGGCGAGCTGGGAGGCCTACGGGGACAACGCTGTTCGGCTCTACAAGGTGGCTGGCATGGGCCATGGCACACCAGTCGACCCCGGCGCAGCCGAGGACCAGTGCGGTACCTCCGGTGCCTACTTCATCGACACTGTCTGCGCGGCATACCACGACGTCGCCTTCTTCGGGCTCGGCCAGGGCACGCCTCCTCCGACGACGACCACGAGCACTACTCCCCCGCCCACCACGACAACTCCGCCGCCGGCATGCATCACCGCGAGCAACTACGCACACGTCCAGGCCGGACGGGCGTACCAGTCCGGCGGGTACGCCTACGCGCTCGGCTCCAACCAGAACCTCGGGCTCTACAACACGTACTACACGGCCACGCTGCACGAGACCTCGCCCGGCTACTGGGAACGCTGTTGACCTCTGGCGTGTCGAGCACTGCCCTCGACAGACTGGGCGCGACCACGGCTCGCCCGGGCCGGGCAGGCGAAAGGGACCGCAATGCCGCACGGTGACATCACGCACATCGACATCCCGGTGACCGACATGGATCGCGCCAAGGGCTTCTACTCGGGCTTGTTCGGCTGGGAGATCGCTGCTCCGCCCGGCTACGAGGACTACCCGATGTGGCGCGCGCCCAACCAGATCAGCGGTGGCGGACTCGCTCCCAGGGCGGAGGGTTTCGAGACGCCCCGGTCCTACGTCGAGGTGGACTCCATCGACGACGCGGTGGCGAAGGCGAAGGACAGCGGCGGGACGGTGGTCATGGAGAAGTCACCGATCAGCGAGACGAGTTGGTATGCCGTCATCGCCGACCCCGACGGCAACAACATCGGTCTCTACGAGGGTGTGACCGAGGTGTCCGAGCAGTAGCACCCTCGAGATGACGGTCATTGCGGGGCGAACCCGGGCACGCTGCGCCCCAACCAGCGCAGGGCCGCTGGCAGCTCGTTCGCCCACAGCTGCTCGCGGTGGCCGCCGGTCTTGAGCAGGAGGGTCGTGACGGACAGCGGAGGGCGCACCTGACGGAGGAAGGCCGCCGTCGGCGGGTAGGAGTAGCCGTCCCGCTTACTCGACTGCACCCACATCGCGAGGGCCGGTGGATGCGTTCGGGCCAGCCGGACGAGGTTGTACCGACTGGGGGTCGACCGCCCGAACGGCCGGTAGTGGTCGGTGAACTCGGGCGCGCAGGTTCCGCTGAACACCAGGGAGCCGCCGAAGACGGACGGGTGCAGCATCCCGGTCATGGCGGCGCACCAGCCACCCTCGGAGTACCCGGCCACGGCCCACGACGAGCGTTCGGTGCGCACCCGGAAATGCGTCGCGACGAAGTTCGGCACGTCGACGCCGAGCCAGGTCTCGACCTGGGGCGTCCCGGCCGGACCGTTGACGCACTCGCCGTCCACGCCCATCGGCACGTTGCCCTGGGGCAGCACGACCACCGCCGGCGCGACGACGTGGGCGGCCACCTGGGCGTCGAGCGTCTGCTGCAGGTTCATCCCCGTCAGCCACGACTGCGGGCTGCCCGGGAAGCCGTGCAGGGCTTCGATCACGGGGTAACGCGTGGGTCGCTTCGCGTCGTAGCCACGGGGCAGGAGCACGTCGACCTGGCCGCGCACGTGACTGCGCGAACCGTTGACTACGTAGATCTGCAGGCGCCCGGACGACCTGAGCGCCGGCAGGATCGACGGGGTGCGGGCGAGCGGGCTGGCCATGCCGTGGCTCGCGGCGGCACGCGCCGACGCCCCATGGTGGGTGACCGTGACGGCGGAGCTGGCTCCCGCGAGGTCGGACCAGCTGACGTAGAAGTCGAAATGGTCGTTGACCAGGGTGCCGACCAGGCCGACGACGACTAGGTTGAGAACCACGAGGCCCGTGCCCCTCGCCGCAATGGCCGCCCACCGGCTGCGCACCCACGGGATTCCCGCCGCCAGGAACACGAACAGCCCCAGAGCGACCACCGCCAGCACCACCGGCAGCGCGGCGCCGGTCAGCGACATCATCGCCCGCCTGCCGACCACTGGCCGGACATCCACAGGCGCGATGGGCGGTTCGCCAGGTCGCCGGTGCTACCGGTCCTGCTCATGGGGCCAGTGTCCGAGTGCCTGCTCCGAGCGGGCCGGGAGCGGGCTGCGAGTTGCCTGTGAGGCACCTGCCCGAGCCCACGGCATACGATCGGCACGTGAGCACCACGACGGACAGTCCGCGCAACGCCCCGCTGCCCCTGCTGGTCCTCGGCCAGGGGACCGACCTGCGCACCGAGCGCGGCGTGGAGTGTCCGGGCGACCTGCCGGCACCCTCAGACCCGGACCTCGTCGCGCGAGCCCGTGCGGCCAAGGAGGCGTTGGGCGACAAGGTGTTCGTGCTCGGTCACCACTACCAGCGCGACGAAGTCATCGAGTTCGCCGACGTCACCGGGGACTCGTTCAAGCTCGCCAAGGATGCAGCCGCCCGGCCCGACGCGCCGTACATCGTGTTCTGCGGCGTGCACTTCATGGCGGAGTCGGCGGACATCCTCACCAGCGACTCGCAGACGGTGGTGCTGCCGGACCTCGCGGCCGGGTGCTCGATGGCCGACATGGCCGCGATCGCGCAGGTCGAGGACGCGTGGGAGGACCTCGTCGCGGCGGGCGTCGCCGAGCGCACCGTGCCAGTGACGTACATGAACTCCTCGGCGGCGATCAAGGCGTTCACCGGGCGGCACGGCGGGACCATCTGCACGTCGTCCAACGCCAAGACCGCCCTCACCTGGGCACTGGACCAGGCAGGTGATGGCGGCAAGGTGCTGTTCCTGCCCGACCAGCATCTCGGACGCAACACCTACGTGCGCGATCTCGGTGGGGCGCTTGAGGATTGCGTCGTCTGGGACCCGCACAGGCCGAACGGTGGGCTCACCCCCGAGGAGCTCGAATCGGCGACCATGCTGCTGTGGCGCGGGCACTGCTCCGTGCACGGGCGGTTCACCCTCGAAGCAGTCGAGCAGGCCCGCCGCGAGATCCCCGACGTCAAGGTCATCGTCCACCCGGAGTGCCGGCATGAGGTCGTCGAGGTGGCCGACGAGGTGGGGTCGACCGAGAAGATCATCAAGACCATCGCCGCCGCGCCGGCCGGCACCAAGTGGGTCGTCGGCACCGAGCTCAACCTCGTCAAGCGGCTCGCGGCGCAGTTCCCCGAGCAGTCGATCGCCTTCCTGGAGAAGAACGTCTGCTACTGCTCCACCATGAACCGCATCGACCTCCCCCACCTCGTCTGGGCACTCGAGTCCCTCGTCGAGGGGCGCGTCGTCAATCCGATCCGGGTCGACGACGAGGTCGCGCGGTACGCGCGGGTCGCGCTCGACCAGATGTTGGCTCTGCCCGGGGAGACGCACAAGGACTGAGCCCGCGCGGCGTGCCGTCGTGGGACATCGGTATGCCGCGGGGCTTGGTTTTGCTCGCGACTTGCCGTTCGCGTACGGGCTCGTTCGGGCTCGTTCGGGCTGGTTGTCAGACGCTGGCGACGCCCGAGGCGGTCTTGATGGCTCCCTGGGTCCGTCGCCTTCGCGATCGGTGGGGAGACAGGCGCTTTGGACGGGCGGGCTGTCGTGGAGCGGTGTCGCGATTGCGTCGCCTTGACGCTCGGGCATGACGCGGGACGCTCGGATGAAGGGCTTGGTCGTGGGCCGGCCTCGCTGTCTGCTGCTCGTGCGACCGCTTGGCACACAAGCGCTTTGGACGGACTATCCGGGGGGTCTGCCCGGATTTGTCGCCTTGTCATCGGCCAGGCAAAAGTCGCTGGGACGAATGGCTAGGTCTTGGGGTCGGTTTCGTCGACGGGCCGCTCGTGCGATCGCTTGGCACACGGGGCCTTCGGTTGGGGAGTCGTCGCGGGCCTCGTCGCCTTGATGTGGTCGCTTTGGTGTGGCCGTGAGCGACGTCGCGACCCGTGCACGATCTGCCGCCTCGTCGGTCTGGACCACCCTTTGCCGACGGCGCGATGCGCCAGTCACTTCCGCTTCAGGACCACCTGGCGCTTGTGAACGAACTCTCTTGGAAACAAACAGGATTCGGTGTGGACAAGTCTTGTCGGTGTGGGTGGGTTCAAGTACAATCGAACACATGATCGATATCGTGGAGCTGTTGCGGACGGTGAGCGCTGACGCTGCCCGTCTGGCGGATGCTCCACGGCGTGCGTCGATCGATGACTTCGTCCAGCTGGTCGGCGACATGCAGCGCCTGATCAGCACCGCGCAAGCCGTGCAGACCCTGGCGATCGCGAACGTGTCCGCGATCGAGGACGTCGTCGACCCGGGTACCGGTGAGGTGGTCGAGCAGTTCCGCGGGTACGAACACCATCGCATGGACACGCCCGGGTTGGTCAGTGACGAGCTGGGCCTGACCGCCCTGGGCGCCGACACCAAGGTCACGCAGGCGGCGGACCTGGCCGCGCGGTACCCGGTGGTGCTGGAAGCGATGGGGCAGGGGCGGATCGATGCCTACCGGGCTGGAATCATCGTCACTGAACTGCGCGATGCACCCGCCGATGCCGTCGAGGCGGTGCTGGTCAAAGTCGAGCCCTACCTCGGCAAGGAGACCGGTGGCCGGTTGCGGCAACGCGTGCGCCGCGTCCTGGGGCAGGTGGCTGCGGAGTTCCTGCGGCAGAAGGCCGTCCAAGCGCGTAAGGAGCGGTCGCTGCAGCGCTGGCCTGGTGACGGGCCTGGGGTCGACACCTGGGTCGCGTCGTTGCCGGCAGAGCAGTCGCAGAAGGCGTGGTCCGCGATCGACTCCCTCGCCCGCGAGTACGTGCGCGCCGGACACAACACGTGCATCGAGCAGGCCCGGGCGGACGCGATGCTCGCGTTCATCGACGGCAACGCCCGCGCCGAGTACGTCATCCAAGTCGCCGTGCCCGAGTCCCGCCTTCATGGCTCACTGGAGGGCCTGACCACGCCGAAGCCACAGCACCAGACCAACGACCGGCAGAACGCCATGGCGGGCGCGAGCATCCCAGTGACCGGTGCCGGCGACGCATCCAGCGCAGCTCTTGCCGGTCTGGCTGACCTCGGCACCGGTGGCTCCAAGGGCGACACAGTCACCCCGACCGCGGCACAGTTCGAGCGCGTTGGCCGTGCCGATGAGTCAGCCGTCGAAACCGGGGCGCCACCCACGGCGGTCAACACGGCCGACCTCGACGCGTGGGTGCGTCAAGTGCTGCGCGACACCGGAATCGGCCACGCCTGCACCGGCAGCAGGCCCCCCATACCCGTAGGACTCCCAATACGGACAATCCCCGACGACCGGAACATCGACGGGCAGGGCAGCCCAGGCAACACCATCGGCAACCACACCACCGACAGCGAAGGCGAAGTCGAGGTCAAGGGCAAGGTCGAGGTCAAGGGCAAAGGCCGCAAGAGGAAGAAGCTGCGTGCCGCCGACCCGAGTGCACCCGCGACCGCAGATGGTCGACCGGTGGCCTTGCCGGCGCTGGCTCCTCGGCGGGTGCGGATCGACATCCTGCCCTGCGACGAGTCGACCGGCGCCTACACCTCCACCCCGGTCAGCAGCTGGACCATCACCCCCACCGGTCAGGACAAGACCCGTGGCAGCGACCACGCCACCGCAAGGGCAGCCACCAGCCGCAACGGAAACGCGAGCTCGACAGGAACGGCGGACATGGCCGGGCTCACCGGGGTCCCGGGCACCTCAGGGATGACAGGCAATGCCGAGAACGCGGGCTCGACGGGCAACGTGGGCTCGACTGGAAACGCGGGCCTGGCTGACGCGCAGAAGGCCAACGACTCGAGTGACGCGAACGATGCAAGCTACGCGGGTCGCGTCGGCGGAGCCTTCGCCGCCGCGGTCGTGCGGCGGTGCGCGGTCCCGGAACCGGTCGTGATCGGGTACCGGCCCACCGAAGCCATGATCCGCACCGTCAAAGCCAGGGACGGACACTGCCGGTTCCCCGGCTGCACCGTCGCCGCCACGTTCTGCGACCTCGACCACGTCACCCCCTGGCGTGAAGGGTCCACCCTGACCCGGGTGAGCAACCTGATCTGCCTGTGCCGACGACACCACCGCACCAAACAACTCCGCCGCTGGTCCGTACGCATGCTCCCCGGCGCCGTCGTCGAATGGACCGACCCCACCGGCCGCACCCGAACCACCCACCCGGTCAACCACCTGGACCCCGACCCCGAACCCTGGCTCGACCCCACCGGCCGACCCCTCGCTGACGACACCGGCGCTGCAACAGACCGCCCGGTCGAGCTCCCCTCCGCGCTCGAGGACAACTTCGAGTACCTGATCGACAGGTTCTACGCCGACACCGGCACCCCCGCCGCGCGCATTTCGTTCGGACCAACCCCGAGACCACCCCGCAGCCCCGGCTGTGACTTCCACACCGGCAACCCGCACCTCACCGCCCAGCGGCGCAGCCGCCCATGCCACTTCCCCGACACCAAGCCCAGCAAGCAGGTAACCACCCACGACGGCCGGCACCAAGCAGACGACTACCCGCCGCCGCCCTTCTGACCACGCCCCCAAGAAACCAGCTATGCGACATACCGGGTGATCACTGCCAATCCGGCACGAATCACTCACGGACACAACGGATTTCGCCTACGCCTCTTGGCCGATTCACAACCCCACGACGAGCGAGGACACTGACTGCTGGTTGCAGGGACATCTCATCACGCACGCTCGGAGGGGTCATGCCAGCCAACCCACTACGCCGCAGAACCAGCCACACCCGTCGACCATCCCGCGCCGCCCTCGCTCTGGGCGCCACGGCTGCACTCACCGCCCTCGCGGCCCTCCCCGCCTCAGCCGCAACGGCCCTTAACGCCGCCTCCGGACCGACCGTCGTCGCCTCCGGACTCGACAACCCGCGCCAGCTCGCCGTCACCGCCTCCGGTGACGTCTACGTCGCCGAAGCCGGCCGCGGCGGCGCCGGCCCGTGCCACGCGGGTCCCGAGGGAGAGTCCTGCTTCGGCACCACCGGCGCCGTGACGGTCGCACCACGACACGGCACCCAGCACCGCATCGTCACCGGGCTCCCGTCGATGGCGGCACCAGACGGATCCGGCGCCATCGGCCCCAGCGACGTCGAACCGGTCGGCAGCGGCCAGGCCCTGGTCCTCATCGGCCTCGGCGCCAACCCCGGCCTGCGCGACACCCTCCCCGCCGCCGGCCGCAAGCTCGCCACCCTCCAGCTCGTCGGCCCGGGCAACAGCAGCAAGACGCTGTCCGACCTCGGCGCCTTCGAGGCGCGCACCAACCCCATCCACGACCCGGACAGCAACCCAGTCTCGATCGCCAAGGACGGCAACGGATTCATGATCGCGGACGCCGGCGGCAACACGGTGGTCCGCACCGACCGGCTGGGCAAGTCATCCACTGTGGCCGTGTTCGACGACCAGCTCGCCACCGCACCACCGTTCCTCGGCCTGCCACCCGGGACCAAGATGCCCGCCCAGGCCGTGCCGACCGCAGCAGCCAAGGGGCCCGACGGCGCCTGGTACGTCAGCCAGCTCACCGGGTTCCCCTTCGAGCCGGGCCTGGCGAAGATCTACCGAGTCGTTCCCGGGCACGCACCGACCGTCTACGCCAGTGGGCTGACCAACGTCACCTCGCTCGCGTGGTCACCCAGCGGCCACCTGTATGCCGTCCAGATCGCCGACGGTGGTCTGCTCGCCTCCGAGGGGCTGCCGATGGGGTCACTGCTGCGGATCACCCCCGGCGCCAGCTCGCACACGGCGGTCGCCGGCCCGCTGCCTGCCCCCTACGGCGTCGCGATCTCGGGCAGCTCGGCCTACGTGTCCACCTGCGCGGTCTGCCCCGGCGGTGGACGGGTCATGCGAATCCCGTTGTCCTGAAGGGCGTTCGAAAGCAGATTGGCCGGATTGGGCTGGCTGGCGCGGCGGCGGGACGCGTCAGCCAGCCCACACCGTTCAGGCGGTCAGCTCCTCCACCGCGAGCGTCAGCCCCGCGGCGCGCAAGCGTTCGACGAGCACGTCACCCATGGCGGTTGCGGGCGTCAGCACACCTGCGACCGCCGGGAGCCGCTCCCCGTCCAGTGCCAACGCAAGAGCCGACTCTCCCAGCATCACGGCCGTCGCGGCATACCCGGGGTCACCCTGTCCGGCCACGGTCGACAGATAGCGCCGCCCCGACGAGGTGGTCGTCCGGATCTTCATCTGGAACCACCCGGCAGCCCGCGCCTCCTCGCTCGGCCCCTCCCCCGGCTTCGGCGCGAACCGGTCGATGACCGGACGCGTCCGCTCGTTCGCCATGCCTGCCATGGCCGCACCCAGCGCCGCGGTCATCGCGAGCGCCCGCAGCCGCCCCTTCACCCCGCGACCGTATGCCGCGAGCTCCCGGTAGCGGAACCGTCGCCCATACGCGTGGCCGGCAAGTGCGTTGCTACGTCTCACGATTCGCGTGTTGAAGGCGGCCATGACGAACGGTCCCACCCACTGACCGGTGTCCGCGTCCACGAACACCGACCGGTTGTCCCTCTCCGACCCGAGGTCGGGTTCGGACGCACGGTCGGGACTCACGGCATACGGGTCGAGGACGACCTTCATGAGCGAACGGTCGGCCATCACGGCGTCGACCTGTGTGCGCGACGAGTCGATCGTGCCACCGGAGAAGCCGCCCTTCATCCGGGCCAGCAGGGTCGTGTCGCCCAGGTCGCCGGCACCGTCGGCCTCCGCCCGCTCGTGCAGCAGGAGGACGCCCAGGTCGGACGGGATCGAGTCGTAGCCACACGCGTTGACGATGCGCGCGCCACTCGCCAGCGCCGTCCGGTGCAGCTCGTCGGCGAGCCGGCGCACGAACAGCACCTCGCCGGTGAGGTCTGCGTAGTGGGTCCCTGCCTCGGCGCACGCCCGGGCCAGCGGCAGTCCGTACTTGAGGTAGGGCCCGACGGTCGTCACGACGGCGGTCGTCGAGGCCGCCAGGTCCGCCAAGGCCTTCGCGTCCGCCGCATCCGCCACCAGCACCGGCCACTCCCGCGCCGCACCCGGGAGCCCCGCACGCACGGCCTCGAGCCGCTCCCGCGACCGCCCGGCCAACGCGATCCGCGCCCCGGCGGGTGCGTGTTCGGCGAGGTAACCCGCGAGCAGCTTGCCCACGAAACCGGTCGCCCCGAAGACGACGAGGTCGTGCTCGCGCAGGGTGCTCATGCCCCGTGACCCTCGGGAACGACCTCGGCCGCCGGCGGCGGCCCGGGTGCTGTGCCGTCACCGAACGGCCGACCGCCCAGCTCCTCCCGACCGTGGGGGGTCAGCCAGCCGGACAGGTCGGGGCCGAGCGGCACGATCCCCGTCGGGTTGATGTCGCGGTGCACGACGTAGTAGTGCTGTTTGATCTGCACGAAGTCCGTGGTGTCTCCGAACCCCGGCGTCTGGAACAGGTCCCGCGCATACGCCCACAGCACCGGCAGCTCGGTCAGCTTGGACCGGTTGCACTTGAAGTGCCCGTGGTAGACCGGGTCGAACCGCGCCAAGGTGGTGAAGAGCCGCACGTCCGCCTCGGTGATGGTGTCGCCCATGAGGAAACGCCTGGTCGCCAGCCGCTCCTCGAGCCAGTTGAGCGCGTCCCACAGCCGGCGGTATGCCGCGTCGTAGGACTCCTGCTCACCGGCGAACCCGCAGCGGTACACACCGTTGTTGACCTCGCGGTAGACCCGGTCCATCACCTCGGTCATCTCGTCGCGCAACGCCTCCGGGTAGAGGTCGGGCGCACCCTCGCGGTGAAACGCAGTCCACTGCGTGGAGAAGTCGAGGGTGATCTGGGCGAAGTCGTTCGTGACCACCTCACCGCTGGTCTCCTCGACGATCGCCGGCACGGTGATCCCGCGCGGGTACCCCGGGAACCGCTTCTCGTATGCGTCCTTGAGCCGCGGGATGCCGAGCACCGGGTCGATGCCGCCGGGGTCGAGGTCGAACGTCCAGCTGTCCTGGTCGTGGGTCGGCCCGCAGAGCCCGAGCGAGATCGCGTCCTCGAGCCCGAGCAGCCGTCGCACGATGAGGGTGCGGTTCGCCCACGGGCACGCACGCGCCGCCACGAGGCGGTAGCGACCCGCCTCGACCGGCCACTGGCGGGCACCGTCGCCGTCGGGTCCGTCCTGCGGGTCCGCGACGATCCGGTCGGTGATGTAGTTGGTGTCTCGTTCGAAGGACTTCTCGACGTAGGTCTGCTGCGCCATGCCTCCGAACCTACCCGCCGGTTCAGCCCCTCGCGCGGGTGTGGGCGATGAGGTCGCGGTACCAGTGGTAGGAGTCCTTGGGGGTGCGCACGAGGGTCTCGTAGTCGACGTGCACCAGCCCGAACCGCTCCTTGTAGCCCTCGGCCCACTCGAAGTTGTCGGTCGCCGACCAGGCGAAGTAGCCGCGCACGTCGGCTCCGTCCGCGATCTCGCCGGCGAGCGCCCGCAGGTGCGCGTCGTGGTAGGCGATCCGCTTCGGGTCGGCGACGCGTCCGTCGACGGGGTCGGCGTCGTGGTAGCTGCACCCGCTCTCGGTCACGTACACCGGCGGCAACGCCGCGGCATACCGGCCGCGCAGCGTCCGCACCAGCTCGGCGAGGGCCTCCGGCACGATCGGCCAGTTGAAGTCGGTGCGCTCGTAGCCCGCCAGCGGCCGGTTCTCGAACGGCAGCCCCGCGGGCACCTCGACCCCGCCGAGCTCCTCGGTCGCCGACCCCGCCCCGGGGGCGCCGATGCTGGCGGGGTTGTAGTAGTTGACGCCGAACCAGTCCAGCGGCTGGTGGATCGTCTCGAGGTCGCCGTCGCGGTACGTGGGAAAGCCCTGCTCCATGCCCTCCACCGGGTACCGCCCGAGCAGCACCGGGTCGGCAAACGTCCAGTTCCACAGGTTGTCGTAGACCTGCGCGGCCTCGCGGTCGGCGTCGCTGTCCGACGCGGGCCACACCGGCGCGTGGTTGCTCGCGATCCCGATCTCGTGCGCGCCCGCGGAGCGCAGCGCCTGGACGGCCAGACCGTGCCCGAGCAGCAGGTGGTGGGCGACCGGCAGGGCTTCGTAGCCGAGCCCGCGACCGGGCGCGTGGACGTCGAGCGCGTAGCCGAGCATCGTCACGACGTTGGGCTCGTTGAGGGTCATCCACCGGGCGACCCGGTCACCGAGGCGTTCACCGACGACGGAGGCGTATGCCGCGAAGTGCTCGGCGATGTCGCGTCCCGTCCAGCCCCCGGCATCCTCCAACGCCTGCGGGGTGTCCCAGTGGAAAAGCGTTGCGGCTGGCGCGATCCCGGCCGCCAGCAGCTCGTCGACCAGGCGGTCGTAGAAGTCGAGCCCAGCCTGGTTCACCTCACCCGTGCCGGCGGGCAGGATGCGCGGCCACGCGATCGAGAACCGGTAGCTGTCGACCCCGAGGTCACGCAGCAGGCCGACGTCCTGGGCATACCGGTGGTAGTGGTCGCAGGCGACCGCGCCGGTGTCACCGTTCGCGACCTTGCCGGGGACGTCACAGAACGTGTCCCACACCGAGCGACCACGCCCGTCCTCGTCGACCGCACCCTCGATCTGGTACGACGCCGACGACGCCCCGAACACGAAATCCGTTGGCAGCGAAGGGAAGTCGGTCATGGCTGGCCCGCCTCAGCCCTTGAGCGCACCGAGCCGAGCCAGCAGCACGGCCTCGGCCACGCAGACCTTCTCGAACTCCTCGAGGTGGAGCGACTCGTTCGCGCCGTGAGCGCGCGTGTCGGGGTCCTCGACCCCGGTCACGAGGATGCCCGCGTCCGGGAACTTCTCGGCGAAGGCGGCGACGAACGGGATGGAGCCACCGACACCGATGTCCACCGGCTGCACGCCCCACGCGTCGGCGAAGGCCGCCCGCGCCTGGTCGTAGACCGGCCCGTCCGCGTTGGCCGCGAAGCCGGACCCCTGGTCGTCCAAGGTGACCTCGACCTTCGCACCCCACGGCGTGTGCTTCTCCACGTGACGCCGCACCGCGGCATACGCCTCCAGGGGGTCCTCGTCGGCGGCGAGGCGGATCGACACCTTGGCGCTGGCCGTGGGCACCAGGGTGTTCGACGACTTGGCGACCGACGGGGCGTCGATGCCGATGACGGTCGCGGTCGGCTTGGCCCAGATGCGGTCCAGCAGTGACCCGGTGCCGACGGTCTCGACGCCGTCGAGCAGCCCCGACTCCTCGCGCAACCGCGCCTCGTCGAAGTCCAGCTGGCTCGCAGTCCCTGCCGAAAGTCCTTCCACCGCAACGTCACCCGCGTCGTCGTGGAACGAGGCCAGGATGCGGATGAGTGGCATGAGCGCGTCCGGGACGGCCCCACCGAACATGCCGGAGTGGATGCCGTGGTCGAGCGTCGTCACCGTGATGACCACGCGGATGAGGCCGCGCAGGGTGGTGGTGAGGGCGGGCTCGCCGATGGCCCAGTTGGTCGAGTCGGCGAGGACGATCGCGTCGGCGCGCAGCTTCTCGCCGTGCTTGTCGAGGATCGTCGGCAGCGAGTCGGAGCCGATCTCCTCCTCGCCCTCGACGAAGATCGTCACCCCGACGGGCAGGTTGCCCGAGTGGGCCCGCAGCGCGGCGACGTGGGCCATGACGCCGGCCTTGTCGTCGGCGGCGCCACGGCCGTAGAGCCGGCCGTCGCGCTCGGTCGGCTCGAACGGCGGGCTGTCCCAGTCGGCGTCGTCACCCGGCGGCTGCACGTCGTGGTGCGCGTAGAGCAGGACGGTCGGGGCGCCCTGCGGCCCGTCGATGTGGCCGATCACCGCGGGGCGGCCGCCCTCGCGGACGATCTCCACGTCGAGCCCCTCCGCGCGCAGCAGCTCGGCGGTCGCCTCGGCGCTGCGGTCGACCTGGGCCTGGTCGAAGGCGTCGAGGCTGACGCTGGGGATGCGGGTGAGGGCTTCGAGGTCCTGGCGCACCTGCGGCATGAGGCCGGCCACGGTGCTGCGGAGCGCGGTGATCTGGTCAGGGGTGAGCACGTCGTCGGTCACGCAGCCGACCCTAGTGGGTGCGCGGATTCGGGCCGTGGCGTCCCCACGGCATACCCTTGGGTCGTGTTCGGACGCAGCAAGACCATCAATGAGGAGCAGGCCGAGACGGTCGCGCGCCCCCAGCGCGAGGGTGCCAAGAACCGGCCCACTCCCAAGCGCAAGGACCAGGAGGCCGCGCGCAAGCGCCCCCTGGTCGAGACCGACCGCAAGGCGGCGCGCGAGCGCGAGCGGCAGGCCCGCCGCGAGGCCTCGCTCAAGCAGCGGCAGGCGATGGTCACCGGCGACGACGCGGGTCTCCCGCCGCGCGACAAGGGCCCGGTCCGGCGCTACATCCGCGACTTCGTCGACGCCCGCTGGAGCGTGGGCGAGTTCCTGCTGCCGGTCATGCTGGTCGTGCTGGCGCTGTCGTTCATCCAGAAGCCGATCGTCTTCGCCATCGTCTCGATCGGCGTCTACGGCCTCATCGCGGTCGCCGCGCTCGACGGTTTCCTCATGTGGCGCAAGCTCAAGCGCCAGCTCGTCACCAAGTTCGGCGAGGACAAGGTCGGACGCGGCCTGGCCATGTATGCCGTGATGCGCGGTTTCCAGATCCGCCGCGCCCGTATGCCCAAGCCGCAGGTCGACCGGGGTCAGTACCCGTCGTAACCAGTGGGCTGCTACTCGGCCGCCCGCAGGCTCATCGGCCCGTAGACGACCTCACCCTCGCGGTGCAGCACCACGGCGTCGACCCCGGCGTCGGCCAGCTCGTGCCACGCCTCGCCGAACCAGTTCTCGGCGTCGGACTGTGACGGGAACGCCGTCGTCGTCAGCGCCTCGCCCTCCAGCTGCTTGCCATCGGCGTCGAGATACGTCCAGGTCCATGCCTCGCTCATGGGTGCAGCCTAGAGTCGCCATCGTGATCGCGGTCGACGGGCTCCAGGCGGGGTATGCCGGGCAGCCGGTCCTCGTCGACGTCACCTTCGCGGTGCCCGAGGGCGAGTTCGTGCTGGTGGTGGGTCGCACCGGCGCGGGCAAGTCGACACTGCTGCGCGCCGTCCGGGACCAGGTCCCCGGTGCGGGTTTCGTGCCGCAGGACCCGCTGCAGGCCGTGACGGGTGGGACGGTGGAGTCCGCGATCGGCGCGTCGGGTCGGCGCCTGGAGGAGCTGCTCGACCTGTTCGACCTCGCCGCCCTGCGCGACAGGCACGTGTCGACGCTGTCCGGGGGGCAGCAGCAGCGGGTCGCCATCGCTGCCGCGCTCGCGCCCGGTCCGCGGGTGCTGGTGCTGGACGAGCCGACCTCGGCCCTGGACCCGGTCGCCGCAGAGGAGGTGCTCGCCAGCCTGCACCGCCTGGCCCACGACGTCGGCACCACGCTGCTCGTGGCCGAGCACCGGCTCGAACGCGTGGTGCACCACGCCGACGCGGTGCTGGTCGTTGCGGACCGGCGCGTGGTGGGCCCACGCGACCCTGCGACGGCGATGGCCGACTCACCGGTGCGACCGCCCCTCGTGGACCTTGGTCGCGCGCTGGGGTGGTCGCCCCTGCCACTGTCCGTCCGTCAGGCCCGTCGTGCCGGCGCCGACCTCCGCTCTCAGCTCGCCGCGGTCCCAGCACCGGGTCACGTCGCCGCCGGTCGCGCCACCCTCGCGCCTCCCAGCGCCACGACCCGTCACCTCGGCGTCCTGCGCGGGGACGTCGTGGCCCTGCGCGGTGTCGACCTCGAGCTGCGGGCCGGTGAGGTCGTCGCCCTCATGGGGCGCAACGGCTCCGGCAAGTCCACCCTGCTCGGCGCGCTGGCCGGAACGCTGTCGGCGACCCACGGCCGCGTCACGAACGGCGCACCGGTGCTGCTCGCGCCACAGGACCCGGCCGCGGTCCTCGCTGCGCACACCGTCGGCGACCAGCTCGCCGCGAGCGGCTCACCGAGTGCCGCTGCGGCAGCTGCGAACCTGTTCACGCGACTAGCCGGCACGGTTGCGCCCACCCAGCCGCTGACGAATCTCTCTCAGGGACAACGGATGTCGCTCGCCCTCGCGACCCGCCTCTCGCCCGCCCTCGACAACTCGGACAGCACGCCCACCCCTGCGGTCATCCTGCTCGACGAACCAACCCGCGGGCTCGACTACGACGCGAAGGCCGTGCTCGCCGACGTGGTCCGAGGTCTGGCGCAGGCAGGGCACGCGGTCGTCGTCGCCACCCACGACGTCGAGCTCGCCGCCGACCTGGCCACCCGGGTCGTGGTGCTGGCGGAGGGCGAGGTCGTGAGCGACGGACCGGCCTGGCAGGTGCTGGCCGACTCCCCCGCCTTCGCCCCGCAGGTGGCCAAGGTCGTGCACCCCGCGGCATACCTCACGACCGGCGAGGTCCTCGCCGCGCTCGACCACTGACCTCAGCGCGCGCTGGTGACCTCGTCCCGCGAGTGCTCGACCTCGTCGACCGGGCGGCGGGCGCGCTGCACCGCGCGACGCACGACAACGGCGATGAGCAGCACGCCGAGACCGGCGAGCAGGATGTTGCTCGCGGTGCCCACGTAGCTGCCCACCTTCTCCCACTGGGTGCCGAGGGCGTACCCGGCGCCGACGAGGGCGGCGTTCCAGATGGCGCTGCCCGCGGCCGTCGCGAGGCTGAACGGGAGCAGGGGCATCCGCTGGGCACCCGCAGGCAGCGAGATGAGGCTGCGGACGCCCGGCACGAACCGGCCGAAGAACACCGAGCTGCGCCCGTGGCGGTGGAACCAGTCCGACGCCTTGTCGAGGTCCGCGCGGTCCACGAGCGGCACCTTCGACACCAGGGTCAGGGCCCGCTCGAGCCCGAGCCGCGCCCCGAGCGCGTAGAAGACCCAGGCGCCGATGAGCGAACCGGCGGTCGCCAGCACGACGACCCACAGCAGCGACAGGCGTCCCTGGTGGGCGAGGAATCCGGCGAGTGGGAGCACGACCTCGCTCGGCACGGGTGGCACGAGGGTCTCGAGCAGGGTGAGCACCCCCACCCCGACCTCGCCGACCGTGTCGATGAAGTCCGCGAAGAACCCGGTCAGTCCGGTCAGCTGGGGGTCAGTGGCTGCCAGCGCAGTCATGCCCCAAGTCTGGGCGAAGGACCTGAGTCCTTTCTGTGTGCCACCTGAACGTGGGTCAGCCCGGTGGACCCGCTTGCACGCGGCGGCGCAGCTCGGCCTGACCCGAGGCGTCCATCGGCAGCGACCACCACGACTCGACCCACCACGTGGCGCCGGCGTCGGCCCAGTCGGCGGGCGTGCCCTCGAGCTGCACGAACTCGCCGCTGCTGTCCGCCTCGACCACGCAGTCGTACCCGTCCCACGGCAGCCCGGCGTCCTCGCGCATCCCGCGCACGATCGAGGTGATCTCGGCGTAGGAGTTCAGGTCGTACCCCGAACCCGGTCCGTCCCGCGTGGGATCCACGACCGAGGCCAGTAGACCGTCCCACCTGGCCGCCCGCGCGAGCGACGGCTGGCGCGCCTTGCCCTTGAGCCACGCGCCCACGACCCAGACGGGTGGGTGCGGGCGCTGGACCGGTGGCGGCGGGCCGGGCGGTCCGCCGTCGACCGGTGCGCCGCCATCCACCGGCCCGACCTGCCAGTGCCTGCCGTCGAAGGTGAACGGTGTCTCCGGCTCGCCGAAGAGCCCAGCCATCACCGCTAACCCCTCGTCGAGCTTCTCGGCACGGGCGCGTCGACCCTCGTCGGCCTCGAACCGGGTCCACCCCGAGTGCAGGGCGCCCAACCCGACGGCCATGGTCACGCGCCCACCACTGAGCCGGTCGACGGTGCTCACCATCGAGGCGAGGTCCCATGGGCGGTGCCGGGACGCGGGCGTCAGCAGCGTGCCGAGCCGGATCCGTGAGGTGAGCATCGCCGCGGCGGCCATCGACACCCACGCGTGCTCGCCGTAGAGCGACTCCCAGGTGAACACGCCGTCCCAGCCGTGCTCCTCCCCCAGGGCGGCGAGCTCGGCGAACTCGCGCGCGTCGGCATACGGCACCACGAAGCCATATCGCATGCAGGCGACGCTACGCGGCCCCACCGACAGCGTCGTGGCGCCGCACGCTCACGACCTCACGACCTCACGACTCCCGGACGTCGACCTCGACGAAGGGCGGCTTGGTCACCGTCACGGGCACCTCACGTCCGCGGACGTCGACGACGAGCTCGTCGCCGGCGGCGACGTCGGGAGCCAGCAGCGCCAACGCGATCCCGTTCTTGAGGGTCGGGCTGAACGTCCCCGAGGTGACCTCGCCGACCAGCTCACCGTCGCGCTTCACGGGGTTTCCGGCGCGAGGTATGCCGCGCCCGGTCGCGAGCAGTCCCCACGCCACACGCGCGGGGCCGGCTTCCTTCTCCGCGACCAGCGCGTCCTTGCCCCAGAAGGCGTCCTTCTTCCACCCGACCGCCCAGCCGACGCGTGCCTGCACCGGGGTGATCTCGGGCGTGAGCTCGTGGCCGTGCAGGGCATAGCCCATCTCGGTGCGCAGGGTGTCGCGCGCGCCCAGCCCGCACGGCAGGCCGGCATACGGCTCGACCGCTGTCATCAGTGCGTCCCACAGGTCGCCGGCGACCTCCCACGCGGGCACGAGCTCGTAGCCGCGCTCCCCCGTGTAACCGGTGCGGCACACGATGACGGGGTGGCCGTTCCACTGCGTCTCGACGAACGACATGTACTCGTGCCCCGACGGCAGCCCGAGCGACTCGAGGACCTCGTCGCTCTTCGTGCCCTGGACGGCGATGACGCCGTAGCGGTCGTGCAGGTTCTCCACCGTGATGCCGTCGGGGGCGGCCTCCGACAGGAGCCGCACCACCTCGGCCGTGTTGGCGGCGTTGGGGATGAGGAACACGTCGTCGTCGCTGCGCAGGTAGGCGATGAGGTCGTCGACGACGCCGCCAGTTTCGTTGCAGCACAACGTGTACTGCGCCTTGCCCTCGTGGATGCGACCGAGGTCGTTGGCGAGGGTCGCGTTGACGAAGTCGCGTGCGCCCGGTCCGCTCACCCGCGCCTTGCCGAGGTGGGAGACGTCGAAGACCCCGACCGAGGTGCGCACCGCGGTGTGCTCGCGCACGACCCCGCCGCCGGGGTACTCAATGGGCATCGACCACCCGCCGAAGTCGGCCAGCTTGGCGCCGAGCGCCACGTGCCGGTCGTGCAGGGGGGACGTCTTGAGGGCCTCGTCGCTCATGGCGCGAACGCTACCGTGGCTATCCTGCCATCGACCCTGCACACCCCCACCGAACACCCCACGAAAGAAGGTCTCGTGACGACCGTCAACGTGTCCGACCGCCCCGCCGCCGACATCAAGGGCGACGCCCTGGTCCTCGGCACCGTCGAGTCCGACGGGAACGCCAGTCTGGCGGCCGGTCACGGCCTGCCGCGGTCGGCAGCCACCCACCTCGGCAAGCAGCTCGGGGCGCTCCACGCGACCGGCAAGGCCGAGGAGACCCTCACCGTCGCCGACGTTCCCGGGATCGCCGCCGGCCGGGTCGTCCTCGTCGGGCTCGGGACCGGCACCGGGCGCACCACCAGCTTCGAGCCCGAGGTGCTGCGTCGCGCCGCGGGTGCCGCCGTTCGGTCGCTGAAGAAGGCCCGCAAGGTCGTTGTCGCGCTCCCCGCGTCGAACGTCGAGTCGGTCGCGGCCGTCGCCGAGGGTGCCGCGCTCGGCGCCTACCGGTATGCCGCCCCGAAGGGTGGCGCGAAGGGCGCCAAGGCGACGGCCGGCGAGTCCGACGGCGTCACCGCTGTGACCGTGGTGACCAGCGAGGCGCGCGGCAAGGCCGCCAAGGCCGCGGCCACCCGCGCGCAGGTGCTCGCCGACGCCAAGGCCTACGCCCGCGACCTGGTCAACACCCCTCCGAACAAGCTGTTCCCGCAGTCGTTCGCCGAGTCCGTCAAGGACCGCGCGAGCGGCGCCAAGGGCAAGGTCACCGTCAAGGTGCTCGACGAGAAGGCCCTCGCCAAGGGCGGTTTCGGCGGCATCGTCGGTGTCGGCCAGGGCTCGGTCAACCCGCCGCGGATCGTGCAGGTGTCGTGGAGCCCCGCCAAGGCCAAGGGCTCGGTCGCCTTGGTGGGCAAGGGAATCACCTTCGACTCCGGTGGCCTGTGCATCAAGCCGCCGGCCTCGATGCTCACCATGAAGTCCGACATGGCCGGTGCCGCGGCAGTCGCCGCGACCGTCTTCGCCGCTGCCGAGCTCGGGGTGCCGGTGGCCGTCACCGGCTACCTCTGCCTCGCGGAGAACATGCCGAGCGGCAGCGCTCAGCGCCCCAGTGACGTCGTCACGATGCGCGACGGCACCACCGTCGAGATCCTCGACACCGACGCCGAGGGCCGCATGGTGCTCGGCGACGGCATCTGCCTCGCGGGTGAGGCGAAGCCCGACGCCATCGTCGACATCGCCACTCTCACGGGTGCCCAGATGGTCGCGCTCGGCCCCCGCGTCGCCGGCATCATGGCCAACGACGACTCCTTCCGTGACCGTGTCCGCGCGGCCGCCGACGCCAGCGGCGAGGCCGCCTGGCCGATGCCGCTGCCCGAGGACCTGCGTCCGCAGCTCGACTCGGCGACCGCCGACCTCGCCCACAAGGGCGAGCGCTGGGGCGGCATGCTCACCGCCGGCCTGTTCCTGCGCGAGTTCGTCACCGAGGGCACGCCGTGGGCGCACGTCGACATCGCCGGGCCGTCGTTCAACGAGGGCTCCGCCTGGGGCTACACCCCCAAGGGCGGCACCGGGTTCGGCGTCGGCACGCTCCTGTCCCTCATCGAGGGGTATGCCGCCTGAGCCAGCGGGTGCCCACGCGCACTGACGACGAACGCCCACCGGCTGCGTGCCGGTGGGCGTTCGCATGGGTGACCACGCGGCATACGGCGCGGTCATCTCCTCCTCAGCCGCTCTTGCGGCGGAACATCTGCTGGGTCGCGGTGGTCGCCGCGTCCGACGCGTGGTCGACCTTGCCGTGCTCGTGGTCGTCGGAGACGTCGCGGCCGGCGTGCGCCTGCTTCTTCTCCAAGGCCTCGCGGAACTTGCGCTTGACGTCCTCGCTCGGCCCGGTGTTCCCGGACTTGCCGTTGCCGGCCATGGCGCCTCCTCGTGGTTCGGGGGTGATGCGTCCACCCTCGCAAAACCGGCGGCTGGGCACCACCGCAATACGCGCAGTCAGTCCTTGCGCCGCTGGCGCGAGTTCCATTCGCGCATGCGGTTCGGGTAGCCGGTCTGGTTGACGTCGTAGACCGGGACGCCGAGGCTGCGCGCCAGCTCGAAGGCGCCCTGTCGCGACCCGGCCGCGCGCCGCGTCCACTCGCCGTCGTGGGCGATGAGGATGATGGTCGTCGCGGTGACGTTGGTGGGCGGCTCGACGTAGGCCTCGACTCCGCGCCGGGACGAGGCGAACTCGGTCAGGTGCCGGCGCACGGCCTGGTTGTCGACCGCCATGTTGGGCCCGTCGGACGGCCCACGCGGGGCCTTCGCGCGCCCCCGTCTCCACCACGCCATGGCGGAAGAATACGGGTCGCGGCTGCGCACCGGCTGCAGATCGGCCAGACGCCTCCGGGCCGCGCCGTCGTCCGTTGCGCGACCTGCTTGCGCCGCGTCACGCAATCAGTGACAAGATGCGTGGTGTCGATCAGCCCATCACGCGAGGGAGCGAGCATGTCGGCAGACGCCGAGTCCACCACCGAGTCCACGTACGACGTGGTGATCCTGGGTGGGGGCAGCGGCGGCTACGCCTGCGCCTTCCGTGCCGCCGAGCTCGGGCTACGCGTCGCGCTGGTCGAGAAGGGCAAGCTGGGCGGCACCTGCCTGCACGTCGGCTGCATCCCGACCAAGGCGCTGCTGCACGCCGCCGAGGTCGCCGACAGCGCCCGCGAGGGTGAGAAGTTCGGCGTGAAGTCGACCTTCGAGTCGGTCGACATGTCGGGCGTCAACGCCTACAAGGACGGCGTCATCGCCCGGCTTTACAAGGGGCTCCAGGGGCTGGCGAAGGCGCACAAGATCGAGCTCGTCGAGGGCGCCGGCCGGTTGGTCGACGCGAAGACCGTCGAGGTGGACGGCCGCCGCATCACCGGGCGCAACGTCGTCCTCGCCACCGGTTCGCAGCCCAAGTCGCTGCCCGGGCTGGAGATCGGCGGCCGCATCATGACGAGCGAGCAGGCGATGACGCTCGACTTCGTGCCGCCGCGTGTCGTGGTGCTCGGCGGTGGCGTCATCGGCGTCGAGTTCGCGTCGGTGTTCAGGTCGTTCGGCTCCGAGGTGACCATCGTCGAGGCCCTGCCCCGGCTCGTCGCCGCCGAGGACGAGGCCATCTCTAAGACGCTCGAGCGCGCGTTCCGCAAGCGCGGCATCAACTTCCGCACCGGCGTGCGGTTCGAGAGCGCCACCCAGTCCGGCGACACCGTCACGGTGACGCTCGAGGGTGGCGACACGATCGAGGCCGACCTGCTGCTCGTCGCCGTCGGTCGCGGGCCGGTCACCGAGGGCCTCGGGTATGCCGAGGCCGGAGTGAGCGTCGACCGCGGCTTCGTGCCCACGGACGAGCGGCTGCGCACCGGTGTCGACGGCGTGTATGCCGTCGGCGACATCGTGCCCGGCCTCCAGCTCGCGCACCGCGGGTTCGCCCACGGCATCTTCGTGGCCGAGGAGATCGCCGGGCTGAACCCGGCACCGATCGACGACGTCGGCATCCCCCGCGTCACCTACTGCGACCCCGAGATCGCCTCGGTCGGCCTCACCGAGGCACAGGCCCGCGAGAAGTTCGACGAGGTCGAGACCTACGAGTACAACCTGGGCGGCAACGGCAAGTCCCAGATCCTCGGCACCCAGGGCTTCGTCAAGCTGGTGCGCCAGAAGGACGGGCCCGTCGTCGGGGTCCACATGGTCGGCGCGCGGATGGGTGAGCAGGTGGGCGAGGCCCAGCTCATCGTCGGCTGGGAGGCGTTCCCCGAGGACGTCGCCGGTCTCATCCACGCGCACCCCACCCAGAACGAGTCCCTCGGCGAGGCCCACCTGGCCCTGGCCGGCAAACCGCTGCACGCCCACAACTGAATTCACACAAACCAGAGGAGAACGATCAGATGTCTGAACGCGTGACCATGCCGGCCCTCGGTGAGTCGGTCACCGAAGGCACCGTGACGCGCTGGCTCAAGAACGTCGGCGACACCGTCGAGGTCGACGAGCCGCTCCTCGAGGTCTCGACCGACAAGGTCGACACCGAGATCCCGTCGCCGGTCGCCGGGACGCTGCAGGAGATCCTCGCCAACGAGGACGACACCGTGCCCGTGGGCGCCGACCTCGCCGTGATCGGCGACGGCAGCGACGGTGGCGGCGACAGCGGCCAGACCGGCGGTGCCGAGCAGCAGGACCAGCAGCAGGAGCAGGGCCAGCAAGAGCAGGACCAGCAGGAGCAGCAGGAGGCCCCTGCCGCCGAGGCACCCTCCACCGAGCAGGAGCCCCAGCCGGCCACCTCCGAGCCGGAGCAGGCGCGGCAGCAGTCCTCCGGTGACAGCGGTTCCTCCGGCGGCGACTCGGCCGGTGGTGACTCTGGTGGCGGTGGTGAGACCGTGACCATGCCCGCGCTCGGTGAGTCGGTGACCGAGGGCACCGTCACCCGCTGGCTCAAGGCCGAGGGTGACACGGTCGAGGTCGACGAACCGCTGCTCGAGGTCTCGACCGACAAGGTCGACACCGAGATCCCCTCACCCGTGGCCGGCACCGTCACCAAGATCCTCGTCCAGGAGGACGACACCGTTCCGGTCGGTGGCGACCTGGCCATCATCGGCGGCTCCGGCGGCGACTCGCGATCCTCCACCGACGCCGCTCCCGCACAGCAGGAGCAGCAGCAGGACGCCCCTGAGCAGCAGGAGGAGCAGCAGGAGCAGCAGGCTCCCCCGGCCGAGGCGCCCTCCACCGAGCAGGAGCCCCAGCCGGCCACGTCCGAGCCCGAGCAGCAGCAATCCCAGCAGCAGACTCCGGCACCCGCCCAGGCACCGGCGCCCGCTCAGGCTCCGGCTCAGGCACCCGCTCCCGCCCAGGCCCCGTCCGCTCCGGCCGGCGGCGGCGACTCGGCTGACGCGTCGGCATACGTCACTCCCCTGGTGCGCAAGCTGGCGGCGGAGAACAACGTCGACCTCGGCTCGATCAAGGGCACCGGTGTCGGCGGCCGCATCCGCAAGCAGGACGTCCTCGACGCGGCCAAGGCGGCGCAGGAGCCGGCCCAGGCTCCAGCCGCATCCGCTCCCACTACGTCGGCTCCCGCAGCGAGCAGTGCGCCGGCGGCTTCGGCCCCGGCGCCCGTGTCGCCCAAGCGCGGCACCACCGAGAAGATGTCGCGGCTGCGTCAGACCATCGCCAAGCGGATGGTCGAGTCGCTGCAGGTCTCGGCCCAGCTGACCACCGTGGTCGAGGTCGACGTCACCAAGATAGCCCGGCTGCGGGCCAAGGCGAAGGGTGACTTCGAGGCACGCGAGGGCACCAAGCTCAGCTTCCTGCCGTTCTTCGCGCTGGCCGCCGTCGAGGCGCTCAAGGCGTACCCGCAGGTCAACTCCAGCGTCGAGGGCGACCAGATCACCTACCACGGGCAGGAGAACCTCGGCGTCGCGGTCGACACCGAGCGTGGCCTGCTGGTGCCGGTCATCAAGAACGCCGGTGACCTCAACATCGCCGGGCTGGCCCGGGCGATCGCGGACCTGGCCGATCGCACGCGCAACAACAAGATCATGCCGGACGAGCTGTCGGGCGGGACCTTCACGCTGACCAACACCGGCAGCCGGGGCGCCCTCTTCGACACCCCGATCATCAACCAGCCCAACGTCGGAATCCTCGGTACCGGAGCGGTCGTGAAGCGACCGGTCGTCGTGGCCGACCCCGACGGCGGCGAGACGATCGCGGTCCGCTCGATGGTCTACCTCGCCCTGTCCTATGACCACCGGGTCGTGGACGGCGCCGACGCAGCACGATTCCTCACCGCGATGAAGACCCGGCTCGAGGAGGGCAAGTTCGAGGTCTGATCCTCGAATCCCCTCTGCCCCAACCAGTTCCACGGAGCACCATGCGACAGCGCGTTGCCATCACCGGTTCGTCCGGCCTGATCGGCAGCGCGCTGTCGGCGTTCCTGCGGGCGCGTGGGGACGAGGTCGTGCGGCTCGTCCGCCGCCCGCCCGAGGAACCGGACGAGGTGCAGTGGGACCCGGCCGCAGGTGTCCTCGACCCCGCCGACCTGGAGGGCGTCACCGCAGCGGTCAACCTCGCCGGTGCCGGCGTCGGCGACCACCGCTGGACCCCCGACTACCAGCAGCAGATCCTCGCCTCCCGCGTCGACTCGACCACGACCCTCGTGCGGGCGCTCGTCGACCTCGACCACCCCGTGCGGTTGGTCAGCGGGTCGGCCGTCGGCTTCTACGGCGACCGCGGCGACGAGGTGCTGACCGAGCAGTCGGCGCCCGGTGAGGGCTTCCTCACCGAGGTCGTGCTGGCTTGGGAGGCAGCCGCCGACCCGGCCCGCGAAGCAGGTCTGCCCGTCGCGCTCTCACGCACCGGTCTCGTCCTCGCCGCGGGCGGCGGCGCGATGGCCCGCATGGTGCCGCTCGCCCGGCTCGGCATCAACGGACCGCTCGGCTCGGGCAGGCAGTGGTGGCCCTGGATCTCGTTGCGCGACACCGTCGCCGGCCTGGTCTGGCTGATTGACCACCCCGAGCTGACCGGCCCGGTCAACCTCGTCGGCCCGCAGCCGGAACGACAGCGCCAGGTGGCGAGCGAGCTCGGCCGCCAGCTCCACCGGCCTGCCCTCCTGCCCGCCCCGGCGTTCGGCATCCGCGCCGTGCTCGGCGGCTTCGCCGACGAGGTGCTCACGAGCAAGCGGGTCATGCCGAACCTGTTGCAGGACAGCGGCTTTCAGTACACCGACACCACCGTGGGGTCGGCGATCCACGCCGCCCTGCACGGCTGAGGTCAGGACACCGCGCCCGGCTCACGCACCGACGAGACCTTCCAGCGTCCGTCGTGCCACACGAGGGTGAACCGCAGCTGCGCACCGGTCGCGGCCGGCATCCGCCGGGTGCTGCTCGCCGTCACGACGTCGTATGCCGCGGTGTCGACCCGGGCGTCGACCTCGGCCCTGCTGGGTGAGACGGACACGAGGCGGGCGACGCCCACCGTCAGCCGCACCCCCGCGTAGTGCGCGTTGCGGTCGCGCACCTGCCGCAACGTCCGGGTGTCCTGGGCCAGCGCCTCGGAGCCGGGGGCGTCCAGCGACGCGAGCCGGGTCGCGTCACCGGTGTTCATGACCTCGGCGCGCTCATTGGCCAACGCGGCCACCAGCTGGGCGAGGTTGCGGCTGGGCGCCCGGCGGTCCTGCACGACGCGAGTCGCCGTCGTCGGAACCGGCGAGGTCGCCACGCGCGGGACCCGTGGCCCCGCAGCCGCCTGGCCGTCCCCCGCCTGGTGCAGCAGCAGGCCCGCACCAGCCGTGGCGAGGACGAAGGCCAGCCCACCCAGCGCCAGGCGGCGACCCCCGCCCGCCGTGGAGCCGCGGTGCCGGGCAGGGGCCGGCCCGCGGCGCAGGTCCACGAGTCCTGGCCGGCGGCGCCGGTCCACCAGGCCGGCCAGCCGAGCCGACCCCGTGCCCACGGCGCGGCGCAGCGACTCCACCCGCGACGGGGGCTTCTCCGTCGCAGGCCTGCCGCCGGGGTCTGCACTGCCCGCCCGGATGCGGTGGGTCAGCAACGAGGTCTCGTCACCACCGACCGTCATCCGCAGCGGCTCGCAGGGCGCTGCGTCGAAGTAGCCCAGGGCCAGCTCGGCGGCGCTCGGACGCAGCCCCGGGTCGCCGGCGAGCGCACGGCTCGTCAGCTCCGCCCACGCCACAGGCAGCCCCGGCAGGACCTCCTGGATCGGCGGCCGCAGCGCGGCAATCCCCGGGGCCGCCCCGGTGACGCACCACCACGCGAGCGCCCCCACGGCATACACATCGGCCGACGCCCCCGCGCGGCCACCGTCGAGCACCTCCGGCGCGACGAAACCGTCGGTGCCCCAGGCCATCCGGTCACCGTCGCCAGCCACCCGGGCGACCCCGAGGTCGGCGAGCAGCGGCCGGCCGTCGAGGCGCAGCAGCACGTTGCCAGGTGAGACGTCGCCGTGGACGACGCCGAGGGCGTGTAGCTCGGACAGGGCCCGCGCCACCGGTGCGAGGACCGTGACCGACTCCCCCACGCTGAGGTGGCCTCGCGCGGACACGGCCGACGCGAGCGTCCCCCCACCGACGCGGTCGAGCACCACGGCCAGCGCCGGAGGGTCGGTGTCGAGGGCGAGCGCCTCGTGGAACGGCACCAGGCCGTCGACCTCCACCTGCGCGAGCACGGCGAGCTCGCGCGCCGCTTGCGCACCGTCGTCCTCCCCCACCAGCGGCACGACCTTCACGGCGACGTCGCGCTGGTCGCGCTCCCGGGTCGCCGCCCACACACCTCCCGTGCCGCCGCGTCCGAGCGGCTCACCGAGGCGGTACCCCGGAACGCTGGGCGGCGACGTCGTGGGAGCCATGGCATCCAGTCTGCTCGGATCGGCGAACCCGCCACGGCCGTTGTCCACAGGCCCCCTAGAGTCGGGCACCATGGCCACCGACCAGCCCACCATCCTCGCGACCTCCGGCGGCTACCGACGGGGCAAGCGCACCGACTTCGAGTTCGACGCGCTGATCCACCACGCGGTCGAGCTGTCCGGCGCGACCGGGCGCCGCCCCAAGGTCACGCACCTGCCCACCGCGAGTGGCGACCAGCGCTGGCTCGGTGCCGAGATGAACGACGCAGCCCGCGTCGCCGGCTTCGACTTCACCAACCTCTACCTCTTCCCCATGCCGAACCTCGACGACATCGAAGGGCACCTGCTCGAGCAGGACGTCGTGTGGGTCAACGGCGGCTCGGTCGCCGGGCTCCTGGCGCTGTGGGATGTGCACGACCTGCGCCCGGTCTTCCGGCGCGTGTGGGAGGCGGGTGTGGTGCTCGCCGGCGTCTCGGCCGGCTCGATCTGCTGGTATGCCGGCGGGACGACCGACTCGTTCGGCCCCGAGCTGCGCGCGGTCACGAACGGCCTGGCACTGCTGCCCTACGGCAACGGCGTCCACTACGACTCCGAGGAGCGCCGCCGCCCACTCGTGCACCGCCTCGTGGCCGACGGCACGCTCCCCGTGACCCACTGCACCGACGACGGGGTGGGCCTGGTCTACCGGGGCACCGAGCTCGTCGAAGCCGTCAGCGAGCGCGACGGCAAGGGCGCCTACGTCGTCACCCGCGAGGGCGACCGGGCCGTCGAAGAGCGGATCGAGCCACGCCGGCTGCCCACCACCTGAACTTTGGCCCAAAGTTCCCCTGTGCTTGGAACCTTCCGCGCCAGGGCGAACTTTGGGCCAAAGTTCGCCCGAGGAGGTGTCGGCGGGATGGTCCGACGTGGGGCGTACTGTGAACGACATGCGCTTCGAGCACGTCGGCTTCGCCCCTGACTTCGTCGACTACGAGGCCGGGTGGGCGCTCCAGCGCGAGGTCCACCACCGCGTGGTCGACGGCGGCGAGGACACCGTGCTGCTGCTCGAGCATCAGCCCGTCTACACCGCGGGCAAGCGCACCGAGGACCACCAGCGCCCCAAGGACGGGACGCCGGTCGTCGAGGTCGACCGCGGGGGCCTCATCACCTGGCACGGTCCCGGCCAGCTCGTGGGCTACCCGATCGTGCGGTTGCACGGCGCCCCCATCGACGTGGTCGCCCACGTGCGTCGCCTCGAGGAGGTCATGATCCGGGTATGCCGTGAGTTCGGTGTCGAGACCACGCGCGTCGAGGGTCGTTCGGGCGTCTGGGTGCTGGCGGACGACCGGGGGCCGGACCGCAAGCTCGGGGCCATCGGCGTGCGCGTCAGCAAGCAGGTGACCATGCACGGGTTTGCGCTCAACTGCGACGCCGACCTGTCCTGGGCCGACAACATCGTCGCCTGCGGCATCGACGACGCCGACGTGAGCTCGATCAGCCAGGAGTCCGGTCGCCAGGTCACCGTCCAGGACGTGCTCCCCTACGCCGAGAAGCACCTCACCGACGTCCTCGGCAACGCGTGACCCTCACGATCCGGTCCGCGACCGCCGTCCTCGCCGTGGCCGCACGAGCAAGTCACTGAAGTCGGTCGGCTCCGGTTCCACCGGCTCGCCGCGACCGACCCGCTCACGCCACAGGGCGACCAGGTCATCGGCCTCGGCCCGGTTGCCGACCCGCCGCGCGTGGACGACCCGGCTGCCCTCACGCACCACGACGGTCCGTGGAACCCGCGCGAAACGCAGAGCGACGAGCCAGAACGGCCACGCGACCAACAGGGCCAGCACCTCCACCAGGGCAGGCAGGACGCACAGGGCGATGAGGCCGACGAAGTAGGCAGCAGTGACCTGCTGGCGCCCCCTCCAGATGTCACGCGTGTCCGACATCGGCCGCCACCGGGTATCCGGCTCGAACCCGTTCGTGGCACCGCTGACGTCGCCCAGGGCCTCGGCCATCGGTCGGGTCGAGCGCAGCAGCCACGGGCGGCTCAGGACCTCGACCCGCTGCGCCGGTCCCGGCGCAGTGGTGCCCGGGTAGGTCATCCCCACGTACTTCGTCACCATGTCGCCTTCGTCCCCATGTCGCGAGAGTAGGGCGAGCGGCGCCACGACCGACGGGGTTGTCCACAGGTCCCCCGTCCCCGCACGCGGTCCCTGCGGGAATACCCCGAAACGCGCAGGCGTACCCTTGAAGGACGCCCGGTGACCTCCGGGCGTTACCGCGCCCACGCGGCATACCTGTCGAGCGAGGCGCACCGAACGCAAGGCAAGGGAGTCTTCGTGACCGTCGCACCCGAGGGCCGTCGACTGTTGCGCGTCGAGGCGCGCAACGCCGAGACGCCGATCGAGCGCAAGCCCGAGTGGATCCGCACCACCGCCAAGATGGGGCCGGAGTACACCAAGCTGAACTCGATGGTGAAGACCGAGGGCCTGCACACCGTCTGTCAGGAAGCCGGCTGTCCCAACATCTTCGAGTGCTGGGAGGACCGTGAGGCTACCTTCCTCATCGGTGGCGACATCTGCACCCGGCGCTGCGACTTCTGCGACATCGCCAGCGGGCGCCCGCTGGCCCTCGACCTCGACGAGCCGCGCCGCGTGGCCGAGTCGGTCGCCCAGATGGGGCTGCGCTACTCGACCGTGACCGGCGTCGCGCGCGACGACCAGCCCGACGGCGCCGCCTGGCTCTACGCCGAGACGATCCGCCAGATCCACGCAAAGAACCCCCACACCGGCGTCGAGATCCTGCCCCCCGACTTCGGCGCCAAGCCCGAGCTGGTCGGCCAGGTCTTCGACGCCCGGCCCGAGGTGTTCGCGCACAACCTCGAGACGGTGCCGCGCATCTTCAAGCAGATCCGACCGGCCTTCACCTACGAGAAGTCGCTCAAGGTCCTGTCGATGGCCCGCGACGCCGAGCTCGTCACCAAGTCCAACCTCATCCTCGGCATGGGCGAGGAGGACCACGAGGTCGAGCAGGCGATCCGCGACCTGCACGACGCGGGCTGCGACATCCTGACGATCACCCAGTACCTGCGTCCCTCCAAGCTGCACCACCCGATCGACCGGTGGGTCAAGCCGGAGGAGTTCGTCCACTGGAGCGAGGTCGCCGAGGAGATCGGGTTCAAGGGCGTCATGGCGGGACCGCTCGTGCGCTCGTCCTACCGCGCCGGACGCCTGTGGGCGACCGCGATGCGCAAGTGGGGTCGCGAGATCCCCGAGCACCTGCAGCACCTCGCCGACGCCGCGTCCGACCCCGCCCGCCAGGAGGCCGCCTCGCTCGTGGCCGCCCGCACGCCGGGCGCGCTGGGCACCCCCGCCTGACAGGTATCCTGACCCTCATGGCCCGCAAGGAAAAGCAGCAGTCAGACACGCCCAAGGAGCCGGGTCGGTTCCGGCAGGTCGGGCAGGTCTTCAATGCCGCCCGCAAGGTCGACCCCACCATCCCGTGGTGGATGCTGCTGGCGTTCCTCGCCGTCGTCCTCGTCGGTGTCGCGATCGGTCTGGCGGTCGGTCACTGGGTCTACGCCCTCGTCCTGTCGATCCCGCTCGGCCTCCTGGCCGCCATGGTCGTCCTGTCGCGCAAGGCCGAGCGCGCCGCCTACCGCTCGCTGGAGGGCCAGCCCGGCGCCGCCGGTGCCGCCCTGTCCGGGCTGCGGCGTGGCTGGTACTACGACCAGCAGCCGGTCGCCCTCGACGGCGCCCGCGGCACGCGCCCCGACGACATGTCCGGGGCGGCGTTCGTCTTCCGCGCTGTGGGTCGCCCCGGGGTCGTGCTCATCGGTGAGGGCACGGCCGCCCGCCGCTCCAAGCTGCTCACGCAGGAGCGCAAGAAGGTCGAGCGTGTGGCCCCCGGCGTGCCCGTCACCCTGCTCGTCGTCGGCGACGGCGAGGACCAGCTGCCGGCGCGCAAGCTGAGCTCGAAGATGACCCGCATGAAGCCGGTGCTCACCAAGGAGGAGGCGGCCGCGGTCAACAAGCGGCTCAAGGCCCTCGGTGGCATGCGCCCGCCGATCCCCGCCGGCATGGACCCCATGCGTGCGCGTGTCGACCGCAAGGCGATGCGCGGCCGCTGACGGTCAGCTGAGCGCAGACTCCAGGGCGTCGGCGTAGCGCCCGAGCGCGCCCTCGTCCATCCGCAGGAACAGGTCGGGCTCGATCAGCTCGAGCTCCATCAGCGTCGGCTGCCCGTCCACGTCGATGAAGTCGGCCCGGGCGTAGACCAGCTCGTCCGGCGCCAGCGCCATCGCGGCCCGCGCCACCTCGACCTCGCCGCTGGTCGGCAGGTGCTCGAGCTCGGCCCCGCCGTGCAGCGCCTGCACCCGGTAGTCGCCCGGCTTGGGCACCTTGCGCACGGCGTGCGACAGCTCGCCGCCGAAGAAGAACAGCGAGGTCTCCCCCAGCTCGACGCTCGCGGCATATGGCTGGACGATCGTGTCGCCTCGCCGCACAAGGTCGGTGACGTGGGCGGCGACCTCGTCGCTCGCGGCGAGCCCGCGCAGCGCCTTGAAGGCACCACCGTCGACCGCCGGCTTGACCACGACCTCGTCCCAGCCCGTGCCGCGCAGCTGCCCGACCGGGTCGGGTGCGCCGTGGTCGAGGGCGAGTGAGGGCAGGACTGGTATGCCGCGTGCCGCCAGCTCGGCGAGGTAGCCCTTGTGGGAGTTCCAGCGAATCACCTTGGGGCTGTTGACGATTCGCGTGACCGAGTCGACGCGGTCGACCCAGCCGAGGAACTCCTCTAGCCGGTCGAAGTAGTCCCACGTCGAGCGGACCACGACGAGGTCGTATGCCGCCCAGTCACCGCCCGCGTCCCAGTGCACGACCTGCGCGTCGTGGCCTCGACGGACCAGCTCGTCCGCAACCTGCTCGGCCTCGGGGTCGACGTAGTCGTGGTTGCTCCAGGTGCACAGGGCGATTCGGCGGGCGGTCACGGCGCCCATTGTGCCGTGCTTGCCAACGCGACACTCGCGATATAACGTGTTTCCGACAACGCGATATAACGCGAATGAGAGGACTCATCATGGCAGAGCAGTGGCAGGTCGAGAGCCCGCGGGTGATCGACATCGGTGGCGACGACGAGCTGGTGCGCGAGCTGCAGGTCGGCATCGTCGGCGGACACGTCGACGTCGTCACCCACGACGACTCCCCCACGGCGCGGGTCGAGGTCTCGCAGGTCCAGGGCAGCCCGCTGACCGTCGAATGGGATGGCTCGCAGATCAAGATCACGCACGGCACGTGGGGCCAGAACATCCTCACCAAGCTCAAGCAGCTGGTGGACGTACCCGAGCGCAACCGGGTCACCCTCAGCATCTCGGTGCCGGAGTCGACCCGCACCAAGGTCAGCACGGTCAGCGCGAGCGGACTGCTCGCGGGGCTGCGCGCGGAGGCGAAGGCCAACACGGTCTCTGGCGGCTTCACCCTCGACGACATCGTCGGCGACATCGACGTCAACACCGTCTCCGGTGACGTCGAGTGTGTCGAGCTCACCGGGCCGCTGACGGTCAACACGGTCTCGGGCGCGGTCACGGCCCAGCACAGCGACCTGCCGTCGGTGAAGATCAACACGGTCAGCGGTGACGTCACCCTCGACCTCGTCAACACCGCCAGCACCATCTCCTCGAGCTCGGTGTCGGGCGACGTCACGGTCCGCAGTGCCCACGACGGGTATGACGTCAAGGGCGCCACCGGCACCGGGCAGGTGGTCGTCGACGGCCACTCGGTGAGCCGGCAGGCACAGAAGAAGGGCGAGCGCGTCCGTGGCGGCGACGGTGGCATCAAGCTCGACGCCAGCGCCGCCACCGGCAGCATCGTGCTCCTGCGCGCAGTGACCGGGGCGCAGGCGTCATGAGCCCGGTCTTCGCGCACGGCCAGCTGAGGCTCTACCTGTTGGCCCTGCTCGCCGACGGCCCGCGGCACGGTTACGAGGTGATCCAGGACCTCGAGCAGCGCTTCAACGGGCTCTACTCCCCCAGCGCCGGCACGGTCTACCCCCGCCTCGCCAAGCTCGAGGAGGAGGGCCTCGTCGAGCGGTCCGACGAGGGGCGCAAGGCGGTCTACTCGATCACCGACGCCGGCCGAGAGGAGGTGCGTGAGCGCCAGGACGACCTGGCCAACCTGCAGGCCGACCTCGACCTGTCGGTGCGCGAGCTGGCCGAGCAGGTGCGATCCCGGGTCCGGGGGCAGGCGAGTGACCTGCGGGCCGAGCTCAAGGCTGCGGCTCGTGAGGCCCGGCGCGGCGCGACCCCGGTCGGCGGTGAGGCGTGGAGCAGCTGGACTTCCGCCGACCCCAAGGCTTTTCGCGACCTCGAGAATGCCGTGCACGAGTTGCGCACCGAGGCACGCACCGCCTGGCGCAAGCACGGGCTCACCGCCGAGCAGACCCGGGAGATCGCGGCGATCGTCACCGAGGCGACCGACCGCATCCGTGAGGTGCTGAACCGGCGATGAGCGTCCACCCCGTCCGGTTCCGGCCCTGCTCCCCCGCGACGGCGCTCAGCCTCGCGGCGGCTGCGGCGCAGTGGGCGGGTGCGGGTGCGCGCTCAGGTGCGGACGATGACGGTGCCCGCCGCCTTGTCGTGCAGGCCGCGACCGTCCTTGTCCCAGAACATCGCCGGCAGGAACAGGGCGAGCAGGATGGTGCGCACCAGCACCTGGAAGGGTCGGGCGGCCGCGCCGTCGGCTGACAGGACACGCAGGCCGACGACCCGGTGACCGAGCGTGGACCCGAGGGTGCCGACCAGGAGCAGGTTCTCGAGGGCGAAGATGCCCAGCACGATGAGTGACTGGCTGCCCGTCGCCACCGCCGTGAACGGCAGGGGCACG
This sequence comes from Knoellia koreensis, assembly GCF_013041615.1. Lineage (GTDB taxonomy): Bacteria > Actinomycetota > Actinomycetes > Actinomycetales > Dermatophilaceae > Pedococcus > Pedococcus koreensis. Next base: position 955,638 of record NZ_JABEPQ010000001.1, read on the forward strand.
CGGAACAACGCGGTCGCGATGAGGCTGCACAGGACCCAGTCGATGACGACGCCGACGAGGCGTCGCCCGAAGCGACCCATCGAACCGGCGCCGGCACGCGGCATACCGAGACGCTCTCCGGGGTATGCCGACGAGCTGCCCGTGCGTGCCCCCGGGCCTTCCAGCCAGGAGCCGATGTCCTTGCGGTCGACCACGCGCCCAGCCTCTCACGGCGTAACACCGGCGAAACATACGGGTCATGGGCGGGAAATCCCGGCGCACTAGGGTCGAACCCGACCCCGAGCGGAACCGTCGTGCACGCGTCGTGCCCCGATGCCCGCCGCCCCACCACCAGGAGGCACTCACTTTGTTCAGCAACGCTGACGAGGTCCTGAAGTTCATCAAGGACGAGGACGTCAAGTTCGTCGACGTGCGGTTCTGCGACCTGCCCGGCGTGATGCAGCACTTCAACGTGCCCGCCGACACGGTCGACGCGGACTTCATGAAGAACGGCCAGATGTTCGACGGGTCCTCGATCCGCGGCTTCCAGGCGATCCACGAGTCCGACATGAAGCTCATCCCGGACCCCACGAGCGCCTACCTCGACCCGTTCCGCAAGGAGAAGACGCTCATCCTGAACTTCTCCATCGTGGACCCGTTCACGGGTGAGGAGTACTCGCGCGACCCGCGCAACATCGCCGCGAAGGCCGAGGCCTACCTCAAGTCGACCGGCATCGCCGACACCGCCTACTTCGGTGCCGAGGCCGAGTTCTACGTCTTCGACGACGTGCGGTTCGAGACCAAGGCCAACGCCGGCTACTACTTCATCGAGTCGATCGAGGCCGCCTGGAACACCGGTCGTGAGGAGGAGGGCGGCAACAAGGGTTACAAGACCCGGTACAAGGGCGGCTACTTCCCCGTGCCGCCGGTCGACCACTTCGCCGACATCCGTGACGAGATGACCCTCGCGCTGAACGATGCCGGGCTGTCCGTCGAGCGCGCCCACCACGAGGTCGGCACCGCCGGCCAGCAGGAGATCAACTACCGCTTCAACACCCTGAAGCAGGCCGCCGACGACGTGCTGAAGTTCAAGTACATCATCAAGAACGTCGCGTGGAACAACGACAAGACCGTCACCTTCATGCCGAAGCCGCTGTTCGGTGACAACGGCTCGGGCATGCACAGCCACCAGTCGCTGTGGAAGGACGGCGAGCCGCTGTTCTACGACGAGCGCGGCTACGGCGGCCTGTCCGACATCGCGCGCTGGTACATCGGTGGGCTCTTGAAGCACGCGCCGGCGGTGCTGGCGTTCACCAACCCGACCGTGAACAGCTACCACCGGCTCGTGCCGGGCTACGAGGCGCCGGTCAACCTGGTCTACTCGGCCCGCAACCGCTCCGCCTGCGTGCGCATCCCGATCACGGGTGACTCGCCCAAGGCCAAGCGTATCGAGTTCCGCGTGCCCGACCCGTCGGCCAACCCCTACCTCGCCTTCTCGGCGATGCTGATGGCCGGTCTCGACGGCATCAAGAACCGCATCGAGCCGCCGGAGCCGGTGGACAAGGACCTCTACGAGCTGCCGCCAGAGGAGCACGACGCCATCGCGCAGGTGCCCGGCTCGCTGCCCGAGGTGCTCGACGCGCTCGAGGCCGACCACGAGTTCCTGCTCGAGGGTGACGTGTTCACCAAGGACCTCATCGAGACCTGGATCGACTGGAAGCGCAAGAACGAGGTCGACCCGATCCGGTTCCGCCCGCACCCGCACGAGTTCGAGATGTACTACGACATCTGATCCCGAAGCCCCGGGCCGGCTAACCTGCGCCGTTGCGGGTCAGCGGGCCCGATGGTTCCGCGGATGAGGCACGAGCCCGACCTGGGCGGTTGTCTGGGTCGGGCTCTGCCGTGCCAGCAGGACGGCGGCGGGAGGTCCACGGGAGGGCTGCTGGTCCGGCGCCTTGGGCGATAGCGTTCCGCCATGGGCTACGACCTCCACGTCTTCCGCGGCGACGAATGGTTTGAGGCCGAACCGATTCCGCTCGACGAGTGGGCTGAGTTCGTCGAATCGTCCAACGATCTGCGTGCAACTGGTTCGATCGAGGCAACTACTCCTTCGGGCGAAACGATCCGGATGGAAGATGACGGCCTGGCCGAGTGGATCGGCCATGGCAATGGCCCGGTGCCGGTTCTGTTCAGCGAAGGGCAGCTCGTGGTGAAGAACCCCGACGACGAGACCATTGCTTGGCTGGTTTCTGTTGCTGATCGGCTCGGAGCCCGGGTCCAAGGGGATGAGGGCGAGTTCTATCCCGCGGCTGGTGGTTCGGGCGCCGCGCCGGGCGAACCTCGGCAGGGCTGGTTTCGTCGCAGAGGTCGCGGCCGCTCCTAGATGGTGACCGTGCGGGAACATTGGTGGACGATCGCGCTCGGCGTCGTGGGTGGGCTCGTGCTGCTGTGGGGCGCGCTCATCGCGGCCCTGTGGCTCGGCCGGCCCGACGACCTGTCGGTCAAGGACGCGCTGCGGCTGCTACCCGACCTGGTGCGACTGCTCAAGCGGCTGGCCGCCGACAAGACGCTCCCCCGCGGCATACGGGTGCGCCTTTGGCTGCTGCTCGCCTATCTGGCGCTGCCCATCGACCTCGTCCCCGACTTCCTGCCGGTGATCGGCTATGCCGACGACGCGGTCGTCGTGGCGCTCGCCCTGCGTTCGGTGACCAAGGCGGCCGGCCCCGAGGCGCTCGACCGGCACTGGCCGGGAACGCCGGAGGGGTTGCGGGCGGTGCGGCGGCTGGCCGGCCTACCCGCGTGAGAGTCGTTCAGGCCAGCGTCGGGACGACCACGACCGGTGCGGACACGTCGGTGTCGGCGACCCGCTGACCCAGGCCGTCGGCGCGGTCCAGGAGCGAGAGGTCCTCGTCCATCATCGGGGCAATGCGGTCCATCAGTCGGTTCCACATGTCGGCCAGGGCGTCCTTTCGGGGGCTGAGGACTGGCTGGGGTGAACATGGAGAGGTTGCCTTCTCACCATTGAGTGCAGGCAGCAGTATGCCGTGCTTCCTCCGTTGGATGACGCAAGACTGGCCGAACGGATGAGGGAGCACGAACGCGCGAGCGCGGCATACCCCATCCGGCGCAGGCCGCCGGCCTCAGGCGAGGCGGATCGACACCGGCGGCGCCATGGACGGCTGCACCTCGACCTCGAACCACACGGTCGTGCCGGCGGAGGTGCGGTGCACGCCGAACGCGTCGCTGATCGCCTTGACCAGCGACAGGCCACGCCCCCGCACCGCCATGGGGTCGGCGCCGGTGAGCAGCGGCTCGCCCCGGTTGCCGCTGTCCGAGACGGTGACCGTCAGCACGCCGGAGTCGAGGTCCATCGACAGGTGCGACTCGGTGCCCGCGTGCAGCACCGAGTTGGTGATCAGCTCGGAGATGCCGGTGATGACGGTGTGCTGGTCGCTCTCGCTGATGGCCCAGTCGTCGAGCTCGCGGCGCGCCCACTCGCGGGCGGCGCGCACGGACTCGGGCAGGGGCGGCACGACGATGGCGACCCGGCGGTACCCCGCAGGCGAGCGCCCGACGGCCAGGACCGCACAGTCGTCCTCCTGCCCGGACGTCTCGAGCATGGCGTCGACGACGAACTGCGCCACCCGCCGCGGGCTGCTGGGTGGGATCGCGCCGAGCACCGCGACGAGCTGGGCCTCACTGTGCTCCAGCGAGATGCCGCGACGCTCGAGCAACCCGTCGGTGTAGGCGAGCAGCATGTCGCCGACCGTGAGCCGGACCCGCGCCACCGGGCGCTCGCCGGGGATCCCGAGCGGCGGGCCGACGTCCATGGACATCAGCCGACCGCGAGGTATGCCGTCGGCGCGGGACTCGCGCCCCGCCAGCAGCGCCGGTGGTGGGTGGCCGGCGCTGGCCACCTGCAGGTCGCCGGTGGAGGGGTCGATCGCGCCGTACAGGAGGGTGACGAAGAGCTCCCCACCGAACGACATGCCCGGGCGGGCCCTGGTCGTGCCGAGCGGCATCGACGCCGGCCACAGGTCGTTGAGATCGGTGACGACTCGGTCCAGGGCAGCCATGACGGTGGCGGGTGACGGGTCGGTGAGTGCCGCGCCTCGGATCGCCGCCCGCACCTGGCCCATGACCGTGGCAGCCATGACACCGCGTCCGGCGACGTCGCCGATGACGAGGGCGAGGCGTCCGTCGGGCAGGAAGAACGAGTCGTAGAAGTCGCCACCGGCGACCGTGCCCTCGGACACCGGCTCGTAGCGGGCGGCGATGCTCACCTGGTCGGACTGCGGGAGGTTGGGCGGCAGCAGGGTGCGTTGCAGCAGCTCGGCAGTCGACCGCTCGGCGTCGTAGACGACGGCCCGGCGCAAAGCCTCGGCGACGAGCTCGCGGAACGGGGCCGCCATGCCCAGCACGTCGCGTGGCACCGCGCTGGCCTGGCGGTGGATCACCAGGGCGGCGGTGACCTCACCCTCGCGCAGCGGCATCGCCACGGTCTCGCCGCCGGGCTGCACGTGCAGGTCCGAACCGGCGGTCACCTCGTCCACGAGGGCCGCAAGGTCGGGCGTCACCTCCGACCAGATGAGCGGCAGCCGCTCCTCGTCGGGTGACAGCTCCTCGACCCGGTGACGCCGGGCCATGCGCCACCCCGACGGGCCGGGTGAGGGCAGGCAGAAGGTCACCGAGAGCGCGTCGAATGCGACCATGGCCTCGCGGAGCACGACCTTGCAGACGTCGTCGACCGTCACCGCCACCGCCAGCGAGGTCGCCAGTCGGGCGACCGCGCGGGACCGCCCGACGGTCGCGGTGGTGTCGACGGCCAGGTGCAGCACGGCCAGGACGCGGCCGTCCTCGTCGCGCACCGGTGAACCCGCCCGCACGAACGTGGCCAGGTGCTCCTCGTCCCGGTCGCTCAGCGGCTGCACGTCGATCTCGGCTGCCTCCTGCAGGAAGCTCGTGCCCCAGTGCATGGTCGCCTCGAACGGCCGACCCACGAGCGGGTCGCTCCACACCCGGCCCAGCACCTCGCGGGCGGGGCGGGCGAACGACTTCGGGTGACGGTGGCCGAGCAGGTCGGCGAACGCGTCGTTGTAGAGCAGCAGCAGCTGTGGGCCGCACAGCAACGCCATCGGTACGACGCTGTCGACGACGAGGTCCCATGCAGCAGTCAGGCGCGCCGGCCACTGGTCCACCGGTCCCAGCGGCGTGGCCGCCCAGTCCCAGCGGTCCGCCGTTCTGCGCGCAGCAGACTCCGCACCCTCACTCACGCTCAGCCCATCCACGAGTGTCGTTGTAGCCCTGCAGCCGCTCCCACCCTAGGCCCCTCGATGAGGCGATTGGGCCGGACGTCCACGGAAGTTGGTCAGTCGACGCGCTCGACGGCACCCACCTGCCCGGCGAGGAAGGCCCACTCCCATCCGGCCTGGCGCCAGCTGTCGTACCGGCCGCTCTTGCCGCCGTGACCCGCCACCATCTCGGTGCGCAGCAGCACCGGTCGGGCCGCGGGGTCACTCGTGGTCACCTCCCGCAGCCGCGCCACCCACTTCGCCGGCTCGGTGAAGTAGACGCGGGTGTCGTTGAGCGAAGTGGTCGCGAGGACCGCGGGGTATGCCGCGGGGTGCAGGTTCTCGTACGGCGTGTACGACTTCATGTAGGCGTAGACCTCTGGGTCGTCGAGCGGGTTGCCCCACTCCTCCCACTCGACCACCGTCAACGGCAGGCTCGGGTCGAGGATGGTCGTGAGGGCGTCGACGAACGGCACGGCCGCGTGCACGACCCGGAACCGCTCGGGCGCCAGGTTGAGCGCAGCGCCAATCAGCAGGCCACCGGCCGAACCTCCTTCTGCTGCAAGGCGATCCGGGTCGACCCAGCCCGAGTCGACTAGGTGGTCTGCGCTGGCGATGAAGTCGGTGAAGGTGTTGCGTTTGTGCAGCAGCTTGCCGTCGTCGTACCACGCCCGCCCCATCTCTCCGCCCCCACGAACGTGGGCGATGGCGTAGACGAAGCCACGCTCGAGGAGCGACAGCCGGGCCACGGAGAAGTACGGGTCGGAGGAGATCTCATAGGACCCGTATGCCGTGAGGAGACCGGGGTGGCTGCCGTCGGGCTTCGCCCCGGCCCGGTGGACGATCGAGATCGGGACCTGCGTGCCGTCGGGGGCGGTGGCCCACTCGCGACGCTGTTCGTAGTCCGACGGGTCGTAGCCACCGAGGACGGGCTGGCGCTTGAGCAGGTCCAGCTCGCGGGTGGCCAGGTCGTAGTCGTAGACGGTCTTGGGCGTCACCATCGACTCGTAGCCGATGCGCAGCCGGGTGGTGGCCGGCTCAGGGTTGTCCCCCAGCCACACGTGGTGGACCGGCTCGTCGAACTCGAGGTCGTGGTGCTCGCCGTAGCCGGTCTCGCTCGCGGCGTCACGGGCGATGACGCGCAACGCGGTCAGGCCGTCCCGACGCAGCGACAGCACCGCCACGTCGTCGAACGCCTCGACCCCCTGGAACCGCTCTCCGGGGGCCGAGCGCATGAGCGGCTGCCACTGGTCGGCCGAGGTCGCGTCCAGTGGTGCCCACGCGAGGTCGGAGTCGATGTTGTCGGCGTTGTGGACGATGAGCAGCCGGTCGGCTGCCGGCTCGACGTCGTACTCGACCCCGTCGCGGCGGGGCGCGACGACCCGGAGCTCGCCCAGGGGGTCGGTGGCGTCGAGGATGCGCACCTCGGAGGTGGTCTTCGACCCGACGCCGACCATGATCCAGCGGTCGTCACGCGAGGACCCGATGCCCATCCAGAAACGCTCGTCGCCCTCCTCGAGGACGAGCACGTCCTGGTCGGCCGGGGTGCCGACGCGGTGCCGCCACACCTGGTACGGACGCCACTGCTCGTCGACGCGCAGGTAGAAGACGTGGCTCGCGTCGTGGGAGAACACCACCCCGTAGCCGATGCCCTCGACCGCGTCGTCGACGACCTCGCCGGTGCGAAGGTCCTTGACCCGCAAGGCGAAACGTTCGTCGCCCTCTGTGTCCACGGCATACGCGAGCATGGAGTGGTCGGGGCTCACGGTGAGGGCGCCCAGGGCGAAGAAGTCGTGGCCCTGCGCCTCGACGTTCCCGTCGAGGAGGACGACCTCGCCGGGCACGGGTGTCTCCGGCGCGAGCGACGGCGGCGCCTCGCCCGGGGTGCGTGGCGCCCGGCACTCGACGCCGTACTGCTTGCCCTCGAACGAACGTGAGTAGTACCACCAGGGACCGCTCGCCACCGGCACCGACAGGTCCGTCTCCTGGGTGCGGCCCTTGATCTCCTCGAAGATGGCCTCGCGCAGCGGCGCCAGGTCGGCCGTCATCGCCTCGGCGTAGGCGTTCTCGGCCTCCAGGTGGGCGACCACCGCCGGGTCGTCCTTGTCCGCCAGCCACGTGTAGGGGTCGTGGACGACGTCGCCGTGGTGCTCACGGATGGTGTCGCGCTTGGCCGGGGTGGGAGCGGTGGGTGCCTGTGCTTCGGTGCTCACCGCCCCAGCCTAGGCACGCAGCGGCGGGCTGGGTTCACGGCGGGTGGTCACCCGGCCAGACAGCGTGGCCCGAGGATCACCTTGAGGTCACCGAAGAGTGACTCGCTGGCGTTGACGCGGTAGGCGTCCTCGAGCCGCATGAGCACCGAGCGCCCCGGCTGGCTGAGCCGCACGTGGACCTCCGTCGAGCCCGGGTGCGAGGACAGCACACCCTTGAGCTCCTCGATCTTGGCCGCCGTCGCCCGGTTGGTGTCGATGGTGACCACGACCGGCCCGCGCGGCCCCTCGGAGATGTCGGGCAGCGTGAGGTCGGAGGCGTAGATCGACGGGGTGTCGTCGCGCCGGTTGACCCGGCCCTTGACCGAGACGACGGTGTCGTGGCTGAGCGCGTGGCGCACCGTCTCGTAGGCCGAAGGGAAGAACAGGCACTCGATGGCGCCCTCGAGGTCCTCGACCGTGACGATGGCCCACAGGTCGCCCTTCTTGGTGCGCTTGACCGCCAGGCCGGTGATGAGCCCAGCGATGGTCACGGTCGTGCCCTCGGGCTTGCCGTCCTCCCCCATGAGGCTGGCGATCGAGGTGTCGGCGTGGGCGGTGAGGACGTGCTCGATGCCGAACAACGGGTGGTCGGAGACGTACAGCCCCAGCATCTCCCGCTCGAACCCGAGCAGAGTCTTCTTGTCCCACTCGACACCGGGGATGGGCGGCAGCACGGAGAAGTCGACCGAGACACCGCCGGCGTCGTCGTCGCCGAAGCCGCCGAAGAGGGAGTCCTGTCCGATCGCCTCCTGACGCTTGATGTCGACGAAGTTGTCGACGTAGGCCTCGTGCACGCGGTGCAAGCCCTGGCGCGACTCGGCGAGCCCGTCGAACGCGCCCGCCTTGATGAGCGACTCGATGGTGCGCTTGTTGCAGACCACGGCCGGGCACTTGGACAGGAAGTCCTTGAAGGACGTGAACCGGCCCTTCTCCTCGCGCGCCTGGACGATCGCCTCGACGACGTTGTGGCCGACGTTGCGGATCGCCTGCAGCCCGAACCGGATGTCGGTGCCGACGGCGGCGAACCGGGCCACGGAGTCGTTGACGTCCGGCGGCAGGACCTTGATGCCCATGCGGCGGCACTCGCCGAGGTAGAGCGCGGACTTGTCCTTGTCGTCGCCAACGCTGGTGAGCAGTGCGGCCATGTACTCGGCCGGGTAGTTGGCCTTGAGGTAGGCGGTCCAGTAGGAGACCAGACCGTATGCCGCGGTGTGCGCCTTGTTGAACGCGTAGTCCGAGAACGGCACGAGGACGCCCCACAGAGCCGCGATCGAGGCCTCGTTGAACCCGTTGGCCTTCATGCCCTCGGAGAAGGGGACGTACTCCTTGTCGAGCACCTCCTTCTTCTTCTTGCCCATCGCGCGGCGCAGCAGGTCGGCGTTGCCGAGCGTGTAGCCGGCGAGCTTCTGCGCGATCTCCATGACCTGCTCCTGGTAGATCACCAGGCCGTAGGTCGTGCCGAGGATCGGCTCGAGCGCCGTCACCATCTCGGGCTGGAGCTTGCCCTTGAGCTGGGGGTCGAGCGGGATGAGCTCCTGCTTGCCGTTCTTGCGCAAGGCGAAGTTGGTGTGGGCGTTCACGCCCATGGGGCCCGGGCGGTAGAGCGCGAGCGCCGCCGAGATGTCCTCGAAGTTGTCCGGCTGCATCAGCTTGAGCAGCGTGCGCATGCCGCCACCGTCGAGCTGGAAGACGCCGAGGGTGTCACCGCGCGACAGCAGCTGGTAGGTCGCGCGGTCGGTCATGTCCTTGGAGAGCGCGTCGAGGTCGATGTCCTCGCCGCGGTTGGCTTTCACGTTCTCGATCGCGTCGTCGAGGATCGTGAGGTTGCGCAGGCCGAGGAAGTCCATCTTGACCAGGCCGAGCGACTCACAGCTCGGGTAGTCGAACTGGGTGATGACCTGCCCGTCCTGGAGGCGCCGCATGATCGGGATGACGTCGATCAGCGGCTCGCTGGACATGATGACGCCGGCCGCGTGCACGCCCCACTGGCGCTTCAGCCCCTCCAGGCCCATCGCCGTGTCGACGATCTCCTTGAAGTGTGGCTCGCTCTCGACGAGGGCGCGGAAGTCGACGCCCTCGTTGTAGCGCTTGTGCTCCTTGTTGTAGATCTCCGACAGCGGCACGCCCTTGCCCATGACGTCCGGCGGCATCGCCTTGGTGAGCTGCTCCCCCACGACGAACGGGTGACCCATCACGCGCGCGGCGTCCTTGACGGCCTGCTTGGCCTTGATGGTGCCGTAGGTGACGATCTGCGCGACCCGCTCCGAGCCGTACTTCTCGGTGACGTACTTGATGACCTCGCCCCGCCGGCGCTCGTCGAAGTCGACGTCGAAGTCGGGCATCGACATGCGTTCGGGGTTGAGGAACCGCTCGAAGATCAGGCCGTGCGGGATCGGGTCGAGGTCGGTGATCCGCATCGCGTAGGCGCACATGGACCCGGCACCGGAGCCACGACCCGGCCCCACGCGGATGCCGTTCTCCTTGGCCCAGTTGATGAAGTCCGCGACGACGAGGAAGTACCCCGGGTACCCCTTCGACACGATCACGTCCGTCTCGTACTGAGCCTGCTTCGCGGCATACTCCGGCACGCCGTCGGGGAAGCGCTCGACGAGACCCTTCTGGACCTCCTTGACGAACCAGCTCTCCTCGTTCTCCCCTTGCGGCACAGGGAACTTCGGCATGAAGCGCCCCTCGCCCTCGGTGAACGAGATGTCGCACATCTCCGCGATGAGCAGAGTGTTGTCACAGGCCTCGGGCAGCTCGCGCCAGGTGTGGCGCATCTCGGCCGGGCTCTTGAGGTAGAAGTCGTCGGCGTCGAACTTGAACCGGTTGGGGTCCATGAGCGTCGAGCCGGACTGCACGCACAGCAGGGCCGAGTGGGCCTTGGCGTCCTCGGGGCTGGTGTAGTGCAGGTCGTTGGTCGCGACGAGCGGCAGGTCGAGCTCGCGGGCGAGGCGCAGCAGGTCCTTCTGCACCCGGCGCTCGATGTCGAGCCCGTGGTCCATCAGCTCGCAGAAGTAGTTCTCGGCGCCGAGGATGTCGCGCATGTCGCTGGCGGCCTGGAGCGCCTCGCGGTACTGCCCGAGCCGCAGCCGGGTCTGGATCTCCCCCGACGGGCAGCCGGTGGTGCCGATGAGGCCCTGGCCGTACTGGCTGAGCAGCTCGCGGTCGATGCGCGGCCACTTGGCGTAGACCTGGTCGAGGCTGGCCATCGAGTCGAGCCGGAACAGGTTGTGCAGGCCGGTGTTGTCCTTGGCCAGCAGCAGCATGTGGGTGTAGGCGCCCGAGCCGGACACGTCGTCGGAGGCCTGGTGCTCCTCGCCCCACTTGACGCGCGTCTTGTCGGTGCGGTGGGTGCCCGGCGTGACGTAGGCCTCGACGCCGATGATCGGCTTGACCCCGGTGCCCTGCGCCTTCTTCCAGAACTCGTAGGCGCCGAAGACGTAGCCGTGGTCGGTCGTCGCGAGCGCCGGCATCCCCATCTCCGCGGCCCGCGTGAACAGGTCCCCGATCCGGGCCGCGCCGTCGAGCATGGAGTACTCGGTGTGCACGTGGAGGTGGACGAACGAGTCAGTGCCGTTCGAGGAGCCGGAGCCGTTCTGGGGGGACATCGGGACGATCCTAAGCCTCGCCACCGACCGCCCCTCGGCGTGTCGCCGCCCGTGTCGCGGCGGGTTCCCGACGTGCCGCGTCCAGAGGTGACGGTATGCCGCGGAGCCGGCTCCGCGGCATACACCTCACCTCCTCGTGGGGTCACCCACCGAGGCGGTCGAGTGCGTCCTGGAGGTCCTGCGGGTAGGGGCTCTCGAACGAGACGTACTCCCCCGAGCCGGGGTGCTCGAAGCCCAGGCCGACCGCGTGCAGCCACTGTCGCTCGAGGCCCAGCTTCTTGGCGAGGACCGGGTCGGCGCCGTACATGGGGTCGCCGACGCAGGGGTGGCGGACCGCCGCCATGTGCACCCGGATCTGGTGGGTGCGCCCAGTCTCGAGGTGCACCTCGAGCAGACTGGCGTGCGGGAACGCCTCCAGCAGCTGGTAGTGGGTGACCGCCGGCTTGCCCGAGTCCATGACCGCGAACTTGAACTCCGCGCCGGGGCGGCGGCCGATCGGTGCGTCGATGGTGCCGACGAGCGGGTCCGGCAGGCCCTGCACGAGCGTGTGGTAGGTCTTGTCGACCCGGCGCTCCTTGAACGCGCGCTTGAGGACCGAGTAGGCGCGTTCGGACTTGCAGACGACCATGAGGCCGGACGTGCCCACGTCGAGTCGCGACACGATGCCCTGGCGCTCGGGCGCACCGCTGGTGGAGATGCGGTAGCCAGCGGCCGCGAGTCCGCCCAGGACCGTCGGGCCGGTCCAGCCGACGCTGGGGTGGGCCGCGACGCCGACCGGCTTGTCGACGACGACGATGTCCTCGTCGTCGTGCACGATCGTCATGCCCGGGACGGGCTCGGCGACGACGGCGAGCGTCGGTGACTCCTCCGGCGTCGGCAGGGTCACCTCGAGCAGGTCGCCAGCGCTGACCCGGTCGGACTTGCCGGCGGCCCGGTGGTTGACCTGGACGTGGCCGTCGGCCGCCAGCTCGGCACCCTTGGTGCGCGAGACCCCGAAGAGGCGCGCCAGCGCGGCATCGACGCGCTCACCCTCGAGACCGTCCGGGACGAGCAGGGTGCGGGTGTCAGGCATCGGCACCTGCCTCGTGGCGTCCGCGCTCCGGGCGCCGCCCGTCGACGCCCACACCCCGCAGCGCCAGCAGCCCGATGAGGATGGCCGCGGAGACGATGAAGATGTCGGCGACGTTGCCGATGAACAGGCCGAAGTAGTCGATGAAGTCGACGACGTGGCCCCGGCCGGGGCCGGGCTCGCGCAGCATCCGGTCCGTCAGGTTGCCGAGCGACCCGCCGAGCAGCATGCCCAGCGCCCACGCCCAGCCCACGCTGCCGAGCCGGCGGGCGGTCACGATGATGAAGACGAGGACCGCGAACGCGATGAGGGTGAGGACCCAGGTGGCGCCGTTGCCGATGGAGAAGGCGGCCCCGGCGTTGCGGATCAGGTTGAGCCGCAGGTACTCGCCCACGACGTCGATGGGGTCACCGGGCACCAGGGTGGCCAGCGCCCAGAGCTTGGTGAGCTGGTCGGCGGCGTAGCTGACGACGGCGATGACCACGAGCAGGCCGAAGAGGCCACGACGGCTCACGCGGGCACCGTGGCTCGCGGGCTCGGCGTGACTGGAGGTGGGTGCGGGCTGCTGTGGGTCGGTGGCGCTCAGCGGCGTTCCTGTTTCGTCTTGCATGACACGCACAGGGTCGCACGAGGAGCCGCCTGGAGGCGAAGCTTGCCGATCGGGTTGCCGCAGGACTCGCAGACGCCGTAGCTGCCGTCGTCGAGGCGCTCGAGGGCGTGCAGGTTCTGCTCGAGCATCTCGCGGGCGTTGTTCGCCAAGGAGATCTCCTGCTCGCGCTCGAACGTCTTGGCACCGGCATCGGCCTGGTCGTCACCGGCCCCGTCGCCCGCATCCCGCATCAGCCCGACGAGGTCGGCCTCGGCGGCGCTGATCTCGGTGCGCAGCTGGGCGACGTTGCCCTCGATCTCGGCGCGGATCTCCCGCAGTTCCTTGGCGGTCCACGGCGACTCGTCCTCACGCACGACGAGCTTGCGCGGTGCAGCCTTCTTGGCGGGCGCGGCCTTCTTGGCCGGCGCGGCCTTCTTGGCCGGCGCGGCCTTCTTCGCGGGCGCGGCCTTCTTGGCCGGCGCGGCCTTCTTCGCGGGAGCCGCCTTCTTCGCCGGCGCGGCCTTCTTCGCGGGCGCGGCCTTCTTGGCCGGCGCGGCCTTCTTCGCGGGAGCCGCCTTCTTGGCCGGAGCCGCCTTCTTGGCCGGAGCCGCCTTCTTCGCCGGAGCCGCCTTCTTGGCCGGAGCGGCCTTCTTGGCCGGCGTGGCCTTCTTCGCCGGCGCGGCCTTCTTGGCCGGCGCGGCCTTCTTGGTTGCCGCAGCCTTCTTCGTCGTGGCCTTCTTCGCTGCCGTGGTTGCGCTCTTGCTGGTGGCGCGCGGCGCCGCCTTGGTCGCGGCTTTCGCCTTCTGAGCCATGTGTTCGGCGCCCCTCGGTCGCAGCGTGCTCGCCGCGGCGAGCGTGACAGGTGCGGTGAGGATATGCGCTGGTCGTCGGGGACTCAAAGCCAAAACGCGCGAGTCACCGAACCCGTCACGCGCGTCGGCGCCCCACCGCGTGTCGCGGTGGGGCGCCGACTGCACTGCTACGGGCGGGAATCAGCCCTTCTGGTCACCCTTGGCATCGCCCTGCTGACCCTCGGACTGCTTGCCCTCGGCCTGCTGCTCGCCGTCGCCGGACTGCTGTCCCTCGGCGCCCTGGTCGCCCTCGGCCGGCTCGACACCGGTCGAGTCGAGGTCGGCCAGCTGGCCCTCGATGTAGTTCTTGAGCCGCGCGCGGTAGTCGCGCTCGAACGACCGCAGCTCCTCGATCTTCTTCTCCAGCAGCGTGCGCTCGCGGCCCAGCTCCTCGAGGATCTGCGCCTTCTTCTGCTGCGCCTCGTGGACCATGCCGGTCGAGCGCTCGCGCGCCTCGGTGATGAGCTGCTCGTGCTTCTGCTCGGCGTCGGACACCAGCTCGTCGTGGCGCGCCTGCGCCGTCGTGACCAGCTCGTCGTGCTTGTTCTGGCCCTGGCCGACCAGCTCGTCGTGGCGACCCTGCGCCTCGGCGATGAGGCGGTCGCGGGTCTGCTCACCCTGGCCGACGTGCTCGTCGTGCAGACGCTGCGCCATCTCCAGCAGCGCGGCCGCGCTGGCACCGCCACCGGCACCGGCAGCGGCGGCACCGGCCAGCGCCGCACCACCCTGCGCCGGAGCCTGCTCCTGCCGGGCCTGCTGGGCGCGCTCCTCAGCCTGGGCGAGCGCCTGCTGGGCCCGGGCCTCGGCCTCCTGCGCGCGGGCCTGGGCCTGCTCGGCCTCCTGCTGCGCGGCGGCCAACCGCTGCTCGGCCTCCTGGGCGCGGGCCTCGGCCTCGCCGGCCTTGGCCTCCACCTGCTGCTGTGCCTTGGCGATCCGCTCCTGTGCGGCCTTCTCCGCCTCGTCGGCGCGGGCCTGGGCCGTCTTCTCGGCCTCCTCGGCGCGCGCGTTGGCGGCGTCGATCCGCTGCTGAGCGGCCTTCTCCGCCTCGTCGGCCTTGGCGGCGACGGCGGCCGTGCGCTCGTCCGCGTCGGACTTGGCGCGCGCCTCTGCCTCCTGGTCCCGTCCGTCCCCACCGCCCTTGGCGTCGCGACCCGCCGGCGCCACGGCCGGCATACCCTTGCTCTGGCGGCACTCGTTGAGCTGCTCGCGCAGGTCATCGGAGTCCTTGACCAGCTTGCGCATCTCGGTCACGACCTCGTCGAGGAAGTCGTCGACCTCGCGCTCGTCGTAACCACGACGGAACTGGGTGGGCGTGAAGTTCTTGTTGAGGACGTCCTCAGGAGTGAGCGTCATGTAGTCACCTCGGTTGCTGGCATGAGTCGCTGGCGTGAGCAGTGCAGGGTCAAGCATCCCAGACTCTGCGGTTGCCGCCAGCCAGCCTAGAGGATGCCGTTGGTGCTAGAGGATCCCCATGAGGATCGTCGTGATCAGCATGAGGGCGAGGAAGGCCAGGTCGAGCCGGATCGCGCCCAGCGTCAACGGCGGGATCACCTTGCGCAACGCCTTCAGCGGTGGGTCGGTGACCGTGTAGATCGCCTCCGCGACCACGAGCAGCACCCCCCGGGGACGCCAGTCCCGGGCGAACGCCTGCACCCACTCCAGCACCAGCCGCCCGAGCAGCACGATGAAGAACAGGAACAGGGCGAACCGCACCACACTGGCGATGGGGTTCTGGCCGAGCAGCATGCGATCACCCTGCCATGCGCGGCTGAACTCGGCCTGTGCGGGTCGGTCCCGGGCGGGTCAGGGAGTGTCGGAGCAGGTCAGCTCTGGTTGAACAGGCCGCGGGCGCTGGGCGCCGAGGCGCTCTCCTCGGCCGACACCTCGACGTGCGACGGCGACAGCAGGAAGACCTTGGAGGTCACCCGCTCGATCGAGCCGTGCAGGCCGAACACGAGACCGGCGGCGAAGTCGACCAGCCGCTTGGCGTCGGAGTCGTCCATGTCGGAGAGGTTCATGATGACGGGCGTGCCGTCACGGAAGCTCTCGCCGATGTTCTTGGCCTCGTTGTAGGTGCGCGGGTGGATCGTGGTGATGCGGTTGAGCGCACCGACCTCGACGTCGCGGACCACCTGGGCCACGGGCGTGCGCTGCGGCAGCGGGGTCACCGCGGCGGAGCGCTCCTGCTGGGGCTCGTGACGCTGCTGGGGCTCGTCGTAGTCGTAGTCGTCGTACCCCTCGTAGCGCTCGTCTTCCTCGGCGAGCCCGAGGTACACCATCGTCTTGCGCAGCGCCCCAGCCATGAAGAGCTCCCTTTGGTTTCGTGCGTGTCCGGCGTTCGTGCTCGACGTTACTGGTGTGACTGGCGAGAACCGAGGATTGCGGTCCCGACACGCAGGTGTGTCGCCCCGTGGGCGATGGCCTGCTCGAGGTCCCCGCTCATGCCGGCCGAGATCCAGGTGGCCTGCGGGTGCCTGTCCTGTATGCCGCGTGCCACCTCGCGCAGTCGCGCGAAGGCGGGTGCCGCGTCGGCGCCGAGGGGCGCCACGGCCATGACCCCGCGCAGGTCGAGGTGGTCGGCGCGCGCGGCCGCGTCGGCGAGGGCGAGGGCGTCAGCCGGCGCGACTCCCCCGCGACCCTGCGACTCGTCCAACCCGACCTGCACCAGGACGGCGAGCCGTCGCCCGTGGCGCTCGGCAGCGCGGTCGAGTGCGTCCACGAGCTTGGGGCGGTCGAGTGACTGGACGACGTCGGCATACCCCGCGACCGACCCCGCCTTCTTGCTCTGCAGCTGTCCGACGAAGTGGACCTCGAGGTCGTCGCGGTGGGCCAGCTCGAGGACCTTGGCGGACGCCTCCTGGTCGCGGTTCTCCCCGACGGCGCCGACGCCGAGCTCGGCGAGCAGGTCGACGTCGCTCGCGGGGAAGAACTTGGTGACGGCGACAAGGGTGACGTCGCCAGCGTCGCGCCCGGCGGCGGCGCAGGCGCGGCCGATCCGCTCCCGGACGCCTTCGAGGTTGGCGGCCAGCTCGGCCCGCCGTTCGCTGCTCACTCCTGCTCCAGGACGACGACACCGGCGAACCTGCCGGTGCGGCCGTCGCGCCGGTAGGAGAACAGTCGCTCGTCCTCTCGGGCGCACCCGGGCACCCAGGTCACGGCCACGTCCTGCGCGCGCAGCTGGGCCACGACGCCGGCGGCGACGTCGATGGCGGGTGTGCCGGTCCACGACACGGTGGCCGACTCCGGGCTCACCTGCGCCGCCTCGGCCCGCATCTGCTCGGGCACCTCGTAGCAGCGGCCGCACACCGACGGGCCGACGACGGCGGCGATGCTCCGGGCGCCGAGGTCACGCATGGCCGTGACCGCGCGGTCGACGATGCGGCTCGTCATGCCGGGTCGACCGGCGTGCACCGCCGCGACGACGCCCTCGTCGGGGTCGGCCAGAAGGACCGGTGTGCAGTCAGCGACGAGCGCGGCGAGGGCCAGCCCCGGCGTGCGGGTGACGACACCGTCCGCCTCCGGCGCCCCCTCGGGGCCCCACGGCCCGTCGGCGACGACCACGTCGGCGCTGTGCACCTGCGCCAGGAAGAGCAGTCGATCCCGTTGCACCCCAACGGAATCCGCAAGCCGTTCGCGATTTGCCTCGATGCTGGCCGGGTCGTCGCCGGCCTTGCCGCCGAGGTTGAGGGAGTCGAAGTCGCCGTCGCTCACGCCGCCGTCACGGTCGGTGAACGCCCAGCGCACGGGGCCGGTGCGGTCCTGCCAGAAGAACACCGCCCCAACCTACGACAGGGGCGCCGGACCTTCGTGGTCCGGCGCCCCTGTCGGCGTCTGTCGTGTCGCTTCGCTCAGTGCCTCACTTGAGGAAGTCGGGCACGTCGAGGTCGTCACCCTCGTCGAAGGTGACGGTACGCGGCGGGCGACCAGCACCCTCGCGCGCCGGCTGCGGCGCCGACGGCTCGGACGTGGTGACCGCGTCGTCGTCACGCTGGCCGGGCTGGGGCTCGCGCGCCGCCGGCTGCTGTGCGGGAGTCGGCGGCTGCTGGCCGGTCGCTGCCGGCTGCTGCGCGGGGGCCGGCTGCTGCGGCTGTCCCGGGACCTGCTGGCCCGGGCGGCCGGGCTGCTGCTGCCCGGCCTGCTGCTGGGGCGGCTGCTGCCCGGCCGGCCGGGTCGCACCCTGCACCTGACCGATCGCCCGGTCGTTGTCGCGCTTGACCGGCGCACCACCGTCGAAGCCGGCGGCGATGACCGTCACGCGGACCTCGTCGCCGAGGGCGTCGTCGATGACCGCGCCGAAGATGATGTTGGCCTCCGGGTGGGCGGCCTCCTGGACCAGCCGGGCCGCCTCGTTGATCTCGAACAGGCCGAGGTCGCTGCCACCCTGGATCGACAGCAGCACGCCGTGGGCGCCGTCGATGCTGGCCTCGAGCAGCGGGCTGGAGATCGCGAGCTCGGCGGCCTGGACGGCCCGGTCGTCGCCCCGCGAGGAGCCGATGCCCATGAGGGCCGAGCCGGCCCCCTGCATGACCGACTTCACGTCGGCGAAGTCGAGGTTGATCAGGCCCGGAGTGGTGATGAGGTCGGTGATGCCCTGGACACCGGACAGCAGCACCTGGTCGGCGCTGCGGAACGCGTCGAGCATGGAGACTGCGCGGTCGCTGATCGACAGCAGCCGGTCGTTGGGGATGACGATGAGGGTGTCGACCTCTTCGCGCAGGTTGCCGATGCCGGACTCGGCCTGGTTGGCGCGGCGGCGCCCCTCGAAGGTGAACGGGCGCGTCACCACACCGATCGTCAGGGCGCCCAGGCCCTTGGCGATCTTGGCGACGACGGGCGCGCCACCGGTACCGGTGCCACCGCCCTCGCCCGCCGTGACGAAGACCATGTCGGCCCCCTTGAGGACCTCCTCGATCTCCTCGGCGTGGTCCTCGGCGGCCTTCTTGCCGACCTCGGGGTCGGCACCGGCACCCAGACCGCGGGTGAGCTCGCGGCCCACGTCGAGCTTGACGTCGGCGTCACTCATGAGCAGGGCCTGGGCGTCGGTGTTGATGGCGATGAACTCCACGCCCTTGAGGCCGACCTCGATCATGCGGTTGATGGCGTTGACGCCACCACCACCGATGCCGACGACCTTGATGACGGCCAAGTAGTTCTGTGGTGCTGCCACGGTGGTGGGCCTCTCCTGGGGGTGTTGCCTTCGGGTGGTGATGCTGGTGTTGTCTCGACGTCTAGTTGAGAGTTATGCCTTGTTTCCCAACGGTTTCCGTGACGCCGACGCTATGCGCGAGCACGGATGCAAGCAACGAGATCGCCCGCGTGTCGCTGCACCGATTGGCCCGATTCCGCGGTTTCTCCCTGTGCTTGAGGGTTAGCCTGTCACACCAGTCACAACAGTCACTCCGGCCCCATCGCTCGACGCCATCCCGTGCGCCCAAACCGTTGCGGGTGACACCAGGGGCAGCTCGGACCGGTCAGCGGGTGACCGGGGTCTCCGGTGCACTGACGTCGATGACCTTCGGCTTGCCCTTGAGCAGCGCCTGGACGATCTCGAGCTTGCGGTCGGGCTCGTCGAGGCCGCCCCACACCACCGAGGTCGAGCCGATCTTGAGCGTGACGAGACCGGCGCCGCTGACGGTCACCGCAGACACCTTGTCCTGGGTCGCGGCCGGCAGCACCCGGACCACCGACACGGCCGCCTGCAGGGCTTCGCGCGACAGCGCCGCACTGGTGGCCGCCGACACCACCGGCACCCCCTTGGGCGCCTGTCGCACGACCGCGTACGCCACCCCCGTCTCATCCACAACCTGTAGTTGACCTTGAGGGTTCTTGACCACGAGGAACGGGGTGCGCGGGCTCGCGTGGATGACCAGGGTGCCCGGCCACGAGCGCTCGATCGAGACGTCCGCGACGGTCGCCCGCTGGGTCACCCGGTCGGCGACGGCCGCGGTGTCGACGCGGGCCAGCGGCTGCCCGACCGGCACCTGTGCGAGGTCGCGGATCGGGGCCACCTCGCCCGCCGGCACGCCCACGACCTCCACCGTGCGCACGGCGAGCAACGGGCTGAACGCCACCACCCAGACCAGCGCGGCCACGACGAGCACCGTCACGACGGCATACCCCCACAGCCGACGTGGTCGGCGCTGCACCTCCTGGGCGCGGCGCACGAACCGGTCGCGTGACGAGGCGACCCCGCGGCCCTGCGTCGGCGCGCTCACCGGTCCCCCAGGGCGCGCAGGATCTCCGGGCCGATCATGGTGACGTCGCCGGCTCCGACGGTGAGGACGAGGTCGCCCTCGCGGGCCAGGCCGGCGACCGTCTCGGCGACCGCGGACCAGGACGGCACGACCCGCACGTCGGCGTCGGGCCGCGACTCGACCAGGGCGTCGGCGACGAGCTGGGAGGAGACGCCGGGCACGGGGTCCTCGCGCGCGGCATACACCTCCATGAGGACGACGACGTCGGCCGGCGCGAGGGCCCGACCGAACTCCGTCGCGAAGTCACGGGTCCGGGAGAACAGGTGCGGCTGGAAGACCACGACGAGCCGTGCGTCCCCCTCCACGAGCGAGCGCCCGGTCTCGACGACGGCCGCCACCTTGCCCGGGTTGTGCGCGTAGTCGTCGACGACGGTCACCCCGCCCGCGCTCCCCTTGGGCTCGAACCGTCGGCGGGTGCCGGTGAACCCGTAGAGCCCGTCGAGGATGCGTGCAGGGTCCTGTCCCAGCCCCTCGACGGCGACGGTGTATGCCGCGGCGGCGTTGAGCAGGTTGTGCCGGCCCGGCACCTTGACCCGCAGGACGCGTTCCTCGCCGTCGGGTCCGCGCAGTGCAGCGCGGGCCAGCAGCCCGCGGAACGCCGGGTCGGTCAGGACCACGTCGGCATCGGCCGCGAAACCGTAGGTCAGGACGCGGACGCCGGAGGCGCGGGCGGACTCGGCCAGTCGGCGTGAGCCCTCGTCGTCGGCGCAGGCGACGAGCAGCCCGCCCGGCTGCACCGACGCGGCGAACTCGGCGTACGCCTCCTGCACCCGCTCGAAGCTGCCGTAGAAGTCGAGGTGGTCAGGCTGCACGTTGGTGACGACGGCGACCTCGGGCCGGTAGACGAGGAACGACCCGTCGCTCTCGTCGGCCTCCGCCACGAACACCTCACCAGTGCCCCAGTGGGCGTTCGTGCCGTGACCGGCCAGCTCGCCGCCGGCCGCGAAGGACGGGTCGATCCCGCAGTGCTGCAACGCGACCGTGAGCATCGAGGTCGTCGTCGTCTTGCCGTTGGCGCCGGCCACCGCGACCCGGCGCGAGCCCGCCATCGTGGCGGCGAGGGCCTGGGCGCGGTGCAGGACCCGCAGGCCACGCTCTCGTGCCGTCGCCAGCTCGACGTTGCTCTCGCGGATGGCCGAGGAGACGACGACGGTGTCGACGCCGTCGAGGTATGCCGGGTCGTGGCCGACGTGGACGTCGGCACCTTCGGCGGCCAGCGCCGCCAGCAGCGGCGAGTCCTTGGCGTCCGAGCCACTGACCCGGGTGCCGCGGGCGAGCATGACCCGCGCGACCCCGGACATGCCGGCACCGCCGATCGCGATGAAGTGGACGGCACCCAGCTCCTCGAGCGCAGGCACCTCGGCGCGGAAGTCGAACCGCAGGTTCTCGCCGTTCATCGTTGCCCCGGCGATGGATGTCCTTGCTTGCCAAGGGATTCCGCGTAGGCAGCGTCGACCATGTCGGCCAGGAGCTCGTCGGCTCCGCGCTCCCCCGTCACCGCCGAGGCTTGCGCCATGGCGTCGAGCCGGGCCCGGTCACCCAGCAGCGGCAGCAGGTCGGAGTCGACCCAGGCCGGGGTGAAGCCGGCGTCCTCGACGAGCAGGCCCCCACCGGCCGCGACGACGTCGGCCGCGTTGAACCGCTGCTCGCCGTTGCCGATGGGCAGGGGCACGTAGACCGCAGGGAGCCCGACAGCGGTCAGCTCACACACGGTGTTGGCACCGGCGCGGGCCACGACGAGGTCGGCCACGGCATACGCGAGGTCCATCCGGTCGGCATAGGGGGCGACGACGTAGCGCGCGGCGCCGCTGCCGCCCTCGGTCGGTCGCTGCGGCGTGAACTCCTTGCCGGCACCGGTGAGGTGCAGCACCTGCACCCCACGCGCCGACAGCTCTGCCGCGCGCGCCTCGAAGGTGCTGTTGAGGCGTTGCGCCCCCAGGGATCCGCCCGTCACGAGCAGCGTCGGCCGGGTGTCGTCGAGACCGAAGTAGGCCAGGCCCTCGGCGCGCGAGGCGGCCCGGTCGAGCTGCGCGATCTCGGGGCGCAGCGGCATACCGATCGCGGTGGCGTGCGCCAGCTTGGTGGACCGGAACGTCGTCGCGACGTGGTCGGTGAACCGGGCGCCGAGCCGGTTGGCGATGCCGGGTCGCGCGTTCTGCTCGTGGACCACGATCGGCACGTGGCGGCGGCGCGCCGCGAGGTAGGCCGGGGTCGAGACGTAGCCACCGAAGCCCACGACGACCTGGGCGCCCGACTCCTCGATCGCGCGCTCGGCCGCGCGGACCGCCGCACGCAGGTTGCCGGGCAGGCGCAGCAGGTCGGCCGAGGGGCGCCGCGGCAACGGCACCTTGGGCACCGTCAGCAACGGGTAGCCGCGCTCGGGCACGAGCCGCGCCTCGAGCCCGGCCTGCGTGCCGAGCGCGGCGACGTGGACGTCGGGGTTGCGCCGGCGCAGGCAGTCGGCGAGGGCCAGCAGGGGCGAGACGTGACCAGCCGTCCCCCCGCCGGCCAGCAGGACCGAGGTGGGTGAGGAGCCGGCCATCAGCCTCGACCCCTCCGGCCGGGCAGGACGGCCAGCGACCGCTTGACGACCGACGGCTTGGCCGCCAGGGCCTCGGCGCAACCGGGCTCCTGGCGCGCGAAGGACAGCAGGATGCCCAGGGCCAGCATCGTTGTCATCAAAGAGGATCCACCGTAGGAGACGAGGGGCAGTGGCACGCCGATCACCGGCAGCAGACCGATGACGGCACCGATGTTGACGACGGCCTGCACCACGAGCCAGGCCATGATGCCCGCGGCCGCGACCCGGACGAAGAGGTCCTCGGTGCGCAGCACGATGCGGTAGCAGACCAGCGCGAACACGCAGAACAGGCCGAGCAGCACGAGCGTGCCGGGCAGGCCGAGCTCCTCGCCGAGGATGGCGAAGATGAAGTCGTTGTGCGCCTCGGGCAGCCACGACCACTTCTCGCGTGAGGCGCCGAGGCCGACACCCCACCAGCCGCCGTCGGCCAGGGCGTACCGGCCGTGGATGGGCTGCCGGGCAGCGCCGTAGGGGTTGGTGTCCTTGCCCAGCCACACGTCGAACCGGCTCAGCCGGTTGGGGCTGGTGACGATGAAGTAGAGCGCACCGCCTGCCATGACCGCGCCGCCCCAGACGAACAGCTCGCGCGGCACGCCGGCCGCGAACAGCACCGCGCCGACGATGCCGACGAGGACGATCGCGGTGCCGAGGTCGTGACCGAGGAGCACGAGCCCGAGGACCCCGAGGACCACCGGCACCAGGTAAGGGACCACGACGTGCCGCACCTGCCCGAGGGAGCGCCGCTTCGCCGACAGGATCGTCGCGCCGACCAGTACGAGGCCGATCTTGGCCAGCTCGGAGGGCTGCAGGGTGAAGCCGCCGACCCCGACCCAGTTGCGGTTGCCGTTGACCGTGACCCCGAGCGGGGTGAACACCAGCAGCTGGAGCACGACCGACAGCCCGAGCAGCGGCAGCGACAGCGCCTTCCACCCGCGCACCGGGATGCGGCTGGCCACGAGCATCGCGACCCCGCCGGCGATGGCGAACATCAGCTGCTTGCGGAAGTACAGGTAGGGCGTGGCGTTGTCGGTCTGCTCGAGCGACTTCACCGATGACGCCGACAGCACCATGATCAGCCCGATGAGGACGAGCACCACCGAGACGCTGAGCAGCACGTAGTAGCTCGTGACCGGTGAGTCCAACCGGGCGAGGCGGCTGCCCATCCCGGTGCGTCGCTCGCCCCGGTCCGGACGCGTGGACGTGCGCGCCTTGGGGGGCGCGGCGGTGGTGCTGCTCACGACCTACCCACCTGTGGTGTCGGCACGGCGCGCGACGGCTGCCGCGAAGGCGTCGCCGCGTGCGCCGTAGTTGGGGAACATGTCCATGGAGGCCGCGGCCGGTGCGAGCAGGACGACGTCACCCGGCTGGGCGAGGTCGGCTGCACGGGCCACGACGAGGTCCATGACCCCAGTGTCCGTGGTGGGGACGTCCACGACGGGGACATCCGGCGCGTGTCGGGCCAACGCGTCGGCCAGCTGGGCCCGGTCCTGCCCGATCAGCACCACGCCGCGCAACCGGCCGGCCGCGTCGCGCACGAGCTCGTCGACGTCGGCGCCCTTGAGGAGTCCTCCGGCGACCCACACCACATGCTCGAACGCCCCGAGCGATGCGGCTGCAGCGTGCGGGTTGGTCGCCTTGGAGTCGTCGACCCAGCGCACTCCCCCGACGACACCGAGGTCGGCGATGCGGTGCGGCTCGGGTGCGAAGGCACGCAACCCGTTTCGCACCGCGGCGGGAGGTATGCCGTAGGAGCGGGCGAGGGCGGCCGCCGCCAGCGCGTTGGCGAGCTGGTGGGGGGCGAGCGTCGGTGCGGCGCCCTGGACGTCGGCGAGGGTGGCCAGCTCGGCGGCGGAGGTGCGCCGCTCCTGCACGAACGCGCGGTCGGCCAGCACGTCGTCGACGACCCCGACCATCGACAGGCCCGGCGTACCGAGGGTGAACCCGATGGCGCGGCAGCCCTCCTGCACCTCGGCATCCATGACGAGCTGCTCGGTCGCGGGGTCCTGCACGTTGTAGACGCACGCGACCTTGGTGTTCGCGTAGACCTTGCCCTTGGCCCGCACGTACTCCTCGTAGGAGCCGTGCCAGTCGACGTGGTCGGGCGCGAGGTTGAGGCAGCAGGAGGCATACGGCGCAAGGGAGTCCGACCAGTGCAGCTGGAAGCTGGACAGCTCGACGGCGATGACGTCGTAGGGCTCGGGGTGCAGGACCGCCTCGAGGATGGGGGTGCCGATGTTGCCGGCGGCGGTGGCCCGCAGCCCACCGGCACGCAGCATCTCGGCGAGCATCGCGACCGTCGTGGTCTTGCCGTTGGTGCCGGTGACGGTGATCCAGGGGGCGGGCCCGACGGCCGCGCGCATGCGCCAGGCGAGCTCGACCTCACCCCAGACGGGTATGCCGTCGCGAGCCGCCTGCGCGAGCAACGGCTGGTCCGGTCGCCACCCCGGCGAGGTGACGACGAGGTCGGGCACCCAGCCCGCCGGCATACCCGTCGTGTGGTCGGCGCCGAGGCGCACGTCGACGCCGAGGATGTCGAGGATGCGGGCACGCTCGGCCAGCGTGGTGTTGGTGTCGGGGTCGCCGCCGTCCACGGCGATGACGTGGGCGCCCCTCTCCTGCAACGCATCTGCGGCGGCGAAGCCACTCACGCCCAGACCGGTCACGAGGACGCGCAGGCCGCTCCAGTCGGCCCCGGCGTTGGTCAGCCCGTCGAGCCGCCCACCAGGGTGTGCGCTCATTCGGGGTCCCCGCCAAGTACCTGGTGGAGCGAAGCGGAGGCAGAGCCTCGTGGGGTTGTCGTCATGCTCCGCCCACGACCCACTCGGCGTAGAAGATGCCGAGGCCGAGCGCGACGCACAGCCCGGCGATGATCCAGAACCGGATGACGATGGTGACCTCGTTCCACCCCATCAGCTCGAAGTGGTGCTGCAACGGCGCCATCCGGAAAACGCGTTTGCCGGTGAGCTTGAACGAGCCGACCTGGATGATGACCGACAGCGTGATGGCGACGAACAGCCCGCCGAGGATGATGATGAGCAGCTCGGTGCGGGTGGTGATGGCGAGCCCCGCGAGTGCGCCACCGAGGGCCAGGGACCCGGTGTCGCCCATGAAGATCTTGGCCGGTGACGCGTTCCACCACAGGAAGCCGAAGCAGGCACCCATGCAGGCTGCGGCGACCACCGCGAGGTCTCGTGAGTCACGCACCTCGTAGCACTTGAGCCCGGGGGTGATCTGGCAGTTCTGGTTGCCCTGCCAGATGCCGATGAGGACGTAGGCCGCGAACACCATCACCGAAGCGCCGGTGGCGAGTCCGTCGAGGCCGTCGGTGAGGTTCACGCCGTTGGAGGTGCCCGCGATCATGAGGTTGGCCCAGATCACAAAGAGCACCAGCCCGATCAGTGGCCCGGCGAAGGCCAGGTTGAACGGGGTGTCGCGGACGAACGAGATGCTCGTCGAGGCGGGTGTGCGCCAGTGGCTGTTGGGGAACTGCAGCGCCAGCACGGCGAAGATCACCGCGACGAGGGTCTGGCCGGCGAGCTTCTCCCCCGACCGGAGGCCGAGGCTGCGCTGCTTGGAGATCTTGATGTAGTCGTCGAGGAACCCCACGAGCCCGAGCCCGGCCATGAGGAACAGCACGAGGACGCCGCTCCACGTGAACGGTGTGCCGGTGATGGCGTGCGCGAGGCCGTATGCCGCGAGGGCCGAGCCGATGATGACCGAGCCACCCATGGTGGGCGTGCCGCGCTTGGTGTGGTGCGAGGTGGGTCCGTCGTCGCGGATGAACTGGCCGTACCCCCGCTTGACGAGGAACTTGATGTACATCGGGGTGCCCAGCAGGGCACCCACGAGGGAGATGACGGCTGCCGCCAGCACCGCCTTCACGTCGCGTCCTCCTGCTTGTCACCCGTGCTGTCACCGGTGTCCGCGGTGGGCCCCGACTCGGCGGCCACCCTGTCACCGAGCCACCGTAGTCCGGCGTCGCGGCTGGACTTGAGCAACACGACGTCACCGGGGAGAAGTTTGTCGGCGAGCAGGTCGTGGGCGGCGTCGGCGTCGGGCACCCACACGACCTCCTCACCCCACGACCCCTCGTGCTGGGCCCCGGTGGCCATCGGACGGGCGGTCTCCCCGACCACGACGAGCCTGGAGATGTTGAGCCGCACCGCGAGCCGGCCGATGGCGTCGTGCTCGGTCAGCGAGTCGTCACCGAGCTCGAGCATCGAACCGAGGACCGCCCAGGTGCGCCGCGGGGTTCCGTCCTCGGCCCGGCTCATCGCGACCAGCGCCTTGAGGGCGGCCCGCATCGAGTCCGGGTTGGCGTTGTAGGCGTCGTTGACGACGGTGACGCCGTCCGAGCGCTCGGTGACCTCCATCCGCCACCGCGAGGCGGGCGTCGCCGTGCTCAGAACCCTCACCGTCAGGTCGAGGTCAACCCCACTCTCGAGTGCTGCCGCAACCACGGCGAGGGCGTTGCCCACGTGGTGCTCGCCGTGCAGGGCCAGCGTCACCCGACGCGACACCGGCTCGGCGCCCGGCGAGGTGACCACGAGGGTGAAGGACGGTCGGCCGAACGCGTCGAGGCTGATGTCCTGCGCCCGCACCTGCGCGTCGGCGGCCGTGCCGACGAGGACGACGCGCGCGTCGGTGACATCGGCCATGGCCCGCACCGCCGCGTCGTCGGCGTTGAGGACCGCCACCCCGTCCGCGGGCAGCGCCGCCACCAGCTCGGACTTGGCGGTGGCGATGGCCTCGCGCGACCCGAACTCCCCCACGTGGGCGGTGCCAACGTTGAGCTCGATGCCGATGCGCGGTGGCGCGATGGTCGTGAGGTAGGCGATGTGCCCGATGCCACGGGCCCCCATCTCGACGACGAGGTAGCGGGTCTGCGGGGTGACCCGGAAGACCGTGAGGGGCACCCCCACCTCGGAGTTGAGCGAGCCGACGGGCGCGACGGTCGGTGCGTGTGCGGCCAGGACCGCGCCGAGCAGGTCCTTGGTCGAGGTCTTGCCGGACGACCCGGTGATGCCGATGACGGTGAGGTCGGGATGGCGGTCGACGACCGCCCGCGCCAGCGCGGCGAGGCCGTCCTGGATGTCCTCGACGACGACACACGGCAGCTCCTCGACCGGCCGGGTCGTCAGCGCAGCGATGGCGCCCTGGTCGCGGGCACCCGCCACGAACTGGTGGCCGTCGAGCTGCTCGCCGATGCGGGCGATGTAGAGGCCGCCCGGCCCGGCTTCGCGCGAGTCGGTGACCACCGGGCCGTCGACGACGAGCAAACGCGCCGCGGCGTCGTCGATGCCTTCGAGGCGCCCGTTCGTGATCTCGGCGATCTCCTTGAGGGACAACGGGATCACGGTGTGCCGTCCTTGTCGGTGAGGGCCCGAAGGGCGGCCTCGGCTTCCGCCCGGTCGTCGAAGGGGTGCACGGTCCCGGCGATCTCCTGTCCTGTCTCGTGGCCCTTGCCCACGACGGCGACGACGCTGCCTGGCCCCGCGGCATACGCGGCCGACACCGCGGCACGGATCGCGTCACCCCGTCCCGCCACGTCGTGCAGCTCGGCATCCGTCGCAGCCGCGGTGGCGCCGGCGAGGACGGCCGCACGGATCACTGCGGGGTCCTCGGTGCGCGGGTTGTCGTCGGTGACGAAGACGAGGTCGGCCGCCCGGGCCGCGGCCTCACCCATGCCTGCCCGCTTGCCCCGGTCGCGGTCGCCACCGGCACCGAGGACGACGACCAGCGCGCCGGAGGTGGTGGGCCGCAGCGCACGCAGCGCGGCGGCGACAGCCTCGGGGGTGTGCGCGTAGTCGACGACCACCAGGGGCAGGTCGCCGGCGCCGGCCTCGCCGGCCAGCGTCACCTGCTCCATCCGGCCGGGCACGTGCGGGTCGGCCGCCAGCGCGCGCTCGGCGTCGTCGGCCGAGTGGCCGGTCGCCAGCAGAGCCAGCGCCGCCATGGCGGTGTTGACCCGGTTGAAGTCACCCGGCAGGGCCGACCGCAGTCGCAGCGTCGTCCCACCGTCGGTGAGCTCGAAGGCGGCCGGGTCGTCGCCGTCGACGGTGAGCCGCCACTGCGCGTCGACGCCCTCGACCGAGGTCATGGTGGTGACGGGAACCGTTGCGGTTGTTGCGAGCTCGCGCCCCCACTCGTCGTCGACGCACACGACTCCCTGCCGTGCGCGCTCCGGGGTGAACAGCGAGGCCTTGGCCTCGAAGTAGTCGCGCATCGTGGGGTGGAAGTCGAGGTGGTCCTGCGACAGGTTGGTGAACAGCGCGACGTCGTAGACGACACCGTCGACCCGGTGCTGGGCCAGCGCGTGGCTCGACACCTCCATGACGCACGACTGCACGCCGCGTTCGGTCATGAGGGCCAGCAGCGCATGCAGCACCGTCGCCTCGGGTGTGGTGCGCACGCTCTTGACCCGCTCGTCGACGATGCGCGTCTCGACCGTGCCGATGAGCCCGGTGCGCTGGCCGAGCGCGACCAGGGCCGAGTTGATGAGGTATGCCGTGGTGGTCTTGCCGTTGGTGCCCGTCACCCCGTACATCGTGAGGCCCAGCTGCTCGGTGCCGTACGCGCGGGCCGCGACCGCACCGACGACCGAGCGCGGCGACTCCACGACGACGCGCGGCAGCACCACGCCCGCTTCGTCGAGGATCTGCACCCCACGGACGTCGGTCAGGACGGCGACGGCGCCCAGCCCGGCCGCGCCCGCGGCATACGAGGCGCCATGGGCGTTGGCGCCCGGCAGGGCGGCATACAGGTCTCCGGCCACGACGTCACGCGAGTCGAGGGTCACCCCGGTGACGGCGACCTGGCCGTCCTCCCCCGGCACGGCGGGGCGGTCGACGGCTCCCCCGACGAGCGCGGCGAGGGACTCCAGCGTGATGGCATGCGAAGACGCCGGACGGGGGGATGACACGGGCAGCGAGCCTACCGTCAGCGTTTGGTGGTGCCGGTCGGCCGGTCGCGGATGACAGCCGGGTCGTTCTTGGCCGGCGGCGTCTTCGGCGTGATCTGCGCGACCGGCGCCTTCGTCCCGGTCGGCGGGACCTTCTGCTCCTGCAACGCGTACGTCATGACGTCCTTGAAGACCGGGCCGGCGACCGAACCACCGAAGTAGCCCTTGATCGGGCGCTGCAGGGTGACGGCCACGACGATCTGCGGGTCGTCGGCAGGGGCGAAGCCGATGAAGCTGGCCGTCTTGCCGGAGTAGCCGCCGACCTTGGCGTCGTACCGGTCGGCGGTGCCCGTCTTGCCGGCGACGCGGTAGCCCGGGATCTTCGCCTCCGGCGCGGTGCCCTCCTTGCCGACGACGCCCTCGAGCATGTCGCGCAGCTTGGCGGCGGTGTCCTGGGAGACGACCTGCACCGGCTTGGGCTCGGGCGCGGCGGTCCAGCCCCCGTTGCCGTCGCTGACGTCCGCGACGATCCGCGGCGGGATGCGCACGCCGCCGTTGGCGATGGTCTGGAACACCCCGGCCGCCTGCAGCGCGTTGACCGACAGGCCCTGTCCGTACATCACGGTGTAGCGCTGGGAGCCGTTCCAGTCCTGCGGCTTGGCCAACAGGCCGGGGCTCTCGCCCGGGAAGTCCATGCCGGAGGTCTGGCCCAGCCCGAACTTGCGGTAGTAGTCGTACAGCGTCTGCGGCTGCATCTTCTCGCCGACGAGGACGGTGCCGATGTTGCTGGACTGCGCCAGGACGCCGGTGAAGGTGAGGTTCAGCGTCGCGTGGTCGTGGCTGTCCTTGAACTCCTTGTTGTCCGCGCGATAGATCCGGTTCGGCACCTCGACCACGGTCGAGGGAGTGACGACCTTCTCCTCCAGCGCTGCGGCGGCGGTCATCACCTTCGCCGTCGAGCCGGGCTCGTAGACGTCGCTCCAGGCCTTGTTGGTCCAGTTGTCGCTGGACTGGCCGGGCTGGTTCGGGTCGAACGTCGGGTAGGACGCGACTGCCAGCAGCTCACCGGTCTTGGCGTTGAGCGCCACGACACTGCCCGACAGCGCCTTGGTCTCCCGGACCTTCTGCGCCACCGCGTTCTGGGCGTACCACTGCAGGTCCGAGTCGATGGTCAGCCGGACGTCCTTGCCGGGCACCGAGTTGATGGTGTCCTGCCGCGCGTTCGGGATGGGCTTGCCGTCCTGGCTCGCCTCGAAGATGGTCTTGCCGGCCTTGCCCTTGAGGCTCTTGTCCATCAGCACCTCGAGGCCGCCACCCGCGGTGCCGTCGGCCTGGAGGAACCCCACGAGCGACGCGGCTGCCGTCGAGGTCGGGTAGGTGCGGTCGCTGGTGGGCTCGGAGTAGATGCCGTTGACGCCGAGCGCGGCGATCTTGCGCCAGTTGAGCGGCGTGATGTTCTTGGCGAGGATGCGGTACCGCTCCTTGCCGTCGAGCATGGGGGTCAGCTTGTCGACAGGGATCCCCAGCAGGGGTGACAGGTCCTTGGCCGCGCCCTCGACGCCGACCTTGACGCGTTCCTTGCCGACGGTCTTGGTGTACTCCGGCACCGCGGTCTGGTCGACGGTCACCGTCCGTCGTTCGACGCTGGACGCGAGGATCGTGCCGTCGCGGTCGACGATGGACCCGCGCATGGCAGGCAGCGCGACGGTGGTGGTGCGCGAGGACTGCGCGTCCTTGGAGACCGCGGCCGCATCGAAACCCTGCAGCCGCAGCAGCTGCGCCCCGAAGATGCTGAAGACGAACAGGACCGCGATCGTCATGGTCCGCATCCGCCGGCGCGGGTTGCCGCCCCCGAGCTGCACCGGCTTGCCAGCCGGGCGACGCGGTGGCGGGGCCGCCTTGGCGCGGGGACGCCCGGTGCCGCCGCCACTGGCGGGCCGGCGCTGTGCCGACGTGCCGTCCCGACGCACCCGGGCCGCACCCGGCTTGGCCCGCGAGCTCGTGCCCTTCGCTCCCGCGGACGGTCGCGCTGTTCCGGGGCGGGTGCCTCGGGTCTGCGTCACGGTCTACCTCGGGTCTTCCTGGGCGAGTCGGTGGGTCGGGATCAGCGTGCGGCTGGGGTGGTGTCGGCGCTCGGGGTGGTCGCCGTGTTCTTCGCCTTGGCGTCCTTGGCGGTCTTGGTGGCCGTCTTGGTCTTGGGCGCCGGCTTGGTGGTGCTCTTGCTCGTCGTCGTCTTGGTCTTGGCGTTGACGCTGGTCACGGTCGTCACCACCGAGCCGTCCGGCTTGGTGACGACCACCGTCGTGGTCGTGACGTCCCCCTTCGTGGTGACCGTGGTCTTGGGCCCGCCGTTCGCGGTCGCACCCTTGGTGGCCGAGCCGGTGGGTGCGGCCTGGGGCGCTGTGACCACGCTAAAGGCCTTGTCCTTCTTGGCCGCCTGCGCCACGCCGAGGACCTTGCCGTCGGACAGCCGCAGGAAGGCCGCAGACTCCGAGGGCACCATCCCGAGGCCGAGCGCCCGCTTGGCGAGGTTGTCCGGGCTGCGCTGCGCGTCGATCGCCTCGGTGAGCGCCTCCTGGGTGTCGGTGAGCTCACCGGACGTGGACTGCAGGTCGTGCAGGGTGAACGAGCCCTCGGCCATGGCGGTGTTGAGCATGAGCAGCGCGAACAGCCCGCCACCGAGCAACAGCACGCACAGCGAGGCGAACAGCCCGTTGCCGGGTCGCCCGACGGCGGCGGGCACGAGGCGCAGCGGCCTCGGCTGGTCGACCCGGCGGGCGGGGGCGCGGGCGGTGAGCCTCGCTGCGGCGGTCTGCTGGCTCATCGGTGGGTTCCCTTCGTCGTGCTGGGCGTGGGTCGGGTGCGCTCGGCGGCGCGCAGGCGCACCGAGGCGGATCGGGGATTGGCGGCCTGCTCCTGGGGCGTCACCTCTTCGGCGCCACGGGTGAGCAGTCGCAGGTATGCCGCGTGCTCGGGCAGCTCGACGGGCAGCCCCTCGGGTGCCCGGCTGCGGGCGCCCTCGGCCAGGACGCGCTTGGTGATGCGGTCCTCGAGCGAGTGGTAGGACAGGACGGCGATGCGGCCACCGACGCCGAGCAGGTCGATCGCCCGGGGCAGCGCGCGCGCCCACACCGACAGCTCGGCGTTGACCTCGATGCGCAGCGCCTGGAAGGTGCGCTTGCCCGGGTGCCCACCGCTCTTCTGCGAGGCGGCGGGAACGACCCGCTTGAGCAGCTCGACCAGGCGGGCCGAGCGGGTGAAGGGTTCGACCTCGCGCTCGCGGACGACGGCGCCGACGATCTTGCGGGCGAACCGCTCCTCGCCGTACTCGCGCAGGACTCGTTCGAGCTCGGCCGGCTCGTAGGTGTTGAGGACATCGGCGGCGGTCTGGCCGCTGGTCTGGTCCATCCGCATGTCCAGCGGTGCGTCCTGGGCGTAGGCGAACCCGCGGTCGGCCTCGTCGAGCTGGAGCGAGGACACCCCGAGGTCGAACAGCGCCGCTGCCACCGAGGTGACCCCCAGGTCGGCGAGCGCCGCCGGCACGTCGTCGTAGACGGCGTGCACGAACGACGTCCGGCCGGCATACGGGGCAAGGCGCTCGGCGGCCAGCTCGAGCGCCTCGGTGTCCCGGTCGACGCCGACGAGGCGCGCCTGCGGGCAGGCCTTCAGGATCGCCTCGGCGTGACCGCCCATGCCGAGTGTCCCGTCGAGGTAGACCGACCCGGGCTCGGTGAGGGCGGGTGCGAGCAGCTCGACGATGCGGTCGCGCAGAACGGGAACGTGCCGCTCGGCGGCCGCTCCTCGTGTCGTCATGCGCGTCTCCTGCGTCGTGGTGCTGGTGGTGGTGGTGCTGGGTGGTGGTGGTGGTGCTGTGTGCTGCTGGTGGTGGGGCTTGCTGGTCCCTGCGGTCAGGTCTCCATCCGCTCCAAGGGATGCGGCCCGAGACGGGGGAAGTCGTCCCGGGATGCGAAGCGGCTGGAGACCTGGCGACAGGGCGGTGACGCCCCGACGGTGGCTCGGCCTAGAGGAGTCCGGGGATCACCTCCTCGGACTGGTCGGCGAAGCCCTGCTCGGTGGACTCGAGGTAGGCGTTCCAGTTGTCGGTGTCCCAGACCTCGACCCGGCTGCCGGCGCCGATGACGGTGCAGTCCTTGGTGAGGCCGGCGTAGGCGCGCAGGTTGGCCGGGATGGTGACCCGGCCCTGCTTGTCGGGGACCTCGTCGGAGGCACCCGAGAGGAAGACGCGGGTGAAGTCGCGGACCGCCTTGCTCGTGGTGGGTGCGGCCTGCATCTGCTCGGTGACCCGCACGAACTCGGCCATCGGGAAGACGTAGAGGCAGCGCTCCTGGCCACGGGTGACCACGAGGCCGTCGGCCATCCGGTCGCGGAACTTGGCGGGGAGGAACAGGCGGCCCTTGTCGTCGAGGCGCGGCGTGTGCGTTCCGAGGAACACCCGTCCACCTCCCCTGCCTCGCCCGCGGACCCCACGGCCCTCTTGTATCCCCCACTTTACTCCACCATCACCCCACAAGACACCCCGTTCACGCGTTTTCCCTCAGGAGTTTGGACATTTCTGCAGGTCACGACCGGTGGTGCAAAGTGGGGCAGATCTGCCTCCAGAACCTCGATGGCACCGCCCACCACCGGTCACCGCGGCGCTCGACCCGCACTCACCGCGGGCGCCTCGACCACGGCCGGGCGGGCAGCCGGCCGGCGCAGGTCACGAGACGGCATACGGCCCTGTTCTTGTGGGGGGTTGTGGGGGAAGATCGAGCGACCACACGGGGGCGCATCGTGGCGACCCGGGGCCGACGGGAGGACAATCGGTGCAAGGCATGCACGACGAGCAGACGGGTGGACAGGTGAGCACGAACCCGCACGCGACGAACGAGATCCTGTCGCTGCCCGCCGGGTCGCCGGCGTCACTCGGCCAGGTCAGCGAGGTGGCCGCGCGGCTGGCCCGCGCGATGAACTCGGTGATCGAGGGCAAGCCCGACGTCGTGCACACGGCGATCACGGTGCTGCTCGCCGAGGGCCACCTGCTGCTCGAGGACGTGCCCGGCGTCGGCAAGACCATGCTCGCCAAGACCCTGGCCAAGTCGATCGACGCGTCGGTGCGCCGGGTGCAGTTCACCCCCGACCTGCTGCCCAGCGACATCACCGGTGTCAGCGTCTTCAACCAGGACGTGCGCGACTTCGAGTTCCGCCCCGGCGCGATCTTCGCCAACGTCGTCGTCGGTGACGAGATCAACCGCGCCTCGCCCAAGACCCAGTCGGCGCTGCTCGAGTCCATGGAGGAGGGGCAGGTCACCGTCGACGGGCAGACCTACGACCTGCCCAAGCCGTTCATCGTCATGGCAACCCAGAACCCCATCGAGATGGAGGGCACCTACCCGTTGCCTGAGGCGCAACGTGACCGGTTCATGGCGCGCATCTCCCTCGGCTACCCCTCCGCGCGGGCCGAGCTCGCGATGCTCGACACCCACGGCCAGGTCTCCCCGCTTGAGACGCTCACGCCGGTCACTGACGCCGCCACCATCTCCGCGATGGTCAAGGCCGTGCGGTCGGTGTTCACCAGCGACGCGGTGAAGCAGTACGTCGTCGACCTGTCCGCAGCCACCCGGTCCAGCTCCGCCCTGCGGCTGGGCGCCTCCCCGCGCGCGACGCTGCACATGTTGCGTGCGGCCCGCGCCCACGCGGCCCTCGAGGGCCGCGACCACGTGCTGCCCGACGACGTGCAGGCGGTCGTCCTGCCGGTGCTCGCCCACCGCATCATCCCCACGGGCGAGACGCAGCTGGCCCGCCGCAGCAACGGTGAGGTGTTGCAGGACATCATGCGCCGCGTGCCGGTGCCCGCCGCCGGCCGCTGAGGTAGCCGTGCGCAGGCTTCGCGACCTCCTCACCACCCGCGGGCGCGCGTTCGTCGCGGCGGGAATCACGTTGATACTGTGCGGAATCGGGCTCGGTTTCACCGACCTCACCCGCATCGGTGTGCTGCTCGTGGCGCTGCCCTTGCTCAGTGGCCTGCTGATGCGACGGCACGACCTGCGGTTCGCGCTCGAGCGCACCGCCGTCCCGGGACGCATCCAGGTCGACCAGCAGTCCATCGTCACCCTCGGCATCGAGAACGCCGGCGCCGCGACCAGCCCGTTGCTCATGGCCGAGGAACAGCTCGACTACGCCCTGGGCGACCGGCCCCGGTTCGTCGTCCCCCGCATGCACCGCGGTGACCGGCAGGAGGTCCACTACACGGTGCGCTCGCACGTGCGCGGGCGGCATCGGTTGGGGCCGTTGGGAGTTCGCCTGCGTGACCCCTTCGGCCTGAGCACCCGGGTCGCCGCGATCTCCGGCACCAGTGACGTCCTCGTCCTGCCCAAGATCATCCCCCTCGGTTCGGGACGACCGCCGGGCAGTGGCGTCGGCGCCGAGGGAGCCATCCCCCACATGGTCGCCCTCCACGGCGAGGACGACGTGTCGATCCGCGCCTACCGTGACGGCGACGACCTGCGTCGCATCCACTGGCCGGCCACGGCCAAGACCGGCGACCTCATGGTGCGCCAGGAGGACCGGCCGGCGCGGCGCCGCGCGGCCATCGTCCTGGACTCCAGGGCCCGCGGGCACCACGGCAGCGGCACCTCCGGCTCGTTCGAGTGGGCCGTCACCGCGTGCGCGTCCGTGGCCGTCCACCTCCTTGAGCAGGCGTATGCCGTCCACCTCGTCACCGACTCGACCGCCGATGACGGGCGCGCTACTGCCGCAATGGAACTCGACCCGCTGCTCGACGTCCTTGCGATGGCTGAGACCGGCCCCGACGACGGGTTCAACGACGTGCTCCAGGCCGCCCACCCCGTGACGGCGTCCGGTGGGCTCGTCATGGCCGTCGTCACCGACCTCGACGAGGAGCTCGCCCGCCAGGTGGCCTCGCTGCGCCAGCCCGGTGGCACCGCCCTCGCCATGGTGCTCGACCCCGACGGCTTCGGCGCCAGACGGCGCCGCCACACGCCCAGCGGTGAGCTGCCCTGCGTGCCCATCCTGCAGGGCGCCGGCTGGAACGTTGCCGTGATCGGGTCGGCCGACGACCTGCCGTCCGTCTGGGGTGTCCTCGCTGGCGGCACCGCCCGGGTGGGTGTGGCATGAACCTCACCCCACGAAGTTCTTCCGCCGCTCCGCTCCCCCAGATACTTCGTGGGGACCTCGAGGAAGGCGGCCCAGCATGAGTCGCGGGCGCATCGCCGACTCGCTGCTCGCCGGCCTCGCCTCAGCAGTCGTCGCCTGGCCCCTGACGACGCTCTTCGCGCCCAACACGTGGATCCGACCGACCCTCGTTGTCATCGCCATGGTCGTCCTCGCCGGCGTCGTCGGACGCTTGCTCACCACCTCGTGGATCGGGGTCGCCGCCAGCCAGCTGGTCGGGCTCGTCCTCGTCTCGTCCTGGCTCTACGGCCGCGGGCACCTCTGGCACGGGCTCCCGACCCCCGACATGGTCCTGGCGTTCAACAACCTGCTCGTCCAGGCGCGCGAGACCATCCAGAACTACGCCGCACCCGCACCCACCAACCGCGGCATCACGCTCGCCATCGGTCTGGTCATCGGCGTGGCCGCCATCATCGTCGACCACCTCGCCGTGATGCGACGCTCCCCCGCCCTGGCCGGCCTGCCGCTGCTCACGGCATACCTCATCTCCGCCTCCAACTCCGGCGACGCCCTCAACCCGCTCTACTTCCTCGTGGCCGCCGCGGTGTGGCTGCTGCTTCTCGGCCGGCAGGGCATCGCCTCGCTGCGGCGCTGGAGCACCACCGTGCCCATGAGCACGACCGGGCGCGCGCACCACGACGACAGAGACGGGGTCTACGGGTATGCCGCCGTCGGCCGCACCCTCGCGATCGGTGGTCTCGTGTGTGCCGTCGTGCTGCCACTGGTCATCCCGCACCTGCCGACCCGCTACCTCATCGACGGACTCGGCCGCTCCAGCGACGCCACCGGCTACAGCGACGGGCAGGTCGGGCTGCGCACCACCCTCGACCTCACCCGAAGCCTCGAGAGCCCGTCGACGTCGCCGATCCTCACCTACACGACCAACGCCCCCCGGCTCACCCCGCTGCGCGTCGGTGTCCTCAACCGTTACGACGGCGAGTGGAAGCCGGACCCCGAGGACGTCGAGCGGAGCCGGCTGCGCCAGGTCGACCCGCCCGCAGACCTCGACCCCAGCGTCCCCCGCGAGACCTACCGGATCTCCGTCGACGACTCACGCATCGAGGCACCCCAGATCGCCGCACCCACCCCCGTCGTCGCCGGCGACCTCGGCCGGGTGCCCTGGGGCATCGACCGGCAGACCTCCGTCGTCTCCGTGGGACGCACCGCCAGCAGCTACAGCTTCAGCTACCTCGCCCTGTCCCCCACCGCCGAGTCACTCGCCCAGCCGACCACCAGGCCCGGTGGCGGTGTCGTGCCCGAGACGCTGCAGGTCGACCCCGACTCCGCCGACCGCGTCTCGGCGCTCGTGCGCCAGGTCGTGCCCCGGGGCGCCAACCGGATCGAGGCCGCCCGAGCGATCCAGCAGTACCTGCGCGAGGACGGCGGGTTCACCTACTCCCTCAACGTCCCCGAGACGATCCGCAACGACTTCGGCCAGCTCGAGAAGCCCGACCCCATCTCGCTGTTCCTGCGGTCCAAGATTGGCTACTGCGTCCAGTTCGCGACCGCCATGATCATGATGTCCCGGGAAGCCGGCATCCCCGCCCGCATGGGCATCGGGTTCCTGCCGGGCACCGCCAACCGCGGCGTCTACACCGTCACCGGTGCCCAGGCGCACGCCTGGCCCGAGCTGTACTTCGAAGGCATCGGCTGGCTGCCGTTCGAACCCACCCCATCCGGCCAGCAGACCACCGTGGCACCGCCCTACTCCCTTGCGCCCACGGGCGACAGCGAGCAGACGCCCGAGCAGTCCGCCACCTCCGGACCGACCGGCTCGGCCACCACCACCGCCGCCAACCGCAACGACCCCGGCGCCACCTCCGCACCCACCACGACCGACACCGGCAGTGGCGTCGGCTCCTGGCTCAGCGACCGCACCGCCACCATCGCGTTGTGGCTCGGCCTGGGCCTGCTCGTCGGCATCCTCGGCGCACTCGCCGTCCCCCTGGCAGCCCGCAACCGCCTCCGGCGACGACTACGACACGCCCCCGACGACGCCGGACGCGTCGAGGTCGAGTGGCAGTCCATGGTCGAACGCATCGGCGACCTCGGCGTCATCCCACCCCGTGGCAGCACCCCCCGCCAGGCGGGACGCTTCTACCAGCGCGAGGCCTACCTCGAAGGAGACCAGAGCACCGCGCTGCGTCGGGTCGTCGACGGCGTCGAACAGTCCCGCTACATGCGCCCCGGGTCCGGCACGGTCACCGACATCCGCACCGACACCGCCGCCGTCGTCAAGGCCGTCGCCGGCGTCCGCCGCCGCAAGGACCGGCTGCGCGCCACCTGGTGGCCCACCGAAGGCGTCACCGAATGGCGCGAACGCCGCGACGCCCTCACCCAGGCCCTGCGCCAACCCCTCGACCGGTTCGCGCAGTGGCGCGAGTCGCGACGCAGCTGACACCACGGCATACCCGCCGGCTCCCCTTCACCGTCTCCCGAGCATGCGCCGCAGCGCGCGTCGCCCCCGACGCAGCACGCCCTGGTCACCCGCGACCGGGCGCGTGACGTCGTCGCCGAAGTAGTCGTTGAGCTCTGCCGAGATCCGCCCCGCCAGCTCGAGGTACTTGGCTCGGCGCAGGTGGTTGATGCCCGCGGCGAAGTCGGCCTGGCTCTCGACCAGCTCGGTGAGGTTGACGGTGCGGACGTTGGGTCGCGACGAGGCGAACGCCTCGGCCGCCCGGTTGACCTCGGCGTGCCGTTGCGCGTGCCCGCGAAACTCGAGCGTCTCCTCCACGGTGCCCGTCTCCGAACCCAGCAGCAGGACCAGAAGGGCGGCGGCGTCGAGTCGGTCACGGATGACCTGGAGGTTGCGGACCAGCTGCCCGACGGGCACCGGTCCCACGAAACGGAACCGTCGCGAGAAGTCGGAGAGGGTCTCCCGCGTGAACGGGTAGGCGTGGTTGACGTAACTGCCGTCAACGAAGTCGTCCCAGTGGTCGGGATCGGTGAGGTCGAACGTGAAGCTGGAGAAGGCAATCGACAGGGACGGGTCGTCGCGCCGCTGGTACACCCCCTCATGCGAGTCGGGCAGCAGGCTGAGCACGACGGCGTCGTACCCATCGAACATCCGGGTGGCGAACGCCTCGGGTGCGAGGAAGGGCGCGTCGGCCACGAGCCGGTCGAGGTCCTGCTGCCGCCGCTCGAGCGACGCGACGACGTGGACGGTGTGGTTGTGCGCCGTGATCATCACGCCGCGGTCGTCCGGCGCATTGAGCTCGGTGTCGATCGTGCCTGCCCCAGCACCGAGGTAGGGCACCAGACTGCTGATGTCACAGGGACCCTTCAGCAGAATGCGGCGTCCCGGACTCGAGGTCTCGGGTGCGCGAGAGGCGCTGTGTCCCGTCGAGGCGTCCACGGTGATCCAGTCCGGGGGGTGTTCTCCCCCAACGGAACTCGTCACGTCGCCGACCACCGTGAGCCGGGGTGATCCGATGTGGTGATACGTGAACTGCTCGACGCCCATCCCGATGATGCTGCAGGAGAAGGCGAAATGCACGAGCTTGCCGTCGCGCTCGACGTACAGACCGACGACTCCGTACTCGCCGTATCGGTCCCGCACGCTGACACAGCCGGCCGACGTCACTGGGTCGGCCAGCAGCACCCGGAGCTCATCGGCCGACATCCGGTTCTTCGTGAAGTTGAGCTGGTTCGTGCGGTGCACGAGCTCGCTCAACCGGGCGAGGTGCGCGAGGGGGTCGCGGTGGAAGCGAACGCGGATGTCGCTGTCCCGCAGGAACGCCTCGTTGGAGGATGACCTGGCCTTTTCCGCGACCTTCGTCTCGAGGATGCGGTAGCGCTGGAGCCGGCTGTGCCCGGGGTCCGAGACGGGCGCCGCCCGGGCAAAGCTGATGAGGTCGGGGACGACCTCGGGGCCGGCCACCATCAAGCCGGGGCAGTAGAACAGCGCCTCTTCCCGGTTGAGGTGGTTGTCGTCCACGAAGAGCACGTTGGGCGCACGCAGCTGCATGTCGTCAATGAGGCGCTGCACCCGCTGCCCCTTGGGCGACCAGTCGACCGACGCCATCACGAACACATCGGCCAGGCCCAGTCTCGCGAGCTCGGCCGAGACCTGTCCCGCATCGTTCTTCGAGCAGATCGAGTTGACCACGCCACAGTCGCTCAGGCGGCGCACGAGGGCACTGTGGGCTGGGATCTCGGCGATGCCTCCCTCGCTGAGCGTCCCCGCCCAGAAAGTGTCATCGAGGTCCCACACCACGAGCTTGACGTCCGCGAAACCCATGCTGCCCTCCGACCCCCCGCCGGGCAGTCTGCGCCCCCCACCCCGCCCAGGCATCGCGCAAACGGCCCAGGGCATCCCCGGCATACCCCCACAAAAGCCGAAAGCGCCCCGGAGCCATGCTGGCTCCGGGGCGCCTTTCGTCGTATGTCGTCGGGTCCTTCGCCCCGTCGTCGTCAGTCCAGACCCACTGGACCGACTCCTCAGGGCTCCGGGCCTCCCTCGCTGGAGCTCGGTCGGGTCCTTCGCCCCGTCGTCGTCAGTCCAGGTAGTCGCGCAGGACCTGCGAACGGCTCGGGTGACGCAGCTTGCTCATCGTCTTGGACTCGATCTGGCGGATCCGCTCACGGGTCACGCCGTAGACCTTGCCGATCTCGTCGAGCGTCTTCGGCTGCCCGTCGGTCAGACCGAACCGCATCGACACCACACCCGCCTCGCGCTCCGAGAGCGTGTCGAGGACCGAGTGCAGCTGCTCCTGCAGCAACGTGAAGCTGACCGCGTCAGCCGGGACCACGGCCTCGGAGTCCTCGATGAGGTCACCGAACTCGCTGTCACCGTCCTCACCGAGCGGGGTGTGCAGCGAGATCGGCTCGCGACCGTACTTCTGGACCTCGACGACCTTCTCCGGCGTCATGTCCAGTTCCTTGGCCAGCTCCTCCGGGGTGGGCTCGCGGCCCAGGTCCTGGAGCATCTGGCGCTGCACGCGGGCGAGCTTGTTGATGACCTCGACCATGTGCACCGGGATGCGGATGGTGCGGGCCTGGTCGGCCATGGCGCGGGTGATGGCCTGACGGATCCACCACGTCGCGTAGGTCGAGAACTTGTAGCCCTTGGTGTAGTCGAACTTCTCCACCGCACGGATCAGGCCGAGGTTGCCCTCCTGGATCAGGTCCAGAAAGAGCATGCCGCGACCCGTGTAGCGCTTGGCCAGCGACACCACGAGACGCAGGTTGGCCTCGAGCAGGTGGTTCTTCGCCTTCTTGCCGTCCTGGGCGATCCACCACAGCTCGCGCTTGAGCTTCATCTCGATCTTGTCGCCGGAGTTGAGGCGCTCCTCGGCGAACAGGCCGGCCTCGATCCGCTTGGCGAGCTCGACCTCCTGCTCGGCGTTGAGGAGGGCGACCTTGCCGATCTGCTTGAGGTAGTCCTTGACCGGGTCGGCGGTGGCGCCGGCGGTGACGACCTGCTGGACGGGGGCGTCCTCCTCGTCGTCGTCGCGCAGGACGAAGCCGGTGCTCTCGCCCTCTTCCTCGTCGTCGGACTTCTTCGCCTTGTCGTCCTCGGCCTCGGACTCCTCGACGTCGACCTCTTCGAGCTCGGACTCGACGACCTCGGTCGGCTCGACCTCCTCGAGCTCCTCGTCCTCGACCTCTTCAGGGCCGTCCTCGTCGGTGGCACCCTTGACGTCGACCTTGCCCGTGGACTTGGCGGCGGTCTTCTTCGCCGCGGCCTTCTTCGCCGGAGCCTTGGCCGACGAACCCGCGGCCGCGGCAGCCGCCTTCTTGGTCGTGGTGGCCTTGGCGGCCTTCTTCGCCGCCGGCTTGGTCTCGGTCTTCGACTCGCCCTTGGCAGCCTCGCCCTTGGCCGTCGCAGTCTTGGCAGCGGTCGACTTGGTCGCGGCTGTCTTGGCGGCGGGCTTGGCCGCGGTCTTCGTGGCGGCAGCCTTCTTCGCGGGCGCAGGGGCCGACTTCGCGGCCGGCTTGCTCGCGGTCTTGGCCGTGGTCTTCTTCGCCGCGGCCTTCTTGGTGCTGGCCGTGGTCTTGGTCCGGGTGCTCGTCGCCGCGACAGCCCGCGAGGCGGTGGCCGCGTCGAGGGTGACCTGGATGCCCTGCTCGTCGAGCGCGCGCAGCACGACCTTCATCCGCTTGGGGGCGATCTGCGCCTCCTCGAGCGCAACCCGCAGCTGCTCGGCGTCAACCGAGCCGCGGGTACGACCCTGCTTGAGCAGGGTCTGCAGGGCGGGGAGGGAGAACTCCTGGGGAAGGGATGGTGCGGGGCTCGCAGCCTTCTTGGACACAGGCGACACGGACTACCTTTCGTCGCTGACTCGCGGCACGGCATGCGCCATCACGGGCACGCCAGGGGATGCCAATGACAACAACGCGGAGGGTGGAAGTATTGCCGCGGTGGTGGGAGCAGGCGCTCCGATCGACCTCGACCTCGACATTGTAAAACGAGTTCGCCCAAGATCCCGCATCGGCACCGGTCAGCGGCCTGTCCGAGACCGCCCCCGACGGGTGCGTGCGGGCGCCGTGGCGGTCCCGGCTCAGCCCTCGCCGGCCTTGACGGCGAGCACCGGGCACGACGCGTCGAGCAGGATGCGCTGCGCGTTGGAGCCCAGGATCAGCTTGCCGACCGGGGTGCGGCGCCGCAGACCGATCACGATGAAGTCGGCGTCCTCCTCCTCGGCGACGGCGATGAGGTCCTCGGCCGGTTCGTTGCCGCGGACCAGCTGGCGCACCTCGTGCTGCACGCCAGCCTCGTCGAGCTCACGCTGGATCCGGTTCAGCTCGGACTCGAACTG
Source organism: Knoellia koreensis (assembly GCF_013041615.1). Lineage (GTDB taxonomy): Bacteria > Actinomycetota > Actinomycetes > Actinomycetales > Dermatophilaceae > Pedococcus > Pedococcus koreensis. The sequence continues at coordinate 998,971 of NZ_JABEPQ010000001.1, forward strand.
CTGCGCCTCGCCCGCGTCGTAGTCGCGGCCCCCGCGCTGGGAGTTGATGACGATGAGCTTGGACTTGCGCAGCAGCGCCTCGTCAGCTGCCTGGCGCAGTGCGGCGCGCCCTTCCTTCGTCGGCACGTAACCCACCACGATGGACACGGGGATCCTCCTAGTCTCCGAGGGTCGGGCGTACACCCGGCCGCGTGGCCCGACCGTACCGGAAATCCCCTCCTCAGGCAGGGCCTGACAGCACCTCGCGCACGATCTGCCCGACCTGCTCCACCTCGATGAGGAAGCCGTCGTGGCCGTACTCGGACGTCACCGTCAGCAGCCGACCCGACGGCACGGCCTCGGCGACCTCCGCGGACAGCCGCGGCGGGTAGAGCCGGTCGCTGTCCACGGCAACCACCGTCACGTCCGCCCGCACGCCCGCCAGCGCAGCCGTCACCCCTCCCCGGCCACGCCCGACGTCGTGCGAGCTCATCGCCTCGGTCAGCACGACGTAGGAGTTGGCATCGAACCGACCCGCGAGCTTCCCGGCGTGGTGGTCGAGGTAGGACTCCACGGCATACCGGCCGTGACCGCCGAGGGGGTCCTCCTGCCCCTGCGCCGCCCGGCCGAACCGCGTGTGCAACTCCAGCTCGCTGCGGTAGGTGACGTGGGCGATGCGGCGGGCGATGCCAAGGCCCGTGTCCGGACCCGACTCGGCGTCGTAGTAGTCACCACCGCGGAAGTGGGGGTCGCTGCGAATCGCCAAGAGCTGCGGCTGGCACCACGCGATCTGTTCGGCCGTCGCGTATGCCGTGCTGGCGAGCACCAGGGCCGCCTCCACCCGCTCGGGGTGGCCGACCGCCCACTCCAGGACGCGCATGCCACCCATCGACCCGCCGAGGACGAGCCGCCACCGGTCGATGCCGAGCTCGTCCGCGAGCAGGGCCTCGGTGCGCACCTGGTCGCGAACGGTCACGAACGGGAACCGGCTGCCCCACGGGCGGCCGTCGGGTGCCGCGCTCGACGGGCCGGTGCTGCCCTGGCAGCCGCCGAGGACGTTGGCCGCCACGACGAACCAGCGCTCGGTGTCGATCGGGCGTCCCGGTCCGATGAGCCCGTCCCACCAGCCGGGGGTCGGGTGGCCCGGGCCGGCCGGACCGACGACGTGGCTGTCCCCGGTGAGGGCGTGCTCGATGAGGATCGCGTTGTCCGCAGCCGCGTTGAGCTCACCCCACGTCTCGTAGGCGATCGTCACGTCCGGCACGACGCCCCCACGCTCGAGCTCCACCGCTCCGAGCGCGGCGAACCGGCGGTCCCCGGGGTCGTCGCCGTCGCGCCACGCCGCCGTCGTCGAGGGGGGACGGGAGGTCGTCGTCATGGCCGTGCTCCTGGGCTTCGCGCTTGCCGCCCCGGTCGGGGTCGGCCGTGTCATCACCCGGGGCACCCCACCGCGAGGAGGGTTGCCGCCCAGCAAGCCGGGGCTTGACGCTGGGACTCATGACCTGCGGCCCATCATAGGAGCGCTGCTCAGCCCGCGGACAGGTGCGTCCGGACCGTGGACGGGTCCTGGAACGGCGCCCGGCCGGGGCGCACGGCGAAGTCGATCATCTTCTCGGTGAGCACGGCCAGGCGGTAGTCGGGCTGGTGCTGGAGCGCCCGCTCGACGGCCTCCCGGGCGAGGGCGCCGCTGCCCTCCCACCACGCGTAGGACGCGAGGACCGTGAGGACCCCGGCGCAGAGGCGGTCCGGCACCGCCCGGCACAGGGCCGCCAACCGCTGCTCGAGCCGGCGCGCCGCCATGAGTGCCTCGCGGTCGCGCGCCACCGCATCCGGCGTCTCGGCCGAGCGCTGGTCGTGGACGGCCCACACCGGCACCGGCAGCAGGGTCACCAGGAGGTCGACGAGGTCCGGCTTCAGGTGCTCGAACGGCAGCGAGCCGGGACACATCCACGCGATGACACCATCGCGCACGTCGACGTCACGAAGGGCGTGGACGGCGGCGACGACCTCCTCGGCAGTCAGGTCGGGTGCGTCCTCGGAGCTGTCGAGGACCGTGGCCCAGGCGTGCAGCGCGCGCATCCGGTGCGCGGTGACCGCCGTGGGGTCAGGGTCCGGCGGCAGGCCGAAGGCCTCCCCCGCCCAGGCGACCGACCGCGCCTTCAGGGCCTGCTCGACGGGCGCGCTGGCCCGTGGGTCGAGGGCGACGAAGGCGCGCAGGTCGGCCCGGGTGCGCAGCGGTGAGACACCCATCCCGACGAGCTCGGCGACCGCCGGCGAGTCGGCCGCCGACGGGATGGGCTGTGGCTCCTGCGCGCAACAGCGCGGGTCGGTGCAGTGGCGTGCCTCCCACGCCCCGTCCCGCACGACCATGACCGCGATCTGCTCGATCCCGGCGTCCCTGATCGCCGGTTGCAGCACGCCGAGCACAGCGTCGGAGCTCCCCGGCTCGTCCTCGTAGGCGACGAGGACCACACCCTCGGGTTCCTCACGGGCCAGCGGCGCAGCGACCTCCGCCGTCAGGCGGGCCATCGCCACGGGGTCGTCGGTGAGGTCGAACCGGGCGGTCAGGCCCATCCGGTTGCCGTGCATGGCGACCAGGACGACCGAGTCGGTCGGGTGGTAGCCGAGGTGGTAGGGCAGGAACGCCAGCAGGTCTGCGTCGCCGCGCAGTCGGAGTCGAATCGTCATGCGCCCACGGTGGCTTCGCGAGGCATCCCTCGACAGGGTCAGTTCTCGCGGGTGTGGACAACCCTCGCCGCACCCAGGCCCTGTGGACAGCGCCCGTGTGCCGCAACCACGCCCGGGACAACGACGACGCCCCGAGGGTCACCCCGAGGCGTCGCCCATGCACTGGTCGGAGACCGGCTAGCGGACGACCTTGCTGTAGACCGGCTCGTCGGTCGCCGCGCCCCAGGCCGACCGGGCCCCGCCCGAACGACCGGAGGGCGTCGCCCGCTCCCACGCGAGGAACGACTCGGTCTCGTTGATCACCGCGGCGGCGATCCACGACACCACGAACGCGTCGTCGGCGAGCCCGAACACCCCGAGCAGCGCCTCGGGCACGAAGTCCACCGGCGACACGACGTACGCCACGGCCGCGGCGATCAGGAACAGCCGGCCCTTCGTGGCGCCGTGGTACTCACCGGTGAAGGTCGCCCGGATGAGGCGGGGCACCGCGGCCAACCGGTCCTGCATGCTGGGCGACCCGGGTCGGGCGGCGGTGCGGATCGCGGAGGCCAGGGTGCGGAACATCCCCCACCGTGCTGCCTTGCCTGCTCGTGCTGCGGCCATGTCAATCACTCCTTGCTGCCCGGTGCGTCGGCTTCGGCGCTCACCTGCCGGGCGATGTGTCCAACGACCCGTTCCGACGCGGAAATCCCGTGTGGCGTTCCGTGTGTCTCGATTGTGACCCGAGCGTCGCGATCTCGCAGGTATGCCGCGTGGTCACCACGCGGCATACCCCACCCGTGGTGGCCACGGCCGCGACGCTCAGGCGGTCGCGGTGTTGCGCGGCGGGAACTCGCGCCGGGCCCCGTCGGCGATCCGCTTGAGCAGGTAGGAGTCGAGGCCCGCTCCGATGACGCCACCCACGACCGGGACGCCCTTGCCGAGGCGGGTGAGCGACTTGCGCCCGGCGATGGTGAGGAGCCGGAAGCCGACCGCCTTGTTGACCACCATGAGCGCCGGCCCGGGCAGCCGCTGAGCGGCCAGGTTGGCGAGGCGGCCGGTGGTGAAGACACCCGCCTTCTTGAGCAGGTCGTCCGCGTCCGCGCCCACGAGGGTGAGCAGGATGGCCGAGCGGATCTCGGGCTGCTTGATGTCGTAGCCGCGCAGCGACGCGATCGAGGCAACCATGCGGGTCGCGACGAGGTAGAACTCGAGCACGTTGACCGGGAGCGCGACGGGCATGGTGATGAACCCGCCGAGCCCGGTGACGAAGCCACCGGCCGCGGCCAGCTTGAGGTGGCTGCGGACGACCGCGTCGACGGCCTCGTCGGCGGACGGCTTCTCGGCCCGCTTGACGTCGGCGACCTTCTGCGCGGAGTCGAACGGGCCCTTGCCGTCGATGCCGGTGTCGAGCAGGTTCTCGATGAGACCGCTCACGGCCGCGGACATGCCCTTCTGGTCCTTGGCCGCGGCCGCCTGCTCGAGGGCCGAGGCCGGCACCTTGGTCTCCTTCTCGTCATCCTTGCCGAATCCGAGAAACCCCACGTCAGCACCCCTTTGGTGGTCGTTCGTCCTGGTTGTCCAGCCGTCGCCGTCATCCTGCCATGGAGACCCCCTCACGGCAGGAATAGCCTTGTGCCATGGCTTCTGACTTCACCCAGTACGCCCATCCCGACCGCCTCGTCAGCACCGACTGGCTCGCCGAGCAGATCGCCGCCGGCAAGGTCGGCACCGGCGCTGACGACTCCATCGCGCTGCTCGAGTCCGACGAGGACGTCCTCCTCTACGACACCGGCCACATCCCCGGCGCGCTCAAGCTCGACTGGCACCAGGACCTCAACGACCCGGTCATGCGCGACTACGTCGACGCCGAGCAGTTCGCCAAGGTCATGAGCGAGCGCGGGATCGGCCGCGACACGACCGTGGTGATCTACGGCGACAAGAACAACTGGTGGGCCGCCTACGCCCTGTGGGTGATGAGCCTGTTCGGCCACGAGGACGTGCGGCTGCTCGACGGCGGCCGGGCCAAGTGGGCCGCCGAGGGCCGTGAGCTCACCAAGGAGGTTCCGTCGGTCACCGCGCGAACCGGCGACGCGGCATACCCCGTCGTCGAGCGGGACGACGCACCGATCCGTGCGTTCAAGGACGACGTCCTGGCGCACCTGGGCGGGCCGCTCGTCGACGTCCGCTCCCCCGGCGAGTTCAGTGGCGAGCTGCTGCACATGCCGGACTACCCGCAGGAGGGCGCGATGCGCGGCGGGCACATCCCCGGCGCGAAGTCGGTGCCGTGGGCGCGGGCGGCCAACGAGGACGGCACGTTCAAGTCGCGCGACGAGCTCGAGGCGATCTACCTCACCGAGCAGGGGCTGGACCCGAAGGAGGCGACGGTCGCGTACTGCCGCATCGGCGAGCGCTCGTCGCACACGTGGTTCGTGCTGACGCACCTGCTGGGGTTCGACAACGTCCGCAACTACGACGGGTCCTGGACCGAGTGGGGCAACTCGGTGCGTGTGCCTGTCGAGAAGTAGGACGTCATCGTGAGTGACGAACCGCTGCCCGCGGCGTTGGCGGAGATCGCGGAGGACTTTGCGAACCTGCCTGTGCCGCAACGACTTGAGCTCCTGTTGGAGTTCAGCGAGGGGCTGCCGGAGCTGCCCGAGCGGTATGCCGGTCGGCTGGGTGAGATGGAGCAGGTGCACGAGTGCCAGTCGCCGCTGTTCCTCGTGGTCGAGGTCGGTGACGAAGGCCCGGACGGTGAGCCGGACGAGCGTCCCGCGGGTGAGCGTCCGGTGCACCTGTTCTTCTCGGCACCGCCGGAGGCGCCGACGACCCGCGGGTTCGCCGGGATCCTGCACGAGGGTCTCGACGGGCTCACCGTCGAGGAGGTGCTGGCGGTGCCGGACGACGCACCGTTCCGGTTCGCCCTGGGTGAGGCGGTGTCGCCGCTGCGGCTGCGCGGCATGGTCGGCATGCTGAGCCGGATCAAGCGGCAGACGGCGCTCAAGTCGCAGGCGGCCTGAGGCAACGCTGCGCCGACACGGCGGCGCCCCACCCGAAGCAGCTCGGGTGGGGCGCCGTGTCGTGCGGGTGTTGCGGTCAGCTCACGGCCTTGAGGGCGTCGATGATGCCGTCGCCGTAGTAGCTGTTGTTGCTGGGCGAGCCGACACACGGGGCACCGTTGGTGCGGCCCGGGGGTGCGGTCTCGGCCGGCTGGCAGGCGACGTCACGCGCGTCGGCCTTGAGCTTGGCCACCATCTGGGCCGGCGTCAGGTCCGGGTGAGCCGACTTCATCAGGGCGAGCACACCGGCGACGTGCGGGGACGCCATCGAGGTGCCGCTCTTGAGGCCGTAGCCGTTGCCCGCGACGATCGTCGACAGGATCGAGCGTCCCGGCGCCGCGACGTCGATGACCCCGAGGCCACGGTTGCTGAAGTAGGCCAGCTGCTCGGTCCGGGTCGTCGCCGAGGTGGTGACGACACCCGGCAGTTCGGTCGGGATGTCGTAGCACTCGTTGTTGATCACCCGCGGGATCGGCGTGGTGTCGTTCGGGCTCGAGTCGTTGGTCGTCTTGTTGGCCAGGTCATAGGCCGAGTTGCCGGCCGCGGCGGCGTGCACGACGCCCTGCTTGGTCGACCACTGCACGGCCCGGTTGACGGCCTCGAGGACCGCAGCCTGGTCGACCTGGTCGTTGCACCAGAACTCCATCGGGTCGACGTAGTAGCTGTTGTTGGTCACGTCCATGCCCTTGAGGCCGGCCCACATGAAGCCGCAGACGGCGTACTCGGGGTAGATGAAGCCGTCGTCGTTGACGACCTTGACCGAGGCCATGCGCACGTTCGGGGCGACACCGACGATGCCGGTGCCGTTACGCGCGGCGCCGATGGTGCCGGCCACGTGGGTGCCGTGGTCGGACGTCGTCGGGTACCAGCCGGTCGGCGACAGGTCGGGGCGGCCGGCGTTGGTGCAGTTGACCGAGTCGGCCACGTCGATGTTGGGCTGCAGGTCCGGGTGGTCCGGGTCGATGCCGCTGTCGAGGACGCCGACGACCACGTCACGGCTGCCGTCGGTGATCTGGTGCGCCTGGTCGGCCTTGATCTGCTGCATGTCCCACTGCTCGCCCTCGCGGGGGTCAGGGGTGACGGCCTGCTCGTCGGAGACGAGGTCGAGCCCGGTGCCGACCTTGGCCTTGGCCTTGGGCGCCGTCCGCGCGCCGGAGCGCCACGGGGTGGCGATGCCGTCGGGCGTGCCCTCGGAGACGGCGGCGGTGCGGGTGGCACCGATGGACTGGACCACGGAGCCGACCGCGGTCTTCATCTTCGCGCGGAAGGCGGCCCGGTCGGACTGGGCGACCACGACACCGATCTGTGGCCAGGACTGCACGACGACACCACCGGAGCGGGCGACGGCCTTCTCCACGGCGTTCACGGTGCCGGGGGTCGCCTTGGTGTTGATGACGTAGCTCATGAGGTAGCCGTCGGGGAACGCCATGGGCACCGGCGTCGACGGTGGCTCAGCGGCCGTGGTGGACGCACTGGCACCGGATGCCGTGGCGAGGGTGGCCGCGAGCATCGCACCCGACGCGATGAGGGCAAACCCTCGTCTGCGGATCGACGGTCGTTTCATCTGTTCCTCCTGTTGGGGATCGAGACGCCGTCACCCGGTCAGGCGACGGCGCCATCCCCCTACCCTTTCGAACCGGCAGGGGTCTTGGGGAGATGCGACCCCACGAATTTGCCCAATCCTGAACAACTCCCGTGCGTTTGCCCGTGATGGCGTCAAGGCATGAGGTATGCCGTGCACTCACCGCTGGATGGCTCGCGCACCGCTGTGGGCGGCGGGTGACACGATGGCGCTGCCATGTCGACAGCCTCGAACCCGGGTCCTCCCGGAACGCCCCCGCGCGCGGCCTTCGTCGTGGCAGCCACCGGTCGTGCTGCCTTCGTCGACGACTCCGGCGCGGAGCCGGTCGTGGGGCCGGCGTCGACCCTCCTCCCCCGGGTCCGTGCCGTCGCCGAGGCCACGGGAGACGACGCCACCGGCCGGACGCGGCTGGTCTGGTGGGCCGCCACGGTCGACGCCCGCGACCTCGTGGCCGACGGCATACCGGTCGCCCGGTGCTGGGACGTCGCCGAGGCACACCGCCTGCTGCACGGTGGCTGGGACGCCCGACCGGCGGTCGCCTGGGCGGCCGCACACGGCATACCCGTCGAGACCGTCCCCGAGGCGACGCGAGGTGACCTCTTCGACTTCTCGGCCACCGACGGACCGCCGCCCGGCGCGGTGGTGCGACCCGACGGGCACCTGGACCCCGGGGCCGGCGCGGCCGGCTGGGAGCCGGACGACGCCACCCTGGTGGCCTGGGCGCGTGCCGCGCTGGAGTGCGCTGCCCTGCAGGAGTCGCAGCTGCGTGCGCTCGGACCGCGGGCCGTCGCCGCCGCGCATTCGGAGTCGGCGGCGGCACTGCTGTGCGTGGAGCTCGCCCGCGACGGGCTGCCGATCGACCGGGCCGTGGCCGAGGACCTCATCGCCCGGGCCGCCGGGCCGCGACCCGCCGACCACGCCGACGCGCTGCGCATCCGCCGCGAGCGCGACCAGGTGGTGCTGCGTGAGGTGCCGGGGCGGGAGTCGACGGACCTGCGCAACCCCGGCCAGGTGCGCGGGCTGCTCGCCGCCGTCGGCATCGACGTGCCCAACACCCGCAAGTGGGTGCTGGAGCCGTTCCGCGACACCCACCGCGTGGTTCCGGCGCTGCTGGAGTGGCGCAAGGCCGAGCGCATCGCGACGACCTACGGCTATGGCTGGCTCGACGCGCACGTCGGTCCGGACGACCGGCTGCGCGGCGGGTGGACCGCCTGCGACGGCGCCGCCGGACGCATGACCGCGCAGAACGGGCTGCACAACCTGCCCATCGAGCTGCGCCCTGCCGTGGCCGCCCACCCGGGGCACGTCTTCGTCCGCGCCGACCTCGGGCAGATCGAGCCGCGGGTGCTCGCGGTGGTGTCCGGGGACCCGGCGTTCGCGGCCGCGACCCGGGCGGCGGACCTCTACGCCCCGGTCGCCGAGCGGCTCGGGGTCGAGCGGGCGGTCGCCAAGGTGGCCGTGCTCGCCGCGATGTACGGCCAGCGCAGCGGCGCCGCCGGTGAGGCCCTCAAGGGGCTCGAACGCGCCTACCCGGTCGCGATGCGACTGCTCGACGACGCGTATGCCGCGGGCGTGCGCCGCGAGCCCTTGCGCACCTTCGGCGGGCGGCTGATCCGGCTCGACGCCATGCTCGTGAGTGAAGCGGCGGGGTCAGGCGCCGACGGCAGCGCCGGCGCAGGCGGGTCGGAGGCGCCGGCCAGCACCGCGGCATACGACTCCGCTCGCGGGCGATTCGCGCGCAACGCGATCATCCAGGGGTCGGCGGCCGAGCTCTTCAAGGCGTGGGCGGCCACGGTCCGCGCGACGACCCGCGACCTCGGCGCGCAGATCGTGCTGTGCCTGCACGACGAGCTGCTCGTGCACGTGCCCGCCGAGCACGCCGAGGAGGCCAGCGCCCGGGTGGAGCGCGCCCTCGTCGACAGCGCCCGCCGCTGGGCCGGGTCGAGCCAGGTGCGGTTCGTCGCCGACACCTCGGTCATCGAGCGGTGGTCCCAGGCCAAGGACTGACTGCGTTCCTGAGGTCGCCTGCCGGCCGACGCGCTCCCCTGACCTGCACTGATACGCCTCCCGCCGGAGCCGGGAGACGTCGGGATCTGGTTGGGTAGGGGCATGGACAGCACCGACGTGAAGGGCGCCGCAGACCGCGCGTCCGACCATCCGGCCCTCACCGCCGCAGCCCGGGCGGGCTACGCGGTCAGTGGCCTCATCCACCTGCTCATCGGCTGGATCGCACTGCAGGTCGCCCTCGGCGGCGGCGGCAAGAACGCCGACCAGAGCGGCGCCCTGTCGACCCTCGCCGGCAACCCGCTGGGCAAGGCCCTGCTGTGGGTGGCCGTGATCGGCTTCCTCGCGCTGGCGATCGTGCAGCTCGCCGAGGCGCTCCTCGCCTCCGGCGAGGGCAAGGACCTGTGGAAGGACCGCGGCAAGGCGGTCGGGCAGATGGTGCTCTACCTGGCGCTGGCGTCGTCGGCCCTGACGTTCGCGCGCGGAGGGTCGAAGAACAGCAGGTCGCAGTCGCAGGACTTCACCGCCTCGCTGCTCGACAAGCCCGGCGGCCGGCTGCTCGTCATCGTCATCGGGCTCGCGGTCCTCGCGGCCGGTGGCTACCACGTCTACAAGGGCTGGAGCGAGAAGTTCCTCGAGGACCTCGAGTCACACCCCGGGCGCGCCGCCACCGTGCTGGGGCGGGTCGGGTTCATCGCCAAGGGGCTCGTGCTCGCCATCGTCGGCGTGCTGTTCGTCGCGGCCGGCCTGCACCGGCGCGCAGCCGAGGCCAGCGGCATGGACGGCGCGCTGAAGTCGTTGCGGGAGCAGCCGTTCGGCACCATCCTGCTCATCCTCATCGCCGCCGGACTCGTGGCGTTCGGGCTCTATTGCTTCGCCCGCGCCAAGCATGCGAAGGTCTGAACCGACGCCCACCGCGTCCACGAACCCCCCCGTAGAGAGCGAGGCCCCCGGCAGCTGCCGGGGGCCTCGTGGGTGTCTGACGTGGTGCGCCGTCGGTCAGGCGCGGGGGTGGTCGCCCTCGCCGTTGCCGGCCGGACCGTCGGACTCGTCGTCGATGTCGCGCAGGAACGCCTCGAACTCGGCCCCGATCTCGTCGGCCGACGGCAGCTCGCTGACATCCGTGGCCAGCAGGCTCGGCCGCTCGCGACCCTCGAGGTAGGTGTCGTACTGGCGCTCGAGCGCCGCGATCACCTGTGCGACCTCCTCGGACCCCTCGACCTCGCGGGCGATCTCGGCGCGGTTGAGACCGGCCTGCGCCACGAGGTCGTCGATCGGCAGGTTGAGCCCGGTGGCACCCGTGATCGCGTTGATCGCAGTGACGGCGCCGTCGGCGAACTCGGACTGGGCCAGGTAGTGCGGCACGTGCACCGCGAAGCCCAGCGCGTCGCGGCCCGACTCCCCCAACCTCAGCTCGATCAGCGACGACAGGCTCGCGGGCACCTCGACCCGGCCGAAGGGGTTCTCCTGGGCGGGGATGAGGCGCGGGTCGGTGGCGTGGGCGGTCATCCCGATGGGCCGGGTGTGGGGCACCGCCATGGGGATGCCGTGGGCGCTCACGACGAGGTCGACCCCGAGGAGGGTGACCAGCTGGCGCACCGCCTCGGCCATCCGCTCCCACTGGAAGTCCGGCTCCGGACCGGTCAGCAGCAGGTAGGGCGTGCCGTCGCGGTCGACGAGCCGGTGCAGCGCGAGGTAGGGGTCGTCGTAGCTGATCCACCGGTTGTGGTCGAAGACCATCATCGGGCGGCGGCTGCGGTAGTCGAGCAGCTGGTCCACGTCGAAGGACGCGACCACGGTGGACTCGGCGTTCGCGAGGAGGTGCTCGGTCAGGAGCCGCTGGGTGTGCCCGGCGTCCATGAACCCGCCCAGGGCGAGCAGCATGACCGAGGCCCGCAGCTGCTGCGGGTCGGTGTCGGTCTCGAAGTGGTACAGCTCGGACGGGTTCTGCACGGTGGCTCCAGCGGTGAGGTCCTGGTGTCGTTCTCTGGTGCCAACGCCCCAGGGCCGCCGGGGATTCCTCCCACCCCACCTCAGCTTTTCCGCGTCATGCGGGAACTGTGAGGTTCGCACGGTCTACTAGTGCGAGTGAAGATCCACTTTTGCGCATGACGCGGAAAAGCTGTGACCGGTCAGGGGGTCAGGGTGGCGATGGCAGTGCGGATCCGCTTCTCCGAGACGGGGTATGCCGTGCCGAGCGCGTTGGCGAACAGGCTCACCCGCAGCTCCTCCACCATCCAGCCGACGTCGCGGACCGGCGTCGAGCGGCGGTCGAGGGGCGACAGGGAGTCGAGCAGGTCGGCATACGCGACCTCGACCCGGTCGACGACCTCCTGGTTGGCGGCGTCGCGCGCCAGCGACGCGGGTGAGGACGGAGCCTTCTCGAGGCGCTGGGCCATCGCCCTCACGTAGCGGCGCAGCGACAGCAGGTGGCCCATCCCCGTGTCGGCGACGAAGCCCGGGTAGACGAGGCTGTCGAGCTGGGCCCGGACGTCGGCGACCAGGGCCGCAGCGGCCGGTGCGGTGAGCCGGTCGAGGAGCCCGCGTACCTCGCGCGCAGTGGCGAGGACCGGTTCGACCTCGTCGACCACCTGCAGGACGCGTGCGGCGGCGTGCGTGCGCACCGCGGCGAGCACTTCGTCGAAGGCCGCCTCGTCACGCACCTGCTGCACCTGCGCCCCACCGTTGCCGCCGGTCCGCTCGGCGACGATGCTGTCGACCGCTGCCGCGAGGCAGTCCTGCAGGAGTGCCGGGACGGACCCGTGCGGGTTGTCGGCGAGAGTGAGCTTCTGGTCGTTGCTGAGCCGGGCGAGGACCCGTTTCCACGGTGGCGTGGTGTTGAGGAGCAGCAGACGGCGTATGCCGCGGGCGGTCGCCGCGTCGGCGGCGCGCCGCGACGGGAGGACGACCAGGTCGACCGTCTCGCCACGGTCGACCAGCGCCGGGAAACCGTGCACCGCCTGCCCACCGGAGGTGGTCTCGAAGGTCTGGGGCAGCGTGCCAAAGTCCCACTGGCGCAGGCCTTTTCGCTCGATCGCCGCACCGGCACGGGACATCCGCCGCTGCACCTGACCCGCCAGCTGGTCCTGGAGGGCCTGCAGGTCCTTGCCGGCCCCGAGGACCCTGCCGCTGCCATCCTCCACGCTGAAGGTGATGCGCAGGTGGTCCGGCACGGAGTCGGGTCGCCACGCGTGGTCGGCGACGCGCACACCGGTGCGGGCGTGCAGCACGCGACCCAGCTCGGCCGCCAGCGAACGACCGCCGCCGGGCTGGACGTCGGCGAGGGCCCGGGCGGCGTGGTCGGGTGCGGGCACGAAGCTGCGCCGAACGTCCTTGGGCAGCGCGCGAATCAGTCCGGTGACGAGGTCGAGTCGCAGTCCGGGCACCTGCCAGTCGAAGCCCTCGTCGCGGACCTGGTTGAGCACCTGCACCGGGATGTGGACGGTGACACCGTCGGCCGCGGACCCCGGCTCGAACTGGTACGTGACCGGCAGCTCCAGACCACCTTGCACCCACACCGGAGGGTAGTCGCGGGTGGAGACGTCGACCGCGTCATCGCGGGTGAGCAGGTCCTCGGTGAAGGTCAGCAGGTCCGGCGTCTGTCGCCGCGCCTTCTTCCACCACGAGTCGAAGTGGCGCTGCGACACGACGTCGGACGGGATGCGGGCGTCGTAGAACGCCACGAGGTCCTCGTCGTCGACGACGATGTCGCGGCGTCGTGCGCGCTCCTCCAGCTCGGAAAGCCGTTGCAGGAGAGCGGTGTTCGCACGGAAGAAGTCGTGGTGCGTGTCCCAGTCGCCCTCGACGAGGGCGTGCCGGATGAACAGGTCGCGCGCCTCCTCGGGGTTGACCTTGCCGTAGCCGACGGTGCGCGCCGCGACGAGTGGCACGCCGTAGAGGGTCACGCGCTCGGTGGCGACGACGGCTCCGCGTTTGCGTGACCACCGCGGCTCGGAGTACTGCCGCTTGACGAGGTGGGGCGCGAGCCGCTCCGCCCAGACCGGGTCGATCCGCGCGTTGGTGCGCGCCCACAGCCGGGTCGTCTCGACCAGCTCGGCCGCCATGACGAACGCTGGCTGGCGCCGGAAGAGCGTGGAACCCGGTGAGATGCCGAAGCGAGCCCCCCGCGCACCGAGGTAGTCGCGCTTGGCCTCGTCGCGGGCACCGATGTGGGACAGCAGACCGGCGAGCAACGCCTGGTGCACGACATCGGCGTTGGCCGGTTCGCCCTTGGCCGAGGTCGCCGCCTTCGTGTCGATGCCGACGTCCTGACATGCGCGGCGCAGCTGCGCGTGCAGGTCCTGCCACTCGCGCACGCGCAGGTAGTGGAGGAACTCGCGCTTGCACATCCGCCGGAACGCGCTGTGCGACAACGCTTTTTGCTGTTCCTTGAGGTATTCCCACAGGTTGAGCAGCCCGATGAAGTCGGAGTACTCGTCGCGGAACCGCGCATGCGCCTGGTCAGCCTGCGTCTGCTGGTCGGCCGGACGCTCCCGCGGGTCCTGGATCGACAGGGCGGCGACGATCACGAGCACCTCACGGGTGCACCCCAGCTTGTCCGCCTCGATGAGCATCCGCCCCAGGCGCGGGTCGACCGGCAGCCGCGCGAGGGTGCGCCCGTATGCCGTGAGCCGTCGTTCGCGCCCACGCCCACCACCGCGCGGGGTGCCCTCGTCTGCGGGCGGTGACTCTGCGGCATACCCGCTGGCAAAGGCCTGGAGCTCCTCGAGGAGGCGCGCCCCGTCGGCGATCTGGCGCGCGTCGGGCGGGTCGACGAACGGGAACCGCGCGATGTCGCCGAGCCCGAGCGAGGTCATCTGGAGGATGACCGAGGCGAGGCTGGTGCGCAGGATCTCCGGCTCGGTGAACTCCGGCCGGGCGTCGTAGTCGTCCTGCGAGTAGAGGCGGATCGCGATGCCGTCGGCGGTGCGGCCGCTGCGGCCGGAGCGCTGGTTGGCACTCGCCTGCGAGATGGGCTCGATGGGCAGGCGCTGCACCTTGGTGCGCTGGCTGTACCGCGAGATGCGCGCCGTGCCGGCGTCGACGACGTAGCGGATGCCCGGGACCGTCAAGGAGGTCTCGGCCACGTTGGTGGCCAACACGATTCGCCTGCCGTGGTGCGGCCGGAAGACCCGGTGCTGCTCGGCCGCGGAGAGCCGCGCGAAGAGCGGGACCACCTCGGTCTGCGGGAGGTTCAGCCCTTCGAGGGCGTCCTGGGTGTCACGGATCTCCCGCTCACCGGAGAGGAACACGAGGATGTCCTGCGGTCCCCCGTCACCGCGGCTCTCGGTCCACAGCTCCTCGACGGCCTCGACGATGCCGGTGACCTGGTCGCGCTCCTCCGCGTCGGGTCGGTCGGGGTCGACGAGGGGGCGGTAGCGGATCTCGACCGGGTAGGTGCGGCCGGACACCTCGACGATGGGCGCCGGCTCTCCGGTCGCCGGGTTCGCGAAGTGCCGGGCGAACCGCTCGGGGTCGATGGTGGCCGAGGTGATGACGACCTTGAGGTCGGGGCGCCTGGGCAGGAGCTGCTTGAGGTAGCCGAGGATGAAGTCGATGTTGAGCGACCGCTCGTGCGCCTCGTCGATGATGATCGTGTCGTACTTGCGCAGCATCCGGTCGCGCTGCATCTCGTTGAGCAGGATGCCGTCGGTCATCACCTTGACGAGCGTGTCGTCGTTCGAGGTGTCGGTGAACCGCACCTGGTAGCCGACGGCGCCACCGAGCTCGACCTCGAGCTCCTCGGCGATGCGCTCGGCCACCGAACGGGCAGCGATCCGCCGCGGCTGGGTGTGCCCGATGAGGCCGTCCCGGCCGCGCCCCACCTCCAGGGCGATCTTGGGCAGCTGGGTGGTCTTGCCCGATCCGGTCTCGCCCGCGACGACCACGACCTGGTGGTCGCGGATCGCCGCGGCGATGTCGTCCTTGCGCGCGACGACCGGCAGCTCCGGCGGGTAGTTCAGCTCCGGGACGGGGACCTGCGCGCGCCGCGCCCGGCGCGCCTGCCACTGGGCCTCGTCACGGCGCTCCTTGCCCTGCCGCGGGCTCCGGCGCCGGGGCCCGGAGCGCTTCCGGTTCCGGGCAGCACGAGGCTGCGGGGAATCGTCGGCGGGCATGCCGTCCAGCCTACGTGCTCCGTGCAACTGGTTTGGGGGCGTGGGAGCGACCCCCGATCACGCCCACGCCCCGCATCCCGTCGGTCCCGGTGCCGCACCAGCGCTCCCGCTCAGGCGCCCTTGGCTGCGGTGAAGCCCTGCTCGAGGTCGGCGATGATGTCCTCGACGTTCTCGATGCCGACCGCCAGGCGCACCAGTCCGGGCGTCACGCCGGCCGCCAGCCGGTCCTCGTCGGGCCCCTGCGAGTGGGTCGTCGATGCCGGGTGGATCACGAGCGACTTCGTGTCGCCGATGTTCGCCAGGTGGCTGTGCAGTGTCAGCGCCTCGACGAACCGCTTGCCCGCCTCGACGCCGCCCTTGATCTCGAACGAGATCACCGCGCCCGCACCGGCCGGCGTGTACTTCTGCGCCAGCGCGTAGTTGGGGTCGTCCGGCAGCGACGCCCAGCGGACCGACTCGACGCCGTCGTGTCCCTCGAGGTAGTCGGCGACCGCACGGGTGTTGGCGAGGTGGCGCTCGATCCGCAGGCTGAGCGTCTCGATGCCCTGCCCGATGAGGAACGCGTTGAAGGGCGAGATCGCCGGGCCGAGATCGCGCAGCAGCTGCACCCGCGCCTTGAGGATGTAGGCCAGGTTCGCGCCCAGGGGGCTGCCGACGCCGAGGTCACGGGCGTAGACCAGACCGTGGTAGCTGTCGTCCGGGGTGTTGAAGCCGGGGAACCGCTCCTGGTCCTTGCCGAAGTCGAACGTGCCCGCGTCGACGATCACGCCGGCGATCGAGTTTCCGTGTCCCCCAAGGTATTTCGTCGCGGCATGCACGACGATGTCAGCGCCGTGCTCAATCGGCCGCAGCACGAACGGGGTGGCGATCGTGTTGTCCACGACGAGCGGCACCCCGACCTCGTGCGCGAGTGCCGCGACGTTCTCGATGTCGAGGATGTCGGACTTCGGGTTGGCGATCGTCTCGCCGAAGAACGCCTTGGTGTTCGGTCGAACCGCGGCCCGCCACGACTCGAGGTCCGACGGGTCCTCGACGAAGCTCACCTCGATGCCGAGCTTGGGCAGGGTGAACTTGAAGAGGTTGAACGTGCCGCCGTAGAGCGCGGGGCTCGCGACGACGTGGTCCCCGGCCTCGGCGAGGTTGATGATCGCGAGGAACGTCGCGGACATCCCCGACGACACGAGCAGCGCACCCACACCGCCCTCGAGGGAGGCGATCCGCTGCTCCACCGCATCCTGGGTGGGGTTCATGATGCGGGTGTAGATGTTGCCGAACTCCTTGAGCGCGAACAGGTTTGCCGCGTTCTCGGTGTCCTTGAAGACGTACGACGTCGTCTGGAAGATCGGCAGGGCGCGCGCCCCGGTCGTCGGGTCGGGCTGCGCCCCGGCGTGGATCTGACGGGTCTCGAAGGACCAGTTGGGTGTGCTCATCGGTCGACCATCCCTTTCGTATGCCGCGTGGGCGGCTCACCTGGGCGGGGTCACCACGGTGTGGTCCCGCGCTTGCGGACGACGGCGTCGTCCGCCAGGTCCTCACCCGGGGCACCCCACCGCGGAGGAGGGTTGCCGGCCAGCGAGCCGGGGCTTGGCGCTGGCACTCATGACCTGCGGTCAGGTTACGCCGTCAGGTCCGGCGGTTGGGACTGCCGTCTCTCATCGCGGACCGTCGGAACCGTTCGAGGGACGTAGGGCCTCCGCTGCCGGTCGCAGGTCGACAGCCGACGTGGCCTGCGGCTGGCCCTCTGCGGCAGCGGCCTGGGCCAACGACAGCACGTCCTCGCCCCGGTCACCTGCGAGCTTGGCCGTGGAGCCGACGACGAACATCCGGGGCGAGGTGCCCGGTGTGCGGGTGACGGCGTGCAGGTCGTCGACCCACGTGCGCCGGCTCGCGACGATCCCTGCCACTGCTGGCGCCTCGGCCCGCCCGACGCCTCCGGCTGCCGAGCCCGCCACGCCCGGCACGCGCCGGTTGCCGGGCAGCTTCGTGAACGTCTTCCTCACCTCGGCGGCCGTGGCGATCCTCAGCCGACCGGCAGTCGTGAGCCGCAGGTCCCGCTTGGCCGCACGGGTGGTGGCGCTGGAGATGCGGGCGGCGTTCGTGAGCCGGCCGCCCTCCTTGAGGATGAGGCCGCCCCTTCCGGTGGCGTTGAACGCTGTGGTGGTGCCGATGGCGCGCCACGAACCGTCTCCGTAGGCGATCTTGACCGTGGCGCTGGCGGCGAACTGCACTGCGGAGGCAACGCCTCCGGCCACCCGTGCGTACTGCCCGTAGACCGGGATCGTCGGGGGCACGAGGCCAGCCATGGCGGCGACCCCGCCGGCGAAGTCACCGATCCCGGTGAGGGCGTTGTAGGTGCGCGAGTCGCCCAGCCCGTCCTGCGCCAGCTGTTCGAGCACCCGGCCGCAGCCGCGGTCGGCCGCGTCGTAGCGGTCGCGGGCGGCTGCATGCCGGGCGGCAGCACGTTCCATCCGCTCGTGCTCCTGCACCATCGCGGCCCGGTTGTACGCGACGCGGGCCGCGTCGCCCGACTCCTGCGCCCCCACCATGGCCTCCTGGTACCGCAGAAAGCACTCCCACGCCGCGTCGTTGACCTGCTGCGCCCAGCGCACCTCCGCCTGGCACTCCTCGAGCACGTCGGCGAGGGCGCCGACGGCAACGGCCGCCACGGCATACCGGCGGGCCACCCGCTCCAGGATGCTCGTCGCCCCACCGCACTCCGCCGCGAAGGCTCGGCCGGCGGGGCTCTCCCACGTGGTCAGCGACGAGTCGGCGAGCCCACGCAAGGAGCCGGCGAGAGAGGTGAGCCAATCGCCTTGCCCGGCAAGGGTCCTCGCGAGGTCGCGCGCCGTGCCGCCATCCCCAGTCTGCGGTGCGAGGAACGGCTTCACGGGCCACCGCCGGAGTCCGGTGCGCCCTGCAACCGGCTGACCTCGACCACCAGCCCCTCGTCGAGCTCGGCGTAGGCCGTGCCTGCCAGCCGCAGCCGCTGCCCGAGTGACGCGAGCTCGCGCTCCAGCACGAGCCGTTGGTGCTCGAAGTCGCCGAGCAGCGTGCCCAGCGCCGGCTGGGACCGGCCGTCGCCCAGCGACCACCCCAGCGCCCGACCCTGCGCGGCCGTCGCCGCCACGTCGTCGGCCACCGCGTCGAGGCTGGTGGCCAGCGCGTCCAGGGCTTCGGGCGAGACCACGATCCGAGTCATGGATCCAAGGCTAGGCAGGTTCGCCGCACGGCCTGCCGCGTTGTCCACAGGCCACGGCCGGGCACAGCCACCACCAGCCGGGGCCCGCAGACGGTGCCCGCAGACGGGGACTGCTCCCCATCGACGTCGAGCGCGCGCCCATCTAGCGTCGAGCCAAGTCCACATCCGAACACCGTTGTCCCACAGGGGGATTCATCATGCGCACCGTCAACCTTCCACGCACCCGCCGCGGCCGGGTCGTCGCTGCGAGCCTGCTCGGGTTCGCGCTCACGTCCGGCGTCGCCGTGGCGGCGGACGCGGCCACCGGCACCGTCCACACGGCCAGCGCATCGTTGTCGGTGCGCTCCGGCCCCGGGACCGGCTATGCCAAGGTCGGCACGCTGCGCAAGGGCGCGAAGGTCGACATCGTCTGCCAGACCTACGGCGGCCGGGTCGACGGCACCTACGGCTCGTCCCGCGTCTGGAACAAGATCGGCGCCGGTCGGTGGATCTCCGACGCGTACACCTACACCGGCTCCGACGGGTTCGTCGCACCTCGCTGTGGCAGCGGCGACGGGCCGTCCGACCCGGCCCCCACCGGTTCCTACCCGAAGGTCTGGGACCGGGTCGCCCAATGCGAGAGCACGGGCCGCTGGCACATCAACACGGGCAACGGCTACTACGGCGGCCTGCAGTTCAGCGCCTCGACGTGGCGCGCGTTCGGCGGCGGCAAGTACGCGGCATACGCCCACCAGGCGACCAAGCTGGAGCAGGTGCGCATCGCGCAGAAGGTGCTGCGCGCACAAGGCCCCGGCGCCTGGCCGCACTGCAGCAGGGTCGCCGGACTGACCCGCGCCAACGGCCTCTAGGCCCGGGTGGAAGGCACGCGGCGTTCGTGGTGTTGTGGCTGACATGACCATCACAGGCGAGTACGTCCCCAGCCCCACCGAGTGGGTCCGCAAGCAGGTCGAGACGATCGAGCAGACTGGCACCACCGACTCCGTGCAGATCATGGACCGGCCGGTCGTGCTGCTCACGATGCTCGGGGTGTCGGGCAAGGTGCGCAAGGTGCCGCTCATGCGGGTCGAGCACGACGGTGTGTATGCCGCGGTGGCGAGCAAGGGTGGCGCCCCCGAGAACCCGAAGTGGTACGCCAACGTCGTGAAGAACCCGGTCCTCGACCTCCAGGACGGCCGTCGCGTGTCGACGGTGCGGGCGCGTCAGCTCGAGGGCGCCGAGCGGGAGGAGTGGTGGGAGCGCTGCGTCGCGGCGTACCCGCCGTACGCGGAGTACCAGACCAAGACCGACCGGCAGATCCCGGTGTTCGTGCTCGAGCCCGTCGAGGGGTCAGGCAGCGACTGAGCGGCCGCCTGCCGCCGTGTCACCGTCGCCGTCGTGCGGGCTTCGGCCCGTGCGACGCAGCCACAGCAGGCCCAGCACCGGCAGCACCAAGGGCACGTAGCCGTACCCGGAACCGAAGTGCGACCAGACCGTCTTGTCCGGAAAGGCTTGCGGCGCAAGGTAGGACGCGAGCCCGACCACGAGGACCCCGACGAGCTCGACACTGATCGCCGCGAGCGCCACGCGGCGGGACGTGCGGTCGCCGCGGGCCAGGGCGACCGTGGCGACGAGGTAGATGACGGCCGCGACCGCCGACAGGACGTAGGCCAGCGGCGCCCGGTCGAAGTACTCGGTGATCTGGAGCACCGAACGCCCGGTCGCGGCCAGCGCCAACAGCCCGTAGAGCGCCACGAGCACCACGCCCGGCCCCGAACGGGTCGAGCGGGTCGGCTGCTCCCCCGGCCGGCCGGGTGCGCGGTCAGCCACCGAGGTTCCAGATCTGCTGGAGGCGCGCGGTCATGACCGCGATGCCGAACGCGCCGACGACCACCACGCCCATCGCCCAGCGCGTCTTCTCCTTGAGGGCCAGGAAGATGGCCGCGGGCAGGACGAACGGCAACGTCACCGCGTATGCCGTGAACGTCGCCTGCTCGCTGCTGCCACCGGCGACGTCACCCAGGTGGACCAGAGCCACCACGAGCTGGACGAGCAGACCGAGCTCGACCACGACCCCGACGAGCAGGAGGCGGTCGTCCACGAGCCGCGAGCGCGCGGCATACCACCCGGACAGGCCCATGAGCGCGAGTGCCGCGACGAACACGACGACGGTGAGCGGGTAGAACACGGCGCGAGCCTACGCGAGCAGTCGCGGGGCCCCGGCCGCGGTCGGGCCCTGGTGGGGGGTGCTCGTCAGGCGTGCTCGTCAGGCGTGCTCGTCAGGCGTGCTCGTCAGGCGTGCTCGTCAGGGGGTCGTCGCACCCGGGGCCGGCGCGGTCGCTGAGGTGCCTGCCGTGGACCCCTGGCTCGCAGCACCGTCCCCGCCGGCCTTGCCGGTCTTGGCGGTCTTGCCCGTTTTGCCCGTCCCGGCGATGGTGTCCGGCTTGCCGGTCTTGGCGGGCTTGCTGGTCCTGACGGGTTTCGGGGTCTTCGTGGGGCCCTGCCCGGGACCCGGTGCCGTGCTCCTGGTGGACGCCGGGCGGTCCTTGCCGGAGCCCTTGCTGTGGTCCGGGGACGCGGTGGCGGGCGGGCTCGTGGCGTCCTGGGGCTGCGGAGGCGCCGTGGCCCGGGGCGCGCCCGACCCGGGCGACGGGGCCGGACCGGTGACCTGCTGGCCAGAGCCTCGGGTCGTGGACCTCCCGGCAGGACCCGAGGGCGGCAGGTGGCCGTGGGACGCCCCAGCGGGGCCGGGCGCACGCTGTCCCGGTGTGTCGCGGTTCGGTGGCGCCGTCGGCGGCGCAGGCGCGCCGACGGCCCGGTGCATGACCTCCTGCACGGGGTCCGGCAGCACCCCGACGTAGGCCGCGGCACTCAGCCCGCCGAGCGAGACGGCACAGGTGGACAGCGCCGCCAGTGCGACGACCGCGGACCGGGAGCGGCGGGCCACGGCGGCGGCGCCTCGGGCCGCGGAGCCGGATCTGGTGCGCTGCTCGCCTGCCCGCGGAGCCCGGCGAGCCCGGGCGAGGAGAGCGGAGTCCCGATCGGGAGCCGGTGTCAGTCCCAGAGCGCGGTAGCGGCCGAGCACGACCCGCTCGTCCGCGAGCTCCCCCGGGGTGACCGGCGCCGCCAGCGACCACGCCAGCAGCTCACGGTCGACGGCGAGCCGGTCGAGCCCACGGTCCTCGAGACGACGCACCGCCACCTCGTCGAGGTCGGCGACCAGGCCGGTCTGCGAGACGGACAGGCCGGCCGCCAGCCGCAGCAGCAGCACCTCCCCCTGTCCCAGCGGCAGGTCGCGCATCGCGCTCAGCGCATCGGACAGGGCTCCGCGCCACTGCTCCTCCGGGCCGAGCTTGTCGAGGTCGTCGAGGTCGATCGGGTCGACGAGGTCACCGTCCACGACCTGCGCCGGCACCCCCGCGCCGACATCACCGATCGAGCCCCAGGCGCGTCGCAACGTCCCCTCCTGCGCCCGCATGCGTGCACGGCTCAGCAGCAGCACCCACCAGGCGCCCTCGTCGCCATCGAAGTCGGGCAGCGCGCGCACCACCCCCACCCATGCCTCGCAGGCGCCGTCGTACGGGTCGTCGTGCCCGACCACGCGCAGGTAGCGGACGAGGGTCGGGTTCGCGTCACGCCACAGGCGGGCGAACGCGTCGTCGTCGCCCGCCCGGGCGGCGCGCATCGTCCGCGCGAAGTCATGACCCAGCACAGCACCAGTGTCGCGGCTACCGGGCCCGGCACGTGTCAGCCGTTCGGTCCGTGTCGCGGCCCCGGTCGGGCCGACCTCAGCTCGCCTGGGCGTCGATCGGGCGTGGCAGGTCCTCGACACCATCGGGCGTGGCGAGGTGGTAACCCAGCAACCGCACCCCGTGCCGCGCGCAGGCGTCGATGGCCAGCTGGTGCCACTCCCGGTCGTGATCGGTCGGCACGAGACCCCGTCGGCGGCCACGGGCGATGAGCACCGACCCCTGGTCGGCCTGCACCAGCGGCAGGAGCAGGTCGAGCAACGACGCCAGGCCGTCGGTCGGGGCGCCGTCGGGCACGTCCGAGACGACGATCGGCTGCACGCCCCGGTCGCCCTCGTCGCACACCATCACCGCGATCGCTCCGGCGCGGCGGTCGTCGATCTCGAGCATGAGATCGACGATGTCACGTTGGATCACTATGTCGTGCAACGGAATTGAACGGATGTCATCGGGCAGGTCACGAAAGCTCATGGACCCACAGTGACCGACCGCAGCGCCCGCTTCGAGGTTGTCCACAACTTTCTCGCGACGGGTTCGCCCTCGGCCTGGCAGCTGCAACGCGCGCAGGGGTGAGCCATCGGCTGACCGCCGCGGACGGGTCGGCCGTTCGGTGGGGGCGGGCCGGTTTGGGGCGCGCCCGGCAGGCCGACGGCCCTAGCGTCGCCGTCGTGTCCCCCGCCCACGACTCCGCCGCCGTGCCCGCGCCCCTCCGGGCCGCGCGGCAGCGCGCGAACGTCGCCGCGAGCGCGGACCTGTTGCTCCACCGGCTCCAGGCGGTGCGCACGTTGGGCACGCTGACGCAGGAGCCGCAGCCGCTGGCGGTGTTCCGCGGCCGCGCGGACCGGATGCGCTGACTCAGCCGGGAAGGCCGCCGGTCACCCGGCCCAGCGCCTGCTGCCAGTGGTCCTGGTCGCCGCGCGGGTCGCCGGCGATGCCGCGTCCCTCGTGGAAGAGGTCGACGCGGGTGCCGTCACCGTCGGGTCGCAGCTGCACGTCCAGCATGCTGAGCGGACCGTCGTCGTGGGGGTGCCACGTCACGCGCACCTGCTCCAGCGGGTGGTAGCTGCGGACCACGCCGTAGGACCCGTCGCCCGCGTGCCACGGCTCGCCCTTGCTGCCGAGCCGGGCGCCGTCGCCGAGGAGGGCCTCGGTGCCCTGGGGACTGATGAGGTGTTGCCACACCTGGTCGGTCGTCGCCGACACGGTCGTGTACGTGTGGATCGCTGCCTCCACGTCGGCCGAGTCGGCGGTGCCGTCTGGGAGCTCGTCGACCTCACTGCTCATGGTGAAACCTCCGTCCGGGAGGGGCAGCCCCGGATGGGCTGGCCCATCGCCTTCCAGTCGACCAAACCGGTTGCCCGCTGGCAAGGGGACAAAGGCCGCGAGGTATGCCGCGGGCGCGCGGCTCGCACGCGGCATACCTCGTCGTGGTCCCCACCTGTCACAAACCGGCGCCCTGCCTTGTCTGTATGGGTGACCGAGGAAATCACGACTCTCCAAGGAGTGGATGACGATGCGAGTGTTCGTCGCAGGAGCAACCGGGGCGATCGGGCAGCAGCTGCTGCCGCGGCTGGTGGCGGCCGGGCACGAGGTGACCGGCATGACCCGCAGCCCGGCCAAGCAGGAGCTGGTCGCCTCGCTGGGGGCGACGCCGGTCGTGGCGGACGCGCTCGACGCCGAACAGGTGGCCGACGCGGTGGGGCGGGCCCGGCCGGAGGTGATCGTGCACCAGCTGACGTCGATCGGGCCGCTGGACATGCGCAACTTCGACCGCGCGTTCGCACTGACCAACCGGCTGCGCACGGAGGGGACCGACCACCTGCTGTCAGCCGGTCAGGCGGTCGGGGTGCAGCGGTTCGTGGCCCAGAGCTTCTTCGCCGGGTACGACCGGGTCGGGTCCATGGTCAAGACGGAGGACGACCCCTTCGGCTCGACTGCGCCGAAGGAGATGCGCGAGACGGTCGCGGCGATCAAGTACGTCGAGGACGCGGTGCTGGGCGCCACGTGGACCGCGGGCCTGGCCCTGCGGTACGGCGGGTTCTACGGACCTGGGACGTCGCTCGGCGCTGGTGGCGAGCAGACGGAGGCGGTGCGAGGTGGCAAGTTTCCGTTGGTGGGCAACGGAAACGGGACGTGGTCGTTCATCCACATCGCGGATGCGGCGGATGCGACGGTGGCGGCGGTCGCCGGTGGTGCGCCAGGTGTCTACAACGTCGTCGACGACGAACCGGCGCCCGTGCGCGTGTGGCTGCCGGAGCTGGCGTCCATGCTCGGCGCCCGCGCGCCGCGGCGCGTGCCACGCTTCGTGGGCAAGCTGTTCACGGGCGAGACTGGGGTGGTGATGATGACCGAGCTGCGCGGGGCCTCCAACGCCAAGGCCCGCCGGGAGCTGGGCTGGGTGCCGGGCCACCCGAGCTGGCGGCAGGGCTTTGCCGAGCTCGCGGGGCCGTCGGGGGTCTCTGGGGCCACTGGACTCTCTGGGGTCTCGGGAGTCTCGAAGGCCGTGGGATGAGCGAGAGCCAGCTGCTCGCCGAGCTGCGACCGGTGTCGTTCGCGATCGCCTATCGCATGCTCGGCAGCGTCACCGAGGCCGAGGACGTCGTGCAGGAGGCGCTGTTGCGCGTGCACCAGGCGGTCGAGGCCGGCGAGCAGATCGCCTCGCCGCGGGCGTTCGTGGCGACGGTGACGACGCGGCTGGCGATCAACGAGCTGAAGTCGGCCCGGGCGCGACGGGAGAGCTACGTCGGTGCGTGGCTGCCGGAACCCATCCTCACCGACGGCCCGGGCGTGTCGTTTGGCGCTGGAATAGCTTCTGCCACAACGGCTTTCGATGACCCGGCACGGCATGCCGAGACCGCGGACTCGCTGTCCCTGGCGATGCTCGTGCTGCTCGAGAGCCTCTCCCCCGAACAGCGTGCGGCGTTCCTGCTGCACGACGTGTTCGGCTACGGCTATGACGAGATCACCCAGATCGTCGACACCAGCGAAGCGAACGTACGCCAGCTGACCAGCCGCGCCAGGGCTCGGGTGAAGGAGGGCCGACCGCGCTTCACGACGACCCGGCAACAGCACGCCGAGCTGGCGCGGCGGTTCTTCGCCGCGGCCGAGCAGGGCGACCTGGCCGGCTTGGAGTCACTGCTGGCCCACGATGTCGAGCTGACCGGCGACGGTGGCGGCAAGGCTCCGGCCCTGGCTCGCACGCTGCGCGGTCGCAGCCGGGTCGCGCACACCCTGCTCAACTGGCTCAAGCTGCGCGAGCGGGTGCCGGAGGTGACGCTGCGCCAGGTCGAGGTCAACGGCGGACCGGGGGCGCTGTTCGTCGACGGCGAGGCCCGGGTGCTGGCCGTGTGGTGGCTGGACATCTCCGGCGGCGAGGTCGTCGGGGTGCGCTCGATCGTCAACCCCGACAAGCTCGCCCACCTCGGTGAGGTGGGTGACATGGTGGCCCTGCTCCGCGCCACCCGCTGACCCGCCCCCGCCCCCGCTTTTCCGCGTCATGCGGGAAAGTCAGGTTCGCTCGGGTTAGTAGACCGAGCGAACATGCATGTTGGCGCATGACGCGGAAAAGCTGTGACCACCCCGGTTATGACGTCTCGTTATGGATCGCATAACATCGCGTTCGTGGTTGATGACGTTCTCGAAGGACCTGCCGCTCGGCTCCTCGTCTGTCGGTAGCCGCGTGCCGGTGCACTGACAGCACCGCGCGCGGCCTGCCTCGCGTCTCCATCGATCTCTCGCCTGCTCCACCCCAGCCTGACCAGGCCCGTGCGCAAGGGCGCGCCGGGTCGATCGCCCACGCCCTGCACCGGTCCCCACCGGCGGACCAAGGGCCCTATCTCCCAAGGAAGCTCATGTCTGCACGCTCTCGTCTTCTGTCCGTCGCGTCCGTCACCGTGCTCGCCCTCGGCCTCGCCGCCTGCGGTGGCGGCTCGGGCAGCGACACCGCCGGCGCCTCCAAGGACAACCCGTACGACCTGCAGCAGCCGGGCGTCCTGCGCGCCGGGACGCTCACCGACGCCCCGCCGAACGTGTACCTCAAGGACGGCAAGTTCACCGGCTTCGACAACGACCTGCTGACGGCCGTCGCGGCCAAGCTCGACCTCAAGGTCGAGTTCGTCGGCACCGAGTTCAGCTCGCTGCTGGCGCAGGTCAAGACCCGCAAGTTCGACATCGGCTCGTCGTCGATCAGCATCACCGAGAAGCGCAAGCAGACGGTGGCGTTCACCAACAAGTACGACTTCGGGTTCCTCGGGCTCGACGTCCCGGCCGCGTCGACCGTCAAGGGATTCGACCAGCTGTCCGGCAAGCGCGTTGTCGTCGTCCAGGGCACCGTGCAGGACGACTACGCCACCCGCAGCAACCTCAACCCCGTGCGCGTGCCGGACTACAACGCGGCGCTCAACCAGCTCAAGTCCGGCACGGCGGACGCCTGGATCACCCCGGCCGAGATCGGCGAGAAGTCGGCGACCGAGTCCGGCGGCAAGGTCAAGGCTGTTGCCAAGCAGCTCGACACCGGCGGCATGGGATTCGCTGTGGCACAGGACAACCCGAAGCTGCGCGACGCCGTGAACAAGGCCCTCGATGAGGTCATCGCCGACGGTACGTGGGCCAAGCTGCAGAAGCAGTACTACCCCAGCCGCCCGATCCCGGCCGACTTCAAGCCCGGCAGCGGCTCGGTCGCCCCGGCCGGCCTGGACAACTGAGCCCTCGAGCTGAGACGACGAGAGAGGAGGGCCAGTGGACGTCCTGAACACGTTGTGGGAGACGTTCTTCGACGTCGGGGCCATGCGCGAGGCGCTGCCCGAGCTGGTCGGCACGGGCCTGCGCAACACGCTCGTGCTGGCCCTCTTCTCCGCCGTCATCGGCACCGTCGTCGGGATGGTGCTGGCGGTGGCGGGCCTGTCGCAGAGCCGGTGGCTGCGCTGGCCGGCCCGGATCTACACCGACATCTTCCGGGGCCTGCCGGCGGCGGTGACGATCCTGCTCATCGGGGTGGGGCTGTCGCCCGTCGGGCTGAAGATCTGGGGACCCAACCCGTTCCCCCTCGGCATCCTCGCCCTGTCGCTCATCGCCAGCGCCTACATCGGCGAGATCTTCCGGTCCGGCATCCAGAGCGTCGAGGCGGGACAGCTGGAGGCGGCGCGGGCACTGGGCTTCAGCCGTGGGGCCGGCATGCGGCTCGTCGTCGTGCCGCAGGGCGTGCGGCGGGTCTTCCCCGCGCTGGTGAACCAGTTCATCGCGCTGATCAAGGAGTCGTCGCTCGTCTACTTCCTCGGCCTTCTCGCCAGCCAGCGCGACCTGTTCCGCATCGGCCAGGACGCCGCCGCCAACACCGGCAACCAGTCGGCCCTGCTGCTGGCCGGGTTGTTCTACCTCGTCATCACCATCCCGCTGACCCACGCCGTCAACGCGATCGACCGCCGTCTGCGTGAGGGACGTCGCGGCGACGGCGGACCGGCAGATCCGGCGACCGGCGAGACCGGCCCCGGCGGCGCCGCCGACGACCGCGTTCGCGGACCACTGGCTCTCACCCAGGAGGCACATTGAGCACCCCGGCCACGACCCCCGCCCCGGCCTCGGCCCAGGCACTACAGGGGATTTCGGTCGCCACGCGCGACGTCCACCTCTCGTTCGGCCGCAACCGGGTCCTGCGTGGCATCGACCTCGACGTGCCTGCGGCCACGACGGCCTGCGTGATCGGACCATCCGGCTCGGGCAAGTCGACGCTGTTGCGGGTCGTCAACCGCCTGCTCGAACCCGACCGTGGCGATGTGCTGCTGGACGGCCGGAGCGTGCTCGCGGACGACCCGGACCTCCTGCGCCAGCGGGTGGGCATGGTGTTCCAGCAGTTCAACCTGTTCCCGCACAAGACGGTTCGCGCCAACATCACGCTCGGCCTGACCAAGCTCAAGGGGCTGTCCAAGGACGAAGCGGACGAGCTCGCCCTCACCCACCTCGAGCGGGTGGGCCTGGCACACAAGGCCGACGTACGTCCGGGCAACCTCTCGGGTGGTCAGCAGCAGCGGGTCGCCATCGCCCGCGCCCTCGCCATGGAGCCGCAGGTGATGCTCTTCGACGAGGCCACCTCGGCGCTCGACCCCGAGCTGGTCAAGGGCGTCCTCGCCACCATGGCCGACCTCGCCTCCGGCGGCATGACGATGCTCGTCGTGACCCACGAGATGGGCTTCGCCCGGTCCGTGGCCGACCAGGTGCTCTTCATGGACCAGGGCCTCGTCGTGGAGTCCGGTCCCCCGGCACAGGTCTTCGACGACCCCGGCACCGACCGCTTGCGCAGGTTCCTGTCACAAGTGCTCTGAGCTCACCTTCCGACGTCTCCACACGCACAGGTATGCCGCGTGGGCACGTGCCCACGCGGCATACCTGTCGTCTGTGGTTGTGGCGAAACGCGTTGGGGCGTCAGGCGACTCGCGTCTGCGGCGCGTTCTCCTCGGTCTTGCCCGGGTCTCGCTCCACGACGTCACCGAGCGCCTCGTCGATCGCCGTCATGACCTCGGGCTCGAGCTTCACCCCGGCGGCCTTGACGTTCTCGTGCACCTGCTCGGGGCGCGAGGCGCCGACGAGCGCGGCGGCGACGTTGGGGTTCTGGAGCACCCACGCGACCGCGAGCTGGGCCATCGTCAGGCCGGCCTCGTCGGCGATGGGGCGCAGCCGCTCGACACGGGTGAGCACGTCGTCGCGCAGGAAACGCTTCACGAAGTCGGCGCCACCCTTCTCGTCGGTGGCGCGCGAGCCCGCGGGCGGCGGCTGGCCGGGCTGGTACTTGCCGGTGAGAACGCCCTGGGCGATCGGGCTCCAGACGATCTGGCTGATGCCGAGCTCTTCGCAGGCGGGGACGACCTCGTCCTCGATGACGCGCCAGAGCATGTTGTACTGCGGCTGGCTCGAGATGAGCTGGATGTTCAGCTCCTGGGCGAGGCGGTGGCCCTCGCGGATCTGGTCGGCGGTCCACTCACTGACGCCGATGTAGAGGGCCTTGCCCTGGCGCACGACGTCGGCGAAGGCGGTCATCGTCTCCTCGAGCGGCGTCTCGGTGTCGAACCGGTGGGCCTGGTAGAGGTCGACGTAGTCGGTCTGGAGCCGCTGCAGGCTGCCGTTGATCGACTCCATGATGTGCTTGCGCGACAGGCCGGTGTCGTTCTTGCCGCCGGGGCCGGTGGGCCAGTAGACCTTGGTGAAGATCTCGAGGCTCTCGCGGCGCTCGCCCGCCAGGGCCTCACCGAGGACGGTCTCAGCTTTGGTGTTCGCGTAGACGTCAGCGGTGTCGAAGGTGCTGATGCCGACGTCGAGGGCCGCGCGGACGCACTCCTTCGCGACGTCGTTCTCGACCTGGGAGCCGTGGGTGAGCCAGTTGCCGTACGTGATCTCGGAGATCTTGAGGCCGCTGTTGCCGAGGTATCGGAAGTCCATGCTCCCAACATATGTCGCGTGGTCGAGGCTCGCGCCGGCGCCTGCGGTTCGCTGGCCGATGCCGACCGCGCGATCGCCGGTGGAGCGCTCAACCCCCGACGGCGACGACCTGCGCCGGCTGCGGGTCGCCCAGTCACCCCGGCCGTCGAGGTCTTCCGCGCCGCTCTCGTCTGACATCTGGCGCGCCCCGGCTGGGCCGGCCCGGGACATCCCGGGTCGGCCCAGGGCCGCCCGCTCGCCTCAGATACCGAGCTGGCGAGCCACCGCATCGCCACCCATCTCGCGCACCACCTCGGGGATGCCGACGACGACGAGCACGTCGGTGGCTCGCGACATCCCGACGTAGAGGCGTTCGCGTGACCGGTCGCTCACCTCGTCCTGGTTGACGCACAGCACGACGGCGCGGCGCTCGAGCCCCTTGCAGCCGAGGACGTGGCCGAAGAAGAGGTCGTCGCCCTCCCAGAAGGTGCGCCAGTACTCGCGCTGGTCGGAGTCACCGGCGAGCTTGACCTGCTGGGGGTGGCGGCTCCCCGTCGTGATGAGGGCGATGTCGCGGTGACGCCACCCAGCCTCGAGCAGCTCGAGGGCCTGCTCGTCCGCGGCGTCGATCGCGTCGCCCTTCGTCGCGACCGCGACGAACCGCACCTCCACCCCGTCTCCCCCACGCGGTGTCATGCGCATCGGCGCGAGGGGTCCGAATGCGGCAGCGATCTGCTTGGTGTTGCGCAGGTTGTGGTCGAGGACGAGCGGCACCAGAGGCACGGGCGGCTGGCCGAACCGGGAGAAGATCCGCTGGTTCTCGTCGGAGTAGACGTAGAGCCCGCCGGTCTCCTCATCGCGCAGCGCCCGCATCAGGGGTGTCCACCAGGCGTCGGCGAAGTCCTGCGCCTCGTCGACGACGATCGCGTCGAACTTGTGCCCGTGGTCTAGCTCCGAGGCGAGCTCGGCCATCTGGGCCGGGAGATCTTCCTCCCAGAATGCCGCGTTCTCACGACTCCCGTCCGGCCCACCCCAGTGCTGCCCGAGCTCGTGGAAGGTGCCGACGAACGCCGGTCGGTGCTTGCGCGGCGCAGCGGCGACCTGGCGCTTGAAGTACTCGGCCAGGCCGATCGAGTAGCACACGAGTGCAACGCGTTTCGGGCTGTGGTCCTCGCCGTCGCGGTTGAGGAGACCGCGCGTCATCTCCTTGGCCTGGGTCAGCGCCAGCACCGTCTTGCCGCTGCCGGCACCGCCGCGGACCTCGACCCGGTTGAGCAGCCGCGTCACCTTGAGCAGGGTCGACTGCTCCAGCGTGAGCCGGTCGGCCTCACCCTCGCGGTCGTCGGCCACGGCCGACGGGCTGCTCACGGGCAGCTGCCGCCCGCGCAGGATCTCCAGCACCAGCTCGACATCGTCCGGGTCGGGCGTCCTGTTGCGGGACTCCTGCTGCATCGGGATGTCGCGGACCCTCTCCCCGAGCGACTCCTGGTCGCCGCGGTCGTGCACCGCCCACCGCGGTGTCTCCGGCAGCGCGAAGTCTGCATCGACGTCGGAGTAGGGGAAGACGACGCAGTGGCCCCAACGGACGCGGCTGCGCGACGAGTCCTTCCAGCGCGGGTCCTGCTCGACGTACTCGCGCAGCGCGTACAGGTTGTCGCGCGCCTGACCGACCGGGTCGATGACCGCGGTGCCGCTGCCGCGGGACTGCATCCACTGACCGTCCTGCACCCAGACCGAGCCGCCCTTGACCTCGAGCACGACGAACCCGGCACCCGGCATGAGCGCCACCAGGTCGAGCTCGAAGTCCTTGCGGCGGTTGGTGAGTCGCACGCCCGCGAGCACGACGTCGTCAGCGCCGAGCTGGCGCACGAGCCGCTGCCACACCTCACGCTCGGACTCCGTCGCGAGCTGCGGGTCGGCCGGAACGGGACGCGCCGGCATACTCACTCCTCCCCTGCTGGACCGTCGCCCGCAGCATGCCAGTCCTGCGGCCACGAGGTGCCGCAACGGGAGCACTGGAACCGTTCGGACGACACGACGCAACCGCCCTCGAGGTAGTGCTGGCCGGGGTCCTCCGGCGAGGTCGGCCCGACGCCACCGTCGGTGTCGCTCCACCGCGGAATCGGCAGCCCCCACTGGATCGGCCGACCGAACCCGCCGCAGGTCGGGCAGGTGACGTCGAGGTTCCAGAGGCCGAGCAGCAGGCGGCGCTCGTCACCGGTGACCACGCGCGGTCTTGGTTGGACGTGGTCGGTCGCGCGACCGCGAGCCAGCTCGTCCACCTCGTCGAGGCCGATGGACTCATGCCGGTCGAACGCCAGCGCACTCACTCGCTGCCGCCCGGCACGGACCCGTCCGACCTCGACAACCAGCGACGGTGGCCACATCCGGTCCGCGCCCCCGGTCTCGTCGGGTCCGAGCCACACGACGATGTCGCCGACGCGCAGCGGGGTGTCGCCGACCACGGTTGCGGCCGTGTCGACCCGCCAGTCCTCGCCGACCTCCTCCCAGTCTGCGGAGTCGAGGTCGAAGCCCGCGACCACCATGCGCCCCATCCCCAGGACGTGGGAGTGCGGTGGCGCCATCCGCGGGAGCGGCTCGAGCCCCCACCGAATCCAGTTGTCCTTCAATGCCTTTCCCTCCCCTGAGCCGACCGGACGGTATGCCGCGCGGCCGACCCCTGCGCGACCACGCGGCATACCTCGGACGTCACCTGACGGTGACGCCCACCCCGCCGGAGAACATCGAGTCGTGCAGCTCGACCTTCGCGAGCGAGGCACCCTTGGGCAGGTCGAAGTAGACAGTGCCCTTGACCTGGTTGCCCGGGTTGATCTCCTCCCAGAGGACCTGTGAGGACTCGTCGGCCATCGACGCCATCGAGTTGGCCGAGAACTTGCGGCCCTTGCTGTCGAAGGCGTACTGGTTGTCGGCGAACATCGACTGCGGCTCGTCGCCGATGTTCTCGACCGTGAGCGCGACGGCGCAGAACTGACCCTGCGCCTTCTCCTTCAGGTAGGGGTTGGTCCCCACCGTGGCGATGCCGCACTTGACCGAGCGAACCGTGAACGCGAACTTGCCGTCCCGCACCGTGGCGCCGACCTTCGGGGCCGCGGGCTTGACCGGGACCGCCTTGGCGGACGGCTTGGACGTCGGCTTCGGCGCCGCGCCGGGCTTCGAGGCCGCGCTCGGCTCGGAGACGGGCTCCGCCGCCTTGTCGTCGGCCGCGATGGAGGCCGACGCGGTGTCCTTCTG
This sequence comes from Knoellia koreensis, assembly GCF_013041615.1. Lineage (GTDB taxonomy): Bacteria > Actinomycetota > Actinomycetes > Actinomycetales > Dermatophilaceae > Pedococcus > Pedococcus koreensis. Next base: position 1,031,961 of record NZ_JABEPQ010000001.1, read on the forward strand.
CGGCTCGTCCCCGCCGCCGCTGAGGGCGCCGATCACGACGAACAGGGCGATGATCGCGCCCGGGATCAGCACGCGCTTCCTGGCGTACCAGGCCCGCTGCGGCGCGGCCTGCGCCGCCCCGAACGTGGGCGCCCCGACCGTGGGCGCCCCGACAGTGGACACCCCTTCACCCGGAGCGAAGTGCTCCGTCCACGACTGGCCGTCCCAGTACCGCTGACGGCCGTCCGGCTGCGGGTACCACCCCGCCGGCGACTGACTCATGCTTCCTACTCCTCCTTGATGCAGGCGGGACGATGAAAGGCACGACGACATGAGCCCGCGGATGGGCTGTCGCTGCTGGTTTCGACCCCGCTGCACCCGACTGGTGCAGCCCCCTCGTCCCTGCTGATGACCAAGCTAGAACCGAGGTCTGACAACGGGTTTCGCGATCAGGCGTTCTGGGGCGTCCTGCGGGGTCGGCCGAACGGATGATCTTTGCGGTCATCGTCGCTGGTCAGGGCTGGTGGGCCAGATTTCGTTGCCACGCCTGGATTTTCCCGCGCCGAGGGTATGCCGCGTGGTTGCGCAGGCGCCTCCCTCCGGGATGCCAGGGGCGCACCAGAGCGCGCCCCTGGCATCCCGCAGGCGGGGTGAGCCGACGGCGCACACCGCCGCCCTGTCTGGGCGACACGCCGAGCGAGCATCGTCCGAACGGCCCAATTCTGCAGGTCAGCGCGACACGAGACCGCTCTGCGCGTGACACTCTTCACTGCTGTCACACCCGTCACCCCAGTCTCCCGAGACTTCCCCCACTCTCCCCCCGACTCCCCCGGACGATCCTGTGCGCCTGCTTTCTGCTGCCCTCGCTGCCGTTGCCATCACCCCCGTCTTCGTGGCCCTCCCGACCGTGTCGTTCGCCGCCCCGGACGCGCCCCACCCGGTCAAGCCGCGCGTCCAGTCCACCCGCATCGGCGGCATCGACGCCCGCGCCGAGGGCCAGCTCTGGAGCCGCCGCACCGCCAAGGCGGGCCAAGCCCTCAGCACCCTGACGCCCATCCAGGAGCGGTCCCGCTTCACCGTCGCCGGTGTCACCTGGGCGCGGACCACCGGCTTCACCGCGAAGGACGTCAACGTCCAGGTGCGCGTCCGCGAGGACTCAGGGTGGACGGGCTGGGAGTCCCTCCCGGTCACCGACGACGGCCCCCAGGGCGGCACCGCGGAGTCGACCACCGCCCGCGTCGGCTCCAACCCGCTCGTCACCGACGGCGCCACCGCCATCCAGGTCCGCGTCGACACGACCGACGGCCGCCCCCTGCCCGACGTGCAGGTCACCACCATCAACCCGGGCACGTCCGCCGCCGACGACGACCTCACCCCGCGCACCCCCACCGCCTCCGCCTCGGCCGCCGCGACCACCCCCACGATCATCACGCGCAGGCAGTGGGGTGCCGACGAGTCCCTGCGCGGCGGGGCGAGCTACAGCTCCACGGTCAAGGCCATCGTCATCCACCACACCGCGAGCTCCAACGACTACACGCCAGACACCGCCGCCGCCCAGATCCGCGGAATCTACGCCTACGACACCCAGGGCCTAGGCTGGTCCGACATCGCCTACAACTTTCTGGTCGACAAGTTCGGCCGCATCTACGAAGGACGGGCCGGCTCCATCACCAGCCCCGTCCGTGGAGCCCACGCCATGGGCTTCAACACGGACACGATGGGTGTGGCCGCCCTCGGCAACTACCAGACCGCCGCGGCACCCGCGGTCATGGTCGACGCGATCGCCAAGGTCGCCGGCTGGAAGCTGTCGCAGTACGGCGTAAACCCTTCTGGCACAACGACTCTCACCTCACAGGGCGGCACCGGCACCAAGTATGCCGCGGGCGTCTCGGTGACCCTCCCGACGATCAACGCGCACCAGAACACGTCCTACACCCTGTGCCCTGGCCAGTACCTCTACCCGCAGATGGCGAACATCCGCACCCGGGCGACCTCCTACGCGAAGTACTCCTCGACCACCGGTCCGGCGCCGGTGAGCACGAGCGGCCTGTTCGCGGCATACGGGAAGCTGACCCTCGCGACGGGCTCGACGGGGTGGCCGGTGCGTGACCTCCAGCTCGAGCTCAACCGGCGGGGGTATGCCGCGGGCACGCCGGACGGCGACTTCGGCCCGACGAGTCTTGGTGCGGTGCAACGCTTTCAGAAGGCGATGGTCCTCTCCGTGACCGGCAAGGTCACCGCCAACGACTGGCGTGCGCTGTCGGGCCTGAGCTACACGCGCACCGGCGCCCCGACGCCTCCCCCGGCACCCACACCGACGACGAAGGCCATCGCGGGACTCGACGCGGACGGTCGCGGTGACGTGATCGGACGCACCGGCCCTGGCGACCTGTACTTCTACCCGGGCAAGGTCGGCAGCATCGGCACACCGGTCCGGCTCGGCAGCGGGTGGAACATCTACCGCCAGGTCGTCTCCCCCGGCGACTTCACCGGGGACCGCATCGCCGACGTCATCGGCATCACTCCGGCGGGTCAGGCGTACCTGTACCGCGGCAACGGCAAGGGCGGCCTGCAGCCCGGTCGCACGCTGATCGCAACGTCCTGGGCGGCCTACACCGACATCCTCACGCCCGGTGACTTCAGTGGCGACGGCAATCCAGACCTGTTGGCGCGCAAGGACAATGGCGAGCTGTGGTTCGTCGCGGGCAACGGCAAGGGGGGTTTCACCGGCAGCTGGCGCAAGATCGGCACCGGCTGGCAGCTGTTCACCCAGATGGTCACGCCGGGCGACCTCACCGGCGACGGCCGCGCCGACCTGCTCGGCCGCACCGCCTCCGGCAAGCTCTACCTCTACCGCGGCACCGGCATCGCCACGTCGAAGGCGACCGGCTACCAACCCGGTGTGGTCGTGGCCACGGGGTGGGGCTCGTTCAACACGGTCCTCTCGACCGGCGACCTGACCGGGGACGGCAAGGCCGACCTCATCGCCCGGACCGCCGCCAACGTCAGCTACGTCTACCCCGGAACCGGCAAGGGCACCTTCGCTGCCGGCCGCAAGATCACGGCTCCCTGGGGCGCCACGACGAGGATCGTCGGCGTCCGCTGAGGCAACGGCGAGAGGGTATGCCGGGCGGTCACCCGGCATACCCTCGTCCGCCTTGCGATCAGCTCAATCTCGTTGTGCTGGAGGGGCGGTCGAGTCCCTGACGATGAGCTTGGTGGCCACTTCGAGGGGCGGAGCCAACGGCCCACCACCCACGACGGCGGCCACGGCGGTGCGCACTGCCAGCCGGCCCATCTGCTCGAGTGGCTGGCGGACTGTCGTCAGGTGCGGGGTCGCGACGTCCGCGCCCAGGCCGTCGTCGAAGCCGACGACCGACACGTCCTCGGGCACCCGCAGGCCGAGGCGGTGACAGGCCTCGTAGACACCGAGCGCCACCGAGTCCGAGCCACAGAAGATGGCGGTCGGGCGGTTGGGACGGCGCAGGAGGTCCTCGGCGGACAGTCCGTCCTCGGTGTGAAAGTGGCCCGGGACAACGAGATCCGGGTCCGGAGCGATGCCCGCGCGGCGCAGCGCGTCGTGGTAGCCCGCGAGGCGGTCACCGCCGGCGTGGGAGCGCGGGTTCGCGCCGATGAAGGCGATGCGGGTGTGGCCGAGGCCCACCAGGTGCTCGGTCGCCTCCACCCCGCCGCGGAAGTTGGTGGCCCCCACCGTCGCCACCCCTGACGACAACCGCATGACCGGGTCGAGGACCACGAGCGGCACGTCGGCCTGCTCTGCTGCGGAGATCGTGGCGGCGGTGACGTCGGTCGCGACGAGGATGAACGCCTGCGCGCCCTTGCCTGCCGCATCGGCCATCCACGCTGGTGATCCCGGGCGGCGCGCATGGGGGCCGCCCTGACGCTGCGAAACCACAGCGACGGCACCGGACTCCTCTGCCTCCAGGACGATGCCCTCGAGGACCTGCGGCGAGTAGTAGTTGCCGAGCCCGTCGATGACCACCCACAGCGCCACCACGTCCGTCGCAGCCGAACGCGTCTTGACGACGTAGCCGAGCTGGTCCACGGCCGCCTTGACCTTGGCCACCGTCGCGGCAGAGACGTCGGTGCGGTCGTTGATCGCCTTGGACGCCGCGGACTTGGAGACCCCGGCCGCCTGGGCGACGTCGGCCAGCGTGGGCACACGTTTCATGGGCGTGAGTGTACGACCTGTCGAAACGGTTTCGGGACGCGTCGTGCGCCGTGTCACCCGACGACCACCGTGTCCAGGTGGGGAAATTGGGTCTTGTCGGATGACGGTGGCTCGGGCTAGCCTGCCGAAACCAAGCGAAACGGTTCGAAACCGTTTCGGCATGTGACACAGAGAGGTGTTCCCATGGCAGGACTGACCCGGAGAGCCGTCATCGCAGCCTCGGTGGCTGCGGCCCTGAGCCTTGCGGCGTGTGGCGGTGGCAAGCAACCATCCGGCCCAGGAGGCGCGGCCAGCGCCTCCAAGACGGGCTTCTCCGCCTGGGCCCTCACCGGCGGCGCCGAGACCACGATGAAGAACTCGTTCGCGACGTGGACCAAGGAGAACTCCTCCGCGCCGGCCTCCGTCGAGTTCATCGCCAACGACGCCTACAAGGAGAAGATCCGCACGGCCGTGGGCTCGGGCAACGCCCCCACCCTGATCTGGAGCTGGGCCGGTGGGTCCCTGCAGGACTACGTGAAGAACAAGAACGTCGTCGACCTCACCGACTCCACCAAGGAGCTCCAGTCGCGCCTGGTGCCCTCGATCCTCAACACCGGCAAGGTCGACGGCAAGGTCTACGCCGTCCCCAACAACAACGCCCAGCCGGTCCTCATGTACTACAACATGGACGTCCTCAAGAAGGCCGGCATCACGACTCCCCCGAAGACCTACGCCGAGCTCCTCGACGCCGTGTCGAAGCTCAAGGCCGCCGGGGTGAAGACGCCGATCTCGCTCGCCGGGCAAAGCCTGTGGCCCGAGCTGATGTGGATCGAGTACCTGCTCGACCGACAGGCCGGCACCGAGGTCTTCGACCGGATCCTCAAGGGTGACAAGACCGCCTGGTCCGACCCGGGGATGCTCGAGGCCATGAAGAAGGTGCAGGAGCTGGTCAAGGCGGGCGCCTTCGGTGACAAGTTCGGCTCGGTCGTCGCCGACTCGAACGCCGACGCCGCCCTGCTCTACACCGGCAAGTCGGCCATGCTGCTCCAGGGCGCCTGGGTCTACGGCACGTTCCTCACCGACGCCCCCGACTTCGTCAAGAGCGGCAAGCTCGGATGGGGCCCCTTCCCGGCCATCGAGGGCGGCAAGGGCGACCCGAGCAACGTCTACGGCAACCCCGCCAACTTCTGGTCCGTCTCGGCCGCAGCCAGCCCGGAGCAGCAGAAGGCCGCCATCGACTACCTCAACAAGGCGATGTTCAACGAGAGCTATGTCAGCGACCTCGTCAAGGACGGCATGGTGCCCGTCACCAACGACGCGGCTCCGAAGTTCAAGGGCAGCGACCAGGAGAAGTTCCTGACCTACGCCTACGACATGACGGCCAACGCCAAGAACTTCCAGCTCTCCTGGGACCAGTCCTTGTCCGCAGCCCAGTCGCAGGCCCTGCTCAACAACCTGGGTCAGCTCTTCCTCGGGCGGCAGACCCCTGAGGGGTACGCCAAGGCGATGCAGGCCCTCCAGTGACCGCGACCCCACGGGTCGGCGCCTCGGCGCCGGCCCGTCGGGGGCGGGGCACCGCCGACACCGGTGCAGGGAGCCGGGGTGCCGGCTCACCCGGCCCCTCGGCTTGGCTCGCCGCACCCGCGCTGCTGTTCTTCGGGCTGTTCGCCATCGTGCCGCTGCTCGGAGTCGTGGCCCTGTCCTTCACCAAGTGGGACGGCCTGGGCTCCCCCACCTTCGTCGGCCTCGACAACTGGCCCCGGGTGCTCGGGGACCCGGTGACGCAGAACGGCCTCAAGCTGACCATCCTGCTCACCGTCTTCACCCTGATCATCCAGGGGCCCATTGCCCTGCTGCTGGGCGTCTTCATGGCCGGCCGGCAGCGCTACCGCGAGCTGCTGTCGATCCTGTACTTCCTGCCGCTGTTGTTCTCCGCGGCCGCCGTCGGCATCACCTTCAAGGCGTTGCTGGACCCGAACTTCGGCCTGGGCCAGGCGGTCGGCTGGGACTGGCTGAACCAGGACTGGCTGGGTCGCCCCGAGCTCGTCATCCCGGCACTGCTGTTCGTCATCAACTGGTGCTTCGTGCCTTTCCACAGCCTGCTCTACCAGGGTGCGGCGCGGCAGATCCCCGCTTCCCTCTACGAGGCGGCCCGCATCGACGGCGCCGGCCGGGTGCGCACGTTCTTCAGCATCACGCTGCCGCAGATGCGCAGCACCGTCATCACCTCGGCGACCCTGCAGATCGTGGGTTCGCTGACGTACTTCGACCTCATCTTCGTCATGACCAACGGTGGCCCGGGCAACGCCACCCGTGTCCTGCCGCTCGACATGTACCTGCGCGGATTCCGTTCGTACGACATGGGAGGCGCGAGTGTCGTGGGCGTGGTCATCGTCGTCATCGGGCTGCTCGTGTCCTTCCTGCTCAACCGGCTCACGGGCAACACCCGGATGGAATCCCAGATGGAAGGGGTCTGACATGGCTGTCCTGGCGCGGCGCCGCGAGACGCCCAATGTCCTCGGTGGCCTCCTCGGCTGGGTCTACCTCGCGATCACGATCCTGCCGATCTACTACATCGTCGTCACGAGCATCCGGCCGCGGTCGACCTACTACTCGGAGAACCCGCTGTCGTGGCCGGCGACACCGACCCTCGAGGCCTACCGGCAGGTCCTCGCCGCCGACTTCGGACGCTACTTCCTCAACTCGGTGATCGTCACCGCCGTGAGCGTGGCCGCGGTCGTGTTCTTCAGCCTCTTGGCGGCGTACGTCATCGTCCGCAACCGCAGCAAGCTCACCCGGCGCATGTTCAACCTGCTGCTGCTCGGCATCGCAATTCCGTTGCAGGGCGTGATCATTCCCGTCTACTACCTCATCGTGCAGGTGGGTCTGTACGACACGCTCTGGGCAATCATCCTGCCCAGCATCGGGTTCGCGATCCCGATCACCGTGCTGATCCTCGTCAACTTCCTGCGCGACGTGCCGGGCGAGCTGTTCGAGTCGATGCGCCTCGACGGGGCCACGGACTGGCGGATGCTGTGGACGCTCGTCGTGCCGCTCAGCCGGCCGGCGATCGTGACGGTGGCCGTCTACGACGCGCTCAACGTGTGGAACGGCTTCCTCTTCCCGCTGATCCTCACCCAGAGCTCGTCGATGCGGACACTGCCGCTCTCGCTGTGGTCGTTCCAGGGTGCCTTCACGGTGAACGTGCCCGCGATCCTCGCGGCGGTCGTCCTGTCGGTGCTCCCCATCCTTGCCGCGTATGCCGTGGGCCGTCGCCAGCTCGTGTCCGGGCTGACCGCCGGCTTCGGCAAGTAGTCACGAATTTCCCTTGTCCCAAAACGTTTCCGCACCATTCAGGAGAGTCACTTCCATGCAGCCATGGCAGGACCCCAACCGCAGCGTCACCGAACGCGTCGAGGCCTTGCTGGCCGAGTTGACCCCACACGAGAAGGCGGGCCAGCTGGGCAGCTTCTGGCCGATCCCACCCGAGGACGACACGGTGGCCGGTGACGTCGCCCCGATGTCCACCGCCTTCGCGGCGGGCCTCCCATGGAGCGACTCGATCGAGCACGGACTCGGCCACCTGACCCGCAACTACGGTGCCGGACCGGTCAGCGTCGAGGACGGTCTCGCCCAGCTGCGACGCCTCCAGGGCGACGTGGTCGCACAGTCTCGCCACGGCATACCCGCCATCGTCCACGAGGAGTGCCTCACCGGGTTCACCGCTCTCGGGGCCACCGTCTATCCAGCGGCCATCGCGTGGGGTGCAACCTTCGACCCCGAGCTCGTCCGCGAGATGGCACGCGCGATCGGTGACGACATGGCGGCAGTCGGTGTGCACCAAGGACTTTCGCCACTGCTGGACGTCGTGCGCGACTACCGCTGGGGCCGCGTGGAGGAGACGTGCGGCGAGGACCCCTACCTCGTCGGCACCCTTGGGACGGCGTACGTGCAGGGCCTCCAGGAGGCAGGGGTCATCGCCACCCTGAAGCACTTCGTCGGGTACTCGGCCAGCAAGGCGGGGCGCAACCACGCTCCCGCCCCGCTCGGTCGGCGTGAGCTCGAGGACATGCTGCTGCCGCCGTTCGAGATGGCGGTCCGCGAGGGTGGCGTCCAGTCCGTGATGAACTCGTACTCCGACATCGACGGCGAGCCCGTCGGCGCCTCGGTCGAGCTGCTGACCACCGTGCTGCGCGACCGCTGGGGGTTCACGGGGACGGTGGTCTCCGACTACTGGTCGGTGACCTTCCTGGAGCTCATGCACCACGTCGCGGCCGATGCCGCTGCCGCCGGGCGGCTGGCGCTGACCGCTGGCATCGACGTCGAGCTGCCGGGCACCTCGTCCTACCACTCACTCGCCGACGACGTCGTGGCCGGGCGGCTCGACGAGAAGCTGCTCGACCGGGCCGCGCGACGGGTGCTGCGGCAGAAGGTCGAGCTGGGCCTGCTCGACGAGGGCTGGGACGCCCAGGCCCAAGGCCGCGACCGCGATCTCGACAGCGCGGACAACCGCGCGCTCGCGCGGCGGGTGGCCGAGGAGAGCATCGTGCTGGTCAAGAACGACGGCATCCTGCCCCTGAGCGGCACGCCCCGCATCGCCCTCGTCGGCCCTACCGGGGACGACCCGCGCACGTTCATGGGCTGTTACTCGTTCCCCAACCACATCCTCTCCCGGTACGAGGGTGCGGGGCTCGGCATCGACGTCCCTTCGCTGGCCGACATGCTGGCCTCGGCTCTGCCCGCCGGGAACGTCGTGACTGCGCTCGGCGTGCCGATCCTCGAGCCCGACGACTCCGGCATCGAGGCGGCGGTGGCCGCGGCCCGCGACGCCGACGTGGCGGTGGTCGCGGTCGGAGACCTGGCCGGGCTCTTCGGGCGAGGCACCTCCGGCGAGGGCTGCGACGCGGTCGACCTGTCGCTGCCGGGACTCCAGGGTCGACTCGTCGAGGCCGTCCTCGCGACGGGGACGCCGGTCGTGCTGCTCGTCGTGTCGGGTCGCCCCTACGCGCTGGGAGAGTATGCCGCGCGGTGTGCAGCGATCGTCCAGGCCTTCATGCCGGGCGAGGAGGGCGGGGGCGCGATCCTGCGCGTCCTGACCGGTGAGGTGAACCCCAGCGGCCGGTTGCCGATCGCCATCCCCGACCACCCGGGCGGCCAGCCCGGCACCTACCTCGCTCCCCCGCTGGCGTGGTACTCCGAGGGCATCTCCAACCTCGACCCGCGACCCTTGTACCCGTTCGGTTTCGGGCTGTCCTACACCAGCTTCGAGCTGTCCGACCTGGAGGCGTCTTCGACGCAGATGGACGTCGACGGCAGCATCGACGTCTCCGTCACCGTCAGCAACACCGGTGACCGCGCCGGCAGCGAGGTGGTGCAGCTCTACCTCAGCGACCCGGTGGCCCAGGTGACCCGGCCCATCAAGGCGCTCATCGGCTACGCCAAGGTCCCGCTCGAGCCGGGTGAGTCACGCCGCGTGACGTTCACCGTCCACGCCGACCGGACGTCCTTCACCGGGCTGCGTCACGAGCGCATCGTCGAGCCGGGCGACATCGTCCTGTCGGTCGGCACCTCGAGTGAGGACCGGCCCCTGGCCGTCACCGTCCAGATCACCGGCGAGGAACGCATCGTTGGCGAGGGCCGTGTCCTCACGACGCCGATCCGCATCGAACCCTGACTTCCGCCCCCTGCACGCAACGCTCGAACCCGACCCTTGAACGCAACTCACGACAGGAGCGATCCCATGACCCTCACCCCCACCCCCGAAGACCGGTTCTCGTTCGGCCTGTGGACGGTCGGCTGGACCGGCACCGACCCGTTCGGTGCACCCACCCGCCCCGCGCTCGACCCGTGGGAGTATGCCGCGAAGCTCGCCGAGCGGGGCGCCTGGGGCGTCACCTTCCACGACAACGACGTCTTCCCGTTCGAGGCCACCGAGGCCGAGCGCGACCAGATCGTCGCGCGGTTCAAGCAGGCCACCGACGACGCCGGTCTCGTCATCGAGATGGTCACCACCAACACGTTCTCCCACCCCGTCTTCAAGGACGGCGGGCTGACGTCGAACGACCGCTCGGTCCGCAGGTTCGGGCTGCGCAAGATCCTGCGCGCGGTCGACCTGGCCGCCGAGCTCGGCGCGACCACCTTCGTCATGTGGGGCGGTCGCGAGGGCGCGGAGTACGACGGGTCGAAGGACCTCTGGGCGGCGTTCGACCGCTACAAGGAGGGCATCGACACCATCGCGGGCTACATCAAGGACCGCGGCTATGACCTGCGAATCGCCCTGGAGCCCAAGCCCAACGAGCCGCGCGGCGACATCTTCCTGCCCACCGTGGGTCACGCGCTGGCGTTCATCGCCGAGCTCGACAACGGCGACATCGTCGGCCTCAACCCCGAGACCGGGCACGAGCAGATGGCCAACCTCAACTACACCCACCAGCTCGCGCAGGCGCTGTGGAGCGGCAAGTTGTTCCACATCGACCTCAACGGGCAGCGCGGGCTCAAGTACGACCAGGACCTCGTCTTCGGTCACGGCGACCTGCTGTCGGCGTTCTTCACCGTCGACCTGCTCGAGAACGGCTTCCCCGGCCACCCCGAGGCACCCACCTACACGGGGCCGCGGCACTTCGACTACAAGCCGTCGCGCACCGAGCACCTGGACGGCGTGTGGGAGTCGGCCAAGGCGTGCATGTCGACCTACCTGCACCTCGCCGAGAAGGCCAAGGCGTTCCGCGCCGACCCGCGGGTCACCGAGGCGCTCGAGTATGCCGGCGTGGCGTCCTTGCAGGAGCCGACGCTGGACGCAGGTGAGACGATCGAGTCGTTCCTCGGTACCGACGACGGGTTCGACGTCACCAAGGCCGCGGAGCGCGACTTCGGCTTCGTCCGGCTCAACCAGCTCGCCGTCGAACACCTCATCGGCTGAACACGTTCGGGAAGGACCTCATGACCGTGGAGCACAGGGAAGGGACCGACGTGGCGCAGGCAGACGTGACGCAGGCAGACGTGACGCAGGCGGCTGTGGACACGGCAGCCGTGGAGTCACGAGTCGAGGACCTGTTGGCGCGGATGTCGTTGGCGGACAAGGCTGCCCAGCTGACGCAGTACTTCCACTTCGGGCGGCAGGACGACGCCAACAGCCCTGAAGGCGAGTTCGTCCCCTCCCAACAGGCCGCCGCGGTCGAGGAGGCCATCGGCCGGGGTGAGGTCGGGTCCCTGCTGTTCGTGACCGACCCCGAGCAGGTCAACCGACTGCAACGGCTCACGATCGAAAGCAACCCGCACGGCATACCCGCCCTGTTCGGCTTCGACGTCATCCACGGTCTGCGGACGATCTTCCCGGTGCCCATCGCGATGGCAGCCTCATGGGACCCGGCCGCGATCGAGGCGGGACAAGCGGTCGCGGCGCGCGAGGCGCGGGCGGTGGGCGTGCACTGGACCTTCGCACCCAACGTCGACATCGCCCGCGACCCGCGCTGGGGCCGCATCATCGAGGGGGCGGGCGAGGACCCGTTCCTCGGCGCCGTGGTGGCCGCCGCCCAGGTGCGCGGCTTCCAGGGCGATGGCGTCGGCGCACCGGAGCGGGTCATCGCCGGCCCCAAGCACTTTGCGGCCTACGGCGCGACGGTGGGCGGACGCGACTACGACGAGGTCAACGTCTCGGACGCCGAGCTGTGGAACGTCTACCTGCCGCCGTTCAAAGCGGCGGTCGACGCCGGGGCGGGCAACGTCATGACGGCGTACATGGACCTCAACGGCATCCCCGCGACCGGCAACGAGTGGCTGCTCAAGGACGTGCTGCGCGGCGCGTGGGGCTTCGAAGGCTTCCTCGTGAGCGACGCCAACGCGGTGCGCAGCCTCGTCACGCACGGGTTCGCCGCCGACCTCACCGACGCGGCGGCGCGGGCGGTCAAGGCCGGTCTGGACCTCGAGATGGCGATCGGCGACGCGGCATACGGGCATCTCGTCGACGCAGTCGAACGCGGTCTGGTGAGCGAGGACGCCGTGGACGCGTGCGTGCGTCGCGTGCTTGCCGCCAAGGTGCGGTTGGGGTTGTTCGAGGACCCCTACGTCGACGTCGAGCGGGCCCAGGAGGTGCTGGCCGACCCGGTGCACCGGGAGGCTGCGCGCGTGGCGGCCGAGCGGTCGGCTGTGTTGCTGCGCAACGAGATCGGGCTCCTGCCGCTGGATCCGACCGCCCTCTCGTCGGTCGCCGTCATCGGGCCGCTGGCCGACTCGCGCCGCGACATCATCGGGCCGTGGTGCTTCGACTTCGACCTCGAGGAGACCGTGTCCGTGCTCGAGGGCATCCGCGCGCGGGCCGGCGACGACGTGGAGGTGCGGTATGCCGCGGGCGTGCGTCCCGCACAGCGGGGCACCCCGTCGATCTTCGACGCGTTTGGCGGCAACCGGCCGGTGGACCCGGAGGGCTTCGACGACGAGGCGGAGCTCGCGCGCGCGGTCGAAGTGGCGCGGTCGAGCGACGTCGCGGTGGTCGTCGTCGGCGAGTGGCAGAACATGGTGGGCGAGCAGGCTTCCCGGTCTTCGCTGGACCTGCCGGGTCGGCAGCTCGAGCTGTTGCAAGCGGTGGTCGAGACCGGCACTCCGGTGGTGGCGCTGGTGATGAACGGCCGACCGGTGGATCTGCAGTGGGCTGCCGAGCACGTCCCGGCGATCCTCGACATCTGGTACCCCGGCACCCAGGGTGGCGCTGCGGTCGCGAGGCTGCTCTTCGGTGACGTCTCCCCCGGCGGCAAGCTGCCGTTCACGTGGCCGCGGTCGGTGGGGCAGGTGCCGATCCACTACGCGCACACCACCTCCCACGATCCCGACAACCAGGGGCTGCGTTACTGGGACGAGCCCAGCACTCCCCTGTACCCGTTCGGGCACGGTCTGGCGTACTCGACGTTCGCGTACTCGGACCTCTCGCTCGACAACGCTTCGATCGGCCCGGAGGATGACGTCACCGTGACTGCCACCGTCACCAACACCGGCGATCGGGACGCCGACGAGGTGGTGCAGCTCTACCTGCACCAGCGGCACGGCACGTCGTCGCGGCCGGTCCGCGAGCTCAAGGGTTTCCAGCGGGTGCCGCTGCGGGCGGGTGAGTCGAAGCAGGTGCGGTTCGTCGTCGGGCCGGACCAGCGGCGCTACTGGAACGCGGCCAAGCGGGACTGGGTGCTCGACGCATCCACCTTCGACGTCTGGGTGGGCGGCGACTCGACCGCCGACCTCACGACCACGTTCGAGGTGACAGCCGGCTGAGGCGCACGGACGTCGCTCAGGAGGGACGCGGCATACCCAGGTGGTCGAACTGGCGCTGACGCTCGCCGTCACCGCCATGCTTGGTGAGGTAGTCGGCGGCTCGGCGCAGGTCGGACACGAGGTCGTCGGCGAGGTCTCGGCTGAGGCCGTTGCGCACGACGATGCGCTGCAGGATCTGGTCGGAGAGGTTGTCGGGCAGCGGGTATGACGGCACCTGCCAGCCGGTCGTGCGCAGTTGGTTGGAGGCATCGAAGGCGGTCCAGCCCGAGACCTTGGCATCGACCTGCAGGGCGACGACCGGCATCATGAGTTCCTTTGTGTAGAGCGAGAACTCGGGCATCCGGTCGACTTCTTCCGCAATGTGTCGGGCGACGTCGAGCGTGGCCTGCTGCACCTGCCGGTAACCCTCGCGGCCGAGCCGGAGGAACTGGTAGTACTGCACCATCACCTGCGACGCGGGGCGTGAGAAGTTGAGCGTCAGCGACGGGGTGTCGCCGCCGAGGTAGGCGACGTGGAAGACCATCTCCTCCGGCACCAGGTCGGCCTCGCGCCAGAGGACCCAGCCGACACCGGGCGCCACCAGGCCGTACTTGTGACCGGACGTGTTGATCGACGCGACGCGTTCGAGCCGGAAGTCCCACTCGAGGTCGGGCTGCAGGAACGGCGCCAGCATCCCACCGGAGGCCGCGTCGATGTGCAGGGGCACGTCGAGACCGGTGTCGCGCTGGATCTGGTCGAGGGCGGCGGCGAGCTCGGCGACGGGCTCGTAGGCGCCGGTGTAGGTGACGCCGAGGATGCCGATCACTCCAATGGTGCGCTCGTCGACGTGATCGGCGAGCTGGTCGCCGCGCAGCACGGGGTGCTCGTCATCGATCGGCACGAGCCGCGCCTCGACGTCGAAGTAGTTGCAGAACTTCTCCCAGCAGACCTGGACCGCCGAGCTCATCACCAGGTTGGGCCGGTCGGTGTCCTTGCCCGAGCTGCGCCGCGCTGCCTGCCACCGCTTCTTGAGCGCCAGCGCGCCGAGCATCGCGGCCTCCGACGAACCGACGGTCGAGGTGCCCATCGCCCGCGCGGGGTCGGGTGCGTGCCAGAGGTCGGCGAGCATCCGCCAGCACCGGTGCTCGACCTCGGCGGCCATCGGGTACTCGTCCTTGTCGATGAGGTTCTTGTCGGCGGCCTGCAGGTAGATCTGCTCGGCGCGCTCGTCCATCCACGTGGTCACGAAGGTGGCGAGGTTCTGCCGGGCGTTGCCGTCGAGCTGCACGGCGTCGTGGACGAGCTGGTATGCCGTGTCGGGCAGGGAACCGCTGTCGGGCAGCCGGTAGCGCGGGATGGAGCGTTGCAGCTCAGGCCTGGCGAAGATGGGCGTGATGACCAGGTCGTCGGGACGTTCGGGCTCGAATCGCACCATGGGCCACTCTTGCGTCGCGGCGGCGTGCACCGCAACCGGTGCGAGCCGCGGCATACCGGTCCTCCCGCTTGCTCAGGCGCAAGCTGTCACGGACGTGCGCGCGGTGCCGTCGACCGGCGCCGCAGGCCCTCGAGCAGCGCGGTGCGACCGGCTTCCGTGACGCGCACGCGTCGGTCGAGGAAGGTTCCGTCACGCTCGACCCAGCCGAAGACCGCGAACAGACGCAGAACGTCCCAGTTCACAACCGCCGCATCCTGCCTGTGATCCGGTCGTTGCCCACTATGAACTGATCGGTCGGCCTCGGAAACGACGCTGGCCGCGGACCGCACCGGCAGCACCCCGGCCAGGACCGCGTCACGCACGGGCGCGTTCGCGGGCTTGGCGAACGCCTGAGCGACCTCGACGACCGGGCGGGCGCCACCCGCGCGGGTCGACGGTGCGTGCTCGAGCACCCACTGTGTCAGGGTCAGTGCCGCCGCACCGTCGGTGGTTTCCCGCTCGATGGCCTCGGCAACGACGACCGCCTTGGCCGCCTCGCACGCGGCGCCGAGGGCATCGACCTCCTCCAGCAGCAGCCCGAGACCGCCACCGCTCGGGGTCCGCCACACCGCCGTCTCGATCCCGGCCAGGGCAGCCCGGGAGCCGCGATGCACTCGCGTCGCTGCTCGATGCTCAGCCCTTCCTCCATGCCGACAAGACTAGACGCGACCACCGACAGCCACCCGACACCAAGGATCGTCGGGTTGCTTTGCGACACAACAGATCCCACACGCACACAACCCAAACAGACGCAACCCCCGGAGCCGCCCCCTGTGGACAAACGCCGACCACGACGGCACCTGTGGACCAGGCACCCGACGCGGGCACGCGGCATACCTGGGCCTTGGTGTCAGCGCGGGGCGACACAATGGCGCCATGGCCTATGACGCGGAGCTGGCGGAGCGGGTGCGCGCGCTCGTGCGGGACGAACTCGACGTGACCGAGCGGAAGATGTTCGGCGGGCTGGCGTTCCTCGTGGGCGGGAACATGTCGGTCACCGTGAGCGGGCGCGGCGGGCTCATGGTGCGTCTGAACCCGGACGACGCCCAGGCGCGGCTCGATGGCGACGTCGTGGTGCCGTTCGAGATGCGCGGGCGGCCGATGAAGGGCTGGCTGCGCGTGCGTGAGCCCGGGTATGCCGCGGACGACGCCTTGCGCGACTGGGTCGAGCGCAGCCTCGAGTTCGCGCGGAGCCTGCCGCACCACTGAGGCGCTTCAGAAGGGATCGACCTTCCTGCTTCAGCGCCACCGACCCGCCCGCACATCGTCCAAGGAGGCGCTGCGGGATGCCAGGGGCGCAGCAGAGCGCGCTCCTGACATCCCGCAAAGGTCAGTGGGTGACGAGTCTTGCCTTGGCCGTCTTGACCTGGAGCGGTTCAGGGGTGCCCTGGATGACAACGACGTCGGGGATGTCGATCCACTGGCCGCCGTTGACCCGGAACTGGCCGCCGTAGGTGACGTCGGCGCGGACCTGGAAGGTGCCGGCCTTCGGGTACTCCTTGGTGACGTCGCCCTCGGGGTAGGGGCCGCCGAGCGACTCGGTCGGGCCGCTGGAGCTGCCGTCGCCGTAGATGTAGTTGACCGACTTGAGGACTGGGCGGATCTCGACGTTGAAACCGGCCACAGTCGCGGGGTCGGGCTTGTCGACCTCGTCCGGTTCGAAGCCAGCTTCGGGCCAGACCACCTGGAAATAGGTGGGCAGGGTCACCAGCGTGACGTTGCCCTTGGGCTGGATCTGCACGGTCGGCACCGCGAACTTCGTGTCATGGAATGCCGCCAGGATCAGTTCCATGGTTAGGGTTGGGCTTGCCCCTGGGGCGAACTGAGGGAAGCACGTGATCCCGTACTGCTCCCAGCCGCCTTGCGGCTTGCCAGCCGCATCAACCTCGCGCCGATAGAGCTTGACGCTGGGACCTAGCCCCTGCTCCGGGGTGTTGTTGGCGCAGAAGGCGGCTGCGCTCGGGCAGAAGGCATCGGCGTTGGTAGACCCAGGCTCCTCATTGGGGCAATTGGCCACCGCCGTGTACTCGTACTGAATCGGCGCCTTCTTAGCCTTGGCCACCATTGCTGATGCCTTGAGGTCCTTCAGTTCTTGCGCGGTGAACACCTTGATGCGGACACCGTCGCCCGTCCCGTCACCGCCAATGTCCGCCGCTGCCCCCGACGCAATCCCCACGAGTGCTACGACGAAAGCGCATCCAACCGCTACTGCATGCCGTAGAGACGCCATGATGCCCCCATCCACTGCACCCCAACGGTGCGAGCGAGCTTCTTCGCAGGATCGGTGAGCACTACCTTGCCTGCCTTGTCGACGACGTTGACCTTGTGTTGGTCCATGTACAGCCGGACCAGTTGAACGCCATCGGCGTTCTGGCTGAGGGGCGTCACCCTCGTCACCGTCACAGGGTTGGAGTCGTACTTCTGTCCGTCGCGTTCGAGCTCCGCGCTCGTTTTGTTGAAGTTCTTACATGCGATGCACTCAGGATCACTCAACAGAGGAAGCAGTTTTGAGTTGGGCTGAGTCCACGCCTCGTTCACTTGCTCCATGTAGTACTCGACGAAGGCTGCGGCCCCCTCGGGGGTGTGCTTCTGCGCCTCGGGCGGAAGCTTGGCCGGGTCCAGCGTCGCCGTGCCCGACGTGGTCGTGGTGCTCGACGGAGTGCTCGTGGACGTCGTGCTGGTGCTCGACGACGAGCTCGTCGATGTGGTCGGCGGGTCATCGCCGCCCCCGTTGCAGGCACCCAGGCCGAGCGCGAGCACCCCAGCCGCCACCGCGGCATACCAACGCCGTGCGAACACTGAACGACTCCCCTCTCGGCACGCACGAACGCGCCGATCTGGCCGCGAGTCTACGCAAATCGCCCCAATGGGCCACCCCGTTGTCCACAGGCGCAGTCGGCGCCACGACCCTGCGGCCGCGAATAACCCGACGCCCGAGGGGTCCGCTGAGCCGCTCCGGGTCAGCGGGCCGGTTCGAGCGCGGCGCTCCCCTCTGCCTCGTCCGCATCCCC
Organism: Knoellia koreensis; assembly: GCF_013041615.1. Classification (GTDB taxonomy): domain Bacteria; phylum Actinomycetota; class Actinomycetes; order Actinomycetales; family Dermatophilaceae; genus Pedococcus; species Pedococcus koreensis. The sequence goes on from NZ_JABEPQ010000001.1 coordinate 1,049,833, forward strand.
AACGACGCCGTCACCCTCCTCACCCGCCAACGGCCGCGCGTCGAGCTCGGCGTCGCGGCGGGCGAGGGCGCTGGGCCACCACATGCGGCCACGGACGTCGAGGTTGAGCGCAGTCACGAGCACCGACCGCACCACCAGGGTGTCGAGCAGCACGCCGAGCGCGACTGCCAGTCCGATCTCGGCGAACGTCACGACCGGCAGCGTCCCCAGCACCGCGAACGTGCCAGCCAGGACCAGCCCAGCCGACGTGATCACGCCACCCGTCGCCGACAGATCCACCAGCGCGCCACGCCGGGTGCCGATCTCCTTGGCCTCCTCGTGGACACGCGTCATGAGGAAGATGTTGTAGTCGATGCCGAGGGCGACGAGGAAGACGAAGACGAACAACGGCAGCGACGAGTCCGCCCCGGCGAACCCGAGCACGTGCCGGAAGATCAATGCCGACAACCCCATTGCCGCGCCGTACGACAACAGCACGGTCCCGATGAGGATCAGCGGCGCGGTGATCGCGCGCAGCAGCAACACCAGGATGAGCAGCACCACGGCGAGGATCAGCGGGATGATGCGCACGTTGTCGTCGGCCGAGGCCCGCAACGTGTCCGCGCGCGTCGCGGTGTCGCCACCGGCGATGGCGTCGGCGCCGGGAACGTCGGCGATGGTGGACCGAATGCGGTCAACCGTGGCGGTCGCGGCATCGGAGTCCGGCGCGTCCGCGAGGGTGGCCTGGATGATCGACCGCCCGCCCTTCGTCACCGGATCACCAACTGCCGCAACGCCTTTCACACCGGCCACGGCCGTCTTCACCGCACCAGCCGCATCGGCGTTGGCCAACACCAGCACCGGCGAGCCCGACCCTGCCGGGAAGTGCTTCGCCACGATCTGCTCCCCCACAACCGACTCGGGCTCACCGTAGTAGGAGTCGGCGTTGGACAGCCCGGTGGCGTTGAGCTGCAGGACGCCGAGCGTGGCCACCGCCAGCAGCACGGACGTCACGATCCACGTGCGCCGCGGGGCGCGGGCGATGCGGCGCCCGATCCGCGCCCAGAACCCGTCGCGCGTGTGGTCGACCGACCCGAACGTCGGCCGCGCCGGCCAGAAGATCCACCGACCACACACGACCAACAGCGCGGGCAGCAGCGTCAGCATCACCAGCAGCCCCACCGCGATGCCGATCGCCGCAACCGGCCCGAGCCCCTTGGTGGAGTTCATGGTCGCGACGAGCAGGCAGAGCATCCCGGCGATCACCGTCGCGCCGGACGCGAGGATCGCCGGCCCGGCGCGGTGCAGCGCGAACGCCATGGCCTCGTGCCGGTCCTCGTGCCGCCGCAGCTCCTCTCGGTAGCGCGCGACCAGCAGGAGGGCATAGTCGGTCCCCGCGCCGAACACGATCACGGTGAGGATGCCCGAGCTCTGCGCGTTGACGGTGAGGGTGTCGTCCTTGGCGAGGAAGTAGATGACGGCCTGCGCGACGAAAAGCGCTGTGCCAGCAGAGATCACGGGGATGAGCCACAGCACCGGACTGCGGTACGTCAGGAGAAGGATGACGATGACGACGGCCATCGCGGAGTAGAGCAGCTTGCCGTCGATGCCGGAGAACGCCTCGGAGGAGTCCGCGGCATACCCGACGGGTCCGGTGACGTGCATCGAGAGTCCGGCAGGGCGCACGTCCGCGATCCCGCGGACGTCACCGACGATGTCACCGAGGGCGTCCCACCCACCCTCGCCCGGGTCGACGGGGGGACGATGACCTGCAACGCCTTGCCGTCCTGCGATGGGATCGGCCCGACGGTCTTGCTCTTGACCGGCGCGAGGGCGTCGAACTTCACGACCTGCGCGGCGACGGCCTCCAGGTCCTGCGGCGTGACGCCGGCCGGGCGTTCGTAGACGATGACGGCGGGGAACTCGTTCTTGCTCTGGAACGCCTCGATCTGCCGGACCACCTGGGTCGACTGGGCATCCGTGGGCAGCCACGCGACCGCCTCGTTGTTGAGCACCCCCTGCAGCTTGCCCGCCGGGTTGAACGCGGCCGCCAGCACGACGAGCCAGAACCCCACGACGAACCACTTCGTCACCTTGCCGCTCGGGAACCAGGCGAACCGCCCCACGTCACCCATGCGCGTCTGAGCCATCTCGCCAAGCCTCCCGATCGTCGCGTCGCACCCCCTGCCTGGCGCCGTCCGAGATCGACGCTAGGGCCCGGATGACGGGGCGGGCAATGGGATATCGCCAAGTTGGGTCAGCGTTCAGGGGCGGTTCAGGGGTGACCCTGAGTGCGTGGTGGCGTGACAGCCGTCGGTATGCCGCGTGGCTGGCCTTCGCCGTGGAGTCGTGGGCGATCGCATCACCGTTGGCGAGTCGCTCGCGCCGTTTCAGACTCGCAGGTCACGGCGACAACATGGATGGCCCGGGGTGAGCGGTCCGCAAGGCGACCAGCAATCGTCAGCGTGTCACCCTCGACCAACGGTTCTGTGAGCGAGCTCCAGAATTGTGGAAAGAACAGCAGCCTCACGATTCCGACCCGGGAATCTGCCTCCACGACCATCCACGGGTCGCCTCGAGCCGTCAGCCGGGGACGGAGGCGCACCACGGTGACGGTGTCACGGATCCGCGCGAATGATGCGTCCGGGGCCCAGCGATCTCGACGGCGAAGCGGCCGTCCCAGCCCAACATCATCCATGCGACCGTTCTACCCATCGCGACTGACACTCACCGTTAGAGTCGACGCATGCCTTGGACCCTGCCACCGAGACTTGCAACCCAGGATGACACTGGCGCCGTCACCGCCTTGCGGCAGTACTTCGGCCTTACCGGTCAGGAACCGTTCACCGGCGCCAGTTTCGAACGACTCGGCGGTGGCGGCGACCGTCCCGAGGTCCGCGACCAGCTCACACCCGAGGATCTGGTCGCGGTCACGATGCTGTCCGTCGACGTGGATCCGCGTGCAGCTCTCGCGATCCTCGGACCACTTCGCGGAGACATCTCCGCCCTACTGGGCAAACTGCCCACCGGGCTTGACCTGGTGGACGTCGAAGGCTCCTCCATCACGCCAGAGTGGCCCGCGTGGAAACTGTGGTCGAGGCTGCACGACCTTCCCAACGTCGGTTTCGTGACAGCGAGCAAGTTGTTGGCACGAAAGCGACCTCGCCTCATCCCTGTCTACGACACCGTCGTCCGTGAGCGGGTCGGCCGACCCGATGACTTTTGGATGTCTCTCCATGGGGCTCTTCAGGAGAACGACCACGCGCTTCACCGTCGCCTCCTGTCGATCCGAGACGAGGCGGGCGTGGGCGCCGACATTTCCGCGCTCAGGGTGTTCGACATCGTCGCCTGGATGCCCTGACCACCCATCCGGCCTCTCGGTCGAGTCAGCCGAACGGGTTGATTCCGCACCTTCGTGAGGATTTCGCCCACGGCCGCTGACGGAAGTCCGGCAGTGTGACCTCGCAGGTAGACCACGCGGGGAGCACCACTGGAACTCGACGACACGATCCGACTCACGACCGTGCCCGACCACACACAGTGTCGGTGCGGGGAAACGATGGTGGCCGGCGAGCGCGCCGGCTTCGACTCCCGCTCCGGACGGTCGATCTGCTTGTGGTGCCTGGCCGACCTGAAGGCCGGACGCACTCCCCCTCGCCGGCGCGCGACTCAGGGACCCTCAATGCACACGCTGACGGCACCGCGAACGCCAGTGCCGATGGGTTCGCCGCCCGCTCGCCTAGCGGGCCACGCCACCCGGCGTCGCGCACGACGGCCACGGTCAGGACCACGGACCAGCGTGACGCTCCTGATCGTGGCAGCGGTCCTGGCGGCCACGGCATACATCGACAACGCCGTCCTGGGCCACGACGCCATCCCCCGTGCGCTCGGGCTCCGTCACCTGCCCGGCGTGAACACCGGCGGTGGCATTGCGGGAGTGGGGAGCAAGACCTCGGACTATGCGTTCCTCGCGACCAAGGCCAACGGCGACCCAGTGGCGTTCAGCAGGTGCGACACCATTCACATCGTCGTGAACAGCACGCACGCCGTCCCGGACGCCGACCGGATGCTGCGCGAGGCGTTGGACCGAGTGAGCGAAGCGAGCGGCCTGAAGTTCGTGGTGGACGGCGCCAGCGATGAACTGCCGAGCTCCGTTCGAGCCTCCACCAGCTCCCCCGTCGCAAGCTGGAGGAACCGGCCGGCGCTGGTGGCGTGGCTGTCGCCGCGAGAGGACAACCGGCTCGGTCCGAAGGCGATCGGACTCGGCGGCCCCATCGAAACTGGTTCCTACGTCGACGCCAACCGCCACTACGGGACGGGCACGGTGTCGCTCGACGGGCCAGCACTGCAGCGGATGATGCATGAGCCGAACGGCTGGGCCAGAGCGCGGGCCGTGGTGATGCACGAGCTCAGCCACATGATCGGACTCGCCCACTTCGACTCATCTGCGGAAGTCATGGCCCCTGAGAGCTCACACGTCACGGAGTTTGGCGCTGGCGACCGCGAGGGACTTCGACTCCTGGGCGGAGGCCCCTGCTACTGACCTACGCCGTCACGCGATTCTTCATCAGGAGCTCATCGACCTCGACCGCAGCGACCAAGCGAGCGATGTCTGGCTCAGCTACCAATTCGATGGGCATCAGCGTTTTGGCCGCTCCCTTCAGTCGGAACACGACCTCGTCGGCGGCGTCCATGAGCACGCTTGTCGCGTCAGCCTCCTTCCACCTCACACCGGACAACGCCTGACGGGTCAGGTGACAGGCGAGGACTGGCTCGACGACCGGCTTTCCGTACGCGTCCGCGCGAGGGATCCGGATCGCGACGGCTCGCAGCCCCAGCAGGCGGGGCGCGACGGCAAGCGCCTCCTTGACGGTGACGAGGACATACCCCGCAACCATGGTGCGGTAGAGCTCTGACTGCTCCGTCTTGGACATTCGCCGCAAAGAGAGGTTTCCGGCCTGGGTGGTCGTGGGGTACCGATCCGGAAGAACGTCGACGTCGGGCACGAGCACCACGACACTGGCTGTTCCCTTCTCCACCGCCACTACCGCAGCGGCCGCATCGTTGTCCTCGTATGCCGCGGCGAGGTCTTCGCGTACGACCTCAGGGTCGTTGTCGGTAAGGCGCGCCCACCTCCTGTCGAGGTCGGCTTGGCGATTGGCCTGAAGCTGCGCGAGTCTCGCCTGGTTGTCGGCCAGCTCTCGCTGGGTGGCGGCTTCGGCTGCTGTCTTGGCCTGACGGCGAGCCTTGAAGTTCCAGAAGGCGACACCTGCGAGGGCACCCTTCATGTGTCGCCTGCGTATCGCGCCGGTGTCCACCGGTGACTCGGGCTGCGCAAGAGGTCGCGTCGCTGGCGCGAACTCGACCCGGTGCAGGTCCAGAACCTGACGAATGGCTGCCGACAGTTCCTGCGCCTGAGCCGCTTTGGCCTGCGCGAGTGTCTGTCCGGCTGTGCGCGCGCCGATCAGTCTGCCACGACCGCCACCCGCGAGGGATTGGTAGAAGCCAACCGGGCCGACGCCGGTTGAGATGCCCGGCGACCCGGCACCGATGTGGACGCGAGCCACCCGCGGGCCAACGCTGGTCCGGATTCCACGAGATGAAGCCCGGACCCGCACGCCCGGAGCTACTCGAATAGAGAAGCCCACGCCCAGCTCCCTTTGTTCATGACCGCCGGGTGCACACGCACAACGATCACTCGCAGGCCACGCCGTCTCCGTCGCGGTCGAGGTGCCGCCCGTAGCCAGGATCGCCGACGCGCAACGGCGTAACGCCCGCTGCCCGCGCAGCATCGCAGTTCCGGTAGTAGGCGCTGCTCGCTGCCGAGTCGACCAGCGGGAGAGGGTCAGCCGCTGCGGGCCTGCTTGTCACCGTCTTGACAGACTTCACGGTCTTGACCGCCTTGACCGTCTTGACGGACGTAACGGTAGTGGCTGGCAGGGTCTCAGTGGTGGTGACCGGAGGTGCCGTAACTGTCGAGGTCACGGAAGTGGTGACCGTCGACGTGGCTTTCGGAGCCGATTTTTCCGAGGTGAGTGCGACGGGCTGGGCGTTGCCGGTGTCACCGGCCGCTCCGATGCCCACACCGAGCATGAACGCGAGCAACCCGACAGCCGATCCGACCAGCCAAGTGGCCTTGACCCGCTTGGTCTTCGACCCGTAGAGGCCGGCAGGCGCCTCGATCGGCACGCCGTACTCGTTGACCCAGAACCGCCAGCCGGCTGGCGGGGCCGGCCAGGACGCGTCCGGTTTCCAGCCCGGGTCGGGCATCCAGTTGTCGGGAGCCTGCGGCCAAGTGGGTGGTGACTGAAAACGCATGCTGCTACTCGCCATCCGTGCGGGGATCGGGTCTGCCCCAGTGTGCGGCGACGCTGACTTGACGTCTGGCGAATCGTCCACAACTACCCGAACGAACTAGTCCAAAACCACCACGTGGCACTCCAGTACCAGAAGTGTTCAGCCGCCACACGAAGCCGGTCGACAAGGACGGTCGAGAGGCTCCGGGCGGGCGCTGTCAGCAGCGCGGCAACGGGCTCTAGACCCGTCGCGGCGCTTTGCCCTTGCTCGTCGCGACCGGGTGCTTCAGTGCCGACTTCTCGATCTTCGCCAAGGCCTCCGGCCCCAGATCGACCCCACACTGCTCGGCCAGCCCCACGAGGTAGACCAGCACATCCGCGAGCTCCTCACTCACCCGCGTGTGCAGCGGCTCCTCAGCGATCAGCTCCTTGGCTCGATCTGCCGGCAGCCACTGCAGCAGCTCGGCGAGCTCCCCCACCTCACCAACCAGCGCGAGCATCACCGACTTGGGGTCCTGGAACTGCTCCCAGTCCCGCTCCTCCCGGAACGCCTTCGCCGCCACTCGGATCGCCTCGAGATCAGACACGACGGCGAGTATGCCGCGTCGTCCAGACATGCACTCCCCCGCCCGTTAGAGTCGCTCACGTAATTGCGGCCCGACGGGCTTCCGCGTCAGGACAAGCCCCCACCCGCACGGATCACTTCGTGCTGCCTGGGGTTCTGACTCGTGACGCTCTACCGGACGTCGGTCGCCGGTTTCTCCGTACTGGAGCACCACTTGGCCGACCATCTCGCCGAGCAGCTCGCAATTCGCATGGGCCAGACCGCCTCCACGTCGGAGCGACGATCGTGGGAGCGCAGTCTCCCTGCCTTGGCCGCAGACCTCCGGGCGGCTGGGCTGGATGACGTGGAGATGCTCGTCGAGTACCAGCTCCCGCTCACGAGCAAGCGCGCCGACGTCGTCCTCGCGGGCGAGCACCCGCAGACCGGCGGCCCGTCCTACCTCGTCGTCGAGCTCAAACAGTGGAGTCACGCCGAGCGATTCGAGGACAGCGACACCCTCGTCCGCATCGAGCAGTACGGTCAGAGGCCGGTGACCCACCCTGCCCTCCAGGTTCGCGACTACTGCGACTACCTCGTCGGCTTCACCGCCGTGCTCGCCGACGACCCACGGTCGGTCGCCGGCGCGGCATACCTCCACAACGCCACTGACGACGGCGTGAGCGACCTCTTCGCACTCCCTGGCGACGACCACGGCCGCGTGTTCACCGGACAACGCCGTGGCGAGTTCCAGGACTACCTCCGGTCGCGGTTCAAGCCGGGTGCAAGCGGAGCCAGGTATGCCGACCGGCTGGCTACCAGCCGCATCGCACCTTCGCGGCAGCTTCTTTCGGTGGCTGCTGAGGAAGTCCGCCAGCGTGAGATGTTCGTGCTACTCGATGAGCAACGCGATGCCTACAACTACGTGCTGCACGCCGTGGAGCGCGCTCGTCGGGCCAACACCAAGACGGCGGTGATCGTGTCGGGCGGCCCGGGCAGCGGGAAGAGCGTCATCGCGCTCTCTCTGCTTGGCGAGCTGTCCCGCCAGGGCCGAACGGTGTTGCACGCCACCGGATCCCGCTCGTTCACGCAGACGCTCCGTAAGGTCGCAGGTGCTCGCGCGCCCCAGGTCCGGAAGATGTTCCAGTACTTCAACTCGTTCATCGCCGCCGCCCCCAACGATCTGGATGCGCTGATCCTCGATGAGGCGCACCGCATTCGGGAGACCTCAGCGTCTCGGTGGACGCGGGCCGAGCACCGCACTGGCAAGCCCCAGGTCGAGGAGCTGCTGGCCGCGGCGCGGGTGCCCGTCTTCCTGCTGGATGAGTTCCAAGTGGTGCGACCCGGCGAGCAGGGCACCGTCGAGGACATCGAGAAGCACGCGGCCAACAACGGGATCCACGTCGAGAAGATCAACCTGGACGCGCAGTTTCGGGCGGGCGGCTCTGAGGAGTACATCCAGTGGGTCCGACGACTGCTCGGGTTGAGCACCGAGGGATCCCTTCAGTGGCAAGGGGATCCGCGCTTCGACGTGCAGGTGGTCGACTCACCAGAGGAGATGGAGGCGGTCCTGCGCGGCCGTCTCGAGCAGGGTTACTCTGGGCGAATCGCGGCGGGCTACTGCTGGCCGTGGAGCGACCCGCGTCCTGACGGCACGCTGGTGCCCGACGTACGCATCGGTACCTGGGCTCGGCCATGGAATCTCAAGGGCGACCGGTCTATCGGCGGCGCTCCCGCGGCCGCACTGTGGGCGACTGACCCAGCCGGTTTCGGCCAGGTGGGCTGCGTCTACACCGCTCAAGGCTTCGAGTACGACTACGCCGGCGTCATCCTCGGGCCCGACCTCGTCTGGCGCAAGGACCGATGGGTGACGGTGCGGGCAGCGAACAAGGACCCCGACTTCCGCAATCGCACGAAGGTGAGCGACCTCGACTTCGACCGCCTGGTCCGCAATGTCTACAAGGTGCTCCTGACCCGCGGCGTACGCGGCGTCGTGATCATGTCCACTGATGCCGAGACGCAAGACCGCCTCCGTCGTCTCACACTTTCCGCCGCGCGGGCATTCGCTCTTCCCTAAGCTCCTCCCATGGCACGGGACGCGCTCGACGACGAGAGACTCAGACGCGAGGTGATCGCGGCCGCTGTCCAGCGCCGCGCCGACGAGCTTGGCGGCTACCTGCCGTGGACCGAGCTCACTGACTTTCCCCTCCCCGACGGCACGACGGTCCGGCTCGTCGATCCGGGCCGCGGCGGCATCTGGAACCCCAGGGACCTCGTCGCAACTTTGAGCATCCTCACCTCGCCCGACGGGCCGTATGCCGACCGTGAGAGCGACGGATTCCTCACGTACAGCTACCAATCTGGCCCTGAGGGCGGCAAGAACCTCAAGCTCCGCGCGGCGATGGAGCACCGCCTCCCGGTGATGCGGTTCGACAAGATCGCCAAGGCCACCTACCAGCTCATCTACCCGGTCTTCGTCATCGGCGACAACCCGATCACTCGCGAGTTCACCCTCGCACTCGATGAGCAGCTTCGCCTCGTCCCCGGTGGCTCCCAACCCCTGTCGCCCATCGAGAAGGCGTATGCGGCTCGGCTGGTTCGCCAGCGCGTCCACCAGCCCGCGTTCCGCGCACGCGTGATGCTGGCCTACGAGGGGACATGCTGCGTCTGCACGCTCAAGCACCCAGAGCTGCTCGACGCCGCACATATCACCGAGGACGGTGCCGAAGGCGGTGATCCGGTGGTCACCAACGGCCTGAGTCTGTGCAAGATCCACCACGCGGCATACGACCGGCTCTTGCTCGGCATCACGCCGGACTACGAGGTGCGCATCAACCGACGCCTGCTCGACGAGATCGATGGACCCATGCTCAGGCACGGTCTCCAGGAGATGCACCGTCGACCGCTCACCCTTCCGCGACACCAGACGGACCGACCAGACCCACAGCGGCTGGAGACGCGCTTCGAGCGCTTCGCCGCGGTATGACATCCACGCAGGGACGATCAAGAAGGCGCTACAAGGTCAGGTTTTCCCTGCAGGCCTGCTTGCAGGCTGCGTCCTTCTGTAGCGAGCCACGTAACGTCGACATCTAGCGCTCCCAGAGGAGCCACCGCGCGCCGCACCGGTGGAGCACCGATCAGCCCCGTCACTCAGTGCCAAAGCATTCGTCCGCGGCGGCAGAATTGTACGAAACCTAACGCGACGGCCCATGTGCGGCGATAGCGTCTTCATGTCACATCGGCACCACAGACATCACACAGGGGACTCCTCATGGCCGAACAGCCCTGGCACGAAGCGCGCCTCATCCCAACGTCAGGCATCAACGGCGCAGAGGAACAGGAGCGGCGCGCAACATCGGCACTTCTCGCGGTCATGGCCGCTGTGAGGGAGTTCGGCCGAGCCGTCGTCAAGCCTCTGGGCGCGCCCGCGGGGACACTCGAGTCGTACATCGAGGTGCCGTTCGAGCTGGGGGACAAACGGCTCTATCCCGACGGACTCATCCGCGTCAGCCGCGGCGCCAAATCCTGGACCGCCCTTGTCGAGGTCAAGACCGGTTCGAACGAACTCGCAACCGAGCAGTTGGAGAACTACCTCGATATCGCTCGCGAGCAAGGCTTCGACGCTGTCGTTACCATCAGCAACGAGATTCCACCCATGGCAGGACAGCACCCGACGAAGGTCGACAAGCGGAAGCTCCGGAAGGTCGCCCTCCATCATCTCGCCTGGTCGGAGGTCCTTGCCGAGGCGGTCATGCAGAAGGAGTTCCGCGGCGTCGCTGATCCTGACCAGGCATGGATATTGGGTGAGCTCATCCGATATCTGGAGCATTCGCGCTCCGGTGCCCTCGAGTTCGATGACATGGGCGACTCCTGGACCAGCGTGCGTGATGCCGTCTCGACGGCGACGCTTCGGCCTACCGACAAGGGCATCGCGACAGTCGTCGCGCGATTTGATGCCTTGTTGCGGTTCGCGAGTCTCGGCCTAGGACGCAGGCTGGGTACCGAGGTCGTCCCGGTGCTGTCTCGAAAGGAACTGAACGAGCCGGCACTCCGCGCCCAGGCGCTCACCCAGCAACTGTGCTCGAGCGGTCAGCTGACTGGCGCGATCCGCATTCCAGACACCGTCGGACACCTGGTGGTCACTGCCGACCTGCGTTCTGGCCAGGTCACCTGCCATGTCGATCTCGACGCACCACGGGAGGGGCGGCCAACGACACGCGTGAACTGGCTTGTGCGCCAACTGAAGAACGCGCCTGAGGCCGCGCGCGTGGAGTGCTTCACCGCGCACTCGCGCGGCTCGAGTGCTGCCGAGCTCCTACGCACTGTGCGCGAGAACCCCGCCGCCCTAGTGACCGATCCCTCTAGGGAGATTCGGTCTTTCAGGGTCGCCACCTCCGCACCATTAGGCACCAAGCGCGGTCGCGGCCGCGGCACGTTCATCGACTCAGTCCTGGCATCGGTGGACTCGTTCTACGCGGACGTACTCGGAGACCTCAAGGCCTGGTCCGCCGCTCCCCCGAAGCTACGCCCGACCAGCCCTGATGCAGTAGAGGGGCTCGAGCACACCATGCCAGCAAGCCTGGTATCGACGGACTACTCCTCCCAGGACGGACCGACACAACCTGATGTCGGCGAGGCGAGTCCGCAGGTTTCGACCACAACTGACGACCCTCCAAGGGTCGAGGTCGACGGCGAGCCTGCCGATGCCCGCGCGCTCGACCACACGACTGAGCAACACCCGACCTGGGGTGTCCGCGCGGCGAAAGTGACTGTCGAGAGCAAGTGAACGCCGCGTAGCGCCACGCCCGCGGCGGAAAGACGTGCTCCCTCGGTCGCGCGATCACACCCAGCTGCCCGAGAATCCTGTCAGCATTGGCTACGTGCCTGATGACGCGATGTTCGAGTATGTCGCCTGGTTTCGCGATGGCTCCTTGCCGCCAGACGATCAAGACTGCGAGTGGTCCGGCGTCATCTACATCCGGGCGGGCACGCTGGCGGCTGCGCGAAAGTGGGGCGATCACTTGGCTAAGACCTGTCTGGACACATTCATCGGGTCGAAGGCTGAGCCGTTCCTAGACGAAGTTCCCCCGGGCAACCCCGTTGCAGATGATGGTGAGGAGCTCACGGCTGGTCAGATTGGGTCGTAGCCCTTCTGCGGCGGAAAGACTTACGACCCGCGGCATGGGCGGGTGTTCAGTCTGACTCGAAGTAGCGACTGACGTCGTAGTTGGCGATCGTCCCGGCGAGGTCTCGCGGACTGCGACCCGATCCATTGAGCACATTCGGGTCCGCGCCGCTATCCAGCAACAACTGGATCGCGTCGCCCCGCCCCTTCGACTCGAAGACGGCCACCCATAAAGGTGTTCCCGTAAGCGTTCCGTGCATCGATGTTCGCTCCGGCGCGCAATAGCTCTCGCATCGCTTCGAGCTCGTGCTGCTGAGCCGCTACGTGCAACGCCGTGAAGCCTCGACGGTCGACCGAATCAACGTCTTCACCTCGAGCCAAGGCCTCGCGGAGGCCTGCCATGTCACGGCTGATCACCAGAGCTGCGAGGTCCATCATGCGAGTCTGTCAGCTCAGCCCGCCGATAAGACACCGGAGATCCGCAGCATGCGTACGCGCGCGCCCGGCACGCGGCGGTATGACGCGGTGATGACACAAGCCAGTCGGCTCAGGCCAGAGGGGCAGATCCGGACCGTGTGCCAACAGTGGGTACATCCTGAATGACGAGAGCGCCGTTCAACTTTCTCGCTACCCTCGAGGCTAGGAAGCAGTTGTGAGACAGGACGGCTAAGCGATGACTCAGTTCAGCGAAAAGTGGAAGCCCGAGAAGGGCGAGAAGCGCCTCGAGACTGCACGGAAGGCACTACTGCCCGGCGAGGACGTCTGGTTCCTAGGGGCATGCAACAACTTGCGTCCAATGGCGAATGAGATCGCAGTGACGCCGCTTCGAGTGCTCGCCCTGAGCGGGCCAGATATCAAGTTCCAAGCACGCCACGACGAAGTCGCGAGTGTCTGTACGAACGGGAAGAAGGAAACTCTCGAGGTCACCTGCAACGACGGTCGGTCGATGTTGTTCAAGATGGTTCCTAGGGCAGATCACGCCGCGCTCGAGCACTACATCAGCTACGGGCGCGCGACCCCGCCGCCTCAGACCCTGCTCGACGAGTTTGCAGCCGCCCGTAGCGCGGAAGCGGAGGGGCTTGCACGGGTTTCCGCCGCGGCCGAGGGCAATTGGCCTCACACTCGGGTCAAGGGCAAGTTGTCTCGTAAGGCGAGTGAAGCAATCCTGCGGCAGTGCCATGGCGCTGAACAGCCATGGCTAATCCTCACTTCGTCGGGCGGGGCGGGCACGCTCGTGGCATTCGACGACCGTCTGGCCATCATCAAGACTGGTGGCATGACGAGCCTGATGGCTGGCTCGCTGGGTGGCGAACGTGCTGCGACCTTCCATTTTGTAGACATCACGGGGATCGAGTACAACTCCGGCTTCGTAACCGGTGTCCTGGAAGTGCTTACGCCCAGCTACTCCGGAGGCGCGAACAAGGACTTCTGGCGTGGCTCAAACAGATCGCGTAATGCCGACAGCAACGACCCCTGGACCCTGAGCAACTGCTTGCCCTTGCCCAAGTCGGAATACAACGCGGCCATTGCTGACGTTCAAGAGCTGAAGGCGCGAATTGGCAGGGTCAAGCAGCCGACAATTCAAGTGCCCGCGCCTCAGCCCCCAGCCTCGGAGGGACTCGCGGACCAACTACAGAAGTTGGCTGCGCTCCGTGATTCCGGGGTCCTATCTGATGAGGAATTCAGTTCGGCGAAAGCCCGTCTGCTTTCGCAGTAGAAGGGCACGTGCGCCGGCACCCAGACTACGGAGCGGGGCCCCAAGCCATATCGGTCGGGGCCCCGCTTCCGCCGTCCGTCAGCTGCAGCCGCTGGTGCTGCCGCAGCCTTCGCAGACGTAGCAGCTGCCGGCGGGCCGCATCTTCGTGCCGCAGGTCATGCACATCGGCGCATCAGCCGACTTGCCTTGGAACTTCTCGAGCAGCTCCGCGCTCGAGTGCACCTCGACGTCGACCTCACGGGCCGAGGCGGCTCCGGCACCGGACTTCACGGCGTCCGCGTCGAGCTCCTTGCCCTCGACCGCGGCCTCACCGGAGGCCTTGCCGGACTCCGCGGCCTTGGACACCGGCGCCGACTGCGACAGGGTCTCCAGCTCGGCCTCGCTCGACTCGTCGTCGTCGGACGCGGCATACGAGCCGGTCTCGAGCTGACGCGCGCGCTCCTCGGCGGTGTGGATGCCCATGAACGAACGGGTGTCGAAGTCGAGGTAGTCCAGCGCCAGCCGGCGGAACACGTAGTCCATGAGGGACTGCGCCATCCGCACGTCCGGGTCGTCCGTCATGCCGGCCGGCTCGAACCGCAGGTTGGTGAACTTCTCGACGAAGGTCTCCAGCGGCACGCCGTACTGCAGGCCCACCGACACCGCGATCGAGAAGGCGTCCATCACGCCGGCCAAGGTCGAGCCCTGCTTGCCGAACTTGAGGAACACCTCACCCAGCTCGCCGTTGTCGTACGTGCCAGCCGTCAGGTAACCCTCGGCGCCACCGACCGCGAACGACGTGGTCTGCGACGTGCGGCGCTTGGGCAGCCGGCGCCGCACCGGGCGGTACTCGACGACCTTCTCCACCACCGGCTCGGCCGCCACCGCGGCCCCAGCAGCCTTGTCCTTGGCGGCCGAGCCACCGTCGGACAGCGGCTGGCCGACCTTGCAGTTGTCGCGGTAGACCGCAATCGCCTTGAGGCCGAGCTTCCAGCCCTGCATGTGGACGTCCTCGATCTCCTCGACCGTGGCCGTCTCCGGCAGGTTGACCGTCTTGGAGATCGCGCCGGACAGGAACGGCTGCACCGCCGCCATCATCCGCACGTGGCCCATCGGCGAGATCGCCCGCGCACCCATCGCGGTGTCGAACACCTCGTAGTGCTCCGGCTTCAGCCCGGGCGCGTCGATGACGTGACCCTTGTCGGCGATGTACTCGACGATCGCCTCGATGGTCTCGCCGGTGTAGCCCAGCTTCTTCAGCGCCCGCGGGATGGTGAGGTTGACGATCTGCATCGACCCGCCACCGACGAGCTTCTTGAACTTCACCAGCGAGAAGTCGGGCTCGATGCCGGTGGTGTCGCAGTCCATCATGAAGCCGATGGTCCCGGTCGGGGCCAGCACCGACGCCTGGGCGTTGCGGTAGCCGTTCTTCTCACCGAGCTTGACCACGTCGTCCCACGCCTTGGTGGCCGCGCGGTGGATGCCGGCGTCCATCGTGTCGAGCGTGCGGATCGCGTCGTTGGCGGCCTGGTGCTTGCGCATCACGCGCTTGTGCGCGTCCGCGTTCCGGGCGTACCCGGCATACGGCCCCACGACACCCGCGATCTCGGCGGAGCGCTTGTAGGCGGCACCGGTGAGCAGCGAGGTGATCGCCGCGGCGAGCGAGCGCCCACCCTCGGAGTCGTAGCCGTGACCGGTCGCCATGAGCAGCGCGCCGAGGTTGGCGTAGCCGATGCCCAGCTGGCGGTAGTCGACGGTGGTCTTGCCGATCGCCTCGGTGGGGAAGTCGGCGAAGCAGATCGAGATGTCCATCGCGGTGATGACCAGCTCAGCGACCTTCTGGAACGTGACCGCGTCGAACGTGTCGTCGTCCTTGAGGAACTTCAGCAGGTTCAGCGACGCCAGGTTGCACGAGGAGTTGTCGAGCGACATGTACTCCGAGCACGGGTTCGACGCGGTGATCCGACCCGTCTCGGGGTTGGTGTGCCAGTCGTTGATCGTGTCGTCGTACTGCAGGCCCGGGTCCGCGCACTCCCACGCCGCCTTGGCGATCTTGGTGAACAGCTCGCGGGCGTCGACCTCCTCGATGACCTCACCCGTACCACGCGCCCGCAGCCCGAAGGTGGTGCCCTCGTCGACCGCACGCATGAACTCGTCGCTCACGCGCACCGAGTTGTTGGCGTTCTGGTACTGCACCGAGGTGATGTCCTTGCCGCCCAAGTCCATGTCGAACCCGGCGTCACGCAGCGCGCGGATCTTGTCCTCCTCGCGCGCCTTGGTCTCGACGAACTCCTCGATGTCGGGGTGGTCGACGTCGAGCACGACCATCTTGGCCGCACGACGCGTCGCGCCACCGGACTTGATCGTCCCCGCCGACGCGTCCGCGCCGCGCATGAACGACACCGGCCCGGAGGCCGTGCCACCGGAGGACAGCAGCTCCTTGCTCGAGCGGATGCGCGACAGGTTGAGACCCGCGCCCGAGCCGCCCTTGAAGATGAAGCCCTCCTCCTTGTACCAGTTGAGGATCGAGTCCATCGAGTCGTCGACCGACAGGATGAAGCAGGCCGAAACCTGCTGCGGCGACTTGGTGCCGACGTTGAACCAAACCGGCGAGTTGAAGCTGAACACCTGGTGCAGCAGGGCGTAGGTCAGCTCGTGCTCGAAGATCTCGGCGTCCTCGGCGGTGGCGAAGTAGCCGTGGTCCTTGCCGGCCTTGGTGTAGGTCAGCACGACGCGGTCGATCAGCTGGCGCAGCCCCTGCTCGCGCGCTTCGGTGCCGAGGGCACCACGGAAGTACTTCGTCGTCACGATGGTCGAGGCGTTGACCGACCAGAAGTCGGGGAACTCCACGCCGCGCTGCTCGAAGATCGTCTCGCCCGTCTTCCAGTTCTGCTGGACGACGTCACGCTTCTCCCAGGTCACCTCGTCATAGGGGTGCACCCCCGGCGTGGTGTAGATCCGCTCGATCTTCACCCCGCGCCCGGACTTGGCGTTGCTCTTGCGGGCACCTGCACGTGCTCCTGCGGTTTCGGTCATCTCGGTGGGCCTCCCTGGTCCCCTGGTGGTGCTGGTTGGCGTGACTAGCAATGGTTTCAGTGGGGTCTGACACTCACGTGCCAGTGGTTCCCGGCGATGGTTCGGGCGGTATGCCGCGGGCTCACCCCGGCGGCATACCGGCCCGGGTCTTGGGGTCGCCACCGGTGGTGGCGACGTCGGGCTCCTCACCCGTGGCGTCGCGTTCGGCGCGCAGCAAGGTGATGGCGGCCTCGAAGTCCTCGAGGCTGTCGAAGGCCTGGTAGACCGACGCGAACCGCAGGTAGGCGACCTCGTCGAGCTCGCGCAGCGGGCCGAGCACGGCCAGGCCCACCTCGTGGGCCTCGACCTCGGCCTGTCCCTGCTGGCGGATGCACTCCTCCACCCGCTGGGCCAGCAGCGCGAGGTCGTCCCCGCTGACCGGCCGGCCCTGGCAGGCCTTGCGCACCCCGGCGAGCACCTTGACCCGGCTGAACGGCTCGCTCACGCCGGAGCGCTTGGTAACCGTCAGGCTCGCGGTCTCGACGGTCGTGAACCGCCGCCCGCACTCCGGGCACTGCCGGCGCCGGCGGATCGAGCTGCCGTCGTCGGTGGTGCGCGAGTCCATCACGCGCGAGTCGGTGTGCCGACAGAACGGACAGTGCATGTGCGGCTCCTTCCCTGCGCCCCGCCGGGCCCCTTCCGAGTGACCGGGTGGGGACGACGATGTGGACTTCCTGTGGGTATCTCGTGGACAACCGGCCTTGGCCTGTGCACTACATGTGGACGAACTACAGCCGTGTAACCACTAGATGTAGGGATATCTTGACTCACTGTGACGCGCGACGCAAGCCGTTCCGGGAAAGAGTGCATCGCCGCAGGTCAGAGGCCCGACACGCACCCCCACGACACGCCGAAAACGGTGCTGGTGTGACTGGTGTGACTCCAGAGGCACCCCAGATGTGGGTCTCGCGGCGTCACCCCTCCCCCACATCTGGTGCCACCCCTGGCCCACCGCGTCAGTTGTCCGGCGGCGGGTCGAAACCGCCGGTGGCGATGACGTTCTCGGCGAGCACGGAGACCTTGATGTTGCGGTTCTGGCTCTCCTTGGCCAGCAGCTCCCATGCTTCGTCGAGCAGCACCTGCCGGGTCGTCATCAGGATGCCGAGCGACACCCCGATCCGCCGGCTGGTGCGCAGCGCGGCCCGGAAGTTGACCAGCTCGTTCTGCGTCGACAGCGCACGCAGCGTCGAGGCGACGTTCGCCCCGAAGATCGCCAGCTGTGACGCATGGTCACCGGTGAAGGCGTCGCGGCGGGCGGCGTAGACGGTGAGCGCCCCGGTCTCCTTGGTGCCCAACGGCAGGACGTGGGCCAGGGCGCTGTGCGTGCCCACCTCGTCGGCCGCCCGCGGCCCGAACCGGCGCCACCGCCGGTCCCTCGACAGGTCACCCGAGCGGAGCGTGTCGTGGTCGTGGATCGCGTCGAGGGTGGGGCCCTCGTGCTCCTCGAGCTGGATCGCGTGCAGTGCCTCGGGCACGTCGCTCGTCGCCGCCACGACGGTGCACCGGGTGCCACGCCTGGTGGTCACCGCGGCGTGGTCGGCCCCGACGACCTTGCGGGTGAGGTCGCAGACCAGGTCCATGACCTGCGTCTCCTGCTCGCCGTGCTCGTCAAGCATCTGAACGGCATCGGCGAAGTCATCGAGCAGCTGCCAGGTCTGGTCCAGGACGCGAGGCATCGGAGAGTCCGTTCATATCCGGGGCTGGAAGGCCGCGCTTTGACCGGTGGAGTGCCCATCCAGATTGAACCGCTTACACCGTTTCCTGTCGAGCGGTGCGCGGGCGCCCGGTCTCCGGCCACACGAAGACCCGGCCACGCGGCATACCGGTCACTGGGTGTCCGGAATGCCTGCCACGCTGGCCCCATGACCGACGCCACCACCTGGGAGACCCACCCCGTCACGCCGGACCGGTTCGACGACTTCGTCGCGATCGTCAACCCCAACCGCCGCGCCAACACCTGCTGGTGCCTCTCGCACCGCCTGCGGGCCCAGGACATCCGCGCGCTCGGCGGCGACGGCGAGGACGCCCGCGAGGTCGCGGCGGAGAAGCTCTCCCACGGGACGCACCCGATGGGAGTGGTCACGTACGCCGATGGCGTGCCCGTTGGCTGGTGCTCGGTCAGCCCGCGCACCGAGATCCCCAAGCTCGAGGCCTCGAAGCTCATCCGGCGCATCGACGACGTCCCGGTCTGGAGCATCATCTGCGTCGTGGTCCGGGGCGGTCACCGCCGCCGCGGCGTCACCGGTCACCTCCTGCAGGGAGCCGTGGAGTATGCCGCGAGCCAGGGGGCGCCCGCCGTCGAGGCCTACCCGGTCGACCCGGGTGAGAAGCGGATGGACCTCACCATGGCGTTCGTCGGCACGCGGGCGATGTTCGAGAAGGCCGGCTTCGAGGTGGTCGGCCAGACCGACGCGGTGGCCAGCAGGATGCCGCGCCTGGTCATGCGCCGCACGCTGGTCTAGCTGTCGCCAGGACCTAGCGCCGCTGGCGCTGGGCGAGCCGCGCCGCGAGCCACAGCGGGAGCGCGGCGGCCGCAGCGGTCAGCACGAGTAGCGCCACCGACAGGGTGCTCGCATACCCGAGCTCGCCGTACTCGAAGGCCCGCTCGTAGACGAGCAGCGGCGCAGTCAGCGTCGCGTTCCCCGGGCCACCGCCGGTGACGAGAAGCGCTGGCACGAAAGCGTTCTGGACCACCACGACGAGGTCGCGCACGGTCAGCAGCAGGAGGATCGGGGCCATCACCGGCAGGGTCAGCCTGGTCGTTGTGAACCACGGGCTCGCGCCCTCGACGGCCAGCGCGTCGTAGAGCGCGCCCGGCACTGTGCGACGCGCGGCCAGCGCCACCACGAACGCCTCCCCCACCTGGAATGCGAGCACCAGCACCAGCCCCCAGCGAGCTCCCCACGGCTCGGTGAGGAACCCGGGCACTGGCGCACCAACGGCGCGCAGGGCCGCCGGCAGCGGCCCGTAGAGGGGGTTGAGGATCCACAGCCACAGCAGTGCCCAGGCCGCTTCGGGGACCACCGAGGGCAGGTATGCCGCGGTGCGACCGATGGCGCCCGCGGCACCTCCCTGCCGGGCGAGCAGGAGGGCCGCTCCGACCGCGAGGGCGATCCGGATGGGCACGGCAATCGCGGCGACGACCCCGGTCACGCCGACCGACCGCCAGAACTGCCCGTCGCCCGCGAGGCGGGCCCAGTTGTCGGTGCCGCTCCACCGCGGCGCCTCGAAGCCGTAGTAGTCGGTGAACGCCAGGTAGGCCGCAAGCCCCAGCGGCAGCAGCACGACGAGGAACGCGCCGAGCAGGAACGGCAGGCCGAGCCACCCGGCTCGCGCGCCCCTCACAGCCGCTCTCCTGTGTCCCGGTCGAAGCGGTGCTCGTCCCCTGCGTCCCACACCGCGCGCAGCTGGTCGCCGACACTCGGGCGCGACGTCCCGGTGACACGTGCGAGCAGCACCCCGCCTGCGTGGCGCACCCGCACGACCGCGTCCTCGCCCGCCGACTCGACCGACTCGACCACACCGGCCAGCCCGGACAGCCCGGGCTCCACCTGGTCGACGTCGCCAGCAGCGTTGTCCCGCAACCGAACTCGTTCGGGCCGCACCCCACGGGTGGGCCCGTCGCCGGTGAGCAGGTTCATCGGCAGCGGTCCGACGAACCGGGCGACGAAGCTCGTGGCCGGTTCGGCAAAAACCCGCTCCGGGGTGTCCACCTGCACGACCCGCCCAGCCTGCATGACCGCGAGCCGATCACCGATCGCCATAGCCTCCGCCTGGTCGTGCGTGACGTGGACCATCGTCGCCCCCGTGCGCCGCTGGAGATCCCTCACCTCACCGCGCATGCGCAGCCGCAGGTCGGCGTCGAGCGACGAGAGTGGCTCATCGAGCAGGCACACCTTCGGCGCGCGGATCACCGCTCGGGCCAACGCAACCCGCTGCCGCTCGCCCCCTGACAGCTGCGAAGGCAGCCGATCCAACAGCTCCCCGATCCCGAGGCTCTCGGCCACCTCGGCCACCCGTTCGCGGGTCTGCGACCGGCCCCGGCCACGCGCCCGCTCCCCCAGGCCGATGTTGCCGGCGACGCTGAGGTGCGGGTAGAGCGCCGCGTCCTGGAAGACCATCGCCACGCCTCGTCGCCCCGGGGCAAGTGCCGTGACGTCGACGTCGCCCACCATGACCGATCCCGCGTCGAGTGTCTCCAGCCCCGCGATGGCCCGCAGCAGGGTGGATTTGCCGGACCCCGACGGGCCCACGACGGTCAGCAGCTCCCCCGCACGGGCCTCCACCGTGACGTCGTCGAGGGCGTGCACCGGCTCGCCCCGCCGCGCCCGGTAGGACTTCTGAGCGCCCGTGACCCGCACCGTCATCGTTGCTGGAGAAGGGGATCCGCCTGCGCGCGGATCGCCTTGAGAGTCTCGTCGAGGGGCACACCGTCGAGGAAGGTGCGGGTCAGCTCGGTCTCGATGACGTCCTCGATCTCGGGCCAGGCCGGCACCACCGGGGTGTGCTGGAGGTTCGGGATGTTGTCGAGGAAGACCTGCGACGACTTCGGCTCCTTCGCCGTCGTCAGGAAGGCCGGCGACTCGGCCACGGAGGTGAGCGACGGGACGGTCCGCCCACCCAGGGCGGTGATGGTCGAACCCTGCTGCCCCACGGCATACGCGATGAACCTCGCGGCGGCCGCCTTGTTCTGCGAGCCCTTGGCGATGCAGTAGGCGTCCGAGTGCAGGATCGCCGCGGGCTGCTTCATGCCCGGCATCGGCGCGACGTCGAAGGACAGACCGGCCTGCTCGCGCAGCGCCGGCACCTCGACCCGCGAGCTCATGAACATCGCCAGCTTGCCCGTCATGAACTGCTCGAGCAGCCCCTGCGCGGCCTGGGACTCCTTGTCCGGCGACACCTCACGCGCGAGACCTGCCATGCGCTGCAACGCTTCTCGCGCGGCCGGCTCGTCCAGGGTGAGGCGGGTCGGCGACTCGAGGTCGTCGACCACCCGTCCGCCGTTGCCCCAGATCACCGGCGCCATCCGCGTGATCGTCGGCTCGATCCCGAGCCCCTTCACGCCACCCCTCGTCAGGGCCCGCGCGGCAGCGACGAGCTCGTCGAACGTCCAGTCCGACGTCGGCGGCGCGACACCGGCCTTCGCGAAGAGCTCGGTGTTCCAGTAGACGACCATCGAGGAGATGTTCTGCGGCATGCACTGGAGCGCGCCGTCGTAGGTGAACGCCGCGCGCGGCTCCTCGTAGTAGTCGTCGAGCCTCACACCGGCCTCCTCCACGACCGGTCCGACCGGCTCGATCGCGCCCCGCAGGACGAAGGGCGAGAACTCGCGGTAGTTGAGCAGGAACACGTCCGGCGGCGTGCCCGCCGCGAAGGCCGTGGAGAGCCGGGCGAGGTGGTCCTTGCGACCCAGCGGCACCAGCTCGACTGGTCCCCCTCCCTGCTTGCCGTATGCCGCGGTGAGACTTTCGTAGACCGCCTTCTCCTCGGGCTCTGCCTTGAGCTGGAAGGTGATTCGCGCGCGCGGGTCACCGCCCGCCGGCTCCCCAGACCCCGGGCCGCGCGACTCCCCCGACGAGCACGCCGCCACCAGCGCGGTCGCCGCCACGACCACTGCGGCCGACAGCGCGCGCCACCGTCGCCCGGTCACGAACGACCCTCCGCAGCGCTGAAGAACGCCCGTTGCGCCACAAGGAACGCCAGCACGGCGGGCGCGGTGGCGATGACGGCTCCGGTGAGGAAGATCGGGTACAGGGCAGCCTCCATCTCGGACAGCCCGCGCAGCCCCAGCGCCAGCGGCCACCGCTGCGGTGACGCGACCAGGGTGAGCGGGTCCATGAACGTGGACCAGTAGTGGACGAACGCGAGCGCCGCGACGGCGCCCACCGCGGGACGCGCGAGGGGCAACGCCACCCGCCTCCACACGGCATAGGGGCTCAGGCCCTCGAGCTCGGCCGCCTCGAGGACGGACCGCGGCACCTGGGCGAAGGCGAGCGCGAAGAGCAGGACGTAGAACGGGGTCGTGCCCGCGAGCGAGAGCACGGCCACGCTGAGGGTGCGGTCGGTCAGCCCGAGCTCGCGGAGCACGACCACGCGCGGCACCCAGAGCGCAGCCGCAGGCACGAACGCCATCAGCAGCGCGACGCCCACGAGCAGACGCCGCATCCGACCGCGCGCGGTGACGATCGCGAAGCCCGCCAGCGACGCCACGACGACGGTGACGGGCACCGCCACGAGGGCCACGAGCGCGGAGTTGAGCAGCAGCCGGCCCCACGGGAGGAAGGCGCCGACGTCGCGGTAGTTCGACCACGACGGCGGGTCGGGCCACAGGGCCAGCCCGTCCGGCGGTGGTTGCAGCGGGCGCTGGAGCGACCCCAGCACCATGACCGCCAGCGGCGCCCCGAAGAGCAGCACCACCGCCAGCCAGGCACCACGACGCGCGGCGCGACGCCCGAGGGCGCCGCGCCGCGCACCGGCGACGTGGGTGGTCAGGAGAGCCCGATCAGCCCATGTCCGCCAGTGACGTGGTCCAGACGCTGCGGCCGTACGTCGCGGCATACAGCGTCTGTGAGCCGGCCGGCAGGTCGATGTCGTTGATCGGCACCAACGGCAGGTTGGCCCCGACCTTGATCCACGTCCTGCCCAGGTTGGTGGTGCGGTAGACACCCACGTCGGTGGCGACGAACAGCCAGTTCGCCTTGGTGGGGTGCCGGATGACGTCGTTGACCGGCGCCTGCGGGAGCCGCCGGCCGACGATGTCGGTCCAGGTGCGGCCGCCGTCGCTCGTCATGACGAGGTGGGCGTAGCTCTCACCCGATCGCCAGCCGGAGAAGGTGGCCCAGGCGACCTTCGGGTTGTCGGGGTCGACGGTGACGCGGGTGACCCAGCGACCGGGGAAGGTCGGGCTGGACAGCTTCTCCCAGGTGACCTCGGCGGCCGGTGCCATCGCGTTGCGGCTCACCCAGACCAGGCCGCTGTCGGTGCCGGCGTAGACGAGGTTGGGGTCGGCCTTGGTGGTGCCGATCGCCGTGATCGTGCCGAAGCCCGGGGCGCGCGGCTCGGTGCCCTCGGTGAGGTCCGGGCTGATCCGCTCCCACCGGCGCTGGCCCGGGTCGGTGTTCATCCGGCTCACGTACTCGCTGCCACCGAACACGATCCGGGTGTCGGCCGCGAACTCCAATGGCGCCACCCAGTTCTTGCGCGCCCCGGGGATTCCCATCCAGAACGAGCTGGTGCCGACGAACCCGTAGCAGCCACCGTTCTGGTAGCACCCGTAGTACTTGTCCTGGTTGTTCGGGTCGATGCGGTTCATCATCCCGTCGCCGCCGACGAAGTTGTACCAGGGACCCGTGGTCGCGCCGGTGCTGCTCCACGACTTGAGCGAACCGTTGTCCTGGGCGCCGGCGTTGACCCGCTTGCCGTCCTGGTGGCTCACGTCCATCGCGTAGAACTGCGTGATCGGCAGGTTCGGCGTCTTGAACCAGGCGCCGCGAACCGCGCCGTTCGTGCTGGAGCGGTAGAAGCCGCCGTCGTTGCCGAGGTAGACCTGACCGGGCACCTTCGGGTCCCACGCCATGCCGTGCTGGTCGGCGTGCACCGAGTTCGACGTCGTCCACG
Organism: Knoellia koreensis; assembly: GCF_013041615.1. GTDB lineage: Bacteria > Actinomycetota > Actinomycetes > Actinomycetales > Dermatophilaceae > Pedococcus > Pedococcus koreensis. The sequence goes on from NZ_JABEPQ010000001.1 coordinate 1,074,162, forward strand.
TGGCTCCGCCGTCCTTGCTCTCGGCGAGGCTGACGCCGGCGACGAAGACGTGCTGCGCGTCGGCCGGGTCCACGTAGACCCGTCCGAACCACCACGCGAACCCGCCGCTGATGCTCTGGAGGGTGCCGCCACTGGTGGCGCCGACCGCGGTCCACGTGGCACCTGCGTCGCTGCTGGTGAAGAAGCCGTTGAAGTTGCCACGGGCCGTGCTGGAGATGAGGTAGGCCCGGTTCGGGTCGGTGTCGCTGAAGGCCACGCCCATCTTGCCGACGAGGTTGTCCGGCGTCCGGAGGGCCGGGTCGGCCTCGCTCTGCGGCAGCGGCGCCTTCTGCACGTTGGTCCACGTGCGCCCGCCGTCGGTGGAGCGGTAGACGTAGGAGTGCGGCCCGTAGATGCGTGACTTCTCGTCACGGATCTTGTCCCACGTGGTGGCCAGCATGATGTCCGGGTTGCTCTGGTTGACCTGGACGTCGACGGCTCCGGTGGAGGCGCTCTCGGGGACGATCACGCGCGTCCAGGAGGCTCCGCCGTCCTCGGTCATGAAGAGCCCACGCGTCGGCTTGGAGTCGTGCAGTGCTCCCTGCGCCGCGACGAAGACCCGCTTGTCGTCACGCGGGTCGACGACGATGTTGCCGATGGTGTCGCTGTCCCGCAGACCCATGTTGGTCCAGGTCGCGCCACCATCGGTGCTCTTGTAGACCCCGTCGCCGTAGTAGGCGGAGCCACCGCCGTGGTCGACCTCGCCCGTGCCGGCCCAGATCGCGCCCTGGCTGTCGACGGCCACCGAGCCCATCGACTGGGGGCGACCCGCAGGCCACGACGGGGCGAAGGTGCTGCCGGCGTCCGTGCTCTTCCACACGCCACCGGAGGCGGCGGCGATGTAGACGGTTCCCGAGACGCGTGAGTCGACGGCGATGTCGCGGATTCGCCCGCCGATGTTGGCGGGGCCGAACTCCTGCCACACCTGGTCGGTCGCGGGGTCGCCCAGCGCGCTCTGGCTCATGGCCTCGGACTGGGCCAGCGCCTCGCGGACGGCGACGTCAGGAATGGTGCCGTCGGGGTTGGCCCGCTGCCGGAACATCCAGTCCTCGGCCCCGGCCGGGTTCTGGGTCACCGCCCCGGCGGCGTTGGTGGTTGATCGTCGTTCGCGATCCTCACCGCGGGCGTCGGCCACCACGAGTGCGGCAGGTACGGCCAACGCGGAGGTGGCGAGGATCGCGACGGCGGCTGACGTGCGAGTGCGGATCACCGTCGTGCCTTTCGTCGAGGGATTCGGTCACCCTACGAAGCCACGCCCGGGATACGGGCGGGTAGCCGGTTCAGGGTTTGGTAAAGGGGCGGGAGTCGACGCTGGTCAGCCGTGGTGCGACCCGCGTTGCTCCTAGGCTGACCGCCATGAACCAGGCCACCCGCGCTGCCCGCTCCCGACACCTGGCGGTAGCGGTCGTACTCACGGGAGTCACGGCCGGCGGACTCGCTGGCTGCTCGGGTGACGAGGCGGGGTCCGGCTGCACCGCGCCGGTGCCAGCCGACGCCGCGGCGCTGGCATCGCTGCCGCAAGGCCTCGACCTCAGCCGCCTCGGCACCGTGACCGAGGTCGTCGACCAACCCGGGTCGGTCGTCGCGCGCGGCGTCACGAAGGAGCCGCTCGAGCGCTCGACCGTCCTCATCCAGGACGCCCTCGTCGCCGCGGGATACGAACCGGGCGGCATGGACAACGAGGGCTTCGAGGCCGAGGTCTTCTTCACCAAGGGCTCGTATGCCGCGGGGCAGGCCGTGCTGCGTCGAGGCACCTGTGAGGGGCAGTGGACGTTCGAGCTGACCACTGTCGACCCCGCCGCGGCGACGTCCAGTCGGTGAACCCGACGGCGGTGACTCGGGCGTTCGGTCACGATCCGGCCCGGCACCGGCCAAGCGGGCCCCGGGTGTCGGCTCCACCCGGCATACTCCCGCCATGAGCTTGGGGGGTCGGCGGCGGCGCCGCGCGCTCGTGACCGCAGCCACGACGCTGGTCGCGGCCCTCGCGATCGCGCCCGCGGCACACGCCGAGCAGGGTCTGGGTGAGCGCGGCACGACGCGATATGTGGTGTCCGACAAGGGAACTCCCGTGAAGGTGACCCAGACGTTCACCGTCACCAACGAGCAACCGCCGACCGGTTCCCGCTACTTCTTCTGGACCGGCTACACCCTGTGGCTTCCCAACGGTGCGAGCGACCTCAGGGCGACGTCGAACGGCTCGACGCTGCCGGTCAAGCGGATCCGGCTCAAGGACCTCGACTACGCCGACATCTCCTTCCCGTCGCCGCTGAACTACGGGCGCAGCCGCACCGTCACGGTCACCTACACGATCCCGGGCGCCAAGCCACGCTCGTCCTCGCCCGGCCGGGTCGGCAAGGGGTATGCCGCGTTCGACGTCTACTCCCCCGGCGGCACTGGTCAGGCCACCATCGAGGTGGTTGCGCCGCGGTGGATGAACCTCGACCTCGGCATCCACAGCACCGACAAGACCGTCGGCGACACCCGCACCACGACCGCGACGGGCGGCGGCGACCTGGGCCTGTGGTCGATGGTGTCGCTGCGGGACCCGTCCCAGGTCGACGAACGCACGGTCACGGTGAAGGACAACGCCTTCGACGTCGTCGCGTTCCCGGGCGACACCGCCTGGTCGACCTACATCAGCGACCAGCTGCCCCAGCTCGTCCCCGCCCTCGAACGCCTCACCGGCCAGGGCTGGCCGGGCCGGACGACCCGCATCACCGAGGACTTCAGCCGGCAGGTCTACGGCTGGGACGGCACGTACAAACAGGGCGCAATCGAGGTGTCCGAGGCGACCGACCCGGCGATCCTCGCCCACGAGCTGGCGCACGCCTGGGCCAACAGCGACAACACCGGCGACCGCTGGCTCATCGAGGGCCTCGCCCAGGAGCTCGCCCGTCAGGCCGTGACCGCGACGAAGCAGAAGGACGAGGACCACCGGCGTGTGTCTCCGAGCGGCAAGGGCGCCTTCCCACTCGCCACCTGGCCGGACGGTGACGGGGTCGCAGGCGAGGCAGAGGACTACGGCTACCCCGCGTCGTATGCCGCCGTCCATGCGCTCGTCTCGGGCAGCAAGGCCGTGCCCGGACCCCAGCTGATGAAGGCGCTCACCAGCCGCGCCACCCTGTACGACGCCCCCGGCGAACGTCCCGTCGTCAACCATGCGACCACCTGGAAGCAGGCCTACGACCTGTTCGAGGTGCTCGGCGGCAACACCTCGACCAAGGCGCTCATGACCGACTGGGTCATCGCCCCGGCCGATGCCAAGCTGCTCACCGTCCGCGCCAAGACCCGCACCGCGTATGCCGCGGCGGAGCGGGTCGACGGGGACTGGCGCCTTCCGCGGGGCGTGCGGTCGGCGATGGCCGACTGGGACTTCTCGGCGGCGTCGCTGGAGATGGCACGAACGAAATCCGTTGCCGCTGCTGCCCTTTCGGCGCAACAGGCCGCAGCAAAGGCGCACATCGACACCAGAGCCGTCCAGGCGGCATACCAGTCGGCGGCAGACAGCGACGACTATGTGACGGTGCGGGCCCAGCTCGAGGGATTCAGCCGGGTCGCCACCGACTACGCCGCCCAGCGCAGCGACTGGGCCACGCGCAACCCGCTCGCCCGGATCGGCGGGGTGCTGGCCGACCCCGGCGCCGACCTGGCCCGGGCGCGGGCAGACCTCGCCGACGGCAAACCGGGCGAAGCGGACAAGGCCCTGTCATCGGCGCAGCGCACGAGCACCTTGGCCACCGCCGTCGGGGCCGGTGCCGTGCTGTTGGCGCTGCTCATCCTGCTCGGCGTCGTCGTTGCCCTGCGGCTGCGGCGGCGAAGGAGGATCCGACCGGTGACCACCAGGCGACCCGCCGGTGCGACCGCACCCGAACGCGAGCACGATGGTGCTCCATGGACACCGACCGCGTCCTGACCCAGCGGCTCGCGACCCAGCGGCTCTCGTCGGCACCCGTCGCGACCGCCGCCGACGCGGTGCGGCTCCTCGGGTGCGTGCAGAGCCAGGAGCGCGACCACGCGTTCTGGTCGCTGGGGATGCGGTCGCGGCGACGCACGTATACCGGTGTGCAGCGCGAGTTCGACCGTGGCGCCTTCGTGCGCACCCACATCCTGCGTCCCACATGGCACTTCGTCGTGCCGGCCGACCTGCGGTGGATCCTCGAGCTGACCTCGCCGCGGGTCCTCGCCGGCATGGGCGGGCGCCACCGGCAGCTTGGCCTCGACGACCCAAAGGTCCTGTCGGCCGGACTCGACCTCCTCGCAAAGGCGTTGCAGGGCAAGCAGTTTCACACTCGGCGTGAGCTCGGGCAGTACTTCGCCGACCACGGTTCGCCGATCACCGCCGGCGAACAGCTCGGCCACCTGATCATGGTCGCCGAGCTGAGGGCGCTGGTCTGTTCAGGGCCGATGCACGGCGTCCACCACACCTATGCACTGGTCGACGAGGTCATCACCCGGACCCCTCCGCTGGAGCGGGACGCCGCACTGGTCGAGCTGGTCCGCCGGTTCTTCACCGGCCACGGCCCGGCCAGCGTGCGCGACTTCACCCGCTGGTCGTCCCTGACCGTGGCCGACACCAAGCACGCCCTGGCCTTTCTCGGCGACTCCCTCGAGCAGGTCGAGGTCGACGGGATCCCCCACTGGTACGACCCGCACGCGGTGCCGCGGCGCAGCTCGGCCGCGCCCGCGGCATACCTCCTGCCCACCTATGACGAGGTGACGCTGACCTATCCGCAGGTGCCGTTCCCGAGCGACCACCCGGAGCACCGCGCGTCCGACCCGTTCTGGGCCACGGTCGTCGCGGGGACGCGCAGCATCGGGCGCTGGAAGCGCGAGGTCGGACCGACCAGCGTGACCGTCACCATCGACCTCGCCCCGGGCACGTCGGACGCCGACGCGCGGGCGGCGGACGGGGCTGCCGGGCGGCTCGCCGACTTCCTCGAGCGAGACCTGGAGGTCGTCCGTTCGGACGATGCCGGCGGAGGCCGCTGAGCACGGGGCCGCGAATTACAGGCGGGTTCTTTTCGGCACAAATGCGACAGCGGCGGCCACGGTCGGGCAGGCTGTGCCACGGCTCACGCCCGACTGCCCGACCCGACTCCCGACCGGCCACGCCGCACCGTGGTCCGCGCTCCGACTCGGGTTCCCCCCAACCCCCGGGACATCATGCGACTCGTACTGCGCCGCGCCGCCCAGCTGCTCACCCTCGCCCTGCTCACCACCGGCCTCACCGGTCTGGCCGCACCGTCCGCGAACGCCGCGACGATGGTGCGCGAGTGCAAGCTCACCGGCATCGGGTGCGTCTCCTTCAGCGGGTATGCCGGGAGGTCGGTGTGGGGCTACCCCGTCACCGCCCGCGGCAACAACTGCGTCAACTACGTCGCCTATCGCCTGGCCAAGAACGGCGTCGCCCGGCAGAGCACGATGGGCAACGGTGGCAGCTGGGCCAGCAACGCCCGCAAGCGCGGCTTCCGCGTGGACCGGACCCCCGTGCCCGGCTCGATCGCGCAGTGGAACTACGGCAGCGCCTACGCCCCGGGCTATGGCCACGTGGGTTACGTCGAGGAGGTCACCTCCAGCTACATCGTGATCAGCGACTCCTCCTACGGCGGCGACTACACCTCGCGCTGGCGCGTCCCGCGCGGTGACCGCAACTGGCCCAGCAACTTCATCCACTTCAAGGACGTGGGCTACAAGCCGCCGCCGTCCGGCACCTTCGTCAAGGTGCGTGAGACCTCCGCGACCTACCGGCTGGCCGGCGCCGCACCGGTGCGCGTCTTCTCCACCGCCGGCCTCGGCACCATCCGGCCCATGCTCGTGTCCTCGACCTCGCTGGCCAGGCTGCCCAAGCGGGTCCCCGACGGCACGTTCCTACGCGGGTCGGTGCGAGGTGACGTCTACCGGGTCACCGGTGGTGCCCCCGTGGCGGTCGCGAGCTGGACCAGCATGGGCGGCCGGAAGCCGTACACCACCGTCGACCAGACGGCCCTGGACCGCGCCGGTGGCACGGGTGACTACAGCCGCCTGCGCCGCTACCCGGCGGACGGAACCGTCCTGCAGGAGCGCACCTCGCGCGCCCTCTACGTGGTGCGGTCCGGCAAGGCGCTGCGCTTCACGACGTGGTCCCAGATCGGTGGCTGGCGGCGCAGCCAGGTCGTCGACCCGGCGGCCATCGCCCGCGCCGGCACGTCGGTGTTCTACGGCCACCTCGCCGGTCGCGGGACGTTGGCACCGGCCGCCTAGAACGTCGGCGCGCTGGGCGCGCTGGGCGCGCTGGGCCGTGGGGTTCAGCGGACGACCACCCGGGCCTGGTCGTCGACCCGTCGCGTCCAGCCACGCCGGTCGAGGTGCTCGAGCAGCGGCACGGCTACCCGCCGGGTGGTGCCGAGCGCCTGGCGCGCCTGGCTGAGCGTGAACGGCTGCGGCAACGCGGCCAGCTCGCGCATCGCCCTCGCCGGGCCGTCGGGCAGCAGCACGAGGTCGGGGCCCAGGCGCACGAGCCGGCCGGCGCGCTCGGCGGCGGCGAGCGCCGCGTTGGACAAGCCGGCCGCCTCCAGGTCGGGTCGCTCGGGTGCCGCGAACGGCGAGTCGCGCAGCCGCTCCTCGATCGCGCGCAGCCCAGCCTCGGCCGGGCCCAGGTCGTTCGGTTGGTTGTCGGGGCGCACGACTCCGCGGTCGATCGAGAGACCGGCCCGCTTCACGACGGCGGGCACCAGCGCTCGGTCGGGGAGGCCGATGGCGTCGGCCAGCGCATTCGGTTGCACACCGGACGCGAGTGGGTCGGCACGCAGGGTCGCCCGGACGTGGCTGAGCGCAGCGTCGGCCCACGCCGCGAGGGCACCCTCGGCCACCAGCCACTCCCCCATGACGTGTATGCCGCGTGGCGGACTTCCTTGCGGCACATGGCCTCCGAGCAGGATGAGGTCGCCGGCACGCATGGCACCCCGGCGGGTGACCTCGCGTGTCGGGTCGACCCGACCGTCCAGCTTGGCGAGCTCGGCGGCACGGGTTGCCGCCGCACCGCGGCGCGTCAGCGCCGGTGGGTCGGCGTCGAGCACGAGCGCGCCCGCCAGGTCGCGGGTGCCGGGGTCGCGCACGATGAGACGGTCGCCCGCGACGACGGGCAGGGCGGTGGCCAGCGTGAGCCGCGCGTGGTCGGTACCCAGCGGGCGCAGCCGCGCCGGAACGGCCGCGGTGCCCACATGCACCACCACCTCGGTCGGCCAGTCACGAGCCCCGAGTCGCACGTCGAGCACCGTGGTGAACCGCCAGGCGCCCGGCGTGACGGCGACGTCGCCACGTCCCACCGAGTCGGCGGCGAGGCCCCGCAGGTTGGCGGCCACGCGGCATACCGGCGCGGCGTCGGTGACCGTCTGCCCGAGTGACTCGAGCCCACGCACGGCGACCCGCTGCCCGGCCACCTCGAGCTGGTCGCCGACGGCGAGCGCTCCCTCGGCGAGCGTGCCCGTGACGACCGTGCCGGCGCCCTTGATGGTGAAGGCCCGGTCGAGCCACCAGCGCACCCGACCCTCGGCGCGCGGGGGCGGCAGCGCCGCGAGCAGCCGCTCGAGAGCCGCCCTGAGCTCTTCGAGACCCGCGCCGGTGCGCGCCGAGACGGCCACGGCCTCGACGTCGCCCAGGCTCGTGGCGGCGATCCGCGCGCGGGCGTCCGCCAGGGCGGGCGCAGGGTCGGCCAGGTCGCTGCGGGTCACGACGAGCAGGCCGTGCCGCACGCCGAGGGCGTCGATGGCGGCGAGGTGCTCGCTCGACTGCTGGCGCCATCCCTCGTCGGCCGCGACGACCACCATGACCGCGGGCACCGGTCCGAGCCCGGCGAGCATGTTGCCGATGAACCGCTCGTGCCCCGGCACGTCGACGAACGACACCTGCTGCCCGTCCGGCAGCGTGGTCCACGCGTAGCCCAGGTCGATCGTCAGGCCGCGGCGGCGCTCCTCGTCCCAGCGGTCGGGCTCGATGCCGGTCAGAGCGCGGACCAGGGCTGACTTGCCATGGTCGACGTGACCGGCCGTGGCGACGACGTGGCTGGCCGCCGGCTGCCGAGGCGACGGTGACGTGTGCGAATTCCCTGTGGTGGAGCGGCTTTTCGACATCGGCGCTCCTTCCCGCGAAGACTGGTGGCGGAGGTGGACGGGAATCGAACCCGCCAGGCCGAGATACTCGGCCTCACCGGTTTTGAAGACCGGGGGGACCACCAGGTGCCCAGACACCTCCAAGCGCAACGCTATCCGGCCGGCACTGCCGCGGCGCCCCCGACCCCGCTCACCTACGCTCGAGGCATGACCGAGGCCGCCGCCGAACCCACCAGCCGGGTCGACCTGGTGCTCGCCCGCGCCCGCGCAGACCTGCATCGCCTCACCCCGGCCGAGGCACTGGCCGCGGCGCGTGACGAGGGTGCGCTCCTCGTGGACACTCGGACCGCCGCGCAGCGTGGGCGTCAGGGTGAGCTGCCCGGCGCGCTGGTCATCGACCGCACCGTGCTCGAGTGGCGGCTCGACCCGAGCAGCCCGTGGCGCATCCCCGAGGCCATCGCCGGTCGACGGGTGGTCGTGCTGTGCCGCCAGGGTTTCAGCTCGTCGCTAGCGGCGGCGTCACTGCGCACTCTTGGCATCGACGCGACCGACGTCATCGGCGGGGTGGAGGCGTGGCTGGCCGACGGGCTGGCGACCCACGACGGACCGGCCGACCTGCGCGAGTAGCAGTTGGCCCTGCTGCCGTGGGCCCCGTGGCAGTGGGCCCGCCTTGCCGAACCGACGTCGGGCAAGCCCTAAGGGGTAGCTTGAAATGCGAACCTGGGTTGGCGAAATGCCCAACCCAGGTTCGCATTCCAGCTCACCCCTTGGAGTCTCTCGGCTGGCGGCACCGCCGCCGCACGCGACGGCTCGCTGAGTCCGGAGCCGCGGGAGCGGCCCGGGTCAGACCGTCGTGATCGAGTCGTCGGTGATGCCGGCCGCGCGACGCTCGGCGAGCCGGCGCTTCTGCGGCTCGATCGTGTACCGCGGGTCCTTGGCCGAGTGCAGCCCGGCCTCGAACACCCCGAACCGGGTCAGCGCCGACGCCGCCATGAGCGCCAGCCCCGACGCGACCGCTGCCGGGCGCCAGCGGCCCCCGACGAGCGTGCCGACGCCACCGGCGACCGCGAGCCGCTCGCTCCACTTGAGCATCGTGCCGGCCTTGCCGTGGTGCAGCGGCTCGGCCGCGACGGGGTCCATCCGCTGCTCCATCAACCGCATCGCGGTGACGTCACCGGCCACGCCCAGCAACGCCATCCGGCGGGCCGGGCCGGCCTCCTCCACCGGCGTCGTCACCATGCCGAGCCCGCCGGCCGCGAGGCTGGCGGAGCTGACGAAGACGAACGGCAGGTCCTTGTGCATGGCGTTCCACGTCGGCGTCGCCGTGTCGGCCAGCAGGACGGCGGTGTATGCCGCGAGCGGAGTCGCGAACGCGGCCGCCTCGAAGCCGGCCGGGCCCTCGACGGCGCGCAGCACCGGGCGCAGCTTCCCCAGGGGCAGCTTCTCCCCCGTCATCCGGTCGATCTCCGACGCCGCGGCCACACCGATGCCCGCGCTGAACGCGCTGAGGATCCACGAGCCCACGCTCATCGGCGAGGTCACCTTGAAGGTGCGCAGCATGTTGTAGAACCGCTCGGGCCGACCGAGGTCCCGCACCAGGGCAGCGCCACCGACGGCAACCGCCGCCAGCGCACCGAGCCGGGCGTTGCGGCGCAGCTTCGGCCGGTTGCTCAGCTGGGCACCCGCACCCAGGAGCCCGGAGCCACCGGCCAGTCCCCCAAGGAACAGGTAGGCCGCGACGTCCTCGCCCCACGGCGCCGGCTTGACCACCGGCCGCCCGTAGTACGACGTCGGCTCGACGTCGGGCACCATGAGCATCTCGCGGTTGCCGTCACCGGTGCCGAACGGGCGCCGACGCCGGCCACCGCCACCACCACGCCGGCGTCGGCGCGGTGGCTCCGGCGGTCGCAGGCTGTCGTACTCGGAAGTGCTCACGCGCCCCGTCCTCCTCGTCCCAGGAACGCGACCGCGGCAGCGGCCACCATTCCCGCAGCGGCCATCGCGGCCCGCTTGTACATCGTCATCAGGTCGGCCGTGCAGACGCGCGGGTCCGGCGGCAGGCCGTAGACCTCGGGCTCGTCCAGCAGCAGGAACACCGAGCCGGTGCCACCCACGCCGTCGAGCTCGTTGGCGCCGTAGAGCCGCGCCTCGGTCATGCCCTGTGCGTGGAGCTGGGCCACCCGCGCCTTCGCCTCGGTCACCAGGTCCTCGTGGTCGCCGAACTTGATCGACGTCGTCGGGCAGGTCTTGGCGCACGCCGGCGTCTGGCCGTCGACCAGCCGGTCGTAGCACAGGGTGCACTTCTGGGCGACGCCCTTGTTGGGGATCGGTGGCTGCTCGCCCTTCTTCTGCCCCTCGCGCGTCGTCGGCGCGGCCGTGCCGTCGCTGCGACGCTCGACCACCCCGAACGGGCAGCCCGCAACGCACGTGCCGCACCCGTTGCACACGTCGTCCTGCACCACGACCGTGCCGAACTCGGTGCGGAACAGCGCACCCGTCGGGCACACGTCGAGGCACCCGGCATGGGTGCAGTGCTTGCACACGTCGCTCGCCATGAGCCACCGGAACTCGGGGGTGTCGGGCGGTGTCGTGTCGACACCACTGAGGTCGCCCCCACTCAGGTCCGTCACGCTCGTGGTGACGTCACGCTCGGAGCGCACCTGCGGCATACCCAGGCTCACGAGGACGCGACCGGACTCGCGCGCCTCCTCGATCCGCGCCCGGTCCTGCTCGACGAACGCGACGTGACGCCACGTGCTCGCCCCGAGCGACACGGTGTTGTCGTACGACATGCCGGTCAGGTCGAGGTCGCCGTCACGCGGGTTGTGGTTCCACTCCTTGCACGCCACCTCGCAGGCCTTGCACCCGATGCAGATCGAGGTATCGGTGAAGAACCCCTTGCGCTCCTCGTGGGTGTGCCAGTGCGCGTCGGCAGTGGGGTCGGTCGGTCCGCTGAGCTGACCCATCAACGCCTCCTGTCTTCGCTTCGGTCGACGGTATGCCGCGTGGTCACCATCGCGAGAACCCGTCCTCTCCCGAGACCTCGCCGTCGGGGCGCGGCGTCACGGTCTCGGCCTCAGGGTCGGTCACCCGCGGCACGTTGTCGGTGTCCACGGTCGCGCCCGCCCGCCGCTGGTAGTCGGCGACGAGGTCGAGCAACGCCTGCCCGCGCGGCCGGCGACCCGCGACGATGTCGCACGACCCGGCCTTGGACTCCTGGATCTGGGTGTTCGGGTCCAGGGCCACGCCGACGAGGTCGTTGGCTGCGTCACCGCTGACGACGGCATGGGTACCGACGCCCCAGTGGTAGGGCAGCCCGACCTGGTGCACGGCGCGCCCGTTGATGGTGAGGGTCTTGACCCGGTCGGTCACCAGCACCTTCGCCTCGATCGCCGCGCGGGGCGAGATGATCGTCGCCCAGCCGTTGTTCTCGAGCCCGCGCTCGGCGGCCAGGGCCGGCGAGATCTCGCAGAACATCTCCGGCTGCAGCTCCGACAGGTACGGCAGCCACCGGCTCATGCCACCGGCCGTGTGGTGCTCGGTCAGCCGGTACGTCGTGAAGACGTAAGGGTAGACCTCGTCACCGCGGGTGCCAGCGCTCGGCGCGCCCAGGTTGTCCTCGCGCGCGAAGACCACCCTGGTCGGGCTCTGCTGCTGCGGGTAGAGGCTGTTGGCGACCGGCGACTCCCACGGCTCGTAGTGCGTCGGGAGCGGCCCGTCGACCAGGCCCTTGGGTGCGTAGAGCCAGCCCTTGCCGTCGGCCTGCATGATGAACGGGTCGTCGCCGGCGAGCGCCTCCGGACCACCGATGTTCGGGTCGGGCCGGGCGCCGGGCGCTCGGTCCTCGGGGAAGTCGGGCACGTCGTCGCCGACCCACTTGCCCTGGTCCTCGTCCCACCAGATGTACTTCTTGCGCTCGCTCCACGGCTTGCCGTCGGGGTCGGCCGAGGCGCGGTTGTACAGGATGCGCCGGTCAGCCGGCCACGCCCAGCCCCACTCGTGCTGGCTCGGGCTCGGCCCACCGCCGGGGACGCGCCGCGCCGCCTGGTTGACGCCGTCGGCATACACCCCGGTGTAGATCCAGCAGCCACCCGCGGTCGAGCCGTCGGTGGCCATCTGGCCGTAGAACGACAACGGTTTCCCGGCGTCGGGGCCACTGACGAACCGGCCGTTGATCTCGGCCAGCACCGCCTCGGGATCGGGGTCGCCGTGCCCGTCGACGGGGTAGTCCCACGTCAGCTCGAGCAGTGGGCGGTCCCGCTCGTCCGTGGAGTCGGCAAGCTTGGCCCGGATGCGCTGGCCCAGCTTGAAGAAGAAGTCGAGCTCGCTCTGGGCCTCACCGGGAGGCGCCAGCGCCTTGTGCCGCCACTGGAGCAGCCGCTGGGTCTGGGTGAACGACCCGGCCTTCTCGACGTGGGTCGCCGCCGGCATGAAGAACACCTCGGTGTCGATGTCCTCCGTGCGCAGCTCGCCGGAGTCGATCTCCGGCCCTTCCTTCCACCAGGTCGCTGACTCGATGAGGCTGAGGTCGCGCACGACCAGCCACTTGAGGTGGGACATGGCGAGCCGCTGCTGCCGGCCGTTGGCCGAACCGACGGCGGGGTTCTGGCCAAGGACGAAGTAGCCCTCGACCTCGTCGGCCAGCATGCCCACGGTCGTCTGGTAGGTGCCGTGCGGACCGGACAGGCGCGGCAGGTAGTCGAAGCACCAGTCGTTGTCGGCGGTCGCGTGCTCGCCCCACCAGGCCTTCAGCAGGCTGATCGTGTAGGCGTCGGCATGGGTCCAGTAACCCTTCTGCCGCTTGGAGGCGATGCCCTCGAGGTAGTCCTCGAACGAGTCGTGGACCCCGACCTTGGGCATCGGCAGGTACCCGGGCAGCAGGTTGAACAGCGTCGGGATGTCGGTCGAGCCCTGGATGCTCGCGTGCCCGCGCAGCGCCATGATGCCGCTGCCGGGACGACCGACGTTGCCCAGCAACAGCTGCAGGATCGCGGCCGAGCGGATGAACTGCGCGCCGAGCGTGTGCTGGGTCCACCCCGTGGCGTAGCCGAAGACCGTGGTCCGGTCGCGGCCGGAGTTCTGCGTGATCGAGTCGGCGAGGTAGGTGAAGTCGTCCTCGCTGATGCCACACAGCTCCTGCACCATCTGCGGGGTGTAGCGGGCGTAGTGCCGCTTGAGCACCTGGAACACCGTGCGCGGGTCCTGCAGCGTCTCGTCGCGCAGCACCTCGGCGTGCTCGAGCGAGGGACCGCCGCTGCCGTGCTCGTCACCGGCAGCCCGGTCGGACTTGCTCGACCCGTGCTCACCGGCCTGACCGCTCGGCGAGCCGACTCCACCGTCGCCACCGGCCTCGGCGTAGGCCCACGACTGCAGGTCGTACTGCCCCGTCGCCGGGTCGAAGCCGGAGAACAGGCCGCCGAGCTCCTCGGTGTCGCGGAAGTCCTCACTCACCAGCGTCGCCGCGTTGGTGTAGGCGAGGACGTACTCCTTGAACCACAGGTCGTTGCTCAGCACGTGGTTGATGAGCGCGCCCAGCAGGACGACGTCAGAACCGGCGCGGATGGCGATGTGCCGGTCCGCGATGGCACCGGTGCGGGTGAAGCGCGGGTCGACATGGATCACCCGGGCGCCACGCGCCTTGGCCTCCGACACCCACTGGAAACCGACGGGGTGCGCCTCGGCCATGTTGCCGCCCTGCAGCACGATGCAGTCGGCATTGGCCATGTCCTGCAACGACTGCGTCGCACCACCGCGACCGAACGATGCTCCCAAACTGGGAACGGTGGCGGAGTGTCAAATACGCGCCTGGTTCTCGATCTGGATTGCGCCGGCCGCCGTGAACAGCTTCTTGATGAGGTAGTTCTCCTCGTTGTCGAGGGTGGCTCCCCCGAGCGAGGCGATGCCCATCGTGCGGCGCAGCTTGCGGCCCTGGTCGTCGAGCTCCTGCCAGCCGTTGCGGCGGGACTCGATGAACCGGTCGGCGATCATGTCGATCGCGGTGTCGAGGTCGAGGTGCTGCCAGTCCTTGGCCTTGGGGGCGCGGTAGAGCACCTGCTTCTGGCGACCCGGCGCGTTGACGAGCTGCTCGCTCGCAGATCCCTTGGGGCACAGGCGTCCTCGCGAGATCGGCGAGTTCGGGTCGCCCTCGATGTCAATGACCTTCTCGTCCTTGACGTAGACGAGCTGGCCGCACCCGACGGCGCAGTAGGGACAGATGCTCTGCACGACCCGGTCGGCGGTCGCGTTCCGCGGCCGGACCGCTCGGGTCGTCGGGGACGTGACGGCCGGGCCACGGCCCAAGCTGTCGCCGGAGCGCAACTGCCGAAGGACCGGCCACTCCAAAGGACTCAGACGCGCCATGGCTCAACACTAGTCAGCGTTCGCCATCGCGCTAGCCGACCGGGGGTATGCCGCGTGGCGCGGCCGGGACGCCCGTGCGCCGGATCAGCGGACGGCCGGGATCAGCAGGGTCTGGCCGGCGTGAACCTGGTCGCTTGCCAGGTCGTTGGCCAGCTGGATCTGCGCGACCGCGTCGGCCACCGGGACACCCGGCAGCTGGCTCGCCGCAACCTCGGACAGGGTCTGTCCCGGCTGCACCGTCGTCGAGTGGTCGATGGTCGTCGCCGACGCGCCGCCGGTGAACAGGGCCACCGCCAGCGCGACCGCTGCGGCCAGCACCGTCAGGGTGATCGCGAGCCGGCCGGCCCGCGTCAGCCGGACGCTGCGGCGCGGCTCCACCACTGCGTCGCCGCAGGGCACGGAGGTGAGGTGCGCACGGGCCGGGCGACCCGGCATACCTGCCTGGAGCGGGGCGACGTCCCACGCAACTGCTGCACTCATCTCGTCCTCCATCGTCAGGGCCGTCGAACAGGTGTCCGACAACCGATCTGCCACAGTTGTAGCACGCGTGTTCGAACCAATCAAGACACGCGTCGAACACATGTTTGGCACCGGTGTTCGAAAGCCGTACGCTGTGTTCACACCAGGAAGCACATCAGAGGGCACCGACAACGCCTCTGGAGCGCCGCCTGACACCGCTTCCACCACGAGGCTGACCTGCAGAAACGAGGAGTCATGAGCGAGGACGAGGACAACGTCACCGAGCTTCCGCTGCGCGACCGCGGCGACGGCCTGACCCTGCGCCAGTCCAAGGTCCTCGAGGTGATCCGCAACTCGGTGGACCGCCGCGGGTACCCGCCGAGCCTGCGCGAGATCGGCGAGGCGGTCGGCCTCACCTCCCCCAGCTCGGTCGCCCACCAGCTGTCGACGCTCGAGCGCAAGGGCTACCTGCGCCGCGACCCCAACCGGCCCCGCGCGATCGAGGTCGTCTCCCCCGACGACCCGGACGCACCCGGGTACCGCGGTGGCGCGAGCGCGCACGACGAGACCGCCGAGTTCGACGAGACCGGCATGGGCGACGCCCGCCCCGAGGCCTCCTACGTCCCGGTGCTCGGCCGGATCGCCGCCGGTGTGCCGATCATGGCCGAGGAGTCCGTCGAGGAGGTCTTCCCGCTGCCCAAGTCGCTGGTCGGCGAGGGCTCGCTGTTCCTGCTCAAGGTCGTCGGGGACTCGATGGTCGAGGCCGCGATCTGCGATGGCGACTGGGTCGTGGTCCGGCAGCAGCCGACGGCCGACAACGGCGACATCGTCGCGGCCATGCTCGACAACGAGGCCACCGTGAAGACGTTCAAGCGCAAGAACGGCAAGGTGTGGCTGCTGCCGCACAACCCCGACTTCGAGCCGATCGACGGCGACCACGCCACGATCCTCGGCAAGGTCACCGCGGTCCTGCGCCGCGTCTGACCCCACCTTTTCCATTCGTGTGGGTGAGCGTGCGCCAGGGCGCACGCTCACCCACACGACTGCGTGGAGGCCGGGCGGCTACTCGGCGCTGAGCGCGTCGAGGTAGTGCGTGAGCTTGGCCTCGTACTTGCGGGCGCCGTCGGACTCGGACCACAGCTCCCACAGCTCGTTGTCGTCCGAGCGCAGCGCGCGGCGCAGCGTCCGCGTGGCGAGCTCCTCCAGGTCCTCGTCGACCTCGACGGGCTCGTCGTCGGTCCACCGCGGGACGTTGCGCTCCCCCACCGCGCACTCCGGGTCGTCGCACACGGCCACGAGGACGGCGGCTGCGACCGCCTCCGACATCGCCGGTGCCTCGATGTACTCGCTCGACTCGACCACCTGGGTCATGGTGCTGGCGAGCCGTGCGTGCCGGGCTCCGTCGTCGAGCTCCTCGAGTGAGTCGAGGAAGTCCAGGGCGTCGTCGTTCGAGAACGGCCCTGCGCCTGTCGCACCCATTCCTGCCTCCACATCCCGCGCCGATCCCCCGGCAGTTCGAGGGTGCCAAGGACACGCACCGCGTGCCAGACCTACTCGTGAGGCAATCTCTGCCACCAGGCCGTGTCGACCCAGCGCCCGAGCTTGTGGCCCACCTCGCGCAGCACCCCGACCCGCTCGAACCCGAACGCCTCGTGCAGCCGTTCGCTCGCGGTGTTCGGCAGGGCGATCACGGCAAGCTGGGTGTGCACCGAAGACTCCGCGTCGAGCCGAGCCAGCAACGCGGCATACAGGTGCCGCGCGACGCCGCGCCCGCGGGCGCCGTCGGCGACGTAGACCGACACCTCGGTCGTGCCGGCATACGCCGGCCGCTCCCGGAAGGGGCCGGACCCGGCATAACCAACGACCCGGTCACCGTCGACGGCGACCAGGAGGTGACGTCCGGGTGCGCGGTCGGCGAGCTTCGAGCCGAGGTATGCCGCACCGCGCGGCTCGGTGTCGAACGTCGCCACCGAGGTGCGCACCTGCTCGTCGTAGATGGCGGCCATCGCGGGGAGGTCGGTCTGCGTGGCGTCGCGGATGTCGATGGCGGGCGCGTCGGTGCTCACATCGGGGATGCTAGGACGATGAGCAGCGAACCCGGTCATGGGCACGACCACCGCGGCAGCGACTCGGCTGGGGGTCCCGGCCATGGCGACGACCGGCAGGCCCGGTGGGACGAGCGGTATGCCGCGCACGACCACGTCTGGAGCGCCGAGCCCAACGCCGAGGTCGAGAGGATCGTCGGCGACTGGCCGCCCGGTCGCGCACTCGACCTCGGGGCCGGCGAGGGCCGGCACGCGGTCTGGCTCGCCGGCAAGGGGTGGCGGGTGACTGCCGTCGACTTCTCGGCCGTCGGGTTGGCCAAGGGCGAGAAGGAGGCGGTGTCGCGCGGGCTGTCGGTCGACTGGGTGGTGGCCGACGCGCGGTCGTGGCAGCCGGCGTCGGTGTCGGCCTACGACCTGGTGCTGGTGTCGTACCTGCACCTGCCGGAGAACGTGCTGGCGCGGACGCCGGGCTGGTTGGCGCCCGGAGGCGCGTTGGTCGTGGTCGGTCACGGGCTGCGCAACCTCACCGAAGGCGTTGGGGGGCCGTCTGATCCGACGCTGCTGCACTCGGTCGAGGGACTGCGCGATGCGGCGCAGGGACTCGACATCGAGCGGTGCGAGGAGTTCCTGCGACCGACCCCTGAGGGTGACGCGATCGACGTCGTCCTCGTGGCCCGGCGGCCACGAGGTTAGGCGTGGTCAGGCCCCGAGGACGTCGGCGAGCTCGGTGAGGGTGGTGCCGAGCGAGGCGTCGAGCTGGAGCGTGGCTTCGGCGTCACCGCGGGTGGGTCCGCGGGTGATGATGACGACCGGTATGCCGCGTGCGTGCGCCCTGCGCACGAACCGGTAGCCGCTCATGACCTTGAGGCTGGAGCCGAGGACGAGGAGTGCGCTGGCCTGCTCGGTCTGCTGAAAACAGTTCTCCACCAACGGTTTTGGCACGGACTCACCGAAGAACACGACCTCGGGCTTGAGGGTGTCGCGGTTGCAGACGAGGCACAGGGGGACGCGGAAGGACTCGACCTCGAGGGCGTTGAGGGCGATGTCACCGTCGGGGCGGATCTCGTCGGAGGTGACGGTGAAGTCGGGGTTGGCGTCGCGCATGCGGTCGTCGAGGTCCCACCGGCTGGTGCGGTCGCCGCAGGTCAGGCAGACGACCTTGGCGAGCGAGCCGTGGAGCTCGGTGACGTTGGTCGTGCCTGACGCCTGGTGGAGGCCGTCGACGTTCTGCGTGATGACGCTGCCGACGAGGCCGGCCCGCTGGAGCCGGGTGACGGCCCGGTGGCCGGCGTTGGGCCCGGCGAGGTTGAACCGCTGCCACCCGACGTAGCTGCGCGCCCAGTAGCGCTGCCGCGCCTCGCTCGAGCCGGTGAACTCGGAGTACTGCATGGGGGTGACGCGACGTTCACCGTCGGGGCCGCGGTAGTCGGGGATGCCGGACTCGGTGGAGATGCCGGCACCGCTGAGGACGAGAACGTTGCCCGCCGCGAGCACGTCGGCGACCGCGTCGACGGCACGGACGGACGCCGACGCGGCATACCGGTTGTCGACAGCCACCACGGCTCAAGGGTACGTGGCGGTCAGCGGCGACCCAGCAGGTACCGCTTGGCGGAGTCCTCGAGGATGCGGTCGGCGACTGCCGCGTCGGCCACGTCCGGGTGGGGCGGGGCGAGCGGTGCGTCGATGGTGACCAGCTCGGGGACGTGGGCGCGGATGGCGGCATCGGCGACGAGGTAGCCGTGGCGTTCGAGGACGTGCTGCTCACCCGTGGTGAACGAGTCGAGGTCGGTGCGGATCGCGTTGATGCGCTCGGTGGTCTCGCGGGGGTAGTGACCCTCGACGAGCGCATCGAGTGCCCAGGTCGTGCCCGTGAGACGGCCCTGGGCGTAACCGGCGTGGAGCCAGCGGGACCGCACCGACTGGCCGCCACCGGTCGCGATGCCGAGGATGCGCAACAGACGACCGACGAGCGTGCGCTCGGTACGCGCGCGGAAGACTCCACCGCCGTCGCTCGCGAGGACGGTGCGGTGCGACTTCCAGACGGGCTCGAGCGCGAGGTTGTCGTAGATGCCGCCGTCGGTGAGCCGGATCGTGCGCAGGATCTGGTGGCGCTCCTCGTCGGACTCGAGTCCCCGGTGGCCGCCCTTGAGGCCGATCTGGACTCCGTCGAGCACCATGGGTGCGAACCACGGTGGCAGCGCGCAGGACGCGGCCACGATGTCGGCCATGCGCAGCGAAGCCGGCGGCGCGGCATACCCCACCCGGTAGTCGCCGATGCGGCCGTGGGGCCGGTGCGCTGTGGGGTCCTCGAAGACCCAGTTGACGCCGTAGCCGATCTCGGTCGCGCCGGTGATGACAGCCGGTCCGGCAACGCTGTTGTCCCGCAACGGTTTTCCCCACCACTCGATCGCGTCTGCGAACTCGCCGGCAAGAGCTCGGACGGCGGCGTCGCGTGAGAGCCAGTGCCACGGCTTGAGCTTCGCGAGCAGCGCGGGGGTGCGGATGTTGCGGGCGGTGAGGGTGCCGAGGGGTCTGGCGACGTGCTCGTCGAAGCCACCGACCACGCCGCCACCGTCGGGGAAGTCCAGGCGCGGGTCGGCCATGAGGTTCGCGACGATGGAACCGCCGGACACCGCGCTGATCGTGGTCAGCTGCGCCAGGATGCCGAGCTCGTTGAGCCGGCGCAGGGCGCCGAGGTGGAACAGCGCTGCGCGGTAGCCGCCACCGGACAGGCACAGGGCGATGCCCTGGCGGCGGGTGCCGGGCTCGGCGTCGAGGCCCTCGGTCTGGGCGCCGATCGCTGTCGCGCTGTCGTCGGTCTTCATCGCTGACGATGAAAGCAGAGGGCGCGGACAACCGCCCGGCGGGCGCAGGTCAGCGACTTCGGGCCACTCAGGCTCGACCCGGGGCCCGGCGCCAGCCCTGTGTGGCCCGAAGTGTCGGGGCGCCACCAACCTCGGGCCACTGAGGCTCGATCCGGCTGCCCGCACCAGGCCTGCGTGGCCCGAAGAGCCGCGGCCGCCTCAGTGGGTGACGAGGCGGGCGCGGGCTTCCTTGACGACGAGCGTGGTGACCGGTTCGTCCTGGAGGTCGGCGACGGCGTCGATGTCCTGCCAGTCGCCGCCGTTGGCCCGGTACTGGGCTGTGAGCTTGGCGTCGACCGTGACCTGGGCGCCCTTGCTGGTGGCCTGGTAGGTGTGACGGATCCCGCCGTCCGGGTAGACGCCGCCGGCATCACTGGTGGGGCCGCTGCTCTGCCCGTCGCCGTAGTGGAAGTCGTACGACTGCGCCATGATCCGGAACTCGACGTTCCACGACAGCAGCTTGACCGGCTTGCTGGTCTCCCCCGGCTCGAGACCGGCGTCGCCCGGCCAGGTGGCGCGGTAGTAGGTCGGCAGGTTGACGAGGGTCACGTTGCCCACGGGCTGGATGGACACGGTCGGCTTGGAGAACGGCAGCCGCTTGAACGCGGTCTGGATCTGAGCCAGCGTCGGCACCTGCGGGACGGGGACGCCCGGCGGCACCTGGTCGGGGCCGCACATCTCCCGGACCAGCGTCCAGCCGCCATTGGGCTGGCCCTTGGGACGCGACTCGAGCCTCAGCAGATTTTCCTGCGACCGAGGATCCGAGGTCGGGTAGCGGTACCGGCACGCCGTCTGTCCATACGAGCAGTTCGTTGCCTCCCCACCCGCCTTGTCCGAAATGCGGGTCGGCGCACACGCGAGCACCACGCGGTACTCGTTGGGATCCAACTTCACGGGCTCTGCCGAATCGGAACCTTTGTCATTGGCCCTCGGCGGAGGATCGGCCTTGCATGCGCCTGCACCCGCCGCATCATCCTTGATGATTGCCGTAACGGTTCCTTGTCCGCAGGCGGCGTGCGCTGTTTCACTGACGAGGACCAACGAGCTTGCCGCCAAGGCCGCACCAAGGAAGACACGCAGAACACGCATCAGGCTGCCTCGAATCCGACAACTCGCCAGGTGGTCTTGTCCCAAGCCACCGATGTCGCCCATGTGAAGACTCCCGGCTTCGTAGTCTCAACAACTTCGTCGGCCTCGTTGACATACCGGACCGCGAGTTCCTTGCCGGCAACGTTGACCACGACTCGGTCGGCGCCGCCTTCTCGCACAGCAACCAGGGCTACTTGGATCGGGGACCTGTCGGTGTGTTCACCGCGAGTCGCGCGCTTCTTGATCGCCCGCGGCACTGCCGTGCATTCTTCGCACGCAGGGGAAGCGAGAGACTCGAGGAGCCTGACGTCACCGGAGGCCAGCGAGTCACCTACCTGCTCCCAGTAGAACTTCGCAAAGGCTTGGGCGCCGGCTTCGGTCTTTTGGGTGGCCTCGGGCGGCAGGCTGGCGGGGTCGATCGTCGGGGCAGTCGTGGTCGACGGGCTCGTCGTCGTGGTCGTGCTACTGGTCGCTGACGACGTCGAGCTGCCCGAGGTCGTCGTGGTTGGTGGGTCGGCGCCATCGCCGTTGCAGGCCGTCAGGCCCACGACAGCCGCCACGACCGCCCCCACCGCCAGTGGTCGCTTGGTCCACGTCCTCATCAGCTGCCCCTCCTCGAGGACCGACCCTGCGGCGGTCCCGCGTTGCCACCGAATATTACGGATTGCCTGCATTTGGTCCACCCGTCATCCACAGGGCGCCCGAGGCACCCACTCACCCACCCGGCATACCGATCCATCACCCTCCGTTGGCGAATCGCCAATCTCGATAACGGTCAGTTATCCTGAGTGCATGATCGACGCAGCAGGTCTCCGCGTGATGAAGGCGATCGCCGACGAGGGCAGCTTCACCGGCGCCGCCCTGGCCCTCGGCTACTCCCAGCCCGCCATCTCCCAGATGGTGCGCCGGCTCGAGCAGCGCACGGGCACCGTGCTCGTCGAACGGGTCGGGCGCAACGTCCGCCTCACCGAGGCCGGCCAGGTCCTGGCCCGCCACGCCGTCGCCGTCCTGTCCGCGCTCGACGCCGCCGAGGAAGAGGTCGCCGCCATCGCCGGGCTGCGCGCCGGGCGGGTCCGGCTGATGGCCTTCCCGTCCAGCTCGGCCACCCTCGTGCCGCGCGCGCTGGCCCTGGTGAAGGAGCGCTTCCCCGACGTGCAGGTCACCTTCACCGAGGCCGAGCCGCCCGAGTCACTCGCCGCGCTCAAGGCCGGCGAGTGCGACCTCGCCGTCGCCTTCGCCTACGAGGGCACCGACGTCGGCCGCGGCGAGGAGGACATGGACCTCTTCGTGCAGCACAAGCTGCTCGACGACGAGGTAAGGCTCGCCCTCCCCCACGACCACCCGCTCGCCGAGCAGGACGTCGTCGACCTGTCCACCCTCTCCGACGACAACTGGATCGCCGGCTGCCCCCGCTGTCGCGGCCACCTGCTCCAGCTCTGCTCGGAGGCAGGCTTCTCCCCCAACGTCGGGTTCGAGACCGAGGACTACGTGGCCGTGCTCGGTCTCGTCGCCGAGGGGCTGGGAGTCGCGCTCATCCCCGACCTCATCCTGCGCACCGCGCATCACCACGACGTCGTCACCCGGCCGATCAAGCCCGCGTCCCGCCGCACCATCAGCGTCGTCACCACCACGGACCTGCAGCGGGTGCCCGCGGTCCAGGCCACCATCGACGCGCTCGTCGAGGCGGCCAAGGCCAAGCCGCGCGTCCTTGCCAGCAACTGACCGTCACTTCCGCCGCCACGTCGCACCCACCTCCTCACCGGTCGCGACGACGGCGATGTCGCCGCGCTGGTCGGTGCGCAGCACGGCATACCCGTTGCGGCCCAACACCTGCAGCGCTTTCGGTGACGGGTGACCGTAGTCGTTGTCCTTGCCCACGCTGATGACCGCCAGCGGTGCCGCCACCTCAGCCAACAGGTCCGGATCGAGGTTGCCCGAACCGTGGTGAGCCACCTTCACCACATCGAAATCCCTTGCGCGTGACGCCATTTCGGGATCCCGCCTCATCTCCAGCAGGATGGCGTGCGCGGCCTCCTTCTCCACGTCTCCGAACAACAGCAGGTCGACGGGTCCGGAGCGCACCGCGAGGACGACGCTGGCGTTGTTGGGCACGGACCCGCTCGACAGCCGCCGTGCCGGCCACCACACGTCGGCTTGCACGCCAGGCCAGCTGAGTCGGTCACCCGCCGCGATCGTCAGGAGCGGTATGCCGCGTGCGCGCGTCCAGCGTTGCACCTCCTGTACCTGGTACGGCGGGTCGGCGACCGGGGTGGTCATCACTTCCCGCACGTCGCGGCCGTTGAGGACGCCGGGCAGCCCGTCGACGTGGTCCGCGTGGAAGTGGGTGAGGACGAGCGTGTCGACCACGCGCACGTCCAGCCGACGCAGGCAGGCGTTGACCAGTGCCGGGTCCGGGCCGGCGTCGACGACGACCGCGTGACCCGGAGCAGTGCGCAGCACCAGCGAATCCCCTTGTCCCACATCACAGGCGACGAACCGCCACCCGGGCGGTGGCCACGTCGCAGCCGATGTCGGAGCCGCTGCCGCAAGGACCAGGACAACCACAGCCACCGCGGCGATCGGGTGCCACCGCACGAGGTGTGCCCACCGGCGTCCGGTGAGCACCGCGGCGACGGTGCCCGCCGCCAGCAGCACCGCCCCGAGCGCGCCGTCCGGCCATGGCAGGGTGCCGCCCGGCACGACGGCGCAGGTCCGAGCCACCCAGGCGATGCCCATCGTGGGCAGGGCTCCGACCCAGCAGAGCAGGGTCGCGCCGAAAGGCCACACGGGAGCCACCACCGCGGCCGCCACCCCCGTGACCGTCGCCGGAGCCACGAGTGGCGCGGCGAGGAGGTTCGCCACCACGCCGATCACCGAGACCGAGCCCTGCAGCAAGACCACCACAGGGCCGCACATGGCCTGTGCCGCAATGGGAATCGCGATCACCGGACCGAACCGTCGCAGTCGAGACGGCAGTCGACGGCCGATCGCGTCGCCCCAGCTGCGGGTGAACAACAGCAGTCCCAGCGTCGCCAACGTCGACAACGCGAACCCGAAGGACCGGCTCAGCCAAGGGTCGACGACCAGCAACACGATCACGGCCGCCGACAGCACCGGCAACCCAGCTGCCCGTCGCGAACGACTCAGACCGATCAGCCCTATCGCCCCCATCGTCGCGGCTCGCACGACGCTGGGTTCGGGTCTGGCAAGCACGACGAAACCGGCGAGCACCGCGAGCGCGAGGACGGGGCGCCACCGACGCGGCAACCCGATCAACGACGCGCCACCCAGCGCGAAGGCCAGGACCACCGCGACGTTCGAGCCCGACACCGCGCTGAGGTGGGTCATGCCCGTGACGAGCATGGCGTCGGTGAGGTCCTGCGGGGTCCGGCTGGTGTCGCCGATGACCAGCGCAGGCAGCAGCCCACGTGCGTCGGACGGCAGTGGCGATGCGGCCCGACGCAGGCCCGAGCGCAGGTGCTCGGCAGCTCGCGCCACGACGCCGGGTTGCGCGGTGGTCTGCGGTGACCCGATCGGACGGACCAGTGCCACGACGTCGTCCCCCGCGTCGGCGCTGACGAGCCGACCCCTCAGCTCCACCTGCTGGCGCCACCGCAGGTCGCGCCATTCCTCGCCTGCCATCACCAGCACCGGCGCGCTCACCCGCGTGCGGGCTCCCCGGGCCTCGACCTCGCGCACGGAGAACCGGAAGAAGACCGTGGCGCCGGCCACCCCGGAGGTGGCGCGCACCTGGGGGTCGGTGGCGACGGTGCCCCGCAGCACCACGATGGCCCGCGCCTGCGCGAGCTCGTCGAGCGGACCGGTGTCACGCACCGCGACGTGACCGGCAAGCGCAGCCAGGGCCACGGCCGAAGCCAGCAGTCCCAGCGACGTCGGAGCCACCCAGCCGCTGACCTGCCAGCGTTGGCGGAACACACGCGCCACGGCCAGACCGCCCACCGCTGTGCACCCGGCCAGGACGAGCACCGTCCGGAGCCCAGCGCCCAGTGCCGAGGCGACGCCGACCCAGGCGGCCAGGGCCGGGCAGAGCAGCCGGAGGTCCAGCCCCGGTCTGACCAGGACTTGGGGGCCGGAGGGTGCGACCCGTGCCACGTCGGGGCCCCCAACCTCCGACGCTGAGCCGGTCACACCGTCACCTTGGGCTGCAGCTGCGCGAAGATCTTCTCCCCGATTCCACTCACCTCGCCGAGCTCGTCGACGGTGGTGAACCGGCCGTGCTCGGTGCGCCAGTCGATGATGCGTTGGGCCAGGACGGGCCCGACACCGGGCAGCTCCTCGAGCTGGGCCGCTGTGGCCGTGTTGAGGTTGACCAGTCCTCCGGCCGCGCCCGCCGCTCCGGGGGTCGCGGGCGCTGCCCCAGCTCCCGCTCCGGCACCACCGATCCCGCCTGAGCCGGGGCCACTTGCACCCGACCCGTCGGCGCTCGCCACCACCTCGCCTTGCTTGGGCACGCGCAGCTGCTCGCCGTCGACCAGCGGCCGCGCGAGGTTGATCGCGGACAGGTCTGCCCCCTTGCGCGCACCACCGGCCTTGGCGATGGCATCCGTCACGCGCGATCCCGCAGGGAGGCGCACGACCCCTGGCCCCGCCACCTGCCCGACGACGTGGACCGTCACCGACCCCGACGCAACGGTCGGCGGCCCCCCACCCCCGGCACTTCCTGTGGTTGAGGAGGTGAACGTGGATCCACGCAACAGCGTGGCTCCGGACTTCGCCGGCGCGACCGGCTCTGGCGTGCTGGAGGCACGCGCCATCGCAACCCGCACCCCGAACACCGCCGCCGCGACGAGCAGCACCACGACCAGGCCGACCACCGCTGCCCTCGGCCCGGTGAGCCGCCCGCCGCGCAGGGACGCCGGCACCACGACCCACGCGGGCGACGGCGGCATCGGCCGCCGATGCCGTCCCGAGCGCTGGTCCGCGACACGCGGCGGGCTCTCGCCCGCCCCGTCGTGGTCCACCCCGCGTCGTGGACGCTTCGCTGAGGATGCGCGCGTGGTGCCAGCCTCCACGGCCGGGCCCGGCGACGCCGACGCCCCCGGCGGCGAGGCCAGCCACGACCGCTCGGGCTGCCAGAACACCGGCCCGTCAGCACCGTCAACTGCCGCAGCAGCCGTGCCGCCATCCCGTACCCGCGAGGCCGCCTGCACCGACGCCGACTCGCCCACATCGCTCGAGCCCTGCGCACCCCGCTCCAACAGGGCACGCAGACGGGGCGACGGTTCGGGCGGGCGGCGACGAAACGGCATACCGGCACGCTAGGAAGCGAGCCCGTCACCCGACAGCGCCGTCACGCCCGCCTGTGGAAACGCGGGCGGCGAACGTCAGCCTGTGGACGAGTCCCGTCGCGCGGCGACCCACAGCTCGATGTTGCGGCGGTGCCGGTATACGACGACAAGCGCGACCACCACGCACCACACCCCGGCCGCCCGGTCGGCGAAACCGTCCGATGCCACCGCACTCCACACGCCAGCGGCAAGCAGCACGAGGCTCGCCGCCACCGAGGCGCCCGCGACCCACCGCATCCGCCAGACCAGCAGCCCGAAGACCACCACCATCGCCAGCCCGAACCACGGTGCCACCGCGAGGATCGCCCCCAGCGACGTCGCCACACCCTTGCCCCCGCGCCCGAGCAGGAATGGCGACCAGATGTGCCCCAGCACCACCGCGAGCCCGACGACGAGCGCCACGATCGGCCCGAGGAAGTGCGCGGCGAGCACGACCGGCAGGTAGCCCTTGAGGACATCCAGGACGCCGACGACCACGCCCCACTTGGCGCCGAGGACGCGCCCGGCGTTGGTGGCACCGGGGTTTCCCGAACCAGAGTGTGCGAGGTCCTTGCCGAGGATGCGGGCGAGGATCGTCGCGGGGTTCACCGCGCCGAGGAGGAACGCGGCCACCGCCGCGACCGCCCCCTGGACGAGGCCGCCCACCGACCACTGCACCCCGGCCACGACCGTCATGACGCCGGCGACTCCGACGGCATCACGCGCGGCGACACCGCGACGGCCAGGGTGCCCGGCCCGACGTGTGCGCCGACAACGGCTCCCAGCTCCACGAGCGTCACTTCACCGGCGTCAGGGACCCGTTCGCGCAGCCGGGCCACGAGGTCCTCGGCCCGGCTCGCGGAGTCGAGGTGGTGGACGGCGATGTCGGCCCCACCAGTGGCCCTGCCGGCCGCGTCGACGGCCAGCTCCTCCAGGCGCGCGATCGCCCGCGAGGACGTGCGCACCTTCTCCAGCGGACGGATGTGGCCGTCGTCGAGCCCAAGAATCGGCTTGATCGCAAGAGCCGAACCGAGGAAGGCCGACGCCGACCCGATGCGTCCGCCGCGGCGCAGGTGCTCGAGGGTGTCGACGTAGAACACGACCGTCGAGTCCTCCGCTCGCCGGCGTGCCACCTCGGCCACCTCCTCGAGTGCCGCACCACCGGCTGCGGCCTGGGCTGCCGACACGACGGCATACCCCATCGCCATGCCGAGCGACCGCGAGTCGACGACCTTCACGGGCACGGGTGACTGCTGCGCGGCCAGGTGGGCCGACTCGACGGTCGATGACATGTCGGCCGAGATGTGCACGGAGACAATGGAATCCGCTCCCTCGGCTGCCGCCTTCTCGTAGGCGTCGAGGAAGGCCTGCGGTGAGGGACGCGAGGTCGAGACCGGCTTGAACTTGCGCAGCGCCTCCGCCACTTCACCGGTGGTCACGTCGACGCCCTCGCTGAACTCCGTGCCCCCGATGATGACGTGCAGCGGCACGACCTGGATGCCGTGCGCGTCCACCACGGAGGCAGGCAGGTATGCCGTGGAGTCCGTGACAAGGGCGACGCTCACCTTGCGCACGCTACCGGGCTGGGCAGTGCATCACTCGACAATGCGCGCGTCAGGCGGGGACCACGTTGACCAGCTTGGGAGCCCGCACGATGACGGTGCGGATGCCGTTCTCGGTGGCGGCGACGACCTTGGGCAGCGCCAGCACCTGCTCGCGCAGCGCGTCCTCGGTGATGTCGGCCGGCACCTCGATGCGGTCGCGCACCTTGCCCTTGATCTGCACGACGCAGGTGACCGTGTCCTCGACGAGCAGCTCGGGGTCGGCCACGGGGAACGGCACGTAGGTGATGGTCTCGTCGTGACCCAGCCGGCGCCACAGCTCCTCGGCGATGTGCGGCGCGACCGGCGACACCATCTGCACGATGGTCTCGGCGGCCTCGCGCGGCACCGCGTCGAGCTTGGTCAGGGCGTTGTTGAGCTCGATGAGGCGCGCGATCGCCGTGTTGAAGCCGAGGCTCGCGTAGTCGCGGGTGACCGCGTCGATGGTCCGGTGCATGATGCGCTTGGTCTCGTCGTCGAGCGGCTCGTCGACGACCCGCAGCTCGCCAGTCTCCTCGTCGATCACGTTGCGCCACAGGCGTTGCAGGAACCGCTGGGCTCCGACGACCGCCCGCGTCTCCCACGGCTTGGACAGCTCGAGCGGCCCCATCGACATCTCGTAGACCCGCAGCGTGTCGGCGCCGTACGCCTCGTACATCTCGTCCGGGCTGACGACGTTCTTGAGCGACTTGCCGATCTTGCCGAACTCGCGCGTGACGGGCTGGTCGTTCCACGTGAACGACGGGTTCTGCGGGTCGCCACCGTCGGCCTCGGACACCTCGACCACCTCGGCCGCCGGCACGGGCTGGCCGCGGTCGTCGCGGTAGGCATAGGCCTGGATGTAGCCCTGCGAGAAGTACTTGCGGAACGGCTCCTCGCTCGTCAGGTGGCCCAGGTCGAACAGCACCTTGTGCCAGAACCGCGCGTAGAGCAGGTGCAGCACGGCATGCTCGACACCACCGATGTAGAGGTCGACGCCACCGGGGTCGGTGACATCGGCCGGTGCGCCCTCCACGGGCGTCGCGTGCTTGCCCATCCAGTAGGCCTCGTTACCGGGCGCGACGAACGCCTCGTCGTTCTCCGGATCGAGGTATCGCAAGTAGTACCAACAGGATCCGGCCCAGTTGGGCATGGTGTTGGTCTCACGCCGGAACTTGCGCAGGCCCCTCCCGTCGCCCAGGTCCAGTTCGACCTCGACCCAGTCGGTCGCGCGCGACAACGGCGCCTCGGGGCTCGACGACGAGTCGTCCGGGTCGAACGTCTTGGGCGAGTAATCGGGCACATCGGGCAGCTCGACCGGCAGCATCGCCTCGGGCACCTTGTGGGCGACACCGTCCTCGTCGAAGACGATCGGGAACGGCTCGCCCCAGTAGCGCTGCCGGCTGAACAGCCAGTCGCGCAGCTTGTAGTTGACCGTCGCCTCGCCGTGCCCCTTGGCGACCAGCCAGTCGATGATCGCGGCCTTGGCCTCGTTCACCCCCATGCCGTCGAGCGAGACCTCGTCGTTGGCGGAGTTGATGGCCGGCCCGTCACCGGTGAACGCCGTGGTCTCGTCGTGGCCCTCGCTCGGCTGGACGGTGCGCACGATCGGCAGCCCGAACTTCTCGGCATACTCCCAGTCGCGGGTGTCCTGCGCCGGCACCGCCATGATGGCGCCGGTGCCGTAGCCCATGAGCACGTAGTCGGCGACGAACACCGGGATCCGCTCGCCGTTGACGGGGTTGGTGGCGTAGGCACCGGTGAACACACCGGTCTTGTCCTTGCCCTCGGTCTGTCGCTCCACGTCGCTCTTGCGCGAGGCCGCCAGCTGGTATGCCGCGACGGCCTCCTTCGGGGTCGCCGCGCCTCCCGTCCACGCAGGATTGACATCAGCGGGCCAGTCCCCTTGGGAGACAATGGATTCCAGCAGCGGGTGCTCGGGCGCGACGACCATGAAGGTGGCGCCGAACAGTGTGTCGGGCCGGGTCGTGAAGACCTCGATCGACGCGTCCTGTCCCACAACGGGGAACCGCACCCGCGCGCCCTGGCTGCGTCCGATCCAGTTGCGCTGCATGAGCTTGACCTTCTCGGGCCAGTCCACGCGGTCGAGGTCGTCGGCCAGCCGGTCGGCGTACGCGGTGATGCGCATCATCCACTGGCGCAGGTTGGTCTTGAAGACCGGGAAGTTGCCACGCTCGGACCGCCCGTCGCTGGTGACCTCCTCGTTGGACAGCACCGTCCCGAGTCCGGGCGCCCAGTTGACCGGCGCCTGCGAGGTGTAGGCCAGCCGGTACCCGTCGAGCACCTCGGCCTGCTCGGCCGGCGACAGCGAAGCCCACGCACGGCCGTTCGGCGTCGGCCGCTCCCCCGCCTCGAACTGCGCGACCAGCTCGCTGATCGGCCGCGCCTTGCCCCGACCGCCGTCCTCGCGCACCGCGTCGACGTCGTACCACGCGTCCCAGATCTGCTCGAAGATCCACTGGGTCCACTTGTAGTACTTGGGGTCGATGGTCTCGATCGAGCGCCGGTCGTCGTGCGCCAGCCCCAGCCGCCGCAGCTGGCGCTTCATGACGACGATGTTCTCCTCGGTCGTCTTGCGCGGGTGCTGGCCGGTCTGCACGGCATACTGCTCCGCCGGCAGCCCGAACGCGTCGTAGCCCAGGCAGTGCAGGACGTTCTTGCCGGTCATCCGGTGGTAGCGCGCGAACACGTCGGTCGCGATGTAGCCCAGCGGGTGGCCGATGTGCAGCCCCGCCCCGGACGGGTAGGGGAACATGTCGAGGACCAGCAGCTTCTCGCGGTCGCCGACCTTCTCCGGCTCGGCCCACGGGCCGGCGGGGTTGGGCGCGTGGAACGTGCCCTGCTCCTCCCACCGGTCCTGCCAGGTGGTCTCGATCGTGTCGGCCAGCTCGGCGGTGTACCGGTACGGCGTCTCGCTCATGTCGTCCTCGTCGTCTCGTCAGGTCGGGCTGTCGCTGCGCCAACTGCGTCCACTCACAACGAAGCCCCTCGCGCAGGAGGGGCTGGCCGCGTCGACGTCCGTTCGGTTCGTCGTCCGCGGCTAGGTAAGGAGCAGGGACCGTGCCACGAGAACAGGTTAGCGCAGCAGCCCGAGCACGATCAGCACCTGTCCGACGTGGTAGGTCACCATCACGGCGAGGGTGCCGAACCGCAGCGGCCGCACGAACCGGTTCCAGGCCAGCACCGTGTCGCTCACCATGAAGACGGTCGCTCCCAGCGCCACCAATGGTCGTCCCGTCGCCCAGGCCGCGACGACCATGACCCCGATGACCGCCATGTATGCCGCGCACGCACCTCCCAGCCCCGGCCCACCTTCGCGTGCGGCGGCGGGAACGATGCGCCGACCGGCGGTCGCGGCGGCAACCGCGACGAGCGCGGCACCGGCGAGCGTGAGCCAGCCGGCCGGCATACCCGCACCGACGAAGGCGACCACGTAGGCGAGGTGGGCGAGCAGGAACGCGCCCAGCCCGACGACGAAGCGCGGCTCGGCCTCAGAGAGGAGCGCGATGTCGCCGACGAGGCTCAGCGCCAGCGCCGCGAGCAGGGCCCAGCCGCCGCCCATCGACCAGGCCGCGACGAGCAGGGCTGCGAGGACCAGGGGCTTGAGGACGGTCTCGGTGCGCTTGGCGCCCACGGCGGCCGCCCACCAGTCGAGAGGTGCGGCCAGGGCCACGCTGAGCCACGCGAGCGTCGTCACGCGGCTCAGCGTGCCAGAGGGTCAGTGGTGGTACTGGTGCATCACCGCGTGACCCTTGCCACGCGCGATGAGCCAGCGGTTCACCGGCACCGTGACGACGAACGCGACGGCCAGCGCGACCACCAGCGAACCCCAGAAGATGCCCGACGACAGACCGGCGTCCATCGCGCCCGGGATGACCAGCATGAGGGCGTTGTCGACGAGCTCCATGACGGCGATCGAGACGGTGTCGGACGCGAACGCCACCGGCAGCGCCGCCGCGAAGGTCAGGCCCGCGCGCATCACCGGGCGCATGGCCAGGCTGTAGCCGAAGACGAACGCCAGCGCGATCGACAGGACGACGGTGGCGAGGTTGTGCCAGCCGAGCGCCGTGCCGATGGCCAAGCCGAGCACCTCGCCGATGGAGCACCCGAGGAGGCAGTGGAGCGTGGCGCTGACGGCCTGGCTCCAGAGAGTGGCCTGTGGTGCGCCGTGGGTCCGGTGGTGGTTGTGTTCGCTCATGATGCGGCCAACCATACCCCCCATGGGTATATTTCGCGATCTCTGACATTTCTGGGTCCGACGCGGAAACCCGGTGGGCAGGACCCGTGACGACTCGTAGTCTCGCGCCCATGAGCTCACCGGACCCCGCGGCCACCCCCGAAAGCCTGCCCATCTCGACCCCGGAGGACCTGCGCCGCGTCGTCGACGCCGTCATGGCCGGGTTCGCCCAGGTGCCGGACAACGCGTGGGACCACGCGGCATACCGCCTCGACTGGGACTGTCGTGACACGGCGGCGCACCTCATGGACGACTTCGCGTTCTACGCGCTCAACCTCGCGAGCCGGGTGCAGCACACCGACACCTACGCCCCGTTTCTCGAACCGCCGCCGTGGCGTCCGGGCAGCCCGCCGCAGAACTTCTGGCCCGACCCGGACCTCGGCACGGCCGGGATCGTCCGCGGCGTCGATGCGACTGGTGGGTTGCTCGTGGCCGTCACTGCCACCGCTCCCC
Organism: Knoellia koreensis; assembly: GCF_013041615.1. GTDB lineage: Bacteria > Actinomycetota > Actinomycetes > Actinomycetales > Dermatophilaceae > Pedococcus > Pedococcus koreensis. Next base: position 1,106,684 of record NZ_JABEPQ010000001.1, read on the forward strand.
GAGGCCACCTCGGCTTCCACCCGCGCGGCAACGGGGACGCCTCCGGGTTCGCCGCGATGGGCATCGTCGAGGCCGCCGCCCACGCGTGGGACGTGTTGATGGCACAGGGAATCGAGTTCCGCATCGACGACGACATCTGTGAGCGGGTGCTGGCGCGGCTCTTCCCCTGGTCGCGGGCGACTGACGACCCGTGGCAGGAGTTCCTGCGCGTCACGGGTCGCACCGAGGAGACGCGCGACCAGCCGTGGACGTGGGACTCCTCCGTCCGCGACACCTACTCCGTCGGAGCCCTCCGCCCGTCCTAGGTTTGGGGGCCAAAGGGTGCGTCATCGCGCACTTCTGCGCCACCACACGAAAGAACACCCGACACAGAAGCGTGTCGGGTGTTCTTTCGTGTGGTGGAGCTGAGGGGATTCGAACCCCTGACCCCTTCCATGCCATGGAAGTGCGCTACCAACTGCGCCACAGCCCCGTATCGGGTGTCCCGGTGGGGACTGCGGAAGTTTACCCACGCCCCGCCCGCCCCACCAAATCGCGGTCAGGCGTGGGCGTTCCACGCCCCGATCTGCCAGCCGAGACGACCACGGACGAGCTCGGCCCAGTGGCAGTTGCCCATCGTCGCGAGCGTCTTCGTCGCCGCCAACGGGTCCAGCCCGAACAGCTCGGCCAGCGCCGCCCGCGACGACACCCCGTGCGCCACGATCACCACGCACTCGTCCTCGCCGATGCTGTCGAGCACCTCGCGCAACGCCTCACCCGCGCGCACCCCGACAGCCTTCAACGTCTCACCGTCGACGCCCCGCGCGATGTCCTCCTCGTCCATCTGGGCGAGCTCCGCGGCATACCTCTCACGCACCTGGGTGGTGTTCAGGCCCTGCCACTGGCCGACGTGGATCTCGCGCCACCGCTCGTCCAGCTCGACGTCGTCCACGCCGGCCGCGGCCGCGATCTCCCGCGCCGTCACGGCCGCGCGCGCCAGGTCCGAGGCGATGACCCGCGAGGGACGGTATGCCGCGAGCGCGACACCCGCGGCCCGCGCCTGCTCCAGCCCGCGCTCCGAAAGCGGGGTGTCCAGCTGGCCCTGCCAGACGCCACCGGCGTTGTGCTCGGTCTCACCGTGGCGGACGATCACCACCCGCGGCCCGGACGGGCGCGCGGCAGGCGCCGACTGGACGGCGACGTCGGACTCGCCGCTCACGCCTCCCGCCGCTTCGGCACGCCCAGCTCGATCTCGGGGCAGTCCTTCCAGAGCCGCTCGAGCTCGTAGAACTCGCGCTCCTCGTCGTGCTGCACGTGCACGACGATGTCGCCGAAGTCGAGCAGCACCCAACGTCCGTCGCGCTCCCCCTCACGGCGGATCGGCTTGGCGCCGGCCTCGCGCAGCTTGTCCTCGACCTCGTCGACGACGGAGGCGACTTGGCGCTCGCTGGCGGCGGACACGATGACGAAGACGTCGGTCAGTGCCAGCTGTTCGCTGACGTCGATCCCGACGATGGTGGTGGCGAGCTTGTCGTCAGCGGCCTTGGCCGCGATGGTCGCGAGCTCGAGGGCACGTTCGGTGGCGGGCACTGGTCTCCTACGTTCGCGCCGTGCCCGCGGGTCGCGGGTCACCGGCATACAGGCGGTACTTGTTGATGTACTGGACGACGCCGTCGGGCACGAGGTACCAGACGGGCTCGGAACGCTCCACGCGGGCGCGGCAGTCGGTGGAGCTGATCGCCATGGCCGGCACCTCCTGGAGCGTGACGCGGTCGGCGGGCAGTCCCGACTCCGACAACTCGTACCCCGGCCGGGTCACTCCGACGAAGTGCGCGAGCTCGAACAGCTCGTCGGCGTCCTTCCACGACAGGATCTGCGCCAGCGCGTCGGCGCCGGTGATGAAGAACAGCTCCGCGTCCGGGCGCTCTTGGCGCAGGTCGCGCAGGGTGTCGATCGTGTAGGTCGGGCCCGGCCGGTCGATGTCGACCCGGCTGACCGTGAACCGCGGGTTCGAGGCGGTCGCGATGACCGTCATGAGGTAGCGGTGCTCGGCCGGGCTGACCTCCTTGTCGGACTTCTGCCACGGCTGGCCCGTGGGCACGAAGACGACCTCGTCGAGGCCGAACCGGGTCTGCACCTCCGACGCGGCCACGAGGTGGCCATGGTGGATGGGGTCGAACGTCCCACCCATCACCCCGAGGCGCATGGTCAGTGCGAACCGCCCGTGGAGCCCTCGTCGTCGTGCGACAGGTGGACGCCGGCCTGCTTCTGCGCCACGCCGCGGAAGGCCCACAGGACCCCGAGCAGGACGAGGAAGCAGACCATCGCGAGCGCACCGAAGGCGTACGGGCTCATCGGCAGCTCGCGGGCGTTCTCCTCGGCGGCGGCGAAGACGTTGGACAGTGACGACGACATGGGGGTCAGCGTACCCGCCCGGCCCCCCTCGTCCCCGCGGGACACCGGTCAAGCGTCGTTGTCCACCAATGTTGTGCACAGGGGTGTGCACAACCTGCGGCTTGTGCGCCATTTCGTGTGGACAACGATGTGGGAAAACGGTGGACGAAAAAAGGTTGGCGAAACCTATTGCCGCACAACGGATCTGGGCATTAGAAATCTCACACGCACTTCAGCAGGGAAGCCGCGAAGGGGAAACCCGGACCGGCAGCCAGGCCGAAGAGCAGGTCAACCGGATAACGGTGGACCGCCTCGACCGGGTCTCCCGGACGAGGTCCCAGGACCTTCGGGTGCTGGGTCCGTGGGCGACGCCACGGAGGAACTCCGGACCCGCTGACCAGATCGCAACGACCCGAACGCGCCGGCTTGCCGGAGCGCCCGGGACGCCACCGTCGCAGTGGTCATGCTCCGGCTTGCCGGACGTGAGCGGTCGACCGGAGCAGGGACTTTGCCGCTCGTCGGCCCAGAATCTGCACCAACTCGTGGGACGTGCACCGCTTCGGCGAGGCACGACCCGCACCGTGAGCGGATCGACCACCTCGGTGGCCGGACCACTTACATCGCGAGGGACCGCAGCCACCTCGGTGGCAGCGCGAACTCGCACCCGTGAGGGACGGCAGGTCGCTTCGGCGGCCGGCCAGAACTCACACCGCGCAGGACCGGTCCACCTCGGTGGACAGGACCTACGCACCGAGGGCCCCTCGAACTCATACTTCGAGGGGCCCTCACCTTTGTGCCCCGCGTGGGCCCGGATGCGCCGGCCGCGCAAGCCCCGCGCCGTACGCTGGACCCCATGCCCGCCGAGATGCCCGTCGAGCTCAGCATCGTCATCCCCGTCTACAACGAGGAGGACGTCCTGCCCCTCCTGGCCGACCGGCTGCGCCCGGTCGCCGAGGGGCTCGACGCGGCATACGAGGTCATCACCGTCGACGACGGCTCCACCGACCTGTCCCCCGTCGTCCTGCAACGACTGCGCCGTGACTGGCCGCAGCTGCGGGTCGTGCGGCTGCGCGCCAACGCCGGCCACCAGGCGGCCATCTCGGCAGGGCTGGCTACCGCGCGCGGCGACTACGTCGTCACCCTCGACGCCGACCTGCAGGACCCGCCCGAGGTGATCGCGCCGATGCTCACCGCCGCCCGCGAGCAGGGGGTGGACGTCGTCTACGGCGTCCGCGGTGACCGCTCGACGGACACGGCGTTCAAACGGCTGAGCGCGCGGGCGTTCTACCGCGTCATCCGCACCCTGTCGGGCACGCACGCCCAGGTCGACGCCGGCGACTACCGGCTCATGTCGCGCGCGACGGTCGACGCCATCAACGCCCTGCCGGAGCAGCACCGGGTGCTGCGGTTCGTCGTGCCCGCACTGGGATTCCCGTCGGCCTCCGTGACGTACCGGCGCGACGAGCGGGCCGCGGGGACGTCCAAGTACCCACTCGCCAAGATGATCCGGCTGTCGCTCGACAGCGTCACCGGGTTCTCGACGGCGCCGCTGCGGTTCGCCACGTGGCTCGGGCTGCTCGGCGGTGTGGCGGCGTTCGGGCTGCTGCTCTACGCCCTCGTCGCGATGGCGCTCGGGCACACCCTGCCTGGCTGGACCTCGACCGTGGTGGCGGTCGCCGGCGTGGGCGCGGTGCAGCTGCTGTGTGTTGGGATCCTCGGCGAGTACGTCGGGCGCATGTACACGCACCTGCAGGCGCGGCCGACCTACTTCATCGCCTACGACTCCCTGACCGGCACCGGGCCGGGTGCCGTCAGCGGCGCGGACGAGCCTGCGCGAACAGAGTCACGCCGGGCATAGCCTTCACCGGCAGGTAGCGCTCCACCGTCACGATCGCCTTCAGGCCAGCGTTGACGATCGGGTGGATCTCCTCGAGATCCGAACCGCTGGAGGTGCGCCGACGCAGGGCCACGACCGGGCGCAGCAGGACGTTCCACGACGTCATCGAGGTGACGGCGAGACCGTTGCGCTCCAGGACACTGGTGAGGGTCGGGCGGGTGTAGCGGCGCACGTGGTCGACCGCCACGTCGTGCTCGGACCACAGCCGCGGGTCGGCCGGGACGGCGATGAGGAAGGTGCCGTCGGGGCGCAGCGCCCGCAGCACCTCCGCCACGGCGGCGTCGTCGTCGACGATGTGCTCGAGGACGTCGAACGCCACCACGAGGTCGAGCGAGTCGTCGGCGACGGGCAGTGCCGTCGCGTCGCCGCGGACCACGTCGAGCCCACGCTCCGCCGCGACCTGGGCACCGTCCGCGCCGTACTCGAGGGCGCTCACCTGCCAGCCGGCCCTGCGCAGCACGCGGGTGTTGCCGCCGCCGGCCGCCCCGATGTCGAGGGCCTTGCCGGGCGTGAGGCCCTCGATCATGCCGCCCAGGAGGTGACGCCTCTCGGCATACCACCAGTGCGCATCCTCCAGCGCCGCCAGCTTGCGGACCTCAGTGCCCTCCACGGGCGCTCATCCTGCCACCCGACGCGTCCCACGCCGCCCTCGCCCCGCGCGCCCCAGCTTTTACGCGTGGAGCGGGAAAGCTGGCTTCGCTCGGGTTGCTGGACCGTGTGAAGCTCACAGTTCGCGTGTGAAGTCGGCCGGCCTCAACCGCGCTGGTATGCCGCGTGGTCGCCTGTGCCGCCTGGTCGCCTCTATCGGCGTGGTTGCCTCAGGCGCGGACCTGGCCGTCACCCTCGACGATCCACTTGGTCGTGGTCAGCTCGGGCAGGGCCATCGGGCCGCGAGCGTGCAGCTTCTGGGTGGAGATGCCGATCTCGGCGCCGAACCCGAACTCGCCGCCGTCGGTGAACCGGGTCGAGGCGTTGACCATCACCGCGGCGGCGTCGACCTCGGCGGTGAACCGGCGGGCCGCCGCACGGTCCTCGGTGACGATCGCCTCGGTGTGACCGGTGCCGTGCTCGCGGATGTGGTCGAGCGCGGTGTCGAGATCGGGCACGACCCGCACCGCCATCTCGAGCGCGAGGTACTCGGTGTCCCAGTCCTCGTCCGTCGCCTCGGTGTGGGCGATGCCGGCAACCTCGGCAGCCTCGCCCGAGGCCGCATCGGTGTGCAGGACCACGCCCGCGCCGGAGAGCTCGGCGAGCACCTTGGGCAGGAAGTCCTGCGCCACAGCCTCGTGGACGAGCAGCGACTCGGCAGCGTTGCACACGCTCGGCCGGTGGGTCTTGGCGTTGACCGCGATCGCCAGCGCCTTGTCGAGGTCCGCCGCGGCGTCGACGTAGACGTGGACGTTGCCGACACCGGTCTCGATGACAGGCACCGTCGACTCGGTGACGACGGTCTGGATCAGGCCCGCTCCCCCACGCGGGATGATGAGGTCGACCAGTCCGCGAGCCGTCAGGAGCGCACGCACCGCGTCCCGCCCGCCCTCGAGCAGCTGGACCGCGTCGGCCGGAATCCCTTGCCCCTCAAGGGCTCCCCGCATCACGTCGACGAGGGCGCGGTTGGTCGACTCGGCCGCCGACCCGCCACGCAGGATCACGGCGTTGCCCGATTTGAGCCCAAGCCCGGCCGCATCGACGGTGACGTTGGGGCGGGCCTCGTAGACCATCCCGACGACACCCATCGGCACCCGCACCTGCCGGATCTGCAAGCCGTTGGCGAGCGTGGAGCCACGTACCACCTCACCGACCGGGTCGGGCAGGCCCGCGATGTCGCGCAGCGCCGCCGCGACGGCGGCGACCCGCCGCTCGTCGAGGGCGAGCCGGTCGAGCAGGCCACCCGGCATACCCCCGTCCCGTCCGCGGGCGAGGTCCTCCTCGTTGGCGGCGACGATCGTCGGAGCGGCAGCCTCGAGGGCCTCGGCCATGGCGTGCAGCGCGGTGTCCTTGTCGGCGCGCGACAACAGCGCGAGGCGCCGGGCGGCCACGCGCGAGGCACGTGCGGCGGTCGCCACCTGCTCGCGGGCGGCGGTGTCGATCTCAGCCATTCCCCAAGGGTATGCCGCCGTCCCCGGCTCCCCCACGCCCGTCCAGCGGGCGGGTCGGCTGGTTGAATGAACCGGTGAACATCCTGTCGATCCAGTCCTCCGTCGCGTACGGCCACGTCGGCAACTCGGCGGCCGTCTTTCCGTTGCAGCGCTTGGGTGTCGAGGTGTGGCCGGTCTACACGGTGGTGTTCTCCAACCACACGGGGTACGGCGAGTGGCGTGGCCCGTTGCTGCCGGCCGACGACGTGCGTGCCGTGATCCAGGGCGTCGAGGAGCGGGGCGCGTTCCCGAAGATCGACGCGGTGCTGTCGGGGTACCAGGGCGGCGAGGAGATCGGCGACGTCATCCTCGACACGGTGGCGCGGGTCAAGGAGGCCAACCCCGCTGCCATCTACGCCTGCGACCCGGTGATGGGGAACGCGAAGTCGGGGTGCTTCGTCCACCCGGCTATCCCAGTGCTGCTGCGCGAGAAGGTCGTGCCGGCCGCGGACCTCATCACGCCGAACCAGTTCGAGCTCGGCTTCCTCACCGGCACCGAGCCGCGCACCCTGGAGGAGACGCTCGAGTCGGTCGAGCTGGCCCGGGCGATGGGCCCGTCGACGGTGCTCGTGACGAGCGTCGAGCGACCCGACGCCCCGACGGACACGATCGAGATGATGGCGGTCACCGGAGACGGCGCATGGATCGTGCAGACACCGCGCCTTCCCATGAAGGCCAACGGTTCTGGCGATGTGACGGCCGCGCTGTTCACGGCACACCTGCTCGAGACCGGCGACCCGGGGGTCGCGTTGGGCCGCACCGCGTCGAGCGTGTTCGACCTGCTGCAGACCACCCTCGACTCCGGTGAGCGTGAGCTCCAGCTGGTGCAGTCGCAGGAGGCCATCGCCCACCCGCGGATGCAGTTCGAGGTCACCCGCCTGCGCTGACGTCACCCGCTGGACCGCGCGTGGCCCGTGCAGCCGCGGCTACGAAGGGCGGGCCTACGAGCCCCCGAAGGTCTGAAGCACGCGGCATACCTCCACAGGCATGTGCCTCGCGCCCCGTGCTAGCGTCCCTGCGATCGTGATCGACCGTCGGGAGGTGAGCCCCATGTCCGCAGCGTCCGCACAGGGTGCTCCCCCGCAGTCCACGATCCGGCGTCGGAGATAGTCGCCACGGGAGCGCCGCGACATTCTCCGAGAGGCCCTCCCATGAACTCAGATCCCTTGTCCCACAACCACTCTCGCGCTCTGGTCCTCGCTGGCGGTGGCGCCGCTGGCAACGCGTGGCAGATCGGCCTGATCGCCGGCCTGTTCGAGGCCGGCCTCGACGTCACCTCTGCCGACGTCATCATCGGCACCTCGGCGGGGTCGACGGTCGCCGCGGCGGTCACCAGCCACCTCACCCCGAGCGAGCTGTATGCCGCCGTGCTCACCGAGCCGCGACGGCCGGCGCCCGAGGGCCCCACCGCGACGACCCGGCCGCGGTCACCCCAGCCGTCCGGACCGGCCTACCTCGACTGGTCGAACGCCGTCATCGCCACCGCGACCGACCCCGCCGACATGCGCCGCCGCATGGGTGCCGCCGCGCTCGAGCGCGACACCTCAGGCGGCGCCGACGCCGTGCGCTGGCGCGAGGTGGTGGCCGCGCGACTGCCCAGCCACGACTGGCCGGAGCAACGCATCCTCATCACGGCCGTCGACGCGCACACCGGTGAACCGGTCGTCTTCGACCGCGACAGCGGCGTCGAGCTGGTCGACGCCGTCGCTGCCAGCACCTCGGCCATGACGCCTTACCGCATCGGCGGGCGTCGCTACCTGAACGGCGGCTACCGTCGCAGCGAGAACGCCGACCTGGCCGCCGGCAGCGACCGGGTGCTCGTCCTCTCGCCGTTCGGTGGCCGCTCGCGCATGCCCGACGACTGGGGCATGGACCTCGCGACCCAGGTCGCTGAGCTCGAGGCCGGCGGCAGCCGCGTCGCGACCGTCTTCCCCGACGCCAGGGCCGGTGACGTCTTCGACGCGAACGCGCTCGACCCCGCCACGCGCGGGCGGGCGGCCCGGGGAGGCTACGACCAGGGCCGCGAGCTGGCCGCAGGCTCCGTGGGCGAGCTCTGGCGGTGACGCGACGGCACGGCGGGCGACGGCTGGGTGCGCGATCATGGGCGTATGCCGCGTGGTGCCCTGTCCGTCGTCGCCGCCCTCGTCGTCGCGGTGGCGCTGGCCGGGTGCTCCACCACGTCCCCGACCGTGGCCCCGGCCGCGAGCGACCGTGCGGGGCAGCCGCTCGACACATACCAGTCCCGCGGCACCGAGCTGCGTGTCGACTTCGCCGGCGCTCCGCTGCTGCCCGGCCCGTGCCGCGTCGACTACACGGCCACGGCGAGTGAGACCGCGGACCGCGTCTACGTGCGGGTGACCCCGGTGCGCCGGGCACCGCACGCGGCGCAGCTCGGCTGCCCCCGGGTGACGGGACCCCGTGCGGTGGTCCTGCGGCTGCAACAGCCACTCGGCCCCCGGGCCGTCGTCGACGGCTCCACCGGCGACATGCTCATCCAACCCACGTCCTGACCCACGCGGCATACCTGCGGCGCCGCAGGCGCGGACGTCAGAGCAGGACGAGGTCGTCGCGGTGGACGAGCTCGCGCTCGTACTCCGGGCCCAGGTCGCGAGCCAGCTCGTGGGTGGAGTGGCCGAGCATGCCGGGCAGCTCGGCGGAGGTGTAGTTGACGAGCCCACGCGCCACGACCCGCCCGTCGGCTGCGCACAGGTCCACCGGGTCGCCGTCGACGAACGTCCCCTCGACCGCCACGACCCCCGCGGGCAGCAGCGACTTGCGCCGCTCCGTCACCGCACGCACGGCGCCGTCGTCGAGGACCAGCCGACCGCGCGGGGTGGTCGCGTGCGCGAGCCACAGCTTGCGCGACAGCCGCTTGGACCCGGCGCGCGACTTCCCCGGCACGAAAACCGTTCCCACGTCAGCGCCTTCGAGCGCGGCACCCACCCGGTCGGCACTGGTGAGGACGGTTGGTATGCCGGCGGCGTTGGCGATCGTGGCCGCCTCCACCTTGGTGACCATGCCACCGGAACCGACCTGCGAGCCCGTGCCGCCGATGGTGACCGCGTCGAGGCCGGCACCGCCGACCACGAGCGGCACGCGCGAGGTGCCGGGCTTGGAGGGCGGGCCGTCGTAGAGAGCGTCGACGTCGGTGAGCAACAGCAGCCCGTCGGCGTGCACGAGGTGTGCCACGAGCGCGGCCAGCCGGTCGTTGTCGCCGAACCGGATCTCCTGCGTCGCCACCGTGTCGTTCTCGTTGACGATCGGCACGATGTCGAGCTCGAGCAACCGGTCGAGGGTGCGTCGCGCGTTGGTGTAGTGCGACCGCCGGGTCACGTCGTCAGCGGTCAGCAGGACTTGGCCCACCGTGAGCCCGTGGGCGCCAAACGCGCGTTGGTATGCCGCGACGAGGGCTCCCTGCCCGACGCTGGCCGCCGCCTGTTGGGTCGCGAGGTCCCAGGGGCGACGGGTCAGTCCGAGCGGGGCGATCCCTGCGGCGATGGCACCGGAGGACACCAGGACCACCTGCTGGCCGGCGAGCCGCCGCTTGGCGAGCTCGTCGACGAGTGCGACAAGACGGCCCTCGTCCAGGGACCCGCCGCCCGGCGAGGTCAGCGACGACGAACCGACCTTGACGACGAGGCGGCTCGCCTGCGCGACCGCCCGCCGGTGGTCGGTCGCAGCGCTCATGCCCGCGCCGTCACTCGTCGTCGTCCTCGTCGCGAGCCGTGGCCCAGTGACCCGCCTTGCGCTCGGCCGCGAGCTCGTCGCGGGCGGCCGACTTGGCGGCCCGCCGCGCGGCATACTCCTCACGCTTCTCCCCACGGGTGGGGCGCGACGCCTCCTCGAGGCGCAGGTCGGTGCCGCGGGCGCCGAGCAGCTCGGCGCCGGTGGCGAGGGTGGGCTCCCAGTCGAAGACGACGGAGTTGTCCTTGGGGCCGATGACGACGGTCGCACCGGCGACCGCACCGGCGGCGAAGAGCGCCTCCTCGACACCGAGGCGGTTGAGGCGGTCGGCGAGGTAGCCCACGGCCTCGTCGTTGCTGAAGTCGGTCTGGCGCACCCAGCGCGTGGGGCGTTCGCCCTCGACGCGGAAGACCTCGCCCTCGGGAGTGTCCTCGCGCACGACGCGGAAGCCGCTGTCGTCAACTCCCTTGGGGCGCACCACGACTCGCTGCGGGACGGCCACCTCGGCCGCGAGCTCCTCGCGCGCCTGCTCGACGTGGCGGGCCATGGCGAAGGTCAGCTCGCGCAGCCCGGTGTGGGCCACCGCCGACACGATGAACACCTCCAGACCGCGCGCCTCGAGGTCCGGCTTGACCAGCTCGGCCAGCTCGCGCGCCTCGGGCACGTCGGCCTTGTTGAGCACGACCATGCGGGTACGCTCGGACAGCGGGCGGCCGCCGAGGTTGGCGTCGGGCACGTACTCGGCCAGCTCCGCCTCGATCACCTCGAGGTCGGTCATGGGGTCGCGGCCCGGCTCCAGGGTGGCGCAGTCGATGACGTGGACGAGCACCGAGCAGCGCTCGACGTGGCGCAGGAACTCCAGCCCGAGGCCCTTGCCCTGGCTCGCGCCGGGGATAAGGCCGGGCACGTCGGCGACGGTGAACCGCACGTCTCCGGCCTGCACGACACCGAGGTTGGGCACGAGGGTGGTGAACGGGTAGTCGGCGATCTTCGGCTTGGCCGCCGACAGCACGGACACCAGCGAGGACTTGCCCGCCGAGGGGAAGCCGATGAGCGCGACGTCGGCGAGCGACTTGAGCTCGAGCACGATGTCGACCGACTCCCCGGGCTCGCCGAGGAGGGCGAAGCCTGGTGCCTTGCGGCGCGGCGAGGCGAGGGCCTTGTTGCCGAGTCCGCCCCGGCCACCGCGGGCAGCGACGTACTCGGCGCCCGGCCCGACGAGGTCGGCCAGCACCTCACCGGAGGCGTCGGTGACGACCGTGCCCTCGGGCACGGCCAGCACCAGGTCGGCGCCGTCGGCGCCGTTGCGCTCGTCGCCCGCGCCAGGGGCGCCGTTCTTGGCGGTGCGGTGCGGGTGGCGGTGGTAGTCCAGCAGTGTGGTGGCGCTGGGGTCGACCCGCAGGATCACGTCACCGCCGCGCCCGCCGTTGCCGCCGTCGGGACCACCGAGCGGCTTGAACTTCTCGCGCTTGACCGAGGCGACGCCGTGGCCCCCGCTGCCGGCGGTGACGTGCAGCACCACCCGGTCGACGAAGGTGGTCATGATGTGCCTCTTTCGATGGGGCGGACGACGGGTGCGCCGGCCGCTACTTCACTCGGGAAAGGTGAGGTTCGCTCGGTTCAGTGTCCCGAGTGAAGCTCGCTTTCCCGCATGACGCGGAAAAGCTGGGGCGGGTGGGGCGGACGCGAAGGGGGCGGGCCGGTGTCGGCCCGCCCCCTTCGGTGCGGTGTGCCAGGTGGTGACCACCCGGCATACCTCACAAGGTCAGCTGGCGTCCGCGGTCTGCGCCGGGACGATGTTGACGACGTTGCGCCGGCGCTTGGTGCCGAACTCGACGTTGCCCTCGACGAGCGCGAACAGCGTGTCGTCACCGCCACGGCCGACGCCGTCGCCGGGGTGGAAGTGCGTGCCGCGCTGGCGGACGAGGATCTCGCCGGCCTTGACGAACTGGCCGCCGAAGCGCTTCACGCCGAGTCGCTGTGCGTTGGAGTCACGACCGTTGCGGGTCGAGGACGCACCCTTCTTGTGTGCCATCTCGTGTACCTGTCTTTCGGAAAGTTCGGGGGACGCTCAGGCGTCGATCGCGGTGATCTTGACCTGGGTCAGGTGCTGGCGGTGACCCTGGCGCTTGCGGTAGCCGGTCTTGTTCTTGTACTTCATGATGGTGATCTTCGGGCCCTTCGCGGGCTTGACCACCTCGGCCTTGACACTGACCTTGGCGAGCTTGTCGGCATCGCTGGTCACGGTCGAGCCGTCGACGACCAGGAGCGGGGTCAGCGTGATGCTGTCGCCCTCCTTGGCGGACACCTTGTCGACGATGAGGACATCACCGACGGCGACCTTCTCCTGACGGCCACCTGCGCGAACGATCGCGTACACGGGTAACTCTCTTTCTGATTCAGATCGGCACGCGCTCTCTGTCTGGACCGGCCGGCAGCTACCCGTCTGCGAGCGGGCTCGCGCGACGGACGCCGGACGGTGGGCGCACCAAGGGGCAATGCTACCGGCCGTGGTGGGCCCCGACCAAACCGGCGATCCGTGCCTGGCCGGGACCCCTCACGAGCGGGTATGCCGCGTGGCTCAGTCCTGCTCGGACGTCGCCTCGGTGTGGTGGTCGACAGCGGTGTCGGTGTGGGTGTCGCTCGGGCTGTCGCCGGCCGCGGCACGCGGCGGCCCGGCGGGGGCCACGACCCGGCCACGCTTGCGGCGGCGCGGGGCAGGCGGCTCGGCCACGACCGGCTCGCTCACGACCGGGACGGCAGGCGCCGGCTGGGTCTCCAGCACGGGCTCGTCCTGGGCGCTGCCCGCGAGCGCGGTCTCGTCGTTCGGGGCGACCAGCGGCGTCTCCTGCTCCGCGGGGGTCGGCCGGACCTCGCCGAGGGCGCGGGTGGGGACCTCCTGGTCGCTGGCCTCGTGGACCTCGACGACCGGGTCGTCCTGGCCAGCCGGCTCGAGCGGCGCCTCGTCGGCGTCGTGGTGCTCGGACGACTTCAGCGCCGCGGCGTGGGCGGCAGCTGCGATCTGCGCGGGCGTGGGCCCGCCGTGGTGGACCGGTTGCGGCTGCTCGGCCGGCTGGCTCGAGCCGCCCTTGCCGCGACGGCCGCGGCCACCGCTGCGCGAGCTGCCACTGGAGCTGCCACCGTTGCCGGAGCCACCGCTGTTGTCGTTGCCGCCGTTGCCGGACTTCTCGACCGGGTGGTCGTGGACGATGATGCCGCGGCCACCGCACTTGTCGCAGGTCTCGGAGAAGACCTCGATGAGGCCCGACCCGACCCGCTTGCGGGTCATCTGCACGAGCCCGAGCGAGGTGACCTCGGCGACCTGGTGCTTGGTGCGGTCGCGACCGAGGCACTCGAGCAGGCGCCGGACGACGAGGTCGCGGTTGGACTCCAGCACCATGTCGATGAAGTCGATGACGATGATGCCGCCGATGTCGCGCAGCCGGAGCTGGCGGACGATCTCCTCGGCCGCCTCGATGTTGTTCTTGGTGACGGTCTCCTCGAGGTTGCCGCCGGAGCCGACGAACTTGCCGGTGTTGACGTCGATGACCGTCATGGCCTCGGTGCGGTCGATGACCAGCGAGCCACCCGACGGCAGCCAGACCTTGCGGTCCATGGCCTTGGCGATCTGCTCGTCGACCCGGTAGCGGGTGAAGAGGTCCTCGGTGCCGGTCCACTTCTCCAGCCGCTCGGCCAGGTCCGGAGCGACGTCGCCGAGGTAGTCACTGACCTCGGTCCATGCCTTGTCACCGGCGACGACGAGCTTGCTGAAGTCCTCGTTGAACACGTCCCGGATGACCCGGACGGTCAGGTCGGGCTCGCCGTGCACGAGGGCCGGGGCTCCACCCTTGGCCTTGCTCTTGGACTCGGCCTTGGACTGGATCTTCTCCCAGGTCTTGGTGAGCCGCTCCACGTCGGCGCGCAGCTCCTCCTCGCTGGCACCCTCGGCCGCGGTGCGGACGATGACGCCGGCGGAGTCGGGCACGACCTCCTTGAGGATGCCCTTGAGCCGCCAGCGCTCGGTGTCCGGGAGCTTGCGGCTGATGCCGGTCATCGAGCCCTCGGGCACGTAGACCAGGTAACGGCCGGGCAGGCTGATCTGGCTGGTGAGCCGGGCGCCCTTGTGGCCGATCGGGTCCTTGGTGACCTGCACCAGGACGGTGTCGCCGGACTTGAGCGCGTTCTCGATGCGCTTGGGCTGGTTCGCCTCCAGACCGGCGGCGTCCCAGTTGACCTCACCGGCGTAGAGCACGGCGTTGCGGCCCTTGCCGATGTCGACGAACGCCGCCTCCATGGAGGGCAGCACGTTCTGGACGCGGCCGAGGTAGACGTTGCCCGCCATCGAGGCGTTCGTCTCGCGGGAGACGTAGTGCTCGACGAGCACGTCGTCCTCGAGGACGCCGATCTGGGTCTTGCCGTCGCGCTCGCGGACCACCATGACGCGCTCGACGGCCTCACGGCGGGCGAGGAACTCGGCCTCGGTGATGACGGTGCGGCGACGCCCGGCCTCGCGGCCCTCGCGGCGGCGCTGCTTCTTGGCCTCGAGCCGGGTCGAGCCCTTGACGCTCTGAGGCTCGTCGCGGCGCGACTCCCGCACCTTGGTCACGGTGCCGGGCGGGTCGTCGCCATCGGTGGCCGAGCCGCTGCGGCGGCGGCGACGACGGCGACGGCTGCTCGAGCTGCCGCCCTCGTCCTCGGCGCCCTGGTCCTGGCTGCCCTCGGCGTCCTGACCCGAGTCGTCGGCGTCGTCACCGGACTCGCCCGAGGCCTTGGCATCCTGCTCGGCGCCGTCGGTGTCCTGACCGCGACCCCGGCCACGGCCCTTGCCGCCACGGCGGCGCCGGCGACGGCCGCCCTCGCCCTGCTCCTCGGCGGACTGCTGGTCGGCGTCACCACCCTCGCCCTGCTCGGCTCCCGTGGTGTCGGTGGCGTCAGTGGTGGCCTTCGCCCTGCCCTTGGACCTGGCACCGCCCGTGGGCGTCTCGTCGCCGCTCGCCGGGTCGGCATCGGGGGCCGGCTCGGCCTTCTTGCGGGTGCGGCGCCGGGCCGGCGCCGCCGCCTCGGGGTCGGGGGCCTGGAAGACGAGGCCGAAACCGGGGGCTGCTGCCGCAGCGGCCTGGGCCTCCGGCGCGGGGCTGTCCGCGGTGCTGGGCCCGGCGCTCGGCTCGGTCGACTCCGCCGAGGCGGACTCGCCGGCGGCGGCGTCGGTCTCCGAGGCGGCGGCCTTCTTCCGGCTCCGCGTGGCGGTGGTCTTCTTGGCCGCCTTGGTGGCCTTCTTCGCGGTCTTCTTCGCCGCCTTGGCTGGCGCGTCGTCCGTCGCGGTGTCGGCGCTCTGCTCGGTGGGCGCGGCTTCCGGTGCAGCGCCCTCGTCGGCGGTGGGGGCCGCGGCGGCCTTCCTGGTGGCGCGCTTGGCCGTGGTCTTCTTCGCTGCCCGCTTGGCGGTCTTCTTCGCCGGGGCCGCAGCGTCGGTGCCGTCCTGCGCGGACGCCCCGGCAGGGGTGCCTGCCGAGGCGTCAGCCGGCGTCTGGCCAGCGGGAGCGGTGGGTTCGTTGCCTTCGGGGGCGGTGAACAGGTCTTCGTTGGATGCCATCCGGCGTCCTTCCGTCACCCACGAGTCGAGGGCCACACCGAAGTCCTGGTGGACTTCCATCGGCCACGTGGTGCGCGGTCTTGCTGGGTCGTGTCGGTGGCGGTTGCCCTCGACACGGAAGTCGGTTGGCTACGCCTGGTGCAGCTCGCGCGGGTGCGCGGCACCGCCTCAGGCGCCGTCGTCGTGCAGGTCGGCAGCCAGTGGGTCAGCCACCCTCGCGGTTGCGGTCTGGAGCGGGCCCTGCGCCAGTCGAGTCACCAGGGGTGGTGTCGGTGGTGCCAGCTCCGCCACTGCTCGCAGCGCGGTCAGTACGTCGTCGGGGCGTACAGCCGGTGTGGTGTGCCGTACGACCACCCGCAGTATCGCACAGTCGGGTTCCGCCGCAGGCTCGACCCGCGCGGACACGACGGCCGAGCGCACGTCGAAGGTCTTGGGACCGGTCTTGAACATCCGGGTCACCTCGGCGCGGTCCCGGCCCAGCAGGGTGGTGACGGCCTCCTGGAGGTGAGCAGGCGGCATACCGGCGAACTCCATGACCCAGTCGCTCGCCTGGAGCCGGTCGGCAAGCGCCCCGGGCGCCGCCTCCACGACCTCGAGCACGTCGAGGCCATCCGGGAGCGCCTCGTCGAGGGCCGCGCGCACCGACTCGGGGTCGACCCGCTCGGTCACCGAGATCTCGAAGTACTCCGCCTCGCTCGCGGTGCCGGTCGGCGCGGCGTTGGCGTAGCTGATCTTCGGGTGCGGGTGGAAGCCCGCCGAGAAGGCCATCGGCACCCCCGCGCGGCGCAGCGCCCGCTCGAGCGCCCGCTGGAAGTCGCGGGTCGAGGAGAACCGCAGACGTCCGCGCTTGGCGTAGCGGACCCGCAGCTTCTGCACCGCCGGAACCGGTGGTGGGCCTTCGGGGACGCGCTGTCGTGCCATGGGCGCCAAGCGTACGGCCGGCGCCGGGTCGGTCAGCTCGAGGCCCAGGTGACCCAGGTGAGGACGCACATGAGCACGGTCAGGACAGGGAAGAGCGCGAGGTTGGTCCAGCGGGCCGTGCGCCGCGTCCCCAGGGTCCGGCCGTCCGGGGACTCGACCAGGTCGATCGGGTCCCCCGCGCTCAGCCACGTGGCCACGCCCGTGGCCAGCAGCCCCAGCCCACCCACGAGCCAGGCCGGGACACTGACCAGCGGCGCACGCAGCAGCGCGAAGACACCGACCATGACCGCGACCAGCAGCGCCGGAGCAAGGGCCGCGAGGAGCACGCGACGCCGCGACCCGACCAGGGCGCGCAGCACCTGGGTGCCGAACGCGAACAGCCCCCACATCAGTGCGGCGAGCAGCCCGAGGGCCACGAGGTCGCCCACCCGCACCTCGACCGAGCCGCCCTCCAACAGGGCCGCCACCGCGCGGGGCAGCAGGACCAGCCCAAGGAGGCCCGCGGCCGAGGAGACCATCACCCGCCTGGGTATGCCGCGGGGTCGCGCGGGTGCGCTGTCGGCCAGCTCGCGGGCGTAGGCCTTGGCCGGGCCGAACGCCTCCGTGACGTCCTCGCCGGTGGCGACCAGGTGCTCCTCCACTGTCGCGAGGGCGTCGCCGATCTGCGCGCCCGGGACGCCGAGCAGCCGCTGCTCGACGACGAAGTCCTCGACCCAGCGTGAGTCGGCGTGCGGCGCCATGTCCAGCAGGCCGGTCACGTGGCGTGGTGCGTTGGTCATCGTCGTACCCCCGTGGTCTCGCCCTCGATCAGGGCTGTGGTGAGCGTGGTGAAGTCCGCCCAGCGGTCGCGCTGGTCGGCCAGGTGACGGCGGCCCGAGTCGGTGAGAACGTAGACCTTGCGCCCGGGGCCGCCGTCGCCGGGCAGCCACTGCGCCTCGAGGTGGCCGGCCGTCTCCAGCCGCCCCAGCAGCGGGTAGAGCGTGCCCCCCTTGACGGTGCCGAGACCGGCTTCCGACAGGGCCGCGGCGATGGCGTACCCGTGGGCGGCGCCCCGCTGCAGGACGGCGAGGACGGTGACGGCGAGGACGCCGCGCAGCCAGTCGCTGGGCCACACCTCCTCCGTCGCCATGGCTAGATCATGTGCCAATCTAGTCAGACTGTCAACCTATTGACCGGCGACGAAGGTCGGACGCGCACCGGTGACGGTCGCGCGACCCCGTCGGACGGCATACCGCTCGGCGCACGGACCGATCTGGGCCGGTGACCGGGGGCGGGCACCGGCGTACGGTGGAGAGTTGACCACTTCAGCGGATGTGGCCTTTCCGAGCGTGGAGGGCTGAGCAGTGTTCATCCAGATCATCCAGGGCAAGTGCCGTGACGCCGACGAGATGCGTCGCCTCTCCGACGAGTGGCGCGACCAGATGGGGGCGACCGCGCAGGGTTGGCTGGGCGGTACCTACGGCATCACCGACGACGACGAGTTCATGGGCGTGGTGCGGTTCGAGAGCCGCGAGGCGGCCGCCCGCAACTCCGCCAAGCCCGAGCAGGGCGAGTGGTGGAGCCGGATGGAGCAGTGCTTCGACGGGCCCGCGACCTTCCACGACTGCGACGACGCGATGATGTTCCTCGACGGCGGGTCCGACGACGCGGGCTTCGTGCAGGTGATCCAGGGCCGCGTCGCCGACCCGGAGCGGTTCCGGTCGCTGATGTCAGGTCCGATGGACGTCATGCACGAGCAACGCCCCGAGATCATCGGCGGCACCATTGCCATGGAGCCCGACGGCTGGTTCACCGAGACGGTGTCCTTCCGCAGCGAGGCCGAGGCCCGCGAGGGCGAGCGCAGGGACATGCCGAGCGAGGACCGCGACCGCTGGATGCGCGAGATGGAGCAGATGCAGGACGTGCACTACTACGACCTGCACCGGCCGTGGTTCGCCAGCGCACCGATGCGCAGTTCCGGCATGTCCATGGACACCGGCATGCCGATGGACTCTGACATGCCCATTGACTCTGGCAGGAGCTGAGGCGCCCCGCGGGCGGAGTGCTTCAGAGGTCCAGGCGCAGGAGGTTGTCCGCTGGGCGGAACCCCAGCGAGGTGTAGAGCGGCAGCGACATCTCGCTGGGGCTGAGGACGATTCGCACCATCCGCTCGGCGCGGGACCAGTCGACCACGGCGGTCATGAGCAACCTGCCCACGCCACGGCGGCGGTGGGCCTCGTCGACCCACACGTTGGCGACGTAGGCCCAGCGCCCGGCGTCCCGTCCGGGTCGCGGCATGCGCTCGAACACCATGAGGTTGACCATGCCCACCGCGGTCCCGCCCGCGTCGAGCGCGACCCAGGTCCGTCGGTGGCCAGACTCGCGCTCCCACCAGGCGCGGAACTCGTCCTCGAACCCATCCGCCGGTTCGCCGCCCTGGGCGACGGTCCAGTCGGTGCGCATCCGCGCGAGGTCGCCCAGGTCGCCCTCGCCCACCTCCCGACAGAGGTATGCCGTCCCCTCACCCATGGCGGTCAGCCTAGGTGAGCGGGCGGCACACCCCTGCCCCCGCGCGCGGCCACTGCCCCATGGGGCCGGGAAAGACGGCGCCGCCCGCGTCCTGGCGTGAGCCTGGCGCGGGCGGCGCGGGTCCGGTTGCTCTCCGCACGAGCGTCCGGATCCGGCAGGGGATGAAGGGAGTCCAGTGCCGGGTGCGGTCAGGAGGAGTTCGACCGCTGAAGCAATTGCACACCGCTCCCCCGGGTGGCTCCGATGACGGATGTCATGACTTTCCTGTGAGTTCCATGGGAACCACTAGAAGCCGCCGTCGAAGCCCCCACCGAAGTCGCCCCCACCACCGAAGTCACCGCCGCCGAAGTCGCTGCCGCCGCCCCAGTCGCCGCCGCCGTCACCGGCGTAGTCGGTTCCGCTGTCGCCGGTGTCGCCACCGGCATCACCGCCGTCCGCTCCCGAGCCGTCGCCGGACGAGCCATCGCCGGACGAGCCATCGTCGGACGGGCCGGGGTCACCCGACTCCTGGGCCTCGGGTGAGTCGGCGTACCCGTCGAACAGCATGTTCGCGATGGCCGAGCCAATGACGAACCCGGCGATGGTGCCCATCATCGACCCCATGACCGTGCCACCCATCCCGCCGGCGAACGAGCCGCGGCTGAACGTGTTCTGCAGGTAGCCCGGCTGGCGCATCTCGGCGCGCGTGGCCGCGCGCGCGAGGTCCTGGGGGTTGTCGGAGGTCGGTTGCTCCCCCGCCGGTGCCGAGCTCGACAGCTCCTGGAGCAACTGCTGACGCTGCTGCGGCGTCAGCCGCGCGAACGCCTCGGCGTGGATCTGCTCGAGCTGCTCCGGCCGTGCGGTCCGCAGCAGGTAGCGGTAGCGCGCGACCGCCTGGTCCTCGCTCACCGGTTGCCCCTGTGAGGCGCCGTATGCCGCGGGGGCCGCCCCCGCGGCATACCCACCTGAGGGGGTGGTGTTCATCGGCTTGGGCGAGCGTCCGAGAAGTCGGTCGAGGAAACCCATGGTGACCCTCCCTGGTCAGCGGGGACCGGCTGCGGTAGCCGTCCTTACCCACCAACGGTCGCATCGCCGCGGCCGTTCCGCTCGGCCGGGCGTTCACGCCGACGCGCTCAGTGCTGGTGGCCGGTGGTCTCGAGCATCCGCTCGCGGCCGGAGCCCAGCACCGTGAGGGGCAGCAGCGTCTTGCCGGTCGGGCCGATCTCGATCTCCGTGCCCATCTGCGGACACACCCCACAGTCGAAGCACGGGGTCCACCGGCAGTCGTCGACCTCGATCTCGTCGAGGGCGTCCTGCCAGTCCGCCCAGAGCCACTCCTTGTCGAGGCCCGAGTCGATGTGGTCCCAGGGCAGCACTTCGGTCTCGCCGCGCTCGCGCGTGGTGTACCAGGCGACGTCGACCGGCTCGTCGGCCAACGCGGTCTCGGCGGCGCTCATCCAGCGCTCGAACGAGAAGTGCTCGCTCCACCCGTCGAACCGGCCACCGTCGCGCCACACCTGCTCGATGACCCGGCCGACGCGGCGGTCGCCACGCGACAGCAGGCCTTCGACGATGCCGGGTTTGCCGTCGTGGTAACGGAATCCGATGGACGAGCCATACCGGCGGTCCGACCGGATCGCCTCACGCAGCTTCTCGAGCCGGGCGTCGGTCTCGTCGGCCCCGAGCTGCCCGCACCACTGGAACGGCGTGTGCGGCTTGGGCACGAAGCCACCGATCGACACGGTGCAGCGGATGTCCCGACGACCGCTCACCTGGCGGCCGGTCTCGATGACCTTCTTGGCGAGCTCGGCGATCTGGAGCACGTCGTCGTCGGTCTCGGTGGGCAGGCCGCACATGAAGTAGAGCTTCACCTGGCGCCAGCCGGCGGAGTAGGCCGCGGTGACGGTGTCGATCAGGTCCTGCTCGGACACCATCTTGTTGATGACCTTGCGAATTCGCTCGCTGCCGCCCTCGGGTGCGAAGGTCAGGCCGGATCGGCGGCCGTTGCGGGTCAGCTCGTTGGCGAGGTCGATGTTGAACGCGTCGACACGGGTCGACGGCAGCGACAGACCGGTCTGCGTGCCGTCGTAACGGTCGGCGAGGCCCTTGGTGATGTCGGCGATCTCCGAGTGGTCGGCACTCGACAGCGAGAGCAGGCCGACCTCCTCGAATCCCGTTGCGGCCAAACCTTTTTCGACCATCTCACCAATGCCGGTGATCGACCGCTCCCGGACCGGGCGGGTGATCATCCCCGCCTGGCAGAACCGGCAGCCGCGGGTGCACCCACGGAAGATCTCCACGGACATGCGCTCGTGCACCGACTCGGCCAGCGGCACGAGCGGCTGCTTCGGGTAGGGCCACTCGTCGAGGTCCATCACCGTGTGCTTGGCGACCCGCCACGGCACACCGGTCGCGTCGGCGCGCGGCGCGACGCGCTTGATCCGTCCGTCGGGCAGGTACGACACGTCGTAGAGGGAGGGCACGTAGACGCCGCCGGTGCGCGCGAGGCGCAGCAGCAGCTCACGGCGACCACCCGGCATACCCTCGCTCTTCCACTCCCCCACGATGTCGGTGACGGCCAGGACCGCCTCCTCACCGTCGCCCACGATCGCGGCGTCGAGGAAGTCGGCGATCGGTTCGGGGTTGAACGCCGCGTGGCCGCCCGCGACAACGATGGGGTCGTCGTCGCTGCGATCCTTGGCGTGCAAGGGAATCCCCGCCAGGTCGAGCGCCGTGAGCATGTTCGTGTAGCCGAGCTCGGTCGAGAACGACAGCCCGAACACATCGAAGTCGCGAACGCTCCGGTGCGCGTCGACGGTGAACTGCGGCACCGCGTGCTCGCGCATGAGCGCCTCGAGGTCGGGCCACACGGCATACGTGCGCTCGGCGAGGGCGTCGGCACGCTCGTTGAGCACTTCGTAAAGGATCATGACGCCCTGGTTGGGGACGCCGACCTCGTAGGCGTCGGGGTACATCAGCGCCCAGCGCGTCGTGAGCTCCTCGCCGCCGGGGCCGTGGCCGCCGACGTTCCAGTCCTTGACGGTCGAGTTGAGCTCGCCGCCGACGTACTGGATGGGTTTGCTGACCTGCTCGAGGAGCGGCTCGAGCTGGGGGAACACGGATTGGCCGGTGGTGCTGGTCATGGTGCTCCAAGGGTAAGCCGGGCGCCGCCCCCGGGTGAAACTGCAGGACCGATGTGGCCGGGGGCGTCGATCACCTCACCCGCACCTCGGCTCACCATCGAGCACGACCTCGATGGAGAGGTGGTCACGAATGCGAACCTGGGTTTCGTAGATGCGCAACCCAGGTTCGCAATGCGGAGACCCTGTACGTGCTCACCCGGCGGGTCCAGGGCTCGGGTCGTGCAAGGCTAGATCCATGGCCGGTTTGCCGGGGGTGCCGATGGCGTGGGGTGTTACCGAGGCCGAGTGGGGGCGTCGCTACCGCTGTGACGACGCCGCCAAACCCGGCGGGCTGCGGATGGCGCGGGGCGTTGACGTGGAGGCCCCGCCGGAGCGCGTGTGGCCGTGGCTGTGCCAGCTCCGGGTCGCGCCCTACTCCTACGACTGGGTCGACAACTGGGGCCGCCGGAGCCCGCGCACGCTGACGCCGGCGCTCACCGACCTCCGCCTCGGGCAGGACTTCATGACCATCTTCCGGCTCGAGGACTTCGTGGCGAGTGAGCAGCTGACGTTGTCGATGAAACCGGGTGGGCCGCAACGCGTGTTCGGCGCCGGGTGGGTCACGTATGCCGTGACGCCGGCCGACGTAGGCACGTCACGGCTGGTCGCGATGCTGGCGTTCGAACGTCGGCGCAGCCCACTGGGGCGGGCGTCCAACGCACTTCTCCCCTGGGGTGACCTGCTGATGATGCGCCACCAGCTGCACACCTTCGCCCGGCTGGCCGAGCGCACGCCGACCCCAGCGGTGGGCTGACGCGCAAACCGGGGGTTGCTGACGTGAAACGGGCACCAGAACCACCCGTTTTGTGCACGCAACCCCCGTTTTGCGGGAAGCGCCCGAAGGTCAGCGGCGGCCGAGGGGGTCGGTGTCGGGCGGCCGGCGGTCGCGCTCGGCGGGACCATTGATGGCTCGGTCGGGCAGCCAGATGACGAACGTGCTGCCGACCCGCGGCTCGCTGAACAACGCGATGCGGCCCTCGTGCGACTCGACCACCTGCCGGGCGATCGCAAGACCTAGCCCGTGCCCGTCACCGTTGCCCTCCGACGGCCCGGTGCGGCGAAACCGGTCGAAGACACGCTCGTGGTCGACCGGGTCGATGCCCGGTCCCTCGTCGCGCACGGCCACCCAGGCCCAACCGGCCTGCGACCCCGACGCCACGGTGACCTCGCTGCCCCCGGGCGCCAGCCGCACGGCATTCGACAGCAGGTTGTCCAGGGCGCGGGTGAGCGCCTCCGCATCGGCGATGACCCTCGGCCCCGGCGCCAGCCGCAGCGTCAACCGCAGCCCGCGCGACGAGCCGAGCAGCCGGAACTCCTCGGCCGACTCGCGCGCCAGCGCCGACAGGTCGACCTCACGCTCGACGAACGCCCCGGACCGCACCCGCGCGGTGGCGAGCAGGTCCTCCACGAGCCGGCCCATGCGAGCCGTCGCGCGTCCCACCACGGCGGCAGCCTGCGCCCTCTCATCGGCGGTCACGTCGTCACGCGACAGCACGGCGTCGAGGTTCGCCTGCACGACGGCGACCGGGTTGCGCAGCTCGTGCGACACGTCGTCGACGAGGTCGCGTTGGGCCGTGAACGCCGCTTCGAGCCGGTCGAGCATGCCATCGATGGTGTCGGCGAGAGTGCGCAGCTCGTCCTGTGGGCCTACGGCGGCAATCCGCCGCGACAGATCCGTGCCGGAGATCTCACGGGCCGTGGCGGTGATGCGCCCCACCGGGCGCAGGGCGCGACCGGCCACCCACCAGCCGATGACGAGACTGAGGACGAACAGCACCCCGAGGGCGATGAACGAGTACGTGCGCAACGTCTGCAGCGTCGTGTAGTTGACGTACTGCTGCACGTCGGTGATGTCGGCCGCCTGGAAGTCCTCTCCCTTGCGGTAGTTGACGATTCCGCTCGGGCCCTTCTCAAACTTCTTCACTGTCACGGGGTCGAGCGGCTTCGCCTCGATCGTCTGCGCCAGCGCCAGGTAGAGGCCGCCGACGAGCAGCGCCGCCACCGCGAACAGCAGCGCCGAGTAGGTCAGTGCCAGCCGTGACCGCACGGTCCGGGCCCACGCCGGCAACCGTGCCGTCCAGCGCACCAGCCACCCCGGCGCCCCTGCCATCAGGCGGTCCCGGCGACAGCGGGGTCGGCCCGCAGCCGGTAGCCGCGCCCGATCACCGTCTCGATCATCGGCGGCTCGTCGTCGACCGACAGCTTGCGTCGCAGCGTGCCCACCGTGACCCGCACGGTCTGGGTGAAGGGGTCGGCGTTCTCGTCCCACACGTGCTCGAGCAGCTCCTCCGACGACACCACGTGGTCGGGCCGCGTCATGAGGTAACGCAGGACCGCAAACTCCTTGAGCGTCAACGAAAGCTCGCGTCTGCCGCGGTGCGCGAGCTGGCGTGCGGCATCGAGGGTGACGTCACCGACGCGCAGCACCGACGACGTCCCCCGCACGTCGCGACGCAACAGCGCCCGAAGCCGGGCGGTCAGCTCGGCCAGCGCGAACGGTTTCACGACGTAGTCGTCAGCCCCCACGTCGAGCCCGCGCACGCGGTCGGGCAGACCCCCTCGAGCGGTGAGCATCAGCAGCCGAACGTCCGTGCCCGACGGGCCGTCGAGCTCACCGGAGCGCACCTGCTCGGCGAGCTGGAAACCGTTGCCGTCAGGGAGGTTCACGTCGAGCAGGACGATGTCGTATGCCGTGAGGGCGAGCTTCTCGTGCGCCTCCCCGGCCGTCGTGGCGAGGTCGACGGCATACCCCTCCCGGACCAGGCCGATGCGCAACGCACCGGCCAGGCCCTCCTCGTCCTCGACGATCAGCACCCGCACGAGTCCACCGTAACCCGATGAACCCCGCTGTCCCCCATGGGCTTTCGCTGAACTTTCGCTGCGGCTTTCGGACGTTTTCGCAGCCCCTTGATGGGCTGGGACTCGCCAGCCACCCGGCGGGCACCGCAGCAGCGGAAACCCCTTGGAACGCAAGGAGCGCAGATGACCACTCCCACTCCCGACCCGACGCCGGAGCCCCAGGTCTCATCGGACCAGGCCCTGCCCGGCCCCAACCCGACGGGCGCCCGCCGGCTGCGCCGAGGAGCCCTCGTGGGCGCCGCGGCACTGCTGCTGGCCGCCGGTGGCGCCACCGCGGCATACGCCTCGTCCAACACCGACGGGGCCGAGAGCGGCTACGCGACCATCGTCGACACGCAGGGCGAGACCCAGCAGCCGAGCCAAACCCAGCCGGACCAGAACTCCCAGGATGGCACCGGCAACCGCACCGACTGCCCGGACAAGGGCGGTCAGGGCGGCACGGACCAGGGTTCCGGCTCGGCGCAGGGCGGCACCGAGTCGCAGGCACCGGACACGAGCACGCTGTGACCGAGCCACTGACGCACCCGGCGTCCCACGACACCCCCTCCCCGGCCACGTCCCCCATGGCGGCCGGGGAGGGGGCCACCCCGGCCCTCGCGACCAACCACGGCGTGCCGCTCGAACGAGCCCTGTTCGAGGTCAAGCGGGTCGTCGTCGGCCAGGACCAGATGGTCGAGCGGATGCTCGTCGGCCTGCTGGCCCGCGGCCACCTGCTGCTCGAGGGCGTGCCCGGCGTCGCCAAGACGCTCGCCGTGCGAACCCTCGCCGACGTCATCGGAGGCTCGTTCACGCGACTGCAGTTCACGCCCGACCTCATGCCCGGCGACATCGTCGGCACGCGGGTGTGGCGCCCGAGCTCGGAGTCCTTCGACAACGAGCTGGGGCCGATCTTCTCCAACCTGGTCCTCGCCGACGAGATCAACCGTGCACCGGCCAAGGTGCAGTCGGCGCTGCTCGAGGCGATGGCGGAGCGCCAGGTCAGCGTGGGCGGCAGGACCTTCGCGCTGCCCAAGCCGTTCCTCGTGCTGGCGACGCAGAACCCGATCGAGTCCGAGGGCGTCTACCAGCTGCCGGAGGCCCAACGGGACCGCTTCCTGCTCAAGGTCGACGTGCCCTACCCCACCGACCTCGAGGAGCTCACGATCCTGCAGCGGATGAGCGTCGACCCGCCACGGGCCGAGCGCACGCTTCAGGTCGAGGACGTCGTGCGGCTCCAGCGCGCGGCCGACGAGGTCTTTGTCCACCACGCGGTGGCGCAGTATGCCGTCGCGCTGGTCATGGCGACCCGCGAGCCGCACCGCTACGGCGTGGGCCAGCTCGACGGCGTCATCGACCTCGGCGCCAGTCCCCGCGCCACGCTGGGCCTTGTCGCCGCCGGTCGTGCACTGGCACTGCTTCGCGGCCGCGACTACGTGCTGCCCGGTGACGTCGCCGACATCGCCCCGGACGTCCTCAGCCACCGGCTGGTGCTGTCGTTCGACGCGGTGGCCGACGGCGTCGACCCCCGCAGCGTGGCGACCAGCATCGTCGCGGCGATCCCCCAGCCCCGCGTCGCACCCGCGCAAGGTGGCGAGGTCGCACCGTGAGGCTCGCCGACGGCAGCGTCGTCCGTGACCCGGAGCGGGCCTTCCAGGCGCTGGACCTCGTGGTCCGCAGGCGTCTGGACGGCCTGCTCCAGGGCGAGCACGCAGGCCTGCGGCTCGGCGCGGGCACCGAGCCGGAGGAGGTGGTGCGCTACCGGCCGGGTGAGGACGACGTGCGTCGCATCGACTGGAACGTCACCGCCCGCAGCATGGACCCGCACGTGTGGCGGCCCCAGGCGCAGCACGAGCTGGACACCTGGGTGCTGGTCGACGAGACCGCCAGCATGGACTTCGGCACGGTGACCGCGGAGAAGCGCGATGTCGCCGCCTGGGTCACCGGGGCCATCGGTCTGCTGGCGGACGGCCCGGGCAACCGGGTGGGGATCGCGCACCTCACCGATGACGGAATCCGTTGGGACGCACCACTTCCCGGCCGCGTCACGGCCCGGCGCGCACTGCGTCGACAGACGAGCCCCCATCGCGGGCCCACTGAGAACGTCGACCTCGCGCACGCGATCGGCGCCCTCGAGCGGCGGCAGCGACGCTCCGGGCTGCGCGTGGTGGTCTCCGACTTCGTCGAGCCGGACGGCGACACCGACCGGCCGCTGCGGTGGGAGCCGGCGCTGCGACGCCTCGCCGCCCGCCACGACGTCGTGGTCGTCGAAATCTCCGACCCGCGTGAGCTCGAGCTCCCAGACCTCGGGCACCTCGTTCTCACCGACCCCGAGACCGGGCGCCAGCGCGAGGTCTACACCTCACCTGCGCTGCGTTGCCGGTATGCCGCAGCTGCCGCGCAGCACCGCGCGGCCGTCGCCGAGGGCGTGCGTGCCACCGGCGCCGGCCATGTGGCCCTGCGCACCGACACCGACTGGGTGAGTGACCTCGCCCGCTTCATCCTCGCCCGCCGGCACCAGCCGCGGGCTCGTACCAGGAGCACCCGATGACCTTCCTCTCCCCCTGGTGGCTGTTGCTGCTCGTGCCCGTCCTGGGCCTCGCCGCGGCATACCTCCTCATGCACCGCAGGCGGACGCGGTATGCCGTCCGGTTCGCCACCCTGCCCCTCCTCGAGAAGGTGGCGCCCCGCCAGCCCGGCTGGCGGCGGCACGCACCAGCCGCGGCCTTCCTCCTCGCACTGACCACCCTCGGTTTCGCCGCCGGGCGTCCTGAGGTGAACCTGCGGCTCCCGCACGAGCAGGCCACCGTCATCGTCGCCGTGGACGTGTCCAACTCGATGGCCGCGACCGACGTCGACCCGAACCGGCTCGAGGCGGCCCGTGCCGCCGCCCGCACGTTCATCGAGAACCTGCCCGACACGTTCAACGTCGGTGTCGTGGCGTTCTCGGGCTCGACCCAGGTGCTGGCCGCGCCGACGACCGACCACGACGAGGCCGCCGCCAGCCTGCAGCGGCTCGAGCTGGCCGACAGCACGGCGATCGGCGAGGCGGTCTTCACCTCACTGGACCAGATCGCCTCGATGGCGGCAGCCCAGGACGACGCCGACACGCAGCAACCGTCGACCGGCCCGGACCGGGGCGCCACCGACGGCCAGGACGGCGCCGGCGAGCCGAACCAGCAGGCGCCAGAACGCATTCCAGGCCGCGTGGTCCTGCTCTCGGACGGCTCGAACACGCAGGGCCGCGACCCGGAGCAGGCGGCTCAGGCTGCGTCCGACGCCGAGGTGCCCGTGTCGACCATCGCCTACGGCACCCCTGACGGCACGATCGACCTCGGTGGCCGCCAGGTGCCCGTCCCCGCCGACGAGGAGGCCATGGCCGAGCTCGCCGACGCGACCGGTGGCCAGACCTACACCGCCACCAGCGGCGACGAGCTCGAGGCCGTCTACGAGGACATCGGGTCCTCGATCGGCTGGCGCACCGAGCCCCGCGAGATCACGCCCTACCTCGCCGCCGCGGCATTCCTGTTCCTGCTCGGCGCGGGCGCGATGTCGCTGCGCTGGTTCGCCCGGCTGCCCTGACCCGCCGGCGAGACCCGACACCCCGACCACCTCACGGAGACGACGATGACCCAGACACCCACCCGCCCCACCTGGCCAGGGCTCGGCGTGCCCGCCGGACCGGACTTCGTCCGTCGCCATGACCAGGAGCCCACCGAGCCGTCCCCTGAGCCGACACAGCCCGTCATGTCCCTCGCCCCGGCCCCCGCGCCGGAGCCGCCACCGACCCCGGACCCGGCCGGACCCCTCCCTGTGCCTCCCGGCCGGGTCCGGTCCGCGCGCAGGGGACGACGCGGCATACCCACCGTGCTGCTGACCGCGGTCCTGGCCGGCGGGCTGGCGGGAGCAGGCACCGCCTGGTGGCTCGAACCGGGCGCCACCTCCACCGGTGGAACGAACATCGCCCAGGAGCCTCCGAGCGGACGCGCTCCCGCGGCGGCCGCCGGCACAGAACAGGCCGCCGCCGAGGCGATCATGCCCAGCGTGGTCCAGGTGCGGGCCGGCAGCGCCAGCGGGTCGGGCTTCGTTCTCGACGACCAGGGGCACGTGCTGACCAACCACCACGTCATCGACGGCGCCAGCACCGTGCGCCTCCAGCTCTCGACGGGGCGCACCGTGTCGGCGACCGTTGTCGGCAGCAACGCGGCGAACGACATTGCGGTGCTTCGGGTTTCGGATCCCTCGGTCCTCACCCCTGCGCGCATCGGCCAGTCGTCCTCGCTCGCGATCGGCCAGCCCGTCATCGCGGTTGGGTCACCGCTCGGCCTGAGCGGCACCGTCACCAGCGGCATCGTCAGCGCGGTCGACCGGGAGGCACGGCTCGGCGGGCAGGCTGCGCAGTCGGTGATCCAGACCGACGCCTCGATCAACCCCGGCAACTCCGGCGGCCCGCTCGTCAACCTCGACGGCCAGGTGGTCGGCGTCAACACCGCCATCGCGACCCTCGGCGGGCGCAGCTCGGGCTCGATCGGCATCGGGTTCGCCGTCCCCATCGACCGGGCCGTGTCCGTCGCCGAGCGCATCATCGACGGCGGCTGAGCCCTCCGGCGCCGCAGACGTGGCCGACGGGCCCGGTCGTCGGAGGACGGCCGCCCGCCGGCCACCCGGCCGCACGTTCAGGCAACACCCAGCCACGCGGCATACCGTCTGCGCCGTGCGCCAGTCCTCGATCCGTCTCATCGCCGGCCTGGGCTTGTTGCTCGCCCTTGCCGGCGCCACGCACGCCATCGGCTCGGGCCCCGACGGGCCGCCGCCCTCGCACGCAGCGAACCGCGCCTCGACCGCGACACCGCACCACACCTGACCGTGCCGCGCCGCTGGCCGACCCGGCTCGCGTGTGGGCTCGCCGCGGCGACCCTCCTCACCGGGTGCTCGGCACGCCCACCCGGCACGACCAGCGGGGCGGACACGTCGACGCGCACCCCCACGACCACGACGGCCGGCTCCTCCCCGAGCGCCTCGTCGACGACCCGAGCCGTGGGGCCCACCACAGTCGTGGGACTCGGCGACTCGGTCATGTCCGGCATGAACTGCGACTGCGACCCGTTCATCGTCACGTATGCCGCGGCGCTGGGTGGGCGTGACCACCGCACCGTGCACGCGGTGAACCTCGGCCAGTCGGGCATCACGACGCCCCAGCTCATCGAGCAGCTGCACCAACCCGACGTGGCCGCCCGGGTGGCCGCCGCCGGCGAGGTCGTCATCACCATCGGCGCCAACGACCTGGTGCCGCTCGTCTCGCGGTGGAAGGACTCGGGTTGCGCCGTATCGTGCATGGCGCCGAGCGTGGCGACCATGGGGGCCACGGTGGACCAGGCCCTCGCCCGCGTCGGCCAGCTGGTGCGGCCCGGGACCCCGGTGCTGGTGACCGACTACTGGAACGTGTTCGAGGACGGCGACGTCGCCGACGTGCGGCACGGCGACGGGTTCGCCGACTGGAGCGACGCGGTCACCCTGCGCGCCAACGCCGCGATCTGCGCCGCGGCGATGCGGGCCGGTGACACGTGCGTCGACCTGCGCCAGCCGTTCCTCGGCGACGACGGGTCCAAGAACCCCACTCCCCTGCTCGCCGACGACGGCGACCATCCCGACGCGGCCGGGCACGCGCTGATCGCGCGCACCCTGCTCGCGGCGACCCCCTGAGGTCAGGCCAGGCGTCGCGCTAGGAAGTCCAGGCCGGCCGGCACCACCCGTGACCAGTCACGGAAGTTGTGGCCGCCACCGGCCACGGTGACCACCTGCACCGACATGGGCGGTCGCACCAGGCTCGCGAACCTGCGGGTGTCGACGATCCCGTTGTGCCCCAGCTCGTTGGTGCCGATGCTGGCGTAGACCGACACCGGCGGCGCGGGCTGGTGCTGAAGCAGCCACTCGAGGTCGTTGAGGTGACGCACCTGCGGCGATCCGCCCCAGAGGTCGCCGGTCGTCCCGTCGCGAAGCGTGTGGTAGTACCCGGACAGGGAGACGGCGCTGGTGAAGACGCTCGAATGGGTCATGGCCAGCTTGGTGGCGCAGTAGCCGCCGGTCGAGTCACCCATCGCGCCCCAGCCGGTGGCGTTGACGCGCAGGTCGGAGGCGACCGCGCGTGGCACGTCCTCGGCGAAGTAGGTCAGCGCGAGCGGGCCGGCGGGCACGTCGGTGCACTCGGTGTCCCGCGGCGGCGCGATGGTGGGACGCATCATGACCAGCACCATCGGCTTGGCCCGATGATGCGCCATCTCGGACAGCAGGATCGACGGGTAGTGCATCCGCTCGACCAGGGCAGTCGTCATCCCGGGGTACCCGGTCAGCACCTCAACCCCCGGGAACCGCGTGTGGCGGTAGGCGGGCTGGAAGTACTGCGGCGGCAGGTAGACCAGCGCCTCCTCGGACATGCCGCTGTGCGCCCCCGCGATCGTCACCGCCTGCACCCGGCCCTTCGTGGACCACTGCGCGGGGGTCGACCACTGGGACTGGGTCGCATGGGCCACGGCGCTCTGCGTCTGGGACGGAGCGACGCCGGTCCTGCCGTGGTCGGTCCCTGAGCTGTCGGGCTTCACACCTAGGGCACGCGAGATCGTGGCCGGATCGGGTGCACCTGACGACGTCTGGCCCACGAGGTCGGACCAGGACCCGAAGAAGTACCCGTAGTTGTTCAGGCCGGCGGCGACCAGCAGCACCGTCGCCACCTGGGTGACCAGGAGCAGCCCGACACGTTGCGCCACCCGCAACGGGCGCCCGCCCCTGACCCGCGGCCACGCCACGAGCGTCACCACCATCGTCACCAGGGTGACCACCGACAGGGTGAGCACCAAGGGCCAGCCGAGCAGGGGCACCAAGCACCTCCGGTCACCGGGCCGCCACGGTGGCGACTCGGTTCACCTGCCATCGTCAGCCCGGAGGCTGAGCGCAGGCTGAACGCGCGCTGCATCGTTGCGCGAGGGCATCCGCCCACCAGCGGTGCGGTCGGCGGCATACTGGCGTCGTGGCCGGAGCTGCGGACCGGGTCGCGGCAGCCATCAGGGCGGTGCCGCGCCAAGACTTCCTCCCCGCGGCCCAGCGGGGCTACGCCCGACGTGACGCACCGCTTCCCATCGGTCATGACCAGACCAACAGCCAGCCCACGACCGTGCGGCAGATGCTTGAGCTCCTCGACGCCCGCCCCGGTCACCACGTCCTCGACGTCGGCAGCGGATCGGCCTGGACGACCGCGCTGCTCGCCCACCTCGTGGGGTCGCAGGGTCGCGTGGTCGGCGTCGAGCGGGTGCCCGAGCTCGTCGCCTTCGGCGCCGACAACCTCAGGGCCGCAGGTATGCCGTGGGCCACGGTCGCGCTCGCGCGGCCCGGCACGCTCGGGTCACCGGAGGGTGCGCCCTACGACCGTGTCCTGGTGTCGGCGCAGGCGACCGAGCTCCCCGGCGAGCTGGTCGCCCAGCTGGGGGACGGCGGCATACTCGTCGTCCCCGTCGCCGGTCGGATGCTGCGCGTGACCCGGCCCGCCGGTGGCGCCGAACCGGTGGTCGAGGAGCACGGGTGGTACCGGTTCGTGCCCTTGGTGGTGGACTGAGACCCGTTGTGCTGCACCCGATTTCGGCTGGTGACGGGCGGCTCCCTCAGCCGTCGTAGAGCGCGTCGAGCTGGTCCCGGTACTTCTCGCTGACCGCCTTGCGGCGCAGCTTGAGGCTCGGGGTGAGCTCGCCGTCCTCGACGGTGAGGTCGTGGTCGAGGATGACGAACTTCTTGATCTGCTCCCAGCGGTTGAGGTTGACGTTGAGGGTGTCGATGTAGTTCTGCACCATCTCGCGGGTCTGGTCGGACCGCACGATCGTGGCGTAGTCGCCGGTGATGCCACGTGTGTCGGCCCAGTCCTTGATGGCGTCGGCGTCGAGGGTGACCAGCGCCGTGACGAAGTTGTGCTCGGCGCCGTAGACGACGAACTGGCTGACGTACGGGCACAGGCCCTTGAAGGTCGACTCGATGAGCGACGGTGCGACGTACTTGCCGCCGGAGGTCTTGAAGAAGTCCTTCTTGCGGTCGGTGATCTTGAGGTAGCCGCGGTCGTCGAGCTCGCCGATGTCGCCGGTGCGCAGCCAGCCCTCGGCGTCCTTGGTCTCGGCGGTCTCCTCCGGCTTGTCGTGGTAGCCCTCCATGACACCGGGGCCGCGCAGCAGCACCTCGCCGTCCTCGGCGATCTTCGCCTCGGTGCCGGGCAGCGCCCAGCCGACGGTGCCGATCCGGTTGGCACCAGGGCGGTTGACGAAAGACGCGGCACTGGTCTCGGTGAGCCCGTAGCCCTCGATGATGGGCAGCCCGATGGAGTCGAACCAGTGCGCGATGTCCTGGTTGAGGGCAGCTGAGCCGGAGATGAAGAACCGGATCCGGCCACCGAACCGCTCACGCACCTTGTGCAGCACCAGCTTGTCGGCGAGCGCGATCTTCTTGGCCAGCATGCCCGTCGGCTCCTCGCCGCGGGCGCGCATCTCGGCCACCTCGCGGCCGACGCTCACCGACCACAGGAACAGCTTCTCCTTGAGGCCGCCCTCGGCCTTCATCATCATCGTGATGCGGGCATAGGCCTTCTCGAAGATCCGCGGAGCCGCTCCCATGAAGGTCGGCTTCACCACACCGAGGTTGTCGACGATCTTGTCGATGCGGCCGTCGATGACGGTCGGGAAGCCGACCTGGAGCGGCAGCGTGAGCAGGAACTTGCCGAACACGTGCGCGAGCGGGAGCCACAGGAACTGAAGGTCCTTGGGGCTGAGGATGCCGATCGCGTCGGTGGCCGCCGCCTGGTACGTCCAGGCGTTGTGCTGCAACCGAACTCCCTTGGGGCGACCGGTCGTGCCCGAGGTGTAGATGATCGTCGCGAGCTGGTCCGCCGTCTGGGTGTCGATGCGGTCGTCGACGGCGGTGGGGTTGGTGGCGAGCAGCTCGGCACCGCGCTGCTCGAGGTCCGCCAGCGACAGGACCCACTCGCCGTCGGCTGCGCCCTCGAAGACGATGACGTGGCCGATGTCGGGCAGGTCGACCCTGCGCTCCCACAGCTTCGTGACCTGGTCGTCGTCCTCGGCGAAGACGACGCGGCTGGCTGAGTTGGCCAGGATGTAGGCCACGTCCGGCGCAATGGTCGTCGGGTAGATGGTCGTCGTGGCACCGCCGGCGCACATGACAGCGAGGTCGGCCAGCGCCCACTCGTACCGGGTCGAGGACGCGATGGCGACCCGGTCCTCCGGCTCCACGCCAAGGGTGATGAGGCCTGCGGCGAGCCGGTAGGCACGCTCCTTCGCCTGCGCCCAGGTGACGGACGTCCAGTCGTCGCCCGCGGCATACCGGAATGCCTCCGTATCGGGCGTGCGCGCGACGCGGTCACGGAAGAGCTGTCCGACGCTGGCGGAGCGGCGCTCGATGACGGTGGGGTCGAACTTCTCCGCCTGTGCGGAGGCGGTGGGGTCCAGGGTGGGAGTCGACATGGCCTTCCTCGGCTCTCGTGGGGGTTTCCGCGATGGTGCCAGACGAGCGGAGCCGGGAGGGCCGAGCTCGCAAAACGTGACCGAACGGTTGGGTCGGCCAGGATCCGGGCGGGAGCGGGTCGGCTCAGGGACGCGCGGTGACGGTGGCGAGGTGGACGTTGTTGACGAGGCCGATCGCGAGCCAGCACGCGAACATCGACGAGCCGCCGTAGGACAGGAACGGCAGCGGCAGTCCGGTGACCGGCGTGAGCCCGAGGTTCATGCCGACGTTCTCGACGACCTGGAACAGCAGCCACGCCGCGACCCCGACCGCCATGAGCCGGCCGAACGCGTCCCGGGCGCGCGCAGCCACGAGCACCGACCGCAGCACGATGAAACCGAGCAGCAGCAGGATGCCCACTGCCCCGATGAACCCCAGCTCCTCCCCTGCCACCGAGAAGATGAAGTCGGTCTGCTGGAACGGAATTCGCCCACCTTGCGTCTGCGCCCCCTCGAACAGACCCTGCCCGCTCCAGCCGCCCGACCCGATCGCGATCCGCACCTGCCGCGTCTGGTAGCCGATGCCCTGTGGGTCGGTGCTCGGGTCGAGGAACGCGGTCAGCCGGTCGCGCTGGTAACCACTGAGCACCGGCGTCGTCAACGCGGCGACCACCCCGGCGGCGACGAGCGCGAGCAGCGCAGCCAGCCACCTTTTCGGCGTCCCCGCGACAGCCACCACTCCGAACGCCAGCGCCCCCAGGACGAGCGCCGAGCCGAGGTCCGGCTGGAGCAGGATCAGCCCCACCGGCACACCGGCCACCAGCGCGGTGAACGCCAGTTCGCGCCGCCCCGGCCGCGCGCCACGGTCGAGCCGCTCGCCGAGGACCACCGCCAGCCCGACGCACAGCGCCGCCTTGGCGAACTCCGACGGCTGCACCGAGAAGCCGCCGGGCAGCAGGATCCACGAGTGTGACCCGTTGACGGTCGACCCGACCGGTGTGAGGACGAGGACCAGACCGACGATCGAGGCGAGGTAGAGCACAGGGGCGAGCGCGCGCAGCGTCTGGTGCCCCAGCCGCGTCACCACCGCGGCCAGCACAACCCCGAGTGCCGTGTTGAGCAGGTGTCGGGCGAGGTATGCCGTGCCGCTGGCGTGGCGGGTCGCCGACCACACGAGGACGGCACCGACGAGCGACAGACCCAGGGCTGCGACGACGAGCCCCCAGTCGGACCGGGCCCAGATCGCGGCCCCGTGACCACTGCGCGGGCGGCCGCTCAGGACGGGACGATCGTGCCCAGGACCTGCCGGCACTTCTCCACGTCCGCAGCCATGGCCTCGAGCAGCTCCTCGACCGAGTCGAACCGCAGCGTCGGGCGGATGCGCTCGACGAACTCGACGCTCACGTGCTCGTCGTAGAGGTCGAGGTCGGTCCGGTCGAGCACGTAGGCCTCGACGGTGCGCTCGGTGCCGTCGAAGGTCGGGTTGGTGCCCACCGAGATGGCGGCGGGCAGGGTGCGCTCGGGGTCGTCGGTCGGCTTGTCCAGCCTCGTCAGCCACCCGGCATACACCCCGTCTGCGGGCACGAGGCCGAGCGAGTCGGGCGCGAGGTTGGCCGTCGGGTAGCCGAGCTCGCGCCCCCGGTGGGCGCCGTGCACGACGGTGCCGGTCATGCGGTGCGGCCGGCCGAGGACACCGGCAGCGGCGGCGACGTCGCCGGAGGTGAGGTCGCGCCGGATCGCGCTGGAGGACCAGCGTTCGGAGTCGCCGAGGTCGTCGAGGGCGATGACGTCGAAGCCGTGCCGCTGCCCGAGCTCGGCCAGCAGCTCCACGTCGCCGGTGTAGCCCTTGCCGAAACCACGCGTGTCCGAGCCCACGACCAGCGCCTGCGCCCCGAGCGTCTGGACGAAGGTCGTCACGACGAAGTCCTCCGCGCTCTGGTCGGCGAACTCGCGGGTGAACTCGAGCACGAGCAACCCGTCGATGCCGGTTT
Source organism: Knoellia koreensis (assembly GCF_013041615.1). Classification (GTDB taxonomy): domain Bacteria; phylum Actinomycetota; class Actinomycetes; order Actinomycetales; family Dermatophilaceae; genus Pedococcus; species Pedococcus koreensis. The sequence continues at coordinate 1,143,270 of NZ_JABEPQ010000001.1, forward strand.
CCTCGAGCAGCTGGTCGCGCAGCGGGCCGGGAGCGATGAGCTCCACGGTGTCCGGGTGGAAGATCTCGGCCGGGTGCGGCTCGAAGGTCACGGCGACCGTCGGCAGGCCGCGCGCGGCGCCCTCCTCGACGAGCCGGGTCAGGACGGCGCGGTGGCCTTGGTGGACACCGTCGAAGTTGCCGAAGGTGGCGACGCATGGCCGCAGCTGCGCGGGCGTCTCGGCGGGGTCGGTCCAGCGATGCACGGAGGACACTCTACGAACCCGACGGGGCGAAGACGACGTGTGCCCGCGCTTTGTGAGCGGACTCATCCAGCATCGCCACGAGCCGGCCGTCGGGGGCGAACGCCGCCACGGGTTCGGTGCGCAGCGGCTGGGCCGAGTCGATCCGCTGGCCATAGCCCACCGCGGTGGCCTCGGCGTCGGTCAGCTCGTGACGGGCGAACTGGGCGCGGGCGGCGTCGGGCAGCTCGATGACCGGCACGGCTTCGGGGTCGTCCAGGGCGGTGAGCCGGTCAAAGTCGCGGGCCTCGTCGAGGGTGAACGCCCCGACCCGGGTGCGCCGCAGCGCGGTGAGGTGGCCGCCGACGCCGAGCGCGGCGCCGAGGTCACGCGCGAGCGCGCGCACATAGGTGCCCGAGCTGACGGTCACCTCGACGTCGAGGTCGAGCAGCGGTATGCCGTCCGCGGACGTCGCGGGCCGGCTCGCCACCACCTCGAACCGGCTGACCGTGACGGGGCGCGCGGGCAGGTCGACGTCCTCGCCGGTGCGCACGCGGTGGTAGGACCGCTGCCCCTTGACCTTGATGGCCGACACCGAGCTCGGCACCTGGTCGATGTCGCCGGTGAGGTCCGCGACCGCCGCGGCGACGGCCTCGTCGGAGAGATGGTCGGCGGCGGCCGTGGCCGTCACTTCACCGTCGGCGTCGTCGGTGATCGTGTTCTGCCCCAACCGAATCGTGGCCGTGTAGTCCTTGTCGGTGCCGACGAGGAAGGTCAGCAGCTTGGTCGCCCGGCCGATGCCGAGCACCAGGACGCCGGTGGCCATCGGGTCGAGGGTGCCGGCGTGACCGACCTTGCGGGTGCCGCAGATCCGCCGCGACCGGGCGACCACGTCGTGGCTGGTCCAGCCGGCCGGCTTGTCGACGACGAGGAGGCCGTCAGCCGCGGGCATCCGGCTCGTCAGCCTCGTCGCCGGCCGCGGCTCCTTCGTCGTCCTCGTCCTCGTCGTCGTCGTGGCGGTACGGGTCGGACTCCCCGGCATACGTGGCACCGGCGGCGCTCGCGGCCACCGCCGCATCGCGCTCCTTGGCCTCCTTGAGCAGGCCCTCGATCTGCGACGCCGACTCCGGAAGTGCGTCCGGGATGAACTCCAGGCTCGGCGTCAGCCGGATCTGCAGCTGCTTGCCGACGAACGAGCGCAGCTTGCCGCGGTTCTTCTCCAGCAGCTCCGCGGTGCGCTCGCGCTGGGTCTCGTCACCGAACACGGTGTAGAAGATCGACGCGTGCTGCAGGTCGCCAGTGACGCGGACGTCGGTCACGGTGACGAAGCCGAGGTCGGGATCCTTGACGATCGACTCGAGGTTCGCGGCGACGAGGGTCTTGATCCGGTCGGCGATCCTGCGGGCTCGTCCGGCGTCGGCCACGGGGTCCTCCTGGGCATGTCGGCTACTTCTGGTCCACGGGCCTGCCCACCTTAGTTGGTGCCGGGTCCGTGGGCAGCAGGCGGGAGTCCAGGGGGGTCACGTCACCCTCAGGCGTCACGCCGTAGGCAGCCGGTTTGCCGACGAGACCTGGCATCGCGTAGGCGCTCTCGGGTCCGACGAAAAGCCTGGTCACCTCGCCGACTCCGGCCACCCGAACTGCCTCGGTCCAGTCGCTGGACTCGGTGCGCCACAACGTGTTCGCGGTGTCCAGAACGAAGAGCGTGCCGTCCTCGGTGAGCCCGAGCGCGCGGATGGTGGTGTCGGCCGGTATGCCGCGCAGTGTCACCTCACGCCACGTCGTTCCTCCGTCGGTGGTCACCACGAGCGGCTGGTTCTCGGTGCGGTCCAGCTGCCCGGCGGGGTTGGCCGACCACGACGCGACGACCCGGTCGCCGCGGCCGGTGAGCGCCCCGTAGATGGCCTGACCCGCTTGGGCGTTGTCGCCCCCCAGGGCACGACGCTGCCACGCGGCCCCGTCGCGCGACCACACGATCGACGTGCGCGACTTGTCGCCGAGGTCCATCGCCTCCGCGAAGACCCCGTTCGGGGTGCCGGACGCGACGGCCATGAGGCTGAGCCCGTTGGGCTTCGGCATCCGGTAGGAGCGTGCACTGTCGAGGTCGACGACGAGCGCCGACCCGGTGGCCAGCACCACAGCCTGGTGCTTGGCGGACGCCGGGATCGAGCCGTCACTGGCGGTGGCCTGCTTGGCGGTCCCGTCGGCGCGCACGATGAGGGGTGTGACGCCATCGACGGTGACGACGGCGGTGTCGTCGGCGGCGCCCTGCCCCGTCACAACCGTCGCCTCAGGCCCGACCTGCGCGCCGCTGACCGGCACCAGCCCGCCCCGGACCTTGCCGCCGGCGTCGACCACCTGCCACGCGTAGGCGCAGCTGACCTTGTCGTTGCCGGTGCACTGGCCGAAGACGGAGAACTGGCCGGCTGCGCTCACCGCGAGGTCGAGCATGGGACTGCTGTCGATGACGGCCTGCGCGTCCGCTGGCATCGCGGCTGAATCGCGGCTGGTAGCGCCCGTCGGGGGCGCCGTGCTCGTCGAAGAGGCCGCTGGGCTGAGGCTTCGCGGATCATCACCCCCCATGCCGGACAGCGACACGGCGAGCGCAGTGGCAGCGGCTGCGGCAACTGCTCCCCCGGCGGCTGCACCTACGCGCACGTGGCGACGGTGGTTGGCGCGAGCGACCAGCTCAGCGAAGTCCGGGACGGTGGTCTGCTCCTGCACGTCCCGGCGCAGGGTGGCGAGGGTGGTATCGAGTCGGTCAGGCATGGCGTGCCTCCTGCGGGCTGTCCTCGTAGGTCTCTTCCAGTAACGGGAGCAGGGCCGCACGGCCCCGCGACAGGCGGGCTTTGACCGTGCCCTCAGGAACGCCGAGCAGCTCGGCGACCTCGGCGACGGGCAGGTCCGCGAGGTGGTGCAGCGCGATGGCCTCACGCTGCGGTGCGGGCAGCGCCCGCAGGGCGGTCAGCAACGCGACCCGGTCGACGGCACTGTCGTGACGCTGCGGGTGTTCCGTGAGTTTGGGCAGCAGCCCCAGGAAGTGCCGTCCGCGCCGCCAGCGCCGCCGTGCCTGGTTGAGCGCGACGGTGAGCAGCCACGCCTCGGGCTTGTCCATCGTGGCGAACTCGCGCCGGGCCACGGCCTGCACGAACGCCTCCTGCACGACGTCCTCGGCCTCGGCCCGGCTGCGGGTGAGTCCGATGACCTGCCCCACCAGCCGCCGATAGCTGCGGTCGAACACTGCTTGCACGTATGCCGCGTGCTCGTCACGCGTGCCGGGTCCGTCCACCGGTGCCCCCCTCCTCGTTTTCCATCCTGTCGGGAAGGACGAGTCACATCACGCCCCCGCGGTTGCACCACTCGCCGAGTTGAGTGCCTGACGACGACCCAGGGGTGGGTCTCAGGCACTCAACTGCGGCAGACGCGGACGGGCCCGCATCGGAAGTTCCGATACAGGCCCGTCTAAGCCACGCGGCATACCCCACGCATTTGCGTCCGCGGTTCTGGCTGCCAGAGCGACCAGAACCGCGGACGCACGCAGGCGCGAGAGGCGAGGTATGCCGCGTGGCTGGCCACGCGGCATACCTCACCGTCTCAGTCGCGCGGCTTCTCGCGCATCTCGTAGGTCGCGATGAGGTCGCCCACCTGAAGGTCGTTGAACGACCCCAGGTTGATGCCGCACTCGAAGCCCTCACGGACCTCGGTGACGTCGTCCTTGAACCGGCGCAGGCCGGCGATGTCGACGTTCTCGGCCACGACCACGCCGTCGCGGGTGATCCGCGCCTTGGCACCACGCCGGATCTCGCCGCTGCGGACGATCGAACCCGCGATGTTGCCGAACTTGCTCGAGCGGAAGATCTCGCGGATCTCGGCGGTGCCGAGCTCCACCTCCTCGAACTCCGGCTTGAGCATGCCCTTGAGCGCGGACTCGATCTCCTCGATGGCGTTGTAGATCACCGAGTAGTAGCGGATCTCGACGCCCTCACGCTCGGCGTAGTCGGCGTTCTGGCCCTCGGCCCGCACGTTGTAGCCGATGATGATCGCGTCGGACGCCATCGCGAGGTTGATGTTGTTCATCGTGATCGCACCGACACCGCGGTCGATGATGCGCAGGTCGACCTCGTCGCCGACGTCGATCTGCAGCAGCGCGTCCTCGAGTGCCTCGACCGAACCCGACACGTCACCCTTGAGGATGAGGTTGAGGGTCTCGACCTTGCCAGCCGCCAGGGCCTCGTTGAGGTCCTCGAGCGAGATGCGCTTGCGGGCCTTGGCCAGGGACGCCTGGCGGTCGGCAGCTTCGCGCTTCTCGGCGATCTGACGGGCGGTGCGGTCATCCGGTGCCACCACGAAGGTGTCACCAGCGCGCGGCACCGAGGACAGACCGAGCACCTGCACCGGACGCGACGGCAGCGCCTCCTCGACGTTCGCGCCGTGCTCGTCGAGCATCGCGCGGACACGACCGTAGGCCGAACCCGTGACGATCGCGTCACCAACGCGCAGCGTGCCGGACTGCACCAGCACCGTCGCGGTCGCACCACGGCCACGGTCGAGGTTGGCCTCGATCGCGACGCCACGGGCGTCCTTGTCGGGGTTGGCGCGCAGGTCGAGCGCGGCGTCCGCCGTCAGCAGGACCGCCTCGAGCAGGGTGTCGATGTTCTGGCCCTGCTTGGCCGACACGTCGACGAACATGGTGTCGCCGCCGTACTCCTCGGCCACGAGGTTGTACTCCGTCAGCTGGCCACGGATCTTGGCCGGGTCAGCACCCTCGACGTCGATCTTGTTGACCGCCACCACGATCGGCACGTCAGCGGCCTGCATGTGGTTGAGCGCCTCGATGGTCTGCGGCATCACGCCGTCGTCGGCGGCGACGACGAGGATCGCGATGTCGGTCACCTTGGCACCACGGGCACGCATGGCGGTGAACGCCTCGTGACCCGGGGTGTCGATGAAGGTGATCGCGCGGTCGACGCCCTCGTGCTCCCGGTGGACCTGGTAGGCACCGATGTGCTGGGTGATGCCACCGGCCTCACCGGCCACGACGTCCTCGTTGCGGATGGCGTCGAGGAGGCGGGTCTTACCGTGGTCGACGTGGCCGACGACGGTCACGACCGGCGGCCGCGGCTGCAGGTCGTCCTCGTCCTCACCCTCGATGCCGGTGTCGAGGTCGATGTTGAAGGAGTCGAAGAGCTCCTTCTCCTCCTCCTCCGGCGACACGACCTGGATGTCGTAGCCGAGCTCGGCACCGAGCACCTTGAAGGTGTCCTCGTCGAGCGACTGGGTGGCCGTGGCCATCTCACCGAGGTGGAACAGCACGGTCACCAGCGATGCCGGGTTGGCGTTGATCTTGTCGGCGAAGTCGGTCAGCGAGGAACCACGACGCACCCGCACGACGGTCGAGCCGTCACCACGGGGAACCGTGACACCGCCGAGCGACGGAGCCTGCATCTGCTCGAACTCCTGGCGCTTGGCCCGCTTGGACTTGCGCCCGCGGACCGGACGGCCGCCACCGCGACCGAACGCACCGGCGGCCTGACCGCGGCCACCGCCGCCGCCACGGCCACCGAAGCCGCCGCGACCGCCGAAGCCGCCACCACCACCGGGACCGCCACCGGGGCCACGGTTGCCACCGGGACCACCACGGCCGCCACCCGGGCGGGCCGGGCGCTCACCGGGACGACCGACCGCGGAACGGTCGGGCATCATGCCCGGGCTGGGACGCGGACCACCGGGACGGGGCCCACCGGGACCGGCCGACCCACCGGGGCGAGGCCCCGGACGCGACTGCGGCCGCGGCATACCCTGGCTCGACGCGAAGGGGTTGTTGCCCGGGCGGGGCGAGCCCTCGCGACCCTGCGGACGCTGGGTGCCCATGCCCTGGCTGGACGCGAACGGGTTGTTGCCCGGGCGCGGACCGGCGGAGCCGCCGGGACGCGGGCCGGGCGCCGCGGGGCGCGGACCGGCCGAGCCGGGGCGCGGCGAGGAACCCGTGCCGGGTCCCTGCTTGCCACCGTCACGGGAGGACTGGACACCCTCGCGGGCGGCCGGCGCGGCCGGAGCCTCGGGGGTGGTCGGAGCGGCCGGGGCAGCCGGAGCGGGCGCCGCCGGCGTCGGTGCCGGTGCCGACTTTGCAGCCGGCGCCTGCGGCTCGGCGGGAGCCGGGCTCGCCGGTGCGGCCGGGGTCGGCGCGGCCGGGGTCGCGGACGGCTTCGGCGCTGCCGGCTCAGCGGACGGCGCGGCCGGGTTGGCCGGCGTCGACGAGGACGGCGCAGAGGCCGGGACCTCGGTCACCTCGGGCGTCGCCGCGGTGTCGGCCGGCTTGGCCGCGGTCTTCTTCGCCGCAGCCTTCTTGGCGGGAGCCTTCTTCTTCAGCTCCTCGGGGAATGTCTCGGTCGCCTTGCGGACGACCGGTGCCTCGATCGTCGAGCTGGCGGTCTTGACGTACTCGCCGATGCTCTGGAGGTGGGCGATCAGCGTCTTGCTGTCGGTGCCCAGCTCCTTGGCGAGCGCGCTTACACGGACCTTTGCCACGTTTCTCCTGTTCCTGGTCCGCGTCAGGACAGGCGCGGACCGTCGTTACTGCTGGGGGGAGCTCATTGCTGAGTACTCATCGGGTGCTCATCAGCGTCAAACCCGCCTTCGGTTCTATTACGGACGGTTCATTTTTCTGGTGGTGCGGCGAGCGGTCGGGTGGCCAGTTCCTCGACGTATGCCGTGACCGCTGCCGGATCCGGGGCGGTGCTGGTGCGCAGCGCGCGCCCGAAAGCTCGGCGTCGGAGGGCTTGGTCGAGGCAGTCGCCGGTCGGGTGCAGCCATGCGCCACGCCCCGGCAGGCGGTGCCGTGGGTCGGGGGTCAACCGGATGGCACCGGTGTCGTCCGTCTCCGCGACCACTCGCAGGAGTGCCGACCAGCTATCCGTCCTGCGGCAGCCCACACACGTGCGGGTCGGTGACCCGTGCGTGGTGCGGGGGGTGGTGCTCACTGCCGAAGGCCGGAGTCCAGTCCGGTCGGTCCCCACCAGTCTAGCCCTTCCCGTCAGTCGGGCGTGTCACCGGTGTCCGGCGCCCCACTGGAACCAGTCGCCCCAGCAGCCTCATCTGCCCCAGTGGTGGCGGCGTCCGCGGGTGCTGCCGGTGCGGTCGGTGCACCCGCTGCGGCCGGTGCACCTGGCGCCCCAGCCGCCGTGTCGGGACGGATGTCGATCCGCCAGCCGGTCAGCTTGGCGGCGAGCCGGGCGTTCTGCCCCTCCTTGCCGATGGCGAGCGACAGCTGGTAGTCGGGCACGATCACCCGGGCCGCCCGCAACTGCGGGTCGACGATCTCCACCGACTCCACCCGCGACGGCGACAGCGCGGCCGCCACGAACTCCTTGGGGTCCTCGGAGTAGTCGACGATGTCGATCTTCTCGCCGTGCAGCTCGGTCATGACCGCGCGCACCCGGGCGCCCATCGGGCCGATGCAGGCGCCCTTGGCGTTGACACCGGGCACCTTGGAGTGGACGGCGATCTTGGTGCGGTGACCGGCCTCACGGGCCAGGGCCGCGATCTCGACGGTGCCGTCGGCGATCTCGGGCACCTCGAGGGCGAAGAGCTTGCGCACGAGGTTGGGGTGGGTGCGGGACAGCCCGATCTGCGGGCCCTTGGGCCCACGGCGCACCGAGACCACGAACGTGCGCAGCCGCTCGCCGTGCACGTACTTCTCCCCCGGCACCTGCTCGGCCAGCGGCAGGATGCCCTCGACCGTGCCGAAGTCGACGGTGACGTGCCGCGGGTCCGGGCTCTGCTGGATGACGCCGGCGACCACGTCGCCCTCGCGCCCCTTGAAGTCGCCGAGGATCGCCTCGTCCTCGAGGTCGCGCAGCCGCTGCACGATCACCTGCCGCGCGGTGGCGGCGGCGATCCGGCCGAACCCGGTCGGGGTGTCGTCGAACTCCGGGCCGTACTCGCGCGGCGGCCGCTCTTCTCCTTCTGCCGGCTCCGGCTGCTCGAGCTCCTCGCGCGCCCACACGATGACGTGACCGCTCTTGCGGTCGAGCTCGACGCGCGCGTTGCGGTACGCACCCTCGGTGCGGTGGTAGGCGACGAGGAGTGCCTGCTCGATGGCGGGGATAAGGACGTCGAGCGAGATGTCCCGCTCCCGTTCCAGTGCCCGCAGTGCAGCGAGGTCGATGTCCATGTCACTCCTCCTCGGTGGCGGCCGCGCCGCCGGTGGTGTCGTCGCCCGACGTGTCGTCGGCACCGTCGTCGGCACCGGAGTCGGGACGCGAGAACTCGACCTCGACCACAGCCCGCGAGATCGCGGCATACGGCAGCTCGACCGTGCGCGCGGGGGTCTTCTTCGCGGCGGGCACCTCGAGGGTGACCCCGTCGGCGCCGGCCCGGACGATGCGTCCGGTGACCTTGTCACCCTCGGTGGGGGTGATGGTGACGAGCCGACCGACGTTGCGGCGGAAGTGGCGGGGCTCGGTGAGGGGCCGGTCCAGGCCGGGGCTGGTGACCTCGAGGGTGTACGGCTGCTCGCCCATCGTGTCGGCCTCGTCGAGCGCGTCGCTCACGACGCGGGTCGCGTCGGCGACCTCGTCGAGGCTGAGCGGCGGCGTGGAGGTGGTCGAGTCACCGTCGTCGGGGACGACCCGGTCGATCCAGATGCGGACCATGCGGCGCTTGCCCGCAGGGGTGACGGCGACGTCCTCGACCAGCAGGCCCAGGGCCGCGAGCGGTGGCTCGACGACGGGACGAATCTGGTCCTTGACGCTCATGACTCGTCCTCTCTGAAGTTCTCGACTGTCCTGCGTCGTCACTCTAGCCACGCCGCCGACCGGCCGCACGAGCGGCTGACCCGTGCGTGACATGATCGCGGGTATGCCGCCCGCTCCCGACCGCGACCGCGCGCACCTCTCGCGCCGGGTCGCGTTGGCCCTCGGCGCGAGCGCCGTTGCGGCACTGGGACTTTCGGCCTGCGGGATCAGACTTGAGGACGACGCACCGCGCGTGCCCGGCATACCGACACGTGAGCCCTTTGCCTGGGAGGGGTTCCTCGTGGCCCTGTGGCGGCGCAGCGACACCCTGGCCCAGCGGGCGCGCAGTGTCGGCGGGCCGGCGACCGGCGTCCCGGCCCGGCTGGTCGCCCTGCACGACACCCAGGCGACGGTGCTGCGGGCCGAGCTGGCGCGTCTCGGCGTGCCCGAGCGGGTGCTGGCCGAGGCGGAGCGACCCAGCCCGACCGGGACGTCCACGACCGCATCATCGACAGCCACCTCGGGGACGGCCACCGCCTCCCCGAGCGCGTCGAGTCCTCCCGTCGTGGCCACCGGCAAGGCCGGCCAGAGCGCGCTGGCGGGCGCCGAGGCCAGCGACCTCGGGCCCACGGCGGTTGCGTCGCTGGCCCAGCTGCCCGCCGACGCCGTGCCCCTCGTGGGCGCGGTCCTGGGGCAACGGGGTGCCGCCGCGGCCCTGCTCGGGCACGCGATCACCTGGCCCGACCAGGCCCTGTCAGCGCCGTCGCTTGCCGCGAGCTACCTGTCGACCACCCGCGCCGCCGTGTACGGCTTGGAGGTCGCGACGGCACAGTCTCCGACCGGGGCCCAGCGCACGTTGGCGCAGGCGACGCTGACCGCGTTGCGGACGCGCGCCTCCGACCAGGAGGTCCTGGCTGGCTCGTCGGCGGACCCGCCCGCGGTGGCCTACACGCTGCCCTTCGCCGTGACCACACCGGCGGCTGCACGCAAGCTCGCCGTGCAGGTCCTCACCGAGCTGCGGGCCGCCATCGCCCGCGACCTCGGCAGCGCCCGCGGCAACGTTCCCGCCCTCGGGCTGCTCGTGCAGTGGCTGTCGGACACCGAGGTGCTGGCCTCGCGGTGGGGTGTCCCGCTGGCGCCGTTCCCCGGCCTGACGACACCGAAGTGATGCGCACGGAGGACGCGGCGGCGCTGGTGCCGGCCGCCTTCACCGAGTTCGTCGGACGCTGGTCCGCCGAGGAGGGGAATGTCGGCGGGCCGTCGGGTGCCCAGTGGGCCGCCGACCTACCCCGGTTGCTCGCCGGGGTGCTCGACGACTGGGAGCTGACGCCGACCGGCCCCGGGCGTACCGGCTACTCAGCCCTGGTGCTGCCAGTGGAGCGGGCCGACGGACGCGCTGCCCTCAAACTGGCGTGGCCACACCTCGAGGCGCGTGACGAGCCTCTTGCCCTGCGGCACTGGGACGGGAAGGCGGCCGTGCAACTCATAGCGGCCGACCCGTCCCGCAGTGTGCTGCTCCTGGAGGCCCTCGACTCCTCCCGCGACCTCACGACGGTCGACATCGACACCGCCTGCGCCGTCATCGGGGGCCTGTTGGCGCAGCTCCATGTCGACGCGCCACCCGGGCTGCGCTCGGTTCCCGAGTACGTCGAACGCGTCCTCACCCGCATGGATGCGCTGGCTGGTGCTCTCCCCAGGCGCATGACCGATCGGGCGACGGGGTTGCTGCGCGACCTGACCGCGTCGGGCGCGAAACCCCGGCTGCTGCACACCGACCTGCACTTCGAGAACGTCCTCGCCAGCCGGTCCGGCACCGACCGGCCGCCCTGGCTGGCGATCGACCCCCACGCCATGGCGGGCCACCCCGGCTTCGAGGTCCAGCCGCTCCTGCGCAACCGGCGCGACGAGCTCGGCACGGGCTCCGCCATGCGCCGCGGGGCGCGAAGGCGGCTGGCGATCTGTTGCGAGGCGGCCGGCATCGACGAGGACGAGGCGCTCGGATGGACCTACCTGCACACCATGATGCAGGCCATCTGGGGCGCCGAAGGTGGCGACCAGGGCGAGGTCTCGTTCAACATCGCCCTGCTCAAGGCCCTCGACGACTGACCGTGCCCGAGCCCGCGTGGTTGCGTCTGCGTCAACGGTGGCCACAGCCACCACTCACGCAGACGCAAGCGGGCGGCATACCCAACGTCTGCGTCAACGGTTGCCATAGCCGCCACTGACGCAGACGCAGCGGCCTCAGGTCCAGCGGTACTCGATCTCGGGGCGGCCGGCGCCGGCATACCGCTGCGAGCGCGTCACGAGCCGCGCGTCGCTGAGGTGCTCGGCGTAGCGCCGCGCGGTGACCCGGCTGACGCCGAGGCGCTCGGCCAGCTCGGTCGCCGACAGTGCGCCGGCCCCCCGGAGCTCGCGGGTGACCCGCCCGAGCAGCTCCTCCGACATCCCCTTGGGCAGCGCGGCCCGGGTCGGGCGCACCCCTGCGACCACTTGGTCGACCTCGTCCTGGCTGGCGACCTGCTCGCCGGAGCGCACCTGCGCGCGGTAGTCGCGGTAGGCCTCGAGCCGGTCCCGCAGCGTCGCGAAGACGAAAGGCTTGAGGATGTACTGCACCACCCCGAGCGACACCGCCGAGCGCACCACCTCCAGCTCGCGCGCCGAGGTGACGGCGATGACGTCCGCGCGATGGCCCGCCGTCCGCATGGCGCGGATGACGTCGAGGCCGTGGCGGTCGGGCAGGTTCATGTCGAGCAGCACCACGTCGACCGGGGTCGTGTCGAGCACGCGCAACGCCTGCTGGGACGTCGCCGCCGTGCCGGCCACCGTGAAGCCGGCCACCCGCGTGACGTATGCCGCGTGGGCCTCGAGTGCGACCGGCTCGTCCTCGACGACGAGGACGGCGAGGGCCGGTGCGTCAGCGTGATCCGCCACGAGCACCCTCCTGCCCGGTCGGATCCGGCTGGGGCCGCAACGGCAGCCGGACGGTGAAGGTGGCGCCGGGCGGGCCGGTCACCTCGAGCTCACCACCGAGCCGGGCGACCGACTGTGACACGAGCGCGAGCCCGATGCCGCGGCGACCGGCGCTCCCCTCCTGCTTGGTGCTGAACCCTCGCCGGAACGCCTGCTCGACCGCACCCGGCGGCAGCCCGGGCCCGTTGTCGGACACCTCGAGGACCGCGGTGTCCCCGTCGAGGCGTGCGTCGACGGTGACCCGGCGCGGCGGCTCGACGGTCGCGACCGCCTCGAAGGCGTTGTCGATGAGGTTGCCGACGATCGTGACGAGGTCGCGGGCGGGCGCCGCGTCGGACGGCCACTGCGCGTCCGGGTCGATGGTGAAGTCGATACCGCTCTCACTCGCCTGCGCCGCCTTGCCGAGCAGCAGGGCGGTGAGGGCCGGCTCGGAGACAGCGCCCACCACCGCGTCAGTCAGGCCCTGCGACAGCTGGAGCTCCTCGGTGGCGAAGGCGAGTGCGCGGTCCGGGTGGCCGAGCTCGATGAGGCTGACGATCGCGTGCAGCCGGTTGGCCGACTCGTGCGCCTGCGAGCGCAGCGCCTCGGTGAGGCCGCGGGCGGAGTCGAGCTCGCCGGTGAGGTGCTCGAGGTCGGTGCGGTCACGCAACGTGACGACGTGCCCCAGCTGCCGGCCCTGCCACTCCGCAGGGGCCTTGTTGAGGACGAGCACCCGGGCGGCGGTCACGTGCAGCTCGTCCAGCCGTTCGTCGTCGTCGGTGAGGGCGCTGGTCAGGGCGTCGGCGAGACCGAGGTCGGCCACCTTCCTGCCGACGGGGTCGGGCGGCAGGTCGAGGAGCCGGGTGGCCTCGTCGTTGGCGAGCCGCACCCGGCCCTGCCGGTCCACGAGCAGCAGGCCCTCGGTAACCGCGTGCAGGACGGCGTCGTAGTACTGGACCATGTCGCCGAGCTGGCGCTCCCCCAGCCCACGCGTCTGCCGCTGCACCCGTCGGGCGACCAGCGCGGTGCCCAGGCCGGAGAGCAGCGCGGCGACCAGACCGGCGAGCAGGATCGCGGGGAGCTGTCCCTGGACCTGGGCGCTCACCGCCGACTTGCGGATGCCGACCGCCACCATGCCGACGACGTCCTGACCGCCCTGACCTGTCTGAGCGGCCTGGTCGTCGCGGACGGGCTCGACCACGCGGCGCGACGGGCCGAGCGTTCCCGTGTAGTCCTCGACCACCTCCCCACCGGCCCGGGCGGCGTCGATGTGGCCGATGAACGGCTTGCCGATCTGGGCGGTGTCCGGGTGGGTGAACCGGATGCCGTCACGGGTCATGACGACCACGAAGTCGGTGCGGGTCTCGACCCGCGTGCGCTCGGCGAACTCCTGCAGCCCCGCGGGGTCGTCGTCCCTCAGCCCGGCGACGACCGACGGGCTGGCCGCCACGGTCTCGGCCACGGCACGGGCGCGCTCGGTCGCCTCCTTGGTGCTCGCCCGCCTCGCCTGCACGTAGACGGCGGTCACCCCCACACCCACGACGAGCAGCCCCACGAGCACCTGCAGGGCGAACGTCTGGGCCGCCACGCTCCACCGGTTCGGCGCGCGCACGAGGTGACTGCGCGGCATACTCACGCACCGCCGAACTCAATGAACACAAACGTGACCCTAACCGCGGGCCACGCCACGATCGTCGCTGTTCGTCATCCCGGACGCACCCGGGACCACACAGCTGGGAGAACACCGTGAGCACACGTGCCGACAACGCCGTCGACCGACCCGCACCGAAGCGGGACAGAACGCACTACCTCTACATCGCCGTCATCATTGCGATGGGCCTCGGCATTGCCGTTGGCATCTTCTTCCCAGAGTTCGGGCTCAAGCTCAAGTGGCTGGGCACCGGCTTCGTCAACCTCATCAAGATGATGATCACGCCGATCATCTTCTGCACCATCGTCCTCGGCATCGGGTCGGTGCGGCGCGCCGCCCAGGTGGGCAAGGTCGGCGGGCTCGCGCTCGGCTACTTCCTCACCATGTCGACCGTCGCCCTGGCCATCGGCCTCGTCGTCGGCAACATCGTCAAGCCGGGCGCCGGCCTGCACCTCACCGAAGCGCTCGCCAAGACCGGCCAGGCGCAGGTGAAGGGCGAGGCCGAGACAACGGTCGACTTCATCCTCGGACTGATCCCGGACACGCTCGTGTCGTCGCTGACGTCCGGGTCGGTGCTGCAGGCGCTGCTCGTGGCGCTGCTGGTGGGCTTCGCGCTGCAGAAGATGGGGCCGGCCGGCGAGCCGATCCTGGCCGGCATCAAGCACTTCGAGCGGCTCGTCTTCCGCCTGATGGCGATGATCATGTATGCCGCGCCGATCGGTGCGTTCGGAGCGATGGCTGCCGTCGTGGGCGCCACCGGTCTCGACGCCCTCAAGAGCCTGTTCCAGGTGATGCTCGCCTTCTACGTGACGTGTGCCCTGTTCGTCTTCGTCGTGCTGGGCCTCGTGCTCTACGCGTTCACCCGCGTCAACGTGTTCAAGCTGCTGAAGTACCTCGGCCGCGAGTTCCTGCTCATCCTGTCGACGTCGTCGTCGGAGTCGGCGCTGCCGCGGCTCATCGCCAAGATGGAGCACGCCGGTGTCTCGCGGCCGGTCGTCGGCATCACCGTGCCGACGGGGTACTCGTTCAACCTCGACGGCACCGCGATCTACCTGACGATGGCGTCGCTGTTCATCGCCGACGCGCTCGACAAGCCCTTCACGCTGGGGCAGCAGATCTCGTTGCTGCTGTTCATGATCATCGCGTCCAAGGGTGCTGCTGGCGTGACCGGCGCGGGGCTGGCGACGCTTGCCGGTGGGCTGCAGTCGCACCGCCCCGACCTGGTCGACGGCGTGGGCTTCATCGTCGGCATCGACCGGATGATGAGCGAGGCGCGGGCGCTCACCAACTTCGCCGGCAACTCGGTCGCGACCGTGCTCATCGGCACCTGGGTCGGGGAGGTGGACCGGCCGCGGCTCGATGCGGTGCTGGCCGGTGACCTGCCGTTCGACGAGCGCACGATGCTCGACCAGGACGAGGCCGACCGCGCCGACCTCGTGGGCGACGAAGCGTCGGTCACCCAAGGCCACTAGCCCCCACCGCCCCAGCTTTTACGCGTCATGCGGGAACTTGAGGTTCACACGCCCTAGTAGGCCGAGTGAAGCTCAAGGTTCCCGAGCGAGGCGCGTCGAGCTGGGGCGGACGCGGCATACCCTGGCGCCGTGACCGAGCTGAGCACCGACCGACTCCTGCTGCGGCAGTGGACCGACGCCGACCTGGAGCCGTTCGCCGCCCTCAACGACGACCCCGAGGTGATGGCGCACTTCCCGGCCCACCTGACCCGCGAGCAGAGCGATGCCAACGCCGGTCGTATCCGCGCCTTCATCGACGAGCGGGGCTGGGGGCTGTGGGCCGTCGAGGTGGTGCAGACGGGTGAGTTCGTGGGGTTCACGGGGCTGTCGATCCCGCGGTTCGAGGCGCACTTCACCCCGTGCGTCGAGATCGGCTGGCGGCTCGCGCGGTCCGCGTGGGGGCGCGGGTATGCGACCGAGGCAGCAGTCGCCAGCGCTGAGCACGGCTTCGGTGAGCTCGGGCTCGACGAGATCGTGGCGATGGTCGAGGTGCGAAACACCCGCTCGCAGAACGTGATGCACAAGCTGGGCATGACCCGCGACGAGGACGGCGACTTCGACCACCCGATGGTGCCGGAGGGAAGTCCGGTGCGGCGCCACCAGCTTTATCGACTGCGGCGCGACGACTGGAAGGGAGCGGCATGAGCGGGACGGTGGCACCAGAGACCGTGGTTTCGGCGCTGGCCCCCACAGGCACGCTGCGCGCATCGATCAACCTCGGCAATCCCGTTCTCGCCCAGGGGACTCCGGACGAGCCGCGCGGCGTGACGGTGGACCTTGCGCGCGAGCTGGCACGACGGCTCGGTGTGCCACTGGAGCTGCTCTGCTTCGACGCGGCGCGCAAATCCTTCGAGGCGATGGCCACGGGTGCGGCCGACCTCTGCTTCCTGGCGATCGACCCGGCGCGCGAGACGGAGGTCGCCTTCTCCGCGCCCTACGTCGCGATCGAGGGCGTCTACGTCGTCGCCGAGGATTCACCGGTGCGCAGTGCCGACGACGTCGACCGCGTGGGAACGCGCGTCGGCGTGAAGGAGGGATCGGCATACGACCTGCACCTGAGCCGCACGCTGCGTGACGCGACACTCGTCCGCGGGGCCGAAGGCGTCGAGGTCTTCGTGGACCAGTCGCTCGAGGTCGGCGCCGGGATTCGCCAACCGGTCGAGGCCTTCGTCGCGGCCAGTGCGGGTCACCGGGTCGTCGAGCCGGGCTTCATGCAGATCCGGCAGGCGGTGGGTGTTCCACGCGACCGTCCCGCTGAGGCGGCGCAGCTCGTGAGCGACGTGGTCGACGAGCTCAAGGCCTCCGGCTTCGTGGCCGAGTCGTTGGAGCGCTCAGGCCAGTCCGCGTCCCTCGTCGCCCCCTGATCCCTGAGTCCCTACTTTTCCGCGTGACGCGCGAACGTTGAACTTCACACGCACTAGTAGCCCGAGTGAAGCCAGCTTTCCCGCATGACGCGGAAAAGCTGAGGCGGCGGCGGGGGCGCGGTGTCGGCGACGCGGCATACCGTCGGCGCATGACCTATTGGGTGAACACGGTGAGCCGCAGCCACGTCGAGCGCGGCATGGCGGGTGGGTTCACCCAGGCCAACCACGGCAAGCCCCACATGCTGCGCCGGATGGAGCGGGGTGACTGGATCGCGTTCTACTCCCCCCGCACCGACTACCCCGACGGCGCGACGCTGCAGGAGTTCACTGCCCTCGGGCAGGTGAGCGACGACGAGGCCTACCAGGTCGAGATGACACCCGACTTCCACCCCTGGCGGCGCAACGTCGATTTCGTGGAGGTGTCGCCCGCACCGATCCGGCCGCTGCTCGAGGAGCTCGACTTCATCGAGGACGTGCGGCACTGGGGGCAGAAGTTCCGGTTCGGGGTGTTCGAGATCGACCAGCACGACTACGAGGTCATCCGGGCAGCCCTTACCGATCAGTGACCCGCTGGGGTCGCGCCCCGGGCGCTGGTCCGGCAAGAATCGTGCACGCAGGGGACGCAGCACCACGGACGAGCCCCGGAGGGCGAGGAGGTCGGCACCGGTGAGCCAGATGCAGTTCGGGATCTTCACGGTCGGCGACCTGACCCGCGACCCCACCACGGGCAAGACGCTCAGCGAGCACGAGCGCATCAAGGCCACCGTCGAGATCGCCAAGAAGGCCGACGAGGTCGGGCTCGACGTCTTCGCGACCGGTGAGCACCACAACCCACCGTTCGTGCCGTCCTCCCCCACGACGCTGCTCGCCTACATCGCCGCGCAGACCGAGCGCCTCCTGCTGTCGACGTCGACGACGCTCATCACGACCAACGACCCGGTCAAGATCGCCGAGGACTTCAGCGTCCTGCAGCACCTCACCGACGGACGCATGGACATCATGCTCGGCCGCGGCAACACCGGGCCGGTCTACCCGTGGTTCGGCAAGGACCTGCGCGCGGCCATCCCCCTCACGGTGGAGAACTACGCGCTCCTGCGCGCCGTCTGGGACGAGGAGATCGTCAACTGGGAGGGCAAGTACCGCACCCCGCTCCAGGGGTTCACGCTGGCACCCCGGCCGCTCGACGGCATACCCCCGTTCGTCTGGCATGCGTCGATCCGCTCGCCCGAGATCACCGAGCTCGCGGCCTACTACGGCGACGGGTTCTTCGCCAACCACATCTTCTGGCCGGCGTCCCACACCCAGCAGATGGTGGCCCGCTACCGCGAGCGGTTCGCGCACTACCGGCACGGCACGCCCGAGCAGGCGATCGTGGGTCTCGGCGGGCACGTGTTCATGCGGCCCAACAGCCAGGACGCGGTCAACGAGTTCCGGCCGTACTTCGACGAGGCACCGGTCTACGGGCACGGGCCCTCGCTCGAGGAGTTCACCGCCGACACCCCGCTCACCGTCGGGTCGCCGCAGCAGGTCATCGAGCGGACCCTGTCGTTCCGCGACTACGTCGGTGACTACCAGCGTCAACTGTTCCTCGTCGACCACGCCGGGCTGCCGCTCAAGACCGTCCTCGAACAGCTCGACCTGCTCGGCGAGGAGGTGGTTCCGGTGCTGCGCAAGGAGTTTGCGATCGGCCGGCCCGCTGACGTGCCCGACGCACCCACCCACGCGAGCCTGGTCGCCAAGGCCCGGGAAGAACAGCGCACCGACGACACACCCGAGAGCACCGACCAGGAGGAGTCCGCATGACGACGATCGCCGTGGTGACCGGAGGGCTGCGCGAGCCGTCCTCGACCCGACTGCTCGCCGACCGGCTCGCGGGCGCCGTCCGCGACCACCTGCCCGGTCAGGACGTCCAGATGCCCGTCATCGAGCTGCGTCACGTCGGCCGGGCGGTCGTCGACGCGATGCTCACGGGGTTCCCGAGCGCCGAGCTGGAGCAGGTCTTCGACACCGTCGCGAGCGCCGACGGCCTCATCGCAGTGACACCGGCGTTCAACGCGTCGTTCTCCGGTCTGTTCAAGTCGTTCTTCGACGTGCTGCCCGAGCCGAGCCTGCAGGACATGCCGGTCCTCATCGCGGCAACCGGTGGGACAGAACGGCATTCGCTCGTTCTCGAGCACGCGTTGCGCCCGATGTTCTCCTACCTGCACGCGGTCGTCTCACCCATCGCCGTGTATGCCGCGACCGACGACTTCGCGGGCGCGGGCGCCGGGTCGCTGGACCAGCGGATCGACCGCGCGGCCGCCGCGTTCGTGCGGCTGCTGTCCGCGTGCGGACCTCGCGAGCGGCCGCAGGAGTATGCCGCGGAGCTGGGTGAGATGGAGCGCCTCCTGGGCGGCCTGAAGTGAGCTCGTCGGAGGCGGGAGGCGGATCGCAGGCGCCCATCCTCGGTTTCCTCCAGGGGCAGAACTGGCCGCAGCTCACGGTCGACAGCTGGACCGACACCCGGGAGACGCTGCACATGTGGCTGCAGATCGTCGGCAAGATCCAGATGGTGTCGACGCCGCTGCTCAACCACTGGTGGAACGTCGCCTACGAGGTGAGCGCGCGAGGCCTGCGCACCCGGCTGATGCACGAGGGCCAGCACGGCTTCGACGCCGAGTTCGACTTCCTCGACCACCAGCTCGTGCTGCGCGGCACCGACGGGGCGACGCGCACTGTGGCCCTGGAGCCGCGCACGGTCGCCGACTTCTACGCCGCGACGATGGACGCCATGCAGTCGCTGCACCTCGAGTGCGTCATCGTGCCCAGCCCCAACGAGGTGGCTCCGGCGGTCCCGTTCGCGCAGGACACCGAGCACAAGAGCTACGACGCGCAGGCGGTCACGAGGTACTGGCAGCAGCTGCGCGCGATCAACCGGGTCTTCTGGCTGTGGCGGGCCGGGTTCGCCGGGAAGGACAGCCCGGTGCAGCTGTTCTGGGGGTCGATGGACCTGTCGGTCGTGCGCTACTCGGGTCGGATGGCGCCACCGCACGAGGGCGCCGGCCCCCCGTCCTGCCCACCGTGGGTGATGGCGGAGGCCGAGTCGCGCGAGAACGCCAGCGCCGGCTTCTGGTCCGGCGGCTCGGCGGAGGGCTCGTTCTACGCCTACGCCTACCCGGCCCCGGACGGCTACGCCGACGGCACCGTGTCGGCGGGCCACTACGACACCGAGCTGGGCGAGTGGATCCTCCCCTACGCCGACGTGCGGACGAGCGAGCACCCGGAGAAGACGCTCCTCACGTTCCTCGACGAGACCTATGGCCTCGCCGCAGACCTGGGCAAGTGGGACCGCAAGGTCCTCGACGTGAACCCCAATCGGCTCGACGCGGAGATCTACCGGTCCCGCTGACCGTCGCGGGCTCCCACGTCGGTGCTGCGCCACAGGCCCGGATGCTTGGGCGTCGGCTCCTCGAAGACCAGCAGGGTGCGGGTGCTCGTCACGCCCTTGAAGCTCTGGATGCGGTCGAGCACGACGTGTCGCAGGTCGGCGTTGTCGCGCGCCCGCACCAGTAGCACCACGTCGAACTCGCCGCCCACCAACGCGATGTGTGCGACACCGGGCAGCTCCTCGAGCTGCCGACGCACGTCGCGCCAGTCGGCCTGGTCGACGTTGAGGGTGACGTAGGCGGAGGTCCCCATCCCGGCCGCCACGGGGTCGATGTCGGCCCGGAAGCCGCGGATCACGCCGCTGGTACGCAGCCGCTCGACGCGGGCGTAGGCGTTGGCGCGGGAGATGTGCAGCTGCTCGGCGAGCGAGCGCATCGACAGCCGGCCGTCGTCGGACAGGGCGGCGAGGATGCGTTCGTCGGTGTCGTCGAGGGGCTCGGCCACGTGTCTCACCCTTCCCTGTTCGTCAGGCTCCAATTGTGGACGTTTGGCCCATCGTAGGCGCCTTGAGGACGACAAGTTCTCGACATTGGCGACCAGGTGGAACCCATCGTGCCCGCTACAGCAGGATCTCGGCATGCATCGTGGCATCGACTCCCTCCTCCCGTCCGAGGAACCGGTCCAGCACCTGGGCGCCGACGGCCGGCTCACCCCGCTCGGGGAGAGCGCGAAACCGGACGACGAGGCACTGCTCGAGGGGTATGCCGCGCTCGTCGCCGCCCGTCGGCTCAACGACCAGGCGTACGCCCTGGTGCGGCAGGGCCGGCTCGCGGTCTACCCATCGTCACACGGGCAGGAGGCCTGCCAGGTGGCGGCGTCGCTGGTCCTGGGCCGCCAGGACTGGTTGTTCCCGACCTACCGCGACTCGGCTGCGGTGGTGGCGCGCGGTGTCGACCCGGTCGAGGTGCTGGTCCTGCTCAAGGGTGACTGGCACGCGGGCTACGACCCACGCGAGCACCAGGTGGCACCGCAGGCGACCCCGCTCGCGACCCAGCTGCTGCACGCGGTCGGCGTCGCCCACGCGGCCACCCTGCGCGGCGAGGACACCGTCGTCATGGCGTTGTGCGGCGACGGCGCGACGAGCGAGGGCGACTTCCACGAGGCCCTCAACTTCGCGGCGGTGTTCAAGTCCCCCGTCGTCTTCTTCGTGCAGAACAACGAGTACGCCATCTCCGTGCCGCTGGCCCGCCAGTCCGTCGCGCCTTCCTTGGCACACAAGGGAATCGGCTACGGCATACCCGGCGAGCGGGTGGACGGTAACGACCTGGCCGCGCTCCTGTCCGTCCTCGGCGACGCGGTCACCCGCGCGCGCGACGGTGAGGGCCCCCAGCTGGTCGAGGCACACACCTACCGCATGCAGGCGCACACCAACGCCGACGACGCGACGCGCTACCGCAACGACGCCGACGTGCAGGCATGGGTGCACCGCGACCCGCTGACCCGGGTCGAGACCTACCTGCGCGGGCGCGGGCTGCTCGACGACGCCAAGGCGGCCGACCTCGCCGAGGCCGCGGAGGTGGTCGCCGCCCGGGTGCGCGACGGCCTCAACACCGACGTCGAACCCGACCACCGCAAGCTGTTCGACCACGTCTACGCCCGGCGGACGCCACAGCTCGAGGAGCAGGCTGCCCTGGTCGCCGACGAGCTGAGCCGCGAGACCGCGACGGAGGACGCCCGATGACCGCCACGATCCAGGCCCCTGCCCCGACCACGACCCCGGCCCGGGGTGTCGAGACGCTCACCATGGCGCAGGCACTCAACCGGGCCCTGCGCGACTCGATGGCGCAGGACGAGTCGGTGCTCGTCTTCGGCGAGGACGTGGGCCCCCTCGGCGGCGTCTTCCGCATCACCGACGGCCTGACCGCCGAGTTCGGCGACCAACGCTGCTTCGACACCCCGTTGGCCGAGGCCGGCATCATGGGTTTCGCCGTGGGGCTGGCGATGAACGGCATGCGCCCGGTCGTGGAGATGCAGTTCGACGCGTTCGCCTACCCCGCCTTCGAGCAGGTCGTCAGCCACGTCGCCAAGCTGCGCAACCGCACCCGCGGGGCCCTCAGCGCGCCCATCGTGATCCGCATCCCGTATGCCGGTGGCATCGGTGGGGTGGAGCACCACTGCGACTCCTCCGAGGCCTACTACGCGCACACGCCGGGGCTGCACGTCGTCAGCCCGTCCACCCCGGCCGATGCCTATGCGCTTCTGCGGGCGGCGATCGCCTCGCCGGACCCCGTCGTGTTCCTCGAGCCGAAGAAGCTCTACTGGGCCAAGGGCCAGGTGGAACTCGACGCCCCAGCCGGCGAGATCGGGACCGCGCGCGTCGTCCGCGAGGGTACCGACGCGACCCTGATCGCCTACGGCCCCTCGGTGCCCACCGCACTGGAGGCCGCCGAGGTCGCCGCGACGGAGGGTCGCAGCCTGCAGGTGGTGGACGTGCGCTCGATCGTTCCCTTCGATGACGAAACCGTCTGTGCCGCAGTGCGATCCACTGGGCGCGCCGTCGTCATCGCGGAGGCGTCGGGGTTCACCAGCGTGGCCTCGGAGATCGCTGCGCGGGTGACCGAGCGCTGCTTCCACCACCTCGCGGCGCCGGTGCGCCGGGTCACCGGGTTCGACATCCCGTTCCCGCCTCCGAAGCTCGAGCACTTCCAGCTGCCGAGCGTCGACCGCATCCTCGACACCGTCGACGAGCTGAACTGGGAGGACGCATGAGCGACCGCACCTTCCTCCTGCCGGATCTCGGCGAGGGACTCACCGAGGCAGAGATCGTGCGCTGGCTCGTCGCCGAGGGCGACGACGTCACCGTCGACCAGGCCATGGTCGAGGTCGAGACCGCCAAGTCTGTCGTCGAGGTGCCCTCACCGTATGCCGGCCGCGTCCTCACCCAGCACGCGTCCGAGGGCGAGACGCTCGAGGTCGGCAAGCCGCTCGTCACCGTGGGCAGCGGAGCCGACTCGGCAGCGTCGCAGCCGACGCCCACGACGACGGAAGGCGACGACACCCCGGGACGCGAGGCCGCGGCATACCGGGAAGAAGAGAAGGCCGGGTCGGGCAACGTCCTCATCGGTTATGGCACCAGTGCCGAAACCGCACACGCGCGGCGACGCCGACGGCGGACCGTCGCTGACGTCACGTCGGAGCCGACCGCGGCGCCCGCGCAGCGCGCGGTGCCGAAGGTGTCCTCTCCCATCGTGCGCAAGCTCGCCGCCGACCACGGGCTCGACCTCCGGTCGCTCACGGGCACTGGACGCGACGGGCTCATCACCCGGGCCGACGTCGACCGGGCCATCGACACGAGCTCGACGCCGCCCTCCGACGCCCCGGCCAAGACCGGCGGTGAGACGCGAATTCCGTTGACCGGCTTCAGGAAAGCGGTCGCGACGACCCTCAGCCGAAGCCGTTCGGAGATCCCCGAGGCGACGGTCTGGGTCGACGTCGACGCCACCCCGCTGTGGGAGCTGCGCGAGCAGACGCGCAATGCCGCAGCGCCCGGACCGGGGCTGCTCGCCTACCTGGCCCGCTTCACCGTCGCCGCGCTGCGCCAGCACCCCGTGCTCAACTCCCGGATCGACACCGAGCGCGACGAGATCGTGCAGCTCGACCAGGTGAACCTCGGGCTCGCCGTGCAGGGTGAGCGCGGACTCGTGGTGCCGGCGGTCATGGGGGCCGAGCGGCTCACCACGTCCGAGCTCGACACCGAGATCCGTCGCGTCACCGCGAGCGCTCGTGCGGGCCGCTCGACGCAGGAGGAGCTGACCGCGGGGACGTTCACCCTCAACAACTACGGCAACTTCCGCGTCGACGGCAGCGCCGCGATCATCAACCACCCGCAGGTCGCGATCCTGGGGTTCGGGCGGATGATCGAGCGGCCCTGGGTCGTCGACGGGGCCATCGTGCCGCGCCGCATCACCCAGATGTCGTTCGTCTTCGACCACCGCGTCTGCGACGGCGGGACGGCCGCCGGCTTCATGCGCTCGGTCGCCGACGCCATCGAGAACCCAGCAGGAGCCATCGCCGGGCTCTGATGGCTGCGGCCCGGAGGCCGTGAGAGGGTCGGAAGCATGCCCAACCGGCTCGCGGACGCCACCTCCCCCTACCTGCAGCAGCACGCGGACAACCCCGTCGACTGGTGGGAGTGGGGGCCCGAGGCGTTTGCCGAGGCGAGGCGGCGGGACGTGCCGATCCTGCTCAGTGTCGGGTATGCCGCGTGCCACTGGTGCCATGTGATGGCCCACGAGTCGTTCGAGGACGACCTCGTCGCGGCCGCGGTCAACGCCGACTTCGTGCCGGTCAAGGTCGACCGCGAGGAGCGACCCGACGTGGACAGCGTCTACATGGCCGCCACCACCGCACTGACCGGTCAGGGCGGGTGGCCGATGACGTGCCTGCTGACGCCGGACGGCGACCCGTTCTTCGCGGGCACCTACTTCCCCAAGCCGCAGTTCCTGCAGCTGCTCGGCCAGGCATCCGCTGTGTGGCGCGAGCAGCGCGACCGCGTGCTCGAGAGCAGCACGCACATCGCCAGCCGGCTGCGTGAGATCACCACTGCCACAACGCCTCTGCCCATCGACGCGGAGGGTCTGGACCGGGCCGCCGCCATCCTGCGCGGCCAGTTCGACGACGCCCGTGGCGGGTTCGGTGGGGCACCGAAGTTCCCGCCGTCGATGGTGCTGGAGTTCCTGCTGCGGCACCACGCGCGCACGGGCTCGGCCGACGCCCTCGCGATGGTGGGCGCCACCTGCGAGGCCATGGCACGCGGCGGCATGTACGACCAGCTCGGCGGTGGCTTCGCGCGCTACTCCGTCGACGCCGACTGGGTCGTGCCGCACTTCGAGAAGATGCTCTACGACAACGCGCAGCTGCTGCGCGTCTACGCACACTGGCTGCGCGCGACCGGCAGCCCCCTGGCCCGTCGTGTGGTCCGCGAGACCGCCGACTTCCTCGTCCGGGACCTGCGCACCACCGAGGGCGGCTTCGCCTCGGCCCTCGACGCGGACACCGTCGTCGACGGACACAGCAGTGAGGGTCTCACCTACGTGTGGACGCCCGCGCAACTCGTGGACGTGCTCGGCGATGAGGACGGCCGCCGGGTCGCCTCCCTGTTGGGGGTCACCGAGACCGGAACCTTCGAGCACGGCACCTCCACCCTCCAGCTGCGTTCTGACCCCGACGACGAGCAGTGGTGGTATGCCGCGCGCGAACGTCTGCTCGCAGCGCGGGCCGAGCGCCCGCAACCGGCACGTGACGACAAGGTCGTCACGTCGTGGAACGGTCTGGCGATCGCCGCCCTCGCCGACGCCGCAGTCATCACCGGCGACCAAGAACTCCTCGAAATCGCAAGCAGGGCAGCCGAATTCGTAGTCGACACCCACCTGGTCGACGGTCGCCTCCGCCGTTCCTCCAAGGATGGGCGAGTAGGACAACCCGCAGGCGTGGCCGACGACTACGGCAACCTCGCCGAAGGGCTGCTCGCCCTGAACCAGGCAACCGGCGACCCGCGCTGGCTCGGCATCGCCAAGGACCTCCTCGACACCGCCGTCGAGAGCTTCGCCGCCGAGGACGGCGGCTTCCACGACACCCCGGCCGACGGAGAGCAGCTGCTGCTGCGCCCTCGCAACCAGGCCGACAACGCCGAGCCGTCCGGGCAGTCCGCCCTCGCTGGTGCCCTCCTCACCTGCTCGGCACTGACGGGAGTCCCGGTCATGCGCGAGCGCGCCGACGCCGCCCTCGCGGCTGCCGGTCAGCTCGCCACTCGAGACCCGCGCTTCGGTGGCTGGGCCCTCGCCGTCGCCGAGGCGGCCGCGGCTGGGCCGCTCCAGGTCGCCGTCGTGTCCCCGACCCCGGACGATCCCCGAGCCCGGAAGCTGCTCGCCATCACCCGTGCCGCAACCAGTCCCGGTCTCGTCATCGCCCCCGGTGCCCCCGACACCCCCGGCACCCCGC
This sequence comes from Knoellia koreensis, assembly GCF_013041615.1. GTDB lineage: Bacteria > Actinomycetota > Actinomycetes > Actinomycetales > Dermatophilaceae > Pedococcus > Pedococcus koreensis. The sequence goes on from NZ_JABEPQ010000001.1 coordinate 1,169,066, forward strand.
TGCTCGCCGAGCGTCCGCTCGTGGCCGGCGGCGCGGCGGCATACGTCTGTCGCGGTTTCGTCTGCGACGCCCCGGTGACCGAGCCCGGCGACCTCAGGAACGCACTGGCCCGCTGACAGCGCGGTGCAGGGCGTCCCGGTCCCAGGCCGGGGCGACGCCGGGGCACTCGAGGAGGTAGTCGACGATGGCTTCGACGTCGAGGCCGTGGGACTCGCGCAGGCCCGCCGCGATCGTCGTGAGGTATGCCGCTGTGGGCGAGTTGCGTTGCAGTACAGCGGGTTCCGGGGTGGTGAAGGTGAGGACCGGGCGCCCGTCGAGCTCGCCGACAAGGTGGAGGGACTCGTAGCGACCCGGCCCGGTGTCGTGCCGGGTGTCGCGCAGGACGTGGGTCAGGTCGAGGTCAGCCCCGGGCTCGCGGTGCATCTCTTGCGCGGCCACGTCGGCGAACTGCTGGTCGGTGAGCAGGTAGGCGCGGGCCAGGGTCGCACCGGCGGAGTCCGCGTCGTAGAAGGCGATCCCGCCACCCCACGTCGGCGAATGCCACCCGAAGAACACCTGTCCGGGCAGGGTCAGCGGGCAGTCATCCTCGGGCCCAGCCTGATTTCGGGCGCCCGGATAGGTGCGAGTCGCACCGGTCGGTCGCCCGCCGCGCAGGTAGGTGAGGAACCGCTCGCGGGACAGGTTGCTGCCGTAGCTCGCGTACCAGACCTGCACCCTCACCACGGTGCCACAGTCACCGCTGTCTCGGAGTCAGAGGACGAGGTGTCGGTATGCCGGGTGCTCCCCTTCCAGCGTCTGCGTGGCGACCGCGGGGTCGACGAACAGCGCCGTCGCCCACACGTCGGCCCACAGCAGGCTCGGACCCCACACCGTGGCCGAGCCGGGCCGGCTGATCGGGGCGCCGTCGCGAGGGTCGCGGAGGTGGGCCCCACGGGCTGCCGTGCCCGAGGTCGCCAGGCCCCCGCAGGTGAGCTCGACGGTGGCGGCCACCCGACCGGTGTGTCGCGGGTCCTCGATGCCGATGGTCCACGGAGACGGGTCGTGGCCCGGGCCGAAGCCGGCCACCAGGTCGCCACCAGCGTTGATGCAGAACGAGATTCGCGGGACGTGCGCCAGGTGTCGCGCCGCTCCCTCGACCGCCCAGCCCTTGACCAGGCCAGTCGGGTCGTAGGCCCCGGCGTGGTACGGGCTGAACAGTCCGCCGGTTCGCAGGTGTGCGAGCGCGCACAGGCCGCTCACCTCCGCCAGCCACGGGTGCGCGTCGGCTGCGTCGAGATCACCCCGCGACGAGCGCATCAGCTCGCTGTCGACGCGCCACGTGCTGAAGACGTCATCGACGCGGCTCAGGTGCGAGAACGCCTGTGCCACAGCAGTTCTCGCATCTGGAGACTCCACGTCGCCCCTTGCTCCGCGTAAGTGGATCGACACCGGCATACCCATGACGTGCTCGACGAAGGCGCGCCGACTGGTGTCCGCCACCTCGGTCGCGAACGACGCGGCGGTCACAGGTGCGCCTGGTCGATCGCGGACTGGAGCGACTGGAGGTAGCCCTCGCTGGTCACTGTCGCGCCGGAGACCATGTCGATGCTCGCGCTCTGCTGTTGCACGACCTCCTGGTCGAGGATCGGCAGCGCGTAGCCGTTGATCTGGGCGTCCTCGTGGTTGCCGTTCGGGTAGACGACGGCCTCGGACTTGGTGATCGTGCCGTTCTCCACGGTGATCTGCACCTGCACCGGCCCCCACCGGGTCTGCACCGTGTCGCCCGAGTAGGTCGTGCTGCCCGACGAGGTTCCGGACGAGCTCGATCCGCTGCTGGACGAGCTCGGCGAGTCGGACGAGCTCGAGCCGCTGACCGATCCGGATGAGCTCGAGCTGTCGCTGCTGCCGGAGCTGCTCGACCCGGCGACGGTCGGCGCCTGGGCCACGGTGCCCGCGGCGCTCGCGACGCCGGAGCCGGCGGTCGAGGTGTGGTAGCTGAACAGCAGCACCAGCGAGGTGAGGGTGGACAGGGACCAGACGGTGATGCGTCGCACGGGATGCTCCTAGTAGCTGAAACGTTCGAGGTGGATGTGCTCGGCGGGGACGCCGCAGGCGAGGGCGGCCTTGCGCGCGGCCGTCATCCAGCCGTCCGAGCCGCAGACGTAGACCTCGTGCTCGGCGACGTCGGGGACGAGCTCGGCCAGCGCCTGCGCATCGGTGAGGTGGGCGGCTGACTGCGGCAGCCAGCTGTCGCGACCCACCAGGCGCGACCCCAGGACGGTTACGTAACGGGCGCCCCGCTGCCCCGCGAGGGTGTCCAGCTCGGCGCAGTGGACGAGCTCCTCGGCACTGCGTGCACGGTGCACCACGGTGACGTCGCCCGGCTGCTGCGGCAGCCCCTCGAGCAGGGCACGCATCGGCGTGATGCCGATGCCGGCGCCCATCAGGAGCACCTTGCGGCGGGTCCGGACCCCGTCGTGGAGCCGCCCATAGGGGCCCTCGACTAGGACGCGCGTGCCGGGCTTCAGCGTCGCCAGCCGCGTCGACCCATCACCGAGATGCGCTGCGGTGAAACGCAGTTCGCGACCGCTCGGTGCGGCGGACAGCGAGTAGGGATTGGCCCGCGACCACCCGGGCCCGCCGAGGAACCGCCACTGGAAGAACTGTCCCGGCCGGGCCGCGAGCCGCGCCACGCCGGGCCCGCCGACCACGACCGACGTCACGCCGGGCCCCTCCTGCGCCACTGCGACCACGCGAAGCGGCGCGCGCAATGAGCGCCACGCAGGCACCCCCAGACGGAACACGAGCACGGCACCCGCGCACGCGGCATACAACGTCCACCAGAACACGGTCGCGGTGCGCGAGCTGAGGAACTCCTGACCGGTCCACAGCTGGTGCGGGAGGGCCAGCCCGGCGCCGAGGTAGCCGTAGAGGTGGATGAGGTGCCACGACTCGTAGCGCAGTCGGCGCCTCGCCCTCTTGACCGAGGTGACCACGACCATGCACAGGGCGAGGGTGCCGGCGATGGCGAGCAGCATGCCCGGGTAGTTGAGCGTGAAGTCGACGATCGTGCCCCACAGGCCGAGCGGGCTCGCGGCGGCATACCCCAGGGTGATGAGGACGAGGTGCGCCCACAGCAGGGTGAACGACGTGAACCCGACATAGCGGTGGGTGCGCGCCAGACCGTCCTGCCCCCACGCCTGCTCGAACCACGGCACCCGCGCCATGAGGAACACCTGCACCAGCAGGAGGGCCGAGGCGACGAGCCCGGTGAGGCGGCCGATGCTCGTGAGAGCACCGGAGACCGTGCCGAGCTCCTGGATGCCACCGCCTGCAACCCAGAGGGCGACGACGAAGGTGAGGATCGCCCAGAAGAGTGAGAGGGACGCGTCGCGCCACCAGTGCGGCACGGGCCGGGGCGTGCGATGGCGGTATGCCGCGTCGGCGGCTGTGGAGCCGGGAGCGGCATCCGCGGTGGTCGTGGTCATGGTTGGAGTGTCAGGGTCAATGCTGTGTGGTTGCTGTGGGACGGCCATGACGCCGGTGGGAGTCCGTCCCGGGGAGCAGCTGTCACCAAGGCGTGGTTGTCTGGCGGCATGGCAGACGACACGAACGACAGCGGCACCACCGACAACGCGGCCTCGGTGGCCGCGCTCGACACCGGGCTCGACCAGCTCGCCGAGCTGGTGGCGACCGTGGGGCCGGACGACCTCGACAAGCCCACACCGTGCACCGACTGGCAGGTGCGCGACCTCGTCGACCACGTGCTCCACAGCACCGCCGGCATGGCCAAGGCCGCGCGGGGCGAGCAGGTGGACTGGTCGGCGCCCACACCCCACGCCGACGACCCGGTGGCTGCCTTCGGCGAGCGTGCGCAGGAGCTGCGGACGGTCATGGCCGACGCGGGCGATGCCGCCAACGCCGACTGGCAGCTCGCCGAGATCGCCACGCACAGCTGGGATCTCGCGACGGCGCTGGGCCGCTCGACGGCCGACCTCGACCCGGTGGTGGCCGAGCGCGGGTTGGCATTCATGCGGTCACAGCTGACGCCGGACAAGCGGGGGGCAGCCTTCAAGCCCGAGCAGCGGGCCCCGGAGGGTGCGGACGCCTACGGCCGCATTGCGGCCTTTGCCGGCCGAGAGGTCCGGCAGACCTAGGCAGCCGCCATCCATCGACGGGCCAGCGCGGCTGACGGCGCGGCGGGCCGGGTCGACGCGTCAGCCAGGTGCGACGATGCGGCCGTCGACGACCACGAGGTCGGCACCCGTTGATTCGCGCAGGACCCTGCGGGCGTTGGCCTCGTCGGACCGGTCGACCCACGCCGTCGCGTCGGCAGGCTCGCGCCCCGCTTCGACATGGCGGACGATGAGCCGCTCGCGGCGCACGTCGTCGGCCAGCGCCACCAGCCACGCCTCGTCGAGCAGGGCCCGCACCGGCCGCCAGGCCGGGTCGTCGAGCAGCAGGTAGTTGCCCTCGGTGACGACGACGTCCACCTCCACCCCGATGGCGATCGCATCGGCCTCCGCCTCCCCCACCGCATGGTCGAAGGCCGGTGCGGTCACGACCCGGCGCGGTGAGGTGCGTAGCGAAGCCAGCACCGCGGCATACCCCTCTGCGTCGAAGGTGTCGGGCGCTCCCTTGCGGTCGCGACGCCCGAGCCGGTCCAGTTCCGCGTTGGGAAGGTGGAAGCCGTCCATCGGGACGTGACCCACGCGGCCGCTCAGACCTGGGTCGGCACCGACCGTCGCGAGCAACCCGGCCACGAGCGTCGTCTTGCCGGCACCGGGCGGTCCTGCGATCCCGAGCACCCGACGGCGACCGTCGCCGCGCGCCCGATCGGCCAGCGCGCGCACCCGGCTCACCAGTCGCGGGTCGACTGCGGTCAGGTCCACAGCCCGAACACCTGACCGCCGATCCGCACGATGAAGGCGACCAGCACCACGACGAAGACGACCCGCACGAACCGGCTGCCCCTGGCCACCGCCATGCGCGCGCCGGTGTAGCCCCCGAGCAGGTTGGCCGCCGCCATGACGAGGCCGATGCCCCACATGACGTGGCCACCGGGCGCGAAGACGGCGAGTGCGCCGAGGTTGGTGGCGAAGTTCGCGATCTTGGCCTTGGCGCTGGCCTCGAGGAAGGCGTAGCCCATCAACCCGACGAGCGCGAAGACGAGGAACGAGCCGGTGCCCGGGCCGAGGGCGCCGTCGTAGACACCGATGCAGAACCCGGTGATCATCGCGACGACGGTGTGCCGGTGCCCGTCGAAGCGCAGCGCGGTCTCCTGCCCGAGGGCCGGTCGAGCGATCGTGTAGGTGCCGACGAGGACGAGCATCACGAGGATGATCGGGTTGAAGGCCGACTTGGGGATGTGCAGGCCGATGAGGGCACCGGCCGCCGACCCGACGAAGGCCACGGCAGCCATCGGCAGCGCCGTGCGCAGGTCGGGCCTCACTCGGCGCCAGTAGGTGAGGGACGATGTGGCGGTCCCGGCGATCGACGCAATCTTGTTGGTGGCCAAGAGCTGTGCCGGCGACGCACCGGGGAAACCCAGCAGCAGCGCGGGCAGCTGCACGAGGCCACCGCCACCCACCACGGCGTCGATCCAGCCCGCGCCGAACCCGGCCAGGGCCATGAGCAGGACGACGGAGAGCTCGACGTCCCCCACTCAGCGCCGCCCGCGGGACGGCTCCGCCAGGGCGCACCACTCGGCCACGATGTCGAGCACGTCGCCCAGCTCGTTGACCTGGCCGTCCGGCGTGACGTCCACCGCCACCTGCTGCGACACCGGGATCTCGCTGTGCGGCACCCAGATCGCGCGCATGCCCACCTGCTGCGGACCGTGCACGTCCTCGTACGGCCGGTCGCCGACATAGACCGCTCGCTCGGGCGCGACATCGACCGCGGCGCAGGCTGCCTCGAACGCCTCGGCGTGCGGCTTCACGACATGGATCTCCGAGGAGTAGACGTCGCCGTCGATGAGGTCGAGCACCCCGTCACGCTCGAAGATGCCCCGGTGGTAGTCGCGCGACCAGATCGTGTTGGAAAGAACGCCGACGCGAATTCCCCTGTCGCGCAAGGCTTCCCACAGTGGTCGGACCTGTGGGTCGGTGAACGTGTGCGGTTCCCAGAAGCCTTGGTATGCCGCGAGCGCCAGGTGGTGCCGGTCGTGCGCCGGGTCGACGCCGGCGTCGGCGAGGATCGCGTCGATCGACGCGCTCTCGTGGGAGTCGCGACCGCGCGCCCAGGCCCGGTCCTCGGCGGCGAGGATGCGCGCGGCCAGGTCCTCGGCAGCCGCCAGGTCCTCCTTCGACACCTCGTCCGAGTCGACCGGCACACCGTGCACCTCGCGGGCGAAGACCCGCCACTGGCTGGACATGTCGACCGTGTGCCACGGCGTCAACGTGCCGCCCCAGTCGAAGATCACCGCCTCGACCGTCTGCACCTCCGCGTGCTCCCCCGCCGCCGCCATCAGGACCCGGCGCTCCCCGTGCCCTCGGCGTTCGCGGTGTCCACGGCTTCCTTGGCGCCCGCGCCGCCGCGCACCTCGCGCACGATCTCGGCCACGGCGTCGCCGACGGCGACCTCGCGACGCTCACCGCTGCGGCGGTCCTTGATCTCGATGACGCCGTTCTCGAGCGACTTGCCCACGACGACGATGGTCGGGACGCCGATGAGCTCGGAGTCCTTGAACTTCACGCCGGGGCTGACCTTCTGCCGGTCGTCGTAGAGCACCGACAGCCCGGCGGCCTCGAGCTCACGGGTCAGCTGCTCCCCCGTCTCGAAGACCTCGGGGTCACGTGTGACGTCCTTGCCGGTCGCCACGAGGTGCACGTCGACCGGGCTGAGCTCGCGCGGCCAGACGATGCCGAGGTCGTCGTGGTTGCCCTCGACGACGGCAGCGACCGCGCGCGAGACGCCCACGCCATAGGACCCCATGATGACGGTCTGGAGCTTGCCGTTCTGGTCGAGCACCTTGAGGTCGAGCGCCTCGGCGTACTTGGTGCCGAGCTGGAAGATGTGCCCCATCTCGATGCCTCGGGCCGACTCCAACGCGTGCCCGCAGGACGGGCAGGCGTCGCCGACCCGCACGTCTGCGGCCTCGATGACACCGTCGGCCTCGAAGTCGCGACCCTTCACCAGGTCGATGAAGTGCTGGCCCTCCCAGTTCGCACCGGTCACCCAGCGCGTGCCGTCGACGACGCGCGGGTCGAGCAGGTAGCGGATGCCGGACGTGCCCTCCGACCCGAGCACGTTGGGCCCGATGTAGCCCTTGACGAGAGTCGGGTTGGCGGCAAAGTCCTTTTCCTCGAAGGGTTCCACGCTGGCCGGCTCGACCTGCGCACCCAGTCGCTTCTCGTCGATCTCGCGGTCACCGGGGATGCCGATGGCCAGCGGCTCGCGCGTGCCGTCGGGGTGAACGAGCGTGACGAGCACGTTCTTCAAGGTGTCCGCAGCCACCCACTCGCGCCCGTCCGAGCGCGGGAAGTGCTCGTTGAGGTGGGCCACCAGGGTCTCGATCGTCGGGGTGTCCGGCGTCGACTCGGCGTGCGCACCCGGCGTCCCCTCGAAGGGGACCGCCTCGGGAACCGGCACCCGCACGGCCTCGACGTTCGCGGCATACCCGCAGTGGGGGCAGTGCACGTAGGTGTCCTCGCCGTTCTCGGCGGTCGCGAGGAACTCCTCGGACTTCGAGCCGCCCATGGCGCCGGCCATCGCCTGGACGATGACGTAGTGGAAGCCGAGCCGGTCGAAGATGCGGATGTAGGCGTCGCGGTGCAGCTGGTAGCTCTTGTCGAGCCCGGCCTCGTCGATGTCGAACGAGTAGCTGTCCTTCATGACGAACTCGCGCCCGCGCAGGACGCCCGCGCGCGGCCGCGCCTCGTCGCGGTACTTCGTCTGGATCTGGTAGATCGCGAGCGGCAGGTCCTTGTAGGACGAGAACAGGTCCTTGACCGCGAGGGTGAACATCTCCTCGTGCGTCGGCCCGAGCAGGTAGTCGTCGTCCTTGCGGTCCTTGAGCCGGAAGATGTTGTCGCCGTACTCCTCCCAGCGCCCGCTCGCCTCGTAGGGCGCCTTGGGCAGCAGCGCCGGGAACAGCAGCTCCTGCGCGCCGATCGCGTCCATCTCGTCGCGGACGATCTTCTCGACGTTGCGCAGCACCCGCAGGCCCATCGGCAGCCACGTGTAGATGCCGGGGCTCACCCGGCGGATGTACCCGGCCCGGACGAGCAGCTGGTGACTCGGCACCTCGGCGTCCGCCGGGTTCTCGCGAAGGGTTCGCAGGAACAGGGACGACATGCGCAGGGCCACGTGGCTCTCCTTCGGGTGGTGGAGGCCCCGTCGCGGGGCCGCCGCCAAGGATATCGGCCGGTATGCCGCCCGCTCACCGCGGTTTCGCCCGTCCCCTCCCAGCCGTGGCCCCTCGTGAACTTTGGGCCAAAGTTCGGCCAGGACGGGAAGGTTCACAGCACCGGCGAACTTTGGGCCAAAGTTCGCCAGGGTATGCCGCGTGGTCAGGGGCGGCGAGAAGCCTTGAGGGCGGTGCGGATGAGGGGCAGCTGGAGCGGCAACCGGGCCAGGGTGGCAGCGAACGCGACCCGCGACGAGGTGTCCTGCCGGCGCTGCGCCCGCTTGCCGTAGTTGGCGCTCATCTGGACGTTCCCAGGCGCGACGGCGACCAGCAGCGCGGCACTGGCCCACCCGGCATACCGACGCGTCCTCGGGTGCACCAGCCCGGCCGCGCACACCAGCTCGGCCACGCCGGACAGGTAGACGATCTCGCGGCGACGCGGCAGGGACTTCGGCACGAGCGGCTCGAACACCTCCGGCTTGACGAGGTGCGTGGTGCCGGAGGTGGCGAACAGCGCGGCGAGTCCGGCGATGTCCTTGGTCAGCGGTGCGGCGGGAGTCCTCACGAGCCGCCATCCTGCCGCAGCCCGCGCACCCGCGCGCGCCACCACAGCGTGAGTCCCACCACGGAGACGACCGCCAGGGCGATGCCGACCACGAGCCACGTGCGGCCGCGGGTGTCCTGCCCGGGCACCGCCACGAGGAACACCCCGAACGCCAGCAGACTCCCCCAGAACCACGCCCCGAGGGTGCCCGGCCCGGCCGGCTCGCTGTCCGACGCAGGTTCCGGCGCGGGCTCCGGCGCGGACGAGGTCGAGTGGTCGTCGGTCACAGCAGGACGGTCGAGAACGAGCCGACCTCGACGAACCCGACCTTCTCGTACGTCGCGCGGGCGCTGGCGTTGAAGTCGTTGACGTACAACGTGACCCAGCGCGCCCGGGTCGTCATCACCTGCTCCACGACCGAGGCCATCAGGGCCGTCGCGAGCCCCTGCCCGCGCAGGTGCGGCGCCAGCCACACACCCTGGATCTGCGCGCACCCGAGCGCCACCGACCCGACGTCGGCCTTGAACACGACCGCGCCGTCCTCGATGACGACGAACGTGTGGCCGCGGTCGATGAGGGCGAGCAGCGCCGACCGGTATGCCGCGCCGGAACCGGTGTAGGGCGGGTAACCGATCTCGCCCTCGAACATGTGCGCCGCAGCCGGCATCACGAGGTCGACCTCGTCCTCGGTCGCCGGTCGCACCCGCTCGTCGAGCTCGACCCCCCGGCTCGAGGGCAGCGTCGTCATGCTCATGAGGGGTTGGTTGGACCGCACGGCCCGCGCCGGACCCCACGTCGGCTCGAGCTGGCGCCACAGCTCGGTCACCTGTTCCTGCGGCCCGAGGATCGACGCGCAGTGCCGCCGCCAGCGCCGCACCCGCTCGGAGAACCAGCCCAGGCTCTCGTCCGTGGCCTCGACGGGCACGAGGTTGGCGCTGGACCAGCACAGCGACTGCAGCCGGCCGCCCTCCTTGTGCCCGAGCACCGTTCCCGGCTGGGTCTGCAGGGCACCCTCGAGCAGTCGCGCGGCCACGAACACGTTGGCGGCCAGGTCGCGCGAGCAGACCTCGAGGGCGGAGTCGCGGTCCGACGCGGACAGTGCCTGGACCGGGTTGCGGGTGCGGAGCACGAGGTCAGCCTACGGTCACGGCCGCGCGCCCACCCGGTCAACGCCGAGACCGCCCTCGAGACCGCGTGCCATCGGCGTCGCGGCTGCGAGACTGTGGATCATGGAGCGCGACGACCTGGTCCGGCTGCGGCAGGCCCGCGACCGGATCGACCGCGACTACGCCGAGCCGCTCGACGTGCCGTCGCTCGCCCGTGCGGCGCACATGTCGACCGGCCACTTCCAGCGGTCGTTCAAGGCGGCCTTCGGTGAGACTCCCTACTCGTGGCTGATGACCCGCCGGGTCGAGCGCGCGATGTGGCTGCTGCGGGGCGGCTCGAGCGTCACCGACGCCTGCATGGAGGTCGGCTGCACCTCGCTGGGGTCGTTCAGCGCGCGCTTCACCGAGCTCGTGGGCGAGACCCCGAGCGCGTATGCCGCGAGGTCCCACGAGGGGCTCGTGGGAGTTCCCGGGTGCATCGCCAAGCAGGTGACCCGCCCGCGGCGCGAGTGACGAGTCGGTCCTCGCCGCTGGTTCGTGTCCGCTCAGCGGGCGGAGCTGTAGGCGGGCGCCTCGGCTGCGTTGGAGGACCCGGCATGCCCGCCGGTGAGCTCGCTGCGGTGCTCTGCGGCGTTGGCCGAGGAGGTGCCGTTGGTGACGGTGCCCCAGGTGGCGAACAGCGTCGAGCCGTACAGGATGCTGCCAGTCGAGCCCTCTGCGTCGTGCCAGCTTCTGTGCAGGCCTCGTGTCGTGGTTCCTTCGCCTCGGGTCGAGGCGTGCGCCGCGGCGCAACCCGCGCCCAGCGAGATCGCCGCGGCGACAGCGACCGCAAAGGCAGGCAGCCGGTTGGTGTGTGTGCGCTTCATGGCGTGTCCCTTCTACTGACTGGTTGAGGTGTCTGGCTGAGGTGCCTGGCTGGGGTTCCTGGTGACTGTGTTGTCCCTGCTGGGCGGCTGAAGGCAGGCTTGCGCCGACCTCGCTCCCGCCGGGTGGTCCCGCGCAGCTGGAGCGCGCATCGTGGTGTGGGTGAAGGAGATTCGGTCCGGCGGTCAGGGCGGAGCCGGGACCGAACGCCATGCGACCGTGCCGATCCAACGCACGGAGTCGTTGATGGGGGCGGAGAACAGTGTGGTGAGGCGGCGGTCGGCTCCGACCTCGACCACGCTGGCGCGGTCCCGACCCACGGCGGACACGACCACGCGCCCTTGCGGTGAGACGTCCATCGACGGGCGCACCGGGGTGTAGCACTCGCAGTGGCCGAGCTGAGCGACGACGCGCACGTCCTTGCCGTCGGCGCGGATCTCGCGCACCGAGAGGTCGTTGCTGTGGCCGTCCTGAAGGCCACGCCACTGCAGGTACAGGAAGCTGCGGCCTCCCGGCAGCCACCGGGGATCGCCGACGTCCACGTGGAGGTCGAAGGTGCACACCAGCTCGGAGTGACCGCTGTCCAGGTCGACCGTCATGACGGCCTGACTCGTCCCGGCCGTGCCGGTCATGGCGACCTGGCCGGCCATGTTCACGTCCAGCCCGGTGATCGACCAGTTCGAGGGCAGGGGGACCGTGCTCGCCGTGCCGACGCCGACCGGGATCAGCACCAGGGCGTGCGGTGCTGCCGTGACAACGCTGGAGGAGTCCGGGGACCAGGCCACCGGGCACGACGCCTGCCGGCACGGGCCGAGCTTGCGGTCGCCACCGGTGGCGATGTCGACGACGTGCACAACATCGCCGGCGCTGTAGGCGAGCGCCGAGCCGTCCGGGGCGAACGACATGGACGCAGCCGCATTCGCTTTGACCTTGGCGGTCAGTGTCGGCAGCGACCCACCGAGCGCGGTCAACCCGGCCATGCCGTCCTGGAAGACGAGTGTCTCCACCGTCGTGGGACGGGGCGGGGTGGCGGGCAGCGCCTGCCGGCGCGGCCACGGGGTGGTGAGGACGAGCAGCGCGATCACCGTGGCCGCTACGGCGGCCACCGCCCAGCCGACTCGCCTGCGGTTTCGGGCGTGGTGCAACGCGCTCAGCCCGGTCTCGACGTCAAGGGTGCGCTCGGTGTCCGCCCACAGGTCGGCCGCTGCGCTGCGTGCGAGCTCGTCGAGGCTCATGGCTGCACCTCCGCTGGACGACCCATGCTGCGAGCGAGCGACTGCCGTGCGCGGCTCAGGTGCACCTTCACCGAACCCTCGGAGACCTCAAGCGTGCGGGCGACCTCAGCCACCGAGAGGTCGAACACGTAGAACAACGCCACCACCTGGCCCTGTCGTCGCGGCAGGGACCGCACGAGCCGCCAGAAGTCCTCGGAGGTGCCGCTCTGCTCGACGACCTGCGGCGCCCCGGTCCGCCGGAACGCCCGCACCTCCGCCAACCCGCGCCGGAACTGCGAGACCGCCAGGTTGGCGCAGACCCGGCGCACGTACGCCTCAGGGTGCGCCAGCTCCCGGACCGTCGACCAACGGCGGTAGGCCACCATCATCGCCTCCTGTGCCACGTCCTCCCCCAACCCGGGCGGGGCCAGCGCCCGAGCCAGCACCACCAGCCCCGTGAGTTCGGCGCGGTAGAACTCCTCGAACGAACGGCCGTGCTCGGTGAAGAAGGCCGGCGCAAGCCCCTCGCCCGGCTTCGGCAGCCGGGCGTCGACCCGCGGGGCGTTCGTCATGCCCACTGATCGCCTCAGGGGCACCCGTGGGTTGACACTGGGGGACAGATTTCAGGACGCCGGCCCATCCCGTCACGATCCCAAGGAGGCAACCGTGAGGGATCCACCGCAAGTTGGAGGTCGCTACGAACGTCTGGTCAGGATCGGAGAAGCGCTCCGGCGCGACCCCGCCATAGCGTCACCGCCATGACCACGACACAGGCAAACCAGACACCGTCCACCACGACCCCGGCGGCCATGAAGTCTCTGGCCGTCGCGAACGTCTTCGTCTTCACCAACGACACCGAGGCATCGCTGTCCTTCTACCGCGACACCCTCGGGTGCGCCGTCCACACCGACGTGACCAACGGCAACTTCCGCTGGGTCACCCTCACCCCGCCGACCCAGCCGGAGCTCGAGATCACCGTGCACAACTACACCGGTGGCGGGTCGATCCCCATGTCCGACTCCGATGCGGAGGCGTTGCACGACCTGCTCGCCAAGGGCCTGCTGGCCGCGCTGATCTTCAACGTCGACGACGTCGACGCGGTGTTCGAGCACGTGCAGGCATCTGGTGCCGAGGTGCTCCAGGAGCCGGCAGACCAGTTCTACGGGGTGCGCGACTGCGCGTTCCGCGACCCGGTCGGCAACATGGTGCGGTTCAAGCAGGACCTCCCCGCCGACCGGGTGCCGGCCCAGCCGAGCGACTGGCAGGAGTGACGCGTGTGCCACCCGCAGTGGCAAGCCGCGAGGGCCAAGGCAGCCGCCTCGGCCCTCGCGGCCTCAGCCTGTGCCGGGCAGGCCGGCGCATCACCGGGTGCGCAGGTGGGTAGACAGGAGCCATGCGCCTCGGAAGAAACGTGGAAGTCCGTCCGCTCGGTGGCGGTCCCGGCTGCCTCGCGATGATCGCAATCTCGGTCCTCGCCTCGGTCGTCCTGACCGTGCTGCTGAACCTGCTCCTGCGCTGAGGCGAACCGCCGCCCTCAGCCGACGGTGACGGTGGGTGCTCCAGCGGACTCACCGTCGACGGGCTCGCCCATCTCCTCGGCGATGCGCATCGCTTCCTCGATCAGGGTCTCCACGATGGCCGACTCGGGCACGGTCTTGATGACCTCGCCCTTGACGAAGATCTGGCCCTTGCCGTTGCCGGAGGCGACACCGAGGTCGGCCTCGCGGGCCTCGCCGGGACCGTTGACGACGCAGCCCATGACGGCGACGCGCAGCGGCACCTCCATGCCCTCGAGTCCCGCGGTCACCTCGTCGGCGAGCTTGTAGACGTCGACCTGCGCGCGTCCGCACGACGGGCACGACACGATCTCGAGCTTGCGCGGGCGCAGGTTGAGCGACTGCAGGATCTGCGTGCCGACCTTGACCTCCTCGACCGGAGGCGCCGACAGCGAGACGCGGATGGTGTCGCCAATTCCCTTGGACAGCAACGCTCCGAACGCCGTCGCCGACTTGATGGTGCCCTGGAACGCCGGCCCGGCCTCGGTCACCCCGAGGTGCAGCGGCCAGTCGCCGCGCTCGGCCAGCAGCTCGTAGGCGCGGACCATGACGACGGGGTCGTTGTGCTTCACCGAGATCTTGAAGTCGTGGAAGTCGTGCTCCTCGAAGAGCGACGCCTCCCAAACGGCCGACTCGACCAGGGCCTCGGCGGTCGGCTTGCCGTACTTCTCCAGCAGCCGCTTGTCGAGCGAGCCCGCGTTGACGCCGATGCGGATCGAGACGCCGGCCTCCTTGGCGCGCCGCGCGATCTCCCCCACCTGGTCGTCGAACTGGCGGATGTTGCCCGGGTTGACGCGCACGGCCGCGCACCCGGCGTCGATCGCGGCATACACGTAGTTGGGCTGGAAGTGGATGTCGGCGATCACCGGGATCTGCGACTTGCCGGCGATCGCGGGCAGCGCCTCGGCGTCGTCGCGGCTCGGGACGGCGACGCGCACGATGTCGCACCCGGCCGCGGTGAGCTCGGCGATCTGCTGGAGCGTCGCGTTGACGTCCGTGGTCGGGGTCGTGCACATCGACTGCACCGAGATGGGTGCGTCGCCGCCGACGTCGACCTTGCCCACCTTGATCTTGCGCGTCTTGCGCCGGGGCGCGAGGACGGGCGGGGGCAGGGCCGGCATACCGAGACCAACACTCATGCGTCCATTATCCGTCATCGCCCGCGAGCCCCTCACCGCGGTGGGTGGTCGGGTCATCCTCGAGAGGTATGCCGCGTGGTCCCGCGGGCGGACGCGCGCGGCTTGCGTGCCCCCTAGCCTTGGCGGGTGACCGATGTGTGGGGCGATGCGTGGCGGCCGTCGCGGCGCGGTGTTGCGCTCGACGTGGTCGGGGCTGCCGGCTTCACGCTGGTGATGGCCCTGCTGCACGGGAGCCTCGGCCGTTCGGCGGTCGTGGCGGCGGTGTTGCTGGGCCTGGCGTTGGCCGTCCGCCGGGTGTCCTGGCAGGCGATGTCCGTGTTGGCCTTCACCAGTGCCGTGGTGCAGGTGACAACCTTCAACATCGCCTATCTGGCCGACGCGGCATACCCCCTGCTCTTCTTCACCCTTGGTGGCCACCGGGCGCCCACGGTGCGGCGCTTCGGACTCGTCGCAGCGGTGGTGGCGACCGTGGTGGGTGGACTCTTCCCCGCGCTGGTCCAGGACGCGCCGCAGCGTTCGATCTTCGAGACCGTCGCCGTGTGTGCCGGGCTGGCGGCCCTCACGGCGGTGTTCACGGCTGGCGGATGGGTCGCGGGATACCTGCGGTGGCAGCGCCGCCAGGCCGTCCAGGCTCGCGTCGATGCCCAGCTCGAGGCGGCCGAGCGACGCCGCCTGGGCGAGCTCTACGACGTCGAGCAGGAGCGGCGACGCATCGCCGCCGACATGCACGACGTGGTGGCGCACTCCTGGGCCGTCGTCGCGGCCCAGAGCGACGGGGCACGCTACGCGCTGCGGCAGGACCCCGCGGCCGCGGAGCGCGCCCTTGAAGTCATCGGCGACACGGCGCGGACGGCGATCACCGACCTGCGCACCATCGTCGCGCAGCTGCGCGACCCCGCGCTGGCGCCGACCACACCCGGCTACGCCCAGCAGCAGGAGGTCATCGACCGCATGCGCGCCTCCGGGATGGACCTGCAGGCGCGCGAGACCGGCACCCGCGACGAGTCACCGCTGGTGGCGTTGACCGCGCACCGGCTCCTCGCCGAGTCGCTCACCAACGCACTCAAGCACGGGGACCTGTCGGAACCGGTCGTGCTCACCCAGGACTGGGACGACGGCTACCGTCTCACCGTGACCAACCGCGTCAGCGCCACCCCGGCAACCGACGGCGACACGGGGCACGGGTTGGTCGGGATGGCCGAGCGGACCACCGTGGCGGGCGGCACCTTCGAGGCCGGGCGTGAGGGTGATGTGTGGGCCGTCCGGGTGCACCTGCCGACGGCGGGAGGATCGTCGTGACAATCCGCGTGGCGCTGGTCGACGACCAGGCGATGTTCCGCGCCGGCATCGCGATGGTGATCGGCAGCCAGGACGACCTGGAGGTCGTCGGCGAGGCCGCCGACGGCGCCGAGGCGGTCGCCCTGGTCACCTCGGCTCGCCCCGACGTGGTCCTGATGGACGTCCGTATGCCGCGGATGGACGGAGTCGAAGCGAGCCGAAGGATCGTGGCCGAGTTCGGCGACAGCGCACCAAAAGTGTTGGTGCTGACCACTTTCGACCTCGACGATCTCGTGGCCGACGCGATCGAGGCAGGGGCGAGCGGGTTCGTCCTCAAGGAGTCTGCGCCCGAGCTGCTGCTCGCGGCGATCCGCGCCGTGGCCGACGGCACCCAGGTCGTGGCAGCCGGCGCGACGCGAGCCGTCTTCGAGCGCTTCCGGGAGCGCGCAACGACGGCACCCGGTGCGGAGTACGAGCGACTCACCCCGCGCGAGCGGGAGATCATGCTGCGGGCGGCACAGGGGCTGTCGAACGCCGAGATCGCCGAGGCCGAGTTCCTGTCCGAGGCCACCGTGAAGACGCACGTCTCGCGCATCCTCACCAAGCTCGACCTGCGCGACCGCGTGCAGCTCGTCGTCTACGCCTACGAGCACGGCCTCCTCTGACGCCTCGACACATACCCCCCGTTGCGCGACGAACGTCGGGTCAGCAAGCCGAGGTATGCCGCGCAACGAGGGTTATGCAAGGGTCGCCACCACGCGGCATACCTCTTGAGATGTATGCGAAATCGATCCCTGGCCTGATGTGGCGACCCCCGCCTGGTCCCTAGCGTTGCAGGCATGACTTCATCAATCTCCTTGCAGCACAACCAAACCCAGCCGGTGCTCGCGATGCACCAGGTGTCCAAGCTCTATGGCGAGGGCAGCGGTCGCGTGGCCGCGCTCGACGAGGTGAGCGTCGCGATCCCGCGTGGTGGGTTCACCGCGATCATGGGCCCGTCGGGCTCCGGCAAGTCGACGTTCATGAACGTCGCCGCGGGTCTCGACGACGCCACGAGTGGCGAGGTCGTGCTGGCCGGCCAGCCGCTGTCCAAGCTCGGCGACGAGGGACGGACGGTCCTGCGCCGTGAGCAGGTGGGCTTCGTCTTCCAGGCCTTCAACCTCGTGCCCACCCTGTCGGCGCTGGAGAACATCCTGCTGCCGTTCGACCTCGCTGGCCGCAAGGTCACGGCCGAGCAGCGGCAGTGGATCGACCAGCTCGTACACACCCTCGGCCTCGCCGAGCGCATCGACCACCGCCCCAGCGAGCTCTCGGGTGGCCAGCAGCAGCGCGTCGCCATCGCGCGCGCCCTGGCGAGCCAGCCGGCGATCATCTTCGCCGACGAGCCCACGGGCAACCTCGACTCGCGCAGCTCGCGCGAGGTGCTGACCCTGCTGCGCACGGCCAGCCGCGAGTACGGCCAGACCATCGCCATGGTCAGCCACGACCCGGTCGCCGCGTCCTACGCCGACCGCATCCTCGTCATCGCCGACGGTCGCATCGTCGGCGACCACGGCCCGCTCACGCCGCAGCAGATCTCCGACCTGCTCATCGGCTTCGAGATCGGAGCCCCGGCATGAACGCCCGCAATCTCACCCTTGGCTCGTTGCGCGAGCTGGGCACGGTCGGCCTCGTGGCCGGGCTGTGCGGTGCGTATGCCGCCACCCTGATCATGGCTGCGTCGATGCTGGGCGCGCTCGATGACGGCAGTGGCAGTGGTGCCGACGCCATGCTGACCGTCGTGGCGAGCGTGTTCATCGGTATCGCCCTCTACGTCGGCACCGTCGTCATCATCAACGCGGTCGACACCGTCATCTCGGGGCGTCTGCGGCACATCGCCCTCCTGCGGCTCCTCGGTTCCAGCGCCCGCAGCCTGCGCCGGTCGGTCATGCGCAGCACGGTCACCGTTGGGGCGGTTGGCGCAGCCGCCGGTCTCCTGGCGGGCACGGCGCTGGCCGACGTCGTCCGCATCGTCCTCGTCTCGCGGGGCACGATGCCGAAGGGGGACTACCCACTCGTGAGCCCGCAGCTGGCCGTCGCGTTCGTGCTGATCGCGGCGTCCGCCATGGTGGCCGGCTGGCTGGGATCCCGTGTGGTGCTGGGGGTTTCGCCTGCGACCGCACTCGCCGGCACCACGGCATACCGTCGCGCTCCCCTGCGCAAGTCGGTGCTGCGCGCGGTCCTCGCCGTGCTCTTCCTCGGTGGCGGGTTCGCAGTGCTGGGCCTCGGTGCCATGGTCGGCGAGTCGTCGGAGATGGGCTTCTTCATCGCCTTCCTCGGATCGGTCGCGTCGGCGACGGGCCTGCTCATCGGGGCACGGTTCGTCATCCCGCGCGTGGTCTCGATGTTCAGCCGGCTGCTCGGGGGTGACCCGTCGAGCCGCATCGCCCGGCGCAACGCCGTGCTCGACCCCCTGCGCACGACCCGGTCCACGATGGGACTGGTCATCGGGGTGACCCTCGTGACGACCTTCGCCTCGGGCATGCGAGCGCTCAGCGACTCCGTGTCGTCCTGGGATCTCGACCCTGAGCAGGCCGCCATGGCGCGCCAAGTGCTGAGCGTCGCCTCGACCGTGCTGATCTGCATCATCGTGATCTCCTCGATCATCGCCGCGGTCGGGTTCGTCAGCACGATGTCGCTCACCGTGCTGCAGCGGCACCGGGAGATCGGGTTGCTGCGCGCCTTGGGCTTCACCCGCTCGCAGGTGCGGACGATGATCACCAAGGAGTCCGTGGCCCTCTCTGCGTCGGCGGTGCTGTTCGGGATCGCCCTCGGGTTGGTCTATGGCACCCTCGGGGCCCAGTCCCTGGTTGGCGTGATGACGACCGGGCTCGTGTGGGGGCTGCCGTTGCCCGCACTCATCGTGATCGCCCTCGCCGGTCTCGTGCTGGTGCTGGTGTCGTCGCGCCGTCCCGCCCGCCGGGCCGTCGCCGTCACCCCGGTCGAGGCCCTGCGCATCGAGGCCTGAGCCCTCCCCGACTTGTTGCCGGTCGCTCGGCATGCGGCGACCACAACGCGTGAGTATGCCGAGTGGCCGGCAACGAGTCGCGCGGTGGGGCATCGGACCCTGTGGACAAGCCCTCGGACTCGAGTTGTATTGCTGCTTCACTGGCCCGATGGGAACGGGGAAGGATGAGGACAAGCTGCGGATGTCAGCGTTGGACGCCGAGATTCGTTCTGCGGCAACAGATTCAGCCTGCGAGGCCACGCTAGCAGCTCGGACGCAGGCTCTCTTCACCGAGGTCCGACGACTTGAGCTGCTGGTCGAGGAGCGTCGTCAACGCGCCCTCGACGAGGCTCGGGACGTGACGCGATTGGAGCGCACGTCCTGGACGCGAGGGTTGGCGAGTTTTCGGGGACGCCTCTCCCGTGACATCGAGCGGGAGAGCGCCGAGGCGTCCGAGGCCAGTGACGCCCTGAGCGATGCTGAGGCGAAGCTGTCTCAGCTGCGACGGGAGCGGGATGCGGTCGTGGCGCAGGCCAAGCAGGTCCAAGGCGCGTCGGATCGCCTGGGCGCAGCCATGGAGGCGAAGGATGCAGCGCTACGCGCGTCAGGGTCGTCGGTGGGGCTCCGCCTGGCTGAGTTGGCCGAGCAGATCACCAGATTCACCGTGGAACTGTCGCGTCTCGACCACGTCGCGGCCCTGGGTGAGGGAGCCGACCTGGACCTGGGCCGTGCGCTGGAGTCTGCCCGGTCCACCGACGTGTGGGCGTCGGTGGACACCGTCGGCGGCGGCCTGGTGGCATCCGTCGCCAAGTTCGAGCGTCTCGAGGGTGCTGAGCGCGAGCTGGCAAGCGCCCGGGCGAGCGTCGACCGCTTTCGCAGGGAACTACGGGGCAGCCATGTTCCACGGGTTCCTGAGCTCTCCGTCGGCAGGACGGCCAAGGTGGTCGACATTCTCGCGGACAACCTGCTCAGCGACCTGGCGGTTCAGCAGAAGGTCCGCGGTGTCGCCGCCGAGCTCGAGAACACTCGACGGCAGGTCCAGCGTGCGCTCGACGACGTGCGTCGGAAGGCTGCCGACGCCCGAGCACGGCTGGCCGGCCTGAACGAGGATCGCCGCGCCCTGCTCATGCCGGAATGACCCCCCGCACTTCGGGCCACCCACGCTTGACCCGCACCGGCACACCGAGCCGCAGTGGCCCGAAGTCGAAGACCGCCAGCACTTCGGGCCACCCGCGCTTGGTCCGCACTCCAACACCGAGCCGTAGTGGCCCGAAGGGGACAGGCGATGTCAGCCGCCGAGGTTCACGGGCTTCACGACATCGGCATAGATCAGCAGCACCGACATCACGATCAGCACCGATGACACGGCATACGCCACCGGCAATGCCTTGGCGACGTCGACGTGGCCGGGGTCCGGGCGCTTCAGGAGCCGCGCCACTGACCGCTTGAGCCCCTCCCACAACGCACCTGCGACGTGGCCGCCGTCGAGCGGCAGCAGGGGCACGAGGTTGAACACGAACAGCGCCATGTTGAGCGACACCAGCAGGCTCAGCAGGAAGACGATCGGGTTGATCCCGTTGGGTCCACCGATCCACGAGATGTCGCCGGAGGCGGCCTCGCCGGCCATCCGCCCGACACCCACCACGGACACCGGCCCGTTCGGGTCGCGCTCCCCCTCACCGAAGGCGGCCTGCGCGACGCCGGCCATCTTCTGCGGGATGCGCAGGATGACACCGGCCGTGGCCTTGAGCTGCTCACCGACGATGGCCGGGACCGCCGTCACGGGCTGCGGCTCGAACGCGATCGGGGTCTGTGAGGAGATGCCGATGAAGCCCGCGTCCACCGTGACCGGCTTGCCCGACGCGTCGACCACGGGCTGCCCGTCGGCGCTGACCTGCTGCACGGAGTTCTTGATCGGGGTGACCGACAGGGTCGTCCGCGAGCCGTCGCGCTCCACGACGACCGGAGTGGCCTGGTCGATGCGGGGCCGCACCAGCCGCGAGACGTCGCTGGTCCGGTTCACGGGCTCGCCGTTGATCGAGACGATGAGGTCACCCGGCTTGAAACCGGCCTTGAGCGCCGGCGTCTGCGGGTCCGACGCGGCACACGTCTTCTTGGCCGTCGCCTCGCTGGCGGGAACCACGCACTGGCTCACCGCCGCGACGCTTGCACCGTCCTTGGGCGTGGCCACGCCATAGAGCGTCACGATCCCGGTGAGCAGGACGACCGCGATGAGCAGGTTCATCATCGGGCCGCCGAGCATGACGACGACCTTCTTCCACACCGGCAGCTTGTAGAACACGCGGTCCTCGTCGCCGGGCTTGATCTCCTCCAGGCTCAGCTGACGCGCCTCGTCGGCGAGCTGGGAGAAGCGGCCCGTCGAGGACACGCGCAGCGTGCCGGGCGCGTCACCCGGGCGCGGCGGGAACATGCCGATCATCCGGATGTAGCCACCGAGCGGAATCCACTTGATGCCGTACTCGGTCTCGCCCCGGCGCCGGGACCACACGGTCGGCCCGAAACCCACCATGTACTGCGTCACCTTGACGCCGAACTTCTTCGCCGGCACCAGGTGGCCGATCTCGTGCAGCCCGATGGACAGCCCGACACCGAGCGCCACGAACAGCACCCCGAGCACGTAGAGCAGGACGGTCATGACCGCGCCCCCTGCCCCGTTGCATCGTCCATGGTCGCCAAGCCCAGCACCTTTCCTGCCCGTGCGCGCGCCCACTCGTCGGCGCGCAACACGTCCTCAACGGACAGCTCGCCCGAATCGATCCCCGACCCGGCATGCTCCTCCACGACGCGCGCCACCGTGTCGACGATGTCGACGAAGCCGATGTGCCCGTCGTGGAACGCATCGACCGCCACCTCGTTCGCGGCGTTGTAGACCGCCGGGTACGTTCCCCCCGCCGCGCCGACCTGCCGCGCCAGCCGCACCGCGGGGAACGCGTCGTCGTCGAGCGGCTCGAACTCCCATGTCTGCGCCTTGGTCCAGTCCACCGGCACGTCGACGTCGGCCAGCCGCTCCGGCCACGACAGCCCGAGCGCGATCGGCACGAGCATCCGCGGCGGACCCGCCTGCGCGATGGTCGACCCGTCGACGAACTCGACCATCGAGTGGATCAGCTGCTGCGGGTGCACGACGACCTCGATCGCCTCGAACGGGATGTCGAAGAGCAGGTGCGCCTCGATCACCTCGAGCCCCTTGTTGACCAGCGTGGCCGAGTTGGTCGTGATGACCCGCCCCATCGAGAAGTTGGGGTGGGCGAGCGCGTCGGCCGGCGTCACGTCGCGCAGCGACTCGCGCGACCGCCCCCGGAACGGCCCGCCGCTCGCCGTCACGACGAGCCGCCGCACCTCCGAAGCCGTGCCGCCGCGCAGGCTCTGCGCGATGGCGGAGTGCTCGGAGTCGACCGGCACGATCTGGTCCGGTCGCGCCGCCGCCTTGACGAGCGGCCCGCCGACGATGAGCGACTCCTTGTTGGCCAGCGCGAGCGTCGACCCGGCCGCGAGCGCGGCGAGCGTCGGCCGCAGCCCGATCGAGCCGGTGATCCCATTGAGCACCACGTCGGCGCCGGACCCCGCGGCCGTCACCGCGGCCTCGTCCCCGACCACGACGGCGGGCCGGTATGCCGCGCGGCCGGCCGCCGCGGCATACGCCCCTATCGCCTCGGCGACCGCCTCGTGGGTGCCACGGGCGACGGCGACGAGGTCGACCTCGAAGGCGACGGCTTGCTCGGCGAGCAGGTCGAGGTTTGAGCCCGCGGACAGCGCGGTCACCCGGAACCGGTCGGGGTTGCGGGCGATGACGTCGAGCGCCTGGGTGCCGATCGAGCCGGTCGACCCGAGCACGGCGACGCTGCGAGGGGAAGTCACCCACCCATTGTCACCCATCGGCGCCGTGGGCCGGACGCGACCGTCAGCGCTCGACGACGGTTGCGGCAAACGTGGGCCGTTCGGACTCCACGTCGTCGAGCACCTGGACGATTCCGGCATACGCGTCGGGGTGCTCCGCACGCAGGTTCGCGGTGCCGTCCCAGATGACGTGCACCGGCGCCGGCGCCTCGTGCACGTAGGTCAGCAGGCAGTCGAAGAGCGCGTCGAGGTTGTGGCCGTACCAGTCGGGGAAGCGCAGGGCCTCCCCGAAGAGCCGCAGCGAGTCGCGCTTGTCGTCACCGGCGGGGACCACCTCGACGTCCACCCCCTCCCGCTGGAGCGAACGCACGAGGTCGGCGATGGCGGTGTCGGGGCCGAGCGTGGTGGTCATGGGTCCTCCACGATGACCGAGAACGAGTCGTAGTGGTCGGCGGTCCAGTAGAGCTCCCCCTGCTGGCCGGTGATGATGCGGCGGGCGCCCCGGTCGTTCTCCCCCGGCGTGGGCACGGTGTACTCGCGGTAGTAGCCGCGCTGCTTGCCGGGCAGGATCCGCTCCCGGTTCTGGAACACGACGCCGTCACGGTCGTAGGGGAACGGTCCGCCGGCCTTGATGAGGTCCACGGTCTTGCGCGCCTCGGGCGGCAGGTCGGAGACCGACACGGTTGGCAGGCCACTGGTGTCGCCGCCGCGGGTGGGCTGCCGAGGCGTCCCGCCACCGTTGCTCGGCGCGACGGCCGTGGCGCGTGTCTGACCACCCGGGGCGTCGGTGCCGCTGCCGGAGGAGCCGCGCTCGGCCCACCACCACAGTCCCAGCACGAGGACGCACGCCAGCACCAGCCCGAGGGTGCGCAGGGTGCGGCGCTGCTGCGGCGACATGGGCCCAACCTAGGCCAGCGGCATACCCGCTCGCGGCCTCAGACCCCCGACGGTCACTCGCGGAAGACCCGCTCCTCGATGAGCTGCTCCTCCACGACCCGGCCCTCGGGGTCGAACCGGCCCTGGTCGAACCGCTTCTGGAACTCCAGCTCGAGGTGGTCGATGCCGCCCCGGTTCTTCTCGATCGACACGACGACCCACTGACGGAACCGCTCGGCGTTGCCGAGGTGGTAGACGAGGTGGTGCTTGGCGACGACGTCGTACTTGTCGTTGAGCATGAGGACGACGTCGGACTCGTAGGCGAGGGCGGACGACCCGCGCAGGTCGTGCACGCGCATCCGCTTGCCGGGCGCGAGGCTGCCCTTGTCGGCGGCTGCGATGGCCACGACGGGCGCGCCAAGCTCTAGCGCGAGGTCCTTGAGCCGCTCGACGACCGTGGCGATGCGTTCGTCCTCGCCCATGCCCTCCTTGCCGATCGGCACCTTCTGCAGGTAGTCGACGACGACCAGGGGTGGCCGCCCGTCACGCGCGCTCAGCTCCGAGACCGTCGAGGCGATGATGTCGGGGGTGGTGTGCCGACCGTTGCTGGCGTGGATGTGCAGACGTTCCCCGTATGCCGCGACCGCGGCGAGCGCCTGCGGCCCACCGGTCGCGTCGGCAAACCGTCCGGCGACGGTGTTGGCGCGGCTGTGCCTGGCCTCGAAGAGCGACCGGACGCCGGTGAGGGTGACTGCGTCAGCTCCCTCCGCCTCGGCTGCCTCCATCGCGAGCAGCCGCTCGAGGACCGAGTGCGCGTCGTGCTCGTAGGAGAACAGCACGCCGGTGCGGCCGCCAGCGACGGTGTTGCGCAGCAGCTGCAGCGCCATCGCCGTCTTGCCGAGCCCTTGTGGCCCGCCCAGCAGGACCAGCTCACCGGACCGCAGGCCACCGGTCAGTGCGGAGTCGAGCGCGTCGAAGCCCGTCGGCCAGACCCGGGCACCCGCCGCTCGCCCGCTCTGGAGCCGCTCGTCGGTCTCGACCAGCACGTCGGCGAGCGAGCGCAGCGGCTGGCCACCACGAGCCGCCGACCGCGTCAGCGGCGCCGCGTGCAGTCGGGACACCGACCCGAGGTCGTCCACAGCCATGCCCGTGATTGAACCGCGAAAAGTGCTGCGGTGCGGTGCTTTTCGCTCGATCAGGTGGTGCGGGTCGTGCACCAACGGGGCAAATCGGGGTGCTCCGGACAGGCCGCGACGCGGGCGACCCGTCCGTTACTTCGTCCCGTCGTTACGGCGCGATGCCGACGTAGGTCGTCTCGAGGTACTCCTCGATGCCCTCGAAGCCGCCCTCGCGCCCGAAACCGGACGCCTTGACACCGCCGAACGGCGCGGCGGGGTTGGAGATGATGCCCTGGTTGATGCCCACCATGCCGTACTCCAGGCCCTCGCTGACCCGGATGACCCGGCCGACGTCCTGGGTGAAGACGTAGCTCGCGAGGCCGTACTCGGTGCTGTTGGCCTTGCGGATGGCCTCTGCCTCGGTGCGGAACGTCGTGATCGGCGCGACCGGACCGAAGATCTCCTCGGTCATCATGCGCGCGTTCATCGGGACGTCGGTGATGACGGTGGGCTCGAAGAAGTACCCGCGTCCCGGCACCTGGTTGCCGCCGGTCACGATGGTGGCGCCCTTGGCCGTCGCGTCCGCGACGAGCTCGGAGACCCCGTCGCGGGCCTTGCCGTCGATGAGCGGCCCGACGTCGACACCCTTCTTGGTGCCCTTGCCGACGGTGAGCGCAGCCATCTTCGCGGCGAACTTGCGGCTGAACTCCCCGGCCACCGACTCGTGCACGATGAACCGGTTGGCTGCCGTGCAGGCCTCACCGATGTTGCGCATCTTGGCCAGCATCGCGCCGTCGACGGCGCGGTCGAGGTCGGCGTCCTCGAAGACGAGGAACGGCGCGTTGCCGCCCAGCTCCATCGACACGCGCAGCAGCTGCTCGGCCGACTGCTCGACCAGCCGGCGACCCACCCCCGTCGAACCGGTGAAGGTCAGCTTGCGCAGGCGCGGGTCGCGGATCAGCGGCTCCATCACCTCACCGGTGTGATCGGTGGTCACGACGTTGAGGACACCGGCCGGAAGGCCGCAGTCCATCAGCAGCTGAGCGAGGGCGAGCATCGTCAGCGGCGTCTGGCTGGCCGGCTTGACGACCATGGTGCAGCCGGCGGCGATGGCGGGACCGATCTTGCGAGTCCCCATGGCCAGCGGGAAGTTCCACGGCGTGATCATCAGTGTCGGCCCGACCGGCTTCTTCATGGTGAGCAGACGGGTGGCGCCGTTGGGCGCGACCGACCAGCGGCCGTGGATGCGGACCGCTTCCTCGCTGAACCACCGGAAGAACTCGGCGCCGTAGACGACCTCACCCTTGGACTCGGCCAGGGTCTTGCCCATCTCGAGCGTCATCAGCATCGCGAACTCGTCGGCCCGCTCGCTGATCTGCTCGAAGGCAGCCCGCAGGATCTCGCCGCGGTCGCGCGGCGGCGTCTTGGCCCAATCTGCCTGTGCCGAGGCGGCTGCGTCGAGGGCTGCCTTGCCGTCGGCGACGGTGGCGTCGGCGACCCGCGCCAGGGTGGCACCACTGGACGGGTCCTCGACGGCGATGGTGGTGCCGTCGCTCGAGTCACGCCACTTGCCCGCGATGAGCAGCTGCTTGGGGACCGAGTCGAGCAGGGCCTTCTGCGTGGGTGCCATCAGTGGTCGCCTCCGTTATCCGTCCGTATGCCGCGGGCTTCGGTGTCGTGGTGGGTCTCGTGCGTGTGGTGGTGCGGGATGTGGCCCTGCGGGATCGCGCCGTTGCGGCCGGACAGCAGCGGCAGCGACGGGTCCCACTTCGTGCCGTCACGCTCGTCCTGGCGCCGTCGCGCGATGGCCGAAAGTGCTTCGAGCACAACGCGGTTGGCGAGTGCGGCGGTGATGTCGGCATGGTCGTAGGGCGGGCTGACCTCGACGACGTCCACCCCGACGACGGGCAGCTCGAGGCAGATGCGGCGCACCGAGTCCAGCAGCTGGCGTGCGCTGAGGCCGCCCGGCTCGGGGGTGCCGGTGCCGGGGGCGTGCCCCGGGTCGCACACGTCGATGTCGACCGACAGGAACACGCCCTCGCACTCGTCCGTGGCGATGGCAAATGCGTCGGTCAGCACCTCGTCGAGACCGCGATGCACGATCTCGGTCATCTCGTACGACCGCATCTCCTGCTCGGCCATCCAGTCCAGCGTCTCCGGCGGCGGCCAGTAGCCGCGCAGCCCCACCTGGAGGAACCGGTCACCCCGCAGCGCACCCGACTCGATGAGCCGGCGCATCGGCTGGCCGTGCCCCCACAGCGACCCGAACTCGATGTCGCCGGTATCGGCGTGGGCGTCGAAGTGGATCATCGAGATCCGACCGTGCCCCATGACGTTGGCGACGCCCTTGGCGTCGGGGTAGGCGATGGAGTGGTCCCCTCCGAGCACCACCGGGATCGCCCCGGCGCGTGCGACCTTCTCGACGGCCGCCTCGAGGGCCGGCAGCGCCGTCTCGATGTCGCCGGAGTACATCTCGACGTCGCCGGCGTCGAGGACCTTGAGGTCGACCAGGCCGTCGGTGCGCAGCGCCAGCGACGGCCGCGAGCCGTCGTGGGGCAGGTAGTCGGTCATCCGGATGGCCTGCGGTCCAAAGCGCGTACCCGCGCGGTGCGACGTCCCCCCGTCGAAAGGCGCACCGACGATCACGACGTCGGCGCCGGCATACGTGCTCTCGTCGTCGAGGTCACAGCGATCGACGCCGAGGAAGGTGAAGTCGGGTCCGTACTGCTGTCCGTAGCGCGCCACGGAACCCAACCTAGTGCCCGCCACAGCGTGACGGCAGCCCGGTCACCGGGTGTGGTGACCGGGCTGCCGAGGGCCTGGCGCCGGGTCAGCGGCGGTCGAGCCCCAGAGCACGCGAGATGGTGAAGAACAGGTCGGTCTGGTCGGTGAGACCGACGACGTTCGCGGCCTGCGGGCCGTAGCCCGCGACCCGTAGCTGCGAACCTGTGTGCTGCTGCGAGCCACCCGCCGGGGCGGTGCCGTAGCTGATCGTCAGCGGCGAACCGTCCTTGGTCAGCAGGTTGGCGGTGATGCCGGGCGTGGTGGAGCCACCCTCGACGATCTGGCTGGTGTGTGCGTGGTCCGCGGTCACGAGGACCGTGGTGTTGCCGTCCTTCTTGGCGAACGCGAGCGCCTGCTGCACGGCCTCGTCGAGGTCGATGGCCTCACCGATCTGGCCGCAGGCGTTGGCGGCGTGGTCCTGCTTGTCGATGCTGGCGCCCTCGACCTGGAGGAAGAAGCCCTTGCTGCCCTTCTTGCCCTTGGTGTCGAGCAGCTCGATCGCCTTCTTGGTCATGTCGGCGAGCTTCGGCTGGGTCGCGGGACGGGCCGGGTTGGGGGTGCAGCGCACCGGTGCGGCGGCGCCGCCGGTCGGGGTGGCAGCCGGGCCCACCCAGCGAACCGGCATGTTGCCACTGGCGAAGAGGCCGAGCAGCGGCTGCTCCTGGTCGGCCTTGGTCACGGCAGCCAGACCGGCCGCGTCGGTCACGGTGCGGTAGCCGCGGGCGTCCGCCTGCTGCGCGAGGGTGCGACCGGCATACTCGCCGGCCTTGGCCGTCTCGGCGAAGGTGGCGGCGCCGCCACCGAGGGTGACGTCCGGTCGCGTCTTGAGCATCTGCTCGGTGATCGAACCGGGGCCGCCGTTCTCGAGCGCAGCCTCCGGGCAGGTGGTGCTGGTCTTGGTGGGGCCGTAGCAGGAACGGGCCGAGATGTGCGAGACCTGGACGGCCGGGGTGGCGTCCTGGATCTCCGACGTCGTGACATTGCCGGTTTTGAGGCCGCGCTTCTTGGCCAGCTCCAGCAGGGTCTCCTGCGGCTTGCCCTTGATGTCGACGGACACGGCGTTGTCGTAGGTCTTGGTGCCGGTGGCCCACGCGCTGCCCGTGGCGGCCGAGTCGGGCGCGTAGTCCGGCTTGCCGTCCTTGGTCAGGGAGTAGGTCGTGTACTGACCCGTCAGCGGCAGGGCGTCGATGCCGGGCAGCCGCCCGGCCGCGCCGTACTCGTAGTAGCGGGCCGAGGTGATCTCCGAGTCACCCATGCCGTCACCGATGAGCAGGATGACGTTCTTGGCCTTCCCGCCGTCGAGGGCCTTCTTGACGGACTTGGTCTGGTCGCCCTGGAGGCGCTGGGCGCCACCGTGGGAGGCGAGGTTGGCACCGGCGTATGCCGTCGTGCCGACGAGTGCGAGCGTGCCGACCGCGACCACGGCAAAGGTCGATCGGCGGGCCAGTCTGGTGCGAAGTGTCATGCGCCCACCCCAATGGGCGCAGGTTAACAACGGGCGAAGAACCTGTGCAGCCTTCACGAATGTCGGGCTCCACTTCTAGGCTCGCCACCGCGAGGCCCCGACCCGGGGCGTCCCGAGCAAGGAGTGCGCACCATGGCCATGAAGCTCAACCCCTACCTCACCTTCGACGGCACGGCTCGCGAGGCGATGGAGTTCTACAAGTCGGCGCTCGGCGGCGAGCTGACGACCAGCACGTTCGGCGAGTTCGGCGCACCCGAGGGCGTCAACGCCGATGGCATCATGCACGCCCAGCTCGAGACGGGCGCCGGCTTCACGCTCATGGCCTCCGACACCCCGCCCGGGCAGCCCGCGAGCACCGGCAGCTCGATCTCGGTGAGCCTGTCCGGTGACGACAGCGACGCACTGCGCGGCTACTGGGATGCCCTGTCACAGGGCGGCACCGTCGTGATGCCGCTGGAGAAGCAGATGTGGGGCGACGAGTTCGGCATGCTCGTCGACCGGTTCGGCACGTCCTGGATGGTCAACATCGCCGGAGAGGGCAACCAGCAGCAGGGCTGACACCGCCACGCTTCGGGCCACGGGGCGCTGACGGCGCACCCACCACCAGGGCCCAGTGGCCCGAAGTCGCTACTTGCGGCGGCTGTTGCCGATCACCTGCCCGGCGATCACCAGCGCGACCGCGATGACGAACATCGAGAACCCGATCACGTTGGCCTGGGCGGGGATTCCGCGCAGGTAGGACACGTAGACGAACTTGGGGAACGTCGTCTCGTCACCGGACACGAAGTTCGTGATGATGAAGTCGTCGAACGACAACGAGAACGACAACAGGGCCGCCCCCACGATGCCGGGGAGCACCAGTGGGAAGGTGACGCGCCAGAACGTGCCGCCCGGCCCGGCATACAGGTCCTGGGCCGCCTCCTCGAGCCGCGGGTCGAGCGACTGGAGGCGCGCCTTCACCGTCACCACGACGAAGCTGATGCAGAACATGATGTGGGCGATGACGATCGTCCAGAAGCCCAGTCTCAGCCCGAACCGCGAGAACCCCTGCACGAAGATCGTCAGCAGGCTCGCACCGAGCACGATCTCCGGTGTGGCCATCGGGATGAAGATGAGCACGTTGCTCGTCGACCGACCACGGAACCTGTGTCGTACCAACGCAAAGGCGAGCATCGTCCCGAGGATCGTCGCAACCACCGTGGCGATGCTGCCGACCTTGAGCGAGGTCACGAGCGCGTCGCACACGCCCGGTGCACCGCACGGGTTCTTCCAGTGCTTGAGCGTCGGGCCGGCGTCGCCGTTCCACACGATGTTGGACTTGCGGTAGTCGTTGAACGAGAAGACGAACGTGTAGGCCACCGGCACGAAAAGGTAGACCAGCACCACGATGGCCGCGATGATGGCGAACCGGTTCGCGAACCAGGTACGGACCCGCTGGAGGGCCGGCGGTCGGTAGCCGCCGGCGGTGTCAGCGGCGCCGTCTGCGGTCCTGCGGCCACCCACCGCGGCGGCCTTGGTGGAGGCGGTCATCAGAGCAGCTCCTCGGTGCCGAAGCGGCGGATGTAGAGGAACACCATCGCGAGGATCAGCGCCATCAACGTGAACGACAGCGCCGCCGCGACCGGGAAGCCGCCGAGCACCTTGAAGAACTGGCTCTCGATGACGTTGCCGACCATCTTGGTGCTGCGGTCCGAACCCAGCAGATCGGCGTTGACGTAGTCACCCGCTGCCGGGATGAACGTCAACAGCGTCCCCGCGATCACGCCGGGCATCGACATCGGCAGCGTCACCGTGCGAAACGTGGTGAAACCATTGGCGTACAGGTCTCCCCCGGCCTCGATGACGCGAGCATCCGCACGCTCCAGCGACGCGTAGATCGGCAGCACCATGAACGGCAGGAAGTTGTAGGTCAGGCCGGCGACGACCGCCATCCACGTCTCGGTGATGTGCCCACCGGGCAACAGGTGCAGGAACTTCAGCGTCGACGCCACCGGCCCGTCGTCGGCCAGGATCTGCCGCCACGCGATCGTGCGCAGGATGAACGAGGTGAAGAACGGCGCGATGACGCAGATCATCATCACGTTGCGCCACTTCCCGGCCTTGAACGCCATGGCGTACGCCAACGGGTAGGCGAGGATGAACGCGAAGAAGGTGGCCAGACCGGCATACAGCAGCGACCGCCCGAAGTGCCCCGCGAACTCGGTGAGCGCGGTCCCGTAGTTGCCGATGTTGACGTCGCGGTAGTAGTAGCCCGGGTAGCCGGGGAAGCCCGACTGCAGCGACACCGTGAAGAGCTGCACCAGCGGAATGACGAAGAACAGCAGGAGCCACAGGCCACCGGGCAGGAGCAGGAGGTATGCCGTCCACGACCGCTTGCGTGCACCTCCCGCAGGTGCCGGGTCGGCATGCGTGGTGCCGCCGCCCGCGACGTGAGCCGAGGCGACGGTCATGACGGCACCGCCAACGCGTCGGGGTCGCTACCCGAGCCGTCGCCCGTGCCGTCGCCCGACGTGTCTGCGGACTGGTGGGCGCGCGGCTCGGCCTTGGCTGCGTCCGGGTCGGCGACGGTCGCGGCGGCCGCCTCGACGTCGTTGACCGGCACCCCGAACGCGTGCCCGGACTCCCACTCGAGCCACACCTCGTCACCGGGGCGCAGGTGGTTGCGCTCGACGTCGAGGTTCTGCTCGTAGACGGCCCAGGTCGTGCCGGAGGCCACCGTGACGAGGAACTGCGTCGCGACACCGGTGAAGGACACGTCGACGACTGTTGCCTTCACGTCGTTGCCGGCGCCGTCGGGCCGCTGGTCGCGGATGCGGACCTTCTCGGGCCGGACGCCGAACGTGATGGCGCCGTCGTGAACCGTGCTGCGGGACTTGGGGATTCGCACCGTGGTGCCCGCCACCTCGACGACCAGGTCGTCGCCGTCCGTGCCGGTCACCCGGCCGTCGCCGAGGTTGGACTGGCCGAGGAAGTTGGCCACGAACGAGGTCTTGGGCAGGTCGTAGAGGACCTCCGGGTGACCCATCTGCTCGATGCGTCCGTGGTTCATGACGGCGACCGTGTCGGCCATCGTCATGGCCTCCTCCTGGTCGTGCGTCACGTGGATGAAGGTCAGGCCGACCTCGGTCTGGATGCGCTTGAGCTCCACCTGCATCTGCCGGCGCAGCTTGAGGTCGAGGGCACCGAGCGGCTCGTCGAGCAGGAGCACCTCGGGCCGGTTGACCAGCGCCCGGGCGACCGCGACGCGCTGCTGCTGGCCACCGGAGAGCTGGGCCGGCTTGCGCGCGGCGAGGTGGCTCATCTGCACGAGCTCGAGCGCGTCGTCGGCGAGCTTGCCCGCGTCGGCCTCTCCCCGGCGCTTGGGCCCGAACGCCACGTTGTCGCGGATCGTGAGGTGGGGGAAGAGCGCGTAGCTCTGGAAGACCGTGTTGACGGGCCGCTCGTAGGGACGCGACCCGGTGAGGTCGGTGTCGCCGATGAGGATGCGGCCGCGGGTCGGCTGCTCCAGGCCCGCCACCATCCGCAGCGTCGTCGTCTTGCCGCAGCCGGACGGCCCGAGCAGGGCGAAGAACGACCCGCGCGGCACCTCCAGGCCCAGGTCGTCGACCGCGGTGAAGTCACCGAACTCCTTGGTGACGCCGGTGAGCCGCAGGTTTCCGCGCGCCTCCCGGAACCCGCGCGTGGCCTTGCTGCCGTTGCCGCCGAAGATGCTCATCAGTTGCCCACCACCTTGGCCCAGGCGGCGCTGTACTCGGCGTCCTCCTGGGGCGTCAGGGCCCGGAAGCCCTTGATGTTGTTGTCCTTGAGGTAGGCCGCGCTGGGGAAGATGAACGGGCTCTTGGCGAGCTCGGGGTCGATCTTCTCCATCTCGGCCTGGGCGCCCTGCACCGGGCAGACGTAGTTGACGTACGCGGCCACGGTCGCCGCCACGTCGGGTTGGTAGTAGTAGTCCATCAACGTCATGGCGTTCTTCCGGTGCGTCGAGGTGATGGGGATCATCATGTTGTCGCTCCAGAGCATCCCGCCGCTCTCGGGGATCTGGAACTGCCAGTGGTCGTTCTCGGTCTCGGCGCGCAGGACGAACAGGTCACCGCTCCACACGATGCCGGCGACGGCGTTGCCCGACTTGAGGTCCTCGAGGTAGCTGTTTCCCTTGACCCGCCGGATGTAGCCGTCGGCGATCCGCTTGTCGATCTCCGCCGTGGCCGCCTCGAACTGCTGCTTGCCGAAGCCCTGCGACGGGTCGACACCCTGGCTGAGCATGATCAGCCCGAGGGTGTCGCGGAACTCGCTGAGGACCACGATCCGGCCCTTGAGGTCCGGCGCCCAGAGGTCGTCGAGGGTCTTGAGGTGGCGCCCGACCTTGCTGCGGTCGTAGCCGATCCCGGCGAACCCGCTCTGCCACGTCAGCGAGTGCTCGCGCCCCGGGTCGAACGACACGTCCTTGAGCGCGTCGAGCAGGTTGCTCGCGTGCGGCATCCGGATCAGCTCCAGCGGCTGGCAGAGCTGCTCGCGGATCACCCGGTTGGCCATCCAGTCGGTGAAGACGAAGATGTCTCGGTCGATGTCCTGCCCGGCCCGCAGCTGTGGGGCGATCTTGTTGAAGTAGGAGTCGTTGTCGTCGACGTCCTCGGTGTAGGTCGCCTTGATGCCGGTCTTCTTGATGAACGCCTCGAGCGTCGGGTAGTTCTTGGCATCCTCGTCGTAGTCGAGGTAGGCGGTCCAGTTCGCCCACCGCACCACCTTCTCGGTGGCCGAGAGGTCCTGCGGCAGCTTCGCCGCGGCGACGCCGCCACCGGCCGGTGGGGCCGGTGGGGCACACGCCGACAGGGCTGCAGCTGCACCACCCAGCAGGGCGCCACCGAGGACGTTGCGCCGGGTCAACGGTCGCCCACGCGCGCTGTCGCGGGCAGCGCGGACCAGGCCGCGGGTGAGGGGGTCTGCGGGGGGCGCAGCGGCTTCATTGGCGCCTCATTCTTCGTGGGGTCCCGCCCCGGCCGGGGACTCGGTGCCGCGCCCCGATGACGGGGTATGCCGCGTGCTCCGGTCCCCGGGTCCGCCGGGTGCGAGGTGGGGTGGTGCGTCGGTCGTGCCGGGCGGTGCCGGTCAGCTCTCGATGTTGGCCATGACGTGCTTGATGCGGGTGTAGTCCTCGAAGCCGTACATCGACAGGTCCTTGCCGTAGCCGGACTTCTTGAAGCCGCCGTGGGGCATCTCTGCCACGAGCGGGATGTGGGTGTTGATCCACACGCAGCCGAAGTCGAGTGCCTTCGACACACGCATGGCGCGGCCGAAGTCCTTGGTCCACACGCTCGAGGCAAGGCCGTACTCGACGCCGTTGGCCCAGCGGATCGCCTCCTGCTCGTCGGTGAACTGCTGGACCGTGATGACCGGGCCGAAGATCTCGTCCTGGATCGCCTCGTCGTCCTGGCGCAGCCCGTCGAGCACGGTCGGCTCGAGGAAGAAGCCGTTGCCGAGGTCGGACTTGCGCTGCCCACCGGCGGCGACCTTGGCGTGGTCGGGCAGCCGGTCGAGGAAGCCCTGGATCCGCTCGAGCTGGTTCGCGTTGTTGACCGGGCCGAGCAGCGCGTCCTCGTCGTCCGGCATACCCACCTTGGCCTCGCCCTTGGCGAACTCGCCGAGCGCGGCGACGAAGTCGTCGTGGATGCGCGGCGCGGCCAGCACCCGGGTGGCGGCGGTGCAGTCCTGGCCGGCGTTGAAGTAGCCCGCGGTCGCGATGCCCTCGACCGCGGCCTCGATGTCGGCGTCGTCGAAGACGATGACCGGAGCCTTGCCGCCCAGCTCGAGGTGGACCCGCTTGACGTCGCGGCTGGCGCTCTCGGCCACCTGGATGCCAGCGCGCACCGAACCGGTGATCGCCACGAGCTGCGGGGTCCGGTGCTCGACGAGGGCGCGTCCGGTCTCGCGGTCACCGGTGACGACGTTGAAGGTTCCGGCGGGCAGGAACTCCGAGGCGATCTCGGCCATGAGCAGCGTGGTCTCGGGCGTGGTGTCCGACGGCTTGAGGACCACGGCGTTGCCCGCGGCCAGCGCCGGGGCGATCTTCCACATCGCCATCATCATCGGGTAGTTCCACGGCGTGACCTGGCCGACGACGCCGATCGGCTCGCGCCGGATCCAGCTGGTGTGGCCGCGCATGTACTCGCCCGAGCTGCGGCCCTCGAGCACGCGGGCCGCGCCGGCGAAGAACCGCAGCTGGTCGACCATCGGCGGCACCTCCTCGCTCGCGGTGAGCGCCCACGGCTTGCCGGTGTTCTCGGCCTCGAGCTTGACGAACTCGTCGGCCCGCGCCTCGATGGCGTCGGCGAACTTGAGCAGCGCCTGCTGGCGCTCGCCCGGCGTGGTCTGGCCCCACTCCTCGAAGGCCTTGGAGGCGGCGGCGTAAGCCGCGTCGACGTCGGCCTCGGTGGAGACGGGCGCCTTGGCGACGACCTCGGCGGTGGCGGGGTTGACGATGTCGGAGGTGGCGTCGGTCTGCGCGTCGACGTACTCACCGCCGACGAAGTTGCGCAGGGTGCGGGGGCTGGCGGCCGTGGCTGTCACTGACACTCCAAAGTCGGGTCGGGTGCGGATTCCGTGCCTTCGCACTGTAGTCCCCGCAGATACGTTTTCAATAGGTTCAGCCCTGAAAACTGTCCAAATCAATGCCCTTCTCAGCATTTGGCCACGGATTTCGTCGTGTCAGGACTTGCGCCAAACGGAACTGAGGGGACACCATGGCGTCGTGGCACGCATCCAGAAGCCGGCCCCCGAGGTCAAGCTCGACGACGTCTCCAAGGCGATCATCGAGCTGCTCCAGGATGACGGTCGCCAGGCCTACGCCACGATCGCCAAACGCGTCGGCCTCTCCGAGGCGGCCGTCCGGCAGCGGGTGCAACGCCTCCTCGACCAGGAGGTCATGCAGATCGTTGCCGTCACCGATCCCCTGCAGGTGGGGTTCCGGCGCCAGGCGATGATCGGCATCCGCGTCGACGGCGACCTCACACCGGTCGCCGACGCGCTGACCGCCATGGACGAGGTCGCCTACGTCGTCACCACCGCCGGCTCCTTCGACATCCTGGTCGAGGTCGTCTGCGAGGACGACGACGACCTCCTCCAGCTGCTCACCGGCAGCATCCGCACGCTGCCCGGCGTGCAGAGCACCGAGACGTTCGTCTACCTGAAACTCAACAAACAGCACTACAACTGGGGTACCCGATGACCACCACGCCCACGCCCGCCACGACCAGCTCCGCGCCGGGCACCACGCCCGCCGGCACGGCATACGCCGACGCCGCCCGCGACCACCTCTGGATGCACTTCACCCGGCACTCCACCTACTACGACGGCGGCCAGGTGCCCGTCATCGTCAAGGGCGAGGGCCACAAGATCTGGGACGACAAGGGCAAGGAGTACATCGACGGCCTCGCCGGGCTGTTCGTCGTCCAGGTCGGGCACGGTCGCGCCGAGCTCGCCGAGGCGGCGGCCAAGCAGGCCAAGGACCTCGCGTTCTTCCCGCTGTGGTCCTACGCCCACCCCAAGGCCATCGAGCTGGCCGAGCGGCTCGCCGCCGGAGCCCCCGGCGACCTCAACCGCGTCTTCTTCACCACCGGTGGTGGTGAGGCCGTCGAGACCGCGTGGAAGCTCGCCAAGCAGTACTTCAAGCTCAAGGGCAAGCCCACCAAGACCAAGGTGATCAGCCGCAACGTCGCCTACCACGGCACCCCGCAGGGCGCGCTGTCGATCACCGGCATCCCCGACGCCAAGGCCGTCTTCGAGCCGCTCGTGCCGGGCACGTTCAAGGTGCCGAACACCAACCTCTACCGCGCGCCGGAGCACCTGCGCGAGGACGAGAAGGCGTTCGGTCGCTGGGCCGCCGACCGCATCGCCGAGGCCATCGAGTTCGAGGGCCCCGACACCGTCGCGGCCGTCTTCCTCGAGCCCGTGCAGAACTCCGGCGGCTGCTTCCCGCCGCCGCCCGGGTACTTCGAGCGGGTCCGGGAGATCTGCGACGAGTACGACGTGCTGCTGGTGTCCGACGAGGTCATCTGCGCCTTCGGTCGCATCGGGTCGATGTTCGCCTGCGACGACTTCAACTACGTGCCCGACATCATCACCTGCGCCAAGGGCATGACGTCCGGCTACTCCCCCATCGGCGCGATGATCGCCAGCGACAAGCTGTTCGAGCCGTTCAAGCACGGCACGACGATGTTCCCGCACGGGTTCACCTTCGGTGGCCACCCTGTGTCGTCGGCGGTCGCGATGGCCAACCTCGACATCTTCGAGCGTGAGGGACTCAACGACCACGTCAAGGAGAACGCGCCGAAGTTCCGCCAGACCCTCGAGCGGCTGCTCGACCTGCCGATCGTGGGCGACGTCCGCGGCGCCGGGTACTTCTACGGCATCGAGCTGGTCAAGGACAAGGAAACCCGCGAGACCTTCAACGACGACGAGGCCGAGCGACTGCTGCGCGGCTACCTGTCCAAGGCCCTGTTCGACGCCGGCATCTACTGCCGCGCCGACGACCGGGGCGACCCCGTCGTCCAGCTCGCGCCGCCGCTGACCATCGGGCAGGCCGAGTTCGACGACATCGAGAGCCGCCTGCGCTCGGTGCTCCAGGGCGCCCAGCAACACCTGTGAGGTGACGCAGCCGCTCTGGTGGGAGGCGGACCACGGGGCGACGGCCCACCCCCCGACACCAATCCCCGCGTCGGTAAGCCACCCAAATGGACGATCGTTGACGTCAACAATCTTCCAAATGGGTGACTTGCCGACGCGCGCGGACGTCGTCATCGTCGGTGGCGGGTTCACCGGGCTGTGGACCGCCTACTACCTGCTGGCCGCTGAACCCGCGCTCGACGTGCTCGTCCTCGAGGCCGAGCACGTCGGGTTCGGGGCCAGCGGCCGCAACGGCGGCTGGGTCTCGGCCCTCTGGCCGGTCGGCCCGGAAGCGTTGGCGCGCAAGGCCGGTCGCGACGCGGCCGCTGCCATGGTGACGGCGCTGCAGGACACCGTGGTCGAGGTCGGGCGCGTGACCGCGGCCGAGCACATCGACTGCGGCTTCCACCGGGGCGGCACCGTTGCCCTCGCGCGCTCGAGTGCCCAGGCCGAGCGGGCCCGCGCCGAGGTGGCGCACTCCGACGCCTGGGGCATGGGGACGAGCTGGCTGAATGCCGCGGAGGCACGAGAGCGCCTCGCCGCCACCAACGTGCACGGGGCGACGTTCAACCCGCACTGCGCGCGGGTGCACCCCCGGCGTCTCGTCGACGGCCTCGCCAGGACGGTCCGCGGCCTCGGCGCCGAGGTGGTCGAAGGCGCACGGGTCACGGCCATCGAGCCGGGCCTGGTCCGCGTCGACACCGGTGACGGCAGCGAACGAAATGTCTTGGCACGTCACGTGATTCGTGCCACCGAGGCATGGACAGCACGGCTGCCCGGCGAACGCCGCACCACCGCTCCGGTCTACTCCCTCATGGTCGCGACGGAGCCGCTGCGCCCCGAGCAGTGGGACGAGATCGGCCTGGCCGACGCCGAGGTCTTCAGCGACCACCGGCACGTCATCATCTACGGCCAGCGCACCGTCGACGACCGCCTCGCGTTCGGCGGCCGGGGCGCGCCCTACCACTTCGGCTCCCGCATCCGGCCCGAGTTCGACCACGAGGCAGCGGTTTTCGCCGACCTGCGCAAAACCCTCACCGGCCTGCTCCCCCAGCTCGGCGGCGTGGAGTTCACGCACGCCTGGGGCGGCCCGCTCGGCATCGCCCGCGACTGGAACCCCTCCGTCGGGCTCGACCCGGCGACCGGCCTCGGGTGGGCCGGTGGCTACGTCGGCGACGGGGTCGCGGCGACCAACCTCGCCGGGCGCACCCTCGCCGACCTGGTGCTCGAACGGCATACCCCGCTCACCGCCCTCCCGTGGGTCGGGCACCACAGCCGGCGCTGGGAGCCCGAACCCCTGCGCTGGCTCGGCGTCAACGCCGGGCTGCGCGTCGCCGCCGCCGCCGACCGCGAGGAGGCCCGCACCGGGCGGCCCGCCCGGCTCGGCCACGCGCTCTCACTGCTCACCGGTCACTAGGGTCGGGTCATGGCCCTGCCACCCGACCTGCCCCCGAGCACCGAGATCGAGTCGCTCACGGACCTCGACGCCGCCCTGGCATCCGGACGTCCACTGCACGGCCTGCGGCTGCAGGACCTCGACCTCACCGCGCACTGCGACCAGCTCCTGGCGCGCACCGACCTCGAGGGCCTGGTGGTGCTCGGCGGACAGCTGCCACCCGAGCTGGATGCCCACCTGCGCACGCACGGGGCGCTCATCTTCCCGACCGACCCGCACGCGCCCATCGACCCCTACCGGGCGGCCCTCTACACGCCGCAGGAGCTGTACGGCGGGCTGCGCGAGAAGGGGTACGAGTCGACGCCGGACTACCTCGCCTACGAGTGGGCGCGTGACGCCGCTCGCGAGCGCGACGCCTTCGTCACCCTGCTGCGCGCCATCCACGACGACTCCGTCAGCGACGCGCTGATCGAGTTCGTGGGAGACCGACCCGTCGTGGGCGTGATGGGTGGGCACGCGCTGGAGCGCGGCACCCAGGAGTATGCCGCGGCGGCCCGGCTCGGCCACACGCTCGCCAAGGCGGGGCTGCTCGTGGTGACCGGCGGCGGACCCGGCGCGATGGAAGCGGCGAACCTGGGAGCGTTGTGCGAGAACGCGATCCAGCTCGACGACGCACTCGAGCGGTTGGCGGCGGTGCCGTCGTTCCGGCCGTCCGTGCAGGACTGGGCGCTTCTGGCGCTGGACGTCCGTGACTCGATCACACCCAGCACCGAGCCGACCAGCCTCGGCATCCCGACGTGGTTCTACGGCCACGAGCCGCCGAACGTCTTCTGCGACGGCATCGCCAAGTACTTCTCCAACGCGGTGCGCGAGGACGGGCTGCTCGCCCGCGCGACCGGCGGGCTCATCGTGCTCGAGGGCGCGGCGGGCACGGTGCAGGAGATCTTCCAGGCCGTCACCCCGCGCTACTACGCGACCGACGAGACGCCAGTACCGCCCCTGGTCCTCGTGGGGCGGGAGTACTGGACCACGAAGGTCCCGGTGTGGCCGGCCCTGGAGGCGCTGGGCCGCGATCGGAGGCTGGGCGCGGCGACCCACCTCGTCGACTCCCCCGAGGAAGCAGCCGACATCGTGTGCAGTCTCAACCCGCCCACCGACCCCCAGCTCACGCCGCCGCCCCTGACACCACCAGCGACCTGATGCGGCTCGCCGACCTCGCCCAGAAGGACTTCACCTACACCCCGAGGGGCCTCACCCTCGACGGTCCGCTGCCGCCCGGCTTCCACCACCTGGAGGTGCGGCGCCGCATCGGCCGCGGCGACGCGGCATACCGGTCCGCGAGCGAGGCCGTGATGACCTTCGGTGCCCAACGCGGGTGTGGCCTGCGGCCGCGGGCGACGGCCGGCCGCGCGGCACCGGGGGTCGACCTCCTGAGCCGGCTGCTCGTCGTGCCGGTGCCGTGCCGGGTGGTCTGGGCGGTCGAGGAAGCAGACCGCACCGGCTTCGGTTACGGCACCCTCGAAGGGCACGTCGAGAGCGGCGAGGAGGGCTTCCTGGTCGAGCGGGAGGGCGAGGACGTGTATGCCGTGATCCGCGCCTACTCGGTGCCGACGCACCCGATCGCACGGCTGGGTGGGCCCGTCACCAGCCAGCTGCAGCGACTGGCGGCCCTCGGCTACATCGCTGCCCTGCGCCGATCCGCCTCCTGAAAGGCTTTGCCGCACAGGCTGACTCAGGCTCCCGGAGGGGCGACGAGCACCAGCACCGCAGTCATGCCGAGTACGGCGAAGGCCGTCGCGAGCTCCGCGCCCATCACCACGGCCAGCGCGTGCACACCGGGGCTGAGGGCGATGCGCTCGGGTGAGTTCAGGCGCCGGAACGTCACGTCGTGGGCGTAGCGACGGCCGTGGTTGCCGAGGGCCAGCATCGCGCCGAACAGCAGGACCTTGACCACCAGGACCAGGCCGTAGGAGGACGACACCAGGGCGTCGACACCCCCGGTCACGAGGACGGCGTGGACCGCGCCGGTCACGACCAACAGCACCACGCTGGCGAAGGCGACCGTCGAGAACCGCGGGATCACCTCGTCGAGAACCGTGACGTTCTCCTGCGGGATGATCACGACGGCCAGCGCCACGAGCCCGCCCAGCCAGCCTGCCGTCGCGAGCAGGTGGCCCAGGGTCACCGGAACCTTGACGAGCAACCAGCCGCCCTCGACCGCGTTGGACTGCACGACGAGGGTGAGGGCGAGCAGGACCACCACGGCCAGGGACGCGGTGCGGCGCCGGCCGACCACCGGCTCGGCGGCGAGGTCACTGAGGAATCCAGCCAGCCCGACGAGCACCGCCACCCGCACCAGCACCGCGACACCGTCCTCACGGGGCACCGCCTGCAAGACGCCGCCCCCGTGGGCCGACCAGGGCACGAGCACCAGGAGCACGCTGGCGA
Organism: Knoellia koreensis; assembly: GCF_013041615.1. Taxonomy (GTDB): domain Bacteria; phylum Actinomycetota; class Actinomycetes; order Actinomycetales; family Dermatophilaceae; genus Pedococcus; species Pedococcus koreensis. Next base: position 1,210,685 of record NZ_JABEPQ010000001.1, read on the forward strand.
CCGCGCACACCACGACCCCGTCGCGAAGGAGCCGACGCAGCCGCTGGTCGGCCTGCCCTTCGGGCCAGACGAGCGCCCAGAAGACGAGGGTGCCCGCGACCATCGCGTACCCGGCATACACCAGCACGCGCAGCTCGAGGGAGCCCTCGTCGCCGGACGCGCAGACCCGCGCGTCCCGTGCGAGGCGCGGGCACAGGAGGTTGAGCACCGACTCGTCGCCGGTGCGGAGCATGACCTCGGCGTCCATGGCGACGGTGCTGATCGGCGCCACGACGCCCAGCCCACGCCCCACGTCCGAGGGCAGGCTGCGCCGGGTCGTGCCGTCCAGGACGTAGCGCAGCTCGACCATCCGGGTCGGTCCCCCGAGGTCGACGACGACGGTGCGGCGCAACCGGTCCGGGGCCTCCACCGGGCGGCCATCGGCGACCACCTGCAGGTCGCGGACCACCGGGACGACGGAGTCCAGGCCACTGCCGGCCCCCGCCACGTCCGGCGGCGCGAGGGCCAAGGTGGCACGCTCGCGCTCGAAGAGTGCCTGCTCCGCGACCTCGAGGCTTCCATCGGACCGAACCGCCACCCGCATCGCCACCCCGGGGTTCGTGGTGCCCGGGCCGGCCTCGTCTTCGGCAGGCGGGGCGGAACGCGACGACGGCGTGGGACTGGCGGTGGGTGTCGGGCTCCCCTTCGCGACGCTCGGCGATGCAGCAGCCCGGTCCAGGGCGCGTGCCCGGTCCAGCTCCATGCGGGGCACTCCGCGGTCCGCCACCACCACGGCACCGGCGAGGAGCACCGCCGCCGCACCCACGGCCAACCCTCGTCGCACCCCTGGGCGCACCTGCCACCCCCTCGCCAGCTCCCGGAACCCGCCCAGTCGACCACAGCACCATCGAAGGCACCTACGTCGTTTGGGGGGCGTATGGCCACCAGTGCGCGCCTACCGTGCCGAGAACGGCCACACCACGCAGGGGGACCCATGCGCAGTTCGTCGCTTCGTACCACCAAGGTCCGGGCCACCAGGCTTCGCTCCACCAGGCTTCGCGCCATGGCCACGCTGACCACCGTCGTGGGCGGCGCAGCAGCGGTGGCGCTGACATCGGGTGCGGCCGCCTCGGCCCAGTCGGGCGCGACCGTCTACGTCGTCCAGGGCCTGCCGAACACCACCGTGGACGTGCGCGTCGACGACAAGGTCGTGCAGAAGGCGGTCCCCGGCGCCACCCTGGCGGGTCCCTTCACGGTTGCGGCCGGCTCCCGGACGATCAGCTTCACCGCAGGGGGCAAGGAGCTGCTGACCCGGTCGCTGAAGCTCAAGTCCGGGCAGAACACCGACCTCGTGCTCCACCTGCCCGTCGACCCGAAGGCCACCCCCGTGGTGACCCAGTTCGACAACAGCCTGTCGGCGGTGCCCGACAACAAGGCCTCCGTCGTCGTCACCCACACGGCCGCCGTCCCGCCGGCCGACGTCGTCGTCGACGGGAAGGTGCTCTTCGCCAACATCGCCAACGGTGAGTCGCTCAGCGTGGTCGTCCCGCCGACGACCTACTCGGTGAAGATCGTCCCGGCCGGGGAGAGCGGCCCGGCGGTGCTGGGGCCGATCGACCTCACCGTCAAGGGCGGCTCCCTCAACCGGGTGTTCGCCGTGGGCGACCCGGCGAGCACCACCATGCGCGTCGTCACCCAGGTCATCGACGCACCCGCCAAGGGCTCCAGCTCGGCCCCCTCGCGGGTGGACACGGGCAACGGTGGGCAGGTCGCCGGCTACCGGCCGTGGGTCGTGCCGTTCGGACGGTGACGTCCGCGCGGCCGGACCGCACCGGACGTGCGGTGGCGCTGGCGACCGGTGCCACGCTGGCGTTCCTGCTCGGCGGGTGCAGCCCGTCCCCCGCCCCCGCGAGCCCGGGCGCCGCGACACCAAGTGCTGGGCGCACCACCGAGGACGGCTCGGTCCCGACTCCCGTCCGCACTGGTCGCACCGCGGCGAGCGAGCGCGTGCGGTTCGTCCCCACCAGCATCGTGCTGCCGGGTGCCGCACCCATGCGGGTCGTGCCGGCCACGACGCGGCAGGGCGTGCTCGCCGTGCCGGACGACCTCGCGGTCGCGGGCTGGTGGGACGGCGGCGCCTGGGCGGGAGACCCGTACGGCACCACCGTCATCGCCGCGCACGTCGACTCCGCCGAGAAGGGCGTCGGACTGTTCGCCGACCTCCTCGACGTCAGGCCGGGCGCGGTGGTGACGGTGCGCGCGGGCCGGCGGCACGCGGCATACCGGGTCACGACGACGAAGACCGTGCTCAAGCAGGCCCTGGTGACCGGCACCAAGGCCTTCGACCAGCGGGGGCCCCATCGGCTCGTGCTGGTGACCTGCACCGGGAGGTTCGACCCCGCGACCCGCAGCTACGACTCGAACTTCGTCGTGTTCGCCGAGCCCGTCGGCCCGGCGGCCTGAGCGGCGCCTACTGGAAGACGATGGTGCGGCGGCCGCGCAGCACCACCCGGTGCTCGGCGTGCCACCGCAGCGCCCGGGCGAAGGCCATCGCCTCGAGCTCCTGCCCCACCCGGGCCAGCTCGGCGGGGCTCATCCGGTGGTCGACCCGGCGGAAGTCCTGCTCGATGATCGGCCCCTCGTCGAGGTCGGCGGTGACGTAGTGGGCGGTCGCGCCGATGACCTTGACGCCACGGTCGTGGGCCTGGGTGTAGGGCTTGGCGCCCTTGAAGCTCGGCAGCAGCGAGTGGTGGATGTTGATGATGCGGCCCGGGAAGTCGGCGCACAGCTGCGGCGACAGGATCTGCATGTAGCGCGCCAGCCCGATGCTGTCGGCGTCGTAGGTGTCGACGAGCCGGCGCAGCTCGGCCTCGGCCTCCGGCTTGGTATCGCGCGTGACCGGCACGTGGTGGAAGGGCACCCCGTGCCACTCGGCGAGGGCGCGGAAGTCCTCGTGGTTGGACACGATCGCCGGCACCTCGATCGGCAGCCCACCGCTGCCGACGCGGAAGAGGACGTCGTTGAGGACGTGACCCTGCTGGCTCACCATGAGCAGCACGCGTCGCGGCACGGCGAGATCGTGCACCGCCGCGGTCATCCCGAACTCGGCGACCACGTCGGCCAGCGCCGCCTCGACCTCCTCGGCGGCCACCGGCGCCCCCTCCCGCGCCAGGTGCATCCGCAGGTGGAACTCGCCGCTGCTGGCGTCGCCGAACTGCTGCGCGTCCACGATCGTGAGCCCTTGCTCGAGCATCACGCCCGATACGGCGTGGACGATGCCCACGCGGTCCGGGCACGACACGGTCAGGACGAACTCCCGCCCGGGAGTCGGGGCCGGCGGTGTCTGCAGGTGCACGCAGCCAGCCTACGGACGCAGGCGCCAACCCGACGAGGAGTCTGAGCCGCGGACACTGGGTCAGCAAAGACACGTATCATGACTGATACGCGATAGGCCATACGCGGAGGTTCGCATGCGACTGAACAGCAAGGGGCAGGTCACCATCCCGGCCGAGCTGCGGCACAAGCACGGGTTCATGGAGGGTGACGAGGTGGATGTGGTCGAGGACGGCACGTCCCTGCGAATCGTCCACCGCACCAAGGCGACCTCCCGCGGGGCACGCGTGGTGCAGCGGATGCGTGGACGGGCCGCCAAGGGTGGCCCGTCCACCGATGAGCTGATGGAGCTGCTGCGTGGGCGGTGAGCGGCCCGTCACCTTGGTGGACACCAACGTCCTGCTGGATGTGGCCACCGACGACCCCGACTGGGGCCGCTGGTCATCGGACGCCCTCGCCCGGGCGCTCGACCGAGGCGATGCCTGCATCAATCCCATCGTGTATGCCGAGGTCTCCACTAGGTTCGACCGCATCGAGGACCTCGATGCCTTCCTTCCGGAGACCGCGTTCCGCCGAGAACAGTTGCCCTACAGCGCAGGCTTCGTGGCCGCCAAGGCGTTCCTGCGATACCGGCGACGTGGCGGCCAGCGCCACACTCCCCTGCCCGACTTCTACATCGGAGCGCACGCAGCGGTGAACGGGTACCGACTCCTGACGCGCGATGCGAAGCGCTACCGCTCCTACTTCCCGGGTCTGGTCCTCGACGCGCCCACCTGACCCGTTGCGCTGCGGGCGAGGCACAGCACCTCAGAGAGGTCTGGGCTTGCTCGCGTAGTTCCCTGGACCCCGGCCGGGTGGAGGTATTCGCCCACCGGACGCCGGTCGCCGAATACCTCGAACGCGGTGGTCGTCAGGCGGTCGCGGCCGCGAGCTGGCCGCAGGCGCCGTCGATGTCCTGCCCGCGGGTGTCACGGATGGTCGTCGGTATGCCGTGTGCGCGCAGCCGCTCGACGAACTGCTGCTCGACACCGGGGCGCGACGCCGTCCATTTCGAGCCGGGCGTGGGGTTGAGCGGGATCGGGTTGACGTGGACCCAGCCCTTGCCGCGGGCGGCGAGCTTCTCACCGAGCAGGTCGGCGCGCCAGGCCTGGTCGTTGATGTCGCGGATGAGGGCGTACTCGATGCTGACCCGGCGTCCGGTCGTCTCGTAGTAGCGGTGCGCGGCGTCGAGTGCCTCGTCGACCTTCCACCGCGTGTTGATCGGCACCAGCTCGTCGCGCAGCTCGTCGTCCGGTGCGTGCAGCGACAGCGCGAGGGTGACCGGGATCCCTTCTCCCGCAAGCTTGTCGATCGCCGGCACGAGTCCCACGGTCGACATGGTGATGCCGCGCGCCGACATGCCGAGACCGTCGGGGGCGGGGTCGGTCAGCCGGCGGATCGCGCCGATGGCGGCCTTGTAGTTGGCCAGCGCCTCCCCCATGCCCATGAAGACGACGTTGGAGATGCGGGTGGGCCCGGTGAAGTCGGGTATGCCGTCCTCGTCGCCGAGCTCGGCCGCGTCACCGGCCACGTCGTCACCACCGGTGCCGAGCTCACCCCGGCGCAGCATGCGCGCGGCATACACGACCTGCTCGACGATCTCGGCCGTCGACATGTTGCGGGTGAGGCCCGCCTGGCCGGTCGCGCAGAACGGGCAGTTCATGCCGCACCCGGCCTGGCTGGAGATGCAGATGGTGACCCGCTTGGGGTAGCGCATCAGCACCGACTCGACGATGGCGCCGTCGTGCAGCCGCCACGCCGACTTGATGGTGGCGCCGTCGTCGGCCGTGCGCTGGACGATCGGCGTGAGCAGCGACGGCAGCAGCGTCGAGACCAGCTCGTCGCGGATGCCCTTGGGCAGGTCGGTCATGTCGTCGGGTGACTCGACGAGCCGCTCGAAGTAGTGCGTCGACAGCTGCTTGGCCCGGAACCCCTTGTGCCCCAACGCCTCGACGGCCTCCTTGCGCTCGGCGGCGCTGAGGTCGGCGAGGTGGCGCGGCGGCTTGCCGCGGCGGGGGGCGCTGAACGTCAGCTGGCCGGGACGCGGCCGGTCGGCCGTGGGCGAGGGGAGGTCGGTCGTCATGGCGAGACCCAGTGTCTCAGGTGGTCGGCACGACCCAGGCGAGCAGGGCCCACGCCAGGGGTGCCACCAGCAGCAGCGAGTCGAGCCGGTCCATGATGCCGCCGTGCCCCGGCAGGACGTTGCTCATGTCCTTGATGCCGAGGTCGCGCTTGATCGTCGACTCCGCCAGGTCCCCGACGGTGGCCGCCACGGCCGCGCAGGCACCCAACAGGGCGCCGCCCCACCACGGTCCGTCGAGCAGAAAGTGCACCGCGATCGCGCCGCCCACCGCGCTTGTCACCACCGACCCCGCGAAGCCCTCCCACGACTTCTTGGGGCTCACCGACGGCGCCATGGGGTGGCGTCCGAAGGCGACGCCCGCGGCATACCCACCGACATCGCTCAGCACGGTGACCAGGATGAAGACGACGATCCGGCGCGCACCGTCGGGCGCCGCCAGCATCAGCGCGGCGAACCCCGCGAGGAACCCCGGGTAGACGGCGACGAAGAACCCGCCGGCGATGTCGCGCACGGCACCGGCCACCCCGTCGGCGATCCGCCAGATCAGCACTCCGACGCAGGTCAGGCCGAGGGTCACGATGAGGGCCTCACCACCGCCGACGTAGGCCGACAGCAGCATGCTCACCGCGCCGACGAGCGTCGGCACGAGCGGCACCTCGATCGAGACCCGGGTCAGGGCCCGCCGCAGCTCCCACACGCCGAGCGCGATCGCCGCGATGATCACGGCGAGCATCAGTTCCTTGCGGAGCACGAGCGAGCCGATGATGACTGCCCCGAGCCCCACCCCGACACCAATCGCGGCGGGCAGGTTGCGCCCTGCACGCGACGGCGTGGCCGGGGTCTCGCGGCGGGTGCTGCGGGACTCCGGCGAGGTCACGGACGGCTCCACGGACGGTCGGCGAACCCCTCAGACCTCGAGGAGCTCGGCCTCCTTGCCCTTGAGCAGGTCGTCCACCGAGTCGACGTACTTCTTGGTGGTGGCGTCGAGCTCCTTCTCACCGCGTGCGCCGTCGTCCTCGCCGACCTCGCCGTCCTTGACGAGCTTGTCGATCTCGTCCTTGGCCTTACGGCGGATGTTGCGGATGGACACCTTGGCGTCCTCACCCTTCTGCCGGGCGAGCTTGATGTAGTCCTTGCGGCGTTCCTCGGTGAGCTGCGGCAGGACGCACCGGATGACGTTGCCGTCGTTGCTGGGGTTGACGCCCAGGTCGGACTCGCGCAGTGTCTTCTCGATCTCGTTCATCGCGCCCTTGTCGAACGGCGTGATGAGGATGGTGCGGGCCTCGGGCGTCTGGAACGACGCGAGCTGCTGCAGCGGCGTCGGGGCGCCGTAGTAGTCGACCATGAGCTTGTTGAACATGCCCGGCGTCGCGCGCCCGGTGCGGATGCCCGCGAAGTCCTCCTTGGCGACCTCGACGGCCTTCTCCATCTTCTCCTCGGCCTCGAACAGGCTGTCCTCGATCATGTCTTGCTCCTCGTCCCGCGTCGCCGCGTGCGCTCCGCTTGTGGTGGTCAGTCTGGCGTATGCCGCGTGGCCGGGTCGTGCGCGTCGGTGCCCCTGCCGCGCTCGGACCGGCCCGCCCGGGCTCAGCCCGGGACGACCAGGGTCCCGATTCTTTCACCCCGCAGGGCGCGGACGACGTTGCCTTCGCCCTCCATGCCGAACACGACCATGGGCAGCTTGTTGTCCATGCAGAGGCTGAAGGCGGCGGCGTCGACCACGCGCAGGCCCCGCTGGAGAGCCTCCTGGTAGGTGATCTCGTCGAACTTGTGGGCGCCGGGGTTGGTGCGCGGGTCGGAGTCGTAGACCCCGTCGACGCCGTTCTTGCTCATCAGCACGGCGTCGCACTTGATCTCCAGGGCCCGCTGAGCGCTGACCGTGTCCGTGGAGAAGAACGGCATACCGGCCCCCGCGCCGAAGATCACGACGCGCCCCTTCTCGAGGTGGCGGATCGCGCGGCGAGGGATGTACGGCTCGGCGACCTGGCCCATCGCGATGGCGGTCTGGACGCGGGTGTCGATGCCTTCCTTCTCCAGGAAGTCCTGCAGCGCAAGGCAGTTCATGACCGTGCCGAGCATGCCCATGTAGTCGGCGCGGGTGCGGTCCATGCCCTGCTGCTGCAGCTCGGCCCCGCGGAAGAAGTTGCCGCCACCGATGACGACGGCGACCTCGATGCCCTCGCGGACCGCCTCGGCGATCTGGCGGGCGACCGCGCGCACGACGTCGGGGGCGAGCCCGATCTTGCCGCCGCCGAAGACCTCTCCGCTGAGCTTGAGCAGGACGCGCCGGGGTTCGTCCCGGGAGGAGGGAGTGGTCGCGTCAGCCGCGGAGTCGGGGGCGGTGGGCTCGGGCGCGACGGACACGTCGGGTCCTCCTGGGTGGCTCGGGGGTTCCTGCGCATACTTCCACATTCCCCGTGGGCTCACTTCTCCGGCAGCGTGGCAGGGTATGCCGTGGAGTCGCCGCCCGCGTGACCGCGCGGGCACCCAGCCCCCGACCTTCAGGAGCGTTGATGAAGTCCGGCATCATCCCCGGTCACCGGGACGAGTCCGTCCGCCCCCAGGACGACCTGTTCGCCCACGCCAACGGCACCTGGGTGCGCGAGACCGAGATCCCCGGCGACCGGGGCCGCTGGGGCACGTTCGACCTGCTGCGGGAGCAGTCCGACGAGCGGGTGCGCACCATCATCGAGACGGCCGCCGCGGACACCGAGGCCGAGCCCGGCTCGGCGACCCGCAAGGTCGGCGACCTCTACAACTCGTTCATGGACGAGGAGCGTGCCGAGGAGCTCGGGCTCGAGCCGGTGCGCGCCGACCTCGAGGCCATCGCTGCGGTGAAGACGCCCGGGGAGCTGTTCGGCCTCATGGGCCGCCTCCAGCGCCAGGGCGTCTCCGGGCTCATCGCGATGGGCGTGGCCCCCGATGCCGGCAACCCCGAGGAGTACATCGTCTACGTCGGGCAGGACGGCCTCGGCCTGCCCGACGAGTCCTACTACCGCGAGGAGCGGCACGAAGCCGTCCGCACGGCATACCTGCCCCACGTCGCGCGCCTGCTCGCCATGGCGGGCATTGGGGACGGGTCCACGGGTGAGGGTTCGCCGGCGGCGAACGTGGTCGACCTCGAGACCCGGCTCGCGTCGCACCACTGGGACAACGTCGCGACCCGTGACGCCGTCAAGTCCTACAACCCCAAGGCCTGGGACGAGCTCGTCGCGCTCGCGCCCGACCTGCCGTGGCAGGAGTGGGTCGACGGGCTCGGCGCCGGTGACGCGCTGGCCAAGGTCGTCGTCGGTGAGCCGAGCTTCCTCGAGGGCGTCCAGCAGGAGCTCGCGGAGGTTCCGCTCGAGACATGGAAGACGTGGCTGGCGTTCCACCTGCTCGCCTCCGCGGCGCCGCTGCTGAGCAAGGAGTGGGTCGACGCGGAGTTCGACTTCACCGGTCGCGTCATCAGCGGGCTGCCCGAGAACCGCGCGCGCTGGAAGCGCGGAGTCGCCCTCGTCGAGGGCGCCGTCGGTGAGGCAGTGGGCCAGCTGTACGCCGCGGAGTACTTCCCGCCGGCCGCCAAGGAGCGGATGCTCGAGCTGGTCGGCAACCTCGTCGAGGCGTTCCGACGCTCGTTCGAGGGGCTCGACTGGATGGGCCCCGAGACCCGTTCACAGGCACTGGAGAAGCTGTCGACGTTCCGGCCCAAGGTGGGCTACCCCGACGTGTGGCGCGACTACTCGAAGCTCACGATCGACAACGACCTGGTCGGAAACGTCAAGCGTGCCAACGAGTTCGAGTTCCAGCGCCAGCTCGACAAGCTGGGCGGGCCGATCGACCGCGACGAGTGGCTGATGCTGCCGCAGACGGTCAACGCCTACTACCACCCGCTGATGAACGAGATCGTCTTCCCGGCCGGCATCCTCCAGCCGCCGTTCTTCGACCTGGAGGCCGACGACGCCGTCAACTACGGCGGCATCGGTGCGGTGATCGGCCACGAGATCGGGCACGGGTTCGACGACCAGGGCTCGCGCTACGACGCCAAGGGCGCGCTGCGCGACTGGTGGACCGAGGAGGACCGGGCCCGTTTCGACGAGCGCACCCAGGCGCTCATCGAGCAGTTCAGCCAGCTCTCGCCCGTCGCGGCGCCGGACGAGAAGGTGAACGGTGCACTGACCGTCGGTGAGAACATCGGCGACCTCGGCGGCCTCGCCATCGGCTACGCGGCATACCGAATCGCCTCTGAGGGCAAGGAGGTTGGTGAGATCGACGGGTACACCGGACCCCAGCGGTTCTTCCTCGGATGGGCGCAGGTGTGGTCCGGCAAGGCGCGGCCCGAGGAGGCCAAGCGGCTGCTCGCGATCGACCCGCACTCCCCGACCGAGGTGCGCGCCAACGCGGTGCGCAACACCGACGAGTTCCACGAGGCGTTCGGAGTGACCGAGGGTGACGGCATGTGGCTCGCGCCCGAGCAGCGCGTCCACATCTTCTGAGGAGCGAGCAATGGGCGACGAGCGCGAGATCCTCACCTGGGAGCTGTTCGGGACGGCGGTGCGCGAGCTGGCCACCGCGGTCGCGGCCGACTACCGGCCCGACATGGTGCTGTCGATCGCCCGCGGAGGGCTGCTCATCGGCGGTGGGCTGGGCTACGCCCTCGGCATCAAGAACACCTACACCATGAACGTCGAGTTCTACACCGGTGTCGACCAGCGGCTGGAGGTGCCGCGGATCCTGCCTCCGGCGCCCGACTTCGTCGACCTGCACGACGCCCGCATCCTCATCGCCGACGACGTCGCCGACACCGGCCACACGCTGCGGTCGGTGCAGGAGTTCGTGGCCGGCAAGGTCGGCGAGGTGCGCACCGCGGTGATCTACGAGAAGTCGCACTCGGTGGTCAAGCCCGACTACGTGTGGCGCCGCACCGACCTGTGGATCAACTTCCCGTGGAGCGACAAGCCACCGGTCACCGAGGACGCCGGCGCGGTCCTCGACGCCTGACGCCGGTCAGCGTCCCTCGCCCGCACCCAGCAGGTAGGGCACCGCGGCGCCGGCCATCCCCACCTGGTCGTGGGCCACGCCGGGCACCTCGGCGAGCACCCAGCGGAACGGGACGTCGTCGCGCTGCGCAACGGCCCGCGCCCGGGCGAAGAACTCCTTCCCACGCGCCAGCCGGGTATCACCCTGGGCCATCGCGCCGTCGTCCTGACGCAGGTTCTCGGTCTCGGTGTCCTCCTCCCCCAACAGCACGATGAGCCGGCGCCCGAAGGCAGCGCGCGCATCGAAGGCCGGAGCATGATCTCCCTTGAGCCCGTAGGGGAAACGCTCCGAGTCGTCGGGCATGGTGTACCACCCGGCATTGGCCGCGACGGCCGTCGTCACGGGGGCATCCGGCACCAGCTCGACGTACCGGTGCACGAACTGCGCCCCCGCCGAGTGCCCGAACATCACGAACCCCTCCTGTGAGCCGCCGATGCGCTCACGAGTCCGCTCGAACAGCGGCTCGATGTAGCCGTAGGCACCGTCCTCGACCCCGGGGTTGCGCCGGTCGCGCCCGTCGGGGTCGGCCAGCCCGCCCAGGTTGTAGTTCTCCGCACCGGGGAAGTCCTCCCGGCTGAACTGCGGCACGACGACCACCACATCGCGGTCGCGCACGAGCCCGGCCCACGTGTTGCGGTAGTCGGCGCCGTTGCGGTCGGTGCCGTGCATGACCACGAGGATCGTGGCGTCGCGAGTGGCCCGGGCCCCGGTCACGTAGTAGACGGGGATGTCCTTGCGGCCCTCCAGGCGCAACGTGAACTTGCCGCTGCCGAGCAGAGCGGACAGAGATGCGGCGCCACCGGACGGCTGGCTGGAACAGGCGCCGAGCGTGAGGCTGGTCAAGACGAGCAGAGCTCCCAGAAGTCGTCGCATGTCATCGCACGGCCATCAGAACCGGAGGGTGCCCACACCACCGGGCCACGCCACGGCCGGACCCAACGCGGTGCGGGCCTGGGCCAGCTGCGCGGGAGGGCACGGTCTGGGCACGTAGTCCACGAGGGTGTTGTCCGTCTGGATGCACCGGAAGGTGAGTACTCCGCTGCCGCTGGGCTCCCAGCGCAGGTTGGCGATCGCGCCCAGTCCGGGCCGCCCGTAGGTGTCGAACCGTCCCGGGGCGCCGAAGACGAAGTTGCCGATGCCGTAGGCGACCGGCATGCCCTTGACGACCTCGACCGCCTGGAGTGTGTGCGAGCCGCTGCCGATCACGACGTCGTACCCGGCATCGGCGAAAACCCCTGCCCAGTAACGCTGTTGGTAGTTCACGTCGTCGTAGTTGTCGCCCCAGTGGACGAACGCGACGACCTTGGTGGCCCCGTTGTCCCGGGCCACCCGGATCGCCCGCTCGATGCGGTCAGGCTTGAGCGGCAGCATGCCCGGAGTCACCTCGGTGCTGCGGTGCATGGCGCCGAAGTTCTCGCCGAACGACACCACCGCCACATCGTGCTGGGATGAGCGCACCAGCAGTGGCATCGACGCCTCGGCCATGGTGGGGCCGGCTCCGAACGTGGCGATCTCATTGGACCTCGCCGCCGCGAGGGTGTCGCTGAGCCCCGCACCTCCGCGGTCCATGGCGTGGTTGTTGCCGAGGTTGAGGGCGTCGACGCCGAGGTCGCGCAGGGCCGGGAGGTATGCCGGGTCGCTGGCATAGGAGTACTTCGCACCTCGGTTGGCGGGTGGGGCGGCGGCCGTGAAGGGGGTCTCGGAGTTGATGACCAGGTAGTCGGACGCGGCCACGAGTGGCCGCACCCCCGCGAGGAGCGGCACGACGCCCACGGCGGCCAGCTTCTCCGCGGCTCCGTCACCGAACATGCTGTCGCCGCCGAACGTCAGGTCGAGCACCCCGTCGGGCAGCGACGGGACCATTGCCTCGACCACCGGCTCGGGTGGCGGAGCCGCAACGGCGAGCTGCCAGCTGAGGGCTCCGCCGGTGCCAAGCGCGGTCGCGAGGCACAGGGCGATGAGGCGTCGGTCGCGGCGCAGGTGCCGGCCGGCGGGACGACGGGCACGGCGACGGAAGATCGGACGGGCCACCATCACAGACCCGCCGCCGGCCATCGGGTGTTCCGCGCAGACCTGGTGCGCCACAACCGGTCCCGGTACTCCTCACCGGTCAGCACGGTCGCCGGTTCGTCGGGGTCCAGGACCCACACCGAGTCGGCCAGGGAGAGCGCATCGGGGTCCTGGGTCACCATCAGCACCGTGCCGCGGTGGCGCAGCAGGGCTTCGCGCACGAGGGACCGAGACGTGGCGTCGAGGCCGGTCATGGGCTCGTCGAGCAGCAGGATCCTCGGGGTGCCCATCATCGCCCGGGCCAGGGAGACGAGCTGCCGGTCACCGGCGCTGAGGTTGGCGCCACCCTCGGTGACCCAGTCCGAGAGCCCGTGGTGACCGTGCCGCGCCAGCGACTCGTCGAGGCCGAGACCCTTGACCACGCGCTGGACCTCGGCATCGGAAGCCCGCTGCGCGGCATACGTCACGTTGCGTCGCACGGTCCCCCGCAGGAGCGGCAGGTCCGGGCTCGAGACGCCCATCATCGGGCCGACCGACGAGGGTGCCGTGTCGGCCAGGCGCTGGCCGTCGATGACGACGTCCCCGGAGGCCGGCTCGACGAGCCGCGCGAGGATGCCGAGCAGGGTCGACTTGCCGCTGCCCGAGGGCCCGGTCACCGCGACCAGCTCGCCGCGGTCGGCCACGGCGGAGAAGCCGCGCAGGGCACCCGGCACGGTGACGTCGACGAACTCGATCCGGCCACCGCGCACGGTGAGCGGCTCGAGGTCGTCCTCCCGTGGGTGACGGCTCGAGCTGACCAGGAAGTCGAGCACCTTCTGACGCGAGACCAGGCCGCGGTGCCAGTAGTCGTGCGCGAGACCGAGGGTGCGCACCGGCCGCGCGAGGTAGCGCGCGAGCAAGGCGCAGGCGATGACCTCCGGCATCGTCGTCGTGCCTCGGCGCACTCCCACGACCCCGACGGCGAGGACCGCCGCCACCGACACGAGCGAGGCACCCGCCGCCAGTCCGCGCAGCTGGCCGCGCAGGGCAGCCACGCGGCACAGGGCCCGGGTGAGCGAGTCGTTCTGGCGGGACAGGCGCGCATACTCGCCCGCGGTACGCCCGGACACCTGGCTCACCCGCACCGTGTTGAGCTGCTCGTCGATGTTGCCCATCAGCAGCGAGCGACGCCGACGCATCGTCCGCGTCGCCTCACGCATCGAGCGGCCGAACCCCAGCGACATGGCGGCCCCCAGGGCGAGGACGCACACGACGGCGAGCCCCATCCACAGGTCGAGCCAGAAGACGACCCCGAGGCCGACCGTGAGCACGATGGCGGCCGAGATCCCTTCCAGCAGACCGCGACTCAACCACATGCGCAGCATCGACAGGTCGCCGGTGAGGCGCAGCAGCAGCCCACCACGCGCGCGGTGCCGCAGGTGCTCGGGCCGCATCCGCTGCAGATGGGCGTACATGTCCATGCGCAACCGGCGCACCACCTCGTAGCCGGCCCGTTCGGCCCGGGTGAACTCCAGGGCTCGCGCCGCCCCGATGAGGACACCGAGACCGCCGAGGATGGCGGTGTCGCGCAGTCCGCCCTCGTAGGCCTGGACCGCCGCGTTTCCCACCCCGGTCGGTGTCAGCGACTCGATGACGCGGCGCGTGAGCACCACGAAGGCCGCGAGAGCGCCGGCCTGTACCAGCCCGAGGAACCCCACGACGACGAAGTCGGTGGGACGAAGGTCGAAGACGTGGTCGAAGTCCTCTCGTTCCAACCGGTTTCGCTGTCGCGTGGCGCGGGCCTGCGCGGCGGCCGTGGCCGTCACGGCGTCACCAGCGACGGTTGACGACGGGTGCGGCTCAGCTCGTGCGAGCTGACGAACTCGAGGTCGTCAACCCGCACCCGCGCAGCGTGCGCCAGACCCGCCTCACGGTCCCGCGCCACCGCGGCCTCCTCGAGCCCGGGAAGGTCGATGGGCCACGCCGGTGCCGCGATGGGCTCCGGCTCGCCGACAAGGCTCGGGTCGATCCCCAGGAGCGGCGCGACCACCTGCGGGTCCTGGAGCTCCGGGATGCCGAGCGTCGGCAGCCCGAGCTCCTCCTGCGCCTCGCGAACCGCCAACGGCGACCTGGTGAGGGTGCCCGACACGGCGACGACGTCGAACCCGTGCTCGGTCAGCGAGCGCACGCCCTGGGCAGCGCCCATCGCGTCAGACGCGGCGAGCACCACGACGTCGATGAGGTCGTGCACGATCGGCGAGGTCAGCAGCCGACGGTTCTCCTGCTGGAAGACGCCGTCGGCGATCTCGACGAGGTTGACACCGCACCCACCCAGCGACAGGTGCCCGACCAGCTGCGCCATGACGTCCTCGAGGACGGGGATCGGCTGCCGGAACGACGACGCGAGTCCCGCGTCGGTGAAGTCGAGCATCATGTGGGCGCCGGCGTCGAGCATGACCCAGTAGTCGTTGCCCGAGCCGGTGCCGGTCACCTTGGTGGCACCCGGGCGGACCCCGACCTTGGAGAGGCCGTGGAGGATGTAGTGCATCGTGGTGGTCTTGCCGGCGTTCATCGAGGTGCCGAGCACCGCCACCGTCCGCGGGCGGATGGCCGGCACGTCGATCATCGGCAGCCGGAAGTCGGCGACGTTGATCGGTCGTCCGGACTCGTCACCGACGAGGCCGATCGGCACGATGTCGGTGGCGGCCCGCACCGCCCGGCTGCGCGACTGGGCCTGCGAGGCGATGCCGCCACTGGCGACCAGCTGCACCGGCCCGAGGTGACGCGGCACGTAGGACTCGAACTGGTCGGTGGCGTAGCGGTCGGCGTAGGCGACGATGACGAGGTCGTCGACGTGCAGGTGGCTGCGCCGTCCGTGCGGCTGCTCGATGTGCTTGTGCTGCCCGAGCCGCTCGACGCGGGCGAGCACCACATCGCCGGAGCGTGGCCGCACGGCGCCGCCCACCAGCGTGCGCATCGCCTCGGGCGGAACCCGTCTGGTCGCGAACGACTGTTTCGCGGCAGCGCGCATTGCGGGGGTGACGGACCGCACCCAGGTCTGGCGCCTCATGGGCGTGCAGCAATCATCGGTGGACTCCTTCGTCTGGCCGGAACTCCCTGCAGGACAGGCCTGCTCGCGCCCTCCGATGCGAACTCGGACAAGTCTGGCGGCCCCCGCAGTCACGGCGAATCCGACGAATGCCGTGAAAGTTCCGCCCTTCAATGCGTCAGATGCACCAGTTGAACGGACAACCATCCTCGGGTTGGACGCGACAGCGGTTGTTTGCCGAAGCTACGTCCCGTTTGCCTAGACGGCAGGCCCGGTCGGGCGGGGCTTCAGAACCCGGCGTTGCGGAGCATGAACTCCGTCTCGGTGTCGCGCCCGCCGCGCGGATCCTCCGGCGGCTCGACCTGCTGCATCGTGCGCAGGTCGGCGGGGTCGACCCGCTCGGGCAAGCGGGTGAAGTCGGGCAGCGGGCGGCGGGGTGGGCCTGCCACCGTCGCCTTCATCCGCTTACGCATGCTCCGAGTATGCCGCACGCGGCCCCTCGGGCGAAGGGACGCGGGCCGCCTCGCCAGGCACGCGGCATACGACGCAGCGAGGCCCCCCACCGCGGACGGTGAGGGGCCTCGGGCTGAGGTGACGGCGGGCGTCAGGCGCCCACGCGGAAACGCTCGAAGCCAGCGATCGTGGCGCCGGCCTCCTCGACGACCTTCGCGACGGTCTTCTTGGCGTCCTTGGCGAACGGCTGCTCGAGGAGCACGTTCTCCTTGAAGAAGCCGTTGACGCGACCCTCGACGATCTTCGGGAGGGCGGCCTCGGGCTTGCCCTCCTCCTTCGCGGTGGCCTCGGCGACCCGACGCTCGTTCTCGACGGTCTCGGCGTCGACCTCGTCACGGGTCAGCACGGTCGGGCTGAACGCCGCGATGTGCATCGCCACGTCGCGCAGGGTGGCCTCGTCGCCCTCGCCGCCGACCAGGACACCGATCTGCGCGGGCAGGTCGGGGCTGGTCTTGTGCAGGTAGGACACGACGACGGGGGCCTCGACGCGACCCACGCGCTTGACCTCGATCTTCTCGCCGATGGTCGCGTTGGCGTCGTCGAGCAGCTCCTTGACCGACTTGCCGTCACCGGCGTCGGCGGCCAGCAGCGCGTCCGCGTCAGCCGCACCAGCAGCGACCGCGGCGGCGAGCACCTGGTCGGCCAGCGCGATGAACTTCTCGCCCTTGGCGACGAAGTCGGTCTCGCACAGGACCTCGACGAGGGTGCCCACGCCGCCCTCGGCCTTGGCGGTGACCAGACCGTTGGAGGTGGTGCGGCCCTCGCGCTTGGTGACGCCCTTGAGGCCCTTGACGCGCAGGATCTCGGTGGCCTTGGCCTTGTCGCCATCGGCCTCGTCGAGGGCCTTCTTGACGTCGAGCATGCCGGCGCCGGTCGACTCGCGCAGCGCCTTGATGTCAGCGGCGGTGTAGTTCGCCATGGGTGATTCTCAACTCGTTTCTGTCGATGAGTCGGATGAGTGTGAGGGGTGGGACGGGCTCGCGGCCGCGTCCCCGATGCCGGGGCCGTTCAGTGCGAACAGGCCCCGGCACCAATGGAGTTCGTCAGGCGCCGGCGATCTTGTCGGCCTGCTCCTCGGTGACCTCGGTGACAGCCTTGGCCTCGTCGGCCGGCATGCCCTCGCTGTCGACGGCGGCGGTCTCGTCCGCGGCCTTCTTCACCGACGATGGGCCGGTCTCGGTGTCGGTGTCGGCAGCGGCCTGCTCGCTCGCGGCCTCCTGGCCGGCCAGCAGCTCGCGCTCCCACTCGGCCAGCGGCTCGTCGCCCGCGACGGCCTCGCCGTCACCGGCAGCGGCCTTGCCGCCCTGGCTGCGCTGGATGAGGCCCTCGGCCACGGCGTCGGCGATGACGCGGGTCAGCAGGGTGACCGAGCGGATCGCGTCGTCGTTGCCGGGGATCTTGTAGTCGACCTCGTCGGGGTCGCAGTTGGTGTCGAGGATCGCGATGACCGGCAGGCCGAGCTTGCGGGCCTCGTCAACCGCGAGGTGCTCCTTCTTGGTGTCGACGATCCACACGGCCGAGGGGACCTTGGCCATGTCGCGGATGCCGCCGAGGGTCTTCTCGAGCTTGTCCTTCTCCCGCTTGAGGATGAGGAGCTCCTTCTTCGTGCGACCGGAGCCGGCCACGTCGTCGAAGTTGATCTCCTCGAGCTCCTTGAGCCGGGTGAGGCGCTTGGAGATGGTGTTGAAGTTGGTGAGCATGCCACCGAGCCAGCGGTGGTTGACGTACGGCATGCCGACGCGGGTCGCCTGCTCGGCGATCGGCTCCTGCGCCTGCTTCTTGGTGCCGACGAACAGGATCGAACCGCCGTGGGCGACGGTCTCCTTGACGAAGTCGTACGCGTTGTTGATGTACGTCAGCGACTGCTGCAGGTCGATGATGTAGATGCCGTTGCGCTCGGTCATGATGAAGCGCTTCATCTTCGGGTTCCAGCGACGGGTCTGGTGCCCGAAGTGGACGCCGCTCTCCAGGAGCTGGCGCATGGTGACGACGGCCATGCCGTGGTCCTCCTTGTGTCGTTGTCAGTTACGTCGG
The DNA here is from genome assembly GCF_013041615.1 of Knoellia koreensis. Lineage (GTDB taxonomy): Bacteria > Actinomycetota > Actinomycetes > Actinomycetales > Dermatophilaceae > Pedococcus > Pedococcus koreensis. The sequence continues at coordinate 1,228,723 of NZ_JABEPQ010000001.1, forward strand.
TGTGCCGCGTGGCTGCGACCACCTGCCTGGCGTCTGCAACGCACCCCGCCGGCATACTGGCCGGACTGCCGTGGTGCGCCCCCGCTTCGTCGGCGAGCCGAGTCAGCGGGTGGAAGACGCGCGAATTCGACCGGCACGAGACCGGTCGTCCGACCATGGTACGCCGTGCGGGGCTGAGCACGGTAATCCGGTCGCGCCGTGCGCCCGCACGCGGCTAGGGTCGCGGGCTTGTGACATCCATCCCCGCCCGCGTCGTCGAGTGGCTGGTCCCGGCGCGGATGGGGACGGCGTTCCGGTGGAACCTCGCCTCCTCGTGGGCCGGCCAGCTGGGTGACGGCATCGCCGTCGCCGCCGGACCATTGCTCGTGGCCTCGCTGACGCGCAACCCGACGCTCATCGCGGCCGCGGCCATGGTCCAGCACGTGCCCACGCTCCTGCTGGGGCTGTATGCCGGCGCCATCGCCGACCGCGTCGACCGGCGCCGCCTCGTGCTGGCCGCGAACCTCGTGCGGGTCGCGGTGCTGGCCGTGCTCGTCGTGACGATTGCGACCGGCCACATCTCGATCGGGTTGCTCCTTGGGGTGCTCTTCGCCGTCGGGGTGGCCGAGCTGTTCGCCGACACCGGGTGGCGTGCCGTGCTGCCGATGATCGTGCCCAAGGCCGACCTCGGCATCGGCAACGCGCGCCAGATGTCGGCCTTCCTCGTGGCCAACCAGATGGTGGGCCCGGCGGTCGGGGCGTCGCTGTTCGCCCTCGGCCAGGCCGTGCCGTTCGGGGTGCAGGGTGCCGCGCTCCTGCTGGCGGCCGCGCTGTTCACCAAGGTGCGGCTGCCCGCGTCGGCCGCTGGTGGTGCGAAGCCCGAGCAGCACATCGGGCGCGACATCACCGACGGGCTGCGGTGGATCTGGCACCACGCGCCCATCCGCACCCTGACCCTGGTCATCTTCATCTTCAACATCACCTGGGGCGCGCCGTTCGGCGTCCTCGTCTACTGGGCGCAGGAGCGACTGGGGCTGGGGTCGGTCGGGTTCGGGCTGCTCACGACTGCCTCGGCCGTCGGCGGGATCGTCTCGGTGCTGCTCTACGACCGGCTCGAGCGGATCGTTCCTCTCGCCCGACTGATGCGGATCTGCCTGTCGCTGGAGGTGGTGACCCACCTGGCGCTCGCGCTCACCACGATCCCGTGGGTCGCAATGGCGATCATGGTCGTCTTCGGCGGCTACGCCTTCGTGTGGGGCTCGCTGTCCTCCGCAGTGCGGCAACGCGCGACACCGGACGAGTACCAGGGGCGCGTGGGCTCGGTCTACTGGCTCGGCCTCATCGTCGGGCTGCTGGTCGGGCAGTTCCTCGGCGGGCAGATCGCCTCGCACTTTGGGGCGGCGGCGCCGTTCTGGTTCGCCTTCGCTGGGTCCGGGATCACGCTGGTGCTGGTGTGGAGACAGCTGGCCCACATCGCCCACGCCGAGGCCGACTGACGCGGGCACGACCTGACCCGATCCGCCCGATCCACCCGATCCGCCCGATCCACCCGATCCACCCGGTCCGACCGCGGCCGAAACGAGTCACCTGCCACGGCGCCGGCTCCGCCCCGTCGGTAAGCCACCCATGTGGAAGATCGTTGACGTCAACCATCGTCCAATTGGGTGACTTACCGACGCCGGGGACGGTCTGGAGGTTTCAGCGGGCGGCGGGCGTGCAGACGCAGGACCGGTTGCCGTCGGGGTCCTCGAGCACCCAGTAGGCCGGGGCCGCCTTGTCGCTCACCAGCCGGCCACCGGCGTCGAGGGCGGCCTGGACCCTCGGCTCCCCCTCGTCCTCGGCGACCCACACGTCGAAGTGCCACCGCTGCTCGAAGTCCTGCTTCGGCAGGGCGGGCCCCTCGTCCTCCGGTCGCTCCGGTGGTGTCTGCCACCAGACCGTCGGCACCTGTCCGCTGGCGTCGTAGGGCTCGCCGCCCACGACCTCGCCACCCAGCAGCGCGGCGTAGTAGGCGGCATTGCGGCTGGTGTCGCCAGTGTCGAGGCCGAGCTCGAGCTGGGTGACGCCGCCCGTGTCGGCCGCGATCCCCAGCGATGCGGCCTGCTCACTGATCACCCGGGCCAGGTCGACATCCGCCTGGGTGACGCCGCCGGCGTGTGGACTCCCGACGCCGACCACCAGGCTGGCCTCGGTCAGGGTGAGGTCGGCGTGCCGGCCGGCAGCGGTGGCCACCTCCCCGATCCGCGTGACCAGGCCCATGCCCGCGCCGAAGTCACCCGTGGCGAACCTGGTCCTGAGCCGCCCCAGCAGGGGCCGCCAGTCCGCGAGTCCGGCCTCGGCCACCTGTTCCCTGGTCAGTCTCTCAGCCTGGGTCATTCGTCTCTCCTCACAGGTCGGTGTGTCGTCCGCCGGCCACGCTAGGACCCGTTGCGGACGAACACCTTCCGCAAGTGCGAGGACTTTTCGGGACAGACCGACCAGGGCGAGGTATGCCGCGGGGGCGAGCCCGCGGCATACCTCACCCCTGCTCAGCGGGCGATCGCGGTGCAGGTGGCGGTCGAGGTGCGGCTCGGGTCGCTCTCGCTCGTGGCCGTGAGGACGATCTTGCCCGGGCGCGTCCCGTCACCGGAGGCGAGGGCGTGGACTGGCACGGTCACGGTCTCGCCGGCCTTGGCGGTCGTCAGCGCGTTGGGCAGGTTGACCTGCCAGCCGGCGGAGGTCGTCGTGGCAGAGAGGCGGTAGACATCGTTGCCGAGGTACTGCGTCACGTCCTCCGGCTGGCCGGACGAATCCCCAACTCCCGCACCGGTGTTCGTGAGCTGGAACTGGCAGGTGGTGAGTCCGTCGGCGCCCTTCGGCGATGCCTTGCCCTTGAGCTTCACGCCGCGCCGCTGGTCGCCGGAACCGTCGAGCGAACGGACCGCGATGGTGTAGGTCAAGACGCCGTCGTCCGAGCGCTTGAGGTCCAGCACGTAGAAGTGGAGCCGGTTGGCCCCGTCGACGTACTCGTACTCGCTGCCGGAGTTGGTGCCGGCGTGGAACAGGCCGTCGGAGAGCTGGCGGTAGTCACCGATGGTGATGGGCACCTTGGTGCCGTCCGGCAGGACGTAGTCGGTCATGTTGATGTCCTGCGGGTTGGCGTCGATGACCCACTCGAAGGGCGACCGGTCCTGGTTCTTGGACTTGGCCAGCAGCACACCGGAGTCGGGCGTGAACGAGTCGGCGCCCATCCGGTCGACGACCTCGACGGTGTAGTTGTCGTAACCGCCGCCATCGCAGAACGGGTTCGTCGCCGTGCTGCACGCGGGCGACCGGTCGCCACCGTCGAGCGCGATGTTGACCCCGGACAGCCCGGTGTCGCCGGGCTGGACGACGCGGGCGGTCACCGTCGCCACCGCCAGACCAGACTGCGCGAGGGCGTCGCGGGACAGCCGCAGGACGTTCTGCTCGTCCACCATGCCGAGGTCGATCTTGTTGCGCAGCATGTGTTGCGCGCCCATCGACCCACCGCCGGTCGCGGGGATGACCCACCGGCTGTGCGGACCGCCGGGACCATTGAAGGAGCCGCGACTGAGCATCTCCCAGATGCCCGTGTAGGAGCGTCTCGGCGGGTTGCCGTAGGGGTTGTTGTAGTTGTCGCCGATGCCGAGGATGTGGCTCAGCTCGTGGGCGTAGACACCCATGCCGCTGCTCTCGGCCTGCGTCGAGGAGCCCCCGCCGGCGTTGGGCCAGATGGTCGAGCCCGAGGCCCAGGACGTCCAGTCGACGTAGCGGGTGTCGGACCAGTTGGGCAGCGCCGGGTCGGGCGGGCCGAACTCGTCAGTGACGTCCTCCTTGGTCGGGAACTTCATCATCCCGAACTCCTGCCACGTCGAGGACTCGTCCTGACCGGCTGACAGGAAGAACACGAAGTCGTACTTGGCGCGGATGTCGGCGCCCTCGGCCGCCTGCCAGGCCGCGAAACCGTCGGTGCGGAGGTTGCGGGTGCAGGTGTCACCGGCCGGGCAGGCGCCCTGCCCCTGGAACTCCATGCCGTACTCGTGGTCCTTGCCGGGCATCTGGTACGGCCCGAAGGCGGTGAGGTCCACGCCGTAGCGACCGCCCGAGTCCTCCATCCAGTACTCGTGGATCGTGCGCCCCTGGTTGAGGGCACCCGGCTTGTTGAGGAAGTTCTCGTAGAACGTGGCCACCTCGGAGCGAGGCACGTTGCTCGCCTGGCTGCTCGGGTTGCCGAACACCGTCGACCCCTGCGGCTGGGTCACCACGAAGGGCTGGTTCGGGTAGTCGAGGAGCACCAGCGCGCCGTTGAACGTGTCCTTGGAGCCCTTGACGGCCGGGTCGTTCCAGCTCGTGCCCGGGGGTTTGACGTAGTCCTCCCACGTCATGTCGTCGGGGTTCTCCCAGTCCTGGGGGTCGATCGGACCTGGGAAGCCGGCAGCCTTGACCTCGTTCGCCATTCGGCGCTGGTCGGGCGAGCCGGTCGGCCCTCCCTGCTGCCACGGCTGCGTCTGCGGCCAGTGGTCGGCACGCCACGGCGTCGGCGCCGGGTCGGCGGCGGGGCTGGGGCCGGCCGACGTGACGACCAGGGCCCCGACGGCGGCGAGGGCAAGCGGAACGAGGCGGCGAACAGTGCGGATGCTCACAATTCGGACGGTAGACCTGCCCCAAGGCACTCGCCACCGGAAGTCTGCACACGGCATACCCTCAGGTCATGTCGCGCCCACCCGGCAACCCGGCCCTCGCACCGTTCGGCACCACGATCTTCGCCGAGATGAGTGCGTTGGCCCTCGAGCACGACGCGATCAACCTCGGGCAGGGATTCCCCGACACGGACGGGCCGCGCGAGATGCTCGATGCCGCAAAGGCGGCGATCGACGCCGGGCGCAACCAGTACCCACCGGGCCCTGGGGTGCCGGAACTGCTGGATGCCGTTGCGGCGCATCAGGATCGGTTCTACGGGATCGACCTCGACCCGCGACGCGAGGTGCTCGTGACGGTCGGTGCGACCGAGGCGATCGCGGCCACGATCCTCGCGTTGTGCGGCCCCGGCGACGAGGTGGTCACCTTCGAGCCCTACTACGACTCGTATGCCGCGTCGATCGCCCTCGCCGGCGCCACTCGCCGCACCTCGGTGCTGCGCTTCCCGGACTTCGCCGTCGACGAGGAGTCCCTGCGGGCGGCGTTCTCCCAGCGCACGCGCATGGTGCTGCTCAACACCCCACACAACCCGACCGGCAAGGTGTTCACGCGCTCCGAGCTCGAGCTGATCTGTTCTCTGGCGTGGGAGTTCGATGCCTGGGTGGTGACCGACGAGGTCTACGAGCACCTCGTGTTCGACGGCGTCGAGCACATCCCGGTCGCGACGCTGCCCGGCATGAGGGAGCGGACGCTCACCATCTCCTCGGGCGGCAAGACGTTCTCGGCCACGGGGTGGAAGGTCGGTTGGGTGAGTGGACCGGCCGAGGCGGTCGCGGCGGTGCGGGCGGTCAAGCAGTTCCTCACCTTCGTGGGGTCGGGGCCGTTCCAGCCGGCCGTCGCCGTGGCCCTGGGCCTCGGTGACGACGTGTACGACGGGTTGTCGAAGTCGTTGCAGGACAAGCGAGACCTGCTCATCGACGGTCTGCGGTCGGCCGGCCTTGAGGTGTCGGTGCCGGCGGGCACCTACTTCGTCGTGGCCGATGCCGCTCCGCTCGGCGCGACCGACGGGCTGGCGTTCTGTCGCGAGCTGCCGGCCCGCGCCGGCGTGGTCGCCGTGCCGGTGTCGGTCTTTCACGACGACAAGGACGCCGCGAGAACGTTGGTGCGGTTCGCCTTCTGCAAGCGCGACGAGGTGTTGCAGGAGGCCGTGCGCCGCCTGACCGCGCACTGAAGCGCTGCCTGTCCCCGCCCACGACCCGAGCGTCACGGTCGTCCACAGGCTCTCCCGGTGAGACTGGCTGTCCACAGGTGGGCCCACGGCCCTCGCCCACCGGCCGAGTGGTCGCCACCGTGGAGGCATGCCTTCACTCTCCGCCCTGCTGACCGTCACCCTGGTCGGTGGCGCGACCCTGCTCGTCGCGGGAGCGGCGAGCTCCACGCCGGCGCAGCGAGCCGGGTCCGGCGAACAGTCCGTCGTGGCACCTGCGCTGCGGGAGCCGACCGGTGCCGGTGCCGCGCCGACCCCGGCTGCTCCCCCGGGCACCGCGAGCACACGCGCGCCGACCCAGACCGCTCCCCGGGGTCGCTGGCGTTGGCCGATCCTGCCCAGACCACCTGTGGCACGTCCGTTCGACGCCCCGTCGTCGACCTGGGGCGCGGGTCACCGTGGCGTCGACTTGGCGGCACCCGAGGCGACCGACGTACGCGCAGTCGCGGACGGGGCGGTGACCCACGTGGGCGTGATCGCCGGGCGGCCCACGGTGACGGTCACGCACCCGGACGGCATTCGCTCCACCTACGAGCCGGTCGAGCCGGCGGTACGAACCGGGCAGGTGGTGGCGGTGGGGCAGGTCATCGGCACGCTTGTCACCGACGGCTCGCACTGCGCTCCCGGCAGCTGCCTGCACCTCGGGGCCCTGCGTGGCGACCGCTACCTCGACCCGCTTCAGCTCCTCGGCCCTACGCGGGTGCGACTGCTGCCGCTGTGGAACTGATCGCCTCGGTGCGACCGGGTGGCGAGCCCGTCACGACGAGGTGGAGAGCGTCAGGCGCCGGAGGGGTACGGCCACGGCGTGCAACCGCCCAGGCTCAGCGTCTGCTGCACCATGATCGGCGCGCGCTTGCCCTTCCCCGGGCACGCTGCGTGGCCGTGGCCGAGGCCGTGGCCCACCTCGTGGTTGACCTGGTAGATGCGGTAGCGCGCGACGTCGTCGCCATAGCTGTCGTCGCCGAGGGCCCAGCGCCGGAAGTTGAGCACCGACCGTTCGCCGTTCCAGCACGAGACCTGGGACAGGGTGCGCATCGGCGCGCAGAGCTTGTCGGTCAGAGCCGGGCTCGCCAGCGTGACGCGGATGTCGACCGCCTTGCCGTCCTTGGCCTCGGCGGGGCTCACGTTGACGAACTTGACCCCGTCGACCTTCTGCCACCCCTTCGGGTCGAGCAGCACCGCTTGCACCGTGCGCCCCACCTCGGCGGCGTCGACGTCCAGGCCGCCCTCGACCTCGACCGTGTACCGCACCGTCCGGCCAGTGGCCGGGTTCGCCATCGCCGGGACGCTGACCACGGTGAGCTTGCCGTTGCCGGACTGGGGCACGCTGGTGCGCACGGGTGCGGTCTCGGTCGCGGACCCACCGTCCTCACTGCTGGTGGCGGCCGGGGTCGTGGCCTGGGTCCGGGCGGGCGAGGAGGTGCTGCTCACGGCGGCGACTGGCGCCTCGTCACCGCCGCGGTTGATCAACCGCACCGTGACCAGCACGGCCAGCGTCAGCACCACGAGCGCGGCGAGCGTGCGCCGCAGCCGCACCCGCCTGCTCACCCTCCTGCGTCGGGTGCGTACGGGCGGAGGTACCGTCGGTGCCTGGGTCACCGCCGCTCCTCCTTTCCTGCCGGCCACCTGCGCAACTGGCAGACGTGCCTGCCCTCACCCCTCATGATGCCCTCGTATGCCGCGTCACGTCGGCGCGGCGCGCGGGGACGAGCCGCAACCCGGCACGCTCAGGCGCGCGGGTGGGCCTGCTGGTACGACTTCTTGAGCCGGTCCACGGAGACGTGGGTGTAGATCTGGGTCGTCGCCAGGGAGGCGTGCCCCAGCAGCTCCTGGACCTCGCGCAGGTCCGCACCACCCTCGAGCAGGTGGGTCGCGGCGCTGTGCCGCAGGCCGTGGGGGCTGAGGTCGGGCGCGTCGGGCACGTGCCGGAGCAGGCTGTGCAGCGCGCTGCGGATCTGGCGCTGGTCGGCTCGCCGACCCCGGCGCCCGAGCAACAGGGCCGGACCGCTCTCACCGGTGGCCACCTGGGGACGGCCCCGCCGCAGCCAGGCCTCGACGGCATCGCGCGCTGGCCCGCCGAACGGCACGGTGCGTTCCTTGCCGCCCTTGCCCAGCACCCGGACGACACCGCCCGCGAGGTCGATGTCGTCGACGTCCAGGGAGGTCAGCTCGCCGACGCGAATACCGCTGGCGTACAACAGCTCCAGGGCAGCCCGGTCACGCAGGTGCATGGGGTCCTCGTCGTCGCTGGCGACGGCGGCCACGTCCAGGAGGTCGGCCGCCTGCTGCTGCTTGAGCACCTCCGGCAGCACCGAGGACCTGGACGGCGCGGCCAGCCGCAACGACGGGTCGGTCGGGATGCGTCCGGTCCGGGTGGCCCAGCCCAGGAAGGTGCGCACCGCAGCCGAGCGCCTGGCCACCGTGGACCGTGCCGACCCGGCCGACAACGCCGCGAGCCAGGCGCGTAGATCGCGCAGCCCGATCTCGCCCAACCTGGTGACGCTTCGTTCGCGTTCGAGGTGGTCGAGCATCGACCGCACGTCACCGAGGTAGGCGCGGATCGTGTGCTCGGACCGGGCGCGTTCGGAGCGCAGGTGCCGCTCGAAGGCGACCAGCGTCTCGGCCACGGTCTCGTCCACCCGCTCACGGTCGCAAAAGCCCCCGCGACGAACAAGGCGCCACCCCGGTCGGTGGCCAGCGGGCTCGGCCCCACCTAGATCTGTCCCGCCACCCCCTTGCGCTCCTCCCCCGCCTTGCGCCAGCCACCGGGTCGGCGCTCGGACAGCCCACTCAGCTCGAGCTGCGCCAGCGCCGCCCGCACCTGCCGCCCTGACATTCCGGAGCGCCGCACCAGCGCCTCCAGGTCGGCCGGCGCCCGCGTGGGCATCGCCTCGAACACGCGGCGCTGCACGGGATCCAGCTCGTCGACGAGCGTGGCCTGCTCCTGCTTCAGCGGCGCGAGCTCACCGATGCGACCGGCCAGCTCGACCACCTCGGCGGCGTCCGTGACGAGCGTCGCGCCACCACGGATCAGCTCGTGGCACCCGGCCGACACGGCGGAGGTCACCGGTCCCGGCACGGCCGCGATCGGCCGGCCCATCCCGCGGGCGTGCTTGGCCGTGTTGCGCGACCCGGACCGCAACCCCGCTTCGACAACGACCGTTGCCCCGCTGACCGCGGCGATGATCCGGTTCCTGCTGAGGAAGCGCCACCGCGTCGGCGCCGACCCCGGTGCCACCTCGGTCACCACGGCACCGGTGGCCGCGACGCGCTCGAGCAGCCCGGCGTGGCTGGCCGGGTAGGCGCGGTCGATCCCACCCGCCAGCACCGCGACGGTGGTGCCCTCGACCGCGAGCGCCCCTTCGTGGGCGGCGGCGTCGATGCCGTAGGCAGCACCGGAGACCACCGTGAACTCACGGTCGGCGACTCCGGCGCCGAGCTCGCGTGCCGTGTGCACCCCGTATGCCGTGGCGGCCCGCGCCCCGACGATGGCCACACTGCGCTCGGTCAGGTCGACGAGGTCACCCGACCCGCGGACCCACAGGCACAACGGCGGCTCGGGGTGGTCCTCGACTGCGACCGGCCACTCGTCGTCGCCCGGGATGAGCACCCGCGCGCCGAGGGCTCGCAGGATCGACTGCTCGCGAGCGGGGTCGATGTCGAGCAACCGCGGGAAGGCGTTGCGCGCAATGTCCTCCTCGGGCTTGAGCTCCTCCAGTGCAGCGCGGGCGCCGCCCTTGGCCACAGTCGCGATGGCCTCCTTGTTCTCCGGCTCGACCAGCCGCGCCCACACCATCCGGGCGGCGCGTTCGTCGGGGACCAGACGACATACCCTGGCGAGCTCAGCCGCCACGTCGCGTGGCGACGGCAGCTCGACCGCCCGCCAGGCGCGGACCCCGCGGTCCTGTGGGTTCATGCCGCCACCGCCTGCTGGCTGCGGAACATCAGGGCCTGCCCGAGGTCCTCGCGCGTCGGCACCACCCGGCCACCGAGGTCGGCCAGCGTCCAGCCCACCCGCAGCACCCGGTCGTAGCCGCGCAGCGTCAGTGTGCCGCGGTCGAGGGCCCGCTCGAGGTCGACGGTGACGCTGCCGGGCAGCCGCCAGGGTGGGCGGCGCAGCCGCGACCCGGGCACCTCGCTGTTCAGCCGCCACCTCGTGTCCTTCCAACGCTCCGCCTGCGCCGACCGCGCAGCCACGACGCGGCGGGCCACCGCCTCGCTCGGCTCGCCCCCGCCGAGCTCCAGCGAGGCACGGGTGACCGCCTGCACCTCCACTTGCAGGTCGACGCGGTCCAACAGGGGGCCGGACAGCTTGGCGACGTAGGCTCGCTTGTCTCGAGGCGAGCAGGAGCAGCCGACCCCCTTGCCGTAGCCGAGTCCGCACGGGCACGGGTTGGCCGCCATGACCAGCTGGAACCGCGCCGGGAAGCGCACCGCCGAGCGTGCCCGCGCGACCACCACGTGCCCGGACTCCAGCGGCTGGCGCAGCGCCTGCAGGGCCCCGACCTTGAACTCCGGGGCCTCGTCGAGGAACAGGACGCCGTGGTGGGCCTGGCTGATCAGCCCCGGTCGGACCGCACCGCTGCCGCCGCCGATGATGGCGGCCTGGCTGGCGCTGTGGTGCGGTGCCACGAACGGCGGCATCCCCCGCAGGTCCAGCTCGGCCGCGGTCAGGCCCAGCAACGACTTCACCGCGAGCACGTCGATCGACTGCTCCCGGGTCAGGCGCGGGAGGATCGAGACCAGCCGCTCGGCGAGCATCGTCTTGCCGGAGCCGGGTGGCCCGAGCAGGAAGAGGTGGTGGCCGCCGGCGGCGGCCAGCTCGAGGGCGTCCCTGGCCTCCTGCTGGCCGACCACCTCGGCCAGGTCCGGACCAGCCGGAGCAGCCGGGTCGGTCGCGTCCGAGGGGTCGGGTTCGGTCTCGGGCGGTCGGCCCGTCGCGGCATACGAGGCCAGGAGGTCACCCAGGTTGGCGGCAGTGTGCACCCGCACCTCGGGGACCAGCCGCGCCTCGGCGGCGTTGGCGGGTGGCACCACGATGTCGTGGAAGCCGGCCCGCGATGCCGAGAGCACCGCGGGCAGCACGCCACGCACCGCTCGGATCGCGCCGTCGAGGCCGAGCTCACCGATGTGCACGACGTCGCGCACCGCACTCTCGGGCACCAGGCCGACCGCGGCTGCGATGGCGACGGCGATGGGCAGGTCGAAACCGCTGCCGTTCTTGGGGATCGACGCCGGCGACAGGTTGACGGTGATGCGGTCCTGCGACAGCAGCCGCCCCACACCGGCCATCGCTGCCTTGACGCGGTGCGGCGACTGTGCGCAGGCCGTGTCCGGCAGCCCCGCCAGCATGAAGGCCGGAAGCCCACCGGACAGGTGTGCCTCCACCTCGACGACGGCCCCGACCAGCCCCTCCAGGGTGACCGACCGTGTGGACCCGAACCCCCGGCTCATGCCACCACCGACTCGAGGTGCCGCAGCCTGGCCGGCGACCCGGCCACCAGGACGATGCCGATGACGTCGATGCGCACCTGCGGCGCATGCACGTCGTGCGCCTGGAGCCACGCGGCCACCAACCGTCTCAGCCGCGCCGCCTTCTCCCAGTGGACCGCTTCCACGGGTGACCCGAACCGCTGGGAGCGGCGGGTCTTCACCTCGCAGAAGACGAGGCAGTCCCCATCACGGGCCACGATGTCGATCTCGCCGTGCCGACACCGCCAGTTGCGGTCGACCAGCTCGAAACCGCGGTCCTGCAGGTAGCGCGCCGCCAGCCGCTCTCCCCAGGAACCCAGGACTCGTCGCGGATCCTCATGTCCCGCATCGGAATTCGCCATGCCCCAAGGCTGGCGACCCCATCCGACACCTGTCAGCCCTCAGAGTCCCGGCCTGTGGACAGTACGCCCGGCGTCGACCCCCTGTGGACAACCGCACAGCCCCGACCGGACGGCCCCGACCGGACCCTCCCGCACGCACAGCACCGCTCGCGCGCGCTCGGGACCACGCGGCATACCCGGCGGTCGGCCGCCCGCGCGCCTCAGGCGCCGGGCTGGAACCCGCCGCCCTTGGGCAGCTCGAGGTCCGACTTGGCCAGCTCCTCGACGTTGACGTCCTTGAACGTCACGACCCGCACCTGCTTGGCGAACCGCGCGGGCCGGTAGATGTCCCACACCCACGCGTCCTGCATGGTGACGTCGAAGTAGACCTCGCCGCCGTCGGAGCGCACCTTCACGTCGACCGAGTTGCACAGGTAGAACCGCCGCTCGGTCTCCACGACGTGGGAGAACAGCCCGACGACGTCGCGGTACTCGCGATAGAGCTGCAGCTCCATCTCGGACTCGTACTTCTCGAGGTCCTCAGCACTCATCGCGCGCCCATCTCCAGCTGGCTCGGTTGCACACCGCCATCATGGCCCCCGTCGTCCGCGAGCCCCACCCCGGGGAGGCGCCACGAGCGCCGGTGCAGCACCGAGGCGCCGTGGGTCTCGAGCGCGGCGAGGTGCTCCGGCGCGGCATACCCCTTGTTCTCCTCCCACCGGTATGCCGGGTGGTCGGGCGCGGCGGCCATCATCAGGGCGTCGCGTTCGACTTTGGCGAGGACGGAGGCGGCCGCGACCGAGGAGCACTTCAGGTCGGCCTTGATCATCGTCGTCACCGGCGGCGTCTGCGGCCCCGTTGCCGCGCCATCGTCGGCGAAGGCGAACAGCCCCACCTCCTCCGGCGCGGTCAGCCAGTCGTGGTTGCCGTCGAGGATGACCAGGTCGGGCACGACACCCACGGCAGCGAGCGCGCGGCACCCGGCCAGCCGGAGCGCGGCCATGATGCCGATCTCGTCGATCTCGGCCGCGGAGGCGTGCCCCACGGCATACGCCATCGCCCACCGGCGGATCCGCGGCACCATCGACACCCGCGCGGCCGGCGTCAGCAGCTTGGAGTCCTTGACCCCGGCCGGCGCGCTGCGGCACGTCTCGTCGATCAGGACGACGCCGACGCTGACCGGTCCGGCGAGCGCGCCGCGACCGACCTCGTCCATGCCGGCGAGCACCCGGTGGCCGTCACGCTGGAGCTGGCGCTCCACGCGCAGGCTCGGCTTGCGGCTCCCCACCGGCTTGGCCCGGCGGGTCGTGGTGGGTGCCATGTCAGCCACCACCCTCGGTGCCGACGTCACCGCCGCCGGTGGTCGGTGCGTCGGTGCCGGGCTCGCCGTCTGTGGGCGGCGACTCCTCGGCGTCGGTCGGCTTGGGCGCCGGCACGTCCTTGAAGGTCTGCGACGGGTTGCCCAGCCAGGTGAGGTGGTCCAGCGGCCACACCAGCGCGACGGCGCGCCCGACGATGAGCCGCTCGTCGACCGAGCCGAGGCGCACGTCGTTCTCGGGGCCCAGGTGGGCGCGCGAGTCGGCCGACCCCGAGCGGTTGTCCCCCATGACCCACACGCGTCCGCGTGGCACGACGACGTCGAAGTCCTGGTCGCTCGGGGCGACCCCGGGCTTGAGGTAGGGCTCCACCACGGGCTGGCCGTTGACGGTGAGCCGTCCGCCCTGGTCGCAGCATGCGACGTGGTCACCGGGCAGGCCGATGACCCGCTTGATGAGGTGGTTCTCGGAGTCGTCGGGCAGCAGTCCGACGAACATCATGGCGTCGCGGACGATGGTCGCGACCTTGCCGTGCTTCTCCTCCACCGGCGGGTCGACCCAGTCGCCCGGGTCGGCGAACACGACGATGTCGCCCCGCTTGAGCTCCAAGGGGCCAGGCGTCAGCTTGCTGACGATGACGCGGTCGTTGACCAGCAGGGTGTTCTCCATCGAGCCGGACGGGATGTAGAACGCCTGCAGCAGCCACGTCTTGACGATGAACGACAGGACCAGGGCCATGCCGACGACGATCGCGAACTCCTTGACGGCCGCCCCCAGAACTGCCAACCCGCTGGTCGGCTCGTCGGCGTCGTCCTTGCCGCTGCCCTTGCGTTTGCGCTGACGGTCGGTGTCCTGGGCGTCGGTGTCGGTGCGCGCGGCGTCCCCCGCGGCATCCCCCGCGGCATCCCCCGCGATCGCCGCGTGGTCCGCCCGCGGTGTCACCGTCGGCAGCACGGCCGTCGGGGCGGTGGCCATCGTCGGGGTGGTCTCCGGGATCGCGGGGTCCTCCGCGAGCGTGGGCGGCACCCCGGTGTCCTCGACGGCGTCGTGCCGGGCGGGTGCGTCGGCGACGGTGTCGGGTGCGAGCCACGGAGAGGGCTCGCGGGGCGAGAACGCCTCGAGGTCCTGCGGCTCGTGGCGCAGCCAGGGACCGGTCGTCTCGATCGCGTGGTCCTGCTGGGACGTGGGCGCGTCGGCAGGCTCGACGGGCTCCGGCTCCCAGCCGAGCCAGTCGTCGCCGCGCCCGCGGCCGTCGCCAGGGGCGCCGGTCATGGGGTGCTCGCCCGAGGTATGCCGGCGAGCTGGCTCGGGTGATCGAACCCACCTGTGCGCGACAGCGGCCAGTAGGTCACCACGGCGCGCCCGATGACGTCGTCGACGCGCACGGTGCCGCCGCCGGGGTCGCCGAGGTGGGAACGGGAGTCCGCGCTGTCGGAGCGGTGGTCACCCATCACCCAGAGCCGGTCCTTGGGCACGACGATGTCGAAGGTGAGCTCGCTGGGCTTGTCTCCGGGGTAGATGTACGGCTCCTGCACCGCGGTGCCGTTGACGGTGAGCCGTCCGGAGCTGTCGCAGCAGACGACCCGGTCGCCCGGCAGGCCGATGACCCGCTTGATGAAGTCCTGCTCGCCGACGTCGATGCCGATGGCCTTGGCGATCGAGGCGAGGGTCCGCCCGATGAGGCCGTCGTCCTGGTGCGGCGTGCGGTCGTCGACGGCCCAGCTCGTCGAGCCGTCGAAGACGACCACGTCGCCGCGCTTGATCGAGTCGGCCCCGACGAGCTTGTTGACCAGGATGCGGTCACCGGGCTCGATGGTGCGCTCCATCGACCCGGAAGGCACGTAGAAGGACTGCACGAGCAAACCCCGGACCAGGACCATCACGACGAGTGCGATGCCGATGAGCAGCAGCCACGAAGGGCCGCCCTTGGCGTCGCCTGACCCGGCCTTGGCGTCGGGCTGCCGGTCGGCAGCCGAGGACGCGGTGGCCAGGTCCTGATCTGATGGTTCGGGTCCGGGGTTCATCGCATCCGGAGCCTAACCCTCGGCACTGGGACGTCTCGCAGGGACACGTCGCGGCCGACGGTGCGCAGTGACCTCGCCTTACTTGGCGGGGGTCGTCTCGCGCTTCTCCTTGATCTTGGCGGCCTTGCCGCGCAGGTCGCGCAGGTAGTAGAGCTTGGCGCGACGGACGTCACCGCGGGTCACGACCTCGATCTTGTCGATGATCGGGGTGTGCAGCGGGAACGTGCGCTCCACGCCGACACCGAAGGACACCTTGCGGACGGTGAAGGTCTCGCCGACGCCGCCACCGTGACGACGGATGACCACGCCCTGGAAGACCTGGATGCGGGAGCGGTTGCCCTCGACGACCTTGACGTGAACCTTGACGGTGTCACCGGCGCGGAAGGCGGGGATGTCCTCGCGGATGGAGGCCTTGTCGAGCTCGTCGAAACGCTGCATGACGGTGTCGCTTTCTCGTCGGTGCCACAGGTCACCCACGGGTCTGGTGGTGCTACGTGATGTGAGATGCGCCGATCCGCGGGCCGCGTGCTGGGCACTCCCCCTGTGGCAGGGGCCGTGGTCGAGGTGGCGCGAGGAGCCATTCTGCCACGCAGGAGCTCCCCACCAGAAATCGGCGACCGCACCTTCCGCGCGGCCTACCGCGCGTCGTCAGCCGCAGGCGGGGTCGAGCCGGTCGGCCCAGCGACGCTCGACCTTGGCGGCGGCGCGCAAGGTGGCGGCCAGCGACCGGCGCACCCCGCGAGGTGCGGCGGCCACGGGAGCCGGCTTCGCGGCATACCCGTCGTCGACGACCGGGGCGTCGGGGCGGGCGGACAGCGCCTCGGAGGCGCCGCCGCGGCGGATGGTGGTCAGGGCGATGAAGTCGTTCATCGTGGATCTCCTTGCGGTGGAACTGTGGTGGGTGGTCAGTGGGGCGCCGGGCCGGTGCTGGACCGGACGACGAGCTCGGTGGGCAGCACCACGCGGCGCGGCTCGAACTCGGGGTCGAGCACCATGCGGCCGAGCAGGCGACCCTTCTCGTGGATGGGCTGGCGGACGGTGGTGAGGCCGACCTCGGCGGCCCGCGGGATGTCGTCGAAGCCGGTGAGCGAGACGTCGCGGCCGACCTCGAGCCCGCACTGGCGGATCGCGTCGCGTGCGCCGAGGGCGAGCACGTCGCTGATGCAGGCGATGGCCGTAGGCCGGTTCTGGTGGTCGAGGAGGTATGCCGCGGCGGCAGCACCTGCCTCCGTCGAGTTGTGCCCGGCGAAGACCGGGATGACCTCGACGTCCGGGCCGAGCGCGTCACGCAGGCCGTCGAGTCGGATGCGCGAGTCGACGAACAGCTGCGCCTCGTCCTCGGGCCGCACCACCCGGGGCGTGGTCCGGGGCTCGACGTCGTCCATCCTGGAGTCGACGATGACGCCGACCCGCTGGTGACCGAGGTCGCGCAGCAGCCCGCCCAGCGAGGCGGCGGCCCCGGCCTCGTCGATGAGCACGTACTTCTGCCGGTCGTCGTCGATGTCGATGGTCGAGGCCACGGTCAGCCCTCGTTCCATGGCGACCAGGCGCGCGGGGTGGTCGGCGTCGACGCAGTAGGCCACGACCGCGTCGACGACCGACTGGCGCATCGTCTCGGCCGACGGCTCGGCGTCCTCGGGGTGGCTCGGGTCGTAGTGCTCGAGCGGGATGAGCAGGAGCCCGGTCTTGAACTCCTCGGCCACCTCGGCCAGGCCAGCGAGCATGCCGACGGAGTACGGGTCGGAGAAGGCGTAGGACAGCTGCTCGGTGAACAGCAGGCCGATGGCGCCCGCCCGCTGGGACCGCAGGCTGCGGGCAGCCGGGTTGGGCCCGGCATACCCGAGGCGCTTGGCCGTCTCGAGCACGCGGTCACGCACCTGGGCCGAGAGCTGGTCGGGCTTGTTGTAAGCGTTCGACACGGTCGAGACCGAGACACCGGCCTGCTCGGCCACGGTCCGCAGGGTCACGTTCCCCACCGCGACCACCTCCTCACTGCATCGTTCTACTAAATCGTTCTAGAAAAACGATACAGAACTCTACTGGCCCTGGCAAGCCGGGGGCGGCCCGAGGCCGGCCGGGCCGCCAAACTTTCGGCCACGCGCCCGAGTTCTCGGCCCGACCGCCCCCCACTGCCGGAACTTTCGGCCACTCGCCCGAAAGCTGACGCTGCCGCGGGAGTCGGCCCCGCGGCATACCCTCGTCCCTCGTGAGCATCGACCCGGGCTGGCCGGTCGCGGCAGCCCTGGTGCTGCTGCTGGCCGTGACGCTCGTCGCGCACCGGACCGCTGGCTACGCGATGGAGCGGCCGGTCGTCGTGGCGGCTGTGCGCGCGATCCTCCAGCTCGGGGTCGCCGCCCTCGTCATCGCCGCGGTGGTCCGCAGCCTGGTGCTGTCGTGCCTGCTGCTGGTGGTGATGTTCGGCATCGGGGTGCTCACGACGAGCCGCCGGATCGAGGCCGCGCGGGCGTGGCCGTGGGCGGCACTGGCGATGGCGTGCGGCGTCGTGCCCGTCCTCGCGATCGTCCTCGCGACCGGCACCATCCCGCCCAAGGGCATCGCGGTGATCCCGGTGGGAGGCATCATCATCGGCAACGCGATGACCGCCAACACGCTGCTCGGCCGGCGCGCCTTCGCGGCGTTGCGCGAGGAGCGCGGGCTCTACGAGGCGTGCCTGTCGATCGGCCTGCTGCCTGCGCAGGCGATCAACGAGCTGATCCACCGGCGGGCGCCCGAGGCACTCCTGCCCGGCCTCGACCAGGTCAAGACGACGGGGGTCGTCACGCTCCCCGGCGCGTTCATCGGCGTGATGCTCGGCGGCGGCTCACCCGTGCAGGCGGCCACCGCGCAGGTGTTGGTGCTCTTCGGGATCATGGCCGCGCAGACCGTGACGGTGCTCGTCGGCGAACGCCTCATCGAGGCCAGGCGGTTGGTGCCGGCCGACGTGCGCGCCGAACTGATCGACTAACGGGCGCGCTTGGTCAGGTCGACCGTCTCGGGGTGGGCTCCCACGCCGGGTCGCACGCGGTACCCGGCCTTCTTGTAGATCTTGAGGTTGCGCTCGCTGCGCTCGCCGGTGTTGAGCCAGAAGGTGATCGTGCCGACCGGCGCCTGTGCCTCCGCGAAGGCAAGCAGCGCCCGGCCGAGACCGCGGCCCTGCAGGTCGGGGGCGACCATGAGCCGGCCGATCTGCCAGGTCGTGGGGTCGGCCGGGTCGAGTCGGGCGCGCACCGACGCCACGAGCCGCCCCGCGCTGCGCAAGACCCACGTCGTCCATTCGGCCAGCTCGTCGGCGAACTCGTCCACCGTGTCCGTCCCCGCGCCGAACAGGCCGTACCGCACGTACTCCTGCGCCCAGCACGCGCGGGTGAGGGTGAGCAGCTCGGCCGCGTCACCGCGCGTCGCCACGGACAGGTCGTATGCCGCGAGCTCACCGTCGGCTGCCTGGCTCGAGTGGAGCAGGTCGGGGCGTCGGGCGGCGGTGCGCTCGAGCCGCTGCTGGTGGCGCCAGCGGGCGATGGCCCCGTGGTCACCGGACAGCAGCACCGGCGGGACGTCGCGGGTCGTGCCGGTCGGCGAGGTCCACGACGCGGGCTTGGTGAAGACGGGGTACTCGAGCAGGCCGTCCTCGTGCGACTCCTCGACGAGGGACTCGGCGTTCCCGATGACCCCGGGCAGCAGGCGGGCCACGGCCTCGGTGATGGCGAGGACCGCCACCTCTCCCCCGTTGAGCACGTAGTCGCCGAGCGACACGACGTCGACGCGCAGACCGAGGTCGTCCGCGGCATAACCGTAGACGCGCTCGTCGATGCCCTCGTAGCGTCCGCACGCGAACGCCAGCCACGGCTCCTCGGCGAGCTCGCGCGCCAACGCCTGCGTGAACGGCATACCGCCAGGCCCGGGCACGATGACCCGGGGACGCGCACCCGCGTCACCTGAGGCGACCACGGCGTCGAGTGCCTCTGCCCACGGCTGCGGCTTCATCACCATGCCGGCGCCGCCCCCGTAGGGCGTGTCGTCGACAGTCTGGTGCCGGTCGTGGGTGAAGTCGCGCAGCTGGTGGACGCGCACGTCGAGCAGCCCGTCCCGCCGAGCCTTGCCGATAAGCGACAGGTCGAGGGGCGCGAGGTACTCGGGGAAGATCGAGACGACGTCAATTCGCATGGCTGCCAACGGTTTTCACGAGTCGACGTTCATGAGTTGAGGTCGAGGAGGCCGGGAGGTGGGTCGATGACGACGCGACCGCCCTCGACGTCGACCTCGGGCACGATCGCCTCGACGAAGGGAATGAGCGCCTCGGTGCCGTCGG
The DNA here is from genome assembly GCF_013041615.1 of Knoellia koreensis. Classification (GTDB taxonomy): domain Bacteria; phylum Actinomycetota; class Actinomycetes; order Actinomycetales; family Dermatophilaceae; genus Pedococcus; species Pedococcus koreensis. The sequence goes on from NZ_JABEPQ010000001.1 coordinate 1,248,066, forward strand.
TCAGGGTGACCTGGAGCAGGTCCTGGGCGGTGCCGATGAGCAGGCCGCTGACCGTGCCGAGCGTGGCACCGGACGGGTCGACGACGGTGAGGCCGACGAGGTCGTCCTCGTACCAGCCCTCGTCGTCATCGTCGTCGCCGTCGTCGGCGAGGGAATCCGCGTCGACGAAAAGCCGTGTCCCGCGCAGGGACTCGGCACCGGTACGGTCGGGGATCTGCTCGAACCCGAGCAGCCAGATGCCGCGGTGGACCCGGTGGCTCGCGATCGTGAGCGTCCGTGGCACGCCCGACCCGGCAGCCGCCTCGGTGCGGAATTCAGCACCCTCGACGAACCGCCCCTCGGGGTCGTCGGTGTGCACCTGCACGGTGACCTCACCGCGCAGGCCGTGGGGCTTGCCGATGCGGGCGACGAGCAGCTCGTCACGCGCCGGGGAGGCGGAGGGGGGCTGCGGCATACGGGTGATCCTCTCAGGCGGGTGCGCCCCGACGAACGAAGGCCGCCGGGACAGGTGTCCCGACGGCCTTCGGCGTTGGCGTGAAACTGGTCAGCGCACGCGGTCGGTGTCGACGATGTCGACCCGGACGTTGCGCCCGCCGGACAGCGCACCCATCACGGTGCGCAGCGCGCTGGCGGTGCGACCCGAGCGGCCGATGACGCGACCGAGGTCGTCGGGGTGCACGCGCACCTCGAGGATCTCGCCGCGACGCAGCTCCTTGTGCCGCACGACGACGTCGTCCTTGTGGTCGACGATGCCCTTGACGAGGTGCTCGAGCGCCTCCTCCAGCACGATCAGGCTCCGGCCTTGGTGAAGCCGGCGGCCTCGGCGTCGGCCGCGGTCTTGAACCAGACCTCGGCGATCGTCTGGTCGTACCACTGGCCGTCGGGCTCGTGGAACTTCATCGAGTCCTTGTTGCCCTTGATGGTGTAGCCCTCGGGAGCCTCGCCACCCTCGAGCGGAGCGGCGGCACCCTTCGGCAGCTCGGCCTCCGCGGCAGCAGCCTCGGTGGTCTCGGTGGCCGGGGTGGCCTCGGCCGGGCTGGTGACCTCGTCGGTCGCGCCGTCCTCGGCCGCGGCCTTGGCGGCGTCCGGGGTCAGGTCGGCGAACTCGGCGGCCTGCTCGGCCTGCTCGGCGTTCTCCGCCGGCACCTCGGCCTTGGCGTCGTCGGTCTTGGGCTCCTCGGCGGCCTTCTTGGCGGCGCGCTTCTTCGGCGTGGTGGCACCCGACTCGTCGTCACCGGACTTGCCGGCGGCGGCGACAGCGGCCTCGTAGAGCTCCTTCTTGGAGGGCTTCTTCTCGGCGACCTGGAGGGTGCCGTCCTTGTAGAGCTTGAGCAGCGCGGCGACGGCCTCGGTCGGCTGGGCGCCCTGGGCGACCCAGTAGTCGGCGCGCTCCATGTCGATCTCGACGAGCGACGGGTTCTGGTTCGGGTCGTACTTGCCGATCTCCTCGATCGCGCGGCCATCGCGCTTGGTGCGCGAGTCCATGACGACGACGCGGTAGATGGCGGTGCGGATCTTGCCCATCCGCTTGAGACGAATCTTGACGGCCACGAGTGTGGTCTCCGTTCGGTTGTGAGCACGGCGAGACCGCACGCGATCTGTGCGGGGTGCCGTCACCCGGGGTAGGTATCCGTGCCGTGATACGCCGGCCGGAAGGTGTACAGCGGACCATTCTGCCAGACGCGAGGGGGTGCTCCCGACCACGCGCCTTCCCGGCGCCCGGGCACCAACCCGGCCACGCGGCATACCTCGCTCGTATGCCGCCTGCTCACCAGGGGTGCGGCGCGTAGTCCTTGAGGAAGACGCCGAACAGGTCCTGCCCGGCCTCGCCCTGCACGATCGGGTCGTAGACGCGGGCGGCACCGTCGACGAGGTCGAGCGGTGCGTGCCAGCCCTCGGCGGCGATGCGCAGCTTCTCGTGGTGGGGGCGCTCGTCGGTGATCCAGCCGGTGTCGACCGCGGTCATGAGGATCTGGTCGGTCTCGAACATCTCCCCCGCACTGGTGCGGGTCAGCATGTTGAGCGCGGCCTTGGCCATGTTGGTGTGCGGGTGGCCGGCGCCCTTGTAGCGGCGCGAGAACTGGCCTTCCATGGCCGAGACGTTGACGACGTAGGCCCGCCGCGCGCCCGCAGCCACGGCCGCGCGCATGGCCGGGCGCAGCCGCGACACGAGGATGAACGGGGCGGTCGCGTTGCACAGCTGCACCTCGAGCAGCTCGAGCGGGTCGACCTCGTCGACGACCTGGGTCCAGCTGTTGTTGGTCTGGGTGTCGGGCAGCAAGCCGCCGGCGTCGACGGCCGTGCCGGCCAGGTGGGCGTCGAGGCTCGCGTGCCCCGCGGTCAGGGCCATCTCGGTCATCTGTGCGGCGGTGCGGGCGGCGAGCGCCTCGGCGGCGTGCTCCTGAGACTCGCCCTCGTGGTGGGCGACGCGGTGCGCACCGAGGGTGCGGACGAGGTTGGCGGGGGGTGGGAGTAGGCGCCGGGTGAGCGGCGGACCGTCTGCGCCGCGTTGTTGATGAGGATGTCGAGCGGGCCGTCGGAGGCGACCTCGTCGGCGAGCGCGACGACCTGGGTGGGGTCGCGCAGGTCGATGCCGACGATCTTGAGCCGGTCGATCCAGAGGGCCGAATCCTCTTGTGCCGCAAAGCGTCTCGCCGCGTCCTTGGGGAACCGCGTCGTGATCGTGAGGTGGGCCCCGTCACGCAGCAGCATGAGCGCGATGTACATGCCGATCTTCGCGCGTCCCCCGGTGAGCAGGGCCCGCTTGCCCGTGAGGTCGGCGCGCTGGACGCGTTTGCGGTGGCTGGTGGCCGCGCAGTCGGGGCACAGCCAGTGGTAGAACGCGTCGACGGTCGTGTAGTCGGTCTTGCAGATGTAGCAGCCACGCGGGTTGATCAGCTCACCGACAGTGGTGCCGACCGGTGGCACCGTGAGCAGGATGCCCTTGGTCTCGTCGTCGATCCGCAGCGGCGAGCCGGTGGCGGTCTGCGCGAGCAGGGCCTCGTCGTGCCGGATCTGGGGCTGCTTGGCCTCGCGGCGGCGGCTCTTGCGGATCTGCTTGTACATCCGGCCGGTCGCACGCTTGACGACCTGGATCGCGGCGTCGTCGGCGGCGAGCTCGGGCAGCTGGGCGAGGACCCGCAGGGTGGTGGCGAGGTCGTCGGGGTCGAGGCCGGTCGGCAGCTCACCGGCCAGGGCCTGCTCGCGGGCGGGGTCGAGCGCCTCCGGGTTGGACGAGGCGGCGTCGGTCACCGGCTGGTCCAGGCATCGGGGTCCTCGGCGAGCGCGCGCACGTGCGGCGGCAGGTCACCGGAGAGCGCGTCGGCGAGGCTGGTCTCGTCGAGGACGGTGCGCAGGCTGGCGCGGACCGCGACCCAGATGGTGGGCAGGTTCTGGGCGACGCCGTCGTATGCCGTCTCGTGCGGCCGCAGTCCCCTCACCTCCGCGAGCGGGCCGTCGACCGCGCGGAAGACGTCACCGAGGGAGATGTCGCGCGGCTCCCTGGTGAGGGTGTAGCCGCCACGGGCCCCGCGGGTGCTGCGGACCAGCCCGGCGGTGCGCAGGTCGGCGACGATCGCCTCGAGGAACTTGCGCGGCAGGGTCTGCCGGAAGGCCAGGGTCTCGACACTGACCGGGCCGGCCGCCGTGGTGGCGGCCTCGGCGAGGATGAGCATGGCGCGAACCGCGTACTCCGTGCGCGCCGAGATGTCCACGTCGGACATTGTGGCGCATGGCCGGGGCCACCCCGGCCATGGCTACCCAGCCAGCCGGGCCACGGCCGTCGCGTCAGATGGCCAGTGCCGGGTCGACCTCGAGGACGTCCTGGGTCTGCCGGGCCCTGGCGTGGACCTCGTCGCCGGGGCGCAGGGCAAGGGCATCTGCCTCGGCGCGCGTCAGCTGCGCCGCAAACCGCTCGCCGGTGTGGGCACGCAGCTCCACGCGCACCTCGAAGCCCAGCCGGACCACGCGCTCGACGACCGCGTCGATCACGCCGGGTGACCCCGGCACGGATCGGTCGGCGGCGACCGCGGCCGCCCGGTCCCGGCTCAGCTCGATGTCGTGCGGGCGGACCAGCAGACCACCGAGCCGGGCGACCGACCCGAGGAAGGACATGACGAAATCGTTGGCCGGCCGGTCGTAGAGGTCGACGGGGTTGCCCACCTGCTCGATGCCGCCCTTGTTGAGCACCGCGATGCGGTCCGCCACGTCGAGGGCCTCCTCCTGGTCGTGGGTGACGAGGACCGTGGTCACGTGGACCTCGTCGTGCAGCCTGCGCAGCCAGCGCCGCAGGTCGGCGCGCACCTTGGCGTCCAGTGCGCCGAACGGCTCGTCGAGCAGCAGCACCTCGGGGTCGACGGCGAGCGCGCGAGCCAACGCCATCCGCTGGCGCTGGCCACCGGAGAGCTGGCTCGGGTAGCGGTGCTGGAAACCCTCGAGCCCGACGATCTCGAGCAGCTCGTCAACCTTGGCCCTGACCTGGGCTTTGGGCTTCCTGCGGATGGTGAGGCCGAACGCCACGTTGTCGCGGACGGTCATGTGCTTGAACGCCGCGTAGTGCTGGAAGACGAAGCCGATGCCGCGCTTCTGCGGTGGCAGGCCGGTGACATCGACTCCGGCGATCGCCACCCTTCCGGAGTCGAGGGTCTCCAGCCCCGCGATCGCCCGCAGCAGCGTGGACTTGCCCGAACCGCTGGGGCCGAGCAGCGCGGTGAGCGACCCGGGCGGGATCTCCAGCGAGACGTCGTCGAGTGCCGTGAAGTCGCCGTAGGACTTCCTGGCTCCGGACACGGTGATCATCGGGTGCTCCTCTTTCGGTCCAGCACGGTCATGAGCAGCAGCGTGACCACGGCGAGCCCCATGAGGAGGGTGGCCGCGGCATACGCGCCGTAGGTGTTGTGGTCGTCGAGGTAGCGCGAGTGGACCAGCAGAGTCAGCGTCTGGCTCACGCCCGGGAATCCGGAGCTGACCATGATCACCGCACCGAACTCCCCCAGCGCGCGGGCCACCGTCAGCACCACACCGTAGGTGAGGCCCCAGCGGATCGCGGGGAGCGTGATCCGCCAGAACGTCTGCCACGAGCTCGCGCCGAGCGTTGCCGCTGCCTGCTCCTGCTCGGTGCCGATCTCGTGCAGGACCGGCTCGACCTCGCGCACGACGAACGGCAGCGTGACGAAGAGGGTGGCAATGACCATGCCCGGCAGGCCGAAGATGACCTTGAAGCCCGACCGCTCGACGAACCCGAACCAGCCGCCGACGCCCCACAGCATGATGAGCGCGACACCGACGACGATGGGCGAGACCGCGAACGGCAGGTCGACGACCGCCTGAAGGACGCCCCGTCCGCGGAACCGTCCGCGGACCAGTGCCAACGCAGTCCCCACGCCGAAGACCACGTTGAGTGGCACCACGATCGCGACGATCAGCAGGGACAGGTTCAGCGCGGAGATGGCGGCCGGGGTCCGCACCGAGTCGAGGAACGCGCCGACACCCGGTTCGAACGTGCGCCAGAGGATGAGCACTACCGGGACCAGCAGGAGGACCACGAGGTAGCCGAGCGCCACGACGCGAAGCGTGAGCCGGGTTGGGGTGGACACCTTCACGACGACACCTCCCGCGCCCGTCCACGGCCGGCCGCCCAGCGCAGGACGAAGAGGGTGGCGAACGCGATGAGCAGCAGCACGACCGAGACGGCCGCGGCGTTGACCGGCTGGTCGGTCTCGACCTGCTGCTGGATGTACTGAGAGGCGACCTGGGTCTTCTTCGGGATGTTGCCGCCGATGAGGACCACCGACCCGTACTCGCCGATGGCCCGGGCGAACGCCAGCCCGGCCCCGCCGAGGATCGCCGGGGCCAGCGTGGGAAGCACGACCCGGCGGAAGGTCGTCCGGTTGGAGGCCCCCAGCGACGCCGCGGCCTCCTCGACGTCACGGTCCAGCTCGAGCAGCACTGGTTGGACCGAGCGGACGACGAACGGCAGGGTCACGAACGCCAGTGCGACGAGCAGGCCCGGTTGGGTGGCGTTGAGGTGGATGCCGACCGGGCTGCTCGGGCCGTAGAGCGAGAGCAGGACGATGCTGGCGACGATGGTCGGCAGGGCGAACGGAAGGTCGATGAGCGCGTTGACGACACGCTTGCCCGGGAACTCGTCGCGGACGAGGACCCAGGCGATGAGGGTTCCCATCACTGCGTTGAGCACCGCGACGACAGCCGACACCCAGACGGTGACCCACAACGCCGCGCGGGCTCCGGGCTCGCTCACCGCGGCCACGAACCCCCCGGCCCCGCCCTCGAGCGAGGTCGCCGCGAGCGCGGCGAGCGGCAGCAGCACGATGACGCTCAGCCACAGGCCAACGACGCCCACACCGAGCGGGCGCGCAGTCCAGCGTCGAGTCCGCACAGCGCTGGGGGCCTCCGCGTCGGTCGGGGCCACTGGCTCCAGGCCGGCCACGACCGCGCTGTGTGCCACCGGCCGGTCGGGCACAGCCTCGGGCACGGCATCGGGCAGCGAGGCGGAGCGCTCCGCCTCGCTGCCCCTGGTGTGGGTCAGTGCCATGCCTACTTCGTGGCCTTGTCGTAGATGACGGCGATCGCGCCGGTCTCCTTCTTGAACAGGTCACCGTCGACGGTCTTCCAGCCACCGAGGTCGTCGATGGTCCACAGCTTCTCGGGTGTCGGGAAGTCCTTCGCGTACTTCGCCGCGACCGTCGGATCGACGGGCCGGAACCCTGCCTGTGCCCACAGGTCCTGGGCCTCCGGCGTGAACAGGTAGTCGTTGAAGGCCTTGGCCGCCGCGGCGTTCTTGCTGGTCTTGATGACTGCCGTGGGGTTCTCGATCTTGAAGGTCTGCGCCGGGGTCACGTGCTCGACGGCGTCACCGCTGCGCTCGGCGAACAGCGCCTCGTTCTCATAGCTGAGCAGCACGTCGCCGGTGCCCTGGAGGAATGTCTCGGTCGCCTCGCGGCCCGACTTCGGCTGCACCTTGACGTGGTCGCTGACGAGCTTGTCGATGAAGGCGAGCCCGGCGGCGCGGTCCTTTCCGCCCTGGCTCTTCGCGGCATACGGCGCCAGCAGGTTCCACTTGGCCGAGCCCGAGCTGAACGGGTTGGGGGTGACGACCTCGACTCCTGGCTTGAGTAGGTCGTCCCAGTCCTTGATGCCCTTGGGGTTGCCCTTGCGCACCACGATGGTCACGACCGAGCCGAACGGAATTCCCTTGTGCTCACCGGCATTCCAGCTGGTGTCGACCAGGCCTGCGTCGACGAGGCGGGTGATGTCCGGCTCCACCGAGAAGTTGACGAAGTCGGCGCTCGCGCCCGCCGCGACCTTGCGCGACTGGTCGCCCGAGGGGCCGTAGGACTGCTGGAACTGCACGCCCTTGCCGGCATCGGTCTTCTCGAAGGCGGGGATGACCTTGTCGAAGCCGACCTTCGGGACGGCGTACGCGTAGAGGTTGAGGGTGACCGCCGCCTTGCCGGCGTCGCCGGCGGCGTCGGTGGAGTCGCTGGCCCCACCACCGGCACAGGCGCCCAGGGCCAACGCTGCGACGGCGAGGGTGGCGGTGAGGGCGAGGCGGGGGCTGGGCATGGGTGCTCCTGGTCTGCGATGGACGTGGGCGTCCGATCTCCTGTTGGACAAGTAGGAGTTTTGGATAGCATGGCGTTATCGGTCAAATAACGTCGGATTATGTCTCAGGATGTGGTCGCGCTGGGATCCCCGCTCGTGTGCCGCGCGCCTGCGCCCGCCGCCCGCGGCCGCCGAAGCCGTCCGGGCTCAGATCGTGATGCCGCGCAACACGATTCGCGACGGATGGCCCAGGGCACCGATCTCCTCGCGCGGGTCCGTGTCGTAGACGACGAGGTCCGCCTCCGCGCCCTCCTCGAGCCCCGGGCGGCCGAGCCACGCACGCGCACCCCAGGCCGCGGCATACAACGCCTCGCTCGGGGTGAGTCCCGCCTTGGTGAGCTCGACGGCTTCCTCGGCGACGAGTCCGTGCGGCAGCGAGCCGCCCGCGTCGGTGCCGAGATAGATGGGTATGCCGGCCTCGCGCGCCGCGCGGATCGTGTCGAGTCGGCGGTCGTAGAGGTCGATCATGTGGCGGTGGTAGCGGGGGAACTTCTCGCGCGCGGGCTCGGCGATCTGGGGGAAGGTCGCGATGTTGACCAGGGTCGGGACGATGGCGATGCCCTGCTCGGCGAACTGGCGGATCGTCTCGTCCTCGAGACCGGTCGCGTGCTCGATGCAGTCGGTGCCCGCGGCGGCGAAGTCGTAGAGCGACGCCTCGCCGAAGCAGTGCGCGGTCACCCGGGCGCCCTCCTCGTGGGCGGCGGCGATCGCATCGGTGAGGACGTCGACCGGCCAACACGGCGTGAGGTCGCCTTCCCCCCGGTCGATCCAGTCCCCCACCAGCTTGACCCAGCCGTCCCCGGCGCGGGCCTCGATGCGCACGCGCTCGACGAGCTGCTCGGGCTCGACCTCCCACGCGTAGTTGCGGATGTAGCGGCGGGTGCGCGCGATGTGGCGGCCGGCGCGGATGACCTTGGGCAGGTCGTCGCGCTCGTCGATCCACCGCGTGTCGGCGGGCGACCCGGCGTCGCGGATGAGCAGGGTGCCGGCGTCACGGTCGGCCAGCGCCTGCTGCTCCGACGTCGCGTCGTCCACGGCACCGTGGGCGTCGAGCCCCACGTGGCAGTGGGCGTCGACGAGCCCAGGGAGCACGAAGCCGCGGACAGTCTCGATGTCGAGCCCGTCGGCCGTCGGGCGTTCGAACGTGAGCCGTCCCTCCACGACCCACGCCTCGGGTCGCACGTCCTCGGGTCCGACGAGGACCTCCCCGACCAGGTGCAGCACCGGTGCCGTCATGAATCCGACCCTACCCACGCACGAGTTGAGTGCCTGAGACCTCCCTATAGGTCGGTGTCAGGCACTCAACTGAGCGTGGCGAACCGGCGCAGCGCCTCGATGACGACCTCGGGGGCGTCGGTGTGCACCCAGTGGGTCGCGCCCTTGACGGTGAGCAGCCGCACCCGCGGGAAGTAGGCGCGCATCGCCTCGGCGTCCTCGTCGCGGATGTACTCGGAGTCGCCGCCGGCGATCCACAGCGCGCGGCCCGGGAACGGCTCGACCTCGCCAGGCGTCAGTGGCCACCCGGCGATGGCCGAACCGGTGCCCTTGTCGGCATCGGCTGCCACGAGCGGCAGGTTGGCCTGCCAGCGCCACCCGTCGCCGTCACGGCGCAGGTTCTGCAGCAGGAAGGCCTTGACCCCCGGGTCGCTCTCCTCGAACCTCGCCTCCGCGTCGGCCCGGCTGGTCAGCTGGTCGAGCGGCAGCCTCTTCATCTCGCTGATGTAGCCCTCGAACCGCTCCAGCGAGCCGTAGGACTTCGGGGCGATGTCCACGACGGCCACCCGGTCGACGAGGTCGGGGTGCTCCAGCGCGAGCAGCATCGCCACCTTGCCGCCGAGGGAGTGGCCGACCACGGCCCACCTCGCGTCGGGGTCGACCGCGCGCAACGTCGCGGCGACGGCCGCGGCATACGCCTCGAAGGAGAACTCCTGCGACCACGGCGAGCGCCCGTGGTCGGGCAGGTCGACGAGGGTCGCACGCACCTGGTCGCCGTTCGGGCCGGCGAGGGCCTTGGCGATCTGCTGCCAGTTGCGTCCCTGCCCGAAAAGCCCGTGGAGAAAGGCGATTCGCGGTCCCGCGGTGCCGACGGAGATGGTGTGAAGGGTCACCGACCGAGGAACTTCTCGAAGCCGGCCGGCAGGTTGTTGGGGTCGAGATCGGTGGGTATGCCGCCGTTCCCGGCTCCCTGCCCACCGGCGCCGAACGCTGAGCCTCCGCCGGATCCCTTTGCGGCAGTGGCCCTTTCGGCTGCTGCGCGCTCCTCGGCGGCCCGCTTGGCGGGGTTGCCGGACTTGGACTTCTTGCGCTGCGGCTGCTGCTTGCCGCGCTTGCCCTTGCCGCCACCCATGCCGGGCATGCCCGGCATGCCGGGGATGCCGCCGCCACGGGCGAGCTGCTTCATCATCTTCTGCGCCTCGGTGAACCGCTCGAGCAGCGCGTTGACCTCGGACACCTGCACACCCGAACCCTTGGCGATGCGGGCGCGGCGAGATCCGTTGATCTGCTTGGAGTGGGTGCGCTCGAACGGCGTCATCGAGCGCACCATGGCCTCGATGCGGTCGAACTCTTTGGGGTCGAGGTTGTCGAGCTGGGCCTTCATCTGGCCCATGCCCGGCATCATCCCGAGCATCGACTTGAGGCCACCCATCTTCTTCAGCGCGGCCATCTGCGACAGGAAGTCGTCGAAGGTGAAGTCCTCCTCGGCGAGGAACTTGCGCTGCATCTCCTCGGCCTGGCTGCGGTCGAACGCCCGCTCGGCCTGCTCGATCAGGGTGAGCACGTCACCCATGTCGAGGATCCGCGAGGCCATCCGGTCGGGGTGGAAGACCTCGAAGTCCTTCACGTTCTCGCCCGTGGAGGCGAACATGATCGGCCGCCCGGTGATGCTCGCGACCGACAGGGCCGCACCACCGCGGGCGTCACCGTCGAGCTTGGACAGCACGACGCCGGTGAAGTCGACGCCCTCCTGGAATGCCTGGGCGGTCTCCACCGCGGCCTGGCCGATCATCGCGTCGATGACGAACAGGACCTCGTCGGGCTGGATCGCGGCGCGGATGTTGGCGGCCTGCTGCATGAGGTCGGCGTCGACGGCGAGGCGGCCGGCGGTGTCGACGATGACGACGTCGTGCTGCTTCTGGCGGGCCTGCTCGATACCGGCCCGGCTCACGGCAATCGGGTCACCGAAGCTGCGCGTGCCCTCGCCGGTCGGCCCGACGGCGTCGTGGCCGCCGATGTTGCCGCGCTCGGGCGCGAAGACCGGGACACCCGCACGCTCACCGACGACCTCGAGCTGGGTGACGGCGTTGGGGCGCTGGAGGTCGGCGGCGACCAGTATCGGGGTGTGGCCCTGGTCCTTGAGCCAGTAGGCGAGCTTGCCGGCGAGCGTGGTCTTACCAGCACCCTGGAGGCCCGCGAGCATGATCACGGTCGGCGGGTTCTTGGCGTACTGGATCGTGCGGGTCTCGCCGCCGAGGATCGACACGAGCTCGTCGTTGACGATCTTGACGACCTGCTGGGCCGGGTTGAGCGCCTGCGACACCTCCGCACCGAGCGCCCGCTCGCGCACGCCCGCCGTGAACTGCTTGACGACCGGTAGCGCGACGTCGGCGTCGAGCAGCGCAAGGCGGATGTCGCGGATCGTGCTGTTGACGTCGGACTCGGTCAGCCGCCCCTTGCCCCGGAGGTTCTTGAAGGTGGCTGTCAGGCGGTCGGAAAGACTGGTGAACACGCGCCCCAGCCTAAACGAGCCGCCGCACCCCCTCGCGCGCCCGCTTGCGTCTGCGTCGACGGTTGCCATGGCAACCGTCGACGCAGACGTCCCGGTATGCCGCGTGCTCACCCGGTCGTGCCGACCCGGCCCGAGGTCGGAGCTAACTTTGGGCCAAAGTTCCCCCACGCCGGGAACCTTCCAAGCACGGGCGAACTTTGGGCCAAAGTTCGCCAGGGGTCCGGGGGCGGTCAGGCGGTGATGGGGTGGTCAGGAGGTGGGGGCGGGGCCGTCGCAGGTGTCGATGACCATCGCCACGGTCTGGGCGACCTTGGCCGGCGACAGGAGCCGGCCACCGAACTCGGTGAGGTAGAAGGTGTCGAGGGTCTGGCCGGCATACGTGGCGATGTGGGCCGACCGGACCGACAGGCCCGCCTTGGCGAACCCCATGCCGAGCTCGTGCAGCAGACCCGGGCGGTCCTGGGCGCGCACCTCGATGACGGTGGCCTCGTCGGACGCGTGGGGCACGACGAGCGCCCGCGCCTGCCCGGGCGAACCCGTGCCGGACTCCCCGCTGGGCCGGCCGGCATACCGGCGTCGTCGCTCGAGCAGCCCGAGCGGCGCCCGGTCACCCTCGGCGAGCCGGGCGAGGCCGCGCACGATCCGCTCCTCGTGGGGTTCCTCCCCGCTCGGGCTCTCGACGTGCCACTCGTTGGCGGCGACGCCGTCGACGGTGCGCAGGATCGCGGTCCGGACGACGAGCCCTTGGGCGGCCAGCAGCCCGGCGGTGTCGGCGAACAGCCCGAGGCGGTCGCGGTCGAACACGTCGATGCGGTAGCTGCCGCCCTGCGGGCGCACCACCACCCGCGGCTCCCCCGCCGCCACCGCCTCCAGCTCGGACCGCGCGACCGTCGTGGACGCCGCCGGGCCCGCCGGGTCGACCGCGTCGGCGTCCCAGCCGGCCCGGGTCGCCTCGGCGAGCTGGCGCAGCAGGCTCGCCCGCCAGTCGGTCCAGGCCTGCGGTCCGGCTGCACTCGCATCGGCCTCGGTGAGGGCGAGCAGCAGCTCGAAGACCTCACGGGACCCGTCCGCGGCCTTGCGGGCGGCGACCACGGTCGCAGGGTCCTGGTGGTCGCGCCGGGTGGCCAGGTCGATGAGGGTGAGGTGCTCGCGCACGAGGGTCTCCACGACGGCGACGTCCGGCGCGGTATACCCGAGCCGGGTGGCGACTGCGCGTGCGATGGGTGCGCCGACAGTCGAATGATCATGTGCCCCAGGGGTTTTGCCGATGTCGTGGAGCAGGGCGGCGAGCAGCAACAGGTCGGCGCGGGCCACCTCACGAACCAGTCCCCCGGCGACGACGACGGTCTCGACGAGGTGCCGGTCGACGGTGTGGCGGTGCACCGCGTTGCGCTGCGGCCGCGAGCGCACCGACGCCCACTCGGGCAGCCAGCGGTCGATGATGCCGGCCTGGTCGAGCCCCTCCCAGACGGCGACGAGCCCCGGTCCCGTGGCCAGCAGGTCGGCGAAGAGGTCACGGGCGATGGCCGGCCACGGCTCGGGCAGGCTCGGCGCCTGCCCGGCCAGGTTGGCCAGCGTGGTGGGGGGGATGGGCAGGTGGCTGCGCGCAGCGACGACCGCCGCGCGCAGCGGCAGCAGCGGATCGGTCGACAACGCGCTGCGCGGTCCCAGCACGACCTCCCCGTCGTGCTCGAACATGCCGTAACCGAGCGGGTTGAGCTGGGGGCGGCGGGGGCCGACCCGCAGGGTGCGGGCGCGCTGGGACTGCCCCGCGCGCCGGACGGTGCCGTCGAGCGCGTAGGCGATGGTGCGTCCTGCCCCCGCCACGGAGGTCAGCAGCTCGTCGGCGTCCGCGTGACCGAGCAACGCGGCCACGGCGTCCTGGTCCTCGCGGGTGAGCCGGTCGCGCCCACGACCGGTCACGACGTGCACGGCGTCGCGGACGTCGAGCAGCACCCCGTGCGCCTCGTCGAGGCCATCGCGTGGACGGTCGGTCAGCCAGGCCGCGACGAGGGCGTCGAGGACCGTCAGGTCGCGCAGGCCGCCGTGGGCCTCCTTGAGGTCCGGTGTGAGGCTCTGGGCGAGGTCGCCGTGCCGAGAATGCCTGGCGCGCAACGCTTCCAGCAGGTCCGGTAGGCGCTTGCGGGCGTTGGCCCGCCAGTCGTGGGCGACGGTCGATCGGGCCGCCGCCACCACGTCGGGGTCCCCCGCCACGCAGTCGAGGTCGAGCAGGCCGACCGCCGCGGTCAGGTCACCTGAGGCGACCGTCCGGCACTGGTTGACGGTGCGCACCGAGTGGTCGAGCTTGATGCCCGCGTCCCACACGGGGTACCAGACCCGGTCGGCCAGCTGCCTGAGTTGGTCGCCCCCGAGGGAGCGCCCGTAGTGCAGCAGGACCAGGTCGACGTCGCTCAGCGGCCCGGCGTCACCGCGAGCGAGGCTGCCGACGGCGGCGAGCGCGATGCCCTCGCTCGAACGGCCCTCCAGCGCCTCGTCCCACACGCCGCACAGCCACTCGCGGGTCAGGCCGGCGACCGCCTCACGGCGCGCTGCCCCGGCCCCCGGGACCTCGAACCCTCGCGCCCCGGCAAGGTCGAGCCGCCGTGCGGCCACGTCGGTCTGCAACGTCATCTTCACGCCTCTCGGTCGTCGCACGGCTGGCTGGACCACGCGGCACACCTCCGTCAGCAGGGACCGGGAGGTATGCCGCGTGGCCGGCTAGAGCGCGTCCGTGCCGTGCTCGCCGGTGCGGACGCGGATGACGTCGTCGACCGGGACGGTCCAGATCTTCCCGTCGCCGATCCGGCCGGTCTGGGCGGCCTTGAGGATGACGTCCGCGACCGAGCCGGCGTCCATGTCGTCGACGAGGACCTCGAGCCGCACCTTCGGCACGAAGTCGACCTGGTACTCGGCGCCGCGGTAGACCTCGCTGTGCCCGCGCTGGCGGCCGTAGCCGGAGGCCTCGCTGACGGTCATGCCGGAGATGCCATAGGACTCCAGGGCCTCCTTGACCTCGTCGAGCTGGTGCGGCTTGATGATGGCGGTGACGAGCTTCATGCCGAGGCTCCTTCGGTGGTCTTGGCAGGTCGGGCGGAGTGCGTCGAGACGGCCGAGCCGGTGCCGAACCGGCCGCCGGCGAACCCGCTGAGCTCGTAGGCCGACTCACCGTGCTCGGACTGGTCGATGCCGTCGGACTCGACGTCCTCACTGACCCTCCAGCCCATGGTGGCCTTGAGTGCCAGGCCGATCACGAGGGTGAGTATGCCGCTGACGAGCAGCGAGGCGACCGCGATGACGACCTGCACGACGAGCTGTCGTGGGCCGCCGCCGTAGAAGAGGCCGGTTGAGGTGGACAGCAGACCGGCGCCGACCGTGCCCCAGAGACCGGCGACGAGGTGCACGCCGACGACGTCGAGGCTGTCGTCGTAGCCGAGGCGGTACTTCAGGCCGACGGCGAGGGCGGCCAGGCCGCCGGCGACGGCGCCGAGGATGAGCGAGCCGACCGGCGACAGCGCCCCACAGGCCGGGGTGATCGCGACGAGTCCGGCGACGACACCGGAGGCGGCACCGATCGAGGTGGCGTGCCCGTCGCGGATCTTCTCCACGAGCAGCCAGCCGAGCATGGCGGCACAGGTCGCGGCGGTGGTGTTGAGCCACACGGTCGAGGCGAGGCCGTCGGCGGCCAGCTCGGAGCCGGCGTTGAACCCGAACCAGCCGAACCACAGCAGGCCCGCGCCGAGCATCACGATCGGCACGTTCTGCGGTCGCATGGCCGTGGTGCCGAAGCCGAGCCGCTTGCCGACCACGAGGGCCAGGACGAGACCGGCGATACCGGCGTTGATGTGGACGACCGTGCCACCGGCGAAGTCGATCGGGAGGACGTTGGCGACACCGTCGGTGGCGCCGAAGAGCTTGGCGGACAACCCGTTCTCCGACCCGGACAGGAGCCCGCCGCCCCACACCATGTGGGCGATCGGGAAGTAGACGACGGTCGCCCAGATCCCCGCGAAGACCAGCCAGGTCGAGAACTTCACGCGGTCGGCGACGGCGCCGCTGATGAGCGCCACGGTGATGACGGCGAAGGTCAGCTGGAAGCCGACGTAGATCGACTCGGGGATGAACACCTTCACGCCGAAGGGGTCGATCAGCCTGGTCGCGCCGTCCTCGAAGATCCCGCTCAGCCCGAACAGGTGGAACGGGTTGGCGATGATGCCGGCGAGGTCGGAGCCGCCGTCCTGGAGGTTGCCGAACGACATCGAGTAGCCCCACAGGATGTAGATGACTCCGACGACGCCGAGGGCGCCGAAGGACATCATGATCATGTTGAGGACGGACTTGGCCCGGGTCATGCCGCCGTAGAACAGCGCCAGCCCGGGGGTCATGAGCAGGACCATCGAGGCGGCGACGAGCATGAACGCCGTGGCCGCCTCGTTGATCGTCGGGGTGTCTGCCGCTGGCAGCAGTGCTGGAGTCATGCCCAGAACTGTGGCTGGGCTCCGTTTCGGGTCGTGTGGGTGTTTGTTACGTCCGTGTTAGCGGTGGCGTCCCCGCGTAAGAACTAGGTTTCGCCGTGCTCGGCCAGGCCGCCAGGGCCCGCGCCCACCTGGAACGAGCACAGGACCGGTGTGGTGTGCCGAGATGCGAACCTGGGTTGTCGATATTGCCAACCCAGGTTCGCATTCTCGCCAACCCCTTTGTCTTCCCGGGCTCCCGGCCGCTCAGAACGCGCAGACGGCAGCTCGGTCCCCTGGGCCTCCAGCCGCTCAGAACGCCGACACGACAGCCGGGCCCGCTGCGGGCGGCTCAGGGCCCGCACCACCGCCGTAGCGCCGTGCCGGTCCGCGGCCACCGAGGCAAGCAGCCCCACCACCGGCACCACCGCGGCCTCGGGGAACTCCGGCGTCCGCAGCCCGACGCTGCTCGCGAGGTCGTCGGCGTGCACGAGCATCTCCATCATGCGAGTGGTCAGCCAGTCGTCGGTCGTCAGCGACCAGCCCTGCCACGGGATGAAGACCGTGTCGGGGTCCCGCTGCGCGGCCAGCAGCTGCTCGAGGGCGCGGGTGCGCTCGGTCGCCTCCTCCAGCACGGCGTCGGGGCCGGCAGCGGCGGCCGTGTTGTCCTTGTCCAGCTGTTCCGGGTCGGCGCTGCCCGACCGCGACGCCGCGACCCAGGGCGCCTGCCGGTAGTGGTCGAGCAACGCGATCGGGTTGGCCTCCGGAGCCGCCGACAGCCCGCGGCGGTGTTGACCGCCTGGCCCAGCAGGTGGTGCGCCAGCCCGCCGACCGTCATCCCCGCGCAGGAGCTCTCGGTGTCCCAGGCTGCCCGCACCGCGTCGGACGCCGCGAGCTGCCGGCTGATGCGGACGGACTCGAGGAATGCCGTGCGGTGCGAGGTCAGCGACATGGCCACCATCCTCACGCGGTCACGGCACCAGCGCGAGGTAGCGCTCCCCCATCGAGGTGAGCTCGTCGTCGTCGAGCAGCTTCCCGACCTCGACGAGCGCGGAGGCGGGCTCGCGCAGCTGGTCGAGGTCGCCGGTCTCGACGAGCAGGTCGCACAGCATCACCTGCAGCCCCGGCGGCACCGGTCGCCCCGTGCGCGCGGCCGCGTCGATCGCGGCGCGCAGGATGGCTGCCGCCGACGCCGGGTCGCCGCCCTGCCACGCGAGCAGCGCCTGGATCTCGGCCAACGAGATCCGCAGCTCGACCGTCGGGTGCGCCTCCACGAGCGCGTGCGCCCGGGTGAGCGTGTCGCCGAGCCGCGCGTCACCCGTCGTCGTCATGGCCCGCGCGGCGATCACCGCAGCCTCCGCGGCCCAGCCCCCGTCCCCGGCCCGCTCGTAGAGGTGCGACGCACGCAGCAGCATCGACGCGGCCTCACCGTCGGGCACGACGTGCGCCAGCCCCATCAGCCCACCGGCCGCGTGGCCGTACTCCTCCAGCGCGAGCAGCTGCTCGACGTACCCCGCACCGGAGTCCAGGGCGGTCGCGTCACCCACCGCCACCTCGACCGGCACGAAGGCCAGCCGACAGCGCAGCTCCTCGACGGTGCTGCCCGATGCGGCAGCATGCGCGATCGCGTCGACCAGGACGTCGGCCGCCGCGGGCAGCCCCTCACCGAAGAGCACCTGCCCGAGCCGGCGGTCGAGGACCGCCCACGCACGGTGCTCCTCGTCGGTGTCCGCCTCGAGCACATCGCGCGCCATGGACCAGCCGTGGACGAGGTGGTCCATGCGGATCGGGTCGTGCGCGTCCGCGGCCGCCAGCAAGGCGTCGTGGTATGCCGTGACGTCGCCAGGCAGCTCGCGTCGCGCCTCCTCCAGGACGGCGGCGGGCAGCTGGTCCGCACCCGGGACCTCTTGCAGCCCAGTCGTTTCCGACAGCTGTGGGTCGGTCATGTACGTGCCTCCTCAGCCACCGGTGCCGCCCCGCGCGAACGCCAGCGCGCGAACCGCGCCCGCAGCCACGCGGCATACTCCTCCAGCGGGAGGAAGGCGAGCATCATCACGAGGTGCGGCCAGAACGCGATGGTGATGGCCGCGTAGGTCATGGCGTGGAAGACGAACCATGCGCCCACGACGCGGCGCCGCCACTTCTCCGAGAGGAAGAAGATGACCGGCGCGGTCAGCTCGGCGGTGAACAGCACCCACTGGAACCAGTGCAGCGTCCACGGCACCTCGAGCAGCCACTGCGCCCACGGCGTCCCGCGGCGCACGACGGCGCGCACCATCGTCGCCGAGTTGACCCAGTCCCAGCCGCCGAAGCGGACCTTCGCCCAGGCCGAGAGGAAGTACGTGGCGATGGCTGCCAGCTGCACCGCCCGCAACGCGAATCCCGCTGCCTCCGAACGCCTTCGGTCCGACAGGTGCGCGAGGCCGACCGTGGGCAGCAGGGCCATGGCGACGACGAAGTCGGCGCGGTCGTGGTCGACCTTGCCGTAGGCGAACGCGACGTACTGGTACCAGGTCCAGCCGATCGCGACCGCCCAGCCGAGCAGCCGCGGCGCACGTCCGGTGAGGGCTGCGAGCGCCGCCGCGACGGTGCCCCACTTGAGCACCTGGACGAGCAGCACGGACGCCGCCGGCAGGTGGAGCACCTTGCCCATGACCAGCGGCTCGTACCAGACCGGGTCGGCCCAGCCGTGGTACCAGCCGGAGGTGTGCAGCCCGAGGACGTCGATGACGACGAAGGCGAAGACGAGGATGCGCAACCACGCCACCCGGGCGAGCGGCATCGGCGTGAACAGCCAGTCGCGCAGGCGGCTCACGGCGCCCTCCACTCGGCGAGCACCTCGGTGCGCAGCTCGCCCGTGGGCTTGCGGTCGACGACCACGATGAGTCGCCGCACCACCCGCAGGGCGGTCCACTCTGGGGCGTCGGGACGCAGCTTGGCATGGCTGGCGGCGAGGGTGCCAAGGCGCGCGGGATCAGCCTCGATCTGCGGGATGCGGCCCTCGACCTCCGCGCGGTTGAGGCCCACGTTGGGGGGCGTGAGCGGTGCCGGGACCCATTCGCCCGGGGCGTCGGCTGTCTGGACCTCGATGCCGGTCGACCAGACCGACCCGGTCGCCGCCTGCGACGTCGAGTACATGCGCCACGGACTGAAGGGCCACCAGTGGTCGTTGCCGACGAGGGAGCCCAGGCAGAACATCACCGCGAGCACCACCACGACGCCGGTCCGCCACGCCTTCGCGGGCGCCCCGAGTCCCGCGACCTCGTCGGTCGCCTCCTCGGTCGCGTCGTCGCGCACCCCCACGGCCACGCGGACAGTATGCCGTGTGCGCGCGAGCGCGGTTCGTGCGCGGCACGATGGGTGCATGGGCGCGTGGTTCGCCGCGGACGGCTACAACATCGGGAGGCTGCTCGTGCAGCGCGGGCTGGCCGCGGTCTACCTCGTCGCGTTCCTCGTGGCGGCGAACCAGTTCCGCGCCCTGATCGGCTCGCGTGGGCTGACGCCGGTGCCGTCCTTCGTCGCACGGGTACCGTTCAAACGCTCGCCGAGCCTGTTCCACTGGCGCTACTCCGACCGGCTGTTCGCCGCCGTCGCGTGGTCGGGCGCCACCCTGGCAGCGCTCACCCTCGTCGGCGTCACCGCACGGCTGCCACTCGCGCTGACGATGCTCGTCTGGGCACTGATGTGGGCGGCATACCTCTCGATCGTCAACGTGGGGCAACGCTGGTACGGCTTCGGCTGGGAGTCGCTGCTGCTGGAGGTCGGCTTCCTCGCGATCTTCCTCGGCAACGCCGACACCGCTCCTCCGTGGCCGCTGCTGCTCGCGCTGCGGTGGGTGCTGTTCCGGCTCGAGTTCGGCGCCGGGCTGATCAAGTGGCGTGGCGACCCGTGCTGGCGCGACCTGACCTGCCTCTACTTCCACCACGAGACCCAGCCGATGCCCGGTCCGCTGTCGTGGTGGTTCCACCGGCTGCCCCGCCCCCTGCACCGGGTCGAGGTCGCGGCCAACCACGTGACCCAGCTGGTGCTGCCGTTCGGGTTGTTCCTGCCGCAGCCGGTCGCCGGCGCGTGCGCGGTGGTGATGGTCGTGACGCAGCTGTGGCTCGTGCTGTCGGGCAACTTCTCGTGGCTCAACTGGATGGCGATCGTCCTGGGCGTCTCGGCGATCCCCGACGGGTTCTGGGCGTGGCTGCGGATCGGGACGGGCGATGGGTATGCCGCGGCGTCCGCGGGCGGCGCCGGCCCCCTGTGGTGGGTGGTGCTGTGCTGGGTGGTGGTGGCGCTGGTGGCCGCGTTGAGCATCGGGCCGGTCCGCAACCTGGTGTCGAGCCACCAGGTGATGAACCGGTCGTTCGACCCGCTGCACCTCGTCAACACCTACGGCGCCTTCGGCTCGGTGACGCGCGACCGGCGCGAGGTGGTCATCGAGGGACGCGCTGGTGACGGTCCCTGGCTGGAGTACGAGTTCAAGGGCAAGCCCGGTTCGGTGCGAGGTCGACCGGGCCAGTTCGCGCCCTACCACCTGCGGCTCGACTGGCTGATGTGGTTCGTCGCGATCTCGCCCAGCTATGGCGAGCCGTGGCTCACGCGGCTGCTGCGCCAGCTGCTCGTCGGTGACCCCGCCACGCTGAAGCTGTTGCGGGACAACCCATTTCCCGACGGACCGCCGACCGAGGTGCGGGCGGTCCTCTACCGCTACCGGTTCACGACCCGCGACGAGCACCGTGCCACCGGCGACTGGTGGCACCGCGAGCGCATCCGCGACCTCGTGCCAGCCGTCACCCTCGCCGACGTCCCCGACTGGCGCTGAACCACACCACGCCCGCCAGGACGGCTCCGGCCACGCCACCGACCAACCACCAGGCGCGGCTGTCATCGCCCGACCCGGCCGCACTGTCTGACGCCGAGCTGGGGACCCCGCTGCTCACGGGCCCGGCGGTGGTGCTCGGGGTGCTCGGGGTCGTGACCTCCGGCACCGGCACCACGCGCACGTCCGACCGGGCGCCTTCGGTGCCGACGAGCAGCCGGTCACCACAGGGCCAGGCCACCAGCGTCTCCCCCTGCGGCATCAGGGGCAGCAGGCGAGATGCCTTGACCGCAAAGGTCTTCGGGTCGAGCAGCAGGGCCGAGGTGTAGGTCCGCGTCACCAGCCCCGAACCATCAGGCAGGTATGCCGCGTCCGTCACCACCGCCGGCGCGGCACCCACCTTGCGGAGCCGGTTGACGCCGGTGCGCGAGACCTCGGCCGGCACCTCGTACACCCCGCCGACGGAGTCCTTGGTGACGACGACGATGCGCCCTGTCCGTGGGTCGACCGCGAGCGCCTCGGCGTCGTGTGGCCCGTCCGGGTAGGTGAGTTCCCAGGAGGCCCAGTCCCCTTGTGTGTCACCGAGGTCCGGCTCGTCGAACCAGAAGATCCGCACCACTGCGCGAGACCGCCCGTTGTCGCCGATGTCGCCCACGAGCACCCGCCCGGACGGGGTGATCGCCAGCGCCTCGACGTCGCGGACCGGCGCGCCGAACCGGTGCACCCCGACCGTCCGGCCCGTCCGCGTGTCCACGGCGAAGATCCGCCCCGAGTCACCCGAGTCGTTGGCCGTCCAGACCACGCCCGGATGCCGCCTGCTCACCGCGAGCCCGGACGACTCGGTCACCCGGTCGTCGAGGATGCGGAAGTCCGACGGCACCGCGCAGGCAGGTGAGGTGGCCGCGAGGGAGGCACGCGGCATACCGACGACGACCGAGCCGGCCACGACGGCAGCCGCAGCCGCCGCGCCCAGCCAGCCACGCACGCTCAGCCGACGATCGCGTCGACGAACGCCTCGGGGTCGAAGGGGGCCAGGTCGTCCGGTCCCTCACCGAGACCGACGAGCTTGACCGGCACGCCGAGCTTGCGCTGCACCGAGACGACGATGCCGCCCTTGGCCGTGCCGTCGAGCTTGGTGAGGACGATGCCGGTGACGTCGACGACCTCGGCGAAGACCTCGGCCTGGCGCAGGCCGTTCTGGCCGGTGGTCGCGTCGAGGACGAGCAGCACCTCGTCGATCGGGCTCTGCTTCTCGATGACGCGCTTGACCTTGCCGAGCTCGTCCATGAGCCCGACCTTGTTGTGCAGGCGGCCGGCGGTGTCGACGAGCACGACGTCGGCCTCGAGCTCGGTGCCCGCCTTGACGGCGTCGAACGCCACGGCGGCCGGGTCGGCGCCGTCCCGGTCCGACCGGATGGTCGGCACACCGACCCGCGCGCCCCACGTCTCGAGCTGGTCGGCGGCGGCCGCGCGGAACGTGTCGGCCGCGCCCAGCACGACGTCCTTGTCCTCGGCGACGAGCACGCGCGCCAGCTTGCCGACGGTGGTGGTCTTGCCGGTGCCGTTGACGCCGACGACCATCACCACGGCCGGGCGGCCGTCGACCCGGGAGTCGGCGATCGAGCGGTCCATGGTCGGGTCGACCAGCTTGAGCAGGTCCTCGCGCAGCCAGCCGCGGACCGTGGCCTCGTCGGTGGTGCCGTCGACCTTGACCTGCTGGCGCAGGCTGTCGACGAGCTCGGTCGTGGCCTCCACGCCGAGGTCGCTGGCGATGAGGGTGTCCTCGACCTCCTCCCACGCCTCCTCGTCGAGGTGTCCGCGCGAGAGCAGGGCGAGCAGTCCCTGGCCGAGGCTGGAGTTGGAGCGGGCGAGCCGGGCACGCAGCCGCTGGAGGCGACCCTTGGCCTCGGCCGGGCGCTCGATCGTCGGCGTCTCGGGCTCAGGGGGTGCGGGCGTCTCGTAGCCGGGCGCGGGGAGGGTGTCGACGGAGCCGGCGTCCTCGATGGGGCGCTTGGGAGCATCACGGGGAGGCTCCGCGTCGTCGCCGACACCGGGCAGGACATCGCCGTCCCGTCCCGGCGCCTGCGGGGGCGCCTCCTTGGTGCGCCCACCCCGTCCGCGCATGAGGCCGACGACGGCCCCGCCCAGGACGACGAGCAGGCCGACGGCGACGGCAATCCATTCCCAGAGCTCGTTGATCACGCGCGCCATCCTCTCATCGCGGCTGCGCCCGCACCCCCGGTGGGGAGTGCGGGCGCAGCGATCAGTGCGTCACCGAAGCGAGGGTCACTGCGGTGCGGCGATGCTCCACATGCCTCGGCCGTGGGTGGCGGCGTAGAGGTTGCCGTCAGGGGCGACCTCGAGGTCCATCACCACGGTCGTCGGCAGACCGGTCCCGAGCACCTGCCACTGGGTCGCACCGGGCGCCCGGTAGAAGGTGGCCAGGTCGGTGCCGAGTGCCAGGCCGCCGCCCGCGAGCTGCTTGATGCTGCTCGCCGGGACGTCGGGCAGGTTGGCGCTGACGTCGGTCCAGGTGGCCCCGCCGTCGCGGGTCTCGTAGACGTGGCCGACGCCCGCCCCGGGACCCTCGGTGAACCGGCGTGAGAAGCCGTTGATCGCGGCATACGCGTGGTTGCCGTTGGCCGGGTCCACGGTGAGACCCTGCACGAACCGGTTCGGGAACGAGTCAGCCAGCGTCAGCTGGTGCCACGTGCCTCCCGCGTTGGTGGCGATGCCACGCTTGAAGCCGGCGTTGTTGCAGGGGCCACACCACGAGACGTATGCCGTGCCGCCCTGCATCGTGACCGCCGTCGCCGAGTGGCCGGCACCGAGGTCGAACGCCTTCTTCAGCGCCGAGCTGTCGCGGGCCTGCCACACGTTGTCGGCCGTCCACACGTACTGGCCACCGAAGATCGCGGCGTCCGGGTTGGCGCCGTCGAGCCCGAGCGGGGCGATGAACCGTGCGCCGGGGTCGCCCGGGTCGAGCGACCACGACGTGGCCGTGGCCTCGCTCGTGGCACCCGGGTTGGTGGCGCAGTTGTTGGTCACCTTGACCGCGAGGTAGACGTACTCCTGCAGCTGGTTGCAGCCGTTGCGCGGGTCGGCCGCGCTGTCGCCGCCGTCACCGCCGAAGTGCGAACCCATCTCGGTGTCGCCGTTGGTGGCGTCCGGGTTGACCTTGCGCAGGTTGGACGCACCGTTGTCCTGCAGGCCACCGGAGACGACCACACCGGTCCCACTCGGGTCCTTGCCGACCGAGCTCGAGTAGTACTGCAGCGCGTCGAGGGTGCCGTCGGCGCTCATCGACTGCAGGTCGGTGGCGTTGTGGTTGGCGTTCTCCTTGCCGTTGACCGGGCGCCGGTAGACGCCACCGTCGTTGCCGAAGAACACCACCGGTGCGCCGCCGGCGGTGCCGACCGCGACCGAGTGCTGGTCGGGGTGTCCGGCCAGCGGGCAGCTGTTGGAGGCGTCGCTGATGCTCCAGCACGGGAAGTTGAAGTTCCAGTACGGCGAGACGGCCGCCCAGTGCGAACCGGCGTCCTTGGTCTCGAAGACCTCCTCAAGACCCGCCCAGACGTGGTCACGGTTGGCCGGGTCGACCTGGAGGAACTGGTTGTACCAGGCCTGCACGCCGACGCCGTAGCCCTTCTTGTCCAGCGCCGAGCCGCTGTTGTGCAGCTGCTGCTGGCTGGCGATCTGGTTCCACGGGCCGAGCGGCGAGCCGGTCTTGGAGACAAAGATGCCCGCCAGCGACGACGACGCGTTGATCTTGCTGGGCTGCTGCACCATGGCGTAGAGCCGGTCACCGGTCTTGCTGAACGCGAACGTCGTGTAGCCGACGTCGGTCGTGTTGGTGATGCTGCCGAGGACGACGTTCAGCTTGTGCCAGCTGCTCGGGCCCTGGGTGTAGTCGTTCGTCTCGTAGAACCCGTTGTAGGTGTCACCCGAGCGCCACCCGATGGCGGCGACCACGTGCTTGGGGTTCTTGGGGTCGACGGCGATGTCGTTGACGATGTTCTTGTATGCCGCGTTGGTCGGCCCCGACGACGTGTTGCCGGTCCAGTTCGCCCCGGCCGGCACGAGCACGCGGCCCGCGTCGTCCTTGATCTCCGGCATCCACGACATGTTCGGCGCGAACGCGAAGGTCCAGGCGCCGGCCTTGGTGCCCTGCGCGTGGTACCAGATGCCGCGGTTGGTGGCGACGAAGACGTTGGAGCCGCCGTAGCGGACGCGGCCGATCGTCGTCGACTCGAGCTCCTTGCCGCCGACGCGGTCGGTCGGGGCGAAGCTGCCCGTCGCCGGGTTCGCGAGGCGGTAGACGCCGGCGCCGACGTAGGACGTGCCGCCGGTGTTGGCCTCACCGGTGGAGAACCACAGCGACCCGTCGCCCGCGAGCTGGAGGTCACCCGCAGACAGCGAGGGGAGCTGGTCGGCGATCGGGGTCCACTGGCCACCACCCTGGGAGGAGCGCCACACGCCACCGTCGGCGCCCGCGGCATACACATGGTTGGCGTTGTCGGCCGCCAGGCCGGTGACGCGACCGGTCACGCGACCGGCGCCACCGGAGCTGTTGGAGTACCAGTCGCGGTAGCGCGGGTCGTCGGCGTTGTAGGGCACCTTGGTGACCTCACGCCAGGTGCCGGCGCTGCGCGGCATCGACGAGAGCTGGGTGAAGGCGTTGCCGTACGCGCCCGGCGCGACGATGCCGGGGGCGGTGCGCGCCTGGGCGAACTCCTCGGCGAGCGTGGCCGCTTCCTTGGACTCGTTCTGCGCTTCGGCGGGGTTGCCGCCGGCGATCATCAGCTGCTTCTCCATGACGGAGGCGTTGTAGTGGCGGTCGCGCCACTGGTACTTCAGCCAGGCTTCGTTGAGCTCGTGGCGCCCGGCGAAGCCGGCGGTACCGGCGGCGACGAGGGCCACACCGGCGCCGGCGGCTATCAGCCGTCGGGCGCGCAGGGAGGTGCGGGCCATGGTTTGACTCCTGAAGGGGGGACGACGGACCCGTGCGGGTCCGCGCCAACCTTGCCGCGCGGGCACGGAAACGACCCATGACAAAAGTCACGGGTCGTGGCAGAAAATGCGGGTTGACCTGCACAGACGCGACAAGCCGGGTATGCCGTGACGTAGGCCGGCGTGTGCGTCAGGTGTCGTCGTGCCTGCTGGCTGCGCGCCTGCGTTCGGCTGGCGGAGGAGTGCTGCGGTTCAGAGGCCGAGCACCCGCGCCAGCTTGTTCGCGGCCGCGGTGACCAGCCGTGCCTCGTCGGCGATGTGGCCGGACACCAACCTGGACTCCCCCACGAGGGACAGGGCGGCGCGGGGCACACCCGTGTGGTCGCTCACCGCCGCGGCGACTGTGGTCATCCCGTGGACGGTCTCCTGGTCGTTCACCGCGTATCCGCGGCGTCGAATGTCGACGAGCGCGCGGTCGAAGTCGACACTGCTGCGGATCGACGACGGGGTGAACGAGCGGAATCCCTGGACACGGCACGCGGCAGCCACAGCCGGGTCGAAGGCTGCGATCACCTTGCCGGATCCTGTGGTGTGCGCGGGAAAACGCAAGCCGACCTGCCCCAGCTGGTGTGCGGCCGCGCCGCTCGACAACCGTGCGAGGTAGACGACCTCGCCACCGTCGGGCACCGCGAGATGCACCGTTTGCCCGGTGCGACGACGCAGGTCCTCGAGCAGCGGCATGGCCAGTCGACGGACCTTGGAGCGGGCGGCTGCCGCTTGCCCGAGCTCGTAGAGCCGCATCCCCAGGCGGTACCGGCCGGTCTCCTCGTCCCGTTCGACGAACCCGCGATCGCCCATGGTGGTGAGCATTCGGTGTGCGCTGCTCTTGGACACACCCAACTGGCGCGCGACCTGGGAGACGCCGAGGCTCTCTGCGTCGGCGAAGCAGTCGAGCAGGTCCAGCGACGTCGCCAGTGACTGGAGCCCACCATGAGGTGCGCCCCGGTCGGCGACGCCACCCGCCGTGAGCTGAGGATCAGACATGCGCCCTCCTGGACTGGCCACCGCCACGCGCGAGGCGCTCGTCACGATGGTACGGGTTTGGCGGACTCGCCGCCTCAGTTCCCATCACCGCTTGAGAAGCGGGCTCCGCACCCCGGTTCCCGCGGCCTTGGCGGCTTCGTCCAAGAAGTCCTCGCGGTAGATGTCCCGAGGGAAGAGTCGTTTACCCATCAGGACCCGCATCGCGGCCTCGACCATCGCGGGCGGTCCACACAGGTAGCCGACGTGACCGCTCAGGGTCGGCTTGTCGCGGTCCAGGACGTCCAGGACCGTGCCCGCGAGGTAGCCCTCGCGGTCCTCCTCGGACAGGCACGGTCGGTACACGAACCGGTCCGGGTGCCTCTCCGCGAGTGCCGTGAAGAACTCCTGGTCGTAGAGGTGGTCCACGGTCCTCGCCCCCTGGTAGAGCGTGATCGTCCGATCGCAGTCCCCTTCCAGCACATGGCGAATCATGGACTTCATCGGCGCGAGGCCCGTCCCTCCCGCGATGAGTACCGCGGGCTCCTCACGTTCCTCGCGCAGGAAGAAGTTCCCGTACGGACCAGCCAGGTTCACCCGGTCCCCCTCGGCGAGGGTCGCGAAGATCCAACCGTCGGAGGCGAGCCCGCCGGGCGTCCGGCGGATGTGCAGCTCGATGCTGTTGCGCTGCGACGGGGGGCTGGCAATCGAGTAGGTGCGGACCACGTCCTTGCCCGGAACGGTGACCTGGACGTACTGACCGGGGTTGAAGTCGATCTCCTGGTCCAGCTCCAGCACCAGCCTGCGGGTGTCGACTGCCACGTCCTCGAGCACCGTCACCGTGCCGACGAAGTCCCGGACGGGGTGGAAGACCACTCCCTCTTCCGCGTCCACGTCGCCCTCGATCGTCACGTCGGAACGCGGCATGGCGCAGCACAGCAGTGCCTTGCCCTCGTCACGCTCGAAGTCCAGCAGGGCGAACGAGGATGCGGCACCGTGGTCGACGTCGCCGTCCAGCACCTCCGCCTTGCAGGTGCCGCAGGTCCCGTGCGTGCACGAGTGGGGTAGCCAGACGCCGGCCCGGAGGCACGCCTCCAGGATCGGCTGGTCCTCGGCGCACTCGACCTCCTTTCCCAGTGGTTCGACCGTGACTCGGTAGGTGCCTGCCACGACAGTCACCCCTCTCAGGTGAGGACGGACGTGAAGCGTTCGCTCAGCTCACGGCCGATGTAGAAGATGCCGGTGCCGAGCTGGTCCACGGTCCACGTCTTGGTCGGGGTGTCCGGGAAGACGGCGTAGCCGCCGGAGAAGACCTCGTTCCGGTTGCCGGCCGGGTCGAAGAAGTAGACGGTCTCCCCACGGGTGATCCCGTGCTGGGTCGGCCCCACGTCCACCGGGACGTCGTCCATGGTGAAGATCGCGCCGGCGTTCTTGATCGCGTACCAGTCACTCAGCTCGTACGCGAAGTGGTGCAGCTTGCCGTTCGGACCCTTGATGAAAGCGATGTCGTGCGGAGTGGTGGTGCACGACATCCAGGAGCCGAGCAGGCCGCCACCGTCGAGGTCCTCCACGACGCGTTCCGCGGCCCGGAAGTCCAGCACCTCGCTGAAGAACCGCTCGAGGGTGTCCGGGTCCTCGGCGGTCACCAGGCAGTGGTCGATCCGCGGCACACCGACTCCCACGAGGTGGCGCGGGAAGGGTGCCGGGTTGACCAGGCCCACCTCGCTGCCGAGGTACTCCGCCTCGTTGTAGAGCTCGAGCACGTGCTCCGACGGAAGCACGATCCGCACCCCGTCGCCGATGCCGACGTTGTCACCCCTGCTCATCCGCTCGGTCAGGCACCCGAACTGTTGTGCCCGTCGCTCGAACAGGTCGAGGTCGTCGGACGTGGCGACCTTGTAGCCCATCTTCACCAGGCCGACGCCGCCCTCCTCGACCACCACGGAGTGATGGTCGAACTCGTCCCATGCCTTGAAGTAGACACGGTCCGCTTCGGTGTGGACGGCCTTCATCCCGAGGGTGTCGCCGTAGTGCCTCCGTGCATCGTCCAGATCAGTCACGCGTGTGTGCACGTAACCCAGTCGCATCACTCCCATGGTCTTTTCCTTTCGTTCCGCAGGACTTGTTTCTTGGTGGTGGATTCGAACCGCGCAGTCAGGTAGGGGTTGAGCCGGCGAAGCCGCTCGTTGCGAAGCTCGATGGTGAGGTCGCCGTCGGGTACGGCCCGGCAGCTGAGGCAGGTGCCGGCCGCCCGCTCGTCGGGTGGGAGCACTTGGTCGCTGACCGTGGCCGCCGTGTACGAAACGGACCCCTGGCGAAGGTCGACCTTGCAGATGCCGCAGCCGCCACGCGTGCAGCCGGTCCGGTATCCGAAGCCCGACCGGGAGAGGGCGTCGAGCACTGTCTCACCGGGTCGGGAGTCGACGGTGACGTCGTCGGGGAGCACGCGGATGGCGGCCATGTCAGGCCTCGAAGGTCAGCAGGCTCTTGTGGCCGACGCCGAGGTCCGCGAGGGTCGCGGTGTCCTCGGGTGTGATGGCCGAGCCGTCCAGGGTCCAGCCGCGCAACCCTTGCGGGTCCAGCTCCGGGTCACTGGAGACCCACGGCGTGACGATGTCGGTCAGGAACGCGGCGAAGGTCATCGCCGGTGGAACACGGTGGGTGGACGGTGCCGCGAACAGGCGGTTCCCGCGAAGGCCGACGTGCACGAGGATGTCGTCGCCGTACAGCTCCTGGCGGCTCCGTGAGGGGTACTTGTACTCGGGGTAGAGCGCAGTCACGGGCATGGTCAGCTCCTCACCGGTTCGTCGGAATGCCACTGTTGCCAGTCGATCTGGTCGGCCGAGCCGACGTACTCCCCCGAGTCCCCGTCCTGGAAGCCGTACCAGGCGAGCACCTCCGGCAGCGTCGGGCCGCCGCAGGAGCCCTGGAGGATCTGGTGGACGGGCAGCCACGCCTGGACGTACTTCTCGGGTTCGTCGGCGAAGATGCGCGCACAGCCGTCGGAGCAGAAGTGGTAGCGCTCGCCCTCGAACACCGTGTCGCGGACCGCCACGACCTCGGGGTCGTCGACCTCGGTGAACAGCATGGGCAGCTGGCAGACCTGGCACAGCTGCGGCAGACCAGTGTTGAAGAAGCGACCGCCGTCGGCCTCGATCTTCGCGGCCTTCTCCCACAGCGGGCGGTAGTACTTGTCGAACGTGTCCGGGTACTGCGCGGACAGCCAGTCCAGGTGCTCGGCGTCGGGGATGGTCGTGGTGAACCCGGCGGCGTAGCTGTACTGGTAGAGCGTCCAGTAGGCCTGGTGGGAGTAGTGCTCCTTCTCCGCGATGGCCACGGCCACGTCAGCCGGCGGACGGATCCCGTAGAACTCCAGGTCCTTGAACAGGCCCTCCAGCATCTGCTCCTCGAAGTAGAGCTCGAAGGACTCCTTCCAGCTCATGACCTTCTTGGGCAGCATGTAGTCGAGCATCGCCGCGATCAACGAGACGAGCCGGTACCCGCGCCAGAACCACTTGTCGATCCACTTCTGGATGATCGGCACGTTCGCCTCGTCCTGTTCGAGCAGGAACTTGATCGCCTCCAGACCGAGCGTCATGTGGCGGCTCTCATCGCTTTGCGCCGAGAAGCCGAACGTCATCGTGGGCACGTCGCCGTTGAAGCTGGCTCCGCTCATGAACGGCACGAACAGCAGGTTCGTGAGGAGGTACTCGAACGAGAAGCTGACGGCGATCAGGTACTCGAACGGGCCCGACGCCATGGCGTCCTCGATGAACGACTTGGGCACCGAGAGGTACCAGACCCGGTCGAACTGCTTGGGCCAGCTGTGGAACCCGCCGTAGTACTTGTTGTATGCCGACAGCGTGTGCGCCTCGGTCTGGGTGTGGCGCAGCTCGTCGACCGACTGGCAGAGCGCGGCAAACCGCGGCCCCGGACCGTTGTAGTGCCGAGCGAGGAACGAGAAGTGTCGGTTCGCGGCATACTCGATCGGAGTGACGCCCTGGATGAACAGCTTCATCGCGTTGATGTATGACGCATCCGACAGGCTCAGGTGCCCCTGCCCCTGCGCAAAGCTGTCGATCACGGCATACAGCCGCTTGTCCTTCTCCGCCTGGTACTTGTAGTAGGAGTCGACGGTGAGCCGGAAGGGGTCCTCCCAGGCGGCCCAGTCGTTCACCTTGATTCCCTCGAACCGGGTGTACGGGAACAGCTTCTCCTCGTCCACGTAGCTCGGCGTCCAGTCGAGGTCACGCGTCAGCGCCGCATAGCGCTGTTTCATGCTGAGCTTTCTGGCCACGGCCTGAGTCCTTTCTGCGAATGGCAACGATGAGTCAGTGGTCCCACTTGATGACGATCTCGTCGTCTTCCCACGTGGAGATGTGACCGAAGTAGGAGACGATGGCCAGCTGGAACTCGGGTGTCTCCCACTCGCGTCCCAGGTGGGTCTCGACGGTCTCTCGGCGGATGGTCATGCACGACGGGACCTGCACCCGGACCAGGCCGGGCATGCGCGTCACCTGGGCGCCGTCGTTGTCTGCCACGATGGCCTGCACCAGCCGCAGGTTCTCCTCGTTCGCGTCCTGCAGGTCGACACCGACGTTGCGAACTCGGGTGTCGCTCATGACGAGACCTCCTCGGTCTGGGTGCCCGGGAGGCCGAGCGCCGTGAAGCGCTCCCGGATGTCAGCGACCTCGGCTGCACCGGCCTCCTGGGCGCCGGCGTCCCCGCCGAGCAGCTGGTCGATCGACTCCAGCAGGGGCGCGGTCGCGGACTGTGCCCGGGGCAGCCACTCGTCGAGCCAGCGGCCCAGGACCGTCACGTTGGCCGCACCGTGCTCCGGGTCGGTCGCCCACGCCTGGTAGAGCGCGTCGAGCCACTTGCGTTGGTCGGCGTACCAGGCGATCAGGTGCTGGGTGACCAGGCTGTACGGCGCGGCCCCGCCGATGATCGCGGCGTCATCGAGTCGTCGGTAGAGGACGGGGTAGAGGATCTGGTCGACCAGGTCTTGCCCCATGACTCCGACCGCCCAGTCCCCGTCGGCCATCAGCTCCTCGACCAGCCGGCGCAGCGGCTGCAGCCGTGGGTCGTCCACCCAGAACGACTTCGCGGCCGTGAGCGCCTCGTCGGTGCCGTCTGCGACTGAGATCCCGACCCGGCTGAGCATCTGCGCCAGACCCGATCCGGTCGTAGGCGGCATACGACAGGCACTGGGCGATCGGAGTGCCCCAGGCGAACCTCGCGCCGTTCACGGTGATGAGCTGCGCACCGGACTCCGCGTGCCGCAACGGCACGACGATCTCGCGCAGCACCGTCGACCACGGCTCGGGCAGGCGACCGAACATCTGGCGCTGGTCGATGTAGTCGAGCGCCTTGCCGAAGGCCTCGTGCAGGTTGGCCCGGGCGGTCACGTAGGGCGCGTAGTAGTACTGGCGCGGGTCGACGAAGCCCTCGGGGTCGCTCAGCCGCAGCGCCGTGAAGGCGGGGTCGTAGATCTGGCGGGTCGCATCCCACTGCGGCCGGTAGTGGAAGTTCTCGGTCGGCTGGATCGCGACCGTTCCTTCCTGGTACCGGGTGGCCGGCACGTCGCCGAAGCGCTCGATGAGCGCCTGAAAGGTCTGGCGTCGCGGGGTAATCGTGTTCTGACGCAATTCGTATTGCACGAGATCCTCCTTCGGTCGAGCACCACTGTGGGCGCCGTCTCACGCGATCGCGGAACGGTGTTCCCGAGGGCGGAACGGAGATTTCGCCGGCCCCGGGCGTCGGCGCACAGTGGGGCGCACACAGTGATGGCGTGTCGAGATTGGGATGAAGATGACCGAATTCATGGATCGCATCGAGGACGCGGTGCGTGCCGGCGGAAGTGTCCCGGCCGTGCGTGTCGTGGAGTCCGACTACCTCAGCACCGGCCAGGGCGCCCACGAGCAGGTCGAGAACCGGGCCTATGCCGAGCAGCTGGTGTGCGAGGCGAACGCAGTGCTGTCCGCCGCCGGCCGGCCGGTCCTGGAGCTGGAGGACCACAGCGGCAGCCTCGACCAGGTCTTCGACGTCCGGGTCGGCGAGCACTGGGCTCGCTTTGCCACCCGCTTCGATCACGGCCGGTCGATCGGTGAGCTCCTGGGCAGCTCGCTCCCGCTCGACCCGACCGCGACCCGGCACAAGCTGATGGACGCCGAGGCGTTGGAGGACTTCATCGTCGGGCTGGTCGCCGGCAGCGGCGACGTCGCAGCGACGAACACAACGGGAGCCCGCTCATGAGCGCCGAAGCCGAAACCACGACAGCGAATCCGGAGGTCGGCGACACCGTCGACGTCGCCGGCATCGCGACGAACTACCACGACTACGGCACCGGCACCCCGGTCCTGCTGATCCACGGATCCGGGCCCGGCGTCACGGCCTGGGCCAACTGGCGCCTCGTGCTGCCCGAGCTCAGCACGTCGGTGCGTGCCATCGCACCGGACATCGTGGGCTTCGGTTACACCGAGGCGCCGGACGGCTTCGACTACTCGCTCGACGCGTGGCTCAACCACCTCATCGGGTTCCTCGATGCGCTCGGGCTGGACCGGGTGTCCATCGTCGGCAACAGCTTCGGTGGGGGCCTCGCAATGCACCTCGCGGCGCGGGCCCCCGAGCGGGTGGACCGCCTGGTGTTGATGGGCAGTGTCGGCGTCGACTTTCCCCTCACCGCTGGTCTGGACGCGGTCTGGGGCTACGAGCCATCGGTCCCCGCGATGCGCAGGCTGCTCGACATCTTCGCCTACGACAAGTCGATCGCGACCGACGAGCTGGCGCAGCTGCGCTACCGGGCGTCGGTTCGGCCAGGAGCGCAGGAGTCGTTCTCGGCGATGTTCCCCGCCCCCCGACAGGAAGGCATCGGCCGACTCGCGCTCCCCGAGGAGCAGATCCGCGCCATCGGCACTCCCACGCTCGTCGTGCACGGAAGGGACGACGAAGTCATCCCCGTGACGAACAGCATCCGCATCAACGAGCTGATCGACGACTCGCAGCTGCACGTGTTCGGGCGGTGCGGACACTGGGTGCAGATCGAGCAGACGGCGCGGTTCGTCCGCCTGGTCGAAGACTTCCTCACCGAACCTCGGGACGCACGATGACCACCGGCGCATTCGAGGCCCTGGCGGCGGTGCTGGAGACGGCCGAGCGCAACCACGAGCCCGTGCCACCCATCCGCACGATGATCGGCGAAGACCTGTCCATGGCCTACGCGGTCCAACAGGTCCTGGCCAGGCGACGAGAGGCCAGGGGCGGCGTGGTGGTGGGCCGGAAGGTCGGGCTCACGTCAACGGCCGTACAGCAGCAGCTCGGCGTCGACCAGCCCGACTACGGCGTGCTCTTCGCCGACATGGACGTCTCGGGCAGGCGCACCGTGCCGTTCGGGCGCCTGATCGCCCCCAAGGTGGAGGCCGAAGTCGCCTTCGTGCTGAAGTCGGACCTGGATGCCGGCGACCTCGACTACGCACAGGCGAGGGCCGCGATCGACTACGCAGCCCCGGCCCTGGAGATCGTGGACAGCCGGATCGCCGACTGGGACATCAGCATCTACGACACCGTCGCCGACAACGGTTCCAGTGGACTCTTCGTGTTGGGCGAGTCACGGCGCAGTCTCGAGAACTTCACCCCGGCCGACGTGCGGATGTCGATGTACGACGGCAACCGCCTTGTGTCCCAAGGCAATGGGGCGGCATGTCTGGGTGACCCCATCAACGCACTCGTCTGGCTGGCACGCACGGCACGCGATGTCGGCGACCCGCTCCGAGCCGGGCAGATCGTGCTGTCAGGGGCGCTCGGCCCGATGGTGCCGGTCACTCCCGGCATGACGATCCGCGCGGACATCGAGCCACTCGGATCAGTAGCTGTGTCGTTTGCGAGCGAGGGAGAGAGATGAACAAGGCCAAGGTTGCCATCATCGGTTCCGGCAACATCGGGACCGACCTGATGTTCAAGGTGTTGCGCACCACCACCGCGCTCGAGATGGGCGCCATGGTCGGCATCGACCCGCAGTCCGACGGGCTGGCACGAGCTGCGCGCCTCGGCATCCCCACCACCCACGAGGGCGTCGAGGGGCTGATCGCGATGCCTGGCTTCGACGAGATCGAGGTGGTCTTCGACGCCACCTCGGCCAAGGCTCACGTCGCGAACGCGAAGGCTCTGGCGCCCCACGGAAAGCGCCTCGTGGACCTCACACCCGCGGCCCTCGGCCCCTACGTCGTGCCAGCGGTCAACGGCACCCAGCACGCCGGCGCCCCCAACGTGAACATGGTGACCTGTGGCGGCCAGGCGACGATCCCCATGGTCGCGGCGGTGTCGCGCGTGGTCGACGTGCCGTATGCCGAGATCGTCGCCTCCATCGCGTCCAAGTCCGCCGGTCCCGGCACGCGTGCCAACATCGACGAGTTCACCGAGACCACCTCGGCCGCCATCGAGCAGGTTGGGGGTGCACGGCGTGGCAAGGCCGTCATCATCCTCAATCCCGCCGATCCGCCGATGATCATGCGCGACACGGTGTACTGCCTCGTGGCCACCGCGGACCCGGCGCAGCTGGAGGAGATCAGGACCTCCGTCGGGGAGATGGCCGCAAGGGTGCAGCAGTACGTCCCCGGCTACCGCGTGAAGCAGGAGGTCCAGTTCACGTCGGTCGGAAGCGACGAGCCGGTTCACACACTCGTGGGTGTCGGCGCCGGACCGGTCCGCACCCGCGTGGCCATCTACCTGGAGGTCGAGGGCGCCGCCCACTACCTGCCCGCCTATGCAGGCAATCTCGACATCATGACCTCGGCGGCGATCCGCGCCGCGGAGAGCATGGACGCCCGGCAGCCGGTGGGTGCGTGATGGGCGGCCCACTGTACGTCCAGGACGTGACCCTCCGGGACGGCATGCACGCGCTCCGGCACCGAGTCGACCCTGCGGACGTCGGCACGATCGTCGCTGCGCTCGACGCAGCAGGTGTGTCGGCGATCGAGGTCGCGCATGGCGACGGGCTCGCCGGTGGCTCGGTCAACTACGGACCCGGCAGCCACACGGACGCCGAGTGGATCGAGGCAGCGGCTGCCAACATCCGCAATGCCGTCCTGACCACCTTGCTGCTGCCCGGCATCGGGACCATCGAGGACCTCAAAGAGGCCCACCGGCTGGGTGTGCGCTCGGTTCGGGTGGCCACCCACTGCACCGAGGCGGACGTGTCGGCGCAGCACATCGCGACCGCTCGCGAGCTGGACATGGACGTGTCCGGCTTCCTCATGCTCAGCCACATGGCCGAGCCGGCCGCGCTGGCCGCCCAGGCGAAGCTCATGGAGTCCTACGGCGCGCACTGCGTCTACGTCACCGACTCCGGTGGCCGACTCACCATGGACGGGGTCCGCGACAGGGTGCGCGCCTATCGCGACGTCCTGGACGACGCCACGCAGATCGGCATCCATGCCCACGAGAACCTGTCGCTGTCGGTTGCCAACAGCGTCGTTGCGGTGGAGGAAGGCGTCACGCGCGTCGATGCCGCCCTTGCGGGTCAGGGTGCCGGGGCGGGCAACTGCCCGCTGGAGGCGTTCGTGGCCGTCGCCGACCTGCTCGGCTGGGACCATGGCTGCGACCTGTTCGCCCTGCAGGACGCGGCCGACGACTTGGTGCGGCCCCTGCGGGATCGGCCCGTCCAGGTGGACCGCGAGACGCTGACGCTCGGGTATGCCGGGGTCTACTCCTCGTTCCTGCGACATGCGGAGGCTGTGGGCGAGCGGTATGGCATCGACGCCAGGGCCTTGCTGATGGAAGCCGGCAAGCGGCGGTTGGTCGGCGGCCAGGAGGACATGCTCACCGACATTGCTTTGGACGCCGTGCGCGCGCCGGCCGCCGTCGACTGACATGCGTGGCCCGACGGCCCGGCGGTCCAACGGGCCGTCGGGCCACGGGTGCTGAGCCGATGGGCGCGTTAGCATGCGGCGTGGTCGCCGCCGTCCTGCCTGCGTGCGAAGTGTGCGCATGAACGACTACGTCGTCTTCTTCGACAGCGGCCGCGACCCCGACCCGCAGCTCCTCGGCGGCAAGTGCGCCTCCCTCGTCTCGTCGACAACGGCGGGTATGCCGGTCCCACCCGGCTTCGCCGTGACCACGAGGGCTTTCGACGACTTCATGGACGGCACCGGGCTGCGGGCGCAGATCAAGGCCCAGCTCGCCGAGATCGACGCAGCTGACCTGACGCGCATCGACGCCGTCTGCACCTCCATTCGCGAGTCGATCGAGTCCCGTGACGTCCCCGCCGACCTGCAGCGCGTCCTCCGGGCGGGTTACGACGAGCTGATGGCCCGCTGCCACGGGGACGTGCCGGTTGCGGTGCGGTCGTCTGCCACGGCCGAGGACCTGCCGGGCGCGAGCTTCGCCGGGCAGCACGACACCTATCTCTGGCTGACCCGCTACGACACCGTGCAGCAACACCTGCGCCGCTGCTGGGCGTCGCTCTACTCCAGCCGGGCTGTCACCTACCGGCTCACGAACGGCATCGCCGAGGACGACCTGTCGATGGCAGTGGCCGTGCAGAAGATGGTCAACGCCCGGATCGCGGGCGTGGCGATGACCGTGGACCCAGCCAACGGCGACCGTTCCAAGATCGTCGTCGAAGCCTCGTGGGGCCTCGGGGAGCTGGTCGTGTCGGGCCAGGTGACCCCCGACAACATGCTCCTGGACAAGGTGATGCTCACCGTCGTGCGGGAGACGGTCGGTGACAAGCGCGCCGAGCTCGTGCCCGACCCCGCGTCGAGGTCACTCATCGAGCGTGAGGTGGGGCCCGAACGTCGATCGGTCCGATGCCTCACCGACGACGAGCTGATGGCGGTCGCCACCCTGGCCAAGAGGGCCGAGCAGCACCACGGCTGTGCGCAAGACATCGAGTTCGCCTTCGACGCCGACCTGCCTGCGGGCTCTGACCTGCTGCTCCTGCAGTCACGTCCCGAGACCGTCCACTCGTCCGGACCCAAGGCGGGCGAAAGGACTCAGAACCCCATTCCTGCCCTGAAGTCCTTCCCCAGACCCTCGGAGCTGACGGTCCCCCCGGGCGCCGAAGGCTGGGACGAGCTGTACCCCTACCACCTGCTCTTCGCGAACTCCCCCGGCAGCGAGGAGAAGTTCTGGTTCTGCGACAGGTACCACTGGCCGACGGCGTTCAAACCGTTCGAGACCGGCGTCGCGGAGTTCGCCCTCAAGTGCCTGGGGCAGTACAACACCCGTCACCTGCTGGTCCCGCCGGCCAACGGCATCGAGTTCAAGATCCACCTCGGCTACCTCTACATGAGTCCCGTGCCCGTCCCCGAGGACGAGATCACTTCACGCGTACCCGAGTTCGAGAGGCGGTCCGGGCACTACTACCGCAACTGGGAGGACCTGCTGGACCGGTGGCGCGGCAAGGTGCGTTCGACGATCGCCGAGATGGAGCGGCTGAGCTTCGCGCCACTACCGGAGATGATGCCGTTCGACGACATCGTCTCCGGCAAGGCGACGGACGGGTCCGAAGTCCTCCTGGAGAACTACGACCGGCTGATCCAGCTGACCTACCAGAACTGGCAGTACCACTTCGAGTTCCTCAACCTCGACTACCTCGCCTACCTCGACTTGTTCACCTTCGCCAAGGATGCCTTCCCGGACATTCCCGAGCAGGCCGTCGCCAAGATGGTGCAGGGAGTCGACATGGAGCTCTTCCGACCGGATGACGAGCTGAAACGCTTGGCGCTCATGGCGGTCGAGTCCGAGCTCCAGTCCGCCTTCACCGACACTGACGACGTCGACGGGACGCTCCAGGCCATCCGCGACGCCGGCGGCGAAGAGTGGCTCGCGGCTTACGAGGCCGCCCAGGACCCGTGGTTCAACTTCACGGTCGGCAACGGCTTCTACGGCCATGACAAGTACTGGCTGGAGCACCAGGAGATCCCGTTGGCCTACATCAAGGACTACATCCGCCGGGTGGACGAGGGGCAGCAGATCCAACGTCCCCTCGACCAGCTGACGGCCGAGCGAGACCGCATCATCGCGGAGTACCGCGCACTGCTGGACGCGGATCAGACCGCGGAGTTCGACGCCAAGCTCGCCCTGGCCACCACCGCCTACCCGTACGTCGAGAACCACAACTTCTACATCGAGCACTGGACCATGGGCGTCTTCTGGCGCAAGGTGCGGGAGCTGTCCCGCCTCTTCGTGGCGGCGGGGTTCTGGCAGGACGAGGGGGACCTGCTCTACCTGGACCGTGGGGAGGTGCGCGACGCCATCTTCGACCTGGTGGCGGGGTGGGCCGTCGGCGCGCCGGCGAGCGGCCCGACCTATTGGCCGACGGAGATCGAGCGACGCAGGAGGATCTTCGAGGCGTTGGACGCCCGACGTCCGCAGCCTGCGCTCAACACCCCGCCGGAACAGATCACCGAGCCGTTGACGCAGATGCTCTGGGGCATCACCCCCGAACAGGTCCGGCAGTGGCTCGCTGACGACCGCGACGACCTCGCCATCACGGGCCTGGCTGCCTCCCCGGGGGTCGTCGAGGCGCGGGCGCGAGTGGTCCACCACGCCGACCAGCTGAGCGAGGTGCAGGACGGTGAGGTCCTCGTCACCACCTACACCGCGCCGTCGTGGGGTCCGATCTTCGGCAGGATCACGGCGACCGTCACGGACATCGGCGGCATGATGAGCCACGCAGCCATCGTCTGCCGCGAGTACGGCCTCCCGGCCGTCACCGGCACGGGTGACGGGTCCACGACGATCCGGACCGGACAGCTGATCCGGGTGGATGGCAACACCGGCCGGGTCGAGGTCCTGGAGAACTGACGACCGGCCCCGAGATTGCCGCGCGGCCAGCGCAGACGTGAGGGACCAGGTATGCCGCGGGCTGGCGTCCGCGGGCGCTCAGCCGGCGCGGTGGCGGCCGGCGTCGCCGGCGCTGCTGTCGGACCCGACGGACCCGACGGTGTCGGACACCTTGTCCTTGGCGGTGGACAGGGCGTCACCGGTCCGGCCGATGGCCGACTCGGTCTTCTCCTTGGCCAGCGTCATGAGCTCCTCGCCCTGCGGGGTGAGGATGTCGCGGCCCTCACGGCGGGCGGGGATGGCCACCAGCGCAACGACGGCAACAGCCAGCGCGATGCAGATGAGCATGCCGATGATGAGCGCGACCATGGCACTAGGGTGCCTTGCGCAGGGCGTTTGCCCAAATCGGGCGCGCCGTCTGCTACGCGCTTTGCGCAGCCACGTCCCGGATCCGCTGCGACACCACGGTCGTCACGCCGTCACCACGCATCGAGACGCCATAGAGCGCGTCCGCGACCTCCATCGTGCGCTTCTGGTGGGTGATGACGATGAGCTGGCTGGAGTCGCGCAGCTCCTCGAACAGCGTGATGAGGCGGCCGAGGTTGGCATCGTCGAGCGCGGCCTCGACCTCGTCCATGATGTAGAACGGGCTGGGCCGGGCCTTGAAGATCGAGACCAGCAGCGCGACCGCCACCAGCGACCGCTCGCCACCGGAGAGCAGCGACAGGCGCTTGATCTTCTTGCCGGGCGGGCGGGCCTCGACCTCGATGCCGGTGGTGAGCATGTTGGCCGGGTCGGTGAGCGTGAGCCGCCCCTCACCGCCGGGGAACAGCCGTGAGAACACCTGCTCGAACTGCGCCGCCGTGTCGTGGTATGCCTCGGTGAAGACCCGCTCCACCCGCTCGTCGACCTCGCGGACGATGTCCAGCAGGTCGCGCTTGGACTTCTTCAGGTCCTCGAGCTGCTCGGTGAGGAACTTGTGGCGCTCCTCCAGCGCGGCATACTCCTCCAGCGCCAACGGGTTGACGCGGCCGAGCGCATTGAGCGCCCGCTCGGCCTTGCGCAGCCGCTTCTCCTGCACCTCGCGCACGTAGGCCACCGGCTCGACCTCGACCTCGGGGTCGTCGTCGGGACCCGGCACGTGCGGCACGAGCTGGTGCGGACCGAAGTCTTCCATCAGCACCTCGGGCTCGATGCCGAGCTCCTCGACCGCCTTGGCCTGCATCGCCTCGATCCGCAGCCGCTGCTGGGTGCGGGCGACCTCGTCACGGTGGACGGTGTCGGTGAGGTCGCGCAGCTCGTCCTGGAGGGCGGCGACGCCACGTCGCACCTGCGCCAGCTCGGTGTCGCGTTCGGTGCGCTCCCGCTCGGCCGCCGCGCGCTGTCGGGCGGCCGTGTCGAGGGCGTCCGCGATGACAGTGGCCGCGTATGCCGCCCCGTGGGCGACTGCCTGGGCCACGGTCGCCTCGCGCTTGCGGCGCTCCTGGCGAGCGGCCAACCGTTCCCGGGCGGCGAGCTCGTTGCGGGCGGCACCCTCGAGGGAGTCGGCGCGACCCTTGAGGGCGCGGGCCCGCTCCTCCTTGGTGCGCAGCGTGAGCCGCAGCTCGGTCTCGCCGGTGCGGGCCCGGCTGGCCTCCAGCTCGAGCCGGTCACGCTCGTCGGTGCTGGGCTCCTCGGCCTCGGCCGGCTCGGTGCTGGCCTCGTCGAGCCGCTCGGTGAGGGCGGCCAGCTCGGTGCGGTCGTTCTCCAGCGCCGCCTCGGCGTCGGCGATCGCGCGCTCGGTGCGCTCGGCCTCGGCCTTGGCGGAGCGGACGGTTGCGCCGAGGTGGCCGAGCCGCTCGGCCACGGCGGCCATCTTCGCGTCGGACTCGTGCAGCGCCTCGAGGGCGCTCTCGACCTCGTCGTTGATGGTGCGGTGCTTCTCCTGGGCCGCGTTGAGCGCGAAGCGCGCCTGCTCCCCGCGGCGAGTGGCGTCGGCGACCCGGTCGCGTGTCTCGTCGACCGCCGACTGGATCTCGATGAGGCTGGGTGCGCTCGTGCTGCCACCACGGACCCAGCCAGGCGCGAACACGTCGCCGTCTGAGGTGACGGCGGTGATGCCCTCCCCGCGGGCGGCGAGCGCCGCAGCGGCTGCGGCATCCGGCACCAGGGCGACCCGGTCGAGCAGCTGCTCGACCGCGGGACGGACGGTGGTGGGGGCCTCGACGACCTCGCGGGCCCACACGGCGCTGCCGTCGAGGGCCGGCCACGAACCCGGGTCGGAGGTGACGGCGGTCTGGCCGACCAGGAAGGCGGCCCGTCCGGCGTCGTCGTCACGCAGGGTGGTGATGGCGGCAGCAGCCGCATCGACCGACTCGACCGCGAGCGCGTCGCCGGCCCAACCGAGCGCGGCGGAGATGGCGACCTCGTGCCCACCACTGACCTGCAGCAGCGAGGCGACGGACCCGACGATGCCGTGGCGGGAGTCGGCTGCGGCCAGGAGTGTGGCGGCTCCGTCCTTGCGCGACAGGCTCAGCTCGAGCGCCTCGAGCCGGGCGGCGGCGGTGGTGCGGTCACGCTCGGCGGTGCGCTCGGCCTCCCGGAGCTGCTCGACCTCGGCCTCGATCTCCTCGAGCTTGGCGGCGGCGGTCTCGTAGGTCGAGTCCAGCCCCTCCTCGCCCTCCTCGTCGACGGCCACCGAGGCCTCGAGCCCGGCGAACTCCTTCTCGGCGACACGGGCACGCTCGAGCGACTGCTCCACGATGCCCCGCAGGCGCCCGATCTCGGCCTCCCCGGCCTCGATCCGGCTCTTGCGCGCTCCGACCTGTCCGGCGAGCTTGGCCAACCCTTCGCGACGGTCGGCGGCGGCACGGGCGAGGCGCTGGAGGCGCTGCTGCTCCGCGGCATACGCCCGCTCGAGCTCTTCGCGGCCGGCGACGGCCGCCTCGAGTGCGGCCTTGGCGTCGCGCACCTCGGCGAGCAGGTTCTCCTCCTGCTTGCGCGCCTCGGCGGCCTGCGCGCGCAGCTCCTCGGGGTCACGGCCGGTGGTCTGCTCGTCCTGGGTGTCCTGGGAGAGGAGGCGCACGCGCTCGGCGGCGAGGGACTCGGTCGAGGTGAGCTTGTCGCGCAGCTGCTGGAGGGCGAACCAGCGCTCCTGCGCGCGGTTGAGCTCGGGCGCGGCCTCCGCGGCGCGCTGCTCGAGGGTCTGGAGGCGGGACCGGGCGTCCGCGAGCCCCTCCTCGACCTCGGTGCGCTTGGCGATCAGGGCGGTCTCGTCGGCGACCTCCTGCTCGAGGGTGGAGGTGAGCTGGACCAGGTCGTCGGCGAGCAGGCGCAACCGGGCGTCGCGGGCATCGGCCTGCACCATCGCGGCCTTGCGCGCGGCCTCGGCCTGGCGCCCGAGCGGGCCGAGCTGGCGCCGGATCTCACCGGTGAGGTCGGTGACGCGGGTGAGGTTGGCCTCCATCGCCTCGAGCTTGCGCAGCGCCTTCTCCTTGCGCTTGCGGTGCTTGAGGACCCCGGCGGCCTCCTCGATGAACCCGCGGCGCTCCTCGGGGGTGGCGCGCAGCACGGTGTCGAGCTGGCCCTGGCCGACGATGACGTGCATCTCGCGGCCGATTCCGCTGTCGGACAACAGTTCCTGGACGTCGAGCAGTCGGCAGGAGGTGCCGTTGATGGCGTACTCCGAGCCACCGTTGCGGAACATCGTCCGGCTGATGGTGACCTCGGTGTAGTCGATCGGCAGGGCGCCGTCGGTGTTGTCGATGGTGAGGCTGACCTCGGCGCGACCGAGCGGCGCGCGGCCGGCGGTGCCGGCGAAGATGACGTCCTCCATCTTGCCGCCGCGCAGGCTCTTGGCACCCTGCTCACCCATGACCCAGGCGAGCGCGTCGACGACGTTGGACTTGCCGGAGCCGTTGGGGCCGACGATGCACGTGATGCCGGGCTCGAGGCGCATCGAGGTCGCCGAGGCGAAGGACTTGAAGCCCTTCAGGGTCAGGCTCTTGACGTACACGAGCGGGGTCGCTCCTCGGGTGTGGCGGCCGGTGCCGGCGGGCGGCTCCCGGTGGATCGGGGCAACCCTACCCGCGCGCGTGAGCCGGTCCACGCACCTCGCCCGCCCCTGCGTTGCCTGTGCCTCGTGTGACTGAAGTGACGCCTGAGTCGGGGCGCTGGGTACGTGGGAGACGCCCGGCGTCAGTCGGTGGAGTCGGCGATGGCTTCGTGGTGGTGGATGACCTCGGCGATGACGAAGTTGATGAACTTCTCGGCGAACTCGGGGTCGAGCCCGCTCTCGTCCGCCAACGCCCGCAACCGCGCGATCTGGCGCTCCTCGCGCGCGGGGTCGGCGGGCGGCATACCCTCGCGCGCCTTGAGCTCGCCCACGCGCTGGGTGCACTTGAAGCGCTCGGCGAGCAGGTGCACGAGCGCGGCGTCGATGTTGTCGATGCTGGCGCGCAGGCTCAGCAGCTCGGCCGGCGTCGGTGTGGCGTTCGGCTCGGAGGCGGGGGAACTCACCCGGCAATCGTAGGTGCGGCCGCGGCGACGACGTCCGGCTGTCTCAGATCCTCACGCAGCTGGTCGTTGTCGCGTTGCAGCCGGTCGACCAGCGCCTCCAGGTCACGCACCCGGCGGCGCAGTTCCACGGTCTCGAGCTCGCGCCGCGGGTCCACAG
Organism: Knoellia koreensis; assembly: GCF_013041615.1. GTDB lineage: Bacteria > Actinomycetota > Actinomycetes > Actinomycetales > Dermatophilaceae > Pedococcus > Pedococcus koreensis. Next base: position 1,292,084 of record NZ_JABEPQ010000001.1, read on the forward strand.
CAACGCGATAGCCCACCAGGGCCTTGGCCATGTCGACTCCTTCATCCGCAGGTGGCGGGGTCATGACCTGCGGCTCACCCCGAACGGGGCCACCTCTCAGAGTGACAGGGCACCTCGGTGGGGTCAATGGAGGAGGCGGGGCGGGTATGCCGCGGAGCTCACTTCTCGACGAAGCCCTCCACGTCGTCGCGGGCGACACCCCATGTGGTGACGCAGGTGTGCACCTCACCGGGGCGCAGCTTGGTGGTCGGCTTCTCCTCGAGCAGCGCCACGAGCTCGCGGATCTGGGCCGGCGTCCCTTGGGCGACGACCTCGACGCGGCCGTCGCCGGCGTTGCGGGCATGCCCCTCCAGGCCCAGCTCGAGCGCGCGGGCGCGGGTCCACCAGCGGAACCCCACGCCCTGCACCCGTCCGTGCACCCAGATGACTGCCCGCGCCGGAGAGTTCTCGTCCATACCTTCAGTTGTACGCCGGCAGGCGCGCGGTGTCAGCCACCTCGCGCCTGCTTGCGTCTGCGTCAATGGTTGCCATAGCCGCCATTCACGCAGACGCAACGAGTCAGGGGGTCTGGATGCGTCGGGGGCGGGGACGCGGGCGCGGCTGGCAGCGGGGGCACGAGAACGACGAGCGGTTCATGAACGCCTCGCGCCGCATCGGGGTGCCGCACCGGTCGCACGGCTCCCCCTCGCGCCCATAGGCGTGCAGCGACCGGTCGAAGTAGCCCGACGCCCCGTTGACGTTGACGTACAACGAGTCGAAGCTCGTCCCGCCCGCGACGAGCGCCGCCGCCATCACCTCGCGCGCATGGTCGAGCACCCGCGACAGCGTCGGCTTGGTGATCGAGGAGCACAGCCGCTCCCCGTGCACCTGCGCGCGCCACAGGGCCTCGTCGGCATAGATGTTGCCGATGCCCGCGACGAGCGTCTGGTCGAGCAGCGCGCGCTTGACGGCGACGTCCTTGCCCTTCATCCGCTTCACCACCGCGGCCTGGTCGAACGACGCCTCGAACGGGTCCGGCGCGATGTGCGCGATCGTCTCCGGCACGTCGTCGGAGGTCAGCTCGGCCAGCGCCATCCCACCGAACGTCCGCTGGTCGACGAACCTCAGCTCCGGCCCACCATCGGCGAAGACGAACCGCGCGTGCAGGTGCTTCTCGTCCGGTGCGTCCGCCGCCTCGACAAGCAGCTGCCCGCTCATCCCCAAGTGTGCGATGAGCCCCTGCCGACCCCCACCCGGCTCGGAGAGCACCAGCCAGAGGTACTTGCCGCGACGGCATACCCGCTCGACGCGGTTGCCGGCCAGCCGCGCACCCAGGTCCTCGGGCCCGGCCAGGTGGCGGCGCGCGACGCGCGTCCCGCGAAAGGTGGCGCGCTCGATGGTGCGTCCCGCGACGTGGTCGGCGAGGCCGCGACGGACCACCTCGACCTCGGGCAGCTCAGGCATGAGTCGGTATGCCGCGTGGTCGCCTAGGAGGGCGACCCGGCGGGAACGTCGTCCTCACCGTCGTCGGCCGCGGCCGAGCTGCCGTCGGAGCCGGCGGTCCCGAGCTTCTGGCTGCGCGCCGACAACGAGCGCCAGGCCAGCTCGGCGGCGCGCTGCTCGGCCTCCTTCTTCGACCGCCCGGTGCCCTCACCGAGCACCTCATCGCCGACGACGGCGCGGGCGGTGAAGGTCTTCTCGTGGTCGGGGCCCTCCTCGTCGACCCGGTAGTCCGGGACACCGAGGGTCGAGGCAGCGGCGAGCTCCTGCAGCGAGGTCTTCCAGTCGAGCCCGGCGCCGAGGGTGGCCGACTCGGCCATCAGCGGGTCGAGCAGGTGGTGCACCAGCACGGCCGCCGGGTCCATGCCCGCCGACAGGTAGACGGTGCCGATGACGGCCTCCATCGTGTCGGCGAGGATCGAGGCCTTGTCGCGGCCACCGGTCGCCTCCTCGCCGCGGCCGAGCCGGACGTGGTCACCCAGCCCGAGGGTGCGGGCGACGTCGGCGAGCGCCCGCATGTTCACCACGGCGGCGCGCAGCTTGGCCAGCTGCCCCTCCGCGAGGTCGGGGTGCGCGGTGTAGAGCGTGTCGGTGACCACGAGACCCAGCACCGAGTCGCCGAGGAACTCGAGGCGCTCGTTGTTGGGCAGGCCACCGTTCTCGTAGGCGTACGAGCGGTGCGTGAGGGCACGCAAAAGCAGCGACTCGTCGACGGGCGCCCCGGTCACCTCGACGAGGTGAGCGGCGAACTCGGCGACGGGTCGCTGCGACGCGCTGTCCGGCATACCAGTCGGACCGGAGGGACTCACGCGCAGCCCAAGGGGGTCAGCCCTGGTGCTCGGTGCGCTCGGCGGTCGTGTAGTGACGACCCTTGTAGTAGCCGCACGACGGGCAGGCCACGTGGGGCTGCGTCGGCTGCTTGCACTGCGGGCACGTGGTCAGCGTGGTCGCGGTCGCCTTCCAGTTCGCACGGCGCGAACGGGTGTTGGAGCGCGACATCTTCCGCTTCGGGACAGCCACGTCAGTTCCTCTTCTCTTCGGTGTCGGCAGCCAGCGCCTGGAGCGCGGACCACCTGGGGTCGATCACTTCGTGGTGGTGGTCCGGGTCGTCCGCCAGCCGCGCTCCGCACTCGGAGCACAACCCTGGGCAGTCTTCCCGGCACACCGGCTGGAACGGCAGTGCAGGCACCATCGCGTCCCGGAGCACCGGTTCGAGGTCGAGCAGGTCGCCCTCGAGGTGGTGCTCGTCTGCCTCGTCGTCCTCCGACGCCACCTCGCGGTGGTGTGCGGTGCGCTCGGCGTACGCGAACAGCTCCTGGAACCGCACCTCGAGAGGGATCTCGACGGGGTCCAGGCACCGCACGCATGCGCCGGTCGCGACTGCCTTCGCCGAGCCGGTGACCAGCACGCCCTCCACGACGGACTCGAACCGCAGGTCCAAGTCGATCGGGGCGCCCTGCGGCACCGCGATGACGTCCGTGCCGAGGTCGGCGGGTGCCTCGACGACGCGCTGGACCTGCTCCATCGAACCGGGACGACGACCCAGGCTCTTGGTGTCGAAGACCAAGGGGGACCGGGGGTCGAGGTGGTTCATGGCTCCAGCAGACGTCGAGTGACTCGGATCCGGCCTCGGATGAGACGCAGACCGACGCACGAGATTACCTGAGCACGGGTCACCTTCCCAAATGCAGGTATGCCGCGTGCTGCCGTCAGTCTGCCCCGGCACCACCCGGGCCCGCGACCTGGCCGGTGGCGGGGTCGGCGGCTGGGTCGGTGAGCTGCTCGTCGAGGGCGCGGCCGAGCACGGGCGCGAGCGTGCGGACGTAGGTGGCGGTGAGGTGGTCGGCGGGCCGGTGGACCGCGACGTTGCCGACCACCAGGGGGCACCGCTCCCCCGGGCAGATCCAGTCGGTGAGGTCGACGAGCCGCACTGCTGGTGTCGCGGCCGCAGCGACGGCCTCACGCTGCTGGGGCAGGGCGGTGGCGGTGACCGCGGCGTCGCGGTCGAAGGCGCAGCGGCGCAGGGAGGTGGCGTTGCGGGCGGCGCAGACATCGACGTCGCCGGGCGAGGCGGGGCTGTCCCCCAGCACCGCGACGGGTATGCCGGCCGCCGCCAGCTCGCGCCAGCGCTGCGCCCACCCGGCGGTCATGGCTGCGGTCGTCGGTCGGCGCCCGTCCCACGCGGTGGTGGCGTGGCCGGAGGTGACGACGAGGTCTGGTGGTTCGGCGCGCAGCCGCGCCATCACGGCGTCGTTCCAGCGGTCGCACTGCGGGTAGGCCAGGCCCCGCCGCTGCGCCCGGCCGGCGGCGAGCTCGCACCCGGACTTGGCGTAGGTCTCGACCCGCCAGCCGCGCTGTGCCGCAAGCTCCTGGAGCGCCGGCAGCCACTGCAGCGTCGTCGAGTCGCCGACAAGGGCGACCGTTACGGACCCGGTCGGGTCGCCGAAGTCGCAGCGCTTGGCCCGCACGGTGGCAGGGCTCGCGAGGCAGCGTGTCGTCTCCGCGTCGGTGCGGTCGCGGCCCGCGAGCTGCGGGTCGGGGGCGACCCAGTCCCAGGCGTCGACGTCGTATGCCGCAGGGTCACCTGCTCCTGTTCCGGCCCCCTGTTGCCCGGGCGCAGGGGTGCCGAGGGTGGCGGCCCCGAGCTCGGTGACGGGCGGGCGTGCGGCGGACGCGGGTGCGGTGCGGAATGCCGAGGGCACGAGCAGCAGCGGCGCGGCGACCGCCACTCCCGCCAGCGACAGGCCCAGCCCGAGCGCCAGCACCGGTCGCGCCCGCCGGGCCAGGGCGCGGCTGTGGTGGATCGGTGCCTCGACGAAGCGGTGGGACGCCCACGCCGGCACCACCGAGGCGACGACGACCGCGACCTTCTCCGGGCCGGTCAGGCCGCGGTGCCACCACTCGGTGAGGATCACGGCCGGCCAGTGCCAGAGGTAGAGGGAGTAGGACAGGCCGCCGATCCACACCATCGGCGCGGTGCCGAGCAGCCGGACCGGTCCCCAGCGGTCACCGGTGGTGCCTGACCAGATCACGGCGGCGGCACCGACCGTCGGGACGAGGGTGAGCGGCCCGGGGTACCCACCGGTCTTCGGCAGCCACAGGGCGCTGGCGACGACGGCAGCGAGCCCCGCCCAGCCGACGCCGGCACGGGTGAGCGTCGCAACGCGCCCACTCCCCCAGTTGCCTTGTCCCACAGCGCACCACAACGCCAGGGCGCACCCGAGGCCGAGCTCCCAGGCGCGGGTCGTGGTGACCACGTAGGCGCGCGACGGCTCCAGCGGGGCCAGCCACACGGCATACGCGAACGACGGGATGGCGACCACGGCGAGGACCGCCGCGACCCAGCCGACCGTGGGGCGGCGACCGAGGCGGCGCAGGACCAGGGCGAGTGCGATGAGCGCCAGCGGCCACACGACGTAGAACTGCTCCTCGACCGCGAGGCTCCAGAAGTGCTGCACCGCCGACTGGCGCACCTCGAGGGTGGGTGGGTCGACGTCCTTGGCGGCGAACCTCCAGTTGACGACGTAGAGGGCCGCCGCGGCGATGTCACCACCGAGCTCACGGCGACGCAGGCCGGGCACGACGAACCAGCCGACCGCCGCCGTCACGGCCAGGACGAGCACGGCCGCGGGCAGCAGGCGCCGAATGCGCCGGCCGACGAACCGGGTCCACGAGATGGTGCCCGTGGTGGTGAGCTCGCGGACGAGCAGACCCGTGATGAGAAAGCCGGAGATCACGAAGAAGACGTCCACGCCGAAGTAGCCGTTCGGCAGGGGCAGGCCCGCGTGGTAGATCAGGACAAGGAGCACCGCAACAGCTCGCAGGCCCTCGATGTCGGGCCGAAAGCGTTGTGCCCGTGAGGTTTTCGCGCCCTTGGTCGAGGTCGCCGCTGGGGTGGCTGCGGGCGTCACTGGGGGCGGAGGCGCTCCGTCAGCGCGTCGCGCACGCGGTCCGAGACGAGGCCGCTGACGTCGCCGCCGTAGCGCACGACCTCCTTGACCAGCGAGCTCGAGACGTGCTCGAACTCCGGCGCCGCCGGCAGGAACACGGTCTCCACGCCAGACAGGTGCCGGTTCATCATCGCCATCGGCAGCTCGTAGGCGTAGTCGTTGCCGCTGCGCAGCCCCTTGAGGATCACGCCGGCGTCCAGGTCGCGGGCGACGTCGACGAGCAGACGGTTGGCGAACACCTCGGCGCGCACGCCGTCGACCCCCGAGCAGGTGTCGAGGACGAGGTCGCGACGCTCCTCGGGTGTGAACACGCCCTGCTTCGCGGGGTTGTGCAGCACCGCCACGACGACCTCGTCGTAGAGCGCGGCCGCCCGCCGGACCACGTCCAGGTGCCCGAGCGTGATCGGGTCGAAGGAGCCGGGGCAGACGGCGCGGCGGGGGTTGGCGCTCACGGCAGGCACGCTAGCAGCGAGTTGAGTGCCTGAGACCTACCCATGGGTCGGTCTCAGGCACTCAACTCGGTGGGTCAGTCCTCGTCGTCGTCGAGCAGGCCCTCGCGCTCGGCCTTCTTGACGATGCGGCGGACGTTCTCGATGTCGCCGCAGTCTTCGTCGAGCAGCTCGCTGCGTCGCTTGGCCCACTCCTTGCCCAGCTTCAGGCGGACGTCTTCGGACACGTCGGTGCGGGCCGGGTTGAGGATCGTCTGCTCCTCCTCGCCGATGTGGTGGTTGAGGGCGGTGGCGAGCTCCTCGACGGCGTCGTCGAACTTCTGGGTGTCGGTGCCCTTGCACTCCAGGAGGGCGAGCAGGGCCTCGTTGCCCTCGGCGTGCTCCTCCTCGCCGTGCTCGGCCTCGTGCTCGGTGATGGCGTCCTTGCGGCGCAGCTGGGTGTAGACCTTCTCCTCCTCGGCCTCACCATGGGCGATGAGGACGGCCGACAGCGCGGCGCGGGCGGCCTCGCGGTCGGCGGTGGAGTCGCGCAGGTCGCGCAGCAGGGTCTCGAACAGCCGGTGGTCGTCGAGGATGAGGTCCACGACGTCGCCTTCGGTCGGGCGCGGAATCTCGTATGTCGTCATGCGCCCATGATGGCTGACCTGCCCTTTCCCAGCACGCCGTGGGTGGCCCTCGCTGCCCGTCCCACGCAGCGGACACCCGGTTTGTGTCCTTCGCCGGCGTTTGTGACGGTGGAATGGCACTGACCTCCATGGGAAGGAAGAGCACCGTGCTCACCCTCACCGACAACGCCAGCACGATCGTCAAGACCCTCGTCGACCAGAACCTCCCGGGCGACGACTCAGGGCTCCGCTTCAGCCAGGAGGGCGCCGAGTCCGGCGGCCTCACCGTCACCACCGCCGAGTCGGGCCAGCCCGGCGACGCGCTCGTCGAGCAGGACGGCGCGAAGGTCTACCTCGACGAGACCGCAGCCGTGGCCCTCGCCGACCAGGTGCTCGACGCCAGCGTCGACGAGCAGGGCAGCGTCCAGTTCGCGATCGCACCGGCGGGCGGCGCGGGCGACCTGGGTGCCCAGAACGGCTCCCCCACCGCCTGACCCGTTTCGCACAACCCTCGTTGCGCGGTTTCCGCCGGGTTACCAACCCGAGGTATGCCGCGCAACGGGGGTTTTGCGTGTGGGCGGCGGAAACTCCGTTGCTCGCCACCGGCACCGCTCCTACGGTCGAGAGCATGGCAACGGAGCTGCACGCGATCACCTTCCGCGCCCTCGACCCTGCCGCGCAGGCGCGGTTCTGGGCCGAGCTGCTGGGCTGGCGCCCGGTCGACGACGCGGGTGACGGGCTCGCCCTGGAGGTCGGGGACGCCACCTACGGCGACACCGCGCCCGACGGAGGCGACAGGCCGGCATACCGGCTGCGTCTCGTGCCCAGCGACCGGCCCAAGGTGACGGCCAACCGGATGCACTTCGACCTCACGAGCGGCTATCCGGACGAGCAGGCCGAGAGTGTGGCGCGCGCAATTCGCTTGGGCGCCAAGCACATCGACGTCGGTCAGACGCCCGAGGAGGGGCACACGGTCCTCGCCGATCCCGAGGGCAACGAGGTGGATGTGCTGCCGGCGGGGCGTGGGACCTTCCTGAAGGAGACGGGGTTCACCGGCGCGCTGGCGTGCGACGGGTCGGAGGCGGTCGGACGGTTCTGGAGCGCGGCGCTCGACTGGCCGCTGGTCTGGGACCAGGACGAGGAGACCGCGATCCAGTCGCCGCGTGGCGGCACCAAGATCAACTGGGGTGGGCCGCCGCTCGACCCGCAGGTCCGGCCCAACCGCCTGCACTTCGACCTCGCGACCAGCGCCGACAGCGACCTCGACACCGAGGTGGAGCGACTGACCGCCCTCGGCGCCACGCTGGCCGGACCGGACTCGGGAGTGACGCCCTGCGCCGACGGGTGGGCCGTCATGCTCGACCCTGATGGCACCGAGTTCTGTGTGATGCCAACGGGATCCGCGTGACTCAGGCGACGCCGTCCGGGTGCAACGGCCCGGCGAACCAGACCGCCGTCTCGCCGTAGCGCCGCTCCCCCTCGAGCTCCCAGTCGGCGGGCCAGCGCGGCTGTGGCGTGCGCGCCGACCGCTCGACGACGACGAGCGCATCGGGCGTGAGCCAGCCGTGCTCGTCGAGCAGCTGGAGGTCGGTGGCGAGCGCGTCCTCGGACAGCTCGTAGGGCGGGTCGCTGAAGACGAGCGTGTACGGCTGGGTGGGCGGACTGGCGAGGACGCGGGCCACCTGGGCCTGGCGCACCGTGATGCCGGGTATGCCGAGTGCGGCCGCGTTCTGCTTGGTCACCTTCGCGGCGCCCCGGTCGGCCTCGACGAGCAGCACGTTCGCCGCACCCCGGCTGGCGGCCTCCAACCCCAAGGCGCCCGACCCGGCATAGAGGTCGAGCACGTGTGCGCCCACGAGCACGTCGAGGTGCTCGAGCCGGGAGAACAGCGCCTCGCGCACCCGGTCGCTCGTCGGGCGCGTCCCCTGCCCCGACGGTGTCGCGAGCGGCCGACCGCCTGCGCGCCCACTGATGATCCGCGTCACGGCGGCAACCTAGCGCGCCTCAGGGCCGGTGGACGTCGGGGTCGTCGCGCAGGGTGTCGAGCAGGAGGGCGAGGACCGCGTCGGGACGCTCCATCGCCGGCAGGTGGCCGGCCCAGTCGAGTTGGAGCCGCTCGGCGCCGGGGATCTGCGCGGCCAGGTGGTCGGCGACCGCGGTGAAGTGCGCGAAGTCGTGCCCGCCGCTGACGACGAGGGTCGGCACGGCGATGGCAGCCGGGTCGACCTCGACGCGTTCGGGCTGCGGCGGCGGGTCGAGCTCGTCGGCGGCCAGCTGGACTTCGAACGCCCGACGCTGCATCAACCGCAGCCGCTCGCGGGCGTCGTGATCGGCGTCGGGGCCGAGCAGCTGCTCGACGTTGAGCTCGACCGCCCCGTCGACGTCGCCCGCCTCGAGGAGCTCATCCTCCTTGGTGCCGAACGCCTCCTGCTCCGGGTCGTCGACGTCGAGCCCGCGGTATGCCGCGCAGAGGAGTACCAGCTCCTCGACCCGCCCGGGGTGCCTGGTCGCGAGCTCCATCGCCACGCGGCCACCCATCGACGAGCCGACGACACGGACGTGGTCGATGCCGAGGTGCGCGAGCAGCTCGTCGAGGTCGTCGGCGTCGGCGTAGGGGCCGCCCGGCAGGGCGCTGTCACCCCAGCCGCGCAGATCTGGCCGTACGACGGTGAAGGCGTGGCCAAGGGCGGGCAGCAGCGGCTCCCACATCCGGCGGTCGGTGGCACCGGAGTGCAGCAGCAGCACGGGCGGGCCCGAGCCCTCGACGTCATGAGCGAGCACCATGCCGCGAACGCTAGCGCCCCCCGCCCCTTGCTTGCGTCTGCGTTTCTGGCGGCTATGGCAACCGTTCACGCAGACGTCCCGCCCCGGGCTAGCGAGGAGGTATGCCGCGTGGTCACCAAGCGGTGCGCAGCCGCTCCAGGTGGGCGGCCCGGTCGGCCCGCGCCTGCAGGGCCTCGTCCAGGGTGACCTCGGTGAAGGTGACCTTGGTGTTCGGCGGCAGCTGGCCGATGACGTCCATGTCGGCGCTGATGACCGTCCCGACCATCATGTACCCGCCGCCAGAGACGGCGTCGCGGTGCAGGATGATCGGCTCCTTGCCCGAGGGGACCTGGATCGAGCCGATCGGGTAGCACGCATCGGTGATGTTGGACGGGTCGTCGCCGGCACCGAACGGCGGCTCCCGGTCGACGAACTCCAAGGGCGTGCCCCCCTTGAGCCGATACCCCACCCGGTCGGCCTCAGACCCCACGGTCCAGGTCTCCGTCAGGAACCGCTTCAACGACTCCGGCACCACGCGGTAGTCGTACAGACCCGGGATCATCCGCAGCTCCCGCTCCTTGCCGAGCGGCATGCGCAGCGACTCCGGCAGCTCACGCCCGACGTCAGCCACCCCGCCCGCGCCGACCGAGGATCCGGTGCGCAGCACGTCACCCGCCTTGAGCGCCCGGCCCTCGTGCCCGCCGAGACCGCCGAGGCCGTAGGTCGAACGACTGCCGAGCACCTCGGGCACGTCGATGCCTCCCTCGACCGCGACGTAGGCGCGCGCCCCGGCCGTCGCGAACCCGAAGCCCAGCGTCTGCCCGGCACCGACCTCGATCACCGTGTTCCCCGACCGCGGCTCGCCGTCGACGGTGGGCGTCATCGCGGCACCGGTGACTGCGACGCGCGTCGGCGCGCTGAACCGCAGCTCTGGACCCATGAGGGCGCATTCGAGGACGGCGGCCGTTTCCTCGTTGCCCAGCAACAGGTTTGCCGCGCGGAACGACAACTGGTCCATCGCGCCGGCCGGCGGGATGCCGAGGTGGTAGAAGCCCTGGCGTCCCTGGTCCTGCACGGTCGTCACGAGCCCGGGCTTGACCACCTCGATCGTGGTGCCGCCCTGGCGGGTCGGGTCAGCGGGTGCCATCGAGTGCCTCCAGGATGGTCGTCGGGTATGCCGCGGGGTCGGCCTCGAACTCCTTGAGGGAGAACGTGACCGGCGCCGTCGGCAGCTGGTACTCGTTCCGGTCCACGGCCTCGACGATCGCGTCGTACTCGGCGCGGTCGACGGGCCGGAACTTCACGATGTCGCCCGGCTTGAAGAAGATCATGAAGTCGCGCAGGTGCGCGGGCTGCTGCTCCGGGTCGTAGATCGGCACCGGCGTGATGCCGAACATCTGGTAGCCACCGGCGCCCCGCACCGAGTAGATGCAGCTGAAGCAGCCGCCGTAGCCGACCGTGAGCCGTGGTGTGTCCGTGCGCGGACGCAGGTACTTCGGCACCTGGATCTGCTTGCTGCGCTCGACCATCTGGTACATGAAAGGCAGCCCTGCCACGAAGCCGACCATCGACACGAACCACGGTGTGGCGGAGTGTGCCTCGATGAACTGCTCGACGTCGGCGTAGCCGTTGGCCCGCGCCGCGAACTCGAGGTCCGTCGAGTCCGGGTCCTGGTGGCGGTCTCGGAATCGCATCAGGGTCTCGTGCGTCCACGGGTCGCCGTAGTACACGGGGAACTCGATGACGCGTGTCTCCAGGGTCGCGTCATGGTCACCGATGCCCGCCTCGATCTCCTCGAGCTCGGCGCGCAGGTCGGCGACGCTGATGACGTCCGGGTCGAACCGCACCTGGTAGGACGCGTTGGCCGGACAGATCTCCGTCACCCCCGGGATCGCCCGGTCGGCGAGCTCCTTGGTGACGAGGATGCTGGTGAAGAACGCGTCCAGCGACATCGACTCGGACACCTCGACGAACAGGTGCTCGTCCCCGCCAAGGGTGTATCGACTGGGCATCAGTCCTGCCCCTCCATCCATTCCTCGATCCACGTGGTGTGGACGTCATTGGCGACGATCGCGTCCTGCTCCAGCAGCGTCCCGAAGAACGGCAGCGTCGTTGCGGGCGCGTCGATCTCGATCTCGTGCAGCGCGCGCCGAAGCCGGGCCAGTGCCCGCTCGCGGTCCTCACCCCACACGATGAGCTTGCCGATGAGCGAGTCGTAGAACGGCGGGATGCCGTAGCCGGCGTAGGCCATCGAGTCGACCCGCACCCCCGGCCCGAGCGGCCAGGTGAGGGTGGTGATCTCGCCCGGCGCCGGCAGGAAGCCGCGGGCGGGGTCCTCGGCGTTGATCCGCACCTCGATCGCGTGCCCGCGAGGCCGGATGTCCTCCTGCCGCCAGGGCAGCGACTCGCCCCGGCAGACCCGGATCATGGCGGCGATGAGGTCGACACCGCAGATCTCCTCGGTGATCGGGTGCTCGACCTGGATCCGCGTGTTCATCTCGATGAAGAAGAACTCGTGGGTGTCGGCGTCGTAGAGGTACTCCACCGTGCCGGCACCGCGGTAGCCGACCGACCGGGCAAGATCGACTGCTGAGGCGCAGATCGCTTCTCGCACAGCGGGATCCAGCACCGCAGCCGGCGCCTCCTCCCAGATCTTCTGTCGTCGTCGTTGCAGTGAGCAGTCGCGCTCGAAGAGGTGGATCGCGTCGACGCCGTCGCCCAGCACCTGCACCTCGATGTGGCGGGCCCTCGCGATGAAGCGCTCGAGATAGACCCCGCCGTCACCGAAGGCGGCCTCCGCTTCCTGTTGCGCCGCGACAATTCCCGAGCGCAGCTCCTCAGGGTCACGAGCGATGCGTATGCCGCGTCCGCCGCCTCCGGCGGACGCCTTGATGAGGACGGGGTAGCCGATGGTCTCGGCAGCCGCCACACCCGCGTCGGCGTCGGCCACGAGTCCGTCGCTGCCGGGCACAACCGGCACGCCCGCAGCCTTGGCCGTCTCGATCGCTCGGGCCTTGTCACCCATCTTCTCGATCGTGTCGGCGTCCGGGCCGATCCAGACCAGCCCGGCGTCGGCCACGCGCCGCGCGAACGCGGCGTTCTCGCTGAGGAAGCCGTAGCCCGGGTGCACCGCGTCCGCGTCCACCTGCGCCGCTGCCGCGAGCAGGGCGTCGGCGTTGAGATAGCTCTTCTTCGCATGCGCGCCACCGACGTTGACCGACTCGTCGGCGAGGCGGACCGCGAGCGAGTCCTCGTCCGCGTCGCTGTATGCCGCGATGGCCGTGATGCCCATCTCCTGCGCCGCGCGGATGGTCCGGACCGCGATCTCACCGCGGCTCACGACGAACAGTCGAGAGATTCCACCCATGCCGATCAGCCCGCCTCGATCCGCACGAGGACGTCACCGACGTCGACGGCGTCCTCGGCCTCGACGACGACCTCGACGACCGTGCCACCGACCTCGGTCGTCACCGGGTTGAACATCTTCATCACCTCGATGAGGCCGACGGTGTCGCCCGCGGCGATGGTGTCCCCCACGGATACATAGGGGTCCGACGCGGGCGACTCCCGGGTGTAGAAGGTGCCGGGGATGGGGGCGGTGACCTCGTGGATCTCACTCATGACTGTTCCTCCTGACTGTGCGGACCTCGGTGCCGGTCCTGCTGGTCGGTTCATCGTGCTGGTCGCGGCCCCCGCCGGGAAGGACTCTGGTGCTGGCTGTGGCGTCGGTCGAGGGCCTCATGCGGGGGCGGGCTCCTCCGGTCGGTCGGCGAGCCGCTGGTCGTCGACGGCGACCCGCTCGAACCAGGAGCGACGCCCAAACCGCAGCAACGCGGCATACAGTCCGGCCGAGACGACCACCGTGACGACGGGCGCCCACGTGGCGCCCACTCCGGTGAGCACCATGAGCAGGCCGAGTCCCGCGCCGGCGATCCACGCCGCGAGGCCGGCCGGGTTGAGGCCGGGCACGTCCTCCGCGCGGTAGACGACCCGGTCACCGAAGAGGCGGCGGTAGGCCGGCGAGAGGATGTGCGTGACCGCGATCGCGACCCAGCCGGTGACGAAGATCCCTTGGTAGTTCAGGGCGTTGAGGATGTAGCTGAAGACGTCGGTGGCCCGCATCAGCACGAGGACGACGACGCCGACGACGACCGCCCACACCCCCTTGGCCAGGCTGAGGCCGAGTCGCTGGAAGAACGCCTGCATGTTGACGGTGGCGAGGTAGTAGTTGGCGCTGTTGATGCGGGTCTGCGTGGCCCAGATGAACGCGAGTGCGACCCAGCCACCCAGCACGGTCAGCAGCTGGTCGACGACCCCTGTCTCGGAGACCTCGGCGACCTCGCCGGACGTGATGAGGAAGATCCCGACGAGCCCGTTGACCAGGAACGTGACGACGTAGAACGGGACTCCGAAGTTGATGCGCGCGTGGTAGTCGACGTCCTTGCGCGCGCCGAACCGGGCGTAGTCGAAGGTGAACATCATCAGCACCCAGACACCCATGTAGGCGACGTAGGCCTGGAGCCAGCCGGTGCTCGACGCCCCACCTGCCGGCTCGAAGGTGAGCCAGGCGTTGCTGTAGCCGTACTTCACCACGGTCGCGACGACGGCCGCGACGAGACCGAGCAGGTAGAGCGGCAGCAGGACCCCGTTGAGCTTGTCGAGGAAGCGTTGTACCGAACCGAAGACGAGCAGCACGGAGTAGGCGACGACGATGATGCAGGCGGTGCCGTAGTCGAGTCCGCCGACGACCTTGCTCGCGGCGACGGCGATGACCGAACCCTCGAAGATGGCGTAGTAGATGGCGGTCAGCGAGAAGATCGCGGTGGCGAGCAGGGCGCCTACCCGGCCGAAGAGGACACGCGAGAAGAGCGCGACCGAGAGCCCGGTGCCGACGGCGTAGCGGGCGAGCAGCCCGTTGACGAGCCCATACGTGATGACGGTGAGGACCATCGCGATGACCGTGTTGACCGTCCCGTACGCCGTGGCGAGCGTGGCCGCGAGGAAGATGTAGAACAGGGCACTGCACACGCCCCACCAGGCCATCGTGAGGGACAGCCGGCCGGATCGGGCCGAGTCGGGGATCGCGTGGGTGGCGGCGTCGACGCCCTCGTGGGAGGCGACGTCGTCGACGTCGAGACGTTGCTGGGGTGCGCTGGGCATGGGGGCTCCTAGGAGTGGGTGGCGAAGGACCGGACGGTGATGCCGGCCTCGTCCAGTGCGGCGCGCGCGCTCGACATGAGCTCGTAGGCGCCATGGGTGTCGCTGTGGATGCAGATCGAGTCGAACTCGATGGGGATGGTCTGCCCGTCGACGGTCTCGACAGTGCCGTCCTGGCAGGCCTGGATCACTTTGGCCGCAACGGCTTCAGCGTCCAGGGCTCCCACGTCACGGGTGAAGACGATGTGACCGTCCGCGCCGTAGTGACGATCGGCGTAGAACTCACGCACCACCGGTTGCCCCACGTCGAGGCAGGCCCGGTGGATGGCCGTGCCCGCCATGACGAGCACCGGCAGCGACGGCGCGACGACGCGCAGCGCCTCGACGAGCGCGGTGGCGAACTCGTCGTCGCGCGCGGCGTGCATGTAGAGCGCACCGTGGAGCTTGAAGTGCTGGAGCTCGACGCCGTGCAGCACCGCGAGCTCGCGGACGGCACCGAGCTGGTAGACCGCATCGGCGACGAGCTCGGCCGCCGACGAGTCGATGTGCCTGCGGCCGAAGCCGACCAGGTCGCGGAAACCGGGGTGCACCCCGACTCCGACGCCGAGCTCGACAGCGCGGGCGAGAGTGCGGGTGATGGTGGTCGGGTCGCCCGCGTGGAACCCGCAGGCGACGTTGATCGAGCTGACCAAGGGCATGATCCGGGAGTCGATGTCGTCACCGAACGTCCAGGACCCGAAGCCCTCGCTCATGTCGCAGTTGACGTCGACGGCGGTGCGCATCGGGCCCTCCTTGGCCGGTCTCCCGCGAGCGGCTGCTGCGGTGTCCCGAGACGCTAGGCCGACCCGGAGGTATTGGGAAGAACGCGTATTCGATTCGACATTATCGATTTTCCCGATACCTGAGCCTAGGGTGGGGGCCATGGGCTTCTCCCTGCGTCAGCTGCGCTACTTCGTCGCCGTCGCCGAGGCCGGCCAGATCAGCGCCGCCGCGCGCGAGCTCTATGTCTCGCAGTCAGCGGTGACGACGGCCGTTCAGGGCATCGAGCGCCAGCTGGGCCACACCGTCTTCGAACGCCAGGCGTACGGCGTCTCCCTCACCCCCACGGGGCGCGCACTCCTGCCCAAGGCCCGCCAGATCCTCGAGATGGTGGGCGACGCCGAGACCACCACGGCGGGCGACGACGCCGTCGAGGGCGAGCTGCGCATCGGGGTGAGCTACACCGTCTTCTCCTACTTCCTTCCCCACCACGTCCACCAGCTGTCGACCCGCTACCCCAGCCTGCGCATCCACTGGCGCGAGCTCAGCCGAACCGCGATCGAACGCCAGATCCTTGACGGCTCACTGGATTTCGGCCTCATCCTCACGTCCAACGTGACCGATGACCGAATCGAACGAGAGACGTTTGTCCACTCCCGGCGCCGGCTCTGGATGGCGCCGACGCACCCCCTCGCCGGCCGGGAAGGACTGCGCCTGGCGGACGTCGCCGAGCACCCCTACGCCATGCTCACCGTCGACGAGGCCGCGCGCACCACCCAGGCCTACTGGGGCCCGCTCCAGCCGCAGGTGTTCGTGCGAACCTCCTCGATCGAGGCCTGCCGCAGCCTGGTCGCCAACGGCAACGCGATCACCATCCTGTCGGACATGGTCTACCGACCGTGGTCGCTGGAGGGCCGACGGATCGAGACCTCGGTGCTCGCGGACCCCGTGCCCGACATGAGCGTGGGGCTCGCCTGGCGCCGCGGCACGCCCCTCACCCCCACCATGGCGGTGCTGCACGACTACTTCTCCAGCACGCTCCTCATGCCGCAGCTCCCCGCCCCGGGCACCTGACCCGGCGCGTGCTTGCGTCTGCGCTTCTGCCCACCAGCGGGGCAAGTTCGCAGACGTGGCAGGTATGCCGCGCGGCTGGGTGGGTCAGCCGCGCTCGAGGAACGCTGCCTGCTCCTCGTCGAGCCGTTCGGCGACGGCGGCGGCCAGCTCTGGGTGCTGCGTCAGCTCGGGGTCGTCGGCCACGAGCGCGACGGCGTCCTCGCGCGCGGCGTCGATCACCTTCTCGTCATTGAGTACCCGCAGCCACTCGAGCTGGTTGCGGCCACCGGACTGCCGCGCACCGAGCACGTCACCCTCTCGCCGCTGCTCGAGGTCGACCCGCGCGAGCTCGAACCCGTCGTTGGTGCCGGCGACCGCGTTGAGCCGGGTCACAGCGGGTTCGGCGTCGGAGCCGGTGACGAGCAGGCACAGCCCTGGGTACTGGCCACGGCCGACGCGTCCACGCAGCTGGTGCAGCTGGGACACCCCGAACCGGTCGGCGTCCATCACGACCATCACGGTCGCGTTCGGCACGTCGACACCGACCTCGATGACCGTCGTCGACACGAGGACGTCGACCTCGCCCCGAGTGAACCGGGCCATGACGGCGTCCTTGTCCTCAGGCGCCATCCGCCCGTGCAGCACCTCGATCCGCAGGCCCGCCAGTGCCGGCGTCTCGCGCAGCTGCTCCTCGACGGCATACACGCTCGCCATCTCGCGCGGCGCCTCGACCGGGTTGCCGTCCTCGTCGACCTCGGGCGGCAGGAACGGCTCCTCGTCGGCGCCGGCCTTCTCGTCGCCGCCGATGCGCGGGCACACCACGTAGGCCTGGCGGCCGGCGCGCACCTCCTCGGCGACGCGTTGCCAGGTGCGGTCCATCCAGTGCGGTTTGTCGCTGGGCACGACATGGGTGGCAATCGGCGAGCGCCCCCGGGGCAGCTCGCGCAGCGTCGAGGTCTCCATGTCGCCGAATACCGTCATCGCCACCGTGCGCGGGATCGGCGTCGCGGTCATGACGAGGACGTGCGGTGGCTGCTTCCCCTTCTCGCGCAACGCATCTCGCTGCTCGACACCAAACCGGTGCTGCTCGTCGACCACCACCAGGGCGAGGTCGAAGAACTGCACGTTGTCCTGGATGAGCGCGTGCGTGCCGATGACGATGCCGGCGTCGCCGGACGCTGCGTCGAGCAGTGCCTGCTTGCGCGAAGCCGTCGACTGCGAGCCGGTCAGCAACGCCACTCGCGTGCCGATGTCCGACCCGCCGAGCAGACCGCCCTCGGCCAGGTCGCCCAGCATGGCCGTGATCGACCGATAGTGCTGTGCCGCAAGGACTTCCGTGGGGGCGAGCAACGCAGCCTGGCCGCCCGCGTCGACCGCCGCCAGCATCGCGCGCAGCGCGATCACCGTCTTGCCCGAACCGACCTCGCCCTGGAGCAGCCGGTGCATCGGGGTGTCGCGCGCCATCTCGCGGGCGAGCGTCTCCCCCACCTCGACCTGCCCCGTCGTCAGCTCGAAGGGCAGCCGCTCGTCGAACGCCGCGAGCAACCCACCCTCACGCGGCATACGCCCCTGCGTCTTCTCGAGCGACTGCCGGTGCCGCCGCTGCGCGAGTGCGGTCTGGAGGATGAACGCCTCCTCGTAGCGGAGACGTTCGCGCGCGGCTTCCACGTCGGCCCAGCGCTGCGGCTGATGTATGCCGCGCAGGGCGGCCAGGCGCGAGGGGAGCCGTCGCGCGCGCGCCACCTCGGGCGGCACGACGTCGCGCACCTCGTCGAGCTGGTCGAAGACGAGGTTGAGGCTGTCGACGACAGTCCAGTTCTGGACGCCCTTGGTCTGCAGGTAGATCGGCAGCAGCTTGCGTCGCGCATCCAGCCCGTCGGAGTCCGGCGGCAGGATCTGGTAGTCGGGGTGGGTCAGCTGCCACTTGCGGCCGTACTTCCCCACCTGCCCGGCGAAGATGCCACGCGCTCCCGGCACGAGCCGGTCGATGTGCCCCCAGTGCTTGAAGAAGGTGACCTCCATGTCACGGGTGCCGTCGGTGATGGTGACGGTCAGCATCGTGCTCTTGGCCTTGTGCGCCGGGAGGTTCCTGCGGCGAATCTCCTTGGTAACCGCCTGTTTCACGTCGGCGACCACCACGGCGTACTGCCCCTCGTGCAGCTCGCCGAGGTTGGCGTCGAACGACGTGTACCGCCGTGGCCAGTACCGCAGCAGGTCGCCGACCGTCCTCAGCCCGCGCGCCTTCTCGAGCTTCTCGCCCGCCTTGGAGACGACGGACTTCAGCCTGGTGTCCTCGGTGACCACGCCTACTCGACTCCCACCAGCAGGGGGTAGTGCGGCTGCCCGCCGTCGATGACCGTCACGTCGACGTCGCGGTGGTCGCGGCGCACCGACTCCCACACCGTCTCGCCCAGGCCGGTCGGAGCTCCTTCTCCTGCAACGAGGGTCACGAGCTCGCCGCCCCCGGCGAGCAGCCGCGTCAGCACCTCACCGGCGACCGTCGCCAGGTCGGACCCCACGACCACGACGTCGCCGGCGACCGCACCCAGCACGTCCCCCGGCGCGCACCGGCCGGCACTCGTCAGCGCCTCCTTGCTCGCCACCGCCACGGCGCCGTGCCGCGTCGCCGCCGACGCATGGCTCATCTCGGTCGCGTTGCGGGCCGCCGTCGCCGACGCATCGAACACCGCCATCGCCGCCAGCCCCTGCACCGCCGTCCGCGAGCGCACGAGGTGCACGTCGATGTCCTCCTGCGCCGCGGCCGTGGCCGCCGCCTGGGCCGCCATTTCGGTGTCGCGGTCGTTGGGCAGCAAGATCACCGACGCCGCGTGCGAGGCCCGCACGGCGTCGAGCATCTGCCCCGCCGACGCCCGGCGGCCGGGTCCGCTGGACACCACGACCGCCCCAGCCTCCTCGAAGACGCCAGCCAGCCCGGGCCCGGCAGCGCACGCCACCACAGCGACCGCAGTCGCCGGACGCCGGTGTGCCGCAACCTGTTCCGCGAAATGCGTAACCCGTACGCGGTAGGGGCGCCCGGCCTCCAGCCCCGCCTCGATCGCGGCCCCGACGTCGTCGACGTGCACGTGGACGTTCCACAGGTCGGGCCCGCCGACCACGAGCAGCGAGTCGCCGAGCTCGTCGAGGGTGGCCCGCAGCTGCGCCGCCCGCTCCTCGTCGCTGTCGCGCAGGAGATACATGACCTCGTATGCCGGTCCGTCGGGCGTCAGGTCTGCCTCGCCCGTGGGACCGCCACCGTGGGCACCCATCGGGTCGACCGCGCGACCGACCGGACTCCACTCCTCGCGCCGCCGTAGCGACGGGTCGTCGGCGAACGGCTCCATCCGCATCCCCACGTGCGCGGCGTCCTGGTGGACGACTCGCGCCAGGGCCTCGAGCATCAGCACGTACCCGGCAGCCCCCGCGTCGACCACCCCGGCTCGCTCGAGCGCCTCCAGCTGTGACGTCGTCGCGGCGAGCGCCTCCGATGCCGCGTCGAGCGCAGCTTCGGCCACGGCCACGAGGCCGCGCTCCGCGGCATACCCGCCCGCATCGGCCGCCGCCTGCGCGACGGTGAGGATCGTGCCCTCGACCGGCCGGGTGACGCTCTGCCGGGCCCGGTCGCTGGCGCGGCGCAACCCGTCGGCCATGACGTGCGCATCCGCCTCGTCGACCCCGGCCTCGGCGATCGCCTCGGCAAACCCGCGCACGAGCTGGCTGAGGATCACCCCGGAGTTGCCGCGCGCGGTGAGCAGCATGGCGCGGGCCAGGCCGGTGCACTCCTGCTCGAGCGTGGCGCTGTCGAGCAGCCCGTCGCGCTCGTGCTCGACGCGCACCGCATCAAGCGCGGCGTCGAGGGTGAGGTAGAGGTTGGTGCCGGTGTCGCCGTCGGGCACGGGGTAGACGTTGAGCGCGTCGATCTCGGCCCGGCGGGCGGCGAACGCGGTGCGGGTGAGCACGGCCCAGCGCCGCGCGTCCACGGCGTTGAGGGCTTCGAGCACGGTGGCAGGCTAGTCTGCGTGGCGGTCGCCGGTGGGGAGGTCCGGTGCCGTTTTGGTCGTTCGGGCGGTGCTCGGCTATTCTTGACCGGTTCCCGTAACTCTCGTGTCGCTGCTGCATGCCGTGAGCCGTGAGGGCCGGGGCCTTCGACTTGTTAACCCGCGAAATCAGGAGAACACCCGTGGCTGCCAACTGCGACGTCTGCGGCAAGGGACCGAGCTTCGGTCACAACATCTCGCACTCGCACCGCCGCACCAAGCGTCGCTGGAACCCGAACATCCAGCGCGTCAAGGCGCTGGTGGGCGACGCGGGCGTGACCCCGAAGCGGCTCAACGTCTGCACCTCGTGCCTCAAGGCCGGCAAGGTCAAGCGCTGACCCGCTGACCTTCCGCACCGACAAGCCGGTCCCGCGTTCGGGGCCGGCTTTTTGGTGCCCCGGCCTCCCGGTTCGAGGTAAAAACGCCGGTGATCCCCGGCGTTTTTACCTCGAACCAGCGGCGGGGTCAGCCGGAGAAGTGGTCCCAGCCGCGGGGCTGCTGCGGTTCGCCGTCGAGGGTGACGCCGTCCCCTTCCTCGACGCGACCGATCGGCCACCACCCGCGCGGCGGCTCACCCGCGAACGTCGCCAGCAGCGAGTGCTCCTCGCCCCCGGTGAGCACCTGCTCGAGTGCGTCGTCCCCGACCGCCCCAGCGATCGACCGGACGTGCGGCTCCAGCCCCTCGGTCGTGAGCGCCAACCGCACGCCGCTCGCCGCGGCGATGCGGTGCCCGTCGCGCAGCAGCCCGTCGCTGATGTCGATCATCGAGGTCGCGCCCGCGTCGGCCGCGTGGGCGCCTTCCGGGATTGGCGCGACCGGCCGCAGGTGGTGCGCAATGCATTCGGCGCGTATGCCGGGTGGCTGGCTCCCCGGGTCGGCTCCCGCGAGGAGCATGGCGAGTCCGGCCCCGGACCGCCCGAGCGTGCCGTAGACCGTGACCACGTCGCCCGGACGGGCGCCGCTGCGCAGCACCGGTTCCCGTCCGTCCAGGTCACCGAACGCCGTCATCGACAGCACCAGCACCCCCGGCGGCGCCGACGACAGGTCACCGCCCGCGACCGCCACACCCTGCGGCCCGGACAGGCGCGCCGACTCCCCCAGTCCCCGCGCGAACTCCAGCACCCACTCCACCGGCACCTGCGGGTCCGCCATCAGCGACACCAGCACCGCCGTCGGGGTGGCACCCATGGCGGCGACGTCGGCGAGGTTCTGGGTGAGCAGCTTGGTCGCGACGTCGGCGGGCGTCGACCACTCGTCGAGCCAGTCGAGCCCGCGCACCATCGAGTCGGTCGTCACGACCGACGCCGGCCCCGTCGCGAGGACGGCGGCGTCGTCGCCGGGACCCACCGGCATACGCGGCCCGCCCTGGAGCAGGGGAAAGATCTCGGCGAGGAGGGCACCCTCGGAGACGTCCGCGAGAGTGCGGGGGTCTGTGACCATGACTTGACCTCCTCGTGACTGGACCGGGGAGACGGGCGGGACACGGGCACGGTAGCGTCTGGCGTGGCCGCGGTGAGTGCCGCGGTCGCTATCCCGAGAGCTGAGGTGTCACGTGGTGGTCCAGGCCTACATCCTGATCCAGACCGAAGTCGGCAAGGCGGCGACCGTCGCCGAGACCATCGCCGGGATCGCCGGTGTGGTCCAGGCCGAGGACGTCACCGGGCCCTACGACGTGATCGCCCGCGTCGAGGCCAACACCGTCGACGAGCTGGGCAAGCTCGTCATCGCCAAGATCCAGGACGTGCAGGGCATCACCCGGACGCTCACCTGCACCGTCGTCCACGTCTGAGGACGTGCGCGCCGTCAGTCGGCGCGACCTCGTCGCCAGCGTCGCCGGCCTCCTCTTGATGGGGACGGCCGGCGTCGTCTTGTATTCCGCGTGGTCCGACCGGGGGGTCGAGGTCACCGTGCCGTCGTATGCCGGGTCGGGGTGCTCTTCGGTCCGGTGGCCATCGGAGGTGGCTGGGGAGAAGGCGGTGGCGACCGACCCGCGGTCGGAGCGGACGGCGGCGTGGGGGGATCCGGCGGTGATCGCCTCGTGTGGGTGGCCGGCGTTGGGGCCCACGTCGGACGAGTGCATCGATGTCGACGGGGTCTACTGGGTGGTGCAGCCGTTGTCGGACGGGGCGAAGTTCACGACGTACGGCAGGGACCCGGCGATCGTGGTGTTGGTGCCCAAGGCGTATGCGCCGGAACCGTTGCTGCTGCCCGCGTTCGCCGACGCTGCCAAGGCGTTACCCGACACCGGCCGCCGCTGCTCCTAGGCAGTCTTCGGAGCTACTTCCTCCTCGCGGCTCCGTTCTTGGTCGCCGCCGGCATCGAGGCCGCCCGACTGCGTGGCGTGGCCCTCGCCGTGACTCTTTGCTGGGGTCCGCCACTGCTCTTGGCAAGTTGGGAGACCCGTTGTGGACTCACCCCGAGGACCACCGCGATCTCGCGACCCTTGAATCCAGCGGCGGCGAGTTCCTGCACGGCCTCGCGGGACATGGCCCCCGCCTCGCGCTGCAGCGCCTCAAGGTCGCGGATCCCTTGCTTTGCCTTCGACACCTTCGCTTGGAGAGCCTTGGGCAGCTCGGGGACGACGGTCAGGTCGAAGGAGTCTTCGGCCAAGCCCAGGACGAAGGCAATCGCCTCCCGCGCATGCTCGTCCGCCTGTCCGAGCGTGCGGACCTGGGACACGGCTCCGGGCGCATCGGGTGAGGTGAGCAACCACCAACCCTCGCGCTTGAGCGCGTCGACGCGGTACGTCGGTCGGCTCATGACCGCCACCATCCTTTCCCCAACTCGGACTCCAGCTGTTTGAAGATCGTCTCTGCGAAGACGTCCGGCATGTCCGACGACGACCTGCTGATAGTGGTGCTGGTGCCTCCAACCCGAATGCCCGTGTGCCGCGTCAGCTCGTACTGCTCGAATTCAAGGCTGGCGGCCTTGGCCGCCTTCTTGATTTTCTTGATGACATCACCGCGCTTCACAGTGTAAGTCTATCCCCCATAGATGACAATGCTCTAGGGCTACTAGACGCGGGCGACAGCGATGCGTTTGGCTCGCGCGCCCCGTCTACTGCGGCCCCATGCCGCCGTCGAGCGCGATCACCGTCGACACCACGGGTGACGCGCTGAGCAACACCCCGGGGCCGTTCGTCGAGGCGCCCGAGTACCTCGGCGGCTTCTGGGTGAACCACGTGGCCGACGAGGCGACCGCCCTCGAGTAGGCTGCCAGGGCATCCAGGGCCCTTGGTGGCCGGATCGAGGTCCGCGCCTTCCAGGAGCAGCCCACCGAATAGCCAGCCTCATCCTCCATTTCGAGCCGTTCAGGAGTCGCCGGGTAGCCAGGCACGAAAGCGCGACTCGAGCTCCAACCGCCCTTCTCGCGAACTGGCGACGACATCGACGCCGCCGTCGTAGGGGATGTACAACCAGGCGAGGCTCTCAGCGCAGATCACGAACTGTCCCACGTCATCGGCAGCGGAGATGAGGACGGCATCGAGTTCTTCGCTCGTGAGACCCTCCTTGACCCAGCAGTACACCGGTGCATCGGGGTCGTCCGGCTCCTCGAAACGCCGCCACGGCCAGGCCGTTGGTAGGGCGCGCCTCGATCGCCCAGATGCCAAGTCCCGATGCGCGAAGTCCACCGCAATCACCAAGAGATTGCGGGACCCCGTCTCCCCTTGGAGTGCGGCCAAGAGGGTGCGGTGCCTCGCGAGTATCTCGGCATACTCCGCCGAGGTGTCGGCATATCGCTTCCCACCTGGCAGGCTGTGAAACCGCACCCAGCGATCGCTCTGGCCTCTGCCGACGTGCCAGGCGCGCGGCGGCACTCCACCCCAGACGCGGTCCCAGTCTTTGGTCATTTGCGCAGCGCGCTCGCTTCGTTCCGGCCGCTGAGAATCGCCCGCCAAACCCCGAAGTCGAAGAATGCGCCAACGAAGTGAATTCCTCACACCGAAGCCGATATCTCGTGTCGCGTCGGCCAGCAACGTGCGCACCTCTCTCTCCGCCACGCACGCATTGTTAGCCCAGCACGACCACGACCGCCACACCTTTGCACTCGGTGGGATCGCACCGAGATAGAGATCGCGCCCGGTGCCGAGACACCGGGCGCGACCGTCGTGCAGGACGACTGACCGTCAGGCCAGGGTGGAGGCGTCGATCACGAACCGGTACCGCACATCCGACGCGAGCACCCGCTCGTAAGCCTCGTTCACCTTGTCGGCCGAGATGACCTCGATCTCGGCGCCGATGCCGTGCTCGGCGCAGAAGTCGAGCATCTCCTGCGTCTGCGCGATCCCGCCGATCATCGAACCGGCAAACGACTTCCCGCCACCGATGAGCGAGAAAACGTTGAGGCTCAAGGGCTCTGGCGGCGCACCGACGTTGACCAGCGTGCCACCCGCGGCGAGCAGGCCGAGGTAGGCGTCGACGTCGATCGGCGCGCTCACCGTGTTGACGATGAGGTCGAACTGACCCGCAAGCTCCTCGAACGTCGCCGGGTCCGACGTCGCGTAGTAGTGGTCGGCGCCAAGCCGCAGCCCGTCCTCCTGCTTCTTGAGCGACTGCGACAGCACGGTGACCTCCGCGCCGAGCGCGTGGGCGAGCTTGACTCCCATGTGCCCGAGTCCGCCGAGGCCGACGATGGCGACCTTCTTACCGGGGCCGGCGCCCCAGTTCTTCAGCGGCGCATAGGTCGTGATCCCCGCGCACAGCAAGGGCGCCGCGGCCGCCGCGTCAATGCCGTCCGGAACCCGCAGGACGAAGTCGGCGTCGACGACGACGTGCGTCGAATACCCGCCCTGGGTCGTCGTCCCGTCACGGTCCGTCGCGGCATACGTGCCGACCATGCCCTTGAGGCAGTACTGCTCGTCGCCCTTCACGCAGTTGGCGCACTCGCCGCACGAGTTGACCATGCACCCGACACCGACGCGGTCACCGACTTGGTGGCTGCTCACGTCGCTGCCGACCTCGACGACCTTGCCGACGATCTCGTGGCCGGGCACGACCGGGAACGGCTGCGGCCCCCAGTCACCGTTCACGGTGTGGATGTCGGAGTGGCAGATGCCCGCCCACTCGATCTGGATGAGCACGTCGTTCGGCCCGACCTCGCGGCGCTCGATGACGATGGGAGCCAGCGGCTCGCCAGCCGCCGGTGCTGCATAAGCGTTGACCTGCATGGGATTTCGCTTCCTGTTGGGGTTCTTGGTTGGGTGGCTAGTGGGTCAGGCGGTGTACTCGTCGTCGGTCACGTGGTCGAGCCACGTCACGACCTGGCCGGTTTCGTCGGCCTCCTGCATGGCGACGTGCGCCATGAACCGGTCCGGCGCCGCACCGTGCCAGTGCTCCTCCCCCGGCTCGATGTAGACGACGTCGCCGGGGCGGATCTCCTGCACCTCACCACCGCGGCGCGCGACGAGTCCGATGCCGTCGGTGACATAGAGCGTCTGCCCCTTGGGGTGGCTGTGCCACGCGGTCCGCGCGCCGGGCGTGAACCGCACGTGCGCGGCGCCGATCGCCGTCTGCTCGTCGGGGTTGCGGATGCTGTCGAGGAAGACCGTGCCGGTGAACCAGTCCGCCGGTCCCGGCGCGGACTGACCACCGCTGCGGGTGAGTTTCATGGTGCGCCTCCTTCGTGAGGTGGGTTTTCAAGACACGTGGGTATGCCGCGTGCCTGGCTTGGTCTGTCGGGCGCCGGTTCGGCGCGCGGCTGGGGTTGGTGTCGTGAGGCGCTCGGCGGTCGCGAGTCGTCTCGACGGTGTGCTTCGGGTGGGACCCTGTCGCCTACGCCTTGCCGATCTTCTTCATCTCGTCGGCGAGCTCGAGCGCGCTGGCGCCGATCAGCTCGGCACGCTCGTCGTCGCCGGCTTCAACCG
This sequence comes from Knoellia koreensis, assembly GCF_013041615.1. Taxonomy (GTDB): domain Bacteria; phylum Actinomycetota; class Actinomycetes; order Actinomycetales; family Dermatophilaceae; genus Pedococcus; species Pedococcus koreensis. Next base: position 1,318,196 of record NZ_JABEPQ010000001.1, read on the forward strand.
CGTGCCAGTAGTCGATCTTGAGCGCGACGTACCGCCGACGCAGCGCGATTTGCTTGGCCTCCTTGGCCAGTCGGTCCTTCTGTGCCGTGAGCAACTCGATCTGGTCCTGCGCTGCGGAGCAGCCGAGCGGGACGTTCGCGACGTACTTGCGCATGTCGCTCACCGACATCCCTGTCGCAGCCAGGCACGCCACCGACATCAGCCGGTCGATGTCGTCCTCGCCATAGACGCGGTGCCCGCTGCTCGCACCGCGTTCGATCGGGGCAATCACCCCGATCGACTCGTAGTACCGCAGTGTGCTGGCCGGCAGCCCCGTCAGGGCCGCCGTCTCCTTGATCGTGTACTCCCGCGAGGTCGTGTTCGCGCTCATGTGCAACAACGCTAAGAACTTCAAGTACTTGAAGTCAAAGCCTAGAAACAAACCCGCCCTCGGAAATCGGAACGAGTATCAAATTCACCGTTCTAACTTGGACTTCAGACTTGAGAAGGTGCGCACGGTTGGTGGGTGGTCTGCCACCTGTAGCCAAGGCGTGCCCTCCTGGAACTTCGTACGTTGGACGTTGCCCGGTGGGGCGGTCACCGCGAGAAGCAGGGCTTCCATCTCGCGGATGAGCAACTTGTCGGAAGCCTCCTCGATCCCAGCCCACTCGTCGTGTTTAAGCACGCCGTCTGGGTACATCTCTGTGTCTGAAGGACCGTCGAAAGCGAACCAGGAGAAGCGTGACCAGCGACCCCCATGCTCATCGGTCCGGTGGTCCTTTAGTCGACCTCCGATCCCCCCAAGACCGGTTGCAAGTCCGACGTAGTAGATGCCTGTGTCGCTGTATAGAACGTATACGCCCCTGGCCTTGCGGAAGTCCGCGATCTGGATCGTCGAAGCGTTGAGGCCTTGCCGCCCGAGCAGTCGCCAGCTGTATGCGTTCCAGTCGACCAGCGAGGCGTCCCAGAAGACCCCGTAAGCACCTACCAGCATCGTGGCTCCCCTCCTTGAGGCCCCTACTGTAATGAAGCATGAGAGCCACCAGGTGGCTCTTAGTTCACAGTAACAACTCAGGAACTCGAATCGCTTCACAAATGCGTTCATCGGTGCGGCCGTCGTGACCCGCCTGACGAACCGCTAACGGAGTCCCACGGGGCGGGTCAGGGCGAGCTGGATCAGCTCATCGATCAGGTCGGGATAGCTCAGCCCGGTGGCTTCCCACATCATCGAGTACATCGACCGCGGCGTGAACCCGGGCATCGTGTTGATCTCGTTGATGATCACGTCACCGGTGTCGGTGTAGAAGCAGTCGACCCGCGCCAGCCCCTCACACCCCAGCGACTCAAAGGCCGCCCCCGCCAGACGCTGCACCTCCGCCGAGACCGCCGGCGGCACCTCCGCCGGGCACGACAAGACTGCCCCGTCGTCCAGGTACTTCGCCTCGAAGTCGTAGAACTCGTGCCCGCTCCCCGCCTGCACGGCGATCTCGCCGACATGCGACACCCGCGGCCCGTCGACACCGCGTCCCTGCAGCACCGCGCACTCGATCTCGCGCCCGGCGATCCCCTGCTCGACGATCACCTTCCGGTCGTGCTGCCGGGCGAACTCGATCGCCGCCTCGAGCCCCCCAGGCGTTTCGACCTTGGTGATCCCCATGCTCGACCCCGCCCGCGCCGGCTTGACGAACACCGGGTACTTGAGCGCCCCCACGGCCTCCATCGCCGCGGCTGGATCCCGCTGCCACTCGCGATCGGTGATCACGGCATACGGCCCGACGGGGAGCCCCGCCCCCGCAAACAGGACCTTCATGTAGTGCTTGTCCATCCCCGCCGCCGACGCGAACACGCCCGATCCGACGTAGCGGATGTCCGCGAGCTCGAGCATGCCCTGGATGGTGCCGTCCTCGCCAAAAGGCCCGTGTAGCAACGGAAAGACGACGTCGACCTCACCAATCACGTCCGGCACCGAACCCGGCGACAGCGTCGTCAGTGTCCGCTCGGTCGTCGCCATCGGCACGACGACGCCGGCTCCCGAGTCCGCCCCGACCTCCGGCGTGTGCCCCGAGGTCAGCTCCAGCCGCGACGGGTCTCCGTCGGTCAGCACCCAGTGCCCGTCGCGCGAGATGCCGATCGGGATCACGTCGTACTTGTCGCGGTCGATCGCGCGCATCACCCCGGCCGCGGTCGCGCACGACACGGCGTGCTCGGACGAGCGGCCGCCGAAGACGATGGCGACGCGCACCTTGCCGTCGGTGCGCACGGGCTGGGGCGAGTTCTCAGTGGTCATCGCCGCCGAGCGTATCCCGACCTGCGACCTCACCCCGGCCACGGCACGCCCCGCCCCTACGCTGGCCCGGTGAGCACGCACGACCTCCCCGAGGACCTCTCCCCCGCCACCCGCGTCGTCGCCCTGGGCCGCCCGCCGCGCGACCCGGGCGCCCCGGTCAACCCCTCCATCGAGCTGACGTCGACGTATGCCGCGGACGGCGCCGTGGGTTACGCCCGCGCCGGGAACCCGACGTGGCTGGCGTTTGAAGAGGCACTCGGCTCACTCGAGGGCGGCGACGCGCTCGTCTTCTCCTCCGGCATGGCCGCCGTCACCGCCGCCCTGTCGTTGGCACCCCACGGGACGCCCATCGTCGCCAGCAAGACGGCATACAACGGCACCGTCGCCCGGCTGCTCGACGCGAAAGCCGACGGTTCGCACGAAGTCCGCTGGGTCGACCTAACCGACACCGACGCCGTCATCGCGGCCCTGCCCGGCGCCGCGCTCGTCTGGCTCGAGTCGCCGAGTAACCCGCTGCTCGAGGTCGCCGACCTGCCCGCCCTGGCCGCGGCTGCGCGCGCCCACGGCGTGATCTCGGTGTGCGACAACACGTTTGCCACTCCCCTGGGCCAGCGACCGCTCGAGTTCGGCGTCGGCGTCGTCGTCCACTCGGTCACGAAGTACCTCAGCGGCCACAGCGACCTCATCCTCGGCGCCACCGTCACCGCGGCCACCGACGCCGGGCGGGCCCTCCGCGATCGCCTCGCGCACCAACGACTTCTGGGTGGCGCCATCGCCGGCCCGGTCGAGACATGGCTGGCCCTGCGTGGCCTGCGCACCTTGGCGATCCGGCTCGAACGAGCCAGCGCGAATGCCGCGGAGCTCGCCTCGCGTCTCGACGGCCACTCCGCGGTGGCGCGGCTTCGATACCCCGGGTTCGGGGCGATGGTCTCGATCGAGGTGGCCGGTGACGCCGACGCGGCCGAGCGGGTCACCGGTGCGGTGCGGCTGTGGAGCCACTCGACCAGCCTCGGCGGTGTGGAGTCCCAGATCGAACGCCGCCGCCGGCACGAGCTCGAGCCCGAGACGACCCCCGACAACCTGCTGCGCCTCTCCGTCGGCATCGAGGACGTCGACGACCTCTGGCGCGACCTCGACCGAGCCCTGGGCCAGGCCTGACCGGCGCGCTCCTGCACGTCCGCGCTCCGGTGACGCTGCGGCATACCCCGGCGTCTGGCGACTTCACACGGGAAGCTTGAGGTTCGCTCGGGTCAGTAGCCCGAGCGAAGCTGCATTTCCCGCTTGACGCGGAAAAGCTGAGGCGCGCGGGTCAGTCGGTCTCGTTCTTGAGCTCGCGGAGCATGAGGGCGCCGACGACGTCCTTGGGGGCACGTCCGTCGTGCACGACCGCGGCCACCTGCTCGATGATCGGCACCCTGACCCCGTGATCCTCGGCAAGCTGGAGGATCGACTCGCACGACTTCACACCCTCGGCGGTCTGCTTGGTCACCGCCACGACCTCCTCAACCGACATCCCGCGCCCCAGGTTCAAGCCAAAGGTCCGGTTCCGCGACAGCGGCGACATGCACGTGGCGATCAAGTCACCGACGCCCGCCAGCCCCGCAAATGTCATCTGGTCCGCCCCCAACGCCATCCCGAGCCGGGTCGTCTCGGCCAGGCCGCGCGTGATGATCGACGCCTTGGAGTTGTCGCCCATCCCGAGCCCCTCGGCCATGCCGACCGCGAGCGCGATGACGTTCTTGACCGCCCCCGACAGCTCCGTGCCCACCACATCGGTGTTCGTGTACGGCCGGAAGTACGGCGGGTTCGACGCCTTGGCCACCAGCTCGGCCACGGACTCGTCGACGCACGCAGCCACACTGGCCGCCGGCTGCTTCTGGGCGATCTCCTTGGCCAGGTTCGGACCCGACAGCACCACGATCCGCTCCGGCGCCACCCCCCCGACCTCGGCGATGACCTCGCTCATCCGCTTGGTCGTCCCGAGTTCGACGCCCTTCATGAGCGACACCACCGCGGCCGACGACGGAATCACCGAGCCCCAGTCCGTCAGGTTCGCCCGCAGCGTCTGCGACGGCACCGCCAGCACCACGATGTCTGCACCGGCCGCTGCCTCGGCAGGATCCGTCGTCGCCGAGATCCCTTGCGGCAGAGGGATACCCGGCAGGTAGTCCTCGTTCGACCCGGCGTTGACCTGGTCGACGACCTCCTGCCGACGCCCCCACATGCGAACGTCGGTGCCCCCGTCAGCCAGCACCGCGGCATACGCCGTGCCCCACGAGCCCGTCCCGAAGACCGCCGCGGTCGTCACGACGCCTCCTTCTGGCCACGCGCCTGCTTGCGGAAGTTCCCCGTCTCCGACACCCCCGCCTTGCGCGGGTCGAACCGCTCGGCCGGCGCCTTCTCACCACGGATCTCCTCGAGCTGCGCGGTGAGCGCGGCCATGATCCGCGCCGTCGCCTCGCGCAGCAGCGCGGCCGTGACCGGCTGGTCGTAGAGGTCGCTGAGGTCGACCGGCCGTCCGGCCGTCACCTGCATCGTCTTGCGCGGCAGGAAGCCGACCTTCTTCGAGTACGGCGCCAGCAGCTTCTCCGGACCCCACTGCGCGACGGGGATCACCGGGCACTTGGTCGCCAGCGCGATCCGCGCCGCACCGGTCTTGCCCACCATCGGCCACAGGTCCGGGTCGCGCGTCAGCGTCCCCTCCGGGTAGACGCCGACGGCCTTGCCCTCCTGCACCGCCGCCACCGCCGCGCGGAACGCATCGGCCGCCTGCCCCGTGTTGCGGTAGACCGGGATCTGCTGCGCCCCCCGCAGGATCGCCCCCAGCACCGGCACCCGGAACACGCCCTCCTTGCCCAGGAAGAACGGCGGCCGCCCGTTGTCGACCATGAAGTGCGCGAAAACGATCGGGTCGGTGTACGACAGGTGGTTCGGCGTCGCCACGAACCCACCCGTCTTCGGCAGGTTCTCGGCCCCGTGCCAGTCGCGCTTGGTCAGCACCATGAGGATCGGCCGCAGGATCGCGACGACAGCCCGATAGGCGAACGGCAGGTCTCGGCGGCCGGGGGATGCCACGTGGTCTCCATCTCGAGCGGGTCGGGTGCCTGAGCATCCTCGCGGTTCGCCGGGGTCGGTGTCGAGCAGGCCCGCCACGGCTGGGACGATCGGACGCGATGACCAGCGACCAGCCGTGGCACCTCGTCGTGCCCGTCAAGGGCGGCAACGGCGCCAAGTCGCGCCTCCAGCCGCCCGAGGGCGTGGACCGCGCGGCACTTGCGTTGGCGTTCGCTGCAGACTGCCTTGCGGCAGTCGTCTCCGGTATGCCGCGTGGCCGGGTCTTCGTCGTGACCTCCCATCCCGACGCGGTGGCGTTGGCCGCGGGACTCGGCGCCCGGGTCGTCGCGGACCCCGGCGGCGGGCTCAATGCTGCGGTCGCAGCCGGTCGCGATGCCGCCCTCGCCTCGGGCGCCCCGCTTGCGTCTGCGTCAACGGTTGCCATAGCCACCACTCACGCAGACGCAAGCAGTCCGGTGCCGGTTGCGTTCCTGCTGGGTGACCTGCCGGCGCTGCGACCCGGAGACCTGACGGAGGCACTCCCTGCCGCCGCGGCATACCCCCTCGCCTTTGTCCCCGACGCCGACGGCACCGGCACGGTCCTGCTCACGGCGACCGACGGCCGGCAGCTGGAGCCGCGCTTCGGCGAGGGCTCGGCTGCGCGGCACGAGGCGGCGGGGCACACCCGGCTCGACCTCGACCTGCCCCGGCTGCGCACCGACGTCGACGACTCCGGCGACCTCGAGCACGCCCTCGCCCTCGGGGTGGGCCCGGCGACGGCCGCGATCCTGGCCCGGCGCGCGCACTAGGGTGACGGCCATGCAGGCGAGCGTGCACACCTTCGACGACGAGACCGGCGCCGGGTCGGTGCTGCTCGACGACGGGCGTGAGGTGCCGTTCAGCGCCGAGGTGTTCGCGGCCAGCGCGCTGCGGCACGTCCGCCCCGGTCAGCGGATCAGCATCGACCTCGCCGATCCCGGCCCGGAAACCGGCGACGACGCCCGCGGCACCATCACCAAGCTCTGGATCGTCGGCATCGGCGACGACCAGACCATCGGCTGACCCCTCCGCAACCTGAGCGCGTCAGCCGACCTCGTAGTCGGCGCCGAGCGCGTCGAGCTTGTCGCTGAACCGCTCGTAGCCGCGGTAGATCAGCTCGATGCCGTGCACCTTCGACTGCCCCTCGGCGGCGAGCGCCGCGATGAGGTAGCTGAACCCGCCCCGCAGGTCGGGCACGGTGATCTCCGCGCCCTTCAGCGGCGTGGGGCCCGAGATCACGGCCGAGTGCAGGAAGTTCGCCCGCCCGAACCGGCACGGCGACCCGCCGAGGCACTCGCGGTAGAGCTGGATGACCGCACCCATCTCCCCCAGGGCTTCGGTGAACCCGAGCCGGTTCTCGTAGACCGTCTCGTGGACGATCGACAGGCCACCGGTCTGGGTCAGCGCGACGACCAGCGGCTGCTGCCAGTCGGTCATGAAGCCGGGGTGCACGTCGGTCTCGAGCACCAGCGAGGACAGCTGGTCGCCGGTGTGCCAGAAGCGGATGCCCTCGTCGTCGATGTCGAACTGGCCACCGATCTTCCGGAACACGTTGAGGAACGGCATCATCGCCTGCTGCTGCGCGCCCCGGACGTAGATGTCGCCCTTGGTCGCGAGCGCCGCGCAGGCCCACGAGCCGGCCTCGATGCGGTCCGGGATCGCCAGGTGGTCGTAGCCGCCCAGCCGGTCGACGCCCTCGATCTTGATGACGCGGTCGGTCTCGACCGAGATGATCGCGCCCATCTTCTGCAGGATCGCGATGAGGTCGAGGATCTCGGGCTCGACGGCGGCGTTGCGCAGCTCGGTGACGCCCTTGGCCCGCACCGCCGTCAGCAGCACCTGCTCCGTGGCGCCGACGCTGGGGTAGGGCAGCTTGATCCGGGTGCCGCTGAGGCCGTTGGGCGCGGTCAGCCGCAGGCCCTCGGGCCGCTTCTGGACGTCGGCGCCGAACTCGCGCAGCACGTCGAGGTGGTAGTTGATCGGGCGGTCACCGATGCGGCAGCCACCGAGGTCGGGGATGAACGCCTCCCCCAGCCGGTGCAGTAGCGGCCCGCACAGCAGCACGGGTACCCGGGAGGTGCCGGCGTGGGCGTCGATGTCGGCGACGTGCGCCTGCTCGACGTTGGTGGGGTCGAGCAGCAGCTCGCCGTCGCGGTCGGTCGAGTCGATCTTGACGCCGTGCAGCTCGAGCAGGCCGGAGACGATCTTGACGTCGGAGATCTCGGGGACGCCGCGCAGGCGGCAGCGGTCCTCGGCGAGCAGCGCGGCGACCATCGCCTTGGAGACGAGGTTCTTGGCGCCGCGCACCTCGATGTCGCCCACCAGGGGGGAACCGCCGTTGACGGTGAGGATGTTGGCCATGGGGAGAAGCATCCCAAACGACGACGGAGGTCGACACCCCGAGGGGTGCCGACCTCCGTGCGCGGTGCTCGCGGGTGGGTCAGGCCTTCTTGGCCGTGCGCCGCGTCGCGGTCTTCTTCGCCGTGGTCTTCTTGGCGGTCGTCTTCTTCGCGGCGGTCGTCTTCTTCGCCGCCGTGGTCTTCTTGACCGCCGCCTTCTTCGCGGGTGCGACCTTCTTGGCGGTCGTCTTCTTCGCCGCCGTGGTCTTCTTGACCGCAGCCTTCTTGGCGGGTGCCGCCTTCTTCGTGGTGGTCTTCTTCGCCGCGGCCTTCTTGGCGGGAGCCGCCTTCTTGGCCGTGGTCTTCTTCGCGGTGGTGGTCTTCTTCGCCGCAGCCTTCTTGGCCGGGGCAGCCGACTTGGTGGCGGTACCCGCGGCAGCGCGGGCGCCGGCGACAGCAGCCTTCGGCAGCGAGCGCGGGTTCTTCACGACCTCCTTGAAGGCCGAGCCGGCGCGGAACTTCGGCACGGTGGTCTTCTTGATCTTCACCGTGGCGCCGGTGCGCGGGTTGCGGCCGGTGCGCGCGGCGCGGGCCGCCTGCTCGAAGGTGCCGAAGCCGGTGATCGCGACGCTGCCACCCTTGGCGACCTCGCGGATGATCACGTCGACGACGTTGGTGAGCGCGTCGCTGGCGGCCTTGCGGCTGCCGAGGCGGGCCTCGAGCTCCTTGATCAGTTCTGCCTTGTTCACGTCTTCCCCTCCAGAGGGTTGGGACGTCGGGCTCCCTTAGCCCGACTGGTGGAGGTCGAGCCGCTGCCCGACTTGGGACCGACGTTAGGGCGGTTGAGCACGCGAGTCCACCATGTCTGGGCCTCGAACCCTTGTGTCGCAACGGATTCAGGCGCCTCCGGCGGGTCAGGTATGCCGCCTGCGCACCTCCTGCGCGCCAGTCACCTCACGCGCCGGGTCGCCGCATTGGCAACGAAATCCGTTGCGGCACAGTGGTTTTCGCAAAGTGTGACCACTGATGCAGAAGACAAAGCCGCAGGTCAGGGGCTTGGCAGCCCTTGCGGACGACCCCCTCGGCGCTCCTGGCAGAAAGATTGCCGCAACACGCCGAATTTGCCCGCCACTCGGCGTGTTGCGGGCCGGGTGGGGGCTTTCGGAAGGGCTTTCGGCGGGTGGCCGACGACCCGGGTCAGGCAGGCACCGTGGTGGGCTTGTAGGCCGGCCGCTTGGCCTCGAACTCCGTGATGGCGTCCTCGTGGCGGAGCGTGAGGCTGATGTCGTCGAGGCCCTCGAGCAGCCGCCAGCGGGTGTAGTCGTCGACGTCGAACGACGCGACGATGTCGCCCGCGGTGACGGTGCGGGACACCAGGTCGACGGTCACCGAGGCGCCCGGGTTGTTCTCGAGGTACTTCCAGATCAGCTCGATGTCGTCCTGGGCGAGCTGGGCCGTGAGCAGCCCCTGCTTGCCGCTGTTGCCGCGGAAGATGTCGGCGAACCGTGACGACAGGACCACCCGAAAGCCGTAGTCCATCAACGCCCAGACCGCGTGCTCCCGCGACGAACCGGTCCCGAAGTCGGGCCCGGCCACGAGGACCGACCCCGCGGCATACTCGTCCTTGTTGAGGACGAACGTCTCGTCCTTGCGCCACGCGGCGAACAGGCCGTCCTCGAAGCCGGTGCGGGTCACCCGCTTGAGGTAGACGGCCGGGATGATCTGGTCGGTGTCGACGTTGCTGCGGCGCAGCGGGACACCGATGCCGGTGTGCGTCGTGAACTGCTGCATCAGCGGCTCCCCTCACTCGTGCCGACGAGCTCGTCGGACTGGTCGGCGGCGTCGAGGTCGGCTGGGCTCGACAACGTGCCACGCAACGCGGTGGCGGCGGCGACGAGGGGGCTGACGAGGTGGGTGCGCCCGCCCTTGCCCTGGCGTCCCTCGAAGTTGCGGTTGGACGTCGACGCGCTGCGCTCTCCCGGCGCGAGCTGGTCGGGGTTCATGCCGAGGCACATCGAGCAGCCGGGCAGGCGCCACTCCGCACCGGCGGCCGTGAAGACCTGGTCGAGCCCCTCCTGCTCGGCCTGGAGCCGCACCCGAGCCGAGCCGGGCACGACGAGCATCCGTACGCCGTCGGCGACCTTGCGGCCCTTGACGACCTCGGCGGCCGCCCGCAGGTCCTCGATGCGCCCGTTGGTGCACGAGCCGACGAAGACGGTGTCGACCTTGATCTCACGCAGCGGAGTGCCGGGCGTGAGGCCCATGTACTCCAACGCGTGCTGGGCGGCGGCCTTGGCGTTGTCGTCGCCGAGGGTCTCCGGGTCGGGCACCGACTCACCGAGCGGCAGGCCCTGCCCGGGGTTGGTGCCCCAGGTGACGAACGGCGTGAGGGTCGTGGCGTCGAGCACGACCTCCTCGTCGAAGACCGCGTCGTCGTCGCTCTTCAGCTGCGACCACTCGGCGACCGCGGCGTCCCAGTCGGCACCCTGCGGTGCGTGGTCGCGGCCCTGGAGGTAGTCGAAGGTGGTCTGGTCCGGCGCGATCATCCCCGCGCGGGCGCCGGCCTCGATCGACATGTTGCACACGGTCATCCGCGCCTCCATGGAGAGTGCGCGGATGGCGCTGCCGCGGTACTCCAGGACGTAGCCCTGGCCGCCGCCGGTGCCGATCTTGGCGATGACCGCCAGCACGATGTCCTTGGCGGTGACGCCCGGCTGGAGCTCGCCCTCGACGGTGATCGCCATCGTCCGGAACGGCTTGAGCGGCAGGGTCTGCGTCGCGAGGACGTGCTCGACCTCGGACGTGCCGATGCCGAACGCCAGCGCCCCGAACGCGCCGTGGGTCGAGGTGTGGGAGTCGCCGCAGACGACGGTCATGCCCGGCTGGGTCAGGCCCAGCTGCGGGCCGACGACGTGGACGATGCCCTGCTCGGCGTCACCCATGGGGTAGAGCCGGACGCCGAACTCCTCGCAGTTCCTGCGCAGGGTCTCGACCTGGGTCTTGCTGACGATGTCGGTGATGGGTCCGGGCGTCGTGGGGACGTTGTGGTCCTCGGTCGCGAGGGTGAGGTCGGGACGGCGCACCGGCCGGCCCGCGAGCCGCAGCCCGTCGAAGGCCTGCGGCGAGGTCACCTCGTGGATGAGGTGCAGGTCGATGTAGAGCAGGTCGGGCTCGCCCTCCGCCCGATGGACCACGTGGGACTCCCACAGCTTCTCGGCCAGCGTTCCAGCCACCGTCTGCACACTCCTTCGAACCGTCGCGTCGCGCCCCCGCAACCGGTGCGGCAGCGCGCCTTCGTCGAGGTTCGCACCTGGGACACGCCCGTGGATTTGCGTCTCAGGCAATGAGACGTCAATATCAGTGCATGGACAACACCAGTGGAGTCGGCGTTCTCGACAAGGCAGCCATCGTCCTCGGCGCCCTCGAGGCCGGGCCGTCGACCCTTGCCCAGCTGGTCACCGCGACCGGACTGGCCCGCCCCACCGCACACCGTCTGGCCGTCGCGCTCGAGCACCACCGGCTCGTGACGCGCGACCTCCAGGGCCGGTTCGTCCTCGGGCCGCGTCTCGCCGAGCTCGCCGCGGCCGCCGGAGAGGACCGCCTGCTGGCCGCCGCCGGCCCCGTCCTCGGCGCGCTGCGCGACCACACCAACGAAAGCGCCCAGCTCTTCCGCCGCCAGGGCGACCACCGCATCTGCGTGTCGGCCGCCGAGCGCCCGGTGGGGCTGCGCGACTCGATCCCGGTCGGCGCAACCCTGTCGATGCTCGCCGGCTCGGCCGCCCAGGTGCTGCTCGCCTGGGAGGAGCCCGACCGCCTCCACCGCGGCCTGCACGGCGCCAAGTTCACCGCGACCACGCTCTCCGGCGTCCGCCGCCGCGGCTGGGCGCAGAGCGTCGGCGAGCGCGAGGCCGGCGTCGCGTCGGTGTCGGCGCCGGTGCGCGGCCCGAGCGGTCGCGTCGTCGCCGCCGTCTCCATCTCCGGCCCGATCGAGCGGCTCTCGCGCCAGCCCGGTCGCCTGCACGCCGCGACCGTGATCGCCGGCGCCAACAAGCTCACCGAGGTGCTCGCCCGCCACCACGCGCAGCAGCAACAGCAGAACGACGCCTGAGGCGACCCGGCTCACCGAGCCGGCCACGCGGCATACCCCCGCCTTGAACTTTGGGTCAAAGTTCGCGTGCGCTTGGAACCTTCCGGGCGCTCGCAAACTTTGGGCCAAAGTTCGCGAGGGCACCGACCCGGGTATGCCGCGTGCACGGCAAAGCGCCCCCGTCCGGATCGGACGGGGGCGCTTTTCGCGTGGTAGCCCCGACGGGATTCGAACCCGCGCTACCGCCTTGAGAGGGCGGCGTGCTAGGCCGCTACACAACGGGGCCCTAGCTGGTCTGCCTGGTCCTCGCGCGAAGCCCGGGCAGCGGAGTGAACCATACCGGCAGTGGGTGGGTTTCTCCGAATCGGCGGTTCCTGCACAGCATTTCGCACGGGAGCCGACGATGGCTGGGGTACCAGGACTCGAACCTAGACTAACTGAACCAGAATCAGTCGTGCTGCCAATTACACCATACCCCAAGGGGGTATCACCCGCTGCGCGCCCGGAGGCCTTCAGCGGAGTGAACCGAGGAGCGATGCTACCGGTCGCCCCGGCGCGTTCCCAAATCGGCTGCCCCGGTCTGCTCGCCCGCACCGGCCAGCACCTCGTCGAGCGATGTCACCAGCCTCACGTCGTCGGGCACGGGCGCTCCGTCGGGCACCTCCCCCGAGCGCAGCAGCCAGTGCGAGACGAGCCCCGCGTCGCGGCTCCCCATGGCGTCCGCGGCCAGCTCGTCGCCGACGTATGCCGTGTGCTCGGGCCTGCTCCCCAGCTCACCGCAGGCGTGCCGGAACACCCGGGGATCAGGCTTGCCGATGCCGAGGTCGTCAGTGGTGACAACGACCTCGAACACCGACGCCAGGCCGCTCGCCTCGAGCTTGGCGCGCGTGTAGGTGCGCGATGAGTTGGTGAGGATACCGACCGGCAGCCCCGCGGCCCGCCACCGCTCGACGCCCGGCAGCACGTCGTCGAAGACGCGCAACGCCCCGGTGAACGCCGGCTCGTACGCCGCCTCGAACGACTCGTACCGCGCCGGGTCCCACTCCAGACCCAGCCAGCGCACGACCTCGCCCAGCCGCTCGCGACGCATGGTCACGAAGTCGACGTCGCCCGCGGCATACCGGCCGAACCACGCCTGCGGGTCGCGCCGGAAGCGCTCCCCCGCGGCGGCCGCTCGCTCGTGGTCGAGCTCCGGCCACGTCTGCCGGAACGCGGCAAGACCGCCGACCCGCATGGCGTCGGCGGTCGTGATGAGCGTGCCGTCGAGGTCGAGCAGGACGGCCGCCACGTCTGCCACGGGCGCTCAGCCGAGGTGGTCGCGCAGCCGCTGGAGGCGGTTCAGCGTCGCGGTCTTGCCGAGGATCTCCATCGACTCGAACAGCGGCGGGCTGACCCGCGCACCCGACACCGCCGTGCGCAACGGGCCGAACGCGAACTTCGGCTTGATGCCCATGCCTTCCACGATGGCCGAACGCAGCGCGGCCTCGATCGCCGCGGCCTGCCACGCCGACTCCGACCCGAGCACACCCGACCGCTCGTCGCTCACGTCACCGAGGGCGGAGATGGCCGCGTCGAGCACCGCCGGCGCGTCCTCCTTGAGCTGGCCCAGCGCGTCCTCGGCGTACTCGAACTCGTCGTCGCCGACGAAGAAGGGGCGCACCAGCGGCGCCGCCTCGGTGAGCAGCGCCATGCGGGTCTGGATGAGCTCAGTGACCTTGCGCAGCCGCGCCAGTTCGCCGAGCGAGGAGTTGCCGGAGAGCACGCCCTCGGCCTCGAGGTAGGGCAGCAGCCGCGACGCGAGCTCGTCGACCGACAGCTTGCGCACGTAGACGCCATTGAGCCACTCGAACTTCTTGAGGTCGAAGATCGGGCCGACCGGGTTGACCTTGCGCCAGTCGAAGTCCTTGCTGAACTCGTCGAACGTGAAGACCTCGACATCCTCGCCCTCGGCGCCTTGGGCCGGCGGATAGGCAAGCAGCGCAAGGAAGTTCACGAGCGCCTCGGGCAGGTAGCCCTGCTCGCGGAACCACGTCAGCCGGGCCGCGGGGTTCTTGCGCTTGGAGATCTTGGACTTGTCGGTGTTGCGCAGCAGCGGCATGTGCGCCCACTTCGGCGGCTCCAGCCCGAACCACTGGTAGAGCAGGATGTGCTTGGGGGTGCTGGAGATCCACTCCTCGCCGCGCACGACGTGGGTGATGCCCATCTCGTGGTCGTCGACGACGACGGCGAGGTGGTAGGTCGGGAACCCGTCGGCCTTGAGGATCACCTGGTCGTCGGGTCGCGGCGCCGACACGCGCCCGCGGATGAGGTCCTCGAAGGTCAGCTCCACGTCGTCGGGGATGAGCATCCGCACGACCGGCGTCTCGCTGAACCCGGGCAGCTCGGCCCGCTCCTCGCGCGTCTTGCCGTAGCAGAGCCGGTCGTACCCGGTGGGCTGCTTGGTCTTCTGCTGGATCTCGCGCATCTGCGCCAGCCGCTCCGGCGTGCACCAGCAGTGGTAGGCCTTGCCCTCAGCCAGCAGCCGCTCGACGTAGGGGCGGTAGGTGTCGAGCCGCTCGCTCTGCCGGTACGGCGCGTAGGGCCCGCCGATGTCCGGCCCCTCGTCCCAGTCGAGCCCGAGCCAGTGCAGCGTGTCGAAGACCTGCTGCTCGCTGTCCTCGCGGAACCGGGTGCGGTCGGTGTCCTCGATCCGCAGCACGAACTTGCCGTCCTGCTGGCGCGCGAACGCCAGGTTGAACAGCGACATGTACGCCGTGCCGACGTGCGGGTCGCCGGTCGGCGACGGCGCGACGCGCAGGCGCGGCGACGTGGAGGTGGGCGCGGGGGTGGCGGGCTGCTCGCTCATGATGCGCCGATTCTAGGGACCCCGAGCGATGGTGAGGTATGCCGCGTGGCCGGGCCACGCGGCATACCTCTCGTCAGCGTCGGACGAAGGTGTTGGTGAGGGTCCCGATGCCCTCGATCTCGACCTCGACCCGCTGGCCGGGGTCGACGAGGCCGACGCCCGCGGGGGTGCCGGTGAGGATGACGTCACCCGGCAGCAGCGTGAACGCCGAGCTGACGAACGACACGAGGGTCGGCACGTCGAAGATCATCTGCGACGTGCGGCCGTCCTGCACCGTCTCGCCCTCGAGCCGGGTGGTGATGCGCAGGTCGCTGACGTCGAGGTCGGTGTTGACCCACGGTCCGAGCGGCGTCGAGGTGTCGAATCCCTTTGCCCTGGACCACTGCCCGTCATCACGCTGCCAGTCACGGGCAGTCGCGTCGTTGGCGCAGGTGTAGCCGAAGACGACCTCGGGGACGCGCTCCTTGGGGACGTCCTTGGAGATGCGGCCGATGACGACGGCGAGCTCGCCCTCGTAGGAGATCTCGCGCGCACCGGCCGGCATCACGACGGGATCGCCCGGGCCGACGACGGCGGTGTTGGGGATGAGAAACATCATCGGGCTCGTGGGTGGCTCGCCGCCCATCTCCTTGGCGTGGTCGGCGTAGTTGCGACCGATGCCGATCACCTTGCTGCGCGGGATGACCGGCGCGAGCAGGCGCGCGTCCTCGAGCGGCACGCGCTGGCCGGTGAAGACGACGGGTTGGTAGAGCGGGTCGCCCTGGATCTCGGCGATGACCTCCTGCCCCGGGTCGCCCTCGACCACACCGAACGTCGGGTCGTCACCTGTCGTGTATCTCGCGATGCGCACGTCTCGACCATACCCACCCACGTCGAGTGCCTGAGAACTCCCCAGAGGTCGCTCTCAGGCACTCAACTCGAGCTCAGCGGCAGGTGAACTCGCGTCGGTAGCGCTGCGGGCTGGTGCCGACGACGCTCTGGAAGTGGGTGCGCAGCAACGACGCCGACCCGAACCCGCTGTGGGCTGCGACCTTCTCCACCGGCAGGTCGGTCTGCTCGAGCAGCTCACGCGCGCGCAGCACCCGCTGCTGGACGATCCACCGGTGCGGCGTCGTCCCGGTCTCGGCGACGAACCGCCGCGCGAACGTGCGCTCGGACATCATCGCCAGCCGGGCCAGGTCGGGCACGGTGTGCTGGGTGTCGAGGTTGTCGGCGATGTGCGCCAGGACCGGTTGCATGCTCTCGCACTCGGTCACGGGGATGGGCGTCTCGACGTACTGCCGCTGACCTCCGTCGCGCTGCGGTGGAACCACCATGCGGCGCGCAATCCTTGTGGCGACAGCGGATCCGAGCTCGCGGCGCACGAGGTGGAGGCACGCATCGATGCCCGCGGCGGTCCCGGCGCCGGTGATGATCGAGCCCTCGTCGATGAACAGGACGTCCATCGACACCCGGGTGCGCGGGAAGCGGCGGGTGAACTGCTCGGCATACCTCCAGTGCGTCACCGCGCACTTGCCGTCGAGCAGCCCGGTCTCGCCGAGGACGAACGCGCCCGTGCAGATCGACAGGATCGTCGCACCGCGGCGGTGTGCCTCGCGGATCACGTCGAGCAGCTCGGCGGGGTACTCGTCGCGGATGCCACCGGCCGGCATGACGACGAGATCGGCGTCGATGGCGTCCTGCCACTGGTGGCTCGGCACGTAGTGGCCGCCGCTGGTCGTCGGCACCGGCTCCCCCGCCACCTCGCCGCAGGTGATGAAGGTGAACGGCGGCACCCCGTCGTCGGTGCGGTCGAGCCCGAACACCTCACAGACGAGCGCCATCTCGAACATGGCCATGGGGTTGGCGACGAGCGCCGCGATGGTGGAGAGAGCCATGTCGGTCAGTATGCCGCGGATCTGGCAGAAAATCTGCCCCACGCGTCAGTTCTGCCACTCGTGGCGGGATCGCTGCGGGCGCAGCATTGTTGCCATGACCGCACTCATCCTCATCGCCCTCGTGACCGCCCTCGTCGTCTCGCTCGAGCGACACCACCGCCGCACCTGGGGACTGCCCCGCGCACCCCACGGCGCCGACTCCACCATCGCCTTCACCGACCTCGACCACGACTGGGACCGCGTCTGGCACGACGCGACCGCCCGCCGCTGACCGCCGCCCGCGCGCCCACCGTGGCGGGTTAGCCTCGGTGCCCGTGGAGACGTTGGCGCGCGAGGACTGGCAGACGCGGGAGGCGGCCCATGCGGCGCGCGCCGACCGGCTCACCGCCGCACACCGGGCTCGCCGGGCCGATGGCCGCGCCCACCCGGTCGAGGACTTCCTCTTCACCTACTACCGCTTCTCGCCGGGCCAGCTTCGTCGCTGGCACCCCGGCGCATCCATCCGGCTCGCAGACGCCGCAGGTATGCCGCGTGCAGACTGGCGCTTCTACCGCCAGGTGGGTGGGAACGTGGAGCTGGACCACGCGGCATACCTCGAAAAACGTGGTGGGACAGTCGAATTCGTGCGGGCGCTGCTGACTGCCACGGCTGGGCGGCCAGCCCAGCTGGGGTGCTTCGGGCTGCACGAGTGGGCGATGGTCTATCGACAACCAGCCGAGGAGGTGCGGCACGCGGGGTGGCCGCTGCGGCTGGGTTCAGAGGGGACCGACGCGGTCGTCGAGGGGCAGCGGATCCGGTGCACGCACTTCGACGCGTTCCGGTTCTACACGCCGGAAGCGAGACCGCTCAACGTCGTGCAGCCGACGCGCGAGCGGCAGGTCGAGCTCGAGCAGCCAGGGTGTTTGCACGCCGGGATGGACCTTTACAAGTGGGCGGCCAAGCTGTCACCGGCGCTCCCGAGCGAGCTGGTGCTCGACTGCTTCGAGCACGCGCGGGCGATCCGCGAGCTCGACATGCGCGCCGCGCCCTACGACCTGAGCGAGCTCGGCTACGAACCGGTGCCGATCGAGACCCCCGCCGGCCGGGCCGAGTATGCCGCCGCGCAACGCCAGTTCGCGGTCCGCGGCCAAGCGCTGAGGGCACGCCTCCTGACCGCCATCGACGCCCTCTCCCCGTCGCCAATCCCCGCACAAGGCACGTGAGCGACGCCCGGTCCGCGTGCCCGAAGCTCTGTGCACAGACCTTCGGGCACCTTCACCGTGACGGCCTCCGTGCGCAGGAGCCCGGGCCTGCGCGCAGGCCCGGGCTCCGGATGAGCGGTTGCGGTCAGCTCTTGTCGCCGGCCGCCTTGTCATTACCGGTGCCACCGTCGTCCTCGGCGAGGATGCGGTAGATCGCGCGGCGCGCCTCGGCCAACGCCTCGCGGGCTGCCTCGATCGACTCGGTGCGCCCGGTCATGCCGACCTGCTGGATCGCGCCGTGCAGGGCGTGTACCTCCTGGCGCAGCTCGCGGAACCCGCGCTGCGGCGTGGTTGCCGCCGCGAAGGCCTCGGAGAGCTCGTCGGCGTGCTCCGCGGCATACGCCCGTCCGTCGTCGGTCAGGGCGAACACCTTGCGGCGCGCGTCGTCGTCGGACTCGTCGGGGGCGATGAGCCCCTCCTCCTCCAGCGCGCGCAGCGCCGGGTAGATCGAACCCGGGCCGGGCTGCCAGGTGGCGTCCGAGCGCTCGGCGATGGCGGTGATGATGCCGTAGCCGTTCATCGGCTCCTCGGTCAGCAGGGCGAGGATCGCGCGCCGGACGTCGCCGCGCCGGCCACGCCGGGGGCCGCCGAAGCCGCCACCGCGGGGTCCGCCGAAGCCCGGTCCGAATCCCGGTCCGCCGGGGCCGAAGCCGCGGTCGCCACGAGGGCCACGTCCGCGGCCGTGGGGGCCGCCGCGACGAGGGTGCTTGCTGTTCCTGTGATTGATGTCCATGCGGTTCATGGGTGACTCCTTGAGGGTCTCGTTCGTGGGGTGCGGGGGCGTCGCCCTGGGCGGTTGGTCCGGCCTGGCGGCTCTCGCTCGCACTATCGACGATCTTCCGTCGATATATCGCTATCGTGCACCTATCGATATATCGATGTCAAGCCCAGGTATGCCGCCCACTCCCCTCCGCGCCCGCCCCACCGAACTTTGGGCCAAAGTTCGCGAGTGCTGGGAACGTTCCGCGCACAGGCGGACTTTGGGCCAAAGTTCGCGAGTGCTGGGAACGTTCCGCGCACAGGCGGACTTTGGGCCAAAATTCGCGACGGAGGCAGCAGCCGCCCAGAGGCGCACCCCCTCAACGGCGAGGTATGCCGCGGACGCACGCGGGCGGCATACGGGCGCCACTGATTGGGCACCCCACGCGGCCGGCGACCGGCGCACCGTAGGCTGACCGCCGTGTCGAAGGTTCTGACGTCCCTGCCTGTTGGTGAACGTGTCGGGATCGCCTTCTCCGGCGGTCTGGACACCTCGGTCGCGGTCGCGTGGATGCGCGAGAAGGGGGCGGTGCCGTGCACGTACACCGCCAACCTCGGGCAGTACGACGAGCCCGAGATCGACACCGTGCCCGACCGCGCCGGCCAGTACGGCGCCGAGCTCGCGCGCCTCGTCGACTGCCGCGCCGCGCTCGTCGAGGAGGGGCTGTCGGCGGTCGCGTGCGGCGCGTTCCACATCCGCAGCGGCGGCAAGACCTACTTCAACACCACTCCCCTGGGCCGCGCGGTCACCGGCACGCTGCTCGTGCGCGCGATGAAGGATGACGGCGTCGACATCTGGGGCGACGGATCCACCTTCAAGGGCAACGACATCGAGCGCTTCTACCGCTACGGCCTGCTCGCCAACCCGGCGCTGCGCATCTACAAGCCCTGGCTCGACGCCGAGTTCGTCAGCGAGCTCGGCGGCCGGCACGAGATGAGCGAGTGGCTCACAGCCCGCGACCTCCCCTACCGCGCCAGCGCCGAGAAGGCCTACTCGACCGACGCCAACATCTGGGGCGCGACGCACGAGGCGAAGACGCTCGAGTACCTCGACGAGTCGATGGAGATCGTCGAGCCGATCATGGGCGTGCGGTTCTGGGACGAGTCGGTGCAGATCGCGCCCGAGGACGTCACCGTGCGGTTCGTCCAGGGGCGACCAGTTGCCATCAACGGCAACGACTTCGGCGGTGACGCGGTCGCGCTGGTCGACGAGGCCAACAAGGTCGGTGGGCGCCACGGGCTCGGCATGAGCGACCAGATCGAGAACCGCATCATCGAGGCCAAGTCCCGCGGCATCTACGAGGCGCCCGGCCTCGCGCTGCTCCACATCACCTACGAGCGGCTGCTCAACGCGATCCACAACGAGGACACCATCGCCAACTACCACGCGGAGGGCCGGCGGCTGGGTCGCCTTCTCTACGAAGGCCGTTGGCTCGACCCGCAGTCGCTCATGCTGCGCGAGTCGCTCCAGCGCTGGGTCGCCTCCGCGGTCACCGGCGAGGTCACGCTGCGGCTGCGGCGCGGCGACGACTACTCGATCATCAGGACCGAGGGGCCGGCGTTCAGCTACCACCCCGAGAAGCTCTCGATGGAGCGCACCGAGGACGCGGCCTTCGGCCCCGTCGACCGGATCGGCCAGCTCACGATGCGCAACCTCGACATCGCGGACAGCCGGGCCAAGCTCGAGCAGTATGCCGCGTCGGGCCTGCTCGGCGTGCGTCACACCGAGCTCGTGGGTGACCTCGAACCCGGTGGTGCCAAAGCGATTTCGGCCAACCCGCTGGCCGCGAATGTCGACGACGAGGACGACGCCCTCGACCGCGCCGCCATGGAGTTCGGCACCGACTGACCCGCCCGGAGGGTCAGCGGACGGGGACTCCCGCCCGCACGAGGCCGTAGGTGACGCCGTCCACGAGCGCCTCCCAGGAGGCCTCGATGATGTTGCCGGCGACCCCGATCGTTTCCCACGACGTCGAGCCGTCCGAGGTCTCGATGAGCACCCGGGTGACGGCGTCGGTGCCGTGCGCGGCGTCGAGGATGCGCACGCGGAAGTCGATGAGCTCCAGCTTGTCGAGCTCCGGGTATGCCGGCGCGAGAGCTTGGCGCAGCGCGTGGTCAAGTGCGTTGACGGGGCCGTTGCCCTCGCCGGTAGCGACGACGCGCTGCCCACCCGCCCGCACCTTGACCGTCGCCTCCGACAACGCGTCTTCGGCGCCGCGAGCGTCGGTGATGACGCGCCACGACTCAACGTCGAAGAACGCCTGCGTCGTCCCCTCCACCTCGCGACGCAGCAGCAGGTCGAACGACGCATCCGCCGCGTCGAAGGTGTAGCCGCGCAGCTCGAGGTCCTTCACCTTGGCCAGCACCCGCGCGAGCAGCTCGGGGTCACCGGACAGGTCGTAGCCCAGCTCGCGACCCTTGAGCTCGATCGAAGCACGACCGGCCATGTCCGACACCAACATCCGCATGTCGTTGCCGACGAGCCCGGGGTCGGCGTGCTGGTAGAGATCGGGGTCGACCTTGATCGCCGACGCGTGCAGGCCGGCCTTGTGCGCGAACGCGCTGGCGCCGACGTACGGCTGGCGCGAGTAGGGCGGGACATTGGTGACCTCGGAGATCGAGTGGGCGATGCGGGTCGCCTCACGCAGGCGCTCGGTCTCCAGCAGCGGCAGCCCACGCTTGATCTGCAGGTTGCTGACGACCGTGAGCAGGTCGGCGTTGCCGGTGCGCTCGCCGTACCCGTTGATCGTGCCCTGCACGTGCGTCGCCCCGGCATCCACGGCCGCCATCGAGTTGGCAACCGCACACCCTGTGTCGTTGTGGCAGTGGATACCCACGCGCGCTGACGTCGCGGCCACGGCATCGGCCACCACGTCGGCCACCTGACCCGGCAGCATGCCGCCGTTGGTGTCACAGAGGGCCACCACCTCGGCGCCGGACTCCATTGCGGCAGAGACGACTTCGAGCGCATAGGCGCGGTCCGCGGCATACCCGTCGAAGAAGTGCTCGGCGTCGAGGAAGACGCGCCGCCCCTCCGCCGTCAGGAACGAGACCGTGTCGCGCACCATCTCCAGGTTCTCCTCGAGAGTAGTCCGCAGCGCGGACTCCACATGCCGCACATGGGATTTCGCGACGAGGGTGACCACGGGTGCCTGGCTGTCGACGAGGGCGCGGACCAGGGGGTCGTCGGCCGCGCGACCGCCGGCCCGCCTGGTCGCGCCGAATGCCGCGAGCGTCGCGTTGCGCAGCCGCAGCTCGGTGCGTGCCCGGGCGAAGAACTCGGTGTCCTTCGGGTTCGCGCCCGGCCAACCGCCCTCGATGAAGCCGACCCCGAGCTCGTCGAGGTGCGCCGCGATGGCGAGCTTGTCCGCGACCGAGAGGTTCAGCCCCTCCTGCTGCGCACCATCGCGCAGGGTCGTGTCGTAGACGTGCAGGTCGCTCATCGTGGGTCCTCGAGTCGATCGGTTTCGGCTACGTCCTGGTGTGATTGTCCCCTGTCGCGTCCGGGCCGGCGCGGGGTGTGTCCGACCGCGGCTTCGTCGACAAACGAAAAGACCCCCCGGGTGTGGGAGGTCTGCGCGACGAAGGGTCTTCGTCGCGCTAGTCGATAATCACCATGGCGGTGGCCACGTGCCAGGACGTCATGGGCACAGCGTGACACGAGCGGTCCACCTGCTGAACCCCGGGTCCGCATCGTGGTCAGGCTTCCGGATGCGTGCATCCACCCACGGGCCTACCGTGCCGAGCATGAGCACCGAGCCCACCCCGCAGAGCCAGACCAGCGTCTTTCGGCGCAAGCCGGTCGAGCAGATCGTCGAGGGGGTGGGTGAGCAGGGCGGCGGACTGAGCCGTCACCTCGGCCTGTGGCAGCTCACCGCGATCGGCGTGGGCGGCATCATCGGTGCGGGCATCTTCTCCCTCGCGGGTAGCGTCGCGAGCGGCGGCGAGGGCGGCAAGGGGGTCGGGCCAGCCGTCGTCTTCTCCTTCCTCGTGGCCGGAATCGCCTCTGCCGCAGCGGCTTTCAGCTATGCCGAGTTCGCGGGCATGATCCCCAAGGCGGGGTCGGCCTACACCTACGGGTATGCCGTGCTCGGCGAGCTCGTCGGGTGGTTCATCGGGTGGGACCTGCTGCTGGAGTACATCGCCATCGTCGCCGTCGTAGCCATCGGCATCTCGGGCTACTTCGGGTTCCTGCTCGAGCAGTTCGGCATCAACCTGCCCACGTGGATGCTGGGGGCGCCCGGCAGCGGCGAAGGCCACCGGATCGACCTCTTCGCCGCGCT
The DNA here is from genome assembly GCF_013041615.1 of Knoellia koreensis. Taxonomy (GTDB): domain Bacteria; phylum Actinomycetota; class Actinomycetes; order Actinomycetales; family Dermatophilaceae; genus Pedococcus; species Pedococcus koreensis. The sequence goes on from NZ_JABEPQ010000001.1 coordinate 1,340,986, forward strand.
GCTGTGCCTGCTCATCGCCTACCTGCTCACCCTCGGCATCAAGAACGCCGCCCGCGTCGAGACGTTCGTCGTGGCGATCAAGGTGGCCGTGGTGCTGCTCGTGATCGTCGTGGGCTTCTTCCACATCAAGACCGACAACTTCACGCCGTTCTCCCCGGCCGGCTTCGGCGGTGTCATGACGGGTGCGGCGACGGTCTTCTTCGCGGTCTTCGGCTACGACGCGATGTCCACCGCGGCCGAGGAGAGCAAGGACGCACAGCGCCACATGCCCAAGGCGATCCTCTACTCGCTCGCGATCTCGATGGTGCTCTACGTGCTGGCCTGCCTCACCCTCGTCGGCATCCAGAACTACACGAAGATCGACCCGGAGTCGGGCTTCTCCAGCGCATTCGCCAGCGTCGGCCTCGACAGCATCGGCACCATCATCGCCGTCGGCGCGATCGTCGGAATCCTGACCGTGATGTTCACCTTCATGCTCGGCGTGACCCGCGTGTGGTTCGCGATGAGCCGCGACGGGCTGCTGCCGCAGTGGTTCGCCAAGACCCACCCGACGCGACACGTGCCGACCCGCGTCACCTGGCTCGCCGGCATACTCTCGGCTCTCATCGCGGGGTTCATGCCCATCGCCGAGGCGGCGGAGCTCACCAACATCGGGATCCTCCTGGCCTTCGTGGTGGTGTGCGTCGCGGTGATCCGGTTGCGCTACACGCGGCCCGACCTGCCCCGCACGTTCAGGACGCCGGGTATGCCGTTCGTGCCGGCCATCGGCGTCATCTTCAGCCTGTGGCTGGTCACCTTCCTGGACTGGCTGACCTGGGTGCGGTTCGGCCTGTGGTTCCTGATTGGCCTGGCCGTCTACTTCGCCTACTCGCGCCGCCACAGCCTCCTGCACCCCCGCTGACCCACCCCGCCGCGCGGTCCTGCCGCCGGTTCTCCCCCGAACTTTGGGTCAAAGTTCGCGGCTGACGGGAAGGTTCCAGGCACTGGCCAACTTTGGGCCAAAGTTCAGTGGGCTGCTGACCGGGCCGCGGCTTGCCGGATCATCCTCGCCACGCGTTCCGGGTCCTTGAGGTCGGCCCAGGTCAGCCGCACCACCTCATACCCCGCAGCGCGGAGTCGGTCCTCACGCTGCTTCTCGGCGGCCAAGGCTTCCCGCCCGTCCGCGCCGCTGTACTTCACCAGTCCGTCGAACTCGACCACGACACGCTCGCCAACCAGGAAGTCCACCCGCCCGATGAGGCCCATGCTGTCTGCAAGGTTCACCTGGGTTCGGAAGGCGAGGCCCAGCCCCGACAACAGCATTCTGGTCAGGCTCTCTCCGGGAGACTCGCAGGACCGGTCGGCCATCCCGAAAACTGCCGCCACCCGGGCCCGCTGGCGTGGGCCCAGGCCCGCCCGGTCAGCGGCCGCCGTCAGCTCAGCATCGCTGACCAAGCCCCCATGCAGAGCGGCATCCACTGCGACGAGCCCGCCGGCCACCGACCTGGCTGCCACCTGGACGACCGCCAGTGCCGCCGACACGACCCTGATCCCACCCACCACCTGGCACGGTTCATCCTCTGGGAGCGGGTGCACTTCGAGCCCGGTGCTCCGGGCTCGACGCGTGACCCTGCCGCAGACGTCGACCGAGGTGGTGTCGACCCCGTGAAGGGGCAGGCCATGGACAGCGAGCCCGGCGTGGTGCGAGGCCCAGCTCCGGACCGGACGAGCCAGGACTGCCGCTCGAACAGTCAGGAGATAGCGCAGATCCGCGGTGGCGCACTCAAGCGCCTGTGGCAGCGCATAGCCCCCATGGCACAGACGCACCAGATGGCCTTTCCTGGCCAGCCGATGAAGGTCCTGGTTGCTCAGCCCGAACTGGTGCGCCTGTGTCGAGCTGAACACACCGCACTGCGCGCTGGCGAGCAGAATCAAAGCCACGTCGAGAACCACCATGGCCCGAGCGTGACCGGAGCGCGGGCTCCCGCGGAAGCACGCGGCATACCGGCTGTGGACAACTCACTCGGGCGAACTCGCCTGTGGACGACGCCACCCGCGAACTTTGGCCCAAAGTCACCTCAGGCTCGGAACGTTCCGAGCACTGGCGAATTTTGGCCCAAAGTTCGCCAGCCACCGGCCAACATCAGCGCTCAGGCCGGACGAGCGCGTCAGACGAGGCGGGTGAGCCAGCCGCGGGTGTCGTCGGCGCGGCCGTACTGGAGGTCGAGCAGCCGCTGGCGGATCGCCCGCGTCACCTCGCCGCCGCCCTCACCGGCGGTCGACGGCGCGGACCCACCGGCCCACACGAGCTCGCCGACCGGCGTGATCACCGCGGCCGTCCCGCACGCGAAGACCTCGCGCACCTCACCCGACGACACCCCGTCGATCCACTCGGCCACCGGGATCGCGCGCTCCTCCGGCGTCAGCCCGAAGTCCTTGGCCAGCTCGAGCACCGAGTCGCGCGTGACGCCCTCGAGGATCGAGCCGGTCAGTGCGGGCGTCACCAGCTTGTCGTCGCGCGTGACGAAGAACAGGTTCATGCCGCCGAGCTCCTCGATGTTGGTCTCGGTCTCGGCGTCGAGGAAGACGGCCTGGTCGCAGCCCTGCTCGATGCCCTCGAGCTGCCCGGCGAGCGACGACGCGTAGTTGCCGCCGCACTTGGCCGCACCGGTCCCGTGGCGACCCGCGCGCGACACGTCCTTGCTGAGCCACAGCCGGATCGGCTTGAGCCCACCGGTGAAGTACGCCCCCGCGGGCGACGCGATGACCGAGTAGGTCACCTCCGCCGCGGGCCGCACCCCGAGGAAGGCCTCGGACGCGTACATGAACGGTCGCAGGTAGAGGCTCTTCTCGCTGCCGTCGTAGGGCGGCACCCAGGCGTGGTCGACCTCGAGCAGCGCGCGCAGCGACCCGAGGAAGTCCTCCTCGGGCAGCTCGGGCAGCGTCATCCGACGGGCCGAGCGCGCCATCCGCGCGGCGTTCGCCTCGGGGCGGAACGTCCAGATCGACCCGTCCTCGTGCCGATACGCCTTCATGCCCTCGAAGATCTCCTGGGCATAGTGCAGCACCGCCGCCGACGGCATCAGCGTGATGGGCCCGTATGCCGTGACCTTGCCCTCGGTCCACCCCTCACCTTTGCGCCACGTCGCCGTGACCATGTGGTCGGTGAAGTGGGTGCCGAAGCCCGGGTTGGCCAGTACCGCCTCGCGCTCCGCGTCCGGCCGCACGTCGGCGCGGCGGTCGACCTCGAAGGTCAGCGGGGCGGTGGTCTGGCTCATGGATCCTCCTGGCAGTGGAGCACGCGACGGTGCGAGTTCTCCTGCCGAGGTTACCTGCCCGACCAGGCGCGTCGGGCAGGAGTGGCGAGCGCCGCCGGGGATTAGAGCCGGCTCGCGATCGCGTCACCGATCGCGGCCGTGGTGCGTACCGCGTCGCCGCGCTCTGCGAGGTCGGCGGCGACGGCCGCCTCGACCCGCGCGGCATCCTCGTCGCGCCCCAGGTGGGCGAGCAGCATGGCGACTGACAGGACGGTGGCGGTGGGGTCGGCCTTGCCCTGGCCGGCGATGTCGGGCGCGGAACCGTGCACGGGCTCGAACATGCTCGGGGTCGTGCGGGCGGGGTTGATGTTGCCGCTGGCCGCGAGCCCGATACCGCCGGCGATGGCGGCGGCGATGTCGGTGATGATGTCGCCGAAGAGGTTGTCGGTGACGATGACGTCGAAGCGTCCCGGGTCGGTGGCGAGGAAGATCGTGGCCGCGTCGACGTGCTGGTACGCCGTCTCGACGTCCGGGAACTCCTGGCCCACCTCCTCGACGGTACGCCGCCAGAGGTGGCCGGCGTGCGTGAGGACGTTGTGCTTGTGCACGAGGGTGAGGTGCTTGCTTGGCCGCGCCTGTGCGCGCTCGAAGGCGTCGCGCACGACGCGCTCGACACCGAACCGGGTGTTGACGCTGACCTCGGTGGCGATCTCGTTCGGGGTGCCGGTGCGCAGCGAGCCGCCGTTGCCGACATAGGGACCCTCGGTGCCCTCACGGACGACGACGAAGTCGATGCCGTCGGGGGCCACGCGGTCGACGGCCAGCGGGCTGGCGACACCCGGAAAGAGCTTGGCCGGGCGCAGGTTGACGTAGTGGTCGAGCGCGAACCGCAGCGGCAGCAGGACCCCGCGCTCGAGGACGCCGCTCGGCACCGTCGGGTCGCCGATGGCGCCGAGCAGGATGACGTCCTGGTCGCGCAGCTCCGACAGGACCGAGTCGGGCAGGGTCTCGCCGGTGGCGTGCCAGCGCTTGGCGCCGAGGTCGTACTCGGTGGTGTTGACCTTCGGGCCGCTGCCGGCCGTCGCCGCCTCGAGCACCTTCAGACCCTCAGCGACGACCTCCGGACCGATGCCGTCGCCGCCGATGACGGCGAGGTTGACGGTGTCCGCGGTCTGCGCCGCGGTGGTCTCGGGTGCGGTCGTGGCGGGGTCTGCGGTCATGGTTTCAGCCTAGGGACAGTCTTGCGATCTGGGACCGATGTCTCGAATGACGAACGGCCCCGGCGATGACTCGCCTGGGGCCGTTCGTCGTGGCGACCATGGTGGCGGTCGCCGGGTCGGTGCACTCAGTCGTCGGAGTGACCCTGCTCGCGCAGGTCCATCGACTCCTGCAGTGCCTGACGTGCCTTCTTGGCCTCTTCGCTCATGTCTTCTCAGTCCTTCGTGGATCTCCCTGTGTCACAACAGGGTTCGAGTTCGATTGGGTTCCTCAGGGCCACACCCAGAGACCATGCTGTGGATCTGGGGGCCACTGTCAGCCACGCAACGCGGGATCTCCGCGGCGAGGTGGCTGACTACCGGAACTCGCCGCGGCTGATAAGAATTACGACCTGCCGCTGCATGCCTTCGAGATTAGAAGGACGTCCAACTATTCGATACCCGGTTCCCACGGTGTGAGACGCCTCTGGACGTGACGGCCACCACACGGGTGGCCGTCACGTCCAGTCGCGAGACGAGAGAAACCTCAGGAGGCGGCGCACCCGGACACGCGCACCGAGACCCGCTTGGCGTCGTGGTCGGAGTTGAAGCCGCCGACGGTCTTGCGCACGGTCACCTTCTCGATGCGGTCGTTCGCGGTCCGCACGACGCCGATCTTGTCGATGCCGTGCAGGGTGATCCGGCTGTCGCGCGCCGTGAACTTCGCCATCTCCTGGCGGTTGAAGTCGCCGCCGTAGACGACGGTGTAGCCGCGGTTGCTGAAGTCCTTGATGAGCTCGGACTGCTTCGCGAAGTGGATGTTCCACATCTTCTTGCGCCACTCGTCGGCCTTGTTGTAGCGGCCGTTCCAGGCGCCGGAGACCATGTGGGTGTTCATGAAGATCGTGGTCTGGCGGGACTGCTTGTTGTAGGCCTTGACCCACGTGACGTAGCGGTGCGGCGAGACCGTGGCCATCCCGCTGTGCATCTTCTTGACGCCGGTGTCGCGCACGACCCACGGCGAGTCACCGCCCACGCGGATCGAGATCGGGATGGCGTAGCCGGTCTGGTAGTGCTTCCACTGGCCGTTGCCACCCGTGCTGTTCTCGGCCCGGACGATGTTCTTGTAGTAGTCCGGCTGGATCTCCTGCCACATGATCACGTCGGCGCCGAGCTTGGCGGCCTTGTCGACGTCGGCGCGCACCTTGGCGGCGCTCATCTTCGGGTTGGACTTGACGTTGAGGCTGACGACCCGCATCGGGTCGACCGTGCGCTTGCACGACGTCGTGGTGGCCTGCGCGGCCTGGGTGCCGGTCCCGGCGTTGGCCCCCGAGAGCCCGACCCCCGTGGCGACCGAGGCGGCCAGTGCGGTTCCTGCCACCGCGGTGGCAATGAGCTTGGTACGCATGAGATTTCCCCTCCAGTGGGTGTGCGGATGCCACCACACTCCCCGCGCCTCGCCCTTCCGACAATGGGGAGCACTCCCCTCCAACGCCCAGACGCACGTATGCCGCGCGGCCCACGAAGGGGGCCACGCGGCATACGTGGTGGTCCAGGTCGGTTGCGCCGCGCCTCAGTCGGCGAGGTCGACCACGCTGACCTCGGCGCCGACCTCGGCCACGACGGCCGTGAGGACGTCGGCCGGGATGCGCGTGTCGACGGTGAGCGCCACGAGTGCCTCACCGCCCTGCTCCTTACGGGCGACCTGCATGCCGGCGATGTTGATCTGGGCGTCACCGAGCAGGCGGCCGACGGTGCCGACGACACCGGGACGGTCGGCGTAGGTGAAGAACGCGAGGTGGTCGGCCAGCGGCACCTCGAGGTCGAAACCGTTGACACCCACGATCTTCTCGACCATCCGCGGGCCGGTCAGCGTGCCCGCCACAGACACGACCGAGCCGTCGGCGAGGGTGCCGCGCAGGGTCGTGACGTTGCGGAAGTCCTGGGTGGCGGGGTCGGTGAGCAGCCGCACCTCGCAGCCGCGCTGCTCGGCGAGCAGCGGGGCGTTGACGTAGGTCACCGGGTCCTCGGTCACATCGGTGAACAGGCCCTTGAGCGCCGACAGCTTCCACACCGACACGTCGTGCTCGGTGATCTCGCCCTGGACGTCGACGTCGAGCTGCACCGGCACCGAGCCGGCGAGGGCGGTGAAGATGCGACCGAGCTTCTCCACCAAGGCAATTCCCGGGCGGACCTCCTCGGGCACGTTGCCACCGTCGACGTTGACCGCGTCGGGGACGAGGTCGCCACCGAGGGCGAGCCGCACCGACTTGGCGACGGCGACGCCGGCCTTCTCCTGGGCCTCGTCGGTGGAGGCACCGAGGTGGGGCGTGACGACGACGGACTCGTGCTCGAACAGCGGGCTCTCGGTCGTGGGCTCGCTGGCGAAGACGTCGATGCCGGCGCCGGCGACGCGTCCCTCGCGCAGCGCCTCGGCGAGGGCCTCCTCGTCGACGATGCCACCGCGGGCGGCGTTGATGATGCGCACGGTCGGCTTGACCTTGGTCAGCGCCTCCTTGCCGATGAGGCCGAGGGTCTCGGGGCTCTTGGGCAGGTGGATCGTGATGAAGTCGGACTGCTCGAGCAGCTCGTCCAGCGTGACGAGCTGGGCACCGAGCTGGCCCGCGCGCTGCGCCGAGACGTAGGGGTCGTAGGCGAGGATCTCGACGCCGAAGCCCTTGAGGCGCTCCGCGACGAGCTGGCCGATGCGCCCGAACCCGACGACGCCGACCTTCTTGTCCAGCAGCTCCACGCCGGAGTACTTGCTGCGCTTCCACGCGCCGCCCTTGAGCGCCTCGTTGGCTGGCGCGATGTTGCGCGCGGTGGCCAGGAGGAGGCCGACGGCGAGCTCGGCGGCGGAGGTGATGTTCGAGGTCGGGGCGTTGACGACCATGACGCCGGCCTGGGTGGCGGCGGGCACGTCGACGTTGTCGAGGCCGACGCCGGCCCGCGCGATGACCTTGAGGTTCTTGGCTGCCGCGATCGCCTCGGCGTCCATCTTGGTGGCCGACCGGATCAGCACGGCGTCGACGTCGGCCAGTGCCGGCAGCAGCGCCTCGCGGGAAGCACCATCGACGTGGCGGATCTCGAAGTCGGGCCCGAGGGCGTCGATGGTGGCGGGCGAGAGCTCTTCGGCGATGAGCACGATCGGCTTGGTCACGTGGCAGTCCTTTGATGGCTCGGATGGTAGGGATGGGCACCACGCTGTGCCGCGGCCAGCATAGAGCGCGGCTCACCATGTGGACTCGCCCGCTCGCCATGTGACACGAAGGTCACACCGCGGGGCGCCGTGGCGTGGGGCGCCGTGGGGCCGGGTATGCCGCGGGTGCACGATGAGTGCCATGCGTGTTGTCGTGACGGGAGGAGCGGGCGACCTGGGCGCCCGGGTGGTCCGCGAGCTCCAGGGCATGGGGCACGAGGCGGTGGTCGCGAGCCGTCGCACCGGCATGGACCTCGCCAGCGGCGAAGGGGTGGCAGAGGCCATCGCAGGCGCCGACGCCGTCATCCACGCCGCCAGCAACCCGACCAAGGCGCAGGCCGTCGATGTCGGCGGCACGGTGCACCTCATGGACGCCGTGCGCCGTCAGCCGGCGCCCCCGCACGTGGTCTACGTGTCGATCGTCGGGGTCGACCGCAACCCCTACCCCTACTACCGCGCCAAGGAGATGGCCGAACGGGTCATCGGACTCGGCAACACCCCGGCCACCATCGTGCGGGCCACCCAGTTCCACGTGCTGGCCGCCTACTTCGCGCGCATGGGCGCCGGCCCGATCGCCCTCAGCATCGGCGACATGACCATCCAGCCCGTCGACATCGACTGGGTCGCCACGCGCTTGGCGCAGGTCGCCACGGGTCCCAGGCCCGCGGCATACCAACACCACGCCGACCTGGCCGGCCCGGAGGTCTTCACGACCGACCAGCTGTCACGACTCATCGCCGAGCACGACGGCCGCACCCCACCGAAGGTCGTGCGGGTACCCGCCATCGGCGGTGCCATGCGGTCGTTCGCGGAAGGTGACCTCGTGCCGACCGGTGACGTCGAGACCGGCGGACGGTCGTTCCGGGAGTGGCTCGCCGCGCAGCCGGTGCCGCTCCCCCGCGGCCGACACTGAGGGGCGGGTCAGTCCCTCGCGACCCGTGCGCGGACGACCCGGCTCACCACGACCACGACCAGGACGAGCACCACCGCCAGCGCGAGCCACAGCCACGACCCGCCCAGCCACGCCTCGACCACCGCGAAGCCCACGGTCGTGTAGATACCGGCCCACGCCAGCGACCCCAGGACGTTGGCTGGCAGGTAGCGGCGCAGCGGCATACGAAGCGCACCCGCGGCCGCGTTGACGAGCGTCTGTGCACCGATGGTGAGGAAGGACAATGTCACCGCCACCGCTCCCCAACGGCGGACGACCGCCTCGGTGCGCACCACGGCCGGGCGGTCGAGGTGTCCGGCGAGTCGGCTGCTGCGGGCACTCCCGGCCCGCAGACCGCGGCCGGCCCAGTACGTCGCGTTGGAGCGCGCGAGGACGACGACGAGGAAGAACGCGTAGACCGCCCAGAACGGCCAGCCCTCGACGAGATCGTCCACGCCGCAAGCATCGCAAACGCCCCGGGCACACCAAACGGCGGTTGCGCGGTTTCCCGGCGAGCAACTGCTCGTGGGTATACCGCGCAACCGCCGTTTCGTGGAAGCGTCCCGTGTCCGTCAGCGGGCGGCGGACCCCTCGGTGTAGTCGCTGTCCGTGTCCTTCACCCAGGCCATCAGCTTGCGCAGGTCGCGGCCGGTCGCCTCGATGGGGTGCTGGGCGCCCTTCTCGCGCAACGCCTTGAACTCCGGCGCACCCGCGTCCTGGTCGTCGATGAACCGCTGGGCGAACGTGCCGTTCTTGATGTCCTCCAGGACGGCCTTCATGTTCTCCTTGACGTGCGGGTCGATGACGCGCGGACCCGACACGTAGTCGCCGTACTCGGCCGTGTCGGACACCGACCAGCGCTGCTTGGCGATGCCGCCCTCGACCATCAGGTCCACGATGAGCTTGAGCTCGTGCAGGCACTCGAAGTAGGCGACCTCGGGCTGGTAACCCGCCTCGACGAGCGTCTCGAAGCCGTACATGATCAGCTGGCTCGCACCGCCGCACAGCACCGACTGCTCACCGAACAGGTCCGTCTCGGTCTCCTCGGTGAACGTCGTCTTGATGCCGCCGGCGCGCAGGCCACCGATCGCCTTCGCGTAGGACTTGGCGAGGTCCCACGCCTTGCCGGACGCGTCCTGCTCGACGGCCAGCAGCACCGGCACGCCACGGCCGTCGACGAACTCGCGCCGCACGAGGTGGCCAGGGCCCTTGGGGGCGACCATGACGACGTCCGAACCCGCCTCGGGCTTGATGTAGCCGAACCGGATGTTGAAGCCGTGGCCGAACAGCAGCGCCGCACCCTCCTTGAGGTTCGGCTGGATGTCATTGGCGTAGACGTTCCGCTGCACCTGGTCGGGCGTGAGGATGACGACGAGGTCGGCGTCCTTGACCGCGTCGCCGACCGACTTCACGGTCAGCCCCTCGTTCTCGGCCTTGGCCTTGCTCTTGCTGCCCTCGGCGAGCCCGACGGTGACGTCGACGCCCGAGTCACGCAGGCTCAGCGCGTGGGCGTGGCCCTGGCTGCCATAGCCGATGACGGCCACCTTCTTGCCCTGGATCACGCTCAGGTCAGCGTCGTCGTCGTAGAACATCTCGGCCACGGTGGCCAACTCCTTAGGTTGCGGGTTGTGTTGCGGTTCTTGGGTTTTCAGACTGTCTCGGTATGCCGCGTGGCCGGCTCCCGCCGGCCTCGCGCCTCAGGCGCTTCGCAGTGCGCGGTCGGTGATCGAGCGCGAGCCACGCCCGATCGCCACCATGCCCGACTGCACGAGCTCCTTGACCCCGAAGGGTTCGAGCACCTCGAGGAACGCACTGAGCTTGTCGCGGTTTCCCGTCACCTCGATGGTCAGCGTGTCACTGGCGACGTCGACCACCTTGGCGCGGAAGAGCTGCACCGTCTCGAGCACGTGGCTGCGGCTGTTGACGTCGGCGCGCACCTTGACGAGCAGGATCTCGCGCTGCACCGAGGCGTTCGGCTCGAGCTCGACGACCTTGAGCACCTCGACGAGCTTGTTGAGCTGCTTGGTGACCTGCTCCAACGGAAGCGCCTCCACGTCGACCACCACGGTCATCCGCGAGATCTCGGGGTGCTCGGTCGGGCCGACTGCGAGGCTGTCGATGTTGAAGCCGCGCCGGGAGAACAGTGCCGCGATGCGGGCCAGGACGCCAGGCTTGTTCTCGACCAGCACCGACAGGGTGTGTTTGCTCATCGCTGCGCACCTTCCTCCTCGAGCTGGTCGATCACAGCCTGCTCCTCCTGCTCCTCCTCGCGATCCCATTGCGGCGCAGTGTCCTTCGCGACCTGGATCGCGTCGTTGCTCACGCCGGCCGGCACCATCGGCCACACCATCGCGTCGCGGTGGACGACGAAGTCGACGACGACGGGGACGTCGTTGATCTCCATGGCCTTCTGGATCGTCGCGTCGATGTCCTCGGGCCGTTCGCAGCGCAGGCCGACGCAGCCGTAGGCCTCGGCGAGCTTGACGAAGTCGGGGACACGGCGGCCGACCGAGGTGTGCAGGTCGGTGTTGGAGTAGCGCTGGTTGTAGAACAACGACTGCCACTGGCGGACCATGCCGAGGCTGCTGTTGTTGATGACCGCGACCTTGATCGGGATGTTGTTGATGACACAGGTCGCGAGCTCCTGGTTGGTCATCTGGAAGCACCCGTCGCCGTCGATCGCCCAGACGGTGCGCTCCGGTTCGGCGACCTTGGCGCCCATGGCGGCCGGGACGGCATACCCCATCGTGCCGAGGCCGCCACTGTTGAGCCAGGCGTTGGGGCGCTCGTACTGCACGAACTGGGCGGCCCACATCTGGTGCTGCCCGACCCCGGCGACGTACGTCGACTCCGGGCCGGCGATGGCCCCGATGCGCTCGATGACCTGTTGCGGCGCAACGGTTTCCTCGCCATCGGGCGTGGTGTAGCCGAGCGGGAAGGTGGCCTTCCAGCCGGCCGCACGCTCACGCCACGCGTCGTAGTCCCCCGTGCGCCCCTCGGCGTGGTCGGCCGCCACGGCCTTGGTGAGCTCCTCGAGGACCTCGAGCACGTCACCGACGATCGGGACGTCGGCGACGCGGTTCTTGGAGATCTCGGCCGGGTCGATGTCGGCGTGGATGACCTTGGCCTCAGGTGCGAAGGTCGACAGCTGGCCGGTGACCCGGTCGTCGAAGCGCGCGCCGAGGGTGATGAGCAGGTCGGACTTCTGCAGCGCGGTGACGGCCGCGACCGAGCCGTGCATGCCCGGCATACCCAGGTGCAGCGGGTGGCTGTCGGGGACCGCCCCGCGCGCCATCAGCGTTGTCACGACAGGGATCTGGGTCAGCTCGACGAACTCGCGCAGCGCCTGCGAGGCGTTGCCCCGCACCACGCCACCACCGACGTAGAGGACCGGCTTGCGCGCCTCGGCGATGAGCCGGGCCGCCTCGCGGATCTGCTTGGTGTGCGGCTTGGCCACCGGCCGGTAGCCGGGCAGGTCGAACTTCGGCGGCCACGAGAACTCGGTCTTGGCCTGGAGCGCGTCCTTGGAGATGTCGACCAGCACCGGGCCGGGCCGCCCGGTCGAGGCGATGTGGAACGCCTCGGCCACGACGCGCGGGATGTCGAGTGGGTTGGTGACGAGGTAGTTGTGCTTGGTGATCGGCATCGTGATGCCGCGGATGTCGGCCTCCTGGAAGGCATCCGTGCCGATCGCGGTCGAGCTGACCTGGCCCGTGATGGCGACGATCGGCACCGAGTCCATGTAGGCATCGGCGATGGCGGTGACGAGGTTCGTCGCACCCGGCCCGGACGTCGCCATGCAGACGCCCACCTTGCCGGTGGCTGCGGCATATCCCTCGGCGGCGTGACCGGCGCCCTGCTCGTGCCGGACGAGGATGTGTCGCACCTTGGTGGAGTCGAGCAGCGGGTCGTAGGCCGGGAGGATGGCACCGCCCGGGATGCCGAAGACGGTGTCCACGCCGACGGCCTCGAGCGAGAGGACGAGGCTCTGTGCTCCGGTGACCTGCACGGGTCCCTTGGCGCGGGCCTGCTCGGCGATCTGGCTGGGACTGGGCGCCGGCGGTGGTGCCGGTTTCGCGTCGCTCACGTCTCTCACTGCTTTCGGATCTCGTTGCTGCTGCTGGATCTGCCCACAAAAAAACCCTCCAGCTCCCGGGTGGGAACGACGGAGGGCAGCGCGCCGGCTCTCGGAAGGGCCTGCGCGCTAAGGAAGTACGAGAATTCGTGCCACACGTGCACTCTCCCGCGCCACGAGCAGTGTGTCAACGGGCGAGACGGCCGGTCCCGACATGCGGACCTGTCGTCTCAGTCACAGCCCGCCCCGCCCGGCACTCTCCCCATGAACTTTGGGCCAAAGTTCGCCAGTGACCGGAAGGTTCCAAGCACCAGCGAACTTTGAGCCAAAGTTCAGCCGCAGACGGCGCCCTTGCTGGCGCTCTGCACGAGCTTGCGATACTTCGCCAGGACACCGCGCTCGTACTTGGGCGCGGGGTGTTCGACCCCGTGCGCCCGCCGCGAGGCGAGCTCCGCGTCGTCGACGAGGAGGTCGAGCGTCCCCTGAGCGACGTCGAGGCGTATGCCGTCACCGTCCTTGACGTAGGCGATCGGCCCCTCGTCGACCGCCTCGGGAGCGACGTGGCCGACGCAGAGGCCGGTCGTGCCACCGGAGAAGCGGCCGTCGGTGAGGAGCAGGACGTCCTTGCCGAGACCCGCGCCCTTGATGGCCCCCGTCACCGCGAGCATCTCGCGCATCCCGGGGCCGCCCTTGGGTCCCTCGTAGCGGATGACCACGACGTCGCCGGCCTTCAGCGAGCCGTCCTCGACCGCGTCCATCGCCGCGCGCTCGCCGTCGAAGACCCGTGCGGTGCCCTCGAAGACGTCGGAGTCGAACCCGGCCGACTTCACGACCGCGCCCTCCGGCGCCAAGGTCCCCTTGAGGATGGTGAGCCCGCCGGTGCGGTGGATCGGCTCCTGCATGGCGCGGACCACCTTGCCGTCGACGTCGGGCGGGGCGATGTCGGCGAGGTTCTCGGCCATGGTCTTGCCGGTCACGGTGAGACAGTCGCCGTTGAGCAGCCCGGCATCGAGCAGGGCGCGCATGACGACCGGCACTCCCCCGACCCGGTCGATGTCGGTCATGACGTACTGCCCGAACGGCTTCACGTCGGCCAGGTGCGGCACCTTCGCCCCGATCCGGACGAAGTCGTCGAGGGTCAGGTCGACGTCGGCCTCGTGGGCGATCGCCAGCAGGTGCAGCACAGCGTTGGTGGACCCCCCGAAGGCCATGACGACGGCGATGGCGTTCTCGAACGCCTCCTTGGTCATGATGTCCCGCGCCGTGATGCCGCGACGCAACAGGCCGACGACAGCCTCGCCCGACCGGCGGGCAAAGCCGTCCCGACGACGGTCGGTGGCCGGTGGTGCAGCCGAGCCCGGCAGGGACATGCCGATCGCCTCGGCCACCGACGCCATGGTGTTGGCCGTGTACATGCCGCCACAGGCACCCTCGCCGGGACAGATCGCGCGCTCGATGGCGTCGACGTCCTCGCGCGACATGAGCCCGCGCGCACACGCACCAACCGCCTCGAAGGCGTCGATGATCGTCACCGTCTTCTCGGTGCCGTCCGAGAGCTTCGCGATCCCGGGAAGGATCGACCCGGCATACAGGAAGACCGACGAGAGATCGAGGCGCGCAGCGGCCATGAGCATCCCGGGCAGTGACTTGTCACACCCGGCGAGCAGCACCGACCCGTCGAGCCGCTCCGCATTCATCACTGTCTCAACGGAATCCGCGATGATCTCACGCGACACCAGCGAGAAGTGCATGCCCTCGTGACCCATCGAGATGCCGTCCGACACCGAGATGGTGCCGAACTCCAGCGGGTACCCGCCGGCCGCGTGCACACCGTCCTTGACGGCCTTGGCGAGCCGGTCGAGCGACAGGTTGCAGGGCGTGATCTCGTTCCACGACGACGCGACGCCGATCTGCGGCTTGGCGAAGTCCTCGTCGCCCAGACCCACCGCGCGGAGCATGCCGCGAGCGGCCGTCTTCTCGAGGCCGTCGGTCACGTCGCGGCTGCGTGGCTTGATGTCGACGCCGTCAGTGCTGGGCTCGGTGGTCGTCATGGTCGGAGTCTAGGACCGCCGTCCAGCACGTGGGACGCCGGTCTCAGCCTGCAAGAGGCGGTGCCCGGCCACCGTCAGCCGCGCGCCGTGTGGCACCGGTCGAGCACCGCGGTTCCAATGCCCAGGTCGGACCACGGACCGGCATACCGCAGCATCGCGACGGTCGACGTCGGGAAGCCCTCGGCCAGGCACTCGTGCGCCTGCGACGAGCCGTCTCCCTCGGTGAGCCCGCTCGCCAGCGCAGCCATCGTGGGGTTGTGGCCGACGACGAGGACGACCTGCGCCTCACCCGCGCGCTCGCGCAGCTCCTGCAGGACGGCGTCAGGGCTCCCGTTGTAGATGGCGCGGTCGAACTCCACGGTCTCGCCGCACGCCCCACCCTCGACCGCCGCGTCCCAGGTCTGGCGGGTGCGGACCGAGCTCGAGCACAGCACCAGCTCGGGGCCGATCCCGTGCTCGTGCAGCCACTGCCCCGCGGCGCGCGCGTCCTTGCGGCCGCGGCCCGTGAGCTCGCGCGCGTGGTCGTCCTTGCCCGGCACCTGCTCGGCCTTGGCGTGGCGGAACAGGATGAGCACCTTGTCGTCGCCGGCGAGGGTCATACCCTGAGCATGGCCCGGTGAACGGCTCACCGCCACCCCGCGTCAGATGGCCAGTTCGGGCTTGATGCGCAAGGCGTTCCACGTGCCTGCTCGACGAGCCGCGAGCGAGGACAGGACAAAGGCGCCGACGAGGTATGCCGCGAGGACGGCGAGGTCGAGCCAGATGCCTTCCAGCGAGCCGCCATACATGAGGCGACGGATGCCGTCGACCGCGTACGACATGGGCAGCACATGGTGCAGTGGGTGCAACGGTTCCGGCAGCGTCTGCCACGGGAAGGTCCCGCCAGCACTCACCAGCTGGAGCACCATGAAGACGAGGCCGAGGAACTTGCCCGGCGCCCCGAGCCCGGCCGCCAGCGCGTGCAGGATCATCACGAAGGTCATCGACACCGCGGCCATGAAGGCGATGAGGAGCCACGGGTGGGCGGCGTCGATGCCCACGAAGCGCAGCACCACGGCATACACGAGCACCGCCTGGACCAACCCGAGGACCGCAGGCGCCAGCCACCCGCCGAGGGCCGTGCGCCAGCTCGGCTGGCCCGCGGCGAGGGCCCGCGACGACAGCGGCTTCACGAGCAGGAAGAGGACGTAGGCACCGATCCACAGGGCCAGGCTGAGGAAGAACGGAGCCAACCCGGCACCATAGCTCGCAGCCGAGGCGAGCGAGTTCGACTGCACCCCAACGGGATTGCCGAGCGTCTGCGCGATGGCCTTGCGCGACTCGGCGCTCGGGTTCGGGATCGACGTGAGGCCGTCCTGCAGGCCCTTGCTCAGCTGGGCCGAACCGGTCTTGAGCTGGTCGAGGCCGGACGCGAGATCGCCGGCACCCTTGCTCAGCTGGGTGGCGCCGTCCAGCGCAGTCTCCTGACCTGCCGACAGCGCGTCGGCGCCCGTGGCGAGCTTGCGGTTGCCTGCCGCGAGGTCCGTGGCGCCGGAAGCGAGCTTCGCGGATCCCGCATGGGCCTGGCTGATGCCGTCGTGGAGTGGTCCCGCGGCGTCGGCCAGCCGGTCGGCGCCGCTGGCCACCTGCTGGGCGCCCGCGGAGAGCTTGGTGAGGTCGTCCGACGCGGCCTGCACCTGGGTGTTGGCATCGCGCAACGGGGTCGCCACCCGGTCCGCGGCCGCCAGCACCCGCTGCACCTCGTCGTCGGTGAACCCGGCGCTGCGCAGCTGCTCCGCGAGCCGGCCGCGCGCCGAGGTGAGGTCACCGGTGATGGTGCTGCTGGCCTTGGCCACCCGTTGGCCGGCCGCCGCCACCTTCGCGTTGCCCGCAGCCACCTGGCTGGCGCCGTCGGCCAGCCGTCGGGTGTCGGTGGGCAGGCTGGCCGTGCGCTGGTCCAGCGTGGCCAGGCCCGACCTCAGGCTCCCGGCTCCCGAGGCGAGCTGGTCGGCACCCGACGCGGCGGCGTTCGCTCCGGTGGAGAGCTCCTTGGTGCCCGCCACGAGCTGCCGCTCCCCCGCGACGAGGTCGGTCGAACCCTTGGCCAGCTGGTGCGCGCCCGTGTCCGCCTTGGCGATGCCGTCGCTCAGCTTCTTGGCTCCGTCCGCCGCCTGCGAGACCTTGTCGTGGATCGTCGTGAACCCGGCCAGCAGCTGGCTCGCCGCTGTCGAGCTCACCTGGGACGCAACGGACTTGGAGACCTCGGCCACGACCTGGTTGGCGATGGTGCGGGCCAGGTAGCCGTTCGCGTCGTTGGTCTCGAGCTGGAGCTTGGCCTGGCGCGGCTTGTCCTCCGCGCTGGAGGCGAGCGCGGCGGAGAAGTCCGCGGGGACGACCAGGGCGAAGTCGTAGTCGCCCTCCCGGACGCCGCGGTTCGCCTCCTCGCGGGACACCTGTTTCCACCCGAAGCTGCGGGACTTCACGAGCTCGTCGGCCACCTGGTCCCCGACGTCGAGACGGTCGCCGTTGGCGAGCGTCGTCCCCTTGTCCTCGACGACGAGGGCGGCCGGCACGCGCGACAGCCCGGCATACGGGTCCTTGTTGGCGTAGAGGTAGAGGCCGCCGTAGAGCGTCGGGACGAGGACCATCGCGATCACCGCGAGCCGCGGGAGGCGCCCGGCGGTGACGCGACGCAGCTCGGTGAGCGCCAAGCGAATTGCGGTCATGAGAGGTCCCCTCGAAGTATCTGGAGGAGCGCAGCAGGGGAAGAACTTCGTGGGGTACTCATGCGGACACCTCGAGCTCGGTGGTCTCGCCGACGGCGAAGTGCGGCGGGTCGCCGAGTGCGCGTACGGTTGCGTGGCTGCACCCGACGACGACGGTGAGGCCGGTCGACGCGAGCCGGTGGGCCGCGCGCCACCACGCCTCCGGGCTGCCGCCGTGGCGGTCCGGGGCCGCCACGACGAGGACCCGCGTGGTGGCGCGGCTGGCGGCGATGTCCATGAGCAGCAGGGTGCGGTCGGTGGCGTCCAGCGCCTCGAACCGCTCGTGGGCGTAGTCCTCGAGCCCGTGAGCGGCAAGGACGGCCCGCGTCGCGGCACGGTCCGATGGACGCCCCGCAAGCGCGAGCTGTTCGGCGACCGCGGAGTGCACGCTCACGGCGTCCTCCGGGGAGGTCACGTCGGGCACATCGACCAGGGACACGTGACGACGGCGCCGCATCGGGTCGGGGTCTCCGTCGAGGGTCACTGATCCCCCGGCCAGTGGCACACGGCCGCCGATCGCGAGGGCCAGCGCCACCGAGGGGTAGCCGGGGTCGGCCGCCACGAGCACCGGGTGACGCGGCTCGGCCCGCAGGCTCGTCGGCAGGAGCAGCAGCCCCCTCACCCCTGCGACCTCGACCCGATCGGCGATGAGCTCCATGGTTTCCGTCCTCAGAACTTTCGATACATATCTGTATTCGATACAGGAGTGTATCCTTAGGCCGTGACCACCGCCAGCCAGCTCACTCCCCGCCGCCAAGCCACCCGGGCGCGTCTGCTCACAGCCGCCGCCGAGGTGTTCGCCGAGCGTGGCTTCCACGGTGCCAGCGTCGAGGACATCTGTGAACCGGCCGGCTTCACACGGGGGGCCTTCTACTCCAACTTCGCCAGCAAGGACGAGCTGGTCATCGAGCTCTACGCCGAGCACGCGGCCTCGCTCCGCCAGGCCATCGCCGAGGTAGCCGCCCAACCCGGCCTCACCCTCCCCGACCTGCTCGAACGCGTCGTCGACATCTGGACCCGCGACCCGGACGAACGACGTCGCTGGTACCTCCTCACCACCGAGTTCGCCCTCCACGCCGTCCGGGACGACGACGCCCGACGCGCCTGGCAGCGGCTCCAGTCGCAGATCCGCAAGGAGCTCGGCGCGCTCATCGAGTCGATCGCCGCGCGGCACGACCTCGAGCTCGCCGTCCCGACGAGCGACCTCGTCCGGCTGCTCACGATCGTCCTGCAGGGCGGCCTCGGCCAGCACCTGCTCGAGCCACGAGCCGTGCGCGCCGGGGCACTGGAGCGGGAGTTCCTGCCGCTGCTCGTCGAGGCCACCACGCGCTGACCGACAGCCGCCCCCGGCCGCGACCACGCGGCATACGCCACCGATAGTCTCGAGCCCATGCCGAAGGCGCCCGCACTCGTCGACGTGACCCCCAGCCGACCCGCCGACCGCGCCTGGCTCGACGAGGCGGTGCGGCGCATCCACGCCGATGCCAACCGCAGCGCCGACACCCACCTCGTGCAGGTGCCCGTCCCCGGCCTCCCCGACATCGACCTCTACCTCAAGGACGAGTCGACCCACCCGACCGGCAGCCTCAAGCACCGGCTCGCGCGGTCCCTGTTCCTCTACGCCCTGTGCAACGGTGAGCTGCGCGAGGGCACCACCGTCATCGAGGCGTCGAGCGGCTCGACCGCGGTGTCCGAGGCCTACTTCGCCCGGATGCTGGGCCTGCCCTTCATCGCGGTGATGGCGCGCAGCACCAGTGTCGAGAAGATCGCCCTCATCGAACGCGAGGGCGGCCGCTGCCACCTCGTCGACGACGCCGGCGAGGTCTACGAGGTGGCGCGACAGCTGGAGGACGAGCTCGGCGGCCACTACCTCGACCAGTTCACCTACGCCGAGCGCGCGACCGACTGGCGCGGCAACAACAACATCGCCGAGTCGATCTTCGAGCAGATGGGGCGCGAGCGGCACCCCGTCCCCCGGTGGGTCGTCGTGGGCGCCGGCACCGGCGGCACGAGCGCGACCATCGGCCGGTTCGTGCGCTACCGGGGGCTCGCAAGCCAGGTGTGCGTGGTCGACCCGGAGCACTCCGCGTTCCTGCCGGCGTTCGCCGAGGACCCCGAGGGTGTCGCCAACGCCTGCGGGTCGCGCATCGAGGGCATCGGGCGTCCGCGCGTGGAGCCGAGCTTCATCCCCGCCGTGGTCGACCGCATGATGCTCGTCCCCGACCCCGCGTCCGTGGCCGCGATGCGCTTCCTCGCAGACCGCACCGGGCTGCGCGCCGGCGCCTCGACCGGCACGAATCTCGTTGGGGCACTTCGCCTTGCGTGTGAGATGAAGGCGCGTGGCGAGAGCGGGAGCATCGTCTCGCTGCTGTGCGACGGCGCCGACAGGTATGCCGGGACGTACCGTTCCGATGCCTGGGTCACCGAGTGCGGTTGGGACCTCACGGGACACACCGCGACCCTCGCGCACGCCTGGGACGAGGGCATCTGGGCGGACGCCTGACGGCGCGCCCCGCCTTCAGCCGCCGGAGACCGCGTTGATGACGTGCACGGTCGAGGTCGCACCCACCTCGGTGTCGACGCCCTCGGCCCGCTTGGCGTCCTCGCCATCGACGAAGACGTTGACGTGCCGGCGGATCTCGCCGCGCTCGTCCCGGACCCGACGAGCGAGGACCGGCCACGGCTCGAACGCCCGGTCGAGCACCGTGGACAGCGGCGCCGCACCGCCGTCCAGCTCCACCGGCAGCTCGGCCGCACCGTCGGCGAGGTCGCGCAACAGTCCCGGCAGCACCACGCGCACCGTCATGGCAGCGTGCCCGCCCGCACGACGAGCACGTCGGGCAGCTGGCTCGCGACGAGCGAGAACGACTCGCCGTCGTCTGTGGAGGCGTAGACCTCGCCGTTGCGCGTGCCGACGTAGAGCCCCGGCTGGTCGTGGGTGTCGGTGCCTGCGGCGTCACGCAGCACGTTGGTCCAGCTGTGGGGCAAGCCCGTGGTGAGCGCCCGCCAGGTGGCACCGGCGTCGTCGGACCGGGCCAGCTGGAGCTGGGCGTCCGGCGGGATGCGCTCTCCGTCCGAGGCGATGGGCACGAGCCACACGGAGTCGCCGCGCCGCGGGTGGGCGACCGCCGTCATGCCGAAGTTCGTCGGCAGCCCGGCCTCGATCGAGGTCCAGGTCACGCCGTTGTCGTCGGAGCGGTAGACGCCCTTGTGGTTCTGCGCGTAGAGCCGCGTCGGGGTGGCGCTGTCGCGCGCGACCTTGTGCACGCACTGCCCGAACTCCGGCCACTCGTCGTGCGGCATGAAGTAGGCGTGGATGCCGGTGTTCCCCGGCGACCACGACTGCCCGCCGTCGGTCGTGTTGTAGACACCGCCGGTGCTCATCGCGACCAGCATCGAGTCGGGGTCGGCCGGGCTGGGCAGCACCGTGTGGATCGCGCCGCCCCCGAACCCCTCGCCCCACTCGGGCCGGTGCGGGTGGTCCCAGAGGCCACGGTTGAGCTCGAACGTCTCACCACGGTCGGCGCTGCGCCACAAGCCCTGGGGCTCGGTGCCCGCCCACACCACGTTCGGGTCGTGCGGGTCGGCGACGAGCTGCCACGTCGCCTTGAGCGCGGTGTCGGTGTCGGCCGGGAACTGGATCGAGCCCTCCGGGTGCTCGACCCACGTCGCTCCGAGGTCGTCGGTGTGCTGCAACGACGGTCCCCAGTGCGAGGACCGGAATCCCACGAGCAACCGGGTCGGGTCGGTGCGCGTGTCGAACAGCAGCGACAGCACCTCGCTCATGAGGAAGTGCGGGCCGTCGAGCGACCACTCCTGCCGGTCCTTGCTGCGTGCCAGCCACAGCCCCTTGCGTGTGCCGATCCCGACGATGGTCTCGCTCATGGGGCTCATGCTGGCACTCCTCGTGGTCGGTGGACACCGGTCAGAGGGGTCGACTTGGGCACGTCGTGAAACTCATCGGCGCACCGACGGCGAGCGCGCCTACAGGTCCACGAGGTTGCGCAGCGGCCGCCCCGCGGCATACGCCCCCAGCTGCTCCTGGAGGAGCCGGGTCGCGCGCGGCGTGAACGCCGTGGATGCGCCGCCCACGTGCGGGCTGATGAGTATGCCGGGTGCGGACCAGAGCGGGTGGTCGGCCGGGAGCGGCTCGGGGTCGGTGACGTCCACCGCGGCACGGATCCGGCCCGTCTGCAGGTGGCGGACGAGCGCGTCCGTGTCGACGATGCCGCCCCGGGCCACGTTCACGAGCAGCGCACCATCGGGCATGGCGGTGAGGAACGCGTCGTCGACGAGGCCGGCCGTCTGCGGCCCCAGCGGCAGGATGAGGATGACGACGTCGTGGCGGGGCAGCAGCTCGGGCAGCTCGTCGACACCGTGCACCGACGGCACCAGCTCGTCACCCCCGCGTGCCCGGGAGGCCACCGCGGTGACGGTCACCTCGAACGGCAGGAGCCGTGCGGCGATCGCCCGACCGATCGAGCCATAACCCACGACCAGCACCCGCTTGTCGGCGAGTGCCGGCCAAAAGCCCTGATAGGGCAGCCAGCGCCGATCCTGTTGTGCAGCAACGAACTCCGGGATGCCACGCAACGCCGACAGCGTCAGCGTCAAGGCAAGCTCGGCCGTCGACGCGTCGTGCACCCCTGCGGCATTGGCGAGTCGGGCGCCGGCCGGCAGGTGCTCCGGCACACCGTCGTAACCGGCCGTGAGCAGCTGCACGAGCTCGAGGTTGGGCAGCTGCTCCAGCGCCCGGAGCCGTGGTCCGGCCCCGATGTAGGGCGGCACCACGACCCGCACTTCCTCGGGCCGGCTCGGTGGGCCGTCGAGGTCCCAGACCTCGATCTCGAGTCCCGGCACCGGGCCCACCGCCTCGACCCAGTCCTGTCCCGGCAGCGTCACGAGTGGCATGGGTTTCACGCTAGTCCGGGGCCTCCGCCCGGCGTCGCCCGAGTCCACGTCGCGGCCGCCATCACGCACAATGGGGTATGCCGCCGAGCCGACGCCGCAGGTCCGTCACCACCGTGGTCGCCACCGCTGGCGCCCTCGCCCTCGCCGCCTGCAGTGGCGAGACGTCGCGGGCCGGGAACGGCGTGACCTCGCCGTCGATGTCGACGTCGTCGGACCCCACCAGCTCGTCGCCGACGAGCTCCAACGGCTCGAGAGCGACAACGAACACCCGCAGGTCCACGGTGGCGAGCGGCCTGGACGTGCCATGGGGCATCGCCTTCCTGCCCGACGGGTCGGCGCTCGTCACACTGCGCGACCAGGCCCGCCTCGTGCACGTCCGCGACGGCGCCGAACCGGTCACCCTCGGCACCATCCCCGGCGTGCAGCCGGACGGCGAGGGCGGCCTCCTCGGCGTCGCGGTCTCCCCGGACTACGCCCGCGACCGCCGGGTCTTCCTCTCCTACACCGCCGCCGAGGACAACCGAGTCGTGCGGCTCGCCTTCGACGGCACCCGGGCGAGCCGACCCGAGGCGATCCTCACCGGCATACCCAAGGCCGGCAACCACAACGGAGGGCGGCTCGCGTTCGGTCCCGACGGCTACCTCTACGTCACCACCGGCGACGCGAGCGATTCGGCCCGCGCCCAGGACCGCGACAACCTCGGCGGCAAGATCCTGCGCATCACCCAGGACGGTGCGGCGGCGCCCGGCAACCCGTTCGGCAACCGCGTCTGGACCTGGGGCCATCGCAACGTGCAGGGCATCGCGTGGGCACCGGACGGGCGCATGTACGCCAGCGAGTTCGGCCAGAACACGTGGGACGAGCTCAACCTCATCGAGCCCGGCAGGAACTACGGGTGGCCGACCGTCGAGGGACGGGCGGGCCGCTCGGGGCTCACCGACCCGCTCGTCCAGTGGCCCACCTCGGAGGCGTCACCCAGCGGTATCGCCGTGGCCGACGGCGCCGTGTGGATGACGGCGCTGCGCGGCGAGTCGTTGTGGCGGATCCCGTTGACCAGCAACGGTGTCGGCACACCGCAGCGACTGCTCGAGGGTGAGTACGGCCGGCTGCGTGACGCCGTGCTCGGACCCGACGGACGGCTCTGGGTGCTCACGAGCAACACCTTCCGCGGCGACCCGCGCGAGGGCGACGACAAGGTGCTGGCGATCCCGCCGGGGGCCCTCGCCTGAACCGGTCAGGCACCCGGCGTCACGACACCGTTCTCGTAGGCGAACACCACGGCCTGCGCCCGGTCACGCACGCCCAGCTTGGTGAGCATCCGGCTCACGTGGGTCTTGACCGTCTGCTCCGAGACGACGAGCCGGCTGGCGATCTCAAGGTTGGACAGGCCGCCGGCGACGAGCTCGAGCACCTCGAGCTCGCGGGGCGTCAGCTCGGCCAGCCGCGGCGACTGTCGTGGCACGACCCCGCGACGCGACGTCACCTGGGCGATGAACCGGCGCGTGATCGCGGGTGCCAGCAGGGCATCACCGCGAGCCACCACGCGCACCGCGTGCGCGAGCTCGTCGGCCGGAGCGTCCTTGAGCAGGAACCCGCTCGCCCCGATCCGCAGCGCCTCGTAGACGTAGTCGTCGATGTCGAACGTCGTGAGCATCAGGACGTGCGAGCGGCTCGGGCTGGGTGTGCCGAGGATCGCGCGGGCCGCCTCGAGCCCGTCCATCTCGGGCATGCGCACGTCCATGAGGACCACGTCCGGTTGCAGCCGCGCGACCTCGCGCACCCCCTGCGCCCCGTCGGCCGCCTCACCGATCACGCTGATGTCCGGCTGCGCCCCGAGCAGGGCCCCGAACCCCTGTCGCACCATCGCCTGGTCATCGACGATGACCACGGAGATCGACATGGCGCGACCTTATGCCCCGGCCGGGCGCCCGCCGGCCAGGGGTAGGCGCGCGGACACCTGCCAGCGGTCCGCCTCACGACCCGCGGTCAGGTCGCCGCCGACGGCTTCGGCGCGCGTGCGCATCCCGAGCAGCCCACTGCCACCCCCGCCCTCAGCAGGCAACGAGTCTGCCCCGATTGCGTTGGCCACGAACAGGTGCAGGGCCTCCTCGTCCGCGTCAATGCGCACATGGCAGGCCTCGCCTGGGGCGTGGCGCGAGGCGTTGGACAGCGACTCCTGGACGATCCGGTATGCCGCGAGGCCGACGGCCGCGGGCACGTCACCGAGGGTGGGCGGCAGCGCATCCCACGTGAGCGGCATACCCGCCGCCTGTGCGGAAGCGAGCAGTGACGCCACGTCGCCGCCGCCGGGCACCGGCGCGACGAGCCGTTCGCCCTCGTCGGACCGCAGCACGCCGAGCACGCCACGCACCTCGGTGAGCGCGGCGCGGGCCGACCGCTCGATCGAGGTGAACTCCTCTCGCGTTGCCGCGTCGACGTCCGCGAGCCGGTAGGGCGCCGACTGCGCCTGCACCACGATGAGCGACATGTGGTGCGCGACGACGTCGTGCAGCTCGCGGGCGATCATGCTGCGCTCCTCCAGCACCGCACGGCGGGCGCGTTCCACCTCGCCGAGCTCGGCCTCACGGGCGAGCTGGCGGCGCGACAGGATCAGCCAGCGCACCAGCAGCGCGACGATGGCGAGCACCGCCTGCCCCCACGCCCAGTTCTTGAGGTCGCCGTCCAGCACCACCCCGAAGACCGCGCCGGTGCCACCGATGGCGATGAGCACCTCGGGCCACGGTGCGCGCAGGCAGACCCCCACGAGCAGCGCGAGCAACACGAGGAAGTACACGACCGGCCACGGCATCGGCCAGTCGGGCAGCGCCGACCGCGAGGCCCAGAAACCGACCCCGACGGCGAGCGCCAGCCCCCAGGCGAGCAGGGGCCGGGCGCGCGCCAGCAACAACGGCCCCACCTCCCAGAGGGCCACCACCGGCAGCAGGCTGGGGGTCACGGCATTGGTCAGCGGCAGGGTCGGCCAGGCGATGGAGAACAGCAGGGCGGCGACCAGCGCGAGGGTGATGTCGACGTTGCGGCCTGCCAGCCGGCCGGGCAGCGCCAGAGCCCGACCGGCACCGCGGGCGAGACCGCGCAGGCGCTGCCGGCGCGGACGGGGCTGCTTGGTCGACTTCATGAACACGCGGCGAGCCTACGGGCCGCCGGGGCCGGGGCGCGTCACTCCCAGGAGTGACATCCGCCTACCCCACGAGTAGACGGTCGGGGCCCGCGAGAGACCAGAACAGTAGGCGAACTCCCCTCTCGCGCATGACGATCCGTTGCGTCAGGCGTTCCTAGCTTCGCGGTCATGAAGACCGCAACCAAGTACCTCACCATCTGCCTCGTCATCGGCACGTGCCTGTGGGCCATGCTCGAGTCGCCCCAGGCCCTGGGCGGTCGCGACGGCACCGAGACCGCCAGCGCGGTGGCCGTCGACGCCCTCGTGCACGAACCGGGCGAGCGCGCCGAGGTGACCATCCCCCGTGGCTTCGGCCGGGCCATGGGCTATGCGCCACGGCTCCAGCAGGGGCTGCTCGTCGACCCGACCGGCGAGTGCTCCGGGCCGCTTCCGCTGCCGGCCAGCTTCGACGCCGTCTGCCGCCGGCACGACCTCGGCTACGACCTCCTGCGCTACGCCGACGAGTCCGGTCAGCCGCTGCCCACGTCGGCCAGGCGCGCCATCGACGACCAGTTCGACGCGGGCCTGCACGCGGCCTGTACCAGCGGTGACTGGAGTTGCGTGGCCCTCGCCGACACGGCCTCAGCGGCCGTGCGGGTCAACTCCTGGCGCCAGCACTGGGCGGCCCCTTGGCACGAGACACCCGCGAGCATCGTCCAGGCCGCCAGCGGGATCACGGTCCTGCTCTCCGCGCTCGGCCTGGCCGGCGTGGGCCTGGGCCGGCTGCGCCCCCGCAGGCTCCGCCGCCCGGTCGCCGCCATCGCGACCACCTCGGCGGTGTCGGCATGAGCGTCGCCGTCGCGACGCGAACTGCGTTGCACCCCAGGGCAGTCGAGCTTCCCGCGCCGCCGCGGGTGTCCGCCAGCATCGCCGTCCTCTTGGGTGTCGTCGCCGGGCTGTTCCCGTCGCTCATCCCCCATGGACCGATCCTGCGCGGCGTCTCGGTCGGCTTGTTCGTCTTGGCGACCACCGCCCTCACCCGTCGTCTCCGACCCGCCGCCCCGCGACTCAGGCCGCCCACACGACGGCTCACCCTCGCCGCCACGGCGGTCGTGCTGCCCGCATTCGCGTGGTGGGCCATCGGCGTGGAGGCAGCGCAGCGGGCGGCCGCGGGCATGCCGCCGGCGGGCCCCGTCCACTGGGCGGCGGCTGCCTGCGTGGCGGTCGCGACCGCCACGCTCCTGCGCGGCATCGGGTGGCTCGCACGCCACTGGCGCCGGACCTGGCGACCGGTCCTCGGTGCGGCCGTCGCGGTCGCCTTCCTCGCCCCAGCCGTCCCCGTCCAGGCCGCCGGCTCGTCCGGCCAGGTCCTCCAGCAGGGCTCACCCGTGGGTGCCGTGCGGGCGTATGCCGCGGAGCGGGCCGACGAGTCGCTGGGCCAGCGGGCGGAGCGCGCCGCCGACCTGCTCGTGTCGCGTGGCGGCCTCGCCAAGGAGCACGTCGTCGTCGCCGTGCCGACGGGCTCGGGGTGGGTCGACCCGGCGGCGGTCACGGGCTTCGAGAAGAGGTTCCGGGGCGACGTGGCCACCGTGTCGCTCCAGTACGCCACCACACCCAGCTGGGTTGCGTTCCTCTTCCAGCGCGACTCGGCGAACACCGGTGCGCGCGCCCTGCTCGACGCGGTCCTGGCCCGCGTCGACACACTCCCCGAGGCCGAACGCCCGCAGGTCCACCTCTACGGCGAGAGCCTCGGCGCCCTCGCCGGGCAGGCGGCGGTCAGCGCCCCCGGACGGACCGACCGGCTCTGCTCGGCCCTCTGGGTGGGCTCCCCCGGCGGCGGCCGGGCCGGTGTCGACCGCGAGGTGCTGGTCAGCAACGCCGACGACCCGGTGGTGCTCGCGACGCCATGGCTGGCCGTTCGCCCGGCCGAGGCGGACGCTCCGTGGCTGCCCGGTGTCAGCTACGCGCAGGCGGCCTTCGACTTCGTCGGTTCGCTGGCCGTGCCCGAGGGACACGGCCACCGCTACGGAACCGACCAGGCGCTGGCCATGCCGACCTGCCCCAAACCCTCGCTAGGTTGACCGCACCGGGGAAACCTCACGCGCCCAGAAAGGGACGACCCATGTCAGCAGTGGACGAGATCCTGTCGCAGGTCGACATCAACCAGCTCGCACAGCAGGTGGACGCACAGCCGCAGGAGGTGGAGCAGGCCGCCCGCACCGCGCTGCCCGCGCTGCTCGGCGGGCTCGAGGCGAACGCTGCCGACCCGGCCGGCAACGCCTCCCTCCAGCAGGCACTGGGCCAGCACAGCTCCTCGCTCATCGACGGCGGTGTCGACCTGTCGCAGGTCGACACGGCCGACGGCGCCAAGATCGCGTCGAACATCTTCGGCTCCAACGAGGAGCAGGTCGTCAACCAGCTCGGCGGCGTCGGGGGCGGCGCATCGAAGGGCCTCATCAGCAAGCTGATCCCGATCCTCGCGCCGATCGTGCTCTCCTGGCTGGTCAAGCAGGTCACGGGCAAGACCGGCGGCGCGACGCCGTCTGCCCAGGGCGGTCAGGCCGGCTCGGGCGGGCTCGGCGACATCCTCGGCCAGGTGCTCGGTGGCGCCACGCAGGGTGCCCAGCAGGGCAGTGGCGGCGGCGCGGGCAACATCATCAGCGACGTCCTGGGCGGCCTCCTCGGCGGTGGGCGCCGCTAGCAGCGCCCGCCGGCCACGCGGCATACCGGCATGACGTCGGTATGTCGCGTGGTCAGGTGAGCTTGGCGAGGATCAGCTCGCGCGCCTTGCCGGCGTCGGCCTGACCCTTCATCTCCTTCATGACCTGGCCGATGAGCGCCCCCGCGGCCTGCACCTTGCCGTCGCGGATCTTCTGTGCCACATCGGGATTCGCGTCGATGACCTTGTCGACGGCCGCCTCGAGTGCGCCGTCGTCCTGCACCAGCTCGAGCCCACGCGCGTCAGCCACTTGCGTCGGCGTGCCCTCGCCGGCGATGACACCGTCGAGCACCTGGCGGGCGAGGTTGTCGTTGAGCCGGCCGGCCTTGACCAGCCCGTCGAGCTCGGCCACGTGGGCCGGGGTGACGCCGAAGTCCTCGACGCCCTTGCCCTGGGCGTTGGCGCGACGGGCCAGCTCACCGAGCCACCACTTGCGGGCGGCCGCCGGAGTGGCCCCGGCCGTCACGGTCTCCTCGATGAGCTCGAGCGCGCCCGCGTTGACGACGTCGCGCATCTCGAGATCGCTGTAGCCCCAGTCGGACTGGAGCCGTGCCCGTCGTTCGGCCGGGGGCTCGGGCAGGGTCGCCCGCAGCGCCTCGACCGTCTCGGCGCTCGGCGCGACCGGCACGAGGTCGGGCTCGGGGAAGTAGCGGTAGTCCTCGGCGTCGGACTTCTCGCGACCGGCGGTGGTGACCCCGGTGTCCTCGTGCCAGTGGCGCGTCTCCTGGGTGATCTTGTGGCCCGCGTCGAGCACCGCGGCGTGCCGCGAGATCTCGTAACGCACAGCACGCTCGACCGAGCGCAACGAGTTGACGTTCTTGGTCTCGGTGCGGGTGCCGAGCGGCACCTCTGCCTGCTCGGCACTGGTCGGGTCGCCGACGCGCGGACGCAGCGACACGTTGGCGTCGCAGCGCAGCGACCCCTGCTCCATCTTCACGTCCGAGACGTCGAGCGCGCGCAGCAGGTCGCGCAGCGCGGCGACGTAGGCTCGCGCGACCTCGGGGGCGCGCTTCCCCGCACCGGTGATCGGCTTGGTGACGATCTCGATGAGTGGGATGCCGGCGCGGTTGTAGTCGACGAGGGAGTGGTCGGCGCCGTGGATGCGGCCCGTCGCGCCACCGACGTGCAGCGACTTGCCGGTGTCCTCCTCCATGTGGGCGCGCTCGATCTCGACCCGGAACGTCTCGGTCCCCGGGCCCGACTCGGCCGGCACCTGCACGTCGAGGTACCCGCCCGCCGCGATCGGCTCGTCGTACTGGCTCGTCTGGAAGTTCTTCGGCATGTCCGGGTAGAAGTAGTTCTTCCGCGCGAACCGGCTCCACGGCGCGATCGAGCAGTTCAGGGCGAGCCCGATCCGGATGGCCGACTCGACGGCCTTCTCGTTGACGACGGGCAGCGCGCCCGGCAGCCCGAGGCACACCGGGCAGACCTGGCTGTTGGGCTCGGCCCCGAACCCGGTCGCGCAGCCGCAGAACATCTTCGAGGCCGTGCCGAGCTCGACGTGCACCTCGAGCCCCATCACGGGGTCGTAGCGCTTGATCGCCTCGTCGTAGTCCACGACCTCGTCGGTGACGGTGGTGGTCATCTGGTCAGGCTCCCTTCACGCCGAGCTCCGGCGCCTTTGCGAGCAGCGGCCCGCCCCACTTCTCCAGCAGCATGGCCTCCAGCGCCGCACCGACGCCGTAGAGCCGCTCGTCCTTGGTCGCCGGTGCGAGGACCTGGATGCCGGTCGGCAGCCCGTCCTCGTCGGCGAGGCCGCTCGGCAGCGACATGCCCGGCACGCCGGCGAGGTTGGCCGGGATGGTCGCGACGTCCTGGAGGTACATCGACATCGGGTCCTGGAGCTTGTCGCCCAGCTTGAACGCCGTCGTCGGCGAGGTCGGGCTCACGAGCACGTCGACCTGCTCGAAGGCCTTGGCGAAGTCGTTCGCGATGAGGCGACGCACCTTCTGCGCCTGCCCGTAGTAGGCGTCGTAGTAGCCGCTGGACAGCGCGTAGGTGCCGAGGATGATGCGGCGCTTGACCTCGTCGCCGAACCCGGCGTCGCGGGTCGCGGCCATGACCTGCTCGGCGCTCGGGTCGCTGACGCCCTCGGGCAGCACCCGCAGGCCGTAGCGCATGGCGTCGAACTTCGCGAGGTTCGACGACGCCTCGCTGGGCAGGATCAGGTAGTAGGCCGCGAGCGCGTAGTCGAAGCTCGGTGCCGACACCTCGACGACCTCGGCACCGGCACCCTCGAGCAGCGCGACGGCCTCGTCGAAGCGCGCCCGCACGCCGGCCTGGTAGCCCTCGCCGCCGAGCTCCTTGATGACGCCGACCTTGAGACCCTTGACGTCCGCGCGGCGCGCGGCCTCGACGACCGGTGGCACCGGTGCGTCGATCGAGGTGGAGTCCATCGGGTCGTGCCCGCCGATGACCGAGTGCAGCAGCGCGGCGTCGAGGACGGTGCGCGTGACCGGCCCGGCCTGGTCGAGGCTGGACGCGAGCGCCACCAGGCCGTAGCGCGAGACGCCGCCGTAGGTGGGCTTGACGCCCACCGTGCCCGTGACCGCGCCGGGCTGGCGAATGGAGCCGCCGGTGTCGGTGCCGATCGCCAAGGGCGCCTCGTATGCCGCGACGGCGGCCGAGCTGCCGCCTCCCGACCCGCCGGGGATGCGGTCGAGGTCCCACGGGTTGTGCGTGGGGCCGTAGGCGGAGTGCTCGGTGGAGGACCCCATGGCGAACTCGTCCATGTTGGTCTTGCCGAGGATGGGCAGGCCGGCCTCGCGCAGCTTGGTCACGAGGGTCGCGTCGTACGGCGGCACCCAGCCCTGGAGGATGCGCGACCCACAGGTCGTCGGCATCCCCTTGGTGGCCATGACGTCCTTGACCGCGATCGGCACACCGGCCAGGACGTGCAGGTCCTCACCGGCCGCACGACGGCGGTCGACGTCCGCGGCAGCGGCGAGGGCACCCTCGCCGTCGACGTGGAGGAAGGCGTGCACGTCGCCGTCGACGGCACCGATGCGGTCGAGGTGGGCCTGCACGACCTCGGTCGAGCTGACCTCGCCGCGGGCGAGGAGGTCGGCCAGCGAGGCAGCGCTGGCGCGGGTGATGTCAGTGTTCACGGTGGTCCTTGGATCGGGTCCGGCTCAGTCTTCGGCGAGGATGCGCGGCACGGAGAAACGCTCCTGCTCCTGCGCCGGCGCCATCGCGAGCGCGACCTCGGCGCCGAGCGACGGGCGCACCTCGTCGGGGCGGGTCACGTTGGTGATGGGCAGCGGGTGCGACATCGGCTCGATGTCGTCCGCCGCGACCTCCTGCACCTTGGCCACGGACTCGAGGATGACCCCGAGCTCGCCGACCATGCGGTCGAGCTCGGCGTCGGAGAGGTCGATGCGGGCGAGGCCGGCGAGGTGCGCGACGTCATCCCTGGACAGTGCGGACATGCCCGTCAGTCTAGGGGTGAGCAAGCCCTCATCCCGACGCGGTGTCGGGCCCGCCGGACCCGCCCTACAGTGAACGCATGAGCAGCAGCCTGCCCATCAACCTGTTCACCGCGATCGACCACGTGGGCGTCGCCGTGACCGACCTCGACGAAGCGATCGCGTTCTACCGCGACACCTTCGGCATGGAGCTGGCCCACCAGGAGGTCAACGAGGAGCAGGGGGTCCGCGAGGCGATGATGGCCGTCGGCGGCAGCGGCTCGCACATCCAGCTGCTGGCACCGCTGTCCCCCGAGTCGACCATCGCCAAGTTCCTCGACCGGTCCGGCCCCGGCGTGCAGCAGGTCGCCTACCGCGTCGAGGACGTCGAGGCGGTCAGCCAGACCCTGCGCGAGCGCGGCCTGCGGATGCTCTACGACGAGCCCCGCCGCGGCACCTCCAACTCGCGGGTCAACTTCATCCACCCCAAGGACGCCGGCGGCATACTCGTCGAGCTGGTCCAGCCCGCGCACGAGACCCACTGACGCGCGGGGCCCCTCCCGAGGCGACCTGTGCGTCGGCGAGACTGGGCGAATGACCGAGACCAACGACTCGACCGCCTGGTTCGAGCAGCTGTATGCCGCGGCCGCGGCCGGTGAGATGCAGGTGCCCTGGGATCGGGGCACCCCGGCCGTGCCACTGGTGGAGTGGGCCGAACGCGAGGGCCTGAGCGGCGTGACCGCGGATGGCCAGACCAGGACGGCGATGGTCGTGGGTGCCGGCTACGGCCGCGACTCGGAGTACGTCGCCAGCCTGGGCTTTCGCACCACGGCCTCCGACATCGCCCCGACCGCCGTCAGGGACACGAAGGCGCGCTTTCCCGACAGCCGGGTCGACTACGTCGTGGCCGACCTGTTCGACCTGCCCGAGCAGTGGCGCGGCGCCTTCGACCTGGTCGTCGAGGACATGAACGTCCAGGCCCTCCCTGAGTCGGTTCGCCCCCAAGCCACCCAGGGTGTCGCCTCGCTGGTGGCACCGGGCGGGACGCTCGTGGTCATCATGGTTGCCCGCGACGAGGGCGTGGTCGTCGACGGACCACCGTGGCCGTTCACCGCGGGCCAGCTCGACGGCTTCGGTGCCGGTGGGCTGACCACGGTCACCCGCGAGCGCCTTCCCTCGGCCAGCGCCCCCGGCGTCAGCATCTGGCGCGAGGTCCTGCGCAGACCTCGCGAGAACTGACCACGGGTCGGCCGAACGGCCGAGATGTGATGCAAACTCGGGCATATGCCGCCTGCCCACAGCAGAATGCAGCAGGCCACCGCTTTCGCCCCCCTCCCCGTAGGACCTCGCATGAGACTTCGTGTGCTCCTTGCCGCCGTGCTCGGACTCGCCACCACCGCGGCCCTGGGCGCACCGGCCGCCGACGCGGCCGTGCCCACCCCGAGCGCCTTCACCGCCGTCACCGCCACTCCGGGTCCACGCGCCGGTGAGATCACCTTCACGTGGAAGCAGGACGGCCGGAACACCACCGGCTTCGTGATCGAGACCGGCCTGACCACGTTCAGCCCGGTCGACAGCTCCCAGCCGCTGCACGGCCGCGGCTCCAAGACCTTCGCGGTGGGCCGGACCAGCAGGTCGGTGACCCTCACCGCCAGCCAGGTCGCGTCCGCCGGCGCCGCCCTGGGTTCGGGCAACCACCTCTTCTACCGGGTCAAGGCTGTCAACGTGACGCGGTCCGGGTCGACCACCCGGTGGTGGCCGTACCTCCAGAGCGTCGGCGTGCGGCCCACCACCGCCACGGCCGGTAGCACCCTGGTGCGCGTCGGCACCTACAACGTGCACACGGCCAACACGCAGCCGGGCGTGCGCGCGTGGTCGACGCGGGTCGGTGGCATCGTCGACGAGATCAAGCGCACCAACCCCGGCGTGGTCGGTCTCCAGGAGCTCGGCATCACGCCCGCCAACGGGTCGTCCCAGGGCAGCCTCACGGCCACCACCCAGGCCCAGAGCCTGGTCAACACGCTCGCGTCCAGGGGCGTTGGCAAGTACCGGCTCGTGCGCACCACGCGCTATGTGAAGCCCGGCACGGCCTCCGCCATCCAGGGCGCGCGCATCCTCTACGACTCCTCGCGCTACCGCCTGGTGACATCCTGCCCCGAGACCACCGACGGGTCCCCCTGGTCGTCCGCGTGCATCATCCCCATGCCGATGCGGCCCGGTGACAGCGAGTGGGTGCGGCGCCACGCGGCATACGCGACCCTGCAGGACCTGCGCACCGGCCGGCAGTTCATGGTCGTCTCCGCCCACCTCGACCAGCGCCACTCGACCACCGCCAGCACCGACCGCATCTACGAGCAGCTGCGTGCCGACCAGGTCGCCACCGTCATGAACCGCGTGAACCAGCTCAACACCGCCGGCCTGCCGGTGGTCTTCACCGGCGACATCAACACCTACCAGAGCAACGTCGGCGGCTACCTCGCGCACGACGCCCTGGTCCGCGGCGGCTACTACGACACGTCCGCCGCGCTCACCCAGGTCAACCTGCGGTACTCCACGGTGAACAAGTTCGCCTGCACCGTGGCCGTGCCGATGGTCGGCAA
This sequence comes from Knoellia koreensis, assembly GCF_013041615.1. Lineage (GTDB taxonomy): Bacteria > Actinomycetota > Actinomycetes > Actinomycetales > Dermatophilaceae > Pedococcus > Pedococcus koreensis. The sequence goes on from NZ_JABEPQ010000001.1 coordinate 1,375,170, forward strand.
GTTCCCGGGCTGGGGCTCGCGCATCGACGTCGTCATGGTCAAGGGCCTGGGCAGCGCCGTCGCTGGGAGAACGCCCTGGTGCGCACCGACTGTGCGCGCCCGACGGACCACAACCTCGTCCTCGCCGACATCCGCATCTGAACCGCCCGGTCACCCGTGAGCCACGTCACGGGTGACCGGCGTCTCACGCCCCGGCCACGCGGCATACGCGCCAGTAGGTTCGCAGGCACGCACCGTGCCCCGAGCCCGCTGGGCCCACGACGACGCCGAGGAGCAGTTCCAGTGCAGGAGATCCGCGACGCCATCCTTTCCGGTGACCGGACCGAGCAGACGTATGCCGGCCTCACCATTCCCGAGTCCTATCGCGCCGTGACGGTGCACAAGGACGAGGTCGACATGTTCGAGGGCATGGCCACCAAGGAGAAGGACCCGCGCAAGTCCCTCCACCTCGATGACGTGCCGCTGCCCGAGCTCGCGCCCGGTGAGGCCCTGGTCGCGGTCATGGCGAGCGCGATCAACTACAACACCGTGTGGACCTCGATCTTCGAGCCGGTGTCGACCTTCGGCTTCCTGGAGCGCTACGGCCGCACCTCCGAGTACGCCAAGCGGCACGACCTGCCCTACCACGTGGTCGGCTCCGACCTCGCCGGCGTCGTCCTGCGCACCGCCCCCGGCGTCACCAAGTGGAAGCCCGGCCAGGAGGTCGTCGCCCACTGCCTGTCGGTCGAGCTCGAGGACGCCGACGGCCACAACGACACGATGCTCGACCCGCAGCAGCGGATCTGGGGCTTCGAGACCAACTTCGGCGGCCTCGCCGAGCTGGCCATCGTCAAGTCCAACCAGCTCATGCCCAAGCCCGCCCACCTGTCGTGGGAGGAGGCGGCCTCGCCCGGTCTGGTGAACTCCACGGCATACCGCCAGCTCATCTCCAAGAACGGCGCCGCCATGAAGCTCGGCGACCGCGTCCTCATCTGGGGCGCCTCCGGTGGCCTCGGGTCGTACGCCACCCAGATGGCGCTCGCCGGCGGTGCGACCCCGATCTGTGTCGTCTCGTCGCCGGAGAAGGCGCAGATCTGCCGCGACATGGGAGCCGAGCTGATCATCGACCGCAGCGCCGAGGGCTACCAGTTCTGGAACGAGGACGGCACCGAGCAGAACCCCCGCGAGTGGCAGCGGCTCGGCAAGAAGATCCGCGAGCTCACCGGTGGCTACGACGTCGACGTCGTCTTCGAGCACCCCGGCCGCGAGACCTTCGGCGCCAGTGTCTACGTGGCGCGCAAGGGCGGCACCATCGTCACCTGCGCCTCGACGAGCGGCTACCTGCACGAGTACGACAACCGCTACCTGTGGATGAACCTCAAGCGGATCGTGTCGAGCCACTTCGCCAACTACCGCGAGGCATGGGAGGCCAACGAGCTCATCAACCGGGGCCTCATCAACCCGACCCTGTCCAAGACCTACTCGATGGAGGAGGTCGGGCAGGCCGCGCTCGACGTGCACCGCAACGCCCACCAGGGCAAGGTCGGCGTCCTCACCCTCGCGCCGCAGGAGGGGCTCGGTGTCACCGACCCCGACAAGCGCGAGGCGCTGCTGCCGCAGATCAACCGCTTCCGCAACGCCTGAACCACGCCCAAGCCCCTGACCTGCGCAAACACCCGCGCGACCCGACCTGCCCCCGGGCGGTGAGGGTCGCGCGGGTGTCATAGTCTTCCGCCCATGTCACTCCTTCGACGCTGGCGCGAGTTCGGCCGCACGCAGCGCGAGTCGCTGCGTGCGAGCAACCACCCGCACGAGCGGGAGCAGGGCGACCCCACGCCCGTACCCGACGACATCCTCGCCGATGTGCTGCCGACCTCGGCACAGTCGACAGGCGCACCCGTCACCACCGGCGACGGCGAGAAGGGCTCGGACGACGGTGCCACGGACGGCGACGCCAAGGAGGGCTTCTTCACCCCGCACCCGGAGCGCTACGGCCGCCTGGGGCGTCCCCTCAACCGGCAGTCGCCGTTCTACATGGGGTTCTTCGGCGGCATCGGCGTCCTCGCGGCGCTCCTGCTCTGGCACACCATCGGACGCCTGACGACGACGATCACCCTGCTCGTCGTGGCGTTCTTCCTCACCCTCGCGCTCAACCCGCTCGTCGAGGCCCTCACCAAGCGCCGCGTCAACCGCGGGCTGGCGGTCACGATCGTCTTCGCCGGCCTCGTCGGGGTGTTCGCACTGCTCGGCTACGTCGTCGTCCCCCCGGTGGTCTCCCAGGGCAGCGAGCTCGTGCAGGCCGCCCCCGGCTGGCTCAACGAGGTGCTCGCCAGCAAGTGGGTGCAGGACCTCGACGCCAGCTACCACGTGGTCGACAAGGTGCAGGAGGAGTTCAACAAGCGCATCACCGACGGCAACTTCCTCAGCCAGGTCTTCGGCGGGGTGCTCGGCGTCGGCGCGGCCGTGATCGGTGGCATCTTCCAGGCCTTCACCGTCCTGGTGCTGACCCTCTTCCTGCTCGCGTCGTTCCCGCGGGTCAAGCAGGCGGCATACGCGATGGTCCCGGCCTCGCGCCGCCCGCGCGTCACCTCGCTGTCCGAGGAGATCATGCGCCGCACCGGCTCCTACGCGATCGGGCAGGTCGCGGTCGCCTCGATCAACGCCGTGTGCTCCTACGTCATGATGACGATCGTCCACATCCCGTATGCCGCGGTGCTCGCCGTCGCGGTCGGCTTCCTGGGCCTGATCCCGATGGTGGGTGCCACCATCGGCGCCGTCGTCGTCTGCGTCGTCGCCGTCTTCGACGAGCCGCGCAAGGCGATCATCGCCGCCGTCTACTTCGTCATCTACCAGCAGGTCGAGAACTACATCGTCGCGCCGCGGGTCATGCAGCGGACGGTCTCGGTGCCGGGTGCGGTGACGGTCGTGGCGGCCCTGGCCGGCGGCACCCTGCTGGGCGTCCTGGGCGCGCTCCTGGCCATCCCCGTCGCGGCCGGCCTGCTGCTCCTCTACGAAGAGGTCCTACTCCCCCGGCAGGCCAGGCACTAGCCGGCCGGGACTGCCCCGGCGCGAGTCAGCGGTAGGAGCCGCCGGGCTGTCGCCGCTCGCGGGCCGACCAGCACGTGCCGTGCCAGTGGCGGCGGTCGTCGATGCCGCCGAGTCCGTCCGCGGGCCACGCGACGACGTGCGGGACCCCCGGCGGGATCTGCTGCTGGCACCCGGGGCACAGGTAGGAACGCTGCGACGACGCCCCGGTGACGCGGCGCACGAACCACTCCCCACCGGCATACCGCTCACGCCTGGGTGCGCCCCCGACCGCACGGTCGAGGTTCAGCGGGACCTCGTCGCGGCGGCGTCGGTTGGCACGGGGCACGGCTGCGATTCTCCCAGAGCCGGCAGCCGCTCCCGCAGCCTGCCCATGGCCTTGTGGGCGGCGACCCGGACCGACACCGCCGAGCAGCCGAGCACCTCGGCGATCGCTGCGTCCGGCAGGTCGTCGTAGTAGCGCAGGACCAGCACCGCGCGCTGTCGCGGCGGCAACGTGGCCAGCAGCTGCCACACCTGGTCACGGTCCTCGGTGGCACCGGCCGGCGAGGCGACCGACCCGGCCGCGTCACTCGTGACGAGGTCGTGGGAGACCACCTCGCGGCTCGAGCGGCGCCGCTTCCCCGACACGAACGTGTTGACCATGACCTTGCGCACGTAGGCGTCGACGCTGTCGGCCTGCTCCACCCGCCGCCAGTGGAGCAGCACCTTGGCCAACGTGTCCTGGACGAGGTCCTCGGCGTCGTGCCGGTTCCCGGTGAGCGACATCGCAGCACCCATGAGGCGCGGCAGGGCAGCTTCGACGTACCGCGTCGCGGCGTCCGGCCGCCCGCGCCCGCCCCCGAACAGCCCCATGCCTCAGCGCCCCGTCGCAGCCGGTATGCCGCTGGCCGTCACCTTGGCCGTGACGATCTTGTTGATGCGGATCGCCTCGGCGCGCGCCTCGGCGGGCGGCAGGTCGTTCACGACCACCGAGACGATGACGTCACCGACGCGACGTGCCGCGAGGTACCCGTTGACGCCCAGCTGCTCCCCGGACGACAACCACGTGGTCGCAGGGTCCTCACCCGGCCACGCCTCCTGCTGCTGCGGCGGGCTCCAGCGGCAGCTGCCCTCGTTGCGCCGCAGGTCGGCGAACCGGTCCGGCCCGGTGCCCGTGGCCCAACCCGTCACCCCGATGGTGACGCTTGCGTCGCCCAGCGTGCCCTTGGCGGCCCAGGCCATCTGCTGCACACCCGACACCGGGTCGGGCTTCGCATCACGAGCCGCCTGGTCCGGCTGCCCCGTGTTGTCGCACATCTGCGCACCGGGGGCGGCCGGCGTGAGCGGGCTGGGGACGGGAGTGCCGTGGTACTTCATGTCGAACCGCAGCTGGCTCGCAGCCGGGAAAACGTCGCCGAAGTCGTACTGTGCCTGGGGACGCACCGGTTTCCCTTGTGCCGCACCGGGTTTCGACGCGGCGTTGGGTGCGGTGGCACTCCTGCCCAGTGGCTGCCCCAACGCCGGCGGGAACTTCTCGTCCAGCAGCGTCGTGGCGGCCCCGCCGGCCAGCTCGGTCGCGATCCGTCGGGCCTCAGCCGCGGAGGCGTCCGACCGGGCCGAGCCCGCGACCAGCACGTCACCCACCCGCACCACTGCCAGAGCGGTCGTCTGCGTGATGTCGTTGGTCGTGGCCGTGTCGGTCCACAGGACCGAGTCGTCGCCCGGCCCTTCCCACGCGGCCGTCTTCATCGCGGGCGTGGTGCACGGCAACGCGCCGTTGCGCAGGTCCGCCATCGCCTCCGCCCCGGTGCCGGTTGTGAAGCCGGCGACCCCAAGGTTGGCCAGCCATCCCGGACCGGCGTCGGGCACCTCGAACTGGTTGGACCACCCGGCGACGGCCTGGCGCCGGTCCTTCAGCTCGGCCCAGTCGCAGCCACCCGCGACTCCAGCCAGGTCCGCCTGGGAGATCGGCCCCGACATCTCGCGCACCCCGCTCGGCAACGGGTCGGGCGTCAGGTCCGGAAAGCGGTAGGCCGCGGTCCCGGACTGCAGCGCGTACCTGCTCCAGTCCGGGTCGGTCCCCGTCGCGGAGGTCGCCGTCGCGGCCGTCACGGTCGCAGAGCGGGTTGCGGTGGAGGCCGCCGGAGCCGGCGCGGTCCGCGGCGCACCACCCCACATGCTGCTCCCGAGGAGCACGGCGACGGCAGTGGCGGCCACAGCACCGCTGACCGTGGCCCCGCCGACGAGAGCTCGGCGCCGCCGCAACCGGTCGGCGCGCGCCCAGCTCGCGTCGCGCAGGCCGGTCAGGTCGTCGGCCGGTCCCGGCCGGGCCGCGGCGAACGTGTCGCGCAGCAGGTCCTCGACGCCCTCGTCGCCTCGCAGCATGGGTGCCCCCTCGGTCGGTGGGACACGGTTCGCGTCCCCTCACCCTCCAGACGGCCCGACCTGCCCGTGACGTTACCCCGGTATGCCGCCCACGCGGCATACCGGGGTAACGTCACCTCACGCGTAGGTGCGGAACCCGCGTCCGGTCTTGCGACCGAGGTAGCCGGCGGTCACGAGGTGCTCGAGCAGCGGTGCCGGGGCGAACCCGCGCTCACGGAACTCGAGGTAGAGCTCGCGCTGGATCGCGAGGGACACGTCGAGCCCGACCACGTCGAGCAGCTCGAACGGGCCCATCGGGAGGCCACAGCCGGTCTTCATCGCGGTGTCGATGTCGTCGGCGGTGGCGTAGTTGGCCTCGAGCATCTTGACCGCGTCGTTGAGGTAGGGGAACAGCAGCGCGTTGACGATGAAGCCGCTGCGGTCCCCACAGGTGACGGCGTGCTTGCCGACCTTGGCGCACAGGTCCTGGACGGTGGCGACCACGTCGGGCGCGGTCGAGACGGTGTGCACGACCTCGACCAGCTTCATGATCTGCGCCGGGTTGAAGAAGTGCATGCCGATGACGTCCTGCGGCCGGGAGGTGACCGCGGCGAGCTCGACGACGGGCAGGCTCGAGGTGGTGGTCGCCAGGATCGCGCCGGGCCTCGCGATCTCGTCGAGGTTCTCGAACAGCGCCTGCTTGACCGCGAGGTCCTCGACGACGGCCTCGACCACGATGTCCACGCCAGCGAGCGCCTCGAGCGAGGTGGTGCCGGTGAGGTGGCCAAGGGCCTCGTCGCGGGCCGACTCCTCGAGCTTGCCGCGCTGGACGGCCTTCTCGAGCGACTTGGTGATCGCGGCCGTGACGGCATCGACCTTGGCCTGGCTGCGCGTGACGTAGGTGACGTCGTAACCGGCCTTGGCGAAGACCTCGACGATGCCCGTGGCCATCGTGCCCGAGCCGACCACGCCGACCGTGCGGATGGGGCGCACCTCCGCGGCCGCGCCCTCGCGCGCACCGGGCGTCAGGGCGTCGTCGACGACGGTCGAGGAGCCGGGCTCGGCGTAGGTGTAGAACCCGCGGCCGCTCTTGCGACCCTTGAGGCCGGCGCTGACCATCTGCTTGATGATCGGGCTCGGCGCGTGCAGGCGGTCGCGCCCCTGCTTGTACATCGTGTCGAGGATCTCGTAGGCCGTGTCCAGGCCGATGAGGTCCATGAGCGCAAGCGGACCCATCGGGTAGCCGCAGCCCAGCTTCATGGCTGCGTCGATGTCTTCCCTTGTCGCGTAACGGCTTTCGTACATCGACACCGCGTGGTTGAGGTAGCCGAAGAGCAAGGCGTTGGCGATGAACCCGGCCTTGTCGCCCACGACGACGGGCTGCTTGCCGAGCCGCTGGGCGAGCGCCTTGACGTCCTCGAACACCTCGTCCTCGGTCACGACGGTGCTGATGACCTCGACGAACTGCAGCACCGGCGCCGGGTTGAAGAAGTGCATGCCGACGACCCGCTTGGGGTTGCTCGTGGCGACGGCGATCTCGGTGACCGACAGGCTCGAGGTGTTCGTCGCGAGGATGGCGTCGGGCCCGACGATGGTGTCGAGCTTGCCGAAGATCTCCTTCTTGAGGTCGAGGTGCTCCGGCACCGCCTCGACGACCAGCTGGCAGTCGGCCAGGTCGTCCATGGCGGCCGAGAACCGCACGCGGCCGTGCAGCGCCGCCTGGTCTTCCTCGCTCAGCTTGCCGCGGCTGACGGCCCGGTCGGTGGAGTGCTGCAGCACGCCGCGCCCCTTCTCGACCGCACCCTCGTCGACCTCCACGGCGACGACGTCGATGCCGTTGCGCGCGAACACCTCGACGATGCCGGCACCCATGGTGCCGAGACCGACCACTCCGACCGTGTTGAACTCCCGAGCCATGCCGGCGATCCTCCCAGACCTCGTATGCCGTGTGGTCAGGCGGGCGGCGTGAGCCTCACCACGCGCAGCCCCCCGGCGCGCTTGCGAGTCTTCGGAAGAATTCGTACGTTCCAGCGTCGGGATTCTTCCGAAGACTCGGGGGTCAGGGGTGGTTCACCAGTCGTGGCCGGCGCCGATGAGGGCGGACTCCATGTGGAACCGCTGCTCGCGGGACAGGCCCCGGATCGCCGTGGGCACCGGGATGTCGACGGCGCGGCAGTAGTCGCGCAGCGCGTGGTCGTAGGCCAGCCGCGCGGCCATGAGTCGCTCGGCCTTGTTCGGGTGGTTGGACTGCTCGACGTAGCGCACGTGGGAGGCGAGCCGACTCAGCTCGAGCGCGAGCAGCACCGGCGGGATCGGCTCGGGCACCGGTCTGCGCGCAGCACGCCACGCCTGCGCCCGGCGGACCAGCGGGCGCAGGACCAGCGGCGGCCTGCCGCCGGTCAGCCAGCGCACCGCACTCGCCAGTGAGCCGAAGACCAGGGCGAGCGCCGTCAGGTTGACGAGCATGTACGGCATACCGACTCACCTCTGTGAGATCGAGTGTGCGCCCACGCACACCGCCACGCAACGCCCTGCGTAGAGTTGCGCCTCGTGCGGCTGGTGATTGCGAAGTGCTCGGTGGACTACGACGGGCGGCTCTCCGCCCACCTGCCCCTGGCGACGCGGCTGCTGCTGGTCAAGGCCGACGGGTCGGTGCTGGTCCACAGCGACGGCGGCTCCTACAAGCCGCTGAACTGGATGTCGCCGCCGTGCGCGATGGCGGAGGTGTCACCCGAGGAGCACGAGGCCGCCGACGGGGTGACCGCCGTCTGGCAGGTCCAGCACGCCAAGTCCGACGACCGGCTGCGGGTGCTCATCCACGAGGTGCTCCACGACTCGAGCCACGAGCTCGGTGTCGACCCGGGCCTGGTCAAGGACGGCGTCGAGGCCCACCTGCAGAAGCTGCTCGCCGAGCACATCCACACCCTCGGTGACGGGTTCACGCTGGTGCGCCGCGAGTACATGACGGCGATCGGGCCGGTCGACATCCTGGCCAAGGACCCCGGAGGGGCGAGCGTGGCCATCGAGATCAAGCGGCGCGGCGACATCGACGGCGTCGAGCAGCTGACCCGCTACCTCGAGCTGATGAACCGCGACCCGCACCTCGCGCCGGTGTCGGGGGTCTTCGCCGCGCAGGAGATCAAGCCGCAGGCGCGCACGCTGGCCACCGACCGCGGCATCCGCTGCGTCACCCTCGACTACGACGAGCTGCGCGGCATCGACAACAGCGAGCACCGCCTCTTCTAACGCCGGTTCGAGGTAAAAACGCCGGGGATCACCGGCGTTTTTACCTCGAACCGCGGGGGGTCAGACGACCGCTCGGTCGGTCTTTCCCGGCCAGGTGCGCACGTCGAACCCGTCGGCGTCGACCGAAACCTCGGCCGGCACGCAGTTGGGCAGGTACTTCGCGGCGGCCAGGTCGGCGCGAACCATGCCGTTGATGCGCGGCAGGACGAACGACATGACCCCGCCGTGCGTGAACACCAGGACGGTCTCACCGCGGTGCAGGTCGGCGATCGACTGGAGCGCGTCGCGGTAGCGGGTGATGACCTCGGCGCCGGACTCAGCGCCGGGGATGCGGCGTTCGAGGTCGCCATGCACCCACGACTTGAAGATCGACGCCAGCTCGGGGTCGTCGTGGGGGCGGCCGGCGAGTGTGCCGACGGCATACTCCTGCAGGCCCTCGACCGTCACCGCGTCGGTGCCGAGGAGCTGGGCCGCCAGCTCGCCCGACTGCTGCGCCCGGTGCATCGTGCTGTTGAACACTCGTACGACGTTGCGACCGCGCAGCGACTCGGCGAGGTCGCGCACCTGCTGCTCGCCGAGCGGCGTCAGCCAGCCGCCGTCGTCGGAGAGCACCGACGGGTTGCCGTACTCCGCGTCGCCGTGGCGCGTGACGAGCAGCGTCGCGGGGCAGTGCAGGTCGCTCACCCTCGTGACCCTAGCTGCTTGCGTCCCGGTCACCGGTTGTCCGAGCCACCGTTCACGCAGACGCAAGCAGACGCAGGAGGCGGCCGGCCTCCTCGCGCATCGCCTCGCGACCGGGGCCGAGGTACTTGCGGGTGTCGACCAGCCCGGGGTCGGCGTCGAGCCGCTCGCGGGCGACCCCGGTGAACACCGACTGGAGGTGGGTGGCGATGTTGACCTTGGTCATGCCCGACCGCACGGCCGCCGCAAGCCCCTCGTCGGGCACACCGGACGAACCGTGCAGCACGAGGGGCACGGGCACCGCGCCGCGGATCGCCGCGATGAGGTCGAGGTCGAGGGCGGCGTCGCGGGTCGTCATGGCGTGCGACGAGCCCACCGCGACGGCGAGCGCGTCGACACCGGTGTCGCGGACGAATGCCGCGGCGTCACCTGGGTCGGTACGCGCGCCGGGCGCGTGGACGCCGTCCTTGCCACCGATCTCACCCAGCTCCGCCTCCACGCTCACCCCCATCGCGTGGCACTCGGCCACGACGGCGCGCGTCTCCTCGCGGTTGTGCGCGTCGGGCAGCGTCGAGCCGTCGAACATCACCGAGGTGAAGCCGAGGTCGACGGCTTCGCTGACGAGGTCTCGTGAGACGGCGTGGTCGAGGTGCAGGACGACGGGCACCTCCGCCTGCTCCGCCAACACCCTGGTCGCTGCCGCGAGGGGCGCGAGCTGCCCGTGCCACTTCACGGTGTTCTCGCTGATCTGCAGCACGACGGGCAGGTCGGCGTCCTCGGCGGCGCCCACCAGCGCCTCGGCGTGCTCGAGGTGGATCACGTTGAACGCACCCACCCCGCGCCCGGCCGAGCGCGCCTCCTCCAGCACGGGAACAAGGGGCACCAGCACTCAGCTCACCTCTTCGACGTCAACGGTCACGGACTCGCGCAGCTCTGCGATGTCGCTCGCGGACACTTCGCCCGCCACGGGCTGCAACACGGCGGCGGCCGACCAGGCCACTGCATCGGCCAGCACCTCCGGCCAGGCACGGCCGGTGGCGAGGCCGTGCGCGATCGCGGCCACACCGGCGTCCCCCGCACCGGTGGCGTTGCCGCGCAGGATGCGTCCGAGGCGAGCCCGGTGCACCGTGCCGTCCGGGGCGACGTGCACCATCCCCTCCGACCCCATGGATGCGACGACATGGCGAGCGCCTTTGTCCTGCAACGCCTTTGCGCCAGCGGTCGGGTCGTCGAGACCGGTCACCTCGCGCAGCTCGTGCTGGTTGGGCTTGACGACGTCGGGTTGCGCGGCGAGGCCGCCGACGAACGCCTCCAACGATGCGTCGAGGACGACGAGTGCACCGGCTTCGCGGGCGGCGGCGACGAGCGCGGCATACCCGTCGGGCCGAAATCCAGGCGGGACGCTGCCCGACGCGACCACGACGGCGGGGCGCATGCTGGTCACCACCTCGGTGACGTGCTGCACGAGCGCCTCGCACTCGGCGTCAGACCATGGGCGTCCCGGTTCGTTGAACGCCGTGGCCTCCCCGTCGGCCTCGGAGACGATGGTGACCGTGCGCCGGCTGGGCACGTCGCACTCGCGCAGGTCGTGGCGTATGCCGCGTGCGTCCAGGTCGGCGCGGATGCGCGCCCCTGGACCGCCGCCCACCAGTCCGACGGCCACGACGTCGTGGCCGAGGCCGGTGAGCACTGAGGCGACGTTGAGCCCCTTGCCACCGGCCAGCTCGCGGACGCGCAGGACGCGGTGGCTCGCGTGCGGCACGAGCCGCTCGAGGTCGTAGGTGAGGTCGAGCGCCGGGTTGGGGGTGACTGTGACGATCACACGAGATCCCATGCCAGACAAGCGGATCCGAGGCTGCCGGCACGATCGCCGAGGGTCGCGCGTTCGATGCGCGGCATGCGCTGGAAGGTCAAGGTGGCCTTCACCTGCGCGCGCAGCGGCTCGAGCAACAGCTCGCCGCTCTGGGACAGCCCGCCGCCGACGAGCACGTGGTCGACACCGGTGGCGCTGACCAGCATGGCGACGGCGCGTGACAGGGCGTCCACGGCACGGTCCCACACGGCCACCGCGGCGGGCTCGCCCTCGGCGACCAGCGCGGCGACGCCCTTGGCGTCGACGGGCGGGGCGCCCGCGGGCACATGCGCGGCATACCCACGCGCCACGGCGGCCGCGGAGGCGAGCGTCTCGAGGCACCCACGGGCCCCGCACGGGCACTGGGGTCCACCCGGCTCGACGATGACGTGCCCGACCTCGCCGCTCCACCCGTCGGCCACGACGAGGTGGCCGTCGAGCATGAGTGCGCCCGCGATACCGGTGCCGAGCGGCAGGAAGAGGACGTTCCGGCTCCCGCGGGCGGCGCCCCACTCCACCTCGGCACGCAAACCGGCGCGGACGTCGTGACCCAGTGCCACCGGCACGCCGAGCCGCTCAGCCAGCGGCTTTGCGACCGGGACGTCGCGCCACCGCAGGTTGCTCGCGTAGACGGCCACCCCGCGGGCGTCGTCGACGATGCCGGGGACGACGGCCCCGCAGGCGACCACCTCGGCCTCCGGCGCCTCGGCCCGCAGCCGGTCGAACGTCGCCGCGAGGGCGTCGACGAGCGCGCCGGGTCGGTCGAGGTCGCCCGGGGTCGGGGTCAGCGTGGTCGCGACCTGGGTGCCGTCGCGGTCGACCAGGGCCGCCTTGATGCGCGTGCCACCGAGGTCGATGCCCGCGACGACGGGTGCGGGCACCCTCAGACCACCTCGACCGTGACGCCTGCCGCGCGCAGGTCGGCGACGGCACCCGGGTCCGCAGAGTCGTCGGTGACCAGCAGGTCGATCTCGGTGACCGGGCAGATCCGCGCGAACGCCCGGGCGCCGACCTTGGCGCCGGTCGCGACGACCACGACGCGGTCGGCGCGCTGGACCATGATCGAGTTGATCCCCGCCTCCCCCTCGTGGAAGCACATGGCGCCCTCACTGCCGGAGACGGCGTCGACGCCCAGGACCAGCGTGTCGAGCCAGAGCTCACCGAGCACCATCGTGGCCAGCGGACCCGAGAGCTCGTAGGACTCCGGGCGCGCGACACCACCCAGGGAGACGCACCGCACGAACGGGCGCAGCACCATCTCGGTCGCGATGTTGAGGGCGTTGGTGACCACGGTGATGGCCGGGCGCGTGGTCGCCATGGCGAGGTCGGAGCGGGCTGCCAGCCGACGGGCGACGGCGCTGGTCGTGGTGCCGCCGTTGAAGCCCACGACCGTGCCCTCCTGCGGCAGGTCGGCGGCGTGGGCGGCGATGCGCTCCTTGGCGGTGTCGTTGCCGGCCTGCTTGTAGCGGGCGGGCAGGTCGTAGGCCACCGCGGTCGCCACGATCCCGCCGTGGGTGCGCGTCACGAGCTGTTGGGCCGCGAGGTCGGAGAAGTCGCGGCGCACGGTGGCCTCGGAGACGCCGAGGGTGTCGACGACCTCGCCGACGCTGAGGCGGCCCCGCTCGGCCAGCAGCGCGAGCAGCGTGCTCCACCGGGCGCCGCGGTCCGCGGTCTTGATCTGTCTGGCGCTCATGCCCGCTCCCTGGCCGTGGCTGTCGTGATCGAATCTAATCGCTTTCGGCGCCATCCGATCAATATGCGGGATGGATCGGGCAGCGACCGAGCGCGGGAGTGATCATGCAGGGCCGGCTGAGCCGATCGCGGGACCGATGGCTTGACTGATCGAATCCGATCGAACATGATTCGAACCAGTCGAATCTAATCACATTCCGTCAGTGATTGCCGCCATCCACGTGCCCGTCAGAGAGGTCCCTGTGGTCATGACCGAGTACTCGAGCCACCTCGCCGCGGAGATCGCGACCCAGCCCGACGACTGGGAGGCCGTGCAGGGCCGGCTCGACGAGGCGCGCGGCGTCCTCCCCCAGCCCGGCGAGACCGTCGCCGTCGTCGGGTGCGGCACCTCCGCGTTCATGGCGCAGGCGTATGCCGCGCTGCGCGAGGCCTCGGGTGCGGGACGCACCGACGCGCACGTGGCCAGCGAGTTCCCCCACACCCGCGAGTACGACCGCGTCGTCGCCATCTCCCGTTCCGGCACCACGACCGAGGTCATCGACCTGCTCACCGCCCTCAAGGAGCGCGACCAGCGCACCACCGCCCTCGTCGCGACCGCCGGGACACCGATCCCGCAGATCGCCGACCAGTCGTTCCTGCTGCCGGAGGTCGACGAGCAGTCGGTTGTCCAGACACGGTTCGCCACCACCACGCTGGCGCTGCTGCGCGCCTCCCTGGGCGAGGACCTCACCGAGGTCGTGAGCCAGGCCCGCGCCGTGCTCACCGAGGACGAGAAGTCCGTGCTCGAGGGCGTCGTCGACGCCGAACAGGTCACCTTCGTCGGTCGTGGCTGGAGCATCGGCATAGCTCAGGAGGCCTCGCTCAAGCTGCGCGAGTCGGCGCAGTTCTGGACCGAGAGCTACCCCGCCATGGACTACCGCCACGGCCCGATCAGCATCGCCGCACCCGGTCGAGCCGTGTGGTCCTTCGGTCCGGCGCCCGAAGGGCTGGCCGCCGACGTCGCCGCGACCGGTGCGTGGTTCGAGGACCGCGCGATCGACCCCATGGCCGACCTCGTGCGCGTGCATCGCCTCTGCCTCGCCAAGTCGGCGCAGGCCGGGCTCGACCCCGACCAGCCGCGCCACCTCGCGCGGTCCATCATTCTGTCGTGACCACTGACACGACGACGCCGAGCGAGTCCGCCCCCACTCTGCTGACCGGGCGGCTCGTCACCGACGGCGGCATCGTGCCCGACGGGGCCGTCATCGTCGTGGGCGACCGCATCGCCTGGAGCGGTGCCAAGGGCGAGCTGCCGGCCGAATTCCGTTCAGCGGCAACACCCCGGGGCTGGCGGGACGACCTCACCCTCCTGCCCGGGCTGGTCGACATCCACTGCCACGGCGGCGGTGGCGGCGAGTTCGGGCCTGATGCGTCGGCCGCGACTCCGGCGATCGACCACCACCACCGCAGCGGCACCACGAGCCTCGTCGCGTCGCTCGTCTCGGCCCCGCGCGAGGCGATGCTCGCCGGGATCGACGCCTTGGTGCCGCGCGCCACGGCCGGCGACCTCGCCGGCATACACCTCGAAGGGCCGTTCCTCTCGCACGCTCGATGCGGCGCCCAGGACCCGGAAGCCCTCGGTGACCCGGACCCGGCCTTCATCGATGCGGCCGGCGAGGCGGCGCGGGGATGGCTCGCGCAGATGACGTTCGCGCCCGAGCTGGCCGGCGCCGACGCGGTGCCGGCGAGGCTGGCTCGGTGGGGGGCGCTCGGTGCGGTCGGCCACACGGACGCCGAGTGGGCGGTCGCGGCCGCAGCGCTGGCCGGTGCGAGCGAGGGCGTGCGCGGTGGCCGCCCGCTGGTGACCCACCTCTTCAACGGTATGCCGCCCATGCACCACCGCGCCCCCGGCCCCGTCGCGGCCGCCCTCTCGGCGGCGGCGCGCGGTGAGGCGGTCGTCGAGGTCATCGCCGACGGTGTGCACCTGGCCGATGGGACGGTGCGGATGGTGTTCGACACCGTCGGGCCGGCCAACATCGCACTCGTCAGCGACGCCATGGCGGCTGCGGGCCTGCCGGAGGGCGACTACACGCTGGGGCGCTTCAACGTTCGCGTGAGCGGCCGTGAGGCCCGGCTCGAGCCAGGCGGCTCGTTGGCGGGCGGCGTGTCGACCCTGCTGGAGCAGGTGCGCTGGTTGGTGCGCGACCTGGGGATCTCGCTCGAGGATGCCGTGGCTGCTGCATCGCTTACTCCCGCAACGGCTTTGGCTCTCGACGACGTCGGTTCGCTGGCGGCCGGCAAACTCGCCGACGTGGTCGTGGTCGACGACTCGCTCGAGCTGCAGCGTGTGCTGCGCCGGGGTGCCCGGATCGCCTGAGCTCTCTCGCAGGGCACCACCGCAGCTGGGGCGAGAGGTGACCCGCTCCTGTGAACGGTTGGGGCACAACCGCTTTGGACGGGTGGGGGTGCCGGGGGCGCGTCCGTCTTGCCTCACCAGGTGTCGCACTGATCGACATCTCGCTCGTGAACCCGTCGCCTCCTGACTCGGCTCAGCCGCCCTGAACGGGCAGCACCTGTGCTGGGCCGTTCCGTCTCGGGTCAGATCGACACTTGTGAACGAATTCTCTTGGAAACACACAGGATTCGGTGTGGACAAGTTCTTGTCGCTGTCGGTGAATCCGAGTACAATCGAACACATGATCGATATCGTGGGGCTGTTGCGGACGGTGAGCGCTGACGCTGCCCGTCTGGCGGATGCCCCACGACGTGAGTCGATCGACGACTTCGTCCAGCTCGTCGGTGACACCCAGCGCCTGGTCAGCATGGTGCAGGCCGTGCAGACGGTGGCGATCGCGAACGTGTCCGCGATCGAGGACGTCGTCGACCCGGGCACCGGTGAGGTCGTCGAGCAGTTCCGCGGGTACGGCCACCACCGCATGGACGCCGCCGCCCTCGTCAGCGACGAGCTGGGCGTGACCGCCCGTGGTGCGGAGACCAGGGTCGGGGTCGCAGCCCAGCTGGCGGGGCGGTACCCGTGCGTGCTCGAAGCGATGGGTCAGGGACGGATCGACCCGTACCGGGCCAGCATCATCGAACACGAACTGGCCGATGCCCCCGACGACGCCGTTGAGGCGGTGCTGGCCAAGATCGAACCCCACCTCGGCAAGGAGACCGGTGGGCGGTTGCGGCAACGCGTGCGCCGCGTCCTGGGACAGGTCGCGGCCGAGTTCCTGCGGCAGAAAGCCGCCCAAGCGCGTAAGGAGCGGTCGCTGCAGCGCTGGCCCGGTGACGGGCCCGGGGTCGACACCTGGGTCGCGTCGTTGCCGGTGGAGCAGTCGCAGAAGGCGTGGTCCGCGATCGACACCCTCGCCCGCGAATACGTGCGCGCCGGACACAACACGTGCATTGAGCAGGCGCGGGCGGACGCGATGCTGGCGTTCATCGACGGCAACACCCGCGCCGAGTACGTCATCCAAGTCGCCGTGCCCGAGTCCCGCCTCAATGGTGCGCTGGCAAACGTCACCGAAACCCAAACATCACCGCACGCCACAGGCCAGCCCGCGACCGCTGCCCGCATGACAGGTGCAGCCACGGAACGGTTCGTTGAGGCAGCGGCGGCCCCTGCCGAGAATGCTGCTGACTTGGTCGAGACGGCCGACCTCGACGCGTGGGTGCGGCAAGTGCTACGCGACAACGGAATCGGTAAACATTGCACCGCCACCGGGCCACCCGCACTCACAGGACCCCCCACCCGAACCATCCCTGAGGACTGGGGCGTCGACGGCGAAGGCAAGGGCAAGGGCCGCAAGAGGAAGAAGCTGCGTGCCGCCGCGACCGCAGATGGTCGACCGGTGGCCTTGCCGGCGCTGGCTCCTCGGCGGGTGCGCATCGACATCCTGCCCTGCGACGATTCGACCGGCGCCTACACCTCCACCCCGGTCAGCAGCTGGACCATCACCCCCACCCGTCAGGACCAGGCCGGTCGTGGCAGCGACCACGTCACCGCGATGGCAGCCACCAGCCGGAGCGGAAGTGATGGCTCGGGAGGCAACTCGGGCTCGACTGGAAACGCGGGCCTGACCGGCTCGTCCGGCGTGGCGTCGATTGAGGCAGCCTTCGCCGACGCGGTCGTGCGGCGGTGCGCGGTCCCGGAACCGGTCGTGATCGGGTACCGACCCACTGAAGCCATGATCCGCACCGTCAAAGCCAGGGACGGGCACTGCCGGTTCCCCGGCTGCACCGTCGCCGCCACGTTCTGCGACCTCGACCACGTCAGCCCCTGGCGTGAAGGGGCCACCCTGACCCGGGTGAGCAACCTGATCTGCCTGTGCCGACGACACCACCGCACCAAACAACTCCGCCGCTGGTCCGTACGCATGCTCCCCGGCGCCGTCATCGAATGGACCGACCCCACCGGCCGCACCCGAACCACCCACCCGGTCAACCACCTGGACCCCGACCCCGAACCCTGGCTCGACCCCACCGGCCGACCCATCACCGACGCCCACCTCAACCACACCAACGCCACCACCGACCACACGGACGGCACCGACAGCACCGACAGCACCGCTTCCGACGGACCCAGCCGCCGGGTCGAGCTGCCCTCACTGCTCGAGGAAACCCTCGAGTACACGATCGACCGGTTCTACGCCGACACCGGAACCCCAGCCGAACGCCTCGCCGAAGGGCCAACCCCACGCGCCCGACGCGCACACCGCTGCGACTTCCACCCCAACGGCATCCAGCTCACGGCACAAGTGCACGGCGCCCTGCGCCACGCACCCGACACCAGGACCAGCACGCGCGCCCAGCGCCGCCCAGACGACTACCCGCCACCGCCGTTCTGACGTGACGCCGAGTCGGCAGTAGACCTACTTGAGCGTGCCCTGCGAGAGCGAACCCTGGAGCTGGCGCTGGGAGAAGATGTAGACGACGAGCACCGGCACGATTGTGATGACGACCGCAGCGAACAGCTGACCGAAGTCCACGGCATACCCGGCCTGTGAGGCAAAGCGCGCCATCCCTTGGGAGAGAACGTAGTTGCTCTCGTTCGTGTTGAGGGCGACGGGAAGGAGGAACTGGTTCCACAGGCCCAGGAAGTTGAAGATCGCGATCGCCACGATGCCCGGCCGCGCCATCGGCAGCATGACCTGCGCGAACGTCCGCCACTCCCCCGCTCCGTCGAGCTCGGCCGCCTCCGCGATCTCCTGCGGCAGCGCCCGGAAGAACGGGTAGAGGAAGAACACCGTGAACGGGAACGCGAACGCCACGTAGGTCGCGATGAGGCCCGGCAGTGTGTTGAGCAGGCCGGCGTTCTTCAGGACGAAGAACAACGGCACGATCGCGAGGAAGATCGGGAAGGTCAGGCCGGCGAGGATGAGGTAGTAGACGATCCCGCTGCCCGGGAAGGGATAACGCGCGAGGGAGTATGCCGCCGCGGCGCCCAGGATCATCACGAGGACCAGTGAGCACGTCACGACGATCACCGAGTTGAGCAGGTAGCGGCCGATGTTGGAGTCGTTCCACGCCTTGACGTAGTTGTCGAAGCTCCAGTGCTGTGGCAGGGCCAGCGGCGAGGAGAAGATCTCGCCCGTGGTCTTCCACGAGGACAGGAAGACCCAGACAAGCGGCAGGATCACGATGATCGACCAGAGGGTCAGCACGATGTGCGACACGACCGTGACCGTGCGGTCCCCCTTGGAGGCGGGACTCTCGTTGGGCGCGACGACCTTGGTGTCGCCCGCGGTGCGGGGCGGGTTGGCGACGGCCATCAGCGGTCCTTCCCCTTGGTGAGGCGGTTGACGAGGAAGACGACCGCAGCGAAGAGCAGCGTCACGACGGCGAGGAAGACGCCCATCGCGCTGGCCATGCCGAACTGGCCCTTCTTGAAGGCTGTGTTGAACAGGTCCTGGGTCATCGTCAGGGTGGAGTTCTGCGGGCCGCCGCTGGCGTTGAGGGCGGCCATGTAGACGAACGCGTCGAGGGCGAGGATGCCGAGGTAGACGTAGGCGGTCTGGATCGTCTCGCGCACCATCGGCAGCGTGACCATGAACGTCATCCGCAGTCGGCCCGCGCCGTCGACGCGCGCGGCGTCGTAGAGCTCGGCGGGGATTCCCTTGATCGCCGCGATGAACAGCACCATGTAGAACCCGACGAAGCCCCAGATGATGACGAACATCGTCACCGGCATGGCGGTCGTGACCTCACCCAGCCAGGCGAAGGACTTGAACTGGTCGAGCCCGATCCCGGTGAGCAGCGCGTTGACCAGGCCGCTGGACGGGTCGAACATCTGCGACCAGATGAGGCCGATCACGATCGCGGGGATCGTGTAGGGAAAGAAGGACACGATCCGGTAGAACGAGGACCTCGAAAGGCCGCGCACGGCACCGGTGCTCGAGCCGCCAACCGTCACCATCGTGGCGAGGGCCAGCGACAGCGCGATCGTCACGAACGGGACGACCAGGGCGAGCAGCAGGTTGTTGCGGACAGCCTTGAGGAAGATGTCGTCCTGGAGCAGTGCCTTGTAGTTGGCCAGACCGACGAACTCGAATGTGTCGGAGAACCCGCTCCAGTTGGTGAGCGAGTAGATGAACGCCTGGACGAACGGCCACAGCACGAACACCGCGTAGAAGGCGAACGGCAGGCCGAGGGTGACGAGGACGAAAACCCGACGACTCCACGGCATACGACGACGCCTGCGACGGGCCACCTTGCCGGCGGCTTGGGGAGGGGCGGTCGCAACGACAGCGCTCATGGACGGATTCTCCGATTCCGCAGGGGGTTGGACAAGGACGTGCCCGGCCCGGCTGCGAGAGCCGGGCCGGGCACGAGGGTCACTTGACCTCGACCTTCTTGACCGACGGGTCGTTGGCGACCTTGTCGGTGATCTTCTGCAGCTGGGTCGTCAGCGCCTTGGCGTCGATCTGCCCGGCCAGGAACGCGTTCCACGGCACGAGCATGTCCTGGTTCATGCCGTAGTTGTCGACGAAGTTCCAGGTGAAGACGTCGGTGCCGGCGTCCTTGAGCATCTTGCCCTGCGACTGCAGCGCCGTGGAGCCGAAGCCGTCCTCGGGCACGGTGTCCTTGACGATGGTCGGCGCCAGCTTCGTCTTGGCGAAGTTGGTGGCCGCCTCCTTCGAGAGCATCGTGCGCAGGATCTCCTTGCCCGCAGCCACGTTCTTGGCCTTGGCGGGCACGATGAACGGCTCACCAGCAGCCGAGTGCAGCGCCGTGTACGGCATCTTCGACCCGGACGTCAGGGTCATCTCCGGGATGCCCGTCATCTTGAAGTCGGCCTTGGTCTGCTTCTTCATCTCGTTCTCGATCCACGAACCCGAGGGGTAGAGCAGTGCGGCCTGGTCGTTGCTCCACTGGGCCTGCGCCGCGGTGAACTGGGTGCCACCACCACCGGGCTTCATGTAGCCGTTCTTGATGATCGTCTCGAGCGCCTTGAACACGCCCTGGATCGAGGCGTTCGACCAGCAGTCCGGCTTGAGGTTCTCCAGCGCAAGGCGCACCTCGTCGCCGCCCTCCTTGATGGCCGAGCCGATGGCGAGCGTCTGGTAGTAGGTCGCCGCCTCCTTGCCCCACAGGAAGAGGAACTTGTTCTTCTTCTTGGCCTCGGCGCCGAGGGCGATCGCCTCGTCCCACGTCTTCGGCGGGGTCCAGCCGTTCGCCTCGAACAGCGACGCGGAGTACCAGACCGCGTAGATCGTCTGGACGTAGTTGATCGCGATCATCTTGCCGTTGATCGTGCCCGGCGCCTCGACACCGGGGTACAAGGTGTCCTTGATCGTGGTGCCCTCGAGGTTCTTGGCCTCGAAGACGTCGGTCAGCTCGGACAGCTGGTCGGCGATGGTGTTGAGGCCGATCGAGTTGGCGCCGGAGTTGTCGATGAGGTCCGGCGGGTTGCCACCGACGAACCGCGGCTGCAGCTCCTGGGCGATCTGGGTCGAGGGCTTGACCGTGACCTTGCTGCCGGCGTGGTTCTTCTCGACGAGCTGCGCGGCGAAGGTGACGTAGTCGTAGCCGTAACCGCCGTTGAAGATGACCGCCTCGGCCGTGCTCTTGTCGGCCATGCCGAACGGGTTCTTGTCGCTCTTGGTGCCGCCTGCGCTGCTCGAGCTCGAGCTCGAGCCGCCGCCACCGGTGGCGCACCCGGCCAGCGAGAGAGCGGGGATGGCGACACCTCCCGCGACCGTCAGCTGCAGAATCGTGCGCCGATCCACCTGCTTGCCTCGAGGGTCCATCAAGTCCTTCTTCCCGGGTCCCGGGCGGCCTCATTACCGCCCGTGCGTGGACGACACGCAAAACGGTGCCGCAATCAGCACATCGTGCTGCGGCGTGATCGATTGTGTCAAGGAACTTGACCGAAGCAATCACGATCGATCACAGTTCGTGACGTGCGAGAACCCCGCCCGACGTCGGTCCGTCTCGGCTCCCT
Source organism: Knoellia koreensis (assembly GCF_013041615.1). Classification (GTDB taxonomy): domain Bacteria; phylum Actinomycetota; class Actinomycetes; order Actinomycetales; family Dermatophilaceae; genus Pedococcus; species Pedococcus koreensis. The sequence continues at coordinate 1,396,433 of NZ_JABEPQ010000001.1, forward strand.
CCCCGTCATCGGGTCCCCTCCCGGGACCCCGAGCACGCTGCCCCAGCTCCGTCCGGTGCGTGCCGCCGGGACCACCCGGGTGAGCGACGGGGCGCCGCCGGACATGCTAGAGCGCGTAGCCCGCGGACGCCTGTCGTCACCACTGCCCTACGGCGTGTTGAGCGACTACGACCGCGGGGATCACGAGCTCGAGCTGCCCATGGTCGAGCTCGACAACGGGCACGTGCGCGTCCAGGTCCTCCCCTCGCTCGGGGGCCGGGTCTGGTCGATGGTCGACCTGGCCACCGGTCGCGAGCTGCTCCACCGCAACCCGCGACTGCGCTGGGCCAACTTCGGGCTCACCGATGCGTGGTTCGCCGGCGGCATCGAGTGGAACCTCGGCTCCACCGGCCACGCCACCACCTCGAACCTGCCCATGCACGCGGCCGTCCTCGACACCGAGCTGGGGCCGGTCGTCCGGCTCTGGGAGTGGGAGCGCACCCGTGACCTCGTCCTTCAGGTCGACCTCTGGCTGAGCGGCCCGCGCCTCCTGGCCTCCACCCGGGTCATCAACCCCGACCCGGAGCCCAAGCCGCTCTACTACTGGACCAACATCGCGGTCCCCGAGACCGCCGGCTCCCGGGTCCTCGTCCCGGCGGACACGGCGTGGCGCACGGACTACAAGGGCGTGCTCGAGCGGGTGGCCATCCCCTTCCCCGACGGTGACGTCGACGTGAGCATCCCTCGCGCGAGCCGGTATGCCGCGGACTACTTCTTCGAGGTCGGCGGCCAGCGTGGGCGCGTGGTCACCGCTGTCGAGCCCGACGGCCACGGCTTTGCCCAGACCTCGACCGACGCCCTGCGGGGACGCAAGCTCTTCCTGTGGGGCCACGGCCCGGGCGGCCAGCGGTGGCAGGACTGGCTGGGCGTTCCCGGCACCCGTTACCTCGAGATCCAAGCCGGCGTCTGCACCACCCAGCTCGAGCACGACGTCATCAAGGGGCACGAAACCCGTTCGTGGACAGAGGCTTTCGCCGCACTCGACCTCGACCCGGCTGTCGTGACGGACGAGTATGCCGCGGCGTCGGCTGCCGCTCGCGACGCCGTCCACGCGACGACGCCGCCTGACTGGCTCGAGGAGCAGCACGCCCGGTGGCTCGCCTCGGTCGCCCACACCGACCCCGGCACGCCAACCCACACCGGCTCCGGCTGGGGCCGCGTCGAGCTCGCCCTGCGCGGCATCGACGCACCCCACGGCCTGGTCTTCCCGGAGGTGGACGACGACAGTCGTCTCCTCGCGCCACTCGCCGAGACCACGGATCCCACTGGCCTGCAAGCGATCTCGCCCGAACGCCCCGTCCTGCCCGTGGTCTCCGACCGCTGGTTCGCCCGGCTGGCCGACACCACCACCAACGGCGACGGCGCCTGGTGGGTCGAGTACGCGCTGGCGACCAACCACCACCTCCGCGACGACCGCCCGGCCGCGCACGCGGCATACACCCGCAGTGTCGACCTGCAGCCGAGCGCGGTCGCCCTGCGCGGGCTCGCCGTCCTCACCGACGATGCGGCGCAGCGCGCCGACCTCTATGCGCGGGCTCGCGAGCTCGCGCCCGACGACCGGCGGCTGGCGGTGGAGGCCCTGGCCGACCTGCAGGCGGCCGGTCGCCATGAGGACGTCGTCCACCTGGTGGCCGAGCTCCCCCGAGCGATCCGCGAGCACGGCCGTACCCGCATGATGCTCGCCGAGTCGCTGGCGGCCCTCGGCCGCGCCGACGAGGCCCTCGTGATCCTCGCCGACCTCGAGGTGCCCGACCTCGCTGAGGGCGACCGCGCGCTCGCCGAGGTGTGGGAACGGCTGCGCCCCGACGAGCCGGTGCCCAACCGGCTGGACTTCCGGATGTCAGGCGACGCCGGCGACGGCACCTGACGCCGGCTCCCGGGCGTACGCCGCGGACAGCGTGCGGTAGGGCCGGGAGGCGAAAGCGATGAGCACCGCGATGAGGGCGATGAGCCCTGCGATCACGAACACGAGGGCGATGCCACGCGCCTCACCGGCGCCGAGCAGCCAGCCGAACCGGTCCTGTCCGGCCTCGCTGCGCATGTACGGGATGAGGCCATACTGCGCGATCGGCCCGATGAGGAAGGCCGAGATCGGGCTCGCCGCGACCTCCACGCTCTGCGCGAAGCCGAAGACCCGCCCCTGCTTCGCGAACGGCACGACCCGCTGGAAGATCGTCTGCTCCGCCGCCTCCGCCATCGGGATCAGCGACATGAACACGAGCATGCCCGCGGCGTACAGCCACCACCACTCCCGGATCGTGAAGGTCATGCCGAGGATCGCGACCCCGACATTGACGAGCAGGAGCGTGCGCAGGGGCGAGGAGCCGAGGCCGAACTTCGCCACCAGACCGCCACCGACGATGAAGCCCACGCTCGTGACGCCGAGGACGATGCCCCACACCTCGACGCTGAACAGGGTGAGGCCGTAGGGGTCCATGAGCGCCATGTAGACGCCACCGACCAGGTTGTTGAAGGTCGAGAAGATGATGAGCGCGAGCAGCCCCGGCACCGCACGGATGGCGGACCAGGCGCTGGCGAAGTCGACCGCGCGGCGCGGGCCCTCCTCCACCTCGGGCTCACGCTCGGGGATCTCGATGGTGAGGATGTGCGCGAGCGCCAGCCCGGTGAGGGCGATCGCGATCGCCACGGTCCAGCCCATGCCCACCAAACCGACCGACAGCCCGCTGAAGACGCTGGTGACCATGAAGGCGACGCCCTGCACGGTGCCGACGAGGCCGTTGGCCTTGGCCCGCTCGTCACCCGGCACCAGCAGTGTGACCGTTGTCGACAGGGCGATGTTGCGCATGCTCTCGACGACGCTGCCGATGAGGATCACGCCCGCAAACACCCAGAACAGCGGGCCGTTCCAGTCCACCAGCGTACTGGCCGGGAAGGCGAGGAACATCGCGCCCGCGACCAGGTATGTGACGAAGGTGACCGTCGACGAGGCGGCCATCACCTGCTTCTTGCGGTGCCGGTCGACGATCGTGCCGAACAGCGTGCCGCACACGGCGATGAGCAGCATGAACGAGCCGCCGATGATCGACGTCGCCAGCACCGACTTGGTCTCGAGGTAGGCCCAGAAGGTCAGGGCGAACCACAGGTAGCTGCTGGTGACGTTGGCGACGAGGGTGTTCGCCAGCACCTTGCGGAAGGCACGCAGGGTCTGTGGTCCCTGCGTCACGCCGTCGGGCAGGTGCGCCTCGTGCGTCACTCCGGGCGGCAGCTCGACGTCGGGACTGGCCCCTTGGCTCGGCTCCTCCATCGGTGCCATGGACATCGCGAACTCCTTCGGCGTGGTGCGGTCGTGAGGGTTGACCGGTGTGCGGACCGGAACTCATCGCCCACCCCTCACCGTAGGAGCACCTGCGGACAGTTCCTGACCGGTTTTCCTCACGCCTGGCGGGCGAGGTCCTCCAGGGTGACCGGGCGTAGCGGCGGCGCACCGGCCGCCAGCCGCTCGACCTCCTCGACCGCCGCGTCGCCGAGACGGAACAGCTCCGTGCCGAGCGATCCCGCGACGTGCGGAGTGACCAGCGCGTTGGGCAGCGCCAGCAGCGCCGAGTCGGCCGGCAGCGGCTCCGGCGTGGTCACGTCGAGGACAGCATTGACCCGTCCGCTGCGCAGCTCGCGGGTCAGCGCGTCGTGGTCGACCAGCGCGCCGCGCGCGGTGTTGATGAACGTCGCGCCGTCCTTCATCGCCGCGAGCCGTTCGGCATTCACGAGGTGCCGCGTCTCGGGGAGGTCGGGCGCGTGCAGCGTGACGATGTCACTGGTCGCGAACAGCTCCTCGAGCGTCACCAGCCGGGCGCCCAGTGCGCACGCACCGCCGTCGTCGAGGTAGGGATCGGCGATCACGACCTCGAAGCCGAACGGCCGCAACAGGTCACAGACCAGGCGGCCGATGCGAGATGCGCCGATGACGCCGACCCGTTTGGCATAGTTGCCGATGGTCGGCCAGTCGGTGACGTGGATGCCTTCCGGATCCGCGCGGTATGCCGCGGCGGCGGCGAGGATTCCCTTGCCCGCCAACAGGATCGTCGCCAACGTGTACTCGGCCACCGGGACCGCGTTGACGTCGGCCGCCGAGGTCACCACGACCCCTCGCGTCCACACGTCGGGCGTCAGGTGGTGCTTCACCGACCCGGCCGCATGGACGACCGCCCGCAAGTGTGGCGCCCGCTCCAGCTGTCCGGCGTCGAGCAGGGGCGCGCCCCACGACGTCAGCAGGATCTCGCTGCGCGCCAACACCTTTCGTGCTGCGTCGGACTCGAGCTCGGTCAACACCGGGCCCGGCTCGACCTCCGCCACCGCAGCCAGCCGTTCGAGCGCCGTGGCGCTGAACACCGTGTCCCGCAAGCCTTCCCGCATCGCGAAGGCAACTCGCGGCCGACGTGCGCTTCCCTCAGCCATGCCATTCCCCCAGCCAGGTGGCAGTGGCCGCGAGCGCGGCATCGAGGTCGGGTATGCCGTCGAACCAAGCCTTCTCCCACTCGAGCATGAGCGGTCCGTGGATCCCGCGTGCGTCGAGGGCCTGCAGCACCTCGTCGAGCGGCAGCACCCCCTGACCGGTCAGGGCGGGTGTGGCGCCTCGTTGGCGCGCCACCACGTCCTTGACCTGGGTGTGTGCCAGCCAGGGCTCGAGCGCTGCCACCGTCTGGACCGGCTCCTCCCCCGCGGTCCACGGGTGGGCGGCGTCCCAGATGGCCCCGACCGACGCACCGTGCAGCTCGGACGAGCCCAGGACCCGCGCCACGTCGACACCCCGCGGATGGCTGTCGTGGGTCTCCAGCAGCAGCCGGACACCCCGCGCCTCGGCCTCGTCCGCCACCGCGGCCAGGCGCCGCACCGCCCGCGCGTCGTCGTCGCCGACCTGCTCGCCGCCGACCCCACCGGGAAACACCCGCACGCCACCGGCACCGACCTGCTGCGCCAGCTCGAGGTGCCGACGCAGTGCCTCCACCACCGGCCCATCCTCGCCGGGAGCACACACCTGCACGTAGCTCGCGAGCGCCAGCACCTCCAGCCCGGCGGCGCGAAACGTCTCGCCGACGGCAGCAGCATCCGCAGCCGACAGGTCGCGCCGCACCGGCTCGTCCGGCCCCACGCGCAGCTCCACCCCCGAGCAACGGTGAGCCGACGCGACGGCGACGAACTCACCCAGCGAGGCACGCGGCATACCCAGGCTGGAGACGCCCAACGACGACGAAGGCCACTGCCACGGTTGCGCGCTCACGCGCGCCAGTCTCACACGGGCGCGGGTGTCGCCACCGGCAGGTCTCGCGCCTCACGGATGATCTGCACGAACCGCCCCATGATGTCGGTGAGGCCAAAGTCCTTGGGGGTGAACACTTCCGCGACCCCGAGCGCCTTGAGGGCGCGGGCGTCGGAGTCGGGGATGATGCCGCCGACGATGACCGGCACGTCGCCCGCGCCAGCCGCCCGCAACCCTTCGAGGATCTCCGGCACGAGCGCCATGTGCGACCCCGACAGGATCGAGATGCCGACGAGGTGCACGTCCTCGGCAACGGCGGCCGCGACGATCTGCTCGGGCGTGAGGCGGATGCCCTGGTAGACGACCTCGAAGCCGGCGTCGCGCGCCCGCACCGCCACCTGCTCGGCGCCGTTGCTGTGGCCGTCGAGACCGGGCTTGGCCACGAGCACGCGCAGCTTCTCCCCCAGCTCCTCGCCGGTGAGCCGGACCTGCTCGCGCACCTCGCGCAGCTCCGCGCTGCCCGGTCCACCACCCGACACCGAGCCGCTGACCCCGGTGGGCGCCCGGAACTCGCCGAAGACGTCACGCAGCGCCTGCGCCCACTCGCCGGTGGTCACCTCGGCGCGGGCGGCCTCGATCGAGGCCGCCATGAGGTTGGTGCCCGAGCGGGCGTCGTCCTGCAGCCGCGCGATGGCGGCCTGCGCGCGGTCGCGACGGGCGGGATCGGCGTCGCGCTCGTCGCGCCACCGCCGCACCGCCTCGGCCGCCTTGACCTCGACGTCGTGGTCGACGGTCTGGATCGCGGTGTCGAGGTCAGCGGTGAGCGGGTTCGGCTCGGTGGTCTCGAACCTGTTGACGCCCACGACGATGTCCTCGCCGGCCTCGATGCGCGCCCGCCGCAGGGCGTGCGAGGCAACCAGGGCCGACTTCATGTAGCCGCTTTCGACGGCCGGCACCGCGCCACCAAGCTCGGCCACCCGCGCCATCTCGGCCCGCGCGCCCTCGACGAGCTCGGCGACCTTGGCCTCCACGACGGTCGAGCCGGCGAACAGGTCGTCGTACTCGAGCAGGTCGGACTCGAACGCCAGCACCTGCTGCATCCGCAGCGACCACTGCTGGTCCCACGGCCGCGGCAGCCCGAGCGCCTCGTTCCACGCCGGCAGCTGCACCGCGCGGGCGCGGGCGTCCTTCGACAGCGTCACCGCGAGCATCTCGAGCACGATGCGCTGGATGTTGTTCTCCGGCTGTGCCTCGGTGAGCCCGAGGCTGTTGACCTGCACGCCGTACCGGAACCGCCGCTGCTTGGCGTCCTGTACGCCGTACCGCTCGCGCGTCACCTCGTCCCACAGCTGGACGAAGGCGCGCATCTTGCACATCTCCTCGACGAACCGCACGCCGGCGTTGACGAAGAACGAGATCCGCGCGACCACCTCGCCGAAGCGCTCCTGCGGCACCTGCCCCGAGTCGCGCACCGCATCGAGCACCGCGATCGCGGTCGACATCGAGTAGGCGATCTCCTGCACCGGCGTCGCACCGGCCTCTTGCAGGTGGTAGCTGCAGATGTTGATCGGGTTCCACTTGGGGATCTCGGCCACGGTGTAGGCGATCATGTCGGTGATCAGCCGCAGCGACGGCTCGGGCGCGAAGACGTAGGTCCCGCGCGAGAGGTACTCCTTGATGATGTCGTTCTGGGTGGTGCCCGCGAGGGCACGCACCGCGGCGGCCGGGTCCTCGCCCGCGGCCTCGGCCTGCTCCTGCGCCGCGACCTGGTACATCGCGAGCAGCCACATCGCCGTCGCGTTGATGGTCATCGAGGTGTTCATCGACGCGAGCGGGATCTGGTCGAACAGCGCCCGCATGTCGCCGATGTGCGAGATCGGGACGCCCACCTTGCCGACCTCACCGCGGGCCAGCGGGTGGTCCGGGTCGTAACCGGTCTGCGTGGGCAGGTCGAAGGCGACGGACAGACCGGTCTGCCCCTTGGCGAGGTTGCGCCGGTAGAGGGCGTTGCTCGCCGCGGCACTGGAGTGACCGGCATACGTGCGCATCACCCAGGGGCGGTCGCGCTCGGGTCGGGCCGGCTGCGCGGCCTCGGTCGCAGACCCCTCGGTATGCCGCGGGGCCGGCGCGGGCGCGCCACTCACGTCGTCGCTGCCCGCGTCGCCTGCCGCGTCGTCTGTGTGCTCGGCCATGGGGCCGAAGGTACCTGCGGGTAGGGCCGTGCAGGGAGGTGCTCAGGCGGTGACAGCCACCACAGTGGGCTCGTCGACGGCCTCGCGCAGCACCAGCGAGCGGTGCAGCCGTGACGCACGCAACAGGCGTCCGGTGCGGTCCGACATGTCGACGACGGCGAGGCGACGACCCGCCCGGCGGGCCCGGTTGTAGGCCTCGACGAGGACGCCGAGCCCGGTGGCGTCGCCGATCTCGGCGTCGGCCAGCCGCATGAGGACGTCACCGCAGCCGGTGTCGATGATCTCGTGCAGGAGCAGGCGCACGTCGGGCACGGTGTGCACGTCGATCCGGCCGGTGATCTCGACTTCCTGCGCCGTGCCCATGGTGCGGACCACGACCGGCAGGACACCGACGGTGCTGACCGACATTGCGAACCCCCTCGCCTTGCGTGCCGACATTCACTCATACCGACGGCCGAGAATGGGTCTACGGTTGTGGGCGATCAGGTCAAGATCTGATAAAGGTCGCGGACCCGAGCCTGCACCGGCCTCTGGTCGCCGGGGCGGCTCAGACGAAGGGGACGTCGTCCGGCTCGCGCGTGACGTCGGCGCCGAGCCCCTGCATGGCCTCGGCGAACCCGGCATACCCGCGGTCGATGTGCTGCGCCCCGCTCACCGTGGTGACCCCGTCGGCCACCAGTCCCGCGATGACCAGCGCCGCCCCGGCCCGGATGTCGCTGGCCTCGACGGGGGCGCCGGAGAGCCGCTCGACGCCGTGGACCATGACGTGGTGGCCGTCGATGCGGGTCTCGGCGCCGAGCCGGTTGAGCTCCTGGACCGTGCGGAAGCGCGCCTCGAAGAGGTTCTCGGTGATCATCGCCGAGCCGTCGGCCACGGCGTTGGCGGCGAGCGCGAACGGCTGCAGGTCGGTCGGGAAGCCCGGGTACGGCAGCGTTGCCACGTCGAAGGCGAGCGGGCGACGGCCACCGCTGTCCACGCGGAAACCGCGAGCGGTCGTCACGACCTCGGCGCCGCTGGCCCGCACGAGCTCGAGCGCCGCGGCGAGGTGCTCGGGCACTCCCCCGACGACCTCGACGTCGCCGCGGGTAGCCACGGCGGCGAAAGCCCACGTGCCGGCCGCGATGCGGTCGGCCACGACGGCGTGCTCCGTGGGCGCGAGGGCCTCGACACCCTCGATCTCGATGACCGACGTGCCCGCGCCGGTGATCCTGGCGCCCATCGAGGAGAGCATCGCGGCGATGTCGACGATCTCGGGCTCGCGGGCGGCGTTCTCCAGCCGGGTGGTGCCGCGCGCGAGGACAGCCGCCGTGAGGACGTTCTCGGTGGCACCGACACTGGGGAACTCCAGGCGGATGTCGGCCCCGTCGAGCCCCGACGGCGCCTCGGCCACGAGGAAGCCGTGGGTGACGTGCACCTGCGCGCCGAGCGCCTCCAGCCCGGCGGCGTGCAGGTCGAGGCCGCGCGACCCGATGGCGTCGCCGCCCGGGATCGCCACGTCGGCCGAGCCGGTGCGCGCGACGAGCGGCCCCAGCACGGCGGTCGAGGCGCGCAGCGCCCGCACGAGGTCGTAGTCGGCCCGGTGGCCGATCTGCTCGGGGACGTCGATCTCGACGACACCGGCGGCCGCGTCGTAGTCGACGGTGCAACCGAGCCGGCGCAGCAGCTCGGCCATGATCGTCACGTCGAGAATGGCCGGGACATTGGTCAGCCGGGTGCGTCCGACCGCCAGCAGGGCAGCCGCCATGAGCTTGAGCGCGCTGTTCTTCGCACCCCAGACCTGCACCTCGCCGCGCAGGGCACTGCCACCGACGACCCGAAACCTCTCAGCCACCGGCCCACCCTACGTGAGCCCGCGGCATACCAACGCCGACCGGTATGCCGCGGGGCTGGCGCCCGAGGCCACCTCGCCGCGGCATAGAGTCGCGTCATGGTCAACCTCACCCGCATCTACACGCGCACCGGTGACGACGGGCAGACCCACCTCGGCGACATGAGCCGCACCAGCAAGAACGACCTGCGGCTGCTCGCCTACGCCGACACCAACGAGGCCAACGCCCAGATCGGCGTCGCGCTCGCCGCCAGCAGCGACCTCCCCGAGGACGTCCGCACCACCTTGACGCGGGTGCAGAACGACCTGTTCGACGTCGGCGCCGACCTGTGCACGCCGCTACAGCAGACCTACGAGTTCCCGCCGCTGCGGGTGCAGCAGGAGTGGATCGACGAGCTCGAGGCGGACTGCGACACCTATCTCGAGCGGGTCGAGAAGCTGCGCTCGTTCATCCTCCCCGGCGGCACCCTCACCTCGGCCCACCTGCACGTCGCGACCACGGTCGTGCGCCGCGCCGAGCGCCAGGCCTGGGCGGCGATCGAGGCCTGCGGCGACCAGCCGGGCGACGGCACCAAGGGCGTCGGCGGCGTCAACGTGCTGACCGCGAAGTACCTCAACCGGCTCTCGGACCTGCTGTTCATCCTCGCCCGGGTCGCGAACCTGCCGATCGGCGGCGACGTGATGTGGCAGCCCGGCGGCGGCCGCGCCGAGGCACCGCAGCGCCGCCAGAAGCCGGCCACCGACTGAGCAGAACCGGCCAGCGGGGTGCCAAGGGCGCGGCACACTGCGCCTCTGGCAGCCCGCAGCGCGAAACCCTCAGGCGACGTTGACGTTGAAGCCCGGGGGCGAGCTCTCCAGCCAGGTGCGCATGGCGGTGTATGCCGCTGGCGCGAGGGCGAGGGCGAAGGTGTCGTCGCCGTGCTGGCACTGCACCGCCACGGCGTCGGGCAGACCCGGGATGGCCACCTCTGGACGCGTCGGCGGGCCGAGCTCGAGTCGCGGCCGCTCCCACACGCGTGCCGGGCGTGGTGACGGTCCGACGAGGGTGAACCACTCGAGCGTGCTGCCTGAGAAACGCAGCAGCCCCAGCCGGAAGACGTTCCGGTCACGGGGCTGCAGGGCGCAGAGCATGAGTGGGGCGCCAGCGGACAGGATCCGGCGCCGCACGAAGATGTAGACCAGGGCCAGGACCAGGAGCAGCACGAGCACGCCGGCGACGATCTCCGCGGACGTGACGATCGACATGGCGCGCTGCCCTCCTGACCTGGCTAGCCGATCTGGGAGGCGTCGACCGCCTCGGCGACGATGATGACCTTGTCGCGGTCGACCGACAGGAAGCCGTTGTCGATCGTCGCGACGTTGGTGGAGCCACCGGTGCTGATCCGCACGTCACCCTCGACCAGCACGCCGAGCAGCGGCGTGTGGCCGGGCAGGATGCCCAGCTCGCCCTCGATGGTGCGGGCCTGGACCATGTCGGCCTCGCCCTCCCAGACCTTGCGGTCGGCAGCGACGAGTTCAACCTGCAGAGAGCTCACGGTGTCCTCCGGGTGGTGCTTGAGATTTCAGTCTATCGGGCCGTGCGTGGTGCTTGCGCCCGGCCGGTATGCCGTGGGGCCAGCCGATACCGGCCGGCCCCACGGTTGGTGCTTGGTCTTCGCTCGGGACGAGGTCAGAGGTTCTTCTGGATCTCGGCCCACTGGCGCTCGACGTCGTCGAGGCCACCGCACATGAAGAACGCCTGCTCACCGACGTGGTCGTACTCGCCGTCGGCGATCCGCTTGAACGCGTCGATCGTGTCGGCCAGCGGAACCGTCGAACCCTCGATGCCGGTGAACTGCTTGGCGACGTAGGTGTTCTGCGACAGGAAGCGCTGGATGCGACGGGCCCGGTTGACGAGGATCTTGTCCTCTTCGGAGAGCTCGTCGATGCCGAGGATCGCGATGATGTCCTGGAGCTCCTTGTTGCGCTGCAGGATCTGCTTGACCCGCACCGCGACGTCGTAGTGCTCCTGGGAGATGTACCGCGGGTCGAGGATCCGCGACGTCGAGGTCAGCGGGTCCACGGCCGGGTAGATGCCGAGCGAGGCGATCTCACGCGAGAGCTCGGTGGTCGCGTCCAGGTGGGCGAACGTCGTCGCCGGCGCCGGGTCGGTGTAGTCGTCAGCCGGCACGTAGATCGCCTGCATCGAGGTGATCGAGTGACCACGCGTGGAGGTGATGCGCTCCTGGAGCACACCCATCTCGTCGGCGAGGGTGGGCTGGTAACCCACGGCGGACGGCATACGACCGAGCAGGGTCGACACCTCCGAACCCGCCTGGGTGAACCGGAAGATGTTGTCGATGAACAGCAGCACGTCCTGGTTCTGCACGTCGCGGAAGTACTCCGCCATCGTCAGGGCGGACAGGGCCACGCGCAGACGCGTGCCCGGCGGCTCGTCCATCTGGCCGAACACGAGGGCGGTCTGCGGGAGCACGCCGGCCTCGTCCATCTCGACCATGAGGTCGTTGCCCTCACGGGTGCGCTCACCGACACCGGCGAACACCGACACACCACCGTGGTCACGGGCGACACGGGCGATCATCTCCTGGATGAGCACCGTCTTGCCGACGCCGGCGCCACCGAACAGGCCGATCTTTCCACCCTGCACGTAGGGGGTGAGCAGGTCGATGACCTTGATGCCGGTCTCGAACATCTCGGTCTTGGACTCGAGCTGGTCGAACGCGGGCGCGGGACGGTGGATGCCCCAGCGCTCCTTGACGTCGAGGGTCTCGCCCGGCTTGAGGTCGAGGCACGCGCCGGTCGCGTTGAACACGTGACCGAGGGTGGCGTCGCCGACCGGGACGGTGATGGGGCCGCCGGTGTCCTGCACCTGGGTGCCGCGGACGAGGCCGTCGGTCGGCTGCAGGGAGATCGCGCGGACCATGTTGTCGCCGATGTGCTGGGCGACCTCGAGGTTGACGTTGCGCTTCTCCGGCTCGCCCTCGCCCGCCGGCAGCTCGACCTCGGTGGTCAGCAGGTTGTACTGGTCCGGCATCGCGTCGACGGGGAACTCCACGTCGACGACGGGGCCGATGACGCGGGAGATCCGGCCGACGCCACCCGGGGTGGTCTCGGTCGTGTTCTCACTGACAGTGGCAGTCATGTCTTTTCCTACCGTCTCTCTCTACTACTAGCTGGCGTCGGCGAGGGCGCTGGCGCCGCCCACGATCTCGCTGATCTCTTGGGTGATCTCGGCCTGGCGGGCCTGGTTGGCCAGCCGGGTGTACTTCTTGACGAGCTCCTCGGCGTTGTCCGTCGCCGACTTCATCGCGCGCTGGCGCGAGGCGAGCTCGGAGGCAGCGGCCTGCAGGAGGCAGTTGAAGATGCGGGCGCTGACGTACTTCGGCAGCAGCGCGTCGAGGACCTGCTCGGCGCTCGGCTCGAACTCGTACAGCGGCAGCACGTCGTCGGGCTCGGGGGCCTCCTCGCCCTCGACGACCTCCAGCGGCAGCATGCGGATGACGTCGGGCTCCTGGGTCACCATGTTGACGAAGCGCGTGAAGACCACGTGCACCTCGTCGACGCCGCCCTCGTCCTCGGGCTGGACGAACCGGGCCACCAGCGTCTCGCCGATCTCGCGGGCGATCTCGAAGGTCGGCTGGTCGGTGAAGCCGGTCCACTCCTGCGCGTACTCGCGCTTGCGGAACTTGTAGTAGCTCACCGCCTTGCGACCGACGAGGTAGGGCACGACCTCCTTGCCCTGCTCACGCAGCTCCCCGATGAGCTTCTCGCTCTCGCGGATCACGCTGGAGCTGTAGGCACCGGCGAGGCCACGGTCGGAGGAGATGACCAGGACGGCCGCGCGCTTGACGTCGTCCTTCTCGGTCGTCAGGGGGTGGTCGACGTTGGAGAACGTCGCCACCGCCGACACCGCGCGGGTCAGCGCCCGGGCGTACGGCGAGGACTCACGCACCCGCTGCTGCGCCTTGACCACCCGGGATGCGGCGATGAGCTCCATCGCGCGGGTGATCTTCTTGGTCGAATTGACGGCGCGGATGCGCTGGCGGTAGACCCGCGTCTGCGCTCCCATACGTTTCCGCCTCTCCTGAAATCTCTTGCGTGACTGACGTTTTGAGTGTTGCTGCTTCGTCGGTATGCCGCGTGGCGGCCAAGGTGCCGGGTGCGCCTTGCGGGCGCACCCGGCATACCTCAGCGCTTCTGCTTGACGATCTGCTCCTGGGCGACGTCGTGCCCGAGCTCCTCCGGGTCGGCCTCGTGGCCGACCGGGGTGTTCTCGGTGCCCGAGCCCTGGAACTGCTGCTTGAACTTGCCGATCGCCTCCTCGAGGCCCGCGCGGGTCTCGTCGGCGAACTTGCCGGTCTCGCGGATCGCGTCGAGCAGGCCCTTGTTCTCGCGGCGCAGGTAGTCGAGGAACTCGGCCTCGAACTTGCGCACGTCCTCGACGGCGACCGAGTCCAGCTCACCGGAGGTACCGGCCCAGATGGACACGACCTCCTCCTCGACCGGGAACGGGTCGGACTGCGGCTGCTTGAGCACCTCGACGAGGCGACCACCGCGGGCCAGCTGGGCACGCGAGGCCGGGTCGAGGTCCGAGGCGAACATGGCGAACGCCTCGAGCGCACGGAACTGGGCCAGGTCGAGCTTGAGTCGGCCGGACACGTCCTTCATGGCCTTGATCTGCGCGGCACCACCGACGCGGGAGACCGAGACACCCACATCGATCGCCGGGCGGACGTTGGCGTTGAACAGGTCGGCCTGCAGGTAGATCTGGCCGTCGGTGATGGAGATGACGTTGGTCGGGATGTACGCCGAGACGTCACCGGCCTTGGTCTCGATGATCGGCAGACCCGTCATCGATCCGGCACCGAGCTCGTCGGAGAGCTTGGCGCAGCGCTCGAGCAGCCGGCTGTGCAGGTAGAACACGTCGCCGGGGTAGGCCTCGCGGCCCGGCGGGCGACGCAGCAGCAGCGACATCGCGCGGTAGGCCTCGGCCTGCTTCGACAGGTCGTCGAACACGATGAGGACGTGCTTGGCGTCGTACATCCAGTGCTGGCCGATGGCCGAGCCGGTGAACGGCGCGAGGTACTTGAAGCCCGCGGCGTCGGAGGCGGGGGCCGCGACGATCGTCGTGTACTCGAGGGCGCCGGCCTCCTCCAGGGTGCCGCGCACCGAGGCGATGGTCGAGCCCTTCTGGCCGACGGCGACGTAGATGCAGCGGACCTGCTTCTCCGGGTCGCCGCTCTCCCAGTTGGCCTTCTGGTTGAGGATCGTGTCGATCGCGACCGTGGTCTTGCCGGTCTGGCGGTCGCCGATGATGAGCTGGCGCTGGCCGCGACCGATCGGGGTCATGGCGTCGACGGCCTTGATGCCCGTCTGCAGCGGCTGGTGCACCGACTGGCGCTGGACCACGTTGGGGGCCTGGAGCTCCAGCGCGCGGCTCTCGGTCGACTCGATCTCGCCGAGGCCGTCGATCGGCTGGCCGAGCGGGTTGACCACGCGGCCGAGGAACGCGTCACCGACGGGGACCGAGAGGATCTCGCCGGTGCGCTTGACCTGCTGGCCCTCCTCGATCTTGGAGAAGTCACCGAGGATGACGACGCCGATCTCGTGGACGTCGAGGTTGAGCGCGAGGCCCAGGGTGCCGTCCTCGAACTCGAGCAGCTCGTTGGTCATGGCCGAGGGCAGGCCCTCGACGTGGGCGATGCCGTCACCGGCGTCGGTGACGCGGCCGACCTCTTCGCGGGACGCCGCGCCGGGCTCGTAGGACTGGACGAAGTTGTCCAGAGCGTCCCGGATCTCCTCCGGACGGATCGAAAGCTCCGTCATCTGATCTCTTCTCCTCGGTTGCCGGCCCCGGGTGGGGCCGAAGTCTGGTGTGGCTCTTGGTGTGTGAGTGCCGCTGCGTTGTGGGTATGCCGCGTGGTTGCGTCAGGGGGACGCTGTCAGCCGCTGATCCGGCGTCGGACCTCATCGAGGCGCCGCACGACCGTGCCGTCGACGACCTCGTCGCCGACCTGGACGCGGATGCCGCCGACGACCTGCGGGTCGAGGACCTGCTGGAGCAGGACCGGCTTGCCGTAGATGCCCTGCAGGGCGCTGGCGAGCCGCTCGCGCTGCTGCTCGGTCAGGTCGGTCGCGACCGTCACCACGGCGGTGACCTGGTCGCGACGCTGCGCGGCCAGGTCGAGGTAGTGCTCCATGGTGCGCTCGAACTTGCGGCCACGACCGGACAGCACCGCCTGGCGGACCAGGCGCTGGGTGTCCGGTGCGGCCTTGCCGTCGAGGAGACGGTCGACCAGCTGGCCCTTGGCCCGGGCGTCGCCCTGCCGATTGGTGAGGGCGTCGCGCAGCTCGGGGCTGGCCGCGACGGTCCGCTCGAACCGGAAGAGCTCGTCCTCGACCCGGTCGATCTGGCCGTCCTGCTCGGCGCCGGCCAGCAGGGCCGAGACCCCGAGGTCCTCGAGGGTGTCGGTGAGGTCGCGCTCGGTGGCCCACCGCTGCCCGACGACGTCCTGCACGACCGCGAGGGTCGGTGCCGACACCTTGCCGCCGAGCAGCCGCTCGGCGAGCGCCTTGCGGTCGGCCGGTTCCCGCGAGGGGTCGGCCACCGCACGGCGCAAGGTGGCCGAGCCGTCGAACGCGCCGACGACGGCGAGCAGCTCGTCCCCGAGCGCGCGCCGGTCGGCATCGCCCGAGAGGGCGGCGTCGAGCGCCTTGCCCGAGGCCACGGCTGCGGCCCGCGACGACCCACGCATCAGGCGCCCTCTCCGACCTTCTCCGGCTTGATCGAGCCGGACTCGAGGTCGGCCAGGAAGCGGTCGACGATGCCGCGCTGACGGGTCTCGTCCTCGAGCGACTCACCGACGATGCGGCTGGCGAGGTCGGTCGAGAGGCGACCCACCTCGGAGCGCAGCTGGACCACGGCCTGCTGACGCTCGGCCTCGATCTGCTTGTGCGCCGCCTCGGTGATGCGGTTCGCCTCGGTCTGGGCCTGCCCGCGGAGCTCGGCGATGATCGCCGCGCCCTGCTCGCGCGCCTCCTCACGGATGCGCGCGGCCTCGGCCCGGGCCTCGGCGAGCTGGGCGTTGTACTGCTCGAGCGCCGCCTGGGCCTGCTGCTGGGCCTCCTCCGCCTGCTGCATGCCGCCCTCGATGGCTGCCGTGCGCTCGGCGTACAGCTTCTCCATGTTGGGGACGACCTTGCTCTTCACCAGCCAGTACAGGATGGCGAAGGCGATCAGCCCGACGATCATCTCGGCCGGCTGCGGCAGCAGCGGGAAACCCGAGGGGAACCCCTCGGCGGCGACTACGGATGCGGGATGCACGTCGCTTCCTTATCTGTTGAAACGGAACAGCTTGGTGAGCCTGGGCTCGAAAGCGGTGAGCGTCAGCCCTGGAAGACGAACGCGAACACCAGACCGAGGATGGCCAGCGCCTCGGTGATGGCCATGCCGGTGAAGGCGATGGTCTGCAGCATGCCGCGAGCCTCGGGCTGGCGGGCAACGCCGTTGATGTAGGCGGCGAAGATCAGACCGACACCGATGCCGGGGCCGATCGCGGCGAGGCCGTAGCCGAGGAAGGCGATGTTGCCTTGCATGTTCGTTCCTTTCGGGTGGCACCGGGAGCGGTTCCCGGTGTCGTGTGCGGTGTATTCAGTTGGGGTCGTGCAAGCCGGGCGGGCCCGGTGGTCAGTGGTGCTCGCTCACCGCGTCGGCGATGTAGAGCGCTGCGAGCAGGGTGAAGATGAAGGCCTGCAGGAACTCGATGAGCAGCTCGAAGAAGGTCATGCCGACCGAGAAGGCCATCGACAGGATGCCGGCGCCCTTGAGGCCGATGTTGTCGCCGTGCAGCAGCAGGTACTCACCACCGAGGATGAACACCAGCAGCATGAGGTGACCGGCGAGCATGTTGCCCATGAGTCGCAGGGCGAGGGTGAGCGGCCGGATCACGAAGTAGGTGAGGAACTCGAGCACGAACAGGATCGGCTTGAGCCAGGTCGGCAGGCCCGGGGGCACGAGCGACTTCAGGTAGTTGAGGACGCCGTGCTTCCGCTTGATCCCGACCGCGTGGTAGGTCAGGTAGACGATGACCGTGAGCACCAGTGGGAAGCCGAGGCGGCTGAAGGTCGGGTACTGCACGAACGGGACGATGCCGAAGACGTTGTTGACGAGGATCAGCGTGAACAGCGTGAACAGCAGTGGCAGGAACTGCAGGAAGTCCTTGCTGCCGATGATGTCGCGGCCCAGGGTGTTGCGCACGAAGTTGTAGGTGCCCTCGACGAGGAACTGGCGCTTGCTCGGGACGAGGCTGAGCTTGCCTGTCGCCCCGACGAAGAACCAGGCGATGAGGGCCACCGAGATGAGCAGCACGAGGGCCGGCCGGGTGAAGGCGAACGCGCCGTCACCACCGAACAGGGGCCACCAGAAGTTCGCGACGCCGGGGGTCTCGAAACCCTCGCCACCGCCCTCGGCCGCGGGGACCACGGCAGGCAGCATGTGCAGGGGCACCACGTTCAGGCTCACAGCCTCTCCTCCAGTGACATGTCGAGCGATCGCACCGCCGATCCGGGGCGGATGTCAGTGCGGCAGAAGTTGCGCGGACGGACGAGAGCCGGAGTCGCGGGGGACGACAGCCCGTACGCTACCGGACGGTTTGCCGGGGCCGCGACGCGGGATCGGAAGCTCACGAGGCGCTCCTGTCCAAGGTCGAGTCGGCCCCGTCCGCGCGCTCCCGGTAGACCGGAACCCGGGCGCGCCGCCAGGCGCGCATCTGGGCGCCCTGCCACACGAGGACAGACACGAGCAACGCGATGCCCGCGGCATACGAGTCGAACACCTCGATGCGGCGGGCGATGACCAGGACGCCGAGCAGGAGCAGCACCTGGGCGAAGTAGACCGCCATGCCGACCGCCATGAACAGCATCGGCTCGGTGGTGTCCTTGACGAACCGGCCGACGATGAACAGGCCGGAGGCGAAGAACGCGAGACCGATCGCGACGCCGATGAGGCCGGCCACCCCGCCGTCGACGCCGCGGAAGAAGGCGAGGACGATCGAGGTCAGGACGCCTGCCACCGCGGTCGGCAGAAGGGCCCCGCGCAGCACCACGTGGAAGAGGTTGTCTCCCTGGGGCGCGGTCTGCTGCGTCATCGGTCTGGCCTGCCTGGTCGTCGCGGCTGGAGTGCTCGGCGAGAGGTGGTCTGGGCGCCGTCCTCGGCGCTTGTGAAAGCTATCACAAGCTCTCCCGGGGCCGCCAATCGCGCACTTCGACAGCAGCGTATGCCGCGTGGCAACCCCCGTCAGCGGACCTTGCGGGGGCGGTGGCCGGGCGCGGAGAAGCGCGGCAGCCAGAGGGTGAGGACCCAGACGACCGCGATGGCGAGCACCACTCCCCCGACGGCGAGGCGGGGGTCGCCGACGAAGATGAAGCTCACCGAACCGAGCGAGGCGACCGCAGCCCAGAGCCACAGCAGCAGGACGGCCCGCCGGTGGCCGTGGCCGATCTGGAGCATCCGGTGGTGCAGGTGCTGCTTGTCCGGCTGCCACGGCCGCTCCCCCCGCCGGGTGCGACGCACCACCGCCAGCAGGATGTCGACGAGCGGCAGCAGGATGATCGCCGCAGGGATGACGAGCGGCAGCAGCGTCGCCGCGAGCGGGTTGGCGCTCACCTGGGTCGGCGTGACGTTGCCGGTGGTCGAGATGATCGCGGCCGCGAGCAGCAGGCCCAGCAGGAGTGCGCCGGAGTCACCCATGAACAGCCGCGCCGGGTAGAAGTTGTGCGGCAGGAACCCCAGGCAGCACCCGATGAGCGCGGCCGAGATGAAGGTGGCCGAGGAGAACACGTTGGGTGGGTCGAAGGTGCGCGAGATGAAGTAGCTGTAGACGAAGAACGACAGCGCGGCGATGGCGACCACCCCGGCCGCGAGACCGTCGAGCCCGTCGATGAAGTTGACGGCGTTGGTGCACAGGACCACCGCGAAGACGGTGAGCGCCACGATGATCGGCGTCGGCAGGACCGTCACGCCACCACCGATGGGCAGCTGGAGCAGCTGCACCCCGCTGAAGGCCATGATCCCGGCCGCGATCATCTGGCCGCCCATCTTGGTCAGCCAGTCGAGCTCGCGGATGTCGTCGATCGCGCCGAGCAGGCACACGATCGCCGCACCCCAGAGGATGCCCTGGAGCTCCGGGCCGAGCTGGAAGACCTGACCGAGCCGCGGCAGCTGGCTGGCCACCAGCATCGACGCGGCGAACCCCAGGAAGATCGCCACCCCACCGAGGCGCGGGATCGGCACCGAGTGCACGTCGCGGTCCCGGACCGGTGTGAACGCCCTGGTGCGCACGGCGACGGCGCGCAGCAGCGGCGTCGCGGCATACGTGATGACCGCGGCGACCAACAGGACGAGCAGATACTCGCGCACTTACGCGGCGCCTTCCGAGGTGGTGTCAGCCTCGAGGGTATGCCGGGAAGCGGGTGACGAGGTCCGTCACGCCCGCGCGCACCTCCTTGGAGACCGCGTGGTCGGGGTCGGCGTCACCCTTGGTGACCGCGGTCGCGATGAGGTCGGCGATCTCGCGCATCTCCTCGGTGCCCATGCCCTGGGTGGTGACGCACGGGGTGCCCACGCGGATGCCGCTGGCGATGTTGGGCTTCTGCGGGTCGAACGGGATGGCGTTCTTGTTGAGCACGATGCCCGCGGCGTCGGCGCGGGCCTCGGCGTCGGCGCCGGTGACCTCGATGCCCTGGAGGTCGTGCAGCGACAGGTGGGTGTCGGTGCCACCGGTCGTGGGCCGGATCCCCTTCTCCCCCAACGCTTCCGCGAGCACCGCAGCGTTCTCGATGACCCGCTTGGCGTAGGTCTGGTACTCGGGCGTCGCACACTCCTTGAAGTTCACGGCCTTGGCCGCGATGGTGTGCATCTGGGGGCCGCCCTGCATCATCGGGAAGACGGCCTTGTCGAGCTTGGCGGCGTGCTCCTCCTTGCACACCAGGGCACCAGAGCGCGGGCCGCGCAGCACCTTGTGCGTCGTGAAGGTGACGACGTCGGCGTGCGGCACGGGGCTCGGGATCGCCTGTCCCGCAACGAGACCGATGAAGTGGGCCGCGTCGACCCAGAAGATCGCGCCGACCTCGTCGGCGACCCGGCGGAAGAACTCGAAGTCGATCAGGCGCGGGATGGCGGAGCCGCCGGCGAGGATCACCTTGGGCCGGTGTTCCTTGGCGAGCCGCTCGACCTCTGCGTAGTCGATGTCCTCGGTCTGCTTGTCGACGCCGTAGTGGACGGCGTTGAACCACTTGCCCGAGAAGGACACCTTGGTGCCGTGGGTGAGGTGGCCACCCATCGGCAGCGCCATCGCCAGGATGGTGTCGCCGGGCTGCATGAACGCGCCGTAGACCGCCTGGTTGGCGCTGGCGCCGGAGTGCGGCTGGACGTTGGCGTGGTCGGCGCCGAACAACGCCTTGGCCCGCTCGATCGCGAGGTTCTCGGCCCGGTCCACGACCTCGCAGCCACCGTAGTAGCGGCGGCCCGGGTAGCCCTCGGCGTACTTGTTCGACAGGGTCGAGCCGAGCGCCGTGAGGACCTCGGGGCTGGACATGTTCTCGGAGGCGATGAGCTGCAGGCCACCGCGGATCCGCTCGAGCTCGTCGACGAGGATGCCGGCGATGTCGGGGTCGAAGGACTCCAGCGCGCCGTAGTCGGAGCCGTAGAAGGTGTCAGCGCTCATGGGTGTCTCCCTCGGGTCGGGCAGCGGTGCCGGGTCGGGCGGCGGGGTCCGCCGGCAACTCTATTGCGTCGTCGTCGGCGGCTTCCGGCGCGTCCGCGTCGCTCACGGGGGCGGCGTCCTCCTGCGGCTGGCGCGCGGCAATGACGACGTCCTCGATGTCGTCCCACGAGATCGCACCGGCGCGCAGCACCACCGGCTCGTCGCCGGTGCAGTCGACAATGGTCGACACCTCGTTGCTGGTCGTCGGCCCGCCGTCGAGGTAGACGGTCACGGCCGCACCCAGCTGCGCGGCCGCGTCGGTCACGGTGGTGGCCGGGGGCTGACCGGTGAGGTTGGCGCTGGTGACGGCCATCGGCCCCACCTCGCTGAGCAGCGCGATGGCGACGTCGTCCTGCGGCATGCGCAGCGCGACGGTGCCGTTGGTGTCGCCGAGGTCCCACATGAGCGAGGGCTGCGCCTCGAAGATCAGCGTCAGCGGCCCGGGCCAGAACTTCGCGATGAGGGCGCGCGCCCACGGCGGCACCGAGGTCGCGAGCCCGTCGACGGTGCGCACGCTCGGCACCAGGACCGGCGGTGGCATCTCGCGCCCGCGCCCCTTGGCGGCCAGCACGGAGGCGACCGCCTCAGCGGAGAACGCGTCCGCGCCCACGCCGTAGACGGTGTCGGTCGGCAGTACGACGACCTCGCCGTCACGGACGGCGGCCGAGGCCTTGGCGACCCCTTCGGCGAGACCCTCGGGGGTGGTGCAGTCGTAGACCGGGCTCATGCGCCCAATGCTAGGACCCGCGTCAGGCGCGGGTGGCGACAGTCGCGCGCGGGCGGCCGTTGAGATCGACGTGGTCGACGACGTCGGTCCAGTTTCCGTTGCGGCGCAGCGACTCCGGCAGTGTCGCCCCCTGGGTGTCGGCGTGCTCCATGACGAGGACGCCGCCCGGGCGCAGCAGCGCCGCCGCCCGGGCCGCGACCGCGAGCGGAATCGCCAGGCCGTCGTCGCTGCCGCCGTAGAGCGCGACCTGCGGGTCGTGGTCGCGCACCTCGGGGTCGAGCGGCACCATCCCGACGGGGATGTAGGGCGGGTTGCTCACCACGACGTCGACCCGCCCTTCGAGCTCCGGGTATGCCGTCGTGGCATCTCCCAGCGACAGCTCCACCGCCAGCCCGGTCGCCTCGACGTTGCGCTGCGCCCAGGCGTGCGCCTCGGGCGACAGCTCCACGGCATACACGGTCGAGGTCGGCGCCTCCTTCGCCACAGACAGGGCGATGGCGCCCGAGCCGGTGCACAGGTCGACGACGATCGGCGACTCCCCCGCCGTCGCGCCGGCAGTGATGGCCAGACCCGCGGCGAGCTCGGTCTCCGGACGCGGCACGAAGACGCCCGGTCCGACCTCCAGGGTCAGGTGGCGGAAGTGGGCGCGACCGGTGAGGTGCTGCAACGGAACCCGCGCTGCGCGCTCGCTGAGCAACGCGGCATACCGCTGGGAGACAACGGCATCGAGCTCGTCACCCATCACCACCCGGCGTCGCACCTCGGATGCGTCGACCCCCAGCACGTGGGCGGCGAGGGCCAGGGCGTCCGCCTCGGGCGACGGCACCCCGGCGTCCCGGAGCGTGAGGGTCGCCGACGCGACCCCCTGCTTGAGGGAGGTCACGCGGTCTCGGCCACGGCCGCGAGCCGGGCGGCCTCGTCGGCGTCGACCGCCGACTGGATCACCGGCTCGAGGTCACCGTCGAGCACCGCGTCGAGGTTGTAGGCCTTGTAGCCCGTGCGGTGGTCGCTGATGCGGTTCTCGGGGAAGTTGTAGGTGCGGATCCGCTCGCTGCGGTCGACGGTGCGCACCTGGCTCTTGCGGGCCTCGGCCGACGCTGCGGCCGCCTCGTCCATCGCGATCTGGTGCAGCCGGGCCCGGAGCACCCGCAGCGCCGACTCCTTGTTCTGGAGCTGGCTCTTCTCGTTCTGGCAGCTGACGACCACACCGGTCGGCAGGTGCGTGATCCGCACGGCCGAGTCCGTGGTGTTGACGCTCTGCCCGCCTGGGCCGGAGCTGCGGTAGACGTCGATCTTGAGGTCGTTCGGGTCGATCTCGACCTCCACGTCCTCGGCCTCCGGCATCACCCAGACCCCCGCGGCGGAGGTGTGGATGCGGCCCTGGCTCTCGGTGACAGGGACGCGCTGCACCCGGTGCACACCACCCTCGAACTTGAGCCGGGCCCACGGGGCCTCCCCCGGCTCGGGCGTGCCCTTGGCCTTGATCGCGACCTGGACGTCCTTGTACCCGCCGAGGTCGGACTCGGTCGCGTCGATGACCTCGGTCTTCCAGCCCCGCCGCTCCGCGTGCCGCAGGTACATCCGCAGCAGGTCGCCGGCGAACAGCGCGGACTCCTCGCCACCCTCCCCCGCCTTGACCTCGAGGATGACGTCGCGGTCGTCGTCGGGGTCGCGCGGCACGAGCAGGCGGCGCAGCTTGTCCTCGGCCGCGGCGAGGTCCGCCTCCAGCCCGGGCACCTCGGCCGCGAACCCCTCGTCCTCGGCGGCGAGCTCGCGCGCGGCGGCGAGGTCGTCCTTGGCCCCGACCCACGCGTGGTATGCCGCGACGGTCGGTGCCAGCGCGGCATACCTCTTGTTGATGGTGCGCACGGCGTCGGGGTCGGAGGCGACGGCAGGGTCGGCCAGCTGCCGCTCGAGGGCGGCGTGCTCCTCGACGAGGGCGGCGGCGGACTCCAGCATCGAAAGCTCCCGGTGGATGGGTCGTACGGGGAAACGAATGCGCCGGCCCCGACCACAAGGGTCAGGACCGGCGCATCGGAAAAGCTAGGCGTTCTTCGCGTCGGCCTTCTTGCCGTAGCGGGCCTGGAAGCGGGCCACGCGACCACCGGTGTCGAGGATCTTCTGCTTGCCGGTGTAGAACGGGTGGCAGTTCGAGCAGACCTCGGCGCGGATGGCGCCGTCGGCAGCGGTGCTGCGGGTCTCGAACGTGTTGCCACAGGTACAGGTCACCGTGGTGGCGACGTACTCGGGGTGGATGTCCTTCTTCACTGCGTGCTCCTTGGGATTCGTCCGGGTCGGCGGGCCCATCGCGTCTCGATGCAGACCCCGCATGTCAGGCATGCCAGCCGTGAACCGGTCCAACTAGGGAAGTGTGCCAGAAAGGTGGCACGTCCTCCTAAACGGCAGGGACGTGCTCGTCATTCCCCGCCGGATCCGCGGCATCGGGCGTGACCAGCGGTAGCCGGATGCGCACGGTGGTCCCCTCGCCCTCGGTCGACTCCAGCGTCAGCTGGCCGTCGTGCCCCTCGACGATCTGGCGCACGATGGCCAACCCGAGACCGGTGCCCGGGATCGCGGCCGCGGTGGCGTTGCTGGCGCGGAAGAACCGGCCGAAGAGCTGGTCGAGGTCGGCCGCGGGGATGCCGATGCCCGAGTCGGCGACCGTGACCACGACGTCGTTGCCGTCCCTGACCGCCGTCAGCTCGACGCGCCCGCCAGCGGGGGTGAACTTGACCGCGTTGGAGCCCAGGTTGAGCAGGGCCCGCTCGAGGTGGCGTGGCTCGACCGACACCATGAGGTTCGGGTCCACCGGAGCCGTCTGCAGGCTCACCTCCGCGACGGCCGCCTGGGGACCGAGCACCTCGACCGTGGCCGCCACCAGGCTGGCCACCGAGACCGTCGCGAGGCTGGGCTGCACGCCGGACGCCTCGATCTTGTTGAGCACCAGCAGGTCCTCGATCATGCCGCGCAGACGGACCGCGTTGCGCTCCACCGTGCCGAGCGCCTCGATCTGCCGCTGGTTGAGCTCGCCGTAGTCGCCGTCCTCGAGCATCTCGAGGTACCCCACGATCGACGTGAGGGGGGTGCGCAGCTCGTGCGACACCGTCGCCATGAAGTCAGTCTTCTGCGAGTCGAGCTCGGTCAGTCGGCGCACCTGCTCGGCCTGGAGCTCGCTCAGCTCGAGGGCGATGACGGACTGCGCGACGTACCCGGCGCACTGCTGCACGGCCTGGATCTCGTGCCGACGCCAGCGCCGCGGCCCGTCGACCATCATCAGCGCAAGCACGCCCAGTCCGCGCTCGCCGGAACCCACCGGCACCATCAGCAGGCTGCGTGCCCCGGTGGCCCGGTAGAAGCCAGCGGCGCGCTCCTGCGCCTGGACCTGCGGGTCGAGGAAGTCGGGGACCCCGAAGAACGTCCCCCGGCTGCGCAGCTCGTCGGTGACGCGCTGGACCTCCGGCCCGAGCGACGGCGGCAGGCGCGGCAGGTCGGGCAGGTCGGGGCTGTGCCACTGCGTGTGCTCGCTGATCTCGCCGTCGTCGTCGTGGGTGTAGAGCAGGACCCGGTCGGCGGCGAGCCCCTCACCCAGCAGAGCGCACACCGAGTCCAGGGCCTCCTCCACGTCGGGCGCGGCGTGCACCAGCCGGCCGACCTCGATGACGAGCTCGTGCGAGGCGAGCACGGCGCGCTGCTGCTCCTCGAGGATGGTGTTCGCCCGGGTGAGGCCGTTGAAGTCCGTTGCGAGCGCGCGCACCTCGGTGGCACCCGACGGATCGGCCGTCGCCTGCCGGTCTCCGTCGCGCTGCCGGTCGACGACCTCGCGGAGCCGCTCGAGCGGGCGCACCACCGAGCCCCGGAAGATGCGGCCCCAGGCGGCGAGGAGCGCCAGGGTCAGCAGGGCGGTGCCACCGACCAGCGCCATCGTCAACGTGATCCGGGCCCGCGCGTCGGACCGGGCGTGGTCGCGCTCGACCTTGAGCGCTGCGAAGAGGGACCGGTTGGCGTCGCGGAAGTCGCGGAACGCCCGGACGGCGTCGGCCTCGGCCGTGCTCGACGTGCCCAGGCTCGTGCCCAGCTCCGCCTCGGCCCGGCTCGCGGCGGCGAACCACGCCGTCGCCGTGGCGCGCTCCTTGTCGAGCAGGGCCTCGTAGGTGCGTCGCTGGTCGGCGTCGATCGTGGTCGACGACAGTGCCCGACCGACCGTGTCGAAGTCGCCCTTCACCAGCTCCTGCTTCAGGCGGTACCGGATCACCGGCGTCTCGCCGCCCATCAGCTGGCTCCAGCCGGCGTTGGCCTCGGTCATGTCGATCATCGCCGCGTTGTTGGCGTCGAACGCCGGCCCGAGCGCCAGGGTCAGCAACGAGGCCGCACGGTTCTGCTTGGCGAGCTGGACGACCACGAGGCCGGTCAGCAGCGGGAAGACCAGCAGGACGCTCACGACCAGGGCCCGCACCTGGTAGTTGATGGACCGCTCGGACAGCCGGCTCACTCTGGCTCGCTCTCGAACCCGGTGCGGGTCATCACGCCCCACACCTGCTCCTTGCGCCGCAACGACGCCCACCACCCCTCGAGCCGCCACCACACCGTCATCTGGCGGTAGCCGATGTTCTCCAGCAGCGACGCCACCAGGGTCGTGCCGAGGTCGCGCCACCGCTCGTGCCGGTGGAAGGACCACTCCTCGGCCGCCATCGCCGACAGCGTCACGAGGATCGCCAGGCCGTACGCCACGAGGAGGAACAACGCGGCATACGGGAGGTTGACGACACCCAGCAGCAACGCGAGCGGCACGATGATGATGCCGAAGAACTCCAGCAGCGGGGCGAACAGCTCGAACACCCAGTAGTACGGCAGCGCAATCATGCCGACCTTCCCGTACTTCGGGCGGAACACCATGCCACGGTAGGCCCACAGCGTCTCCCACAGCCCGCGGTGCCACCGCTTGCGCTGCCTGCGCAGGACCGCCGTCGTCGACGGCACCTCGGTCCACAGCACCGGCTCCGGCACGAACCCGACGCGGTAGTCACGCTCCTCGTCGTGCAGCTTCTTGTGGATCCGCAGGACCAGCTCGAAGTCCTCGCCGATGCTGTCCGGGTCGAGGCCGCCGACCTCGACGATGACGTCGCGGCGGAAGACACCGAAGGCGCCACTGATGAGGATGAGCGCCCCGAACCGCGACCACCCGGTGCGGCCGAGGAGGAAGGCCCGCAGGTACTCCACGACCTGGATGCGGGCCAGCCACTGCTTCGGCATCTGCACCCGCACGATGCGTCCCGAGACGACGCGGCTGCCGTTGACGGGGCGGATCGCTCCCCCGGCCGCGACCATGCGGGCCGGGTCGTCGACGAACGGCTGGGTGACCCGCACGAGCGCGTCCGGCTCGAGGATCGAGTCGGCGTCGATCATGGCGACGAGCGGCTCGGATGCCGCGTTGAGGGCGACGTTGAGTGCCTCCGACCGGCCCGAGTTCTCCTTGCGCACCACCACGAGCGGGGTGCGGCCGTCACGCGGGACGTGGACGCCGAGGACCGCCACCCGGATCGGCACGTCCTGCGGCAGCTGACGCGGCACCTCGACGAGGTCGAACGCCTCGCGCAGCTTCTCGAAGGTGCCGTCGCTGCTGCCGTCGTCGACGACCACGACCTCGTGCCGCGGGTAACGCAGCGACAGCAGGGCCTGCACCGACGTGACGATGCCGGCCTCCTCGTTGTAGGCCGGCACGAGCAGCGAGACCCCCGGCGTCAGCGCGCCACCGAAGTCCTCGACCTCGGCCTCCCGCTGCCGGTGCTGGGCGCGGAAGTCGATGGCTGCCAACACGATCAGCACGAGGTAGGACGCGTTGATGAGCAGGAAGTAGATGAGGATCGGCGCCGACGTCGCGGCCATGACCCACAGCACCGCGGTACGCAGCCCCTCGACCGTCGCGTCCCAGCTCATGTCGGAGATCCGCGTCGCATGGCGGCGACGAGCCGCGCCGTCTCGACCGCCGGGCTGGCCGGCACCTGGTCCAGGGCGGCCCGGCCGGGCGCCCCGAGGCGCAGCAACGCCTCGGCCGCCGTCTCGGCCACCCGCGGGTCGTCGTCGGCGGCCAGCCCCGCCATGGCGTCGATCGAGCTCGCGTCGCCGAGCTCGGCCAGCGCCGCCACGGCCGAGCGGCGCAGGGACAGCGGCTGGTCGGCCGCGGCATACCGCAGCAGGAAAAGGACGTCGTCGGAGCGACCGACCTTGCCGAGCGCGGTCGCGGCGGTCTCCCGGACGGTGAGGTCGGGGTCGGCGGCGAGCGCCTCGCGCAGCCCCGGAACCGACCGTGAGAACGCGCCTTCACCACTCACGTATGCCGCGACGGTGCGCGTCGTGGCGCTGTCGGCACCGAGGCCTTCGGCCAGGGCCGGCGAGACGCCCACCCCCATGCGTTCGAGGGCGTCGGCGGCGGGGCCAGCGGGGACTGCGTGCTCGGCACCGACCGCGGCCAGGATGGGCCGCGCCGCCGACGGCTGACCGATCCGCCCGAGCGCCGACGTCGCGGCCACCCGCACCTGCGGGCTGTGGTCCTTGAGCGCCTCGACCAGCAGCGGCATGGCACTGCCGACGTTGCACAGGCCCAGGGCGCTCGCCGCCCTGGCGCGGCGCACCGGGTTGCGGTGGCGCAGGTCGTGCGGGGCGCGGTCCGCGACACCGTGCGCCAGCAGCAGCGAGGCGAGGGCCTCGGCGGGCGCACCCCGCACCTTGGTGAGCAGGTCGAGGACGACGTCGTCGAGCGGCTCGCGCGCCTCACCGTCGACGACCTCGAGCGCGCGCAGGTGGCTGCCGTCATCGTCCTCGCCCGCGGCGACTGCCACGAGGTGCAGTCGGTGGGGCTGCACCAGCTCGGCGGCGCGCCGCTCGTGCCGGGTGCGCAGGACCTTCGTGGCGACCACGAGCGCGACGAGCCCGAGACAGGTGAGGAACACGGCTCCGAAGGTGAGCCAGAGGAGCTGGAGCAGGCTCACGAGGAGCGCGGAACCATACGGTTGACGCGGTGCAGCAGCTCGCGCGGGCTGAACGGCTTGACCACGTAGTCGTCGGCACCCACCGCGAAGCCGGTGTCGACGTCGCTGTCACGCGACTTGGCCGAGAGCAGCAGGACGGGCGTCTTGGGCGAGCCGCTGTCTCGGATCTTGCGCAGCACGTCGATGCCCGACAGACCCGGCATCATCACGTCGAGGATCACCAGGGCAGGCGTCTCCTGCTGGAACGACTCCCAGGCCGACAGGCCGTCGGGAACGGCCTCCACGGCATACCCCGCCTGGCTCAGCTTGAAGTCGACGAGGTCACGAATGTCCGGGTCGTCGTCAGCGACCAGCACCCGCACCGACTGCGATGCGTCCATGGGTCCGTCCTCTTCCCTGCCAACCCGGCTGCTCGGTTGCGGCCCGGTGCGCACGGGTGCGCGACTGGGCCGCAACCAAATGTAGGCGATTGCGGTCAAAACGAGTTGCAGTGACGCAAGTGTCGACCGATCGGATGAGGCGGCACCGCACCTGCGTGCACGGTTGCGCACGCGGCGCTGCCCCCGGGAATGGATCCCGGGGGCAGCGTGTTCGATCCGGCTCGGGCCGGTCAGCCGGCTCGGGTCACTCGTGGATCAGTCGTCGTCCTCGTCCTCGAGCCGCATCGAGGACGTGTGCTGCACCTGCATGAGGAACTCGGCGTTGCTGCGGGTCTTGCGCAGCCGGTCGATGAGCAGCTCGATGCCCTGCTGCTGGTCGAGTGCGGCGAGCACCCGGCGCAGCTTCCACATGATCTTGAGCTCGTCGGGCGACAGGAGGATCTCCTCCTTGCGGGTGCCCGAGTTGTTGACGTCGACCGCGGGGAAGATGCGGCGGTTGGCCAGGCCGCGGTCGAGCTTGAGCTCCATGTTCCCGGTGCCCTTGAACTCCTCGAAGATCACCTCGTCCATGCGCGAACCGGTCTCGACGAGCGCGGTCGCGAGGATGGTCAGCGAGCCGCCGTTCTCGATGTTGCGGGCGGCGCCGAAGAACTTCTTGGGCGGGTAGAGCGCGGCGCTGTCCACACCACCGGACAGGATGCGACCACTCGCCGGGGCGGCGAGGTTGTAGGCGCGACCCAGCTTGGTGATCGAGTCGAGCAGCACGACGACGTCGTGGCCCATCTCGACGAGCCGCTTGGCCCGCTCGATGGCCAGCTCGGCCACCGTGGTGTGGTCCTCGGCCGGCCGGTCGAAGGTCGAGGAGATGACCTCGCCCTTGACCGCACGCTGCATGTCGGTGACCTCTTCGGGCCGCTCGTCGACGAGGACGACCATGAGGTGGCACTCGGGGTTGTTGGTGGTGATGGCGTTGGCGATCGACTGCATCACCATCGTCTTGCCGGCCTTGGCCGGGGCGACGATGAGGCCGCGCTGACCCTTGCCGATCGGGGCGACGAGGTCGATGACCCGCGTGGTGAGCTGGGCCGGGTCGGTCTCGAGGCGCAGCCGGTCCTGCGGGTACAGCGGGGTCAGCTTGCCGAACTCGACCCGCTTGCGGGCGTCGTCGGGCGACATGCCGTTGACGGTGTCGAGCCGCACGAGGGCGTTGAACTTCTGGCGCTGGTTCTGCGGCTGGTCCTCGCGCTGGGCCTTGACGGCACCGGTGATGGCGTCGCCCTTGCGCATGCCGTTCTTCTTGACCATGCCCAGCGGGACGTAGACGTCGCCGGGGCCGGCGAGGTAGCCGGAGGTGCGCACGAACGCGTAGTTGTCGAGCACGTCGAGGATGCCCGCGACGGGGACGAGCACGTCGTCCTCGGTCAGCTGCGGCTCGCCGTCGTAGTCGCTGCCGAAGTCACGGCCGCGGCGCTTGTCGCGGTTGCGGTTCCGGTTGCGGTTGCGGCGCCGGCCACCCCGGCCATCGCCGTCGTCGTCGCCCTGGTTCTGGTCAGCCTGCCGCTGGCTCTGGCCCTGGCTCTGGCCACCCTGGCCGCCCTGGCCCTGGTTGCGCTGACGGTTGTCGTCCTGCTGGTCACCGCGATCCGGGCGGTCGCGGTCCTGCCGGTCACCGCGAGCCTGGCGGTCGCCGCGGTCCTGACGGTCGCGGTCCTCGCGGTCTGCACGCTGGGGGCGCTGGCCGCCCTGCTCGCGGCTCTCCTGCTGCGTGGCCGACCGTTCCTGTGCGTCCGCCCGCTCGCCCCGCGACCGGTCGGACTGCGGCTGGTCGGACTGCCGGTCGGCTCGCTCCTGGCGCTCGGCCCGACGGGCGGCTGCCGCCTCACGCGCAGCCTCCTCGCGCGCCGGCGCGTCGTTGCGCGGGGCGGACCCGCCCCCGGACTGCCGGTCCTTGATGGCGGTGACGAGGTCACTCTTGCGCATCTTCGCGGTGCCGGTGATGCCCATGCTCGCCGCGAGGCCCTGCAGCTCGGCGACCTTCATGGTGCTGAGCGCGCCGGAACGGCGGGGCTTGTCGTCCTGCCCGGAAGCAGTGTCGACAGTGGTGGTGTCTGTCACGAAGGATCCTTCCCCCTCGTCAAATGGACCTGGTCAGATTCGGTCCGGTGCTTGCGGCCAGGGTGCTGGCCGATGGGAGCCACACGCGGCATGACAGCCGGCACAGCAACGGGGCTGATTCGTGTGGTGGGTGCATCTCACCGGTGGATGCGCGTCGGGGCATCTCGGGGAGTGCGACATCAATGTAACACCGACGCCCTCACCCGAAGTCCCGGCTCTGCGGATCGAGACCCGCGCGTGTCCGATCGGTGATGTGGGCCCCGATGGTGGGGATGCCGGGCGCCAGGACCGACCACGCCGGGTCGCCGAACGCGGTGACCTCGCCCGCACGGTCCGCCGTGGTGAGCACGAGGACCGAAGGCCCCGCCCCGGAGATGACGGCCGCGTGCCCCGCCGCGCGCAACCGGTCGACCAGCGCCATCGAGGAGGAGAACGACTCGCGGCGCGCCTCCTGGTGCAGCCACTCGCGCGTGGCCGCGAGCAGGTATGCCGGCTGGCTGGTGACGGCGTGGACGAGCAGGGCGGCCCGGGCCGAGTTGCTCGCCGCGTCGCCATGGCGGACATGGGTCGGCAGGACAGACCTCGCCTTGGCCGTGGACAGCTGGGTGGCAGGCACGAAGACCAGGGCACGCACGTCCGGGTGCGGTTCGAGCCGCACCGTCGACGTGCGGCCCGGCTCGTCCGACCACGACAGGGTCAGTCCGCCGAAGACCGACGCCGATGAGTTGTCCGGGTGCCCCTCGAGCTCGGCGGCGAGGTCGTTGACAAAGCCCAGGTCAGGCGACGCGCCATCGCCGCCGGCGCCGCGGCATACATCGTCAATCCCTTGTGCCGCAAGAATTCCCGTGACAATTGCGGTTGCCGACGAACCCAACCCGCGACCGTGCGGCACGGTGTTGGCGCACTGGAGGTGGAGCCCCGGAGGCGGCTCGACTCCGAGCGCCTCCCAGGCGCGCAGCATGGTCCGCACCACGAGGTGGCTGCCGTCGCGGGGCACGTCCTGCGCCCCCTCCCCCTCGACGTCCACGACGATGCCGGGGGTGTCGGTGACCGTGGCGGTGCAGGTGTCCCACAGCCCCAGCGCAAGGCCGATGGAGTCGAAGCCCGGTCCGAGGTTGGCGCTGCTCGCCGGCACCCGCACCGTCACCGAGGCGCCGGGGTCGAGCACGCGCGACATCAGCTGTCGAAGCCGAGCGCGACGGCGGCGGAGTAGGCGTCGACAGGGATCTTGACCGGCACGATCTCGGTGCCGTCGGCCTCGCGCAGCGCCCACTGCGGGTCCTTGAGGCCATGACCGGTGACGGTGCAGACGATGCGGGCACCGGGCGGCACCTGACCGGCTGCGTGCACCTGGAAGAGCCCCGCCACCGACGCGGCCGAGGCCGGTTCGACGAAGATGCCCTCCTGCGACGACAGGAACCGGTGCGCCTCGAGGATCTGCTCGTCGGTCACCGACTCGATGCGACCACCCGACTCGTCGCGCGCGGCCTCGGCCTGCTTCCACGAGGCGGGGTTGCCGATGCGGATCGCGGTGGCGATGGTGTCGGGTTCGTCGACCGGGTGGCCGAGGACGATCGGCGCCGCACCGGCCGCCTGGAAGCCCCACATCTGCGGCAGCCGGGTCGCCGGGCCGGGCGACTCCGAGCCCTGGTGGTACTCGCGGTAGCCCTTCCAGTAGGCCGTGATGTTGCCGGCGTTGCCGACGGGCAGGCAGTGGATGTCGGGGGCGTCGCCGAGCGCGTCGACGACCTCGAACGACGCGGTCTTCTGCCCCTCGATGCGGGCCGGGTTGACCGAGTTGACCAGGTCGACCGGGTAGGCCTCGGCCAGCTTGCGCGACACCGTGAGGCAGTCGTCGAAGTTGCCCTCGACCTGGAGCAGGGTCGCGCCGTGCGCGATTGCCTGGCTCAGCTTGCCCATGGCGATCTTGCCCTCCGGCACGAGCACCGCACAGGTCATGCCGGCCTTGGTGGCGTATGCCGCGGCGCTGGCGCTGGTGTTGCCGGTGGACGCGCAGATCACGGCCTTGGCGCCGTGCTTGGCCGCCATCGACATCGCGGTCGTCATGCCGCGGTCCTTGAAGGAGCCGGTCGGGTTGAGGCCCTCGTACTTCACGAAGACCTCGGCGCCGACGCGCTCGCTCAGCTTCTCGGCCGGGATGAGCGGGGTTCCGCCCTCCTGGAGGGTCACGACCGGCGCACCCTCGAGCATCGGCAGCCGCGCGGCATACTCACGGATCACTCCGCGCCACAGGTGCGCCATCAGTCGCCCTCCACCCGCATGACCGAGGTGACCTCGCGGACCGTGTCGAGCTCGGCGAGCGCCTCCACCGTCGCGGCCAGCGCGGCGTCGGGCGCGCTGTGGGTCACGACGACCAGGTGCGCCCGGGTCGCGCCACCCGCGTCACCCGCGTCGTCGCCGTCGACGATCTGCTGGCGCACGGTCTCGATCGAGACGTGGTTCTGCGCGAAAGCCGTTGCCACCTGGGCGAGTACGCCCGGACGGTCGGCCACGTCGAGGCTGATGTGGTAGCGCGTGAGCGCCTGTCCCATGGCGAGGACGGGCAGGTCTGCGTATGCCGACTCGCCGGGTCCGTGACCGCCGCCGACGCGGTGCCGAGCCACCGCCACGACGTCACCGAGGACGGCGCTGGCGGTGGGGTCGCCGCCGGCGCCCTTGCCGTAGAACATGAGCTGGCCCGCTGCGTCGGCCTCGACGAAGACCGCGTTGAACGCGTCGCGCACGCCGCCGAGCGGGTGTGACCTCGGGATCATCGCGGGGTGCACCCGCACGGAGACACCGGCCGTCGGCTGGCCGTCCGGGCCGGTGGTGTCGGTGCGCTCGCAGATCGCCAAGAGCTTGACGACACAGTCCATTTCGCGCGCAGCCTGCACGTCGGCGGCGGACACCTCGGTGATGCCCTCGCGGTAGACCTGGTCGCCTGAGACGCGGGTGTGGAAGGCCAGCGAGGCGAGGATCGCGGCCTTGGCGGCCGCGTCGAAGCCCTCGACGTCGGCGGTCGGGTCGGCCTCGGCATACCCGAGCGCCTGTGCCTGCTCGACGGCCTCGGCGAAGCCCTGACCGGTGGTGTCCATCTTGTCGAGGACGTAGTTGGTGGTGCCGTTGACGATGCCGATGACCTTGCGGACCTCGTCGCCGGCGAGCGACTCGCGGATGGGGCGCAGGATCGGGATGGCACCGGCGACGGCGGCCTCGTAGTAGAGGTCGACACCGTGCTCGGCGGCCGCGGCATACAGGGCCGGTCCCGCCTCGGCGAGCAGCGCCTTGTTGGCGGAGACGACGGAGGCGCCGTGCTTCATGGCGCTCTCGATGAGCGACCGGGCGGGCTCGATGCCGCCGATCACCTCGACGACGACGTCGGCGCGGGTGACGAGCTCGGCGGCGTCGGTCGTGAAGAGCGAGGGGTCGACGGGCAGGTCGGACCGGTCTCGACCGGCGCGGCGCACGGCGATGCCGACGAGCTCGAGGGGCCGACCGACGCGTGCGGCGAGGTCATCTCGGTGCTCGACGAGCATCCGCGCGACGGACGAGCCGACGACACCGCACCCGAGCAACGCGACGCGCAACGGCGCGCCCGACGCCTGCTCCTGCTGCAACTCACTCACCGCCCCATCGTGCCGCGTGTCCACCTGTTGGAACCCGGGGGTCCGCGATCCGGACCCTATCCGGCCCACCCCGCCGACCGTCAGCCGACGTCGAGGGCGAGGAGGTCGTCGACTGTCTCGCGCCGCACGAGGACCCGCGCCTTGCCGTCGCGGACAGCGAGGACCGGCGGGCGGGGCGTGTGGTTGTACTGGCTGGCCATGCTGCGGCAGTAGGCGCCGGTGCCGGGAACCGCGATGAGGTCGCCCGCGGTGATGTCCGCGGGCAGGTACTCGTCCATGACGACGATGTCGCCGGACTCGCAGTGCTTGCCGACGACGCGCGCGAGGCGCGGGTCGGCGTCGGAGCTGCGGCCGGCCAGGGTGCACGAGTAGTCGGCGTCGTAGAGGGCCGTGCGGATGTTGTCGCTCATGCCGCCGTCGACGCTGACGTAGGTGCGCTTCGCTCCCCCGCCGAGGTCGACGTCCTTGACCGTTCCGACCTCGTAGAGCGTGAAGGTGGACGGACCCACGATGGCGCGACCGGGCTCGATCGAGATGCGCGGTGCGGGCGTGTCCGGGCTGCCGTCGCCGACCGCCTTGAGCTCGCGGCGCACGAGGTCGGCCATCTGCTCGCCGAGGGCCGCGGGCGACAACGGCGTGTGCTCGGAGGTGTAGGCGATGCCGTACCCGCCGCCGAGGTCGAGCTCGGGCAGGTGGATGCCGTGCTCGCGCGCGATCTCGGCGTGGAGGCCGAGCAGTCGCCGCGCGGACACCTCGAAGCCGGAGGTGTCGAAGATCTGCGACCCGATGTGGGAGTGCAGGCCGAGCAGGTCGAGGACGTCGCTGCGCGCGAGGATGCGGCGCACCGCCTCGGCCGCCTGCCCGCCGGCGAGGGAGAAACCGAACTTCTGGTCCTCGTGGGCGGTGGCGATGAACTCGTGCGTGTGTGCCTCGACGCCGACGGTGACGCGCACCATGACGGGTGCGCGGACACCGAGCTCGGCCGCGACGTCGGCCACCCGGTCGATCTCCTCGAACGAGTCGACGACGATGCGACCGACGCCGTAGTCGAGCGCCTGCCGCAGCTCGGCGACGCTCTTGTTGTTGCCGTGCAAGCCGATTCGCTCGGCGGGGAAGCCGGCGCGCTGCGCGACGGCCAGCTCGCCGCCCGAGCAGACGTCGAGGCTGAGCCCCTCGTCGGCCACCCAGCGCGCAACCTCGGTGCACAGGAACGCCTTGCCCGCGTAGAAGACGTCGACGCCGCCGAGGTCGGCGAAGGGGGCGGCGAAGTCGTCGCGGAAGCCGCGCGCCCGTGCGCGGAAGTCCTCCTCGTCGATGACGTATGCCGGCGTGCCGAACTCGCGCGCGATGCTCACCACGTCGACGCCGCCGACCGTGAGCCGGCCCTCGTCGTCGCGCCCGATCGTCTGCGGCCACAACTGCGGGAGCAGCTCCATGACGTCGGTCGGCCACGGCAGCCAGTGGGGAGGGCCGCCGTACCCGTCGGCATGGAGGGCTCCGGCCTCGTGCGCGCGCATGGGCTACATCCTGTCGGGGGCCGACACCCCGAGGAGGTCGAGTCCGTTGACCAAGACCTGGCGGGTCGCGTCGTTCAGCCACAGCCGCGTCCGGTGGACGTCGGTGATCTCCTCGTCGGCGCTCATCGGCCGCACCCGGCAGGTGTCGTACCACTTGTGGAAGTGCCCGGCGAGGTCCTCGAGGTAGCGCGCGACCCGGTGCGGCTCGCGCAGGTGCGCGGCCTGGGCGACGACGCGCGGGAAGTCGCCGAGCACCGCCAGCAGTGCCGCCTCGGTGGGGTCGGCGAGCAGCGACGGGTCGAAGCCGTCCTCGCGGCGCACACCGTCCTCCCCCGCGAGCCGCGCGACGTTCGCGGTGCGGGCGTGCGCGTACTGCACGTAGAAGACCGGGTTGTCGTTGGTCTGCTTGCGCAGCTCCTCGCCGTCGAGCGACAGCGGGCTGTCGGCCGGGTAGCGCGCCAGGGAGTAGCGGATCGCGTCGGTGCCGATCCAGTTGATGAGGTCGCGCAGCTCGATGATGTTGCCGGCTCGCTTGGACAGCTTGGCGCCGCCGAGGTTGACCAGCTGGCCGATCTTGACCTCGATGTTCTGCTCGGGGTCGTCACCGGCCGCGGCCGCAATCGCCTTGAGCCGGTTGATGTAGCCGTGGTGGTCGGCACCCAGCAGGTAGATCTTCTCGTCGAACCCGCGGTCCTTCTTCGACAGGTAGTACGCGGCGTCGGCGGCGAAATAGGTCGGCTCGCCGTCCTTGCGGATGAGGACGCGGTCCTTGTCGTCGCTGAAGTCGGTGGTGCGCAGCCAGACCGCGCCACCGTCGTCGTAGACGTGACCCTGCTCGCGCAGCCGGGCCACGGCCTGCTCGACGGCGCCGGAGTCGTGCAGCGTCTTCTCGGAGAACCACACGTCGAAGGTCACCCCGAAGTCGGCGAGCGTGTCGCGGATGTCCTTCAGCTGCAACACGTATGCCGCGTCGCGGGCGACCGCGAGGGCCTCACCTTCCGGGAGGGCGAGGAGGTCGGGGTGCTGCTCGAGGACGGAGGCAGCCAGGGTGTCGACGTACTCGCCGGGGTAGCCGCCCTCGGGCGTCGGCTCGCCCTTGGCGCGGGCCAGGACGCTGCGGGCGAAGTTGTCCATCTGCGTGCCGGCGTCGTTGAGGTAGTACTCGGTCGTGAGCTCGGCGCCGGATGCGCGCAGCAGCCTGCCCATGGCGTCGCCGAGCGCGGCCCACCGGGTGTGGCCGAGGTGGAGCGGGCCGGTCGGGTTGGCCGAGATGTACTCGAGGTTGATGACGTGTCCGGCCTCGGACTCGTTGCGGCCGTAGGAGTTTCCCGCCTCGACGATGGTCCGGGCGAGCTCTCCGGCGGAGGCGGCGTCCAGCGTGATGTTGAGGAACCCGGGCCCGGCGATGTCGACCGCCTTCACGCCAGGTGCCTGGGCCAGGCGCTCGGCGAGCGCGGTCGCGAGGTCTCGCGGCGGCATACCGGCGCCCTTGGCGAGTTGCATCGCGATGTTGGTCGACCAGTCGCCGTGGTCACGGTTCTTCGGACGCTCCACCCGCACCTGGGCCGGGACGTCGACGGCCAGGTCGCCGGCGGCGACGGCCTGCTCGAGGGCAGTGCGGATCGCGGTGGAGAGCTCTTCGGGGGTCACCGGGGAATTCTAGGGCGCGCCCGCGGTGCCCCTGCCGTCGGCCGTCAGCCCCTGGACGAGCTCGACGAGCTCCTCGGGCTCGAACGGCTTGGCCACGAACGCGTCCAGCCCCGAACCCTGCGCCTGGGCGCGGTCGTGCTCGTGCACCGACGCGGTCACCATGACGACGGGTATGCCGGCCAGCCGGG
This sequence comes from Knoellia koreensis, assembly GCF_013041615.1. Classification (GTDB taxonomy): domain Bacteria; phylum Actinomycetota; class Actinomycetes; order Actinomycetales; family Dermatophilaceae; genus Pedococcus; species Pedococcus koreensis. The sequence goes on from NZ_JABEPQ010000001.1 coordinate 1,434,658, forward strand.
CATCCTCGCGGATGCGGGCGATGGCCCACCAGCCGTCGCGCGGCTCCATCTGCGCGTCGAGGGTGATGGCGTCGGGCAGCCGGTCGGTGGCGTGCAGTCCCTCGAGCAGCGCCTGGCCGTCGGAGTACTCGTGGACCTCGAACCCGTCGAGCTCGAGGTTGAGCCGGATCAGCTGGCGGATCTGGGCGGTGTCGTCGCAGACGTAGACCACGGGCCCGGATTCCATGATGCGAAGCCTAGGCTGCTAACCTCTGCGGGCGCCTCCTACCGAGGCACGCCCCCGTAGCTCAGGGGATAGAGCACCGCCCTCCGGAGGCGGGAGCGCAGGTTCGAATCCTGCCGGGGGCACCAAACGCCGGCCGCGAAGCGGTCGGCTTTTTGGTGCCCCGGCATGATGACGGGAGGAGGAGCGCACCGCGCGAGGAACGAGCGCGGGTCGCGACGACGGCTCCTGCCGGGGGCCAGCCGCACCGCCGAACCCGGACCCCGAGTGTGCGGCACGGCTCTACGGGACCGAACCGTTGATGCCGCACGGCGACCTCAGCGCTGTGACGCGTCGGTCACCTCGCCGACCAGCTCCTCGATGACGTCCTCGAGGAACACCACCCCGATGTCCTCCCCCGCGTCGTCCACCACCCGCGCGAGGTGCGACCCGGTGCGCTGCATCGTGGTCAGCACCTCCTCCACCTCGTCGGCCGCCTGCACGGTCGCGAGCTTGCGCACGCGCTTGACCGGCACGGGCAGGTCGCGTTCGGCGTCGTCGGCATACAACACGTCCTTGAGGTGGAGGTACCCCGCGAGCCCACCGGCCTTGTCCACCAACGGATAACGGGAGAACCCGCGCTTGGCCACGAGCCGCTCCACGTCGTCCGGGGTGGCGGTCAGAGGCAGGGTCACGAGCTCGGCCAGCGGCACCGCCACGTCGACGGCGTCCTTGTCGCTGAACTCCAGCGCCGCCCCGACGAGCGACTGCTGGCGCTCCTCGATGAGTCCCTCGTGGTGCGACTCGGCGAGGATGCTCTCGACCTCCTCGACGGTGAACGTCGAGGCGATCTCGTCCTTGGGCTCGACGCGGAACAGCCGCACGAGCGCCTTGGCGATCCGCTCCATCACGGTGATGACGGGCCGCAGCACCCGGGTCAGCGCCATGAGCGGCGGCACGAGGATGAGGGCGGCGCGCTCGGGGCCGGCGATGGCGATGTTCTTGGGGATCATCTCGCCGACGACGACGTGCAGGTAGACCACGACGAGCAGCGCGAGCGCCAGTGCGATGGGGCTGACGGCGCCTTCGGGCAGGCCGAGCGCGTGGACGACGGGCTCGAGCGCGTGGTGCAGCGCGACCTCGCTGATGGCACCGAGCAACACGGAGCAGACGGTGATGCCGAGCTGGGCGCAGGCGAGCAGCGACCCCATCTGCTCCAGGGCGTCGAGGCTGGACTGCGCCCGGCGCGACCCGGCCGCCGCGAGGGGCTCCAGCTGGGAGCGGCGTGCGGCCATGGCCGCGAACTCCGCCCCGACGAAGAACGCGTTGAGCAGGAGGAGGACGACGGTGACGGTGATGGCCCAACCGCTCATGCCGCTCCTCCCGTCGTCGAGTCGGGTATGCCGCGTGCGCCGGTCGCGTGCCCGGTTCCCCTGCCGTCGTGGTCGCCGGCAACCTGGTCGTGGTCGCCCTCCTCGTCGGGTGGCACCGGGCGGAAGCGCAGCCGGTCGGCGCGCATGCCGTCCATCAGCAGGACGCTGACCTCCCAGCCGGGGATGCCGACGACGTCGCCGACACGCGGGATGCGACCGAGCGCGGCCATGACGAAGCCGCCAGTGGTCTCGTAGGCCGGCCCGTCGGGCACGTCGGCGCCGATCCGTTCGCGCACCTCGTCCGGACGCCACAGGCCCGGCACCGTCCACGACCCGTCGGTGAACTGCCGCCCCGTGGTCCGGAAGACGTCGTGCTCGTCGGAGACCTCGCCGACGATCTCCTCGACCACGTCCTCGAGGGTGACGATGCCGGCGGTGCCGCCGTACTCGTCGACGACGATGGCCAGCTGGAGCCCGTGCTCGCGCAGCATCAGCAGCAGCGGGTCGAGCCGGATGGTCTCGGGCACGAGCAGCGGCGGCACCATGAGCGCCGACACCGGCACGTCCGGGCGCCGCTCGTGCGGCACCGCGATGGCCTTCTTGACGTGGACGACACCGTCGATGTCGTCCCAGTCCTCGCCGAGCACCGGGAAACGCGAGTGCCCCGTGCGCCGGGCCAGCTGCACGACGTCCTCGGCGGTGGCGGTGCGGTCGATCGCGGTCGACCGCGCGCGGGGGCTCATGACGTCTGCGGCGGTCTGCACCCCGAAGTCCAGCGATTTCGTCACCAGCCGGGCGGTGCCCTCGTCGAGGGTGCCGGCCTCGGCGGAGTGGCGCACGAGCGACGCGAGCTCCTGCGGGGTGCGCGCGCCGGACAGCTCCTCCTGGGGCGTGATGCCGACCGCGCGCAGGAACGCGTTCGCCGAGCCGTTGAGCACCGCGATGAGGGGCCGGGCGACGAGCGCGAAGACCCGCACGGGCATCGCGACGACCTTGGCTGTCGGCAGCGGTGCCGAGATCCCGAGGAACTGCGGCAGCAGCTCACCGAACACCATGGAGAACAACGTGGCGATCACCAGCGCCAGCACCGCCGACACCGACTCGGCCGCGGTGTCGGACAGCCCGACCGAGGCCAGCGGCCCCTCGAGCAGGGCGCCGAGCGACGGCGTCGCGATGAATCCCAGCACGAGTGTCGTCAGGGTGATGCCGACCTGCGCCGCGGACAGCTGGGTCGAGAGCCGCCGCAGCGACCCGAGCACGACCCCGGCGCGGGTGTCACCGGCGTCGACGGCCTTCTGCACGGTGGGCCGGTCGAGCGCCACGAGGCTGAACTCGGTCGCGACGAAGACAGCCGTCCCGACCGTCAACGCGATGCCGGCAAGGACGCCCAACCACTCGCTCATAGTGCGGACCATCCTAGGGTCGCGGCGCCGTCACGCACGTCGCCTGCGCCTCGCCCGCCCGGGCGAGCAGGCGGCATACCCAGTTGACCCTCACCCCACGTCAGTTGGGAGGATGCCCGGCATGGACATGAATCCGGGGGCTCCATGACCGCCACCACGACCACGACCGACAGGACCGGCGCCGGCGCGCGCATCGAGGTCCGTGACCTGACCAAGAGGTTCGGCAGCTTCACCGCCGTCGACCAGCTCTCCTTCTCCGTCGAGCCGGGCCGCATCACCGGCTTCCTCGGCCCGAACGGTGCGGGCAAGACGACCACGCTGCGCATGCTGCTCGGGCTGATCCGCCCGACGGGGGGCTCAGCCACGATCGAGGGCCAGCGCTACCAGGACATCGCCTCGCCGATGCGCATGGTGGGTTCGGCGCTCGAGGCGACCAACTTCCACCCCGGCCGCACCGGCCGGGACCACCTGCGCGTGCTCGCGGCGGCGACCGGCATCGGCGACGCGCGCGTCGACGAGATGCTCGAGCTGGTCGGCATCCCCGCGGCGGCGCGCAAGCGGGCGGGTGGTTACTCGATGGGCATGCGGCAGCGGCTCGGCCTCGCGGCCGCGCTGCTCGGCGACCCCAAGGTCCTCATCCTCGACGAGCCCGCCAACGGCCTCGACCCCGAGGGCATCCGCTGGCTGCGCGGCTTCCTGCGCCACCTGTCGCGCCAGGGCAAGACCATCCTCGTCTCGAGCCACATGCTCCAGGAGGTCGAGCAGACCGTCGACGACGTGGTCATCATCAACAACGGCCGACTCGTCAAGCAGGGGCGGATGTCCGAGCTGCACGGCGACGCCAAGACCATCGTGCGCACCACCGACCTCGACGCGCTGGCCGGTGCCCTGCGGGTCGCCGACGTCACCAGCGAGACCCAGGACGACGCGCTGGTCGCGGCCACCGACGACCTGCGGCTCATCGGTGACGTGGCGCTGCGGGCCGGCCTGCCGGTCTATGAGCTGCGCGCCGCCACGACCGACCTGGAGGCCCTGTTCTTCCAGCTGACCGAGGGCACCAACCGCAACCTCGGCGACGAGAGTGCGGCACCCGAACGAGATGCCATCACCGGCCAGGAAGGAGCGAACGGATGATCCCCGCGATCAAGGCGGAGCTCCGCAAGTTCTTCACCACCCGGCTGTGGTGGGGCATGGCCATCGCGATGCTCGTCATCGGCGCCGGCCTGGCCGTGGCGTTCGGCTACTTCGTCACGGCTGGCGCCGAGAGTGGAGCCGAGGGCGTCCCCACGGGCACGGCCGAGCAGGTCGCCAACAGCGTCTACACCGGTGGCCTGTCGTTCGGCTACCTGCTGACCCTCGTCATCGGCATCATGCAGATCGGGTCGGAGTACCGGCACAAGACGATCACGAGCACCCTGCTCGCCGTGCCGCGCCGCGGCCAGATGATGGTCGCCAAGGTGGTCGCCCTGCTCGTCATCGGCGCGATCTACGGGCTCATCTTCCTGGTGGGCTCGGTGGCGGCCGGTGCACTGGTGCTCAACGCCCAGGGCTACTCGCCGTTCCCGTCCGGGGGCGTGTTCCGCACGCTCGCGCTGAGCCTGCTGGTCCTCGGCCTGTGGGCGCTGATCGGGCTCGGGGTCGGCATCCTCATCCCGAACCAGGTGGCGGCCCTGCTCATCGCGGTGGCCGTGGCGTGGATCGTCGAGCCCATCGGCGGCGTGCTGCTGTCGCTGTGGGACTTCGGCCGCGACCACATCGTCCCCTACCTGCCGTCCGCCGCCACCCAGGCGATGGTCAACGGCGTCCAGCAGGGTGGCCCGGACGCCGCGCAGCCGCTCAGTTGGTGGGCGGGTGCGTTGGTCCTTGCCGCGTATGCCGCGGTGCTGGCCGGGTTGGGCGCGTGGCGAACGATGCGCGCGGACATCAGCTGACGGTCGACCTTCGGCGACCCACCGTGGGGCCGGCTTCCAGCGCGGAAGCCGGCCCCGCGGCATACCTGTCGTCCTCTGGTCACGAACGTGTCACACGCCGCACGATTGGGTGCCCTCCCCCCGCAGCGCTGAGCACGCTGCGGGGCTAGGCTGGTCACAGCCATGTGAGGCCAATGCCGACCCTATGAAAGAGGCGTATCCGCCGTGCCGGACCAGTCATCGACCAGCGACCCCCTGGCGGCCTTCGGGCCGAACGAGTGGCTCGTGGACGAGCTGTATGAGCAGTACAAGAACGACAAGAACTCCGTCGACAAGGCGTGGTGGCCCTTCTTCGAGGACTACCAGCCCGGCCAGGGTGCCGGTGCGAACGGGACGGCGAACGGCACCACGGGGGGCGGGGGGAACGGCACGGCCAGCGCGCCGGCGTCCACCGCACCGGTGAGCCAGTCGGCCCCGACCCAGTCGGCGCAGCAGGCCCAGCAGGTCGCGCCTGCCCAGCAGGCCGCGCCCGCGCAGCAGGCGCCGTCGACCACCTCGGCGCAGTCGACCGACAAGCCGGACGCCAAGACCGACCAGGCCGTCGCCGACAAGCCCGAGGACAAGGAGGCCGCGGCGAAGTCGTCGGCCCCGGCGACCAAGGAAGCGCAGGCCAAGGAGGCCGCCGCCCCCAAGCCGCGCGACCCGGAGAAGCCCAAGGAGGCCAGCCAGGTCCACGAGGACGAGGTCAAGCCGCTGCGCGGGGCGAGCGCGCGCACCGTCAGCAACATGGAGACGTCGTTGACCGTCCCGACCGCGACCAGCGTGCGCGCGGTCCCGGCCAAGCTGCTCATCGACAACCGCGTCGTCATCAACAACCACCTCGCGCGCTCGCGCGGCGGCAAGGTGTCGTTCACCCACCTCATCGGCTACGCGCTCGTCAAGGCGCTCGGCCAGATGCCCGAGATGAACAACGGCTTCGCGGTCGACGAGAAGGGCAAGCCGTCCCTCGTCGTGCCCGGCCACGTCAACCTCGGCCTCGCGATCGACCTGGCCAAGTCCGACGGCACCCGCCAGCTGCTCGTGCCGAGCATCAAGGCCGCCGAGACGATGGACTTCAGCCACTTCTGGTCGGCCTATGAGGACATGGTCAAGAAGGCCCGCGACGGCAAGCTGACCGTCGAGGACTTCCAGGGCACCACCCTCACGCTCACCAACCCGGGCACCATCGGCACCAACCACTCGGTGCCGCGCCTGATGTCGGGGCAGGGCGCGATCATCGGCGTGGGCGCGCTGGAGTACCCCGCCGAGTGGCAGGGCGCGAGCCAGGAGACGCTCAACCGCAACGCGGTCAGCAAGATCCTCACCCTCACCAGCACCTACGACCACCGCATCATCCAGGGCGCCCAGTCCGGTGACTTCCTGCGGATCGTGCACCAGCTGCTGCTCGGTGAGAACGGCTTCTACGACGAGATCTTCGAGTCGCTGCGCCTCCCCTACGAGCCGGTGCGCTGGGTGCAGGACATCTCGGCCCACCACGACGACGACGTCAACAAGACGGCGCGCGTCCAGGAGCTCATCCACGCCTACCGCGTGCGCGGCCACCTCATGGCCGACATCGACCCGCTGGAGTACCGCCAGCGCCGCCACCCCGACCTCGACGTGACGTCGCACGGCCTCACCCTGTGGGACCTCGAGCGCGACTTCGCGACGGGCGGGTTCGGCGGGGCGCCGATGCTCAAGCTGCGCAAGATCCTCGGCATCCTGCGCGACTCGTACTGCCGCACCATCGGCACCGAGTACATGCACATCCAGGACCCCGAGCAGCGGCGCTGGCTCCAGTCCAAGATCGAGGTCGGGTACGCCAAGCCCAGTGCCGACGAGCAGCTGCGCATCCTGCGCCGGCTCAACGCGGCCGAGGCGTTCGAGACGTTCCTGCAGACCAAGTTCGTCGGGCAGAAGCGGTTCAGCCTCGAGGGTGGCGAGTCGGTCATCGCGTTGCTCGACCGCATCCTCGTGCGCGCCGCCGCCGACCAGATGGACGAGGTCGCGATCGGTATGCCGCACCGTGGCCGCCTGAACGTGCTCGCCAACATCGCGGGCAAGTCCTACGGCCAGATCTTCCGCGAGTTCGAGGGCAAGCAGGACCCCAAGTCGGTCCAGGGCTCCGGCGACGTGAAGTACCACCTCGGCACCGAGGGCGAGTTCGTCGACGAGGACGGCAACAAGACCAAGGTCTACCTCGCTGCCAACCCCTCGCACCTCGAAGCGGTCGACCCCGTGCTCGAGGGCATCGCCCGCGCCAAGCAGGACCGGCTCAACCTCGCCGGTGAGGACTTCACGGTGCTGCCGATCCTGCTGCACGGTGACGCCGCGTTCGCCGGTCAGGGCATCGTCGCCGAGACGCTGAACCTGTCCCAGCTGCGCGGCTACCGCACCGGCGGCACGATCCACGTCGTCATCAACAACCAGGTCGGGTTCACCACCTCGCCGAGCGCCTCGCGCTCGTCGACCTACTCGACGGACGTGGCGCGGATGATCCAGGCGCCGGTGTTCCACGTCAACGGCGACGACCCCGAGGCATGCGTCCGGGTGGCCGAGCTGGCGTACGAGTTCCGGCAGGAGTTCAACAAGGACGTCGTCATCGACATGGTGTGCTACCGCCGCCGCGGTCACAACGAGGGTGACGACCCGTCGATGACCCAGCCGCTGATGTACAACCTCATCGAGGCGAAGCGGTCGGTGCGCAAGCTCTACACCGAGTCGCTCATCGGTCGCGGCGACATCAGCCAGGACGAGGCCGAGGCGGCCCTGCGCGACTACCAGCAGCAGCTGGAGCGCGTGTTCGTCGAGACCAAGGAGGCGCTCAAGGCTCCGGCCGAGGCGCAGGGTGACGACACCAAGGCCGGCACCGACGCCGAGGGCCACACCGGTCTCGAGCCGCCCAAGGCGCAGACCACCGACCAGACCACGAAGTCGGCCACCGAGACCGCCATCTCCGCGCAGACGCTGCAGCACATCGGCGACGCGTTCGTGAACCCGCCCGCGGGCTTCACCGTCCACCCGAAGCTGAAGCAGGCCATGGAGAAGCGGGCCGACTCGGTGCGCAATGGCGGGATCGACTGGGCGACGGGCGAGCTGCTGGCGTTCGGGTCGCTGCTCATGGACGGCACCCCGGTCCGGCTCGCCGGCCAGGACAGCCGCCGTGGCACGTTCGTCCAGCGGCACGCGGTGCTCATCGACAAGAACACCGCCGAGGAGTGGACCCCGCTGCTCTACCTCGGTGAGGGTCAGGCCCGGTTCTGGGTCTACGACTCGCTGCTGTCGGAGTTCGCGGCGATGGGCTTCGAGTACGGCTACTCGGTCGAGCGCCCCGACGCGCTGGTGCTGTGGGAGGCGCAGTTCGGCGACTTCTTCAACGGCGCCCAGACGATCATCGACGAGTTCGTGTCCTCGGGTGAGCAGAAGTGGGGCCAGCGCTCCTCGGTCGTGCTGCTGCTCCCCCACGGCTACGAGGGCCAGGGCCCCGACCACTCCTCGGCGCGCATCGAGCGGTTCCTCACGATGTTCGCCGAGGACAACATGACGGTCGCCTACCCGTCGACCCCGGCTAACTACTTCCACCTGTTGCGCCGGCAGGCCTACGCCCGCCCGCGTCGCCCGCTCATCGTCTTCACCCCGAAGTCGATGCTGCGGCTCAAGGCGGCGGCCAGCAGCCCGGAGGACTTCACCCAGGGTCGCTACCAGCCGGTGATCCCCGACCCGGCGAACCTCGCCGGTGACGGCGTCACTCGCGTCCTGCTCGCCAGCGGCAAGGTCGTCTACGACCTCGAGGCCGCCCGCGAGAAGGCCGGCGACACCGCAACCGCGATCGTGCGCGTCGAGCAGCTGGCGCCGATCCCCGGCGCGGAGATCGCGGCCGAGCTCGCGAAGTACCCGAACGCCGACGTCGTCTGGGTGCAGGACGAGCCGCGCAACCAGGGCGCCTGGCCGTTCATGGCGCTCAACCTGCCCGAGGCGCTGGCCCAGCACGGCCAGAACCGTGCGCTCAAGGTCGTCTCCCGCAAGGCCTCGGCCTCGCCCGCGACCGGGTCGAGCAAGCGGCACGCGGAGCAGCAGGCAGAGCTGGTTCAGCAGGCCTTCCAGCGCTGACACCACGCCCGGTATGCCGCCCGCTCACCTCGAGCGGGCGGCACACCCATGCCTGGGGCAGGTGAGCCCCGCTCACCTCGAGCGGGCGGCATACCCATGTCTGGGGCAGGTGAGCCGGCCGACGACCACGGTCGCCTCCCAGCACCACCCGCTACGCACGAACCCCACCCATCCCGCCAGACCACGGTCGCCCGCCCGCCTGTGGACAACTCACAACGCCGGTGGCTGATCGACCAGACTCTTGCGGATGGACGCAGTCGAGGCGCTGGAGCGGTTGGGCGGGTTGGGGACCCGGGCCCAGATCGTCGCCGCCTCCAGCCGCGGCCAGCTCGAGTCCGCGCTTCGACGAGACCTCATCGTGAAGGTCGCCCGGGGCCGTTACGCACTGCCGACCGCCGACGAGGCGCATCGCGCCGCCCACGAGCTGAAGGGAACCGCAGTTCTGCTGAGCGCGGCCGCGCACTGGGGCTGGTCGATGAAGCACTCCCCCGACCGGCCGCACATCGCGGTAGTCCGCGGGCGCCGGCTCACGCCGGAACAGCGCAAGGTCGCGCGCATCACGTGGGTCAAGCTGCCGCGGACGGATGTGGACGGGTGGGTCACCACACCCGTTCGCACCGTGCTCGACTGTGCCGCTCGGCTGCCGTTCGACGAGGCGCTTGCTGTCGCGGACTCCGCGCTGCGCACCCGCAGGGTGACCAAGAACGGGCTGCGCTTGGCTGCCCTGAAACTGCCGGTTCGCGGCGGACGTGCGCGAGTACTCCGGGTCATCGAGGCCGCGGATGGACGGGCGGCAAACCCGTTCGAGTCGGTGCTGCGGGCCATCGCGCTCGACGTCGAGGGGCTGTCCGTCGAGCCGCAGGTGGTCATCCACCGAGGCGACAAGTGGGTCGGCCGGGTCGACCTCGCCGACGAGCGGCTCAAGATCGTGATCGAGGCCGACAGCCACGAGTTCCACGGCGAGCGGGAGATGTTCGAGAAGGACTGCGTGCGCTACGACGAGCTGGTGGCCGACGGCTGGCTGGTGATCCGGTTCCCCTGGACGCAGGTGATGTGGAAGCAGGCCTGGGTGCGCGAGATCATCGAGGCGGTGGTCGCGATCCGGCTCGGATCGCGCGCGGCAGCAGCCTGAGGTGCCGGCCGACGACCACGGTCACCTCCCAGCACCGGTCACCACGCACGAGCCCCACCCGCCCGGCCTGACCATGGTCGTCCGCCCGCCCGCCAGGGGGTCCGCGCGCGAGTCGGCCACGCGGCATACCGGCTGACATAGGGTCACGGCATGGCCAAGGGTGACCGCAGCACGCTCATCATCGAGACGCTGACCGAGGCGTTCGCGCCGCTGATGAAGGCTGCACCGCACGCCTTCCGCACCAAGTACCGCAAGATGGCGGCCGACCCGTTCGCGTTCTACCGGGGCAGCGCCGTCCTGTTCTATGCGGACGTCACCCACCTCGAGGACCCGTGGGTCGACGAGCGCACCGAGCGGATCTGGATCCACGGCGACCTGCACGCCGAAAACTTCGGCACCTACCTCAACTCCGACGGCCGTCTCGTCTTCGACATCAACGACTTCGACGAGGCCTACATCGGCCACTACACGTGGGACCTCATGCGGTTCGCGGCGAGCCTGGCCCTGCTCGGCTGGCAGAAGGCGCTCCCCGAGGCCGAGGTGCGCCGCCTCATCGCCCGCTACGTCAAGGCCTACCTCGCCCAGCTCAACAGCTACGTCAAGGCCACCGACGACTCCGACTTCGCGCTGCGGCTCGACAACACGACCGGCCCGGTGCACGACGCCCTCCAGCACGCCCGCCGTGTCCGGCGCGCGGACCTGCTGGGTGAGCTCACGGTGCGCGACGGCGCGGTCCGGCGGTTCGCCGAGGGCACCGGCACGCGGCAGCTGGGCAAGGCCGAGCGGCGCAAGGTGCTCGAGGCGTTCGACGGCTACCTCGACTCGATCCCCGAGTCCAAGCGGTTCGACCGCAAGCTGTTCTACGAGGTCGTCGACGTGGTCGGCTCGTCCGGGTTCGGCATCGGCAGCGCGGGCCTGCCGGCCTACAGCATCCTCGTCGAGGGCACGAGCCAGGCCCTCGACAACGACGTGGTGCTGTCGATGAAGCAGGCCAACATCCCCGCCCTCAGCCGGTTCGTCGACACCGAGGCCATCGACGCCTACTTCGACCACGAGGCGCACCGCACCGTCATCAGCCAGCGCGCGCTCCAGGTGCACACCGACCCCCTGCTCGGCCACACGACCCTTGGCGGCGTCGGCTACGTCGTGGCCGAGGTGTCCCCCTACGAGGTCGACCTCGACTGGGACAACCTCACCCGAGCCCGGCGAGATGGCCCTGGTCGTCGACCTCCTCGGCCGGGCGACCGCGAAGATCCACTGCGCCTCCGACGAGGACAGCGAGCAGGACCTCGTCGACTTCCAGGTCGAGGAGGCGATCGCCGCGACGCTGCAGGGCCGGCGGCGCGAGTTCACCGACTGGATCGTCGACTTCGGCATGGAGTATGCGCGCACCGTCCGCGACGACCACGCGTTGTTCGTCGAGGCCTTCCGCGAGGGCCGGATCGGCGTCGACGCCACCTGATCGTGGGGTCGGGGCCTGCCCGACCTGCAGGTATGCCGCGTGCCTCGCCGAGTGCCGGCAGCTGAGTTTGTATGGTGGCTGGCGTGTACTTCACCGACCGCGGCATCGAGGAGCTGGCCGCACGCCGTGGTGAGGAAGAGGTGACGTTCGAGTGGCTGGCCGACCAGCTGCGCACGTTCGTCGACCTCAACCCCGAGTTCGAGACCCCGGTCGAGCGGCTGGCCACCTGGCTGGCCCGCCTCGACGACGATGACGACGACTGAGCCGATGACGACCGAACAGCGAGACCTCTCGTGACCGAACCCACCTTCACCCCGAGCGCCGAGTTCCACGTGGCCGCCGAGGGTCCTCGCGACGTCGCGCTGGTCTTCCTGGGTGCGTCCATGGTGGCTGGTGTCGGCGACCCCAAGGGGCAGGGCTGGGTCTCCCGCGTCGTCGGGCGCACCCAGCACCCTGACCTGGAGCTCACGGCATACAACCTCGGGGTGCGCGGTGACACGACCGCCGACCTGCTCGCCCGCTGGCAGGCCGAGTGCGGCCCGCGCTGGCGCGGCCGCTCCGAGAAGCGGCTCGTCGTCTCGATCGGCGCCAACGACGCGGCCAAGGGCATCACCTTGGCCCGGCACCGGCTCAACCTCGCGAACATCCTCGACGAGGCGGCCAGCAGCGGCATCGGCACGTTCGTCGTCAGCCCGCCGCCCACCGACGATGAGGAGCTCAACGGCAAGCTCGACGTCCTGGTGGAGGCGCAGGCCGACGTGTGCTCGCGCCGCGGGGTGCCGTTCGTCGACTGCTTCAGCCCGCTGCTCGGGCACGAGCAGTGGCAGGCCGACCTCGCCGCGAGCCGGGTCGCGCACCACCCCGGGCAGGCCGGCTACGGCCTCATCGCGTGGCTGGTCCTGCACAACGGCTGGTACGACTGGCTGCAGATCCCGGCCAGCTGAACCCGGCCAGCCGACCCGGGCCGGCGCACCCGCCACACCCCGGACACCCGCGCTGGCCTGCACGGCTCCGCGCTCAGCAGTCACATGTGCCACACTGAGCCCCGTCAGCGTCGCGCGACCGGACCGGCACCCCGATTGAGCCGCCGTGCGGCGGTCGCAGCCGGGATGGCTCGAGAGAACGAGTACGGGTGGAACTTCACGACTATCTCAGGATCGCGCGCAAACGGTGGCGGACGATCCTGGTCTCCACGTTGGCGCTCGTGGCCGTGGCCGCACTCTTCACGTTGTGGAGCCCCAAGGTCTACCAGGCCCGCACGCAGCTGTTCGTCTCCACCTCCGGTGGATCCGACACGACCCAGCTGCTGCAGGGCGGCACCTTCACCCAGCAGCGGGTGAAGTCCTACGCCGACCTCGTCACCACGCCGACGGTTCTCGAGCCGGTCATCAAGGACCTCGGGCTCAAGACGACACCGGACGCGCTCGCCGGCCAGATCACGGCCAGTGCGCCGCTCGACACGGTGCTCATCGACGTGCTCGTGCGCAACCAGGACCCGGCGCAGGCCGCCAGCATCGCCAACGCGCTCGGCAAGCAGTTCAGCAGCACCGTCACGGACCTCGAACGCGTCTCCTCCGACACCAAGAGCCCGGTGAAGGTCTCGATCGTGCGACCCGCTGCGACCCCCACGTCGCCGGTCAGCCCCAACGCCATGCGCAACGTCGCCCTGGGCCTGGTGCTGGGCCTGCTCGTCGGGCTCGGTCTGGCGCTGCTGCGTGACCAGCTCGACACCTCGATCAAGGCGCCGCGTGACCTCAAGGACGTCACCGACGAGACGGTGATCGGCACCATCGGCTACGACTCCGACAGCGCCCGCACGCCCCTGATCGTCAAGGCCGACCCGCTCAGCCCGCGCGCCGAGACGTTCCGCGCGCTGCGCACCAACCTGCAGTTCGTCGACGCCGCCAACCACCCGCGCTCGATCACGTTCACCTCAAGCCTGCCGGGTGAGGGCAAGACCACCACGACCGCCAACCTCGCGATCAGCCTCGCCGACGCGGGGTCCAGCGTCTGCATCGTCGAGGGCGACCTGCGTCGCCCGCGCCTGCTGCGCTACCTCGGCATGGAGGGCTCGGTCGGCCTCACCGACGTGCTCATCGGGCGCGCTGACCTCGATGACGTGCTCCAGCCGTTCGGCGTCTCGGGCATCACGGTCCTTGGCGCTGGTCAGCTGCCGCCGAACCCGTCCGAGCTGCTCGGCTCCACCGCCATGGCCGCGACGCTGAAGAAGCTGGAGTCCCGCTTCGACTACGTCATCATCGACGCCCCGCCGCTCCTGCCGGTGACTGATGCGGCGGTCCTCAGCACCGTGACCGGTGGCGTCGTCGTGGTGATCGGGTGCGGCATCGTGCGCACCGAGCACGTCACCCGGGCACTGGAGTCGCTCGCCGCGGTCAAGGGCTCGGTCCTCGGGCTCGTGGTCAACCGCGCACCGACCAAGGGCGCGGACGCCGAGTCCTACTACTACCGCGACGGTTACGCACCGGAGACCCCGCCGCGCACCCGCCGCGGGGCCAAGGCCAAGGCCGACCGCGAGTCGCGTGGCCTCGCTGGCGTCGGGCGCAGCTGAGCGGTCCGCACCACCACCACGGCGAGGTATGCCGCGTCGCCGGCTTCGCGCCTGCGCACGGCCCCGCCCCTGCGCGCGGCTCGGCCTCACCCGCCAGCCGGTCAGCGGATGATCAGGACTTGCGCCACGCCGTCGCGTCGGTGGACTGCCACGTCGTGTCGCCCACGAGCAGCCACCAGGTGCCGTCGGCCCACGACAGGGCCGCCTGACCGGGGTCGACGTCACCCGTAGGCACACAGGCCGGCTTGTCGCCGCCGACAGGGCCGACCGCAAGGCCGTCGCACCCGTCGATCGTGCTCACCACGAGGAGCCGGTCGCCGCCGAAGGACAGCGCACGTGCACCGTCGACCGTGCCGGCGGCCTTCCACGACCCGCCGTCGGTGGTGCGCAGGACCTTCCCGTTGCCGCACAAGGCTGCCGTGCTGCTGTCGCCGACGGCGAGGTCGACGACGAGGTCGCCCTTGGAGCTGCCGCACGGCTTGGCCACGGTGCCCGTGGTGGTGCCTATGCTGCGCACGTCCCGCGGGTCGCGGAACCACGCGTCGCCGGTGGCACTCTGCGCTCCCCACGACCGGCCCTGGTCGCTGGTGTTGCTCAGCTCCGGACCGCACTGCCCCTTGTCCCCGCCCACGGCGAAGGCCGTCCCGTCGGCCCGCACCCGCAGCCGGGTGACTGTGTCGAACGGTGACTGGCGGGGCGTCCAGCTGGCGCCGCCGCTGGTCGTCACGGCCACCGCCGCCCCGCCGTCGGCGCAGGACCCGACGGTGATCCGCCAGCCGGTCCGCGCGTCCTCGGCGATGACGAACTGCTCGAGGGCCACCGCCGGTTCGGGCGCCTTGGTCGTCGGGGTGCCGTCGGTGCTCGGGTCGCCCGACGACGTCGAGGACGAGCTGCTGATGGTCGAGGAACCGGCCGTGGCTGCCCCCGCTGATGCCCCGCCACGCACGTGGTTGACGGCGGCCGCGACGAGCAGCACGTCGACGAGGATGAAGGCGGCCAGTCCCACCGTCGCCGCCCGCCCGGACAGCCGGCCGGGGAACCCGTTGCCGCTCACGACGGCCCCAGGGCGCGCAGTGCGGCCGGCAGCCCGCTCACGATCTGTTCGCGCATCCTGACGAACACGGCGTCGTCGCGCCGGAAGGGGTCGACGATGTCGGCCTCCTCGTCGGTCAGCGGGTGCCGTTGCGCGCGCAACGCGGGGATGGCCGCGATGACCGCCCGCACCCGGTCGGCCGGGTCGGCATCGGGAGTCAGGGCCTCCGGGCCGTCGGCCTGCAGCCCGCTCACGAGGTCGGCGAACTCGAGGAAGGTGAAGGTCGAGCGCAGCGCCCGCGGCGTCAGCGTCACGACCCGGCCGCGATGGGCGCGGGTCGCGGTGAGCACGAGGTCCGACTGGGCGACGATCTCCGGGGTGATGGC
This sequence comes from Knoellia koreensis, assembly GCF_013041615.1. GTDB lineage: Bacteria > Actinomycetota > Actinomycetes > Actinomycetales > Dermatophilaceae > Pedococcus > Pedococcus koreensis. The sequence continues at coordinate 1,450,277 of NZ_JABEPQ010000001.1, forward strand.
GCGCGCGACGAAGCCGTCAGCAGTACCGAGGTCGCCCAGCTGCGCCGCAGCGCGCGGGTCCATCGGCTCACCGACGAGGGCACCGGTCCCGGCGCTGCGGACCTCGAACCGTCCCGGCCCCCAGGCTTGGTCGAGCCCGCGCTGCAGGGCACGTTCGAGGAACGGTGAGCGGCACACGTTGCCGGTGCACACCGTGAGGATCCGCACGGGGTTCCCGCTCGGGGGCCCCGCCGGGTCTGGCGTCGTGGGGACTGGCACGGCCCTGATGCTAGCCGTGCGGCATACCGACGGACCGCAGACCGCCGCACGAACACCTCAGAAAGGAGCGCCTCAGGAGACCGAGAAGACGATCTTGCCGAAGACGTCGCCGCCGGCCATCTTCGCGAACCCGTCGCGGGCGTCGGCCAGTGGCATGACCGAGTCGACGACCGGCTCGATCCCGTGCTGCGCCACGAACTTCGCGAGCCGCTCCAGCTCGCCACGCGTGCCCATCGTCGAGCCCAGCACCCGCAGCTGCTTGAAGAAGATCTTGGTCAGCTCGGCCTTGGCCGGTGCGTCACCGGAGGTCGCGCCGCAGATGACGATGGCGCCGCCGGGGTTGAGCGAGTTGACCGAGTGCGACCAGGTCGCGGCGCCGACGGTCTCCATCACGGCGTCGACGCGCTCGGGCAGCCGCTCCCCGCTGGCGAAGGCGCGGTCGGCGCCGATCTGCACGGCCCGCTCCCCCTTGGCCTCGTCGCGGGTCGTCACCCACATGCGGTAGCCCGCGGCCGCGCCCAGCTGCACCAGCGCCGTGGCCACGCCTCCGCCGGCGCCTTGGACGAGCACGGTCGCGCCGGGCGTGAGGCCCGCGTTGGTGAACAGCATCCGGTATGCCGTGAGCCAGGCCGTCGAGAGGCAGGCGGCGTGCTCCCACGACAGGTCGGCCGGCTTGGGCACGAGGTTGGCCGCGGGGACGCTCACCTGCTCGGCGAGGGTGCCCTGGTGCAGCTCGGACAGCAGCGACCGCTTGGGGTCGAGGGTCTCGTCACCGCGCCAGCCGTCGCTCGGCACGACGGCGTGGACGATGACCTCGTTGCCGTCGGTGTCCACCCCGGCCGCGTCGCAGCCGAGGATCATCGGCAGCCGGTCGGCCGGCAGGCCCACGCCACGCAGCGACCAGACGTCGTGGTGGTTGAGGCCGGCGGTCTTGACGGTGACAGTGGTCCAGCCGTCCCGCTGCTCGGGCTCGGGTCGTTCGCCGACCACCAGGCCGGACAGCGGGTCGTCAGCGGAGATGGACTCGGCGTAGGCGGCAAGCATGGTTCGACCCTAACGGCGCCGCTGTGCCGGTGGTCAGTCGTGTGACTCGTCTGACTTCGGTGCCACGACGTCGGGCAGGGCGCGCGCGAGGCTCTCGTCCCAGCGTGGCAGCAGGGGCAGCCGGGCCATCCGCCAGGCGTCGTGGCCGAGGACGGAGTATGCCGGCCGCGGGGCCGGCCGGGGGAATCCGGCGGTCGTGGTCGGCAGCACCCGCGCCGGGTCGTGGCCGAGGCCCTCGAACACCGCCCGGGCGAACCCGTGCCACGTCGTCTCGCCCTGGCTCGTGGCGTGCCACGTGCCGGCGGGCGCGTCGTCGGTCACGAGCCGCAGGATCGCGTCGGCGACGTCCATGGTCCACGTGGGCTGGCCGCGCTGGTCGTCGACGACGGACACCGTCTCGCGCTCCTGCGCGAGACGGGCCATGGTCTTGACGAAGTTCGGCCCGCCACCGCCATAGAGCCACGCCGTCCGCACGATCCACGCGGTCGGACAGTGGGCTTGCACGGCCCACTCCCCCGCAGCCTTGGTGCGCCCGTAGGCCGAGCGCGGAGCGAACGGTGCGTCCTCGGCATACGGCTCGTCGGCGTCGCCGGAGAACACGTAGTCGGTCGAGACGTGCACGAGGCGGGCGCCGGTCTCGCGGCACGCGGCTGCGACGTTCGCCGCGCCGATCGCGTTGACAGCGAAGGCGTCACCCTCGTGGGTCTGCGCGTCGTCGACCTTCGTGTATGCCGCGGTGTTGACGATGACGTCGTGGCCGCGGACCGCGTCGCGCACGGCGTCGGCGTCGGTGACGTCGAGGTCCTTGCGCTTCCAGGCAGTGACCTCCTTCTCCAGGTCGACGCCGGAGACTGCGAGCGCCACCTGCAGGTCGAGGCCGAGCTGTCCACCGGCACCGGTGATCCCCCAGCGCATCGTCAGCGGCCCAGCTTCTCGTAGCGGGTCTCGGCGACGACCTTGGCGGTGCGCCACCAGTCCTCGTTGTCGCGGTACCACGCGATCGTGTCGGCGAGACCGGTGCGGACATCGGGATGCGCTGGGCGCCAGTCGGTTTCGGCGCGCAGCTTCGAGGCGTCGATGGCGTAGCGCAGGTCGTGGCCGGGGCGGTCCGGCACGTGTTCGTACCAGTCGGCGGGCTTGTCCATCAGCTCGAGGATGAGCCCGATGATGTCGCGGTTGTTCATCTCGCCGTCGGCGCCGATGAGGTAGGTCTCGCCGAGGCGGCCCTGCTCGATAATGGCGATGACGGCGTCGTTGTGGTCGTCGACGTGGATCCAGTCGCGCACGTTGCGGCCCTCGCCGTAGAGCTTGGGCTTCACCCCGTCGATGATGCCGGTGATCTGCCGCGGGATCAGCTTCTCGGGGTGCTGGCGTGGTCCGTAGTTGTTGGAGCAGTTGGAGATCGTGGCCTTCAGCCCGAACGAGCGAATCCACGCTCGTACCAACAGGTCTGCGCTGGCCTTGCTGGCCGAGTAGGGGCTCGACGGGTTGAGCGGGGTGCTCTCGGTGAACCTCGTGGGGTCGTCGAGCTCGAGGTCGCCGTAGACCTCGTCGGTCGAGACGTGGTGGATCCGCTTGTCGTGGCGGCGCACTGCCTGGACCAGCTGGTAGGTGCCGATGATGTTGGTGTCGATGAACGGCCACGGGTCGTCGAGGCTGTTGTCGTTGTGCGAGTCGGCCGCGAAGTGCACCACGAGGTCGTGGGCGGCGACCAGCTCGTCGACGAGGTCGGCGTCAGTCACCGACCCCTTGACGACGGCCACGTCGTCGGCGACGGGGTCGAGGGAGGCGACGTTGGCGGCATACGTCATGGCGTCGAGCACCGTGAGCTGCCAGTCGGGTCGCACCTGGCGCGCCCGAATGACGAAGTTCGACCCGATGAACCCGGCTGCCCCCGTGACCAACACCTTCACTCGCACGAGGGTAACGGCCACGCGAACCGATAGCGTCATGCCCATGAAGGGGATCGTTCTCGCGGGGGGCACGGGCACGAGGCTGCACCCGATCACGCTCGGCATCAGCAAGCAGCTCATGCCGATCTACGACAAGCCGATGGTCTACTACCCGCTGTCGACGCTGATGATGGCCGGCATCCGTGAGGTGCTGGTCATCACGACACCGGAGGACCAGGAGCAGTTCCAGCGGCTGCTCGGCGACGGGTCGCGGTGGGGCCTGCGGCTGGAGTATGCCGTCCAGCCGCGACCGGAGGGCCTCGCCCAGGCGTTCCTCATCGGTGCCGACTTCATCGGCGACGACTCGGTGGCGCTCGTCCTCGGCGACAACATCTTCTACGGCACGGGGCTCGGAACTGCGTTGCGCGGCAACGCAAACGTCACCGGCGGGCATGTGTTCGCCTACCACGTGACCGAGCCCTCGGCCTACGGCGTGGTCGAGTTCGGCGACGACGGCAAGGTGCTGTCGATCGAGGAGAAGCCGGCCGAGCCGAAGTCGTCGTATGCCGTGCCCGGCCTCTACTTCTACGACAACGACGTCGTGCAGATCGCCCGCGACATGCAGCCCAGCGCGCGAGGTGAGCTCGAGATCACCGGTGTCAACACGGCATACCTCGAGCGCGGCCAGCTGACGGTGACGGTGCTCGAGCGGGGAACGGCGTGGCTCGACACGGGGACGTTCGAGGGGCTCATGGACGCATCGCAGTTCGTGCAGGTGGTGGAGGCGCGGCAGGGTCGCAAGATCGGGTGCGTCGAGGAGATCGCCTGGCGCAACGGCTGGATCGACGACGAACAGCTCGGCGAGCTCGCCGCGGGACTGGCCAAGAGCGGGTACGGCACCTACCTCGAGGGGCTGCTGCAGGACGGGCGGCGCTGATGGAGTTCCGCGAGCTGACCGTCCGCGACGCGTTCGAGGTGACCGCCCCGCAGTTCCCCGACGAACGCGGCCTGTTCACCGCCCCCTTCCAGCTCGAGGCCTTTCGCGAGGCGACGGGGCGCGACCTCACCGTCAAGCAGACCAACGTGTCGGTGTCACGGCGAGGCGCCCTGCGTGGCATCCACTATGCCGACGTGCCGCCGTCGCAGGCGAAGTACGTGACGGCGGTGAGCGGGGCGTTGATCGACTTCGTCGTCGACCTGCGAGTGGGGTCGCCGACGTTCGGGCAGTGGGACTCCGTCCGGCTCGACACGGTCGAGCGCCGGGCGGTCTTCGTGCCAGAGGGGTTCGGGCACGCGCTCTTCGCCCTCGAGGACGACTCCACCGCCCTCTACCTCTGCTCGGAGGGCTTCGCGCCCGGGCGCGAGCACGGCATACACCCGCTCGACCCCGATGTCTCCCTGACGCTGCCTGCCGGAATCGAGCCGATCGTCTCAGCCAAGGATGCGGCCGCCCCGAGCCTCGCGCAGGCCTCTGACCTGCAGTTATTGCCTGCGTATGGTGAGTGCCAGGCGTGGTACGCGCAAGTGCAGCTGTGAGAGTTGGGGCAGAAGTTAACTCAATGTGACTTCGGGGGGCTCGTTGACCGCTAAACTCTCCGCGGGCGGAGGGAGGGTGCCGTGCGAGCAACGCCAACCAGGCGAATGCGCATCACCAGATGGATGTGGGCGGCGGTCGACGCCGCGATCTACGCCGTCGCACTCGGGACCGCAGACTGGCTGCGGTACGACTTCGCTTTCTCGGACATCGCCATGCGCGGGCTGCTCGCACTGTGCCTGGTTGCGGTGGTCGTGCACGTCGCATCGGGCGCGCTGATCGGGCCCTATGCCGTGGGTCATGAGCGCGGCTCGTTCGAGGAGACCGAGGACCTCGCCAAGTCGGTCGGTGTGACCGCGGTCGTGCTCATCGTCATCGTGCTCGCCACCAACTGGGTCACCGTCCCTCGCAGCGTGCCCTTCACCGGTTCCGTGCTGGCTCTCGTCGGCATGTTCGCCGTGCGGTTCCTCGTGCGGGCCTGGCGCACCACGAACCGGCGGCAGACCGAGGCCAACCGTGAGCCGGCCATCGTCTTCGGCGCGGGGGAGGCCGGACGTCGCCTCACGCGGAGCCTGCTGCGCGACGCCGACAGTGGGTATGCGCCGGTCGCACTGCTCGATGACGACCGCACCAAGCACCGACTCAAGATCGAAGGAATCCGGGTGCGCGGCACCCGCTCCGACCTGACGAAGGTGTCGGGCAAGTACGACGCCTCGACGCTGATCATCGCGCTCCCCCTCGCGCACGCGAGCACGATCCGCGAGCTGACCGAGGCGGGCGTGGCTGCCGGCTTGCGCGTGCTGACGCTGCCGTCGGTCAACGAGATCATCGGCGGCAAGCCGACCCTGCACGACCTGCGCGACGTCGACCTCACCGACCTGCTCGGGCGCCGCCCGGTCGACCTCGACATGGCGGTCATCGCCGAACAGATCGCGGGCAAGCGAGTGCTCGTGACCGGGGCCGGTGGCTCGATCGGCTCGGAGCTGTGCCGTCAGATCGCGAGGTTCGGTCCTGCCGAGCTGTTCCTGCTCGACCGTGACGAGTCGGGCCTGCAGGCGACGCAGATGAGCCTCGCCGGGCACGGCCTGCTGAACGACGAGACCGTGGTGCTGGCCGACATCCGCGACGTCGAGCGCATGCACGAGGTCTTCGCCTCGACCCGGCCCGACCTGGTGTTCCACGCGGCGGCGCTGAAGCACCTGCCGTTGCTCGAGGCGAACCCGATGGAGGCCTGGAAGAGCAACGTCATCGGCACTCACAACGTCTTGGCCGCGGCTGCTGCCGTCGGCGTGGGCACGTTCGTCAACATCTCGACCGACAAGGCGGCCAACCCGACCTGCGTGCTCGGCTACAGCAAGCGGATTGCCGAGCGGCTGACGGCGGACTTCGCGCGGCAGGAGCCCGGTCGCTACGTGTCGGTGCGCTTCGGCAACGTCCTCGGGTCACGCGGCTCGGTGGTCCACGCGTTCACCGCGCAGATCGAGCGCGGCGGGCCGATCACCGTCACCCACCCCGACGTACGGCGCTACTTCATGCTCATCCCCGAGGCCTGCCAGCTCGTGCTCGAGGCCGCGTCCATCGGCTCCGACGGTGAGGTGATGGTGCTCGAGATGGGCGAGCAGGTGAAGATCGTCGACGTGGCACGCACCCTCATCCGCATGTCGGGTCGGCGGGACATCGAGATCACCTACACCGGCCTGCGTCCCGGCGAGAAGCTCGCTGAGGAGCTCTTCTCCCCTGACGAGGAGCGCCGGGAGACAGCCCACTCCCTGGTCTCGACTGTGCAGGTGCCAGCACTCGATGCTCAGGAGATTGCGCTCGTGGCCCATGTCTCCGCGGACGCGACCGCTCAATGGATGAAGCACCAGGCACGATACTCACAGAACCAGGTCGCAGGCATCTGACCGTGACCGACGAAGAACTGGACCACATCAGGGAGCGCTACGAGCGTCGCAAGACGCTCGCACCCGACTTGTACAGCTTCACCCGCCCGGAGGTGCTTCGCGGCGTCCAGTCGGTCGACCGCGCCACCATGTCTCTGCTCGTCGGTGCGGGTCTGACGGACCTTGCCGGCCTTCGCCTGTTGGAGGTCGGATGCGGCACGGGCGGTAACCTGCTGCGTTTCCTCAGGTGGGGGTTTCGGCCAGAAAACCTGGTCGGCAACGACCTGCTTGCAGACCGGGTCGAGCAGGCCCGCCGCGTCCTTCCCCGGGACGTCACCCTGACCGCCGGTGATGCCCGTGACCTCGACGATGGTGGGCCCTTCGACATCGTTTACCAGTCGACGGTGCTGTCCTCGATCCTCGACGACGAAGTGCAGCGGTCCGTGGCCGACCGCATGTGGCAGCTCACGCGTCCGGGAGGTGTCGTACTGTCCTACGATTTCGTGTTCGACAACCCGCGCAACCCCGATGTTCGCAAGGTCCCCGTGAGTAGGCTCAGGCAACTGTTCCCCGAGGGAATGGTGACGACGCGACGGGTGACCTTGGCACCGCCCATTGCCCGCCGAGCAGCCCGGCTGGGGCCGGCATTCTCCGCCCTTGAGGCCTTGCCGTTCCTCAGGACTCACGTCGTTGCGCTGATCAGCAAGCCGACCTGAGCCAAACCCTGGTTTCAAGGACGGCGGGTGACACGATGCCGTCGGTGAGATGGGTCAGTGCCGCAGCACGGACTTAACCGTGCGGGCAAGGATGCCGAGGTCACCGGTGAAGGTGCGGCGACGGACGTAGTCCACGTAGATCCGCGCCTTCTCCGGCAGGATCACGTCGCGGTAGTAGGCGTCCGGGTCGTCCACCGCGGCCAGCAGGTCCGCCTCGTTGCGGAACCGGATGCTGGCCGGGTCGGTGACCCCCGGCCGGACCGACACGATGAGGGAGTAGCTCTCGGCCGGCCACAACGCGGCATACGAGGGGACCTCCGGCCTGGGACCCACCAGGCTCATGTTCCCCGCGACCACGTCCAGGAGCTGCGGAAGCTCGTCCAGCTTGGTGCGTCGCAACACGCGCCCGACGCGGGTGACCCGTCGGTCTCCCGTAGCACTGACCAGGACGCCGTCATGGGTCACGGTCATGGTCCGGAACTTGTGGATCCGGAACAACTGCCCACCCAGACCCACACGCTCCTGCCGGAACATCACAGGCCCACGACTGTCCACCAGCACGGCAACGGCGATCACGACGAGGAGCGGCCACAGCCCGGCGAGCAGCGCAAGACTCACGACGAGGTCGAAGACCCGCTTGGCGTCGAGGTCCCCCGAACCCATCAAGTGAGCACCCGGCGAACAGCCCCCACGACCCGCTCGACCTGCGCGTCGGTCATGGCAGAGAAGGCCGGAAGGCTCACGACCCGTTCGAACTCGGCACTCGCGACCGGCAGGTCGTCGGGGCGTGCTCCGAGGCTGTCGTGCCAGTATGGATGGAGGTGGAGCGGGATGAAGTGGACGCTGCACCCCACCCCTGCCTTCGCCATCTCCTCGATGAAGGCATCACGGGACCTGCCTCCCTCCGTACGCATCCGGATGACGAACAGGTGCCAGGCGTGAAGCACCTCGCGTCCGCCTCGGGCGGGCAGGTCGACGGGCAGGTCGGCGAACGCGTCGAGGTACGTCTGCGCGATCGCTGCTCGACGATCGCGCATCGCGCGCGCCCGTCGCAGCTGCACTAGGCCCATGGCGGCAGCAGGGTCGGTCAGGTTGTACTTGTAACCGGGGGCCACGACCTCGTAGCGCCATGCCGGGGCGGTGCTGCGGTAGCGGTCGAATACGTCGCGGCTGATCCCGTGCAGGCGCATCGTCCGCATCCGCTGGGCCAGCGCGGGGTCTCGCGTAACGACCATGCCACCCTCACCGGTTGTGATCGTCTTGGTGGCGTAGAAACTGAACACTGTGGCGGCGGCGTCGCCCGCCCCGACCGGCCCCGTCCCGTCGTCCGCGGGGAACGCGTGGGCCGCGTCCTCGACGACCGGTATGCCGCGTGCTGCGGCCAGGGAGCGCACCGCCGGGTCGACAGGGAGGCCGGCGAAGTGCACGGGCATCAGCGCCTTAGTCCGCGGCGAGATTGCGGCCTCGACACTCGCAGCCGTGAGGTTGAGCGACGACGGGTTGACGTCGACGAGGACAGGAGTCGCACCGAGATATCGCACCACCTCGGCGGTGGCCGTGAAGGTCCAGGTCGGCACGATCACCTCGTCACCCGGGCCAGCACCGATTGCCTCGAGGGCGAGGTGCAAGCCGGCAGTGGCGCTGTTCACGGCCACGGCCTGGATATCCCCACCGCCGAGAAAGTTGGCGAATTCCCGCTCGAACTCCGCCACGCGTGGGCCGGTGGTCAGCCAACCGCTGCGCATCGCCTCGACGGCCGCCTCGATCTCGTCCTCACTGATGTCCGGCAGCGCAAAAGGGAGGTGTTCTTGGGGCATGGACTGGTGGCCTCCTGAGGTATCCGGCCGGACGGCCTAGGAGCTCGCCGGACTGCTGTTACCTTACAAGCAGCAAAACTGGCCCGAGCAGAGGATCGATGTTGGCATTGCAGGACCCCCACGCCGAAAGCAGGCCTGACTTGGCCGCCCGGGAGCCCGTGGTGTGGGTGATAAATCAGTACGCCCTACCGGCTGAAGCTGCGGGGATCACACGCCACGCGATGTTCGCTGCAAAACTTTCCCAAGCTGGATGGCGTCCCTTCATCTTTACCTCAGCCGCGCACTACTGGAACCTTTCGGAACCCGCGGCCGCACGCGTGTCTATGGAGACCTCCGCGGGGGCGACCTTTGTCCGACTACGGACGGCGACTCACGTCACCAATGGTGTACGGCGCGTACTCAGCATGGTGGGCTTCGCTATCAAGGTTCTTCAGGTCGGTATTCGTCGTCCGGCCGGGGTTCGGGAACCGGATGTAATTGTTGGCTCAAGCCCACACCCGTTCGCCGCCCTATCCGCTCTGGCGCTATCACGAAGGTATCGGGTCCCGTTCGTTCTTGAAGTCCGGGACCTGTGGCCAGACTCGCTGATCGACCTAATGGGATTCGGTCCTCGTCACCCACTTATCGTGGTCCTGCGGGCTATCGAGAGGCATCTCTACGCGAGCGCCAATGCGATCGTGGGGCTTCTACCCGGCACTGCCGACCACGTACGGACAGTATCCAGCCGGGCCCCAGAGGTGACGTACATCCCCAACGGAGCAGACCTTGGGCGGCTCCCCATGCCCAGACCGGCCGAATCCTCAAGGGCCTTTACTGTCATGTACGCCGGCGCCCACGGAGTGGCGAACAATCTCGACAACCTCCTGAGGGCGGCGGCACTCGTGCAAACCGCCGAGTCGTCCCTCACGCCATCCCAGCAAACCCGATTTCTTCTCGTTGGTGACGGAAAGAACAAGGCGGCTCTGATGGCACTTGCTGCGGAGTTGGGGCTCTCCAACACTGAGTTTCGCCCGGCCGTCCCCAAGGCGGCGGTTCACGGGACTCTCCAGAGCGCCGATGTTCTGGCCCTTCCGGTACCCGACAAGGCGATCTATCGCCATGGCATCAGCCCCAACAAACTGTTCGACTACTTCGCGGCCGGACGCCCGGTCGTCATCGCCCTGCACTCGGAGCACGACCCTGTTCGAGCTGCGGGCGCGGGGGTCACCGTACAGCCAGATCAACCCGAGGCGATGGCCGACGCAATCCTCAAGCTGCGGGCCTTGGACCCGGCCGATCGCACGGCCATGGGTATGTCTGGACGAGATTTCGTGGCCGCCAACCACAACATCGATCACCTTGCACTCAGTCTGGAGGCCGTCCTTGCGCGCGTGATGAGTGCAAGGCAACACCAATGACGCGTCATAAGCATGAGGTTCTTCACGCGACGAGCGCCCATGTCGCCAGCGATATCCGTATCTTCTGGAAGGAGTGTCGCGCGCTTGAGGAGGCTGGGCTAGACGTAGCTCTCATAGCCCCGACCAGCGGTGACATGCCGGACACCCGCGTACCCGTGTATGCCCTCCCAGCGACTGGCAACAGGGCGTTCAGGGCACTCACGGGGTCGGTCGGCATCCTTCGACACCTCTTGGCTGCTCGTCCCAAAGTCTTGCACATTCACGACCCTGAACTCATACCACTTGCGATCGCCGTGAAGTACGTCCTGCGGGTTTCGTTCATCTACGACGCTCATGAGGATCTTCCTGAGCAGGTCACTGCAAAGCCGTATTTGACGCCGATTAGGCGGCGCATCGCGACGCTCGTCGCTAAGGCCCTGGTATATCTCGCAGACCGCCATGCAGACGTGGTGGTAGCCGCCACCCCCGCTATAGCGCGCACGTTCTCGAGCAAATCAACAATTCTGGTTCAAAACTTTCCGTGGTTTCGCGAGTACGAGACGACGAAACCGTTCCCATCCCTAATCGAACGGCCAACTTTCTGCTATGTGGGATCGATTACCGATATCCGCGGAGCGATGGAAATGGCCAAGGGCGGTGCGCAGGCGCAGAGCCACCCAACCATTGCACTGGCTGGGATCGCCAGCCCAACATCCCTCATTGCAGACATGAGCAGCACGGGCGCGGATATCGACTACCTGGGCCGAATTGCGCCTGCTTACGTTCCAGACGTGATCGCTGAGTCACTCGGCGGGCTCATCCTGGCTCATCCGCTCAAGCACTACGTGGTCGGGCAGCCAACCAAGCTCTTCGAATACATGGCTAGCGGCCGCCCCTTCATCGCTTCAAACTTCATGATGTGGCGCGAGATGCTCGAAGAACATCAATGCGGGCTTTTTGTTGATCCATTCGACACGCGTGCGGTGGCAGCTGCGATGGATCAATTAGCCCGTGATCCTGATGAGGCGCGCCGGATGGGAGAGCGCGGACGGTCGCTGGCGCGGGAGCAGTACAGCTTCGAAAACGAAGCAGCCACGCTGGTGGACGCCACGCGGCGGGTCATTTCGTGAGCTAAGCCCCACTGTCCGTGTCGTGGCTCCGTGACGCCTGTCGCACCAGAGCCACTAAGGCGCCGTACATGACCGCTTGGCCGAGGGAAAGGGCACCTACGCCGGCCAGGACCGGCCATCCGAGAGCGCGCGGGATCACGAGGGCTGCGCATGTGAGAGTCAGTCGTAAGACATCCCAGATCAGCAGCCAGCGCTGATGGTGGGTCAGGATGAGAACTTGCCCGAATGGAGCAGCCACCAGCTGCGCCAACGCACCCACAGCAAGAGCACTTATGAGCCATCCTGTGTCCGCCCAGGCCTCTCCCAAGATGCGAGGCGCGAGGTAAGGGGCCAGCAACGCAGCCGCGGCAGCTGGCGCGAGGCCGAGCATGGCAAGGTCGCGCATGGCATGACTGATCAGTTCGTGAATCCCGGACCGCCGCTCGCGAACGGACCTCCCGACCTCGCCCACGACTGCTCCTGAGGCGGCTTGGGCAACCAAGCCCAATGGCGCAACGATCAGCCGGAACGCCATTGCGAATAGGCCCGCCTCAGTGTGCCCGTACAGGAAGGCCACCAGAAGAATCGGCGCTTGCGATGCCGCGGCATTGACAAGAGCACTCGCGCCCCCGATGAGTCCAAAGCGGAGTACGTCGAGGCGCAGTATGTCGTGAAGGCGTGCGGGAGGTGCCGGGGCGGCCTCGCCGCTACCACGCAGAGCGCGCAGATTTATGAGCCAGCCAAGCCGAGCGACTGTGAATCCAGCAGCTAAGGCGCCGCCTGTGGCAGACGCTAGGCCCAAGGTGATCTGGGCAATGGGAGTCAGAGCGCCTTGGGCAAAATTCATCGATGCCAGCCAGCGGTACCTGCTCTCCCATGTCGCGATCGCAGACGAGACCAGTGGGACGGAGCCAGCGACGCCGAGAGCGCCGCACATCAGCCAGATCGGCTCGGCCCCAAGCTTCCATGCCACAAACGACGCCCCTGTGACGACGAGCCCCACAGCCAAAATTGACCAGAGTGCCAACCTGAAGAGGCTCTCACCCGTCTCGCGCGGAACCCGCTGAGCCAACAACTCGAAGCGGAATGACGAGAACCCGACCATCAGTGAAGCAGTGGCCATGACCGTCGAGAAGGCACCAAAGGACGTCGGATCGAAAACCCGCGTAAGAACGGGCGCGAGCGCCAGTGCAACCAAGTTGCCGCCTGCGCTTCCAGCGAGCAGAGTCAGTCCAGCGCGACGAAACCCCGACCCTGCTGTCGTCACTTTCCGCCCTCTACGCCGACTTGTCCACACGCGCCGTGATGCACGCGGCGACGGTAGTGTGGCACAGTCTGAGTCGCTAGTCGGCGGCATCTCCTGGCGCCTGGCACCAGAAGATGCCGGTTGAGACTGGTCTGTCAGGTCGGGAATCAGCTACAGCGAGGATGCGGGTGCCAAACTCCAGCTTGGCGGAGCCGGTGGGTCTGTCCTTCCCGGAATCAAGTCACAAAAGGCGCACCCCCTTGGCGTTCGTGGGCATTGCGATGATGGTCACTGGATATGCGGAGACCTTGCGCCTGATCCTTAAGCTCAAGATTGCGCCGGTCTACAGTTACGCCGGTCTGCGATACGAAGATGCCGCCCGGCCCGAATACATACTGGTCCTCCTGCTGCTGATCGCCGTTGCCTGGAGTCTGCCGACAACTTTCCGACGCGTCGGGGAGTTCGGCGTCTGGATGGTGTACGTAATATCTGTGATTCCGTCCACCGTGGCCATCCTGTTCGGCGGAACTGTCGCGGGTTCATCCCGCTGGATGACGATCTTGACTATCGCCGGGATAACAATAGGCATCGGTCAATTGGCACGCGTCCGGTTCCTGGAGACATTTGAGATCCGCTCCCCACCTGCGCTACTTTGGTATTTGCTGAGCGTCATCGTTATAGGAATCTACCTCTACCTGGCGATCGCTGTTGGTATCCGCACTCAGTACCTGACGTTCTCAGATGTCTACTCGGTAAGAGCGAACTACTCGGAATCAGCGGGTGCTGCGCCGATCCTTGGGTACCTCGTGCCGACGTTATCGAACGTGCTGAACCCCCTGCTGATGGCGCGGGGTCTTTATCAACGACGCTGGGTTTACCTCGTGGCCGGCGTGCTGGGTCAATTGCTGATTTACCTAACCACGGGCGAGAAAATTGTGCTCCTTTCCATTGGCGCCGTCGTCTTAACGGCCGCTCTCCTGCGCGGGAGACGGCCCGGTCCGGGACGCCTTGTGTTGGGCATCACCACACTTACGCTCATGGCAATTGCGCTGGACTGGATGCTCGGCTCGGAAATCTTCACTTCTCTGTTTGTGCGACGGTTCTTGATCCTCCCTGGCGCCTTGGTAGGGGCGTATGTCTGGGTTTTCCAAGACGCGGCCAAATTGAACTTCTCGCAGGACCTCCTACCCTTTCTGGACAACCCTTATCAGACGCAGTCGCCGGGAAGCATCGTGGGAGGGGCGTTTATTGGTGACCCACATTCAAACGCGGTCGTAAACTTCTTCGGGCACGGCTTTCTTAACGCTGGCTATGCGGGAATGGCTGTCGAGGGCCTCTTTTTCGGCCTACTCTTGGTCGCAGCTAACACCGTCACGCAACGCCACAGCCTGGGCTCTGCTGCGTTGTTGTTCGTGATGCCGATCGTTGGGATAACCAACAGCAGCATTTTCACGGCTACCCTGACCGGCGGCTTTCTGTCCGCGATCGTGGTTGCCCTCGTATTGCCCAGTGATTGGTCAACCCGGCGACCAAAGCCGGCACGATCGAGCCGGGGCCCCAGTCAACCCATTCAAGTGGGCAGTGGCTGACGGCGTCAGTGTCCTCTATTCAGCTCGACGCTGGCCACGCGGTTTGGCCGGGACGCCTGCCACGATCGTGTTGGCCTCTACGTCGCGCACCACGACAGCTCCGATACCGACGAGAGCCTCGTCACCGATTGAGACCTTGTTGATCACGGTTACCTCGGGCGAGATCCAGACGCCACGGCCGATTCGGACACTGCCGCTGATTTCTGCCCCTGCGATGATGAACGAGTTCTCATCAATGCTGACGTTGTGGGCTATGAAGACGCAGTCGTCGATCTTCACATGATCGCGAATCACCGTTGGTTCGATAGTGCCCTGCGCAATCGAGACCTGCTGTCCGATCTCCACGTGCGCGCCGATGTCAACACCACCACGGTGTCCGATACGAATCGGCCTACCGCTCTCGTCCATTTCGAAGCCGAACCCCGGGCCTCCGATGCTGGCGTGGCTCCCGATCCGGGTATAAGGACCTACTCGCACGCCCGAGCGCAGCACGCTGTGCGGGCCAATCACAACATAGTCACCGATTTGGACCCCGTCCTCAAGGACGCAGAAATCTCCGATCGTCACGGACTCACCTATGGCAACTCCCTGACCGACGACAGAAGTCGGGGCAATTTGCGTTTCGTGCTCCTCTACCAAGAGGTCTCGCAAAACGAGTGCGTACGCCAAACGCGGGTTTGCGACTTCGATGGTGTTGTCGCTCTGGGCCGCTTCTGACCCGTTGGGCACGAGGAACAGCGTGTCAGGAAAGGCCGATACAGCCTCGAACGGAACTGACTCGGCCTGAATGAACGACAGTGTCCCAGGCTCCGGCGATGACGACGCCGACACCCCGAGGATCGACGCATCAGGGCGTCGGCTAGTCGTGCCAAGAACTCGTGCGACGTCGCCAAAGGTGTGCATCAGAGATCCCAACTCATGGTGATCACCTCGAAGGCCTCCGACAAGGGCTTGCGAGCTTGGAAGCCTCTGAATACCGCCGCGCTACGCACGAAGTCCTGGTTCACATACGGTCGGTTCAACGCGACTTGACTCTTGTACTCCTGCAACATGGCGATCTTCGTTGAGATGTCCTCTTCGGATACCTCTACGAACAGGTTGATGATGTTCTGTTGCTGGTTCCATGGGATCTCGTACCCCAACAGGGTCTTGCCGCGGAAAGCGCGCACGCTCTCGTTGTGGACGACCTCGTGATCCTGATGAGTGTCCTTGCTGTTCATGGTCAATATGAGGTCCGGGTCGAATTCGCGGTTGATCTTGACAAGCTCGTCCAAGACTTCTTGGCGGTGCGTCGGAAAGGCCCTCACCGGCAGCGTACCCATATATAGCTGATCCGAAACGCCTATGTGCTTCATGGAGTTGCGGAACTCCAACTCCAACGTGTCTCGTGGGAACTCGTCCGGCAGGCTCAGCTCAGCTCTGGAGAAGGCAGCAACCGCGACCTCTGCGCCTTGGCGAACCAACCGGCTCAAGAATGCGGCGCACCCCAACTCGATATCATCGGTGTGGGCCCCAAGGGCCAAAACTCGTTCATATCGCAGTGGGCGGCCCACGCTCACGGTCCCAGACATGGAGCACACGATAGCGGGACAGACCGGGCCATCAGGCGTCCCATGGCACCGAGCCGCACCTGCCGATCGCAGACGTCCCTAGGTCAAATTGGCGACGGCTTGCGCGACGGCGTCGGCGACGCCTTCCTGAAAGACCGAGGGCACGATCTCGTCAGCCGTGGGCGAAGCCACCAGGCCGGCGATCGCTGACGCGGCGGCCAGCTTCATCGCCTCGGTCACCTGAGCCGCGCCCGAGTCCAGCGCACCCCGGAACACCCCGGGGAACGCCAGCACGTTGTTGATCTG
Source organism: Knoellia koreensis (assembly GCF_013041615.1). Lineage (GTDB taxonomy): Bacteria > Actinomycetota > Actinomycetes > Actinomycetales > Dermatophilaceae > Pedococcus > Pedococcus koreensis. The sequence goes on from NZ_JABEPQ010000001.1 coordinate 1,466,597, forward strand.
GTTCGGGTGGTCCGAGCGCCCGGTGGCGACGACCGCGGCATACCGGTGGGCGACCTCGATCGGCACCTCGGGCGTGGGGTTCGCGAGCGCGAAGATGATGGCGTCGGGCGCCATCCGGGCGATGTCGGCCTCGGGCACCTGCCCGCCCGAGACACCGATGTAGACGTCCGCCCCCATGAGCGCGTCACTGAGCCCGCCGACCACGCCACGCGGGTTGGTCGTCGCCGCCAGCCGCCGCTTGTGCGGCGCACCACCGAGATCCGACCGTGACGTCGACAGCACACCGCGCGAGTCGCACACGACGATGTCCGTCACGCCGGCGCGGGCGAGCAGCCGCGTCACGGCGACACCGGCCGCACCAGCGCCCGACACGACCACCCGCAGCGACGACAATTCACGGCCCACCACCGTTGCGGCGTTCATCAGCCCGGCCAGCGTCACGATCGCCGTGCCGTGCTGGTCGTCGTGGAACACCGGAATGTCCAGCCGCTCCTGGAGCCGCTTCTCGATCTCGAAGCACCGCGGCGCCGAGATGTCCTCGAGGTTGATCCCGCCGTACGTCGGCGCGATCCGCACGATCGCCTCGACCAGCTCGTCCACCGAGCCCGTCTCCAGGCACACCGGCACCGCGTCGACCCCGCCAAAGTGCTTGAACAGCACCGCCTTTCCCTCCATGACCGGCAGCGCGGCCAACGGCCCGATGTCACCCAGCCCGAGGACGGCGGTGCCGTCGGTCACCACCGCGACCGTGTTGGCGCGCGAGGTGTATGCCGCCGCGAGCGTCGGGTCGGCGGCGATGGCCGTGCACACGTCGGCCACACCGGGCGTGTAGACGAGCGACAGGTCGGCCCGGTCCCGCAACGGCTGCGTGGCGTGTACCCCGAGCTTGCCGCCCTCGTGCGCCCGGAAGACCGGGTCGCTCGGGTCGAACAGCGGGTACGACGGGTTCGCAGACATGACGAGTCACCTCAGGGAAGGGAGGGGTGGAGCGCGGGTCACACCAGCACGGTCGCTGGTCAGTGGAACAGCCGGGGTGTGGCCTTGATCGCGAGAGCGGGGGTTACCCGCTGGTCACATGTTTGCACGAACGGAGGATGTTGACCACCGTCGTGACGCGAGTGTGACCCGTGTCGCCTTGTGAGGTGGCAGTATGCCGCTCAGTCACCCACGCACTGTGGGGCGCCGACCGCGCCTGGCACCGACCCGGCGGCCGCGCCGCCGGGACCACGCGGCATACCTGGAAGGAACGACCCGAATGACTCCCCGACTCCGCTCGACCACGATGCTGCTGGCCGGCATGGTCACCGCCGGACTGGCCCTGTCGGCCTGCGGCTCCGACTCCCTCGACGGCAGCGGCTCCAGCTCCTCGAGCGGCTCCAGCAGCTCCAGCTCCACCTCCGCCGCCGTCGACCCGCAGCTCGCCGCCGGCGTGCCCGACAAGATCAAGCAGGCCGGCAAGCTTGTCATCGGCTCGGACGCGTCCTACGCGCCCAACGAGTTCCTCGACACCGACGGCAAGACGGTCGTCGGCATGGACGTCGACATCTTCACCGCCGTCGCGCAGAAGATGGGGCTCAAGGCGGAGTTCCAGAACGCCGGCTTCGACACCATCATCCTCGGCGTGAAGTCGGGCAAGTTCGACATCGGCGTCAGCTCGTTCACCATCAACGACGAGCGCAAGAAGCAGGTCAACATGGTGAGCTACTTCAACGCCGGCACCCAGTGGGCCGTCAAGAAGGGCAACCCCAAGAAGGTCGACCCCGACAACGCCTGCGGCCTGAACATCGGCGTCCAGAAGGGCACCGTCCAGATCGACGACCTGACGGCCCGCTCCAAGAAGTGCACCGACGCGGGCAAGCCCGCCATCAAGCAGATCGTCGACGCCGACCAGAGCAAGGTCACCGCGAGCGTCGTCTCCGGCAAGTCCGACGCCATGCTCGCCGACTCCCCCGTCGGCCTGTATGCCGTGCAGCAGACCAAGGGTCAGCTCGAGGCACTCGGCGAGATCTACGACGCCGCCCCCTACGGCGTCGTGATCCCCAAGGACGAGACCGACTTTGCCCAGTCCTTCGCCGTCGCGCTCAAGGCGCTGAAGGAGGACGGGACCTACGACAAGATCCTCGACAAGTGGGGCAACGCCTCCGGCGCCATCGGGGACTTCCAGGTCAACCCGTGACGCGCTGACGACACGCTCGCGACGGGCGTCGGACCAACGGGTTCGGCGCCCGTCGCGCGCTCGCGGAGTACGGTTCCCCCAGCGGTTCGACGACCAGGACCTGCTGGGCACGACACGTGGTCGCCACGACGCGACCCCCGAGGTGAGGTGCACATGACAGACACCACCGACGAGCGGCCGGGGCCGATCAACGCCCGGCCCGTCCCCCACCCGTGGCGCTGGGTGGCCCTCGTGGTCATCGCCATCCTCGTCGCGATGATGATCAGCTCGTTCGTGACCAACGACAAGTGGGACTTCCCGTTCGCGCTGCGGGTCATGAACTACAACCCGGTGCTCGACGGCCTCGTCAAGGGCACCATCCTCGGCACCGTCGGCGCGATGGTGCTCGGCGTCGGTCTCGGCATCATCGTCGGCATCATGCGGCTCTCGACCAACCCGGTCCTGCGCGGAGTGTCATTCGTCTACACGTGGTTCTTCCGGGCCATCCCCCGCTACGTGCTGCTGACGATCCTTGGCACCGGGCTCGGCTACCTCTACAGCACGTTCGACATCGGCGTGCCCTTCGGCAAGCAGATCGCCGGGCTCCTCGGGCTCAGCAACGACCTCACGTTCTTCTCCCTGGACGTGAACCAGTTCAGCAGCACCCTGGCCATGGGCATCATCGGCCTGGGCCTGTCCGAAGCCGCCTACATGGCCGAGATCGCCCGCGCCGGCATCCTGTCCGTCGACAAGGGCCAGACCGAGGCCGCCCACGCCCTCGGCATGTCCAGCGGCAAGACCATGCGCCGCGTCGTGCTGCCCCAGGCGATGCGCGTCATCGTGCCGCCCACCGGCAACGAGACCATCGCCATGGTCAAGGACACCTCGCTCCTGCTGGCACTGCCCGTCACGACCGAGCTGTTCTTCCAGACCCAGGCGATCGGCACCCGCACGCTGCAGATCATGCCGACCATGGTGGCCGCGACCCTGTGGTACCTCATCGTCTGCTCGGTCCTCATGGTCGGGCAGAACTACCTGGAGAAGCGGTTCGGCCGCGGCTTCGGCACGGGCCCGGCGCGGGGCGATACCTCGATGCTGGCCAAGTTGCGTTTCCGCGCCGGAGCGGGAGGAGCCTGATGAGCGCAACGCAACCGACGACGGCAACTGGCACCACGGCATACCCGCTCGTCCACGCCGTCAACGTCACCAAGGCGTTCCACGGCAACGAGGTCCTCAAGGGCATCGACATGGACGTCGCCAAGGGTGAGGTGGTCTGCCTCCTCGGCCCATCCGGGTCGGGCAAGACCACGTTCCTGCGGTGCATCAACCAGCTCGAGTCGATCGACGGCGGACGCATCTGGGTCGACGGCGACCTCATGGGCTACGCCGAGAAGAACGGCCACCTGCACCACCTCAGCGACAAGCAGGTGGCCGCGCAGCGCCGCGAGATCGGCATGGTCTTCCAGCGCTGGAACCTCTTCCCGCACATGACCGCGCTCGAGAACATCATGGAGGCGCCGGTCCAGGTCGCCGGCCAGTCCAAGGCCAAGGCCAAGGAACGCGCGCTCGCGCTCCTCGACCAGGTCGGCCTCAAGGACAAACCGAGCGCCTACCCCGCGCAGCTCTCCGGCGGCCAGCAGCAGCGCGTCGCGATCGCGCGGGCCCTGGCCATGGACCCCAAGCTGATGCTCTTCGACGAGCCCACGTCCGCGCTCGACCCCGAGCTCGTCGGCGAGGTGCTCAAGGTGATGCGCCAGCTCGCGCAGGACGGCATGACGATGATCGTCGTCACCCACGAGATGTCGTTCGCGCGCGAGGTCGCCGACCGGGTCGTCTTCATGGACGGCGGTGTCGTCGTCGAGCAGGGCGCGCCCAAGGACGTCATCAACAACCCGCAGCACGAGCGCACCAAGTCGTTCCTGCGTCGCATGCGCCAGGAGGAGGACGACGCGGAAGCCACCCCTTCGGCCTGAACACACACGACGAGGGCCGGCCCGGGAGTTGCCTCCCGGGCCGGCCCTTGTCGTGTCTACCGGCTCAGCAGAGGCGGGCACCCGAGTAGGTCACCGACGACCCACCCAGGAAGACGCCGGTCCTCGGCGCCAGCTGCTCCTCGATGACCGCGGTCGGCTCCGGCGTGCAGGTGCCCCTGGTGAGCAGCACCGGTGCGTCGTTGACGTATGCCGCGGGCGTCGCGCCGAGCGCGTCGGGGAAGCTGGTGCCGGAGGCGAAGAACACCGCGTCCGCACCGGTCGACCCCCACAGGGCGTCGGCGACGATCGCAGCGGTCTCGTACCGGTTGGCGCCGTCGGCGCGGTCGACCGTTGCGCCACCGGCGGCGGACCTGATCTGTCGCTCGACGCCTGCCGAGACAGCGCCCGTTCCACCGAGGATCACGACGTGGTTGGTGCGCCCCACTCCCCTGGCGGCACCGGACGAGAGGCTGGTCGGAGGGGTGAGCACGAGCGCGCCCCCCTCGACGGCCGCGGCCGCACCGCCAGCCAGCGCATCGGCATACGTGGCACCCGAGGCCACGTAGACGGCGCCGAGCCCGTCCATCCGGTTGAGCACCTCGAAGGCGGTGGCGTAGCGGTCGCGCCCCGCGATCCGCTCCGCGGAGCTCTCCCACGTCACCTGGTCCATCAGCTTGTACCAGGTCGCATCGGAGATCGCGCCGGGGCCACCGATGAGGTAGATCTTGCTGGGTCGCAGCCGCTTCAGCTCGTCGATGGCCACCTGGGGTGCGCTGTTCTTGCGCACGAGCAGCAACGGCGCATCCAGCGATGCCGCGAAGGGGCCGGCCGCGAGTGCATCCGGCCACGACTCCCCCGAGGCCACGACCACGTTGGTCTGGGGAGCCTTGAACGTGCGCTGCGAGACCTTGACGGCCGTGGCGTAGCGGTCGGCGCCCGCGAGCCGTACGGCCCCGGTCTGGGTGATCGGCGTCGACGTGGCCGAGGCGCCGCCCGCGCCGGCCAGGGCGAGTCCGGCGGTGACAGCCGAGACCAGCGCGGCGGTGACAAGGGAACGACGTCTGTTCATCTGTGGGTCCGTTCGGTGGAAGGTCCGGGGCATCCGGACAGTGCAGGCGAAGCGTACGAGCTGGACGTCCCGCCGAACAGCGAAATGCCCGATTTGGGCTGGCCTTTCGACCGCGTCAGGTCACGGGCAGATGCGCGAGCCCGAGTACGTAACGGTGGGGCCGCCGAGGAACACCTTGAGCTTGATGGTGACCTCCTGGTCCATGAACTCCGTCGGCCCGGGGGTGCAGGTGCCGCGGGTCAGCAGGATCGGGGCGTCGTTGACGTATGCCGCAGGCGCACCCGAGAGCGCGTCGGCGAACGAGGTGCCCGACGCGTAGAAGATGTTGCTCCCGCCCTCCCTTGCACCCCACCGCGGCATGGCCAGCAGGAAGGCCGTGTAGTAGCGGTCGGAGCCGTAGACGCGGGTCACCGTCGCGCCGGGCAGGGCTGCCCGCACCTGGCTTTCGACGGCCGGCGAGATGACGCTCGGGCCACCGACGATGACCACCTTGGACGGCGCGGTGTCGCTCAGGGCTCGCTTGGTTGCTGCCGGCAACGCCGACGTGGTGGTGAGCAGCACCGCGCCGTTCTCGGCGGCCGCCACCGCCCCCGAGCTCAGCGCGTCGGCGAAGCTCGTGCCCGACGCCAGGTAGACCGCGTCCACCGATGTCATCGAGCGGGCGACCGCCTCGGCCGTCTCGTAGCGGTTCGCGCCCGACGCGCGCGCGGCCGAGCTCGACCACTGCGCGGCCTCACGCATCACCGACTCCGGGACGCTTGCCGGCCCACCGACCGCGATCAGCTGGCGGGCATGCAGTCGCTGCAACTCGGCGCGCACCACAGCGGGCACTCCCTTGCGCGACACCAGGAGCACCGGTGCCTTCCACCGTGCCGCGAGCGGACCCGCCGCCAGACCGTCGGGCCAGTCCTCGCCAGAGACGATCACCACCCGGTCCTGCGGGGTGGTGAACGTCTTGCGCGAGATCGCGACCGACGTGGCGTAGCGGTCCGCCCCGGACAACCGGACCTTCCCGGTCTCGGCGATCGGCGTGGTGTCGGCGTGCGCGACGGCGGTCATGGCGCACAGGGCCGCGGTCGTCAGCGCGACCAGTGAACGTCGGAACATCATTGCCCTCCCCTGGCAAGGTCGAAGTCTCCCCCGAGCGGCTCTGCCCGGCGCGCTCCAACCTTCGGATCGTAGCCCTGTCACCGCGACTCCGGCAGACGTCAGGAAGTCCGGGCATCTGGCGGTGGTGTCGACGCTCGTCCGGCGAGCATGATGGGCCCCGGCATGGCGCCCCTCGCGCCCCCTCGCGTCCACTCAGGAGAACGACCCGTGCCCCGTCTCGGCCTCAGCCTCGTCCGCGTCCGCGGTCGCTCGATGGAGCCCACCCTGCACACCGGCGACCGCCTCGTCGTCCTGCGCGGCGCTCCCCCGAAGCTCGGACGCCTCGCCATCGTGCGCCTCCCCCCGGACGATGCCGGTATGCCGCGCCCGCTCGCGATCAAGCGCGTCACGATGCTCGACCCAGAGGACCCCACCCGGTACTGGGTCGAGGCCGACAACCAGGGCGAGCTCGGCGTGGCCGACTCGTGGACCTATGGCATCGGTTCGCTCGCACGTGACCAGATCCGTGCTCTCGTGTTGTTCCGGCTGCCGCACCGGCTGCGGTGGCCCGGACGCCGCCGACGCCAACCCCCGCACAAGGCACGTTAGCGAGGCCAACGGGCGCGCGGTCGCCGAGGCGACCACGCGGCATACCGTCAACGCCTTGTCCGTATGCCGTGTGGCACAGGGCCCACCGGTGCGTCGCCGCGGGCGCGGGGGTAGGTTGAGGGAGCACGTGATCATCCATCTCGCAGAAGGGATTTTCATGCTTTCCCGCTTCTTCCGCACCACCGAGGTCAGCGCCCACTGCGACCTGCCCTGTGGTGTCTACGACCCCGCCCAGGCCCGCATCGAGGCCGAGTCGATCAAGGCCATCGACAAGAAGGTCGCCGACAACCCCGACGACCCCGACTTCCGCATGCGCGCGATGATCATCAAGGAGCAGCGCTCCGAGCTGGTCAAGCACCACCTGTGGGTCCTGTGGACCGACTACTTCAAGCCGCCGCACTTCGAGAAGTACCCCGAGCTCAACACCCTCATCAACGAGGCGACCAAGCTGGCCGGCGCGTCGGGCACCAAGGGCTCGTTCGACGAGTCCGTGGCCGACGAGCTGCTCGCCAAGATCGACGAGGTCGACCGCATCTTCAAAGAGACCAAGAAGGGCTGACGCCCCCGCGGTCTCCAGCACGAGGTGGCCGGTTCTCGGACCTGTGGTCGGTATCCCGACCAAGGACCCGAGAACCGGCCATTTCTGCGTCTCGCCTCGGTAGCTGCTGCGACCTCTGTTACCGAAGTGACGCATGTGACATCCCCCAGTTACCGGCTGGTCGGGTCTACGGTGCTCAGCGGACTGCGCGGAGGCAGCCCCTGACGCACGCGGAGGTTCACGACGTGAGCAACGACCGAGAAGTCGACCACGACACCATCCCACCAGCCAACAAAGGACTGCTCGCCGCCGCGGGCGTCCTGCTGGCCATCCCGATCATCGCCCTGATGTGGGTGAGCAGCTACGCCAAGGTCGAGCCCAAGCTCGGCGGCTGGCCGTTCTTCATCTGGTACCAGTTCCTCTGGGTGTTCCTGTGCTCGGCCATGACCTACACGGCATACCGGCTGGTCCTCAAGGCGCGGCCGCACCGGCCCATGCACCGCGAGGCCGACCGCGACGGTGACGAGGTGGCCCGATGAACACCGCCGCCCTCGCAGCCATCCCGACGGCCACGCCAGCGGCCACGCCGGCGGCCACCGGCACCGGCGTCAACGGTGTCGCACTCACCGTGCTCATCGTGCTGTTCCTCGTGGTCACGGGCCTGGGCTTCTGGGCGACCCGCTGGCGCCGCGCCGACAGCATGGAGTCCCTCGACGAGTGGGGTCTCGGTGGCCGCCGCTTCGGCACGTGGGTCACCTGGTTCCTGCTCGGTGGCGACCTCTACACGGCATACACCTTTGTCGCGGTGCCGGCGGCGATGTTCGCCACGGGCGCGGTCGCGGGCTTCTTCGCCGTCCCGTACACGATCGTGCTCTACCCGATCATCTTCATCTTCATGTCGCGGCTGTGGTCGGTCAGTCACCGGCACGGCTACGTCACGCCGGCCGACTTCGTCAAGGGCCGCTACAACTCCAAGCTCCTCACGCTCGCGGTGTCGGTCACCGGCATCCTGGCGACGATGCCCTACATCGCCCTGCAGCTCGTCGGCATCCAGGCGGTGCTCGAGGTCGCGGGTGTGGGCGGCTCGCAGAACATCATCGCCAAGGACGCGCCGTTGTTCATCGCGTTCGCGCTGCTGGCGGCGTACACCTACTCCAGTGGGCTGCGCGCGCCGGCGGTCATCGCGTTCGTGAAGGACACGCTGATCTACCTCGTCATCATCGTCGCGATCATCTACCTGCCCGGCAAGATCGCCGGCGGCTGGGACGCGATCTTCGGTGCGGCCGAGGCCAAGATGGCCAAACCGAGCCTGGCCGACCCGAGCAAGCCCACGGGCGCGTTCATCCCGGGCGCTGCGCAGCACTGGGCGTACGCCACCCTGGCCCTCGGTTCCGCCCTGGCGCTGTTCATGTACCCGCACTCGATCACGGCGACCCTCTCCAGCCAGAACCGCAACACCATCCGCCGCAACGCCTCGATCCTGCCGGCCTACAGCTTCGTGCTCGGCCTGCTCGCGCTGCTCGGTTGGGTCGCGATTGCCGCTGGTACCAAGCCGATCGGGCTCGACGGCAAGCCGAACGCGCAGCTGGTGATCCCGCAGCTGTTCGAGGACATGTTCCCCAGCTGGTTCGCCGGCGTGGCCTTCGCCGCTGTGGCGATCGGCGCGCTGGTGCCGGCGGCGATCATGTCGATCGCTGCGGCCAACACCTTCACCCGCAACATCTACCGCGACCTCATCAAGCCGAACGCCTCGCACGCCGAGGAGGCCAAGGTGTCGAAGCTGGTTTCGTTGCTGGTCAAGGCTTTTGCGCTGATCTTCGTGCTGACGCTCGACAAGCAGAACGCCATCAACTTCCAGCTCCTCGGTGGCATCTGGATCCTGCAGACGTTCCCCTCCATCGTCTTCAGCCTCTACACGCGGTGGTTCCACCGCCGTGCGCTGTTCGTCGGGTGGCTCGTCGGCATGATCTACGGCACGTACGCGGCATACAACGTCGCCTCCCCCGCCACCAAGCACTTCGGTGGCTCGCTGGCGAACATGCCGGTCATCGGCAAGCTGGGCTACATCGCGATGTCGGCCTTCGTCATCAACATCCTCGTGGCCGTGATCATCACCGTGATCCTCAATGCGCTCAAGGTGTCCAACGGCCGCGACGACACGATCAAGGGTGACTACTTCGCCGATGCGGGCGACCCCCGCGTCGAGAAGCACCGTGACATGGACGACCAGCTCACGGCCGGTCCCGTCACCTAGTCGCACCTCGCGAGAACCCTTGAGGGGCGGGGCCGTTCGTCGGCCCCGCCCCTTCGCGTGCGGTCACCGAGACCACCCGCCGGTATGCCGCGTGCTCACCTCCGCGGGCAGGCCACCTGTCCGCCCCGGACCGCCGGCGGTGTGGATCAGTTCCCGGACGTGCGTCGACGTCGGGCGAGCACCCGGCTGAGCGACTCCACGACCCTGGGGTCGTACTCGTACCCGAGGCCGAGGTGGATGCGCTCCATCGCTCTCTCGTCGCCGATCCCGTCGGGACCGGCGAGGTCGTCGTAGGCGTTGGCCACCTTGATGATTCGGCTCGACAGCGGAAGATCCTGACCGAACTCGCGCACCTGCCGGTACGGCGTCGTCTGAGCCTCCAGCACGGCAGCGACCTCGTCGAGCACGCCCGTCGTCCGCACGATCTCCGCGCCGTCGAGCGCGATGCGCCGCTGGTCGGCGGGAGCAGCCATGACGGTCGCCCCGTGCGGAATGGGCTCCCGCAGGCCGACCTGCCCCAGGTCGTGCAGCAGCGCGGCGTACTCCAGGTCGGTCAGGTCATTCGCACTCATGCCGAGGTCACGTCCGATCGCGGTGGAGAGCTCGGCGACCCTGCTGCCGTGCGCATCGGTGGTGTACCCCGCGACGTCGGTGAGGGACGACAGCGCACCGATCGTCTGCCGGTAGGTGCGGCGGATGGAGGCGAATCGCTGCACCGCGAAGTAGGTCAGCGCAAGGGGGAACAGGAACAGCGGCAGAGCCAACATTCCCAAGGCGTACTCGCCCAGGGAGATGAGCGCGCCGGACGTGGCCAGAGCGGTGGCCAGGCCCCCGGCCGACCGGAACTCGTCGGCGATGCTGCGCAGGAGAGGTGCGTCCTGGCGCCCTGCCCGCATGGTTGCCTCCAGGATGAGGTCGACTGCCATGGCGACGCCACCGACTGCGACCATGGCCAACGCCACGAGCCACCGCTTGTGCTCCCATACCTGCTGCCACTCGACCAGGGTGCGCCCGTCGTACTCGACCCAGCGATACAGGAGCGGAGCCATCGCCGCCCCCGCAATCCGCGCCATCGTGTCGCCCCACTGGGCGCGAGTCCGGGTGCGGCGCAGGATGGCCCCGACGAGCATGGCCCAGGAGATGGTGCAGGTGATCACCGCGCTGGAGACGGGCGCGTCACCCGGGTCGATGAGGGTGGACGTGGCAAGCCCGAGGGCAGCAGCAGTCGACATCGGCGCGGACTCGCGACCCGTGAGAATGGTGACGCGAGCCAGCTCGCCGAGCGAGATGACGACGAAGAACAGGGCCAGCCGCCCAACGACGGCACTGCTGAGCACTTTCAGCTCGGGGGCGGCCAGAGCAGTGGACACCAGAACCACGCTCGCGCCGACCAGGGCGATGACGGCGCTGAGGACCGCCGCACCACGCCAGCGCCTCGTCACGGCACCCTCATTCCGGCCCTGCCCGCTGCCTGGCGTGCGGTGCTCGCGCCGATCTCCCTGTCCCGGACCAGTGCCCGGAGATCGGCGCGCTCGGCAAGCAAGTCCGAGAACTCTGGCTCATCGTAGTGCATCACCGCATCCGCCGAGCCCGATGCGACCGACTCGCCACCTCGGTGTGCCCACGGATGGCGGGCCAGAGCCTTGGTCAGGGCGTCGCACACAACCGGATCGAACTGCACGCCGGCCCGTTCGTGGATCATCCGGAGCGCCTCGACGGTGGTGTGCGCAGCACGATATGGGCGAGGTGTGGTGAGGGCATCGAAGGTGTCGGCGACCGCCACGATCCGCGCCGCCATTGGGATCTCCTGCCCAGCCAGGGCTGATGGGTAGCCCCGGCCGTCAAAGCGTTCGTGGTGGTGGGCGATGCCCTCGAGCGAGTCTCGGAGGAACCCGATGCCCTCGACCAGTCGCACCCCGGCGCGAGCGTGCGCGGCAAGCTCGACCATCCCGGCGTCGGTCAGTGGCTCGCGGCCCCGCAGCAGCCGACTCGGCACAGCGACCGTCCCGACGTCGTGCAGCATGCCAGCCGTACGAACGTCCTGAGTCTCCTTGTGCCCCAACCCGATTGCCTCGGCAATCCACTCACTCAGCTGACCAACTCGCTCGCTGTGACCGATGTTGCCCGCTTCCTTCTTCTCCTCAGCGCTGACCAGTGCCCGCAGGGTGCGTTCGTGCGCCCGGAACTCCTCGCCGTACTGCTCGAAAGCCCAGCGGGCCACGAACAAGGGGGCCAAGACCAGGACCGCGCTGAACCAGCCGACCCCGGCGGGAATCCACAGCACGACGAACAGGAACCCGACAACCCCGTAGCCGACGTAGGCCAAGCCACTGTTTCCAAGCAGCTGAACGATGGAGGACCGCAGTGGGGTCCCGCCCGACACCCGCAGGATCCCAGCGATCAGGACTGCGTTCAGGATGCACTGCGCGACGTCGGCGATCATAAGGGGCAGCCCGACACCCAGAAGCAACTGGCCGACCCCAGAGCTGCGACCGATCTCGTCCATGCCGCCGGACCACAGGTACACCAAACCGCCCAGCGAACCGACGCTGGAGAACATCGCGATGTTGAATACCTGGGCCACCCATGGAGCTCGGTCGAAGTTGAGGACCAGGGCCACTGCCCCTACCAGTCCTGCACCGACCGGGCCGACGATGACGGCTGCGGCGAGCAGGATGATGCTGATGAAGTTCAGCTGGACCCGCGCTCCGACGTGGGACTCACGCAGCAGCCAGGCACTGAGACCGAACGAGGACAGGACCAGGATCGCGAGCCAGTCATGCGGCGGCCCGGTCTGCCACCAGCCCACGGCAAGGAGCAGCACGGCCAATGTCGCCGTCGCGATCGCAAACGCGACGGTGGATGCGCTGCCCAGGCGAGATGGTTTGACGTCTCGCCCCGAGTCCTCGTTCACGGGGCAAATCTACGGCTCAACCGGACAGCGCACAGCGGAACCATTGCGACAGACCGGGTTGAGCCGGTCGGCGGCAGACGATTCGGGCTGGGCCGCGTGAGCCCCGTGCGAGCTGGGGTCAGGCGGCGTCGATCGGGTCCCACTTCCAGCCGCGCGCAGCCGGCGCAGCCGGGTCCCACTTCCAGCCGCGGGAGTACTCAGTCGGGCCGTCGGTGGGGCGCCAGACGATCGACTCGTCGGTGGAGAGGATGGACTCGAAGAGGGTGGTGATGGCCTTCATGACTAATGCTCCTAATGCCCGACTTGTGCATCGTCCCTTTGGACGGGTCGAGCTAGTACTAGCCGCCAACAGCCAGGGGTGCGGTTGGTCAGCAGGACTATGATGCCCGCAACCAGCGTTCTTGCATCGGCCCTTACTGGTTCTTGACCAAGTCTTGGAAATTCAGTCATTCCTTTGGGCGCGATTTGCCTGCGTTGGTGGTGATACCCGTGAGTAGGTCAGGTCCCCCCGGGGCGTGTGCGAGAATGGGTGCCGTTTGCGGTGCACCCTTCGGGTGCGCCTACCCCGACGGAAGAGATCACGATGAGCAAGCGCGCCCGCAAGCGCCGCTCGCGCAAGGGCAGTGCGGCCAACCACGGCCGTCGCCCGAACGCCTGAGCCGCGTCCGACGCACGAGAAAGGGGCGGGACCGACAGTTGTCGGTCCCGCCCCTTCGTCATGTCACCTGCGGCTGCGTGTTACTCGCTGATCTCGTAGCGGATCGTGGTGATGCGGGCCATGATCTGGGTCCGCAGCGCCACCGGCGCCGTCTCCCCCGCACACGACCGCTTGACCAGCGCCTTGAGCGCCTGGTCGAGGTCGTACTCGTGCAGGCACGGCCCGCACTCCTGCAGGTGGGCCTTGATCTTCGCGGTGTCGTCGGCGGTCATCTCGCCGTCGAGGTACTCGAACACCCGGAACAGCACCTCGGAGCAGTCCGTGCCCTCGAGCGGGTCCTCGCCCGTCCCGCGCCCGCAGCTCATCGGTCCGCCGCCTTGGCAAAGCCGCGGTCCGCGGCATACTCGGTCAGCAGCTCACGCAGCTGGCGCCGGCCACGGTGCAGTCGTGACATCACGGTGCCGATCGGGGTGTCCATCATCTCCGCGATCTCCTTGTAGGCGAAGCCCTCGACATCGGCGAGGTAGACGGCCATGCGGAAGTCCTCCGGCAGCTGCTGCAACGCCCGCTTCACCTCGGTGTCGGGCAGGTGGTCGAGCGCCTCCACCTCGGCGGACCGCAGCCCGGAGGAGGTGTGGGACTCGGCCCGGTGCAGCTGGTAGTCCTCGATCTGCGCGGCGTCGGACTGCTGCGGCTCACGCTGCTTCTTGCGGTAGCTGTTGATGTACGTGTTGGTGAGGATGCGGTACATCCACGCCTTGAAGTTGGTGCCCGGCTTGTACTGATGGAACGCCGCGAAGGCCTTGGTGTAGGTCTCCTGGACGAGGTCCTCGGCGTCGGCCGGGTTGCGCGTGGTGCGCAGCGCGGCGGAGTACAGCTGGTCCAGCAGCGGCATGGCCTCACGCTCGAAGCGGGCCTGGCGCTCGGTCGGGCTCTCCGTGGCGACGTCGACGGTCGTGTCGTCGCTGGTGGCGCGGGCGGCTGCGTCGGTGGCAGGGGTCTCGGTCATTACCCTCCAGCCTAACCCGCTACCTGCGCGGGAGGCCTTGGTGTCGGGTGCGGTCGGCCGTGCGGTGGGCCGTGCGGACGGCGGTGCGGCCGGGCCCCAGGCGGCAGGCGTCGTCAGGTCCACGAGGCGTGGCCCGGCGTCGGTGGTGGCGGTGTGCACGGATGGCTCCTGGGAAGTTGACATACGCCGGTTTCAACCATGTCGCGGGTGGCGTCATTCCCTCCCGATACCGTGGGGCCATGCCTCGCACCACCAAGCCCGGGTCGTTCGTCCAGCTGCTCACCGAGCAGGTGCGGCACGAGTTCACGGCCAGCCAGCAGTACGTCGCGATCGCCGTCTGGTACGACGCCCACGACCTGCCCCGCCTCGCCGCGCACTTCTACGCGCAGAGCGTCGAGGAGCGCAACCACGCGATGATGATCGTCCAGTACATGCTGGACCGCGACTGGCCGGTGCAGGTCCCCGGCATCGACGACGTGCGCGGCGACTTCGCCAAGCCGGTCGAGCCGATCGAGCTCGCCCTGGCCCAGGAGAAGGCGGTCACCGGCCAGATCGAGGCGCTGTTCCGCGCCGCCCGTTCCGAGGGCGACGTGCTGGGCGAGCAGTTCATGCTCTGGTTCCTCAAGGAGCAGGTCGAGGAGGTGGCGGCGATGAACACGCTGCTCACCATCGCCCAGCGCGCCGGCACCGACTGGTTCCAGATCGAGGACCACCTCGCGCGCGAGGCTGTCGGCGATGGCGGCGACGACTCGTCCGCGCCGGCGGCGGCGGGCGGCGCGCTCTGAGCGCAGCGCGCTAGCGCACCGACGCCAAGAACCCGAGCGCTGCGGTGACCGCGTCGGCCGGGTTGCGCGGGAACGAGTGCGCCCCGTTCACCTCGGTCACGAGGTCGGGTGACGGCAGCTCGGCCCGCACCTCCGCGGGCGTGCCGAACGGGTCGGTGCGCCCCTGGACGACATGCAGGGGTATGCCGTGTGCGAGCGGCGTGCGCAGCTCCTCGGCTCGCGACACCTCGGGCTTGCCGGGCGGGTGCAGCGGGAAGGACAGGCACAGCACGCCGTCGGCACCGGTGTCGTGGGCGGTGCGGCAGGCGACGCGTGCCCCGTTGCTCTTGCCGCCGGCCACCAGCGGCCCGGTGAGGCGGCGGCGCCCCGAGCGCAGCGCGGCCACGACGGGAAGCCAGGCCGGGTCCTGGGTCGGTGGCTGGGGCGGCATCTTGCGACCGGCGACGACCCAGGCCTGCTCGACGAGCGCCACCGCCCACCCGTCCTCGGTCGCGGCTGCCCGGATGGGCGCGAACTCCGAGGCGGTGAGCCGGCCGCCGGCTCCGTGGGTGAGGACGAGCAGCCCGGTCGAGTCGGCCGGCCGGCTCAGGCGGATGCGGGCCGGCCCCATCGGGGTGTCGACCTCGATCACCGTGGCTTTGGAGGTGGTCATTTCGAGTTTGGCCCGTCGGTGCTGGGGGCGCCCGCTCCCCCGCCGATGATCTCGCCGGTCGTGGGGTCGACGACGCCGTCGAGCTCGTCGATGCCGGCGGGCTCGACCAGGCTCGGGCCGTTGCTGCGGTTGGAGGAGACGGCAG
Source organism: Knoellia koreensis (assembly GCF_013041615.1). Classification (GTDB taxonomy): domain Bacteria; phylum Actinomycetota; class Actinomycetes; order Actinomycetales; family Dermatophilaceae; genus Pedococcus; species Pedococcus koreensis. Next base: position 1,482,447 of record NZ_JABEPQ010000001.1, read on the forward strand.
CTCCCACGGGGTAGGCGTCGAAACGGCCGGGCCGGCTGAAGGCGAGCAGCCGTGCCACCTCGTCGCGGTCGGTCATGGTGGGGTCGAGCCAGGTCGCCCAGTCCTCCCGCTCCAGGACCAGTGGTTGCCGGTCGTGGATCCGGTCGAGGCCTGGTTCGGCGTCGGTGGTGATGATGGTGAAGGTCGTGAGCCAGGCGTCCGGGTCGTCCTTGTCCTCGATGTCGCGGTCGCGCCAGAACTCGTAGAGCCCGGCGAAGGCAACGGGCTCCCCGTCGGCGCGGTGCATGAAGAACGGCTGCTTGCGCGGCTTGCCCTTGGCGTCGGTGGCCACCGGCGACTTCTGCCACTCGTACCAGCCCTGCGCCGGGACGATGCACCGCCGCGACAGAGCCGCCTTGGTGAAGGACGGCTTCTCGAGCACCGAGTCCGCGCGGGCGTTGATCATCCGCATGCCCATCTTCACGTCCTTGGCCCAGCTCGGCACGAGGCCCCACGTCAGCAACCGCAGCTGGCGCACGGGAGCCGGCTCACCGGCATACCCCTCCTCGCGCTGCTCCCGGGGCACCCGGGTGAGGACGACGGGGGCCTGCTTGCTGGGGGCCATGTTCCAGTCGGGCTGGCCCGGGGGCGGCGACTGGGGGTTCTTGAGGATGCTGCGCACCGGCTCGACCGACCGGTCGTCCTCGACCTCGAACTCCTCGACCAGCTCATCGGGGTTCGCGGTTGCCGCATATCTCCCGCACATGGTGGACAGGGTACGCAGCGCCACCGACCCGCCCATACGGTAGGAAGGAGCCGAGGCCTTTTCCGACTTCAGGTTTCCGACTTCAGCATTGCGACTTCACCACCGAGGAGTGGACATGACGCTGGTCCGACGAGTTGCCCGCCCGATGCTCGCCGCCCTGTTCGTGATCCAGGGCTACCAGCAGCTGCGCCAGCCGGGGGTGATGAAGCCCAAGGTCGAGCCGTTCGCGCAGAAGCTGGCGCCGCTCGGTGTGCCGAACGACCCGGAGCTGCTCGTGCGCGCCAACGGCGCCACCATGATGGGTGCGGGCGCGATGCTCGCGACTGGCAACTTCCCGCGGATCGCGTCGCTCGTGCTGGCGGGCTCGATGGTCCCGACCACCTATGTCGGCCACGCGTTCTGGGAGGAGAAGGACCCGACCGCGCGGCGCATGCAGCGCATCCAGTTCCTCAAGAACATCAGCCTGATCGGCGGACTACTCCTCGCCTCTGTCGACACCGAGGGCAAGCCCGGCCTGGCCTACCGCGTCGGCATGGCGGAGGACTCCGCCCGCCGGACCGCCAAGCGCGCCAAGCGTGAGGCCAAGATCGCCACGAAGGCCGCCCGGCGCGAGGCCAAGCTCGCCGCCACCCAGGCGCACGATGCCCTCACCTGACCCAGCAGCGCGGGTCGACTGGCCCGCACCCACCCCGGGCCACGCCGTCGACGCCACGGTCACCCTGCCCGGCAGCAAGTCGCTGACCAACCGCTACCTCGTGCTCGCCGCGCTGGCGAACAGCCCGTCGATGCTGCGGGCACCGTTGCGCTCGCGCGACACGCTGCTCATGGCACAGGCCCTGCGCAGCCTCGGCACGCGGATCGAGGACTCCCCCGCCCAAGGGGGTTCGCTGGACTGGCTCGTCACACCGGCCGAGCTGGTCGGCGGCGCCACCGTGGACTGCGGACTGGCCGGCACCGTCATGCGGTTCGTCCCGCCGGTGGCCGCGCTGGCATCGGGCGAGGTGCGGTTCGACGGCGACCCGCAGGCGCGGGTGCGGCCCATGGGCCCGGTGCTCGACGCGCTGCGCACCCTCGGCGTCACCATCGACGACGACGGACGCGGCACCCTGCCGTTCACGGTGCGGGGCAACGGCTCGGTGCGCGGAGGCGACGTCACGCTCGACGCGTCGGAGAGCTCGCAGTTCGTGTCGGCCCTGCTCCTGGCGGGGGCACGGTATGCCGAGGGCGTCACCGTGCACCACGACGGCAAGCCCGTGCCCTCCGAGCCCCACATCGCCATGACGGTCGAAACCCTGAGGGACGCAGGGGCTTTCGTCGACGACAGCGACGCCAACACCTGGCGGGTCGAGCCGTCCGAGCTCAGCGGGCTGGACGTCCAGGTCGAGCCCGACCTCTCCAACGCTGCCCCCTTCCTGGCCGCCGCCCTCGTCTGCGGCGGTCGGGTCACCGTGCCCGCCTGGCCGCAGCACACCACCCAGGCCGGCGACGCCGTGCGCGACATCCTCGACGCCATGGGCGCCGACGTGACGCTCACCCGCGAGGGCCTGACGGTGGCCGGCACCGGTGAGGTCAACGGCGTCGACCTCGACCTGCACGACGCCTCCGAGCTCACCCCGGTCGTGGCCGCGATCGCCGCCCTCGCCGACTCCCCGTCCGTGATCCGTGGCGTGGCGCACATCCGCGGTCACGAGACGGACCGCCTGGCCGCTCTCGCCCGTGAGCTCGGCACCCTGGGCAGCAACGTCACCGAGACCGACGACGGCCTGCGGATCGCTCCCGCGCCCCTGCACGGCGGCACCTTCCACACCTACGCCGACCACCGCATGGTGATGGCGGGAGCGGTCCTCGGGCTGCGGGTGCCGGACGTGGTCGTCGAGGACTCCGGCACCGTCGCCAAGACCCTGCCGGAGTTCACCACGCTCTGGGAGCGGATGCTGTCGTCGACGGGCCCGGCCCACCAATGAGACCCGCATGAGCCGGCGCGCGTCGGACTACGACGAGAGCGACGTCCGCATCCGGCCCAGCCGCCGCGGCTCCCGCCCACGCTCGAAGGACCGGCCCGCCCACGACGACGCCGTGCCCGGGCTCGTCACCGCCGTCGACCGCGGCCGCTACACCGTGCTCGTCGCCAAAGGCGTTGGTGGCAAACGACTTCCGGAGCGCGTCGTGATGGCCATGAAGGCGCGCGAGCTCGGCCGCAAGGGCATCGTCGTCGGCGACAACGTCGACCTCGTGGGTGACGTCGGCGGCGGACCGGACGCCCTCGCGCGCATCGTGCGGGTGCAACCGCGCACCTCGGTACTGCGGCGCACCGCCGACGACACCGACCCTGTCGAGCGGGTCATCGTCGCGAACGCCGACCAGCTGGTCATCGTCACCGCCCTCGCCAACCCCGAGCCCCGCCCTCGACTGATCGACCGGTGCCTCGTCGCGGCATACGACGCCGACCTCGACCCGTTGCTGGTCCTCACCAAGGCCGACCTCGCCGACCGGGCCCCGTTCCTGCAGACCTATGCGCCCCTCGACGTGCCCCACGTGGTGACCTCCAGCGAGGACGACTTCCTCGGACTGGAGCAGCTGCTCGACCACCTCGAGGGACGGGTCAGCGTGTTCGTCGGCCACTCGGGCGTCGGCAAGTCGACGCTCGTCAACGCCCTGGTCCCCGACGCGAACCGCGCCACCGGTGACGTCAACGACGTCACCGGTCGTGGGCGGCACACCTCCACCTCGGCCGTGGCCCTGCGCCTCCCCGACGGCGACGGGTGGGTCATCGACACCCCGGGCGTGCGCTCGTTCGGGCTGGCGCACGTCGACCTCGCCCGCATCATCGACCACTTCCCCGACCTCGAGCCCGGCACGGCTGGATGTCCTCGCGGATGCACCCATGACGAACCGGAGTGCGCGCTCGACGAGTGGGTTGCGTCCGGCCAGGCCGGCCCGGCCGGGCCGTCGCGCCTGGAGTCGCTGCGGCGCCTGCTGCGGGCGCGTTCGGGCGAATCCGACTGAGCCGCAACGCGATCGCGCCGCCACCCCCGGTGGGGTGGCGGCGCAATCGTTGTCGTATGCCGGCTGGCCGGCTCTCGACGTCAGCTCTCCTGGGTGCCCTCGCCGACCCGCTGGGGCTGCTCGAAGGACGCCTGGTCGCGGACCTCGGCCTTGAACACGACCTCTTGGTCCGACACGTCGACCGTCTCGATGACCTCACGCGGCGACGCGAAGTGGCACGCGGACGGGTGCTCGCCGACACCGTCGGGCCGCAGCTCGAGCAGTGGGACGTCGGTCTTGCACTTGTCCTGCGCCTTCCAGCACCGGGTGTGGAACCGGCAGCCCGACGGCGGGTTCGCCGGCGACGGAACGTCGCCCTTGAGGACGATCTGCTCCTTCTTGTCGCGCAGCGTGGGGTCGGGCACGGGCACCGCCGACAGGAGGGCCTGCGTGTAGGGGTGGGTGGGACGACCGTAGATCTCGTCCTCCTCGCCCAGCTCGGCCATCTTGCCGAGGTACATGACGCCGACCCGGTCGGAGATGTGGCGCACGACGGACAGGTCGTGCGCGATGAAGATGTAGGACAGGCCGAGCTCGTCCTGCAGCTTCTCCATCAGGTTGACGACCTGCGCCTGCACCGAGACGTCCAGCGCGGAGACCGGCTCGTCACAGATCAGCACCTTGGGGTTGAGTGCGATGCCTCGGGCGATGCCGATGCGCTGCCGCTGGCCACCGGAGAACTGGTGGGGGTAGCGGTTGATGTGCTCGGGGTTGAGGCCGACCATGTCCAGCAGGTCCTGGACCGCCTTGCGGCGGCCGTTCTTCGGCACCACGTCGGGGTGGATGTCGAAGGGCTCACCGATGATGTCGCCGACCGTCTTGCGCGGGTTGAGCGACGTGTACGGGTCCTGGAACACGATCTGGATGTCGCGACGCAGCTTGCGCATCGCACGACCCCGCTGGGAGTACATGTCGATCCCGTCGAAGACGACGGAACCCGACGTGGGCTCCTCCAGGCGCATCAGCAGGCGGCCCAGCGTGGACTTGCCACATCCGGACTCACCGACGATGCCGAGCGTCTCACCCTTGAGCAGCTCGAAGCTGACACCGTCGACGGCCTTGACGTGCCCGACGGTGCGCCGCAGCACACCGCCCTTGATCGGGTAGTGCTTGACCAGGTCGGTCGCGGTCAGGATCGGCTCAGCCATGGAGGACCTCCTCGGCGAAGTGGCACGCGGACTCGCGGCCGGGGGCGACGGTCAGCAGCTCGGGACGCTCCTCACGGCAGATGTCCTGGGCGTAGCGGCAGCGCGGGTTGAACGCGCAGCCGGCCGGGATCCGCATGAGGTTCGGCGGGAGGCCGCCGATCGCCGCGAGCTGCTGGCCCTTCTGGTCCAGCCGCGGGATCGACTCGAGCAGGCCCTTGGTGTACGGGTGGGCCGGCTGCCGGTAGAGGTCGAAGACGTCGGCGCGCTCGACGATCCGGCCGGCATACATGACCGCGATCTTGTCGGCGACGTCGGCGACCACACCGAGGTCGTGCGTGATGAGGATGAGGCCCATCTGGCGCTCCTCCTGCAGCTCCTGCAGGAGGGACATGATCTGCGCCTGGACGGTCACGTCCAGGGCGGTTGTCGGCTCGTCGGCGATGAGCACCGCCGGGTCGAGCGCGATGGCCATCGCGATCATGATGCGCTGACGCATACCACCGGAGAACTGGTGCGGGTAGGCCTTCACCCGCTCCTTGGCCGCCGGGATCTGCACCCGCTGCATGAGCTTGACCGCCCGCTCCAGGGAGTCGGACTTGTTCATGCCGCGGTGCTTGCGGAACATCTCCGCGATCTGCCACCCGACCGGGAAGACCGGGTTGAGCGAGGAGAGCGCGTCCTGGAAGACCATCGAGATCTCCGGACCGCGGGTCTTGCGCCGCTGCTCCTCGGGCATCGTCAGCAGGTCCTGGCCGCAGTAGCGGATCTGACCGCCGGGGATGACCGCCGGGGGCATGTCCAGGATGCCCATGATCGCCTGTGCGGTCACGGACTTGCCCGACCCCGACTCACCGAGGATGGCGAGCGTCTCGCCCTCGTGCAGGTCGAAGTTGACGCCGTTGATGGCCTTGGCCACACCGTCCTCGGTGTGGAACTCGACGCGGAGGTCCTCCACCTCGAGCAGCAGGCCGTCGACCGGCTTGTACTGCGAGGTCGCCGGGGTCTCCGACTTCCTCGTCTGCGTGTCTGTCGTCATGTGTGTGTCGTCTTTCCCGCTCAGCGCGACTTCGGGTCGAAGGCGTCACGGATGGCGTCACCAAGCATGATGAACGCCAGGACCGCCAGGCTGAGGAAGAGGCTGGGGAACAGGAGCATGTGCGGCGTGGTGCGGATGCCGACCAGTGCGTCGGAGATCGCGACACCCCACGAGACCGCGGGCGGCGTGAGGCCGATACCGAGGAAGCTCAGCGTCGCCTCCACCGCGATGTAGACACCGAGGTTGATCGTGGACACCACGATGACCGGGGCCATCGCGTTGGGCAGGACGTGCGACCGGATGATCCGCCACGGGCTCGCACCGAGGGCACGGGCCGCCTGCACGTAGTCGTTCGGCTTGACCTGAAGCACGCTGGACCGCATCAGTCGGGCGATGCCCGGCCAGCCGAAGATGGCGAGCACGACCACGACCTTGCCGACCACCACGAGGTACGGGGTGTTCTGGTCGTTCGGCATCACCGACATGAACAGGATGCCGCCGAGCAGCAGCGGGATCGCGAAGAAGATGTCGGTGAGGCGGGAGACGATGGCGTCGATCCAGCCGCCGTAGAAGCCGGCGATGATGCCCAGGGCCGTGCCGATGATCAGCGTCGACAGGGTCGCGAAGACACCGACGAGGATCGAGGCACGGGCACCGTGGATGGTGCGGGCGTAGATGTCGTAGCCCTGGATGTCGCGGCCGAACCATGGGCCGTCCAGGCTCGGACGCTCGCGCGCCTGCTGGAGGATGGCCTCGTTGGGATCGGTGCTGGTGAACAGCTGCGGCACGACCGCCATCAGCACGAACAGTGCGATGAGGATGACCGAGACCCAGAAGATCGGGTTCTTCTTCAGCTGCCGCCAGGCGTCCGACGCCAGCGAACGGGGCTTGTCCTGCTGGACGTCGCCCCCGGGAGCGGCACCGGTCTCCGCGGAGACTGCAATCGTCGATGCCTCAGTCATGGCTGATCCTCGGGTCGAGCACGCCGTACAACAGGTCGACGAGCAGGTTGACAAGGAGGAAGACGAGCACCAGGACGGTGACCGTGCCCACGACGGACACGCCGTCGTGGTTGCGGATGCCGGTGAAGAGGAACCCACCGACACCCGGAATGTTGAAGATGCGCTCGGTCACGATGGCGCCACCGAGCAGGCCACCGAAGTCGGCACCGATGAAGGTGACGACCGGGATCAACGAGTTGCGCAGCGCGTGCACACCGATCGCGCGGGACCGGGTCAGGCCCTTGGCGATCGCGGTGCGCAGGTAGTCGGCGCGCAGGTTCTCCACGAGGTTGGTGCGCGTCAGGCGCGCGACGTAGGCGATGGAGGCGCTGCCGAGCACGAAGGCCGGGAGGATGAGCGACTGGAGTGGCCGGGCCGAGTCGTACGTCACCGGGAAGATCTGTCCGCCCATCTTGACGCCCAGGTAGTACTGGAGCACCGAGCCGATGACGAACACCGGGATCGAGATGACGACGAGGGTGCTGACCAGCACCAGGTTGTCGATGAACTTGCCCTTGCGTACGCCCGCCAGCACACCGGCGATGATGCCGATGACCGCCTCGAAGGCGATGGCCATCAGTGCGAGCTTGGCCGTGATCGGGTACCGCTGCTCCAGCTCGAAGCCGACGGACTGGTTGCGGAAGTTGGTCCCGAGGTCACCCTGGACGACGTTGCCGAGGTACTTCGCGTACTGCAGCGGGAACGGGTCGTCGAGGTTGTGCTCCTCGCGGAACTGGGCGACGAAGGCCGGCGAACAGCCTCGGTCACCACACATGCCGGCGGTGGGGTCGCCCGGCATCGAGAACACCATGTAGAAGATGATGAACGTGGCGCCGATGAGCACCGGGATCATCTGTAGCAGGCGTCGAATGACGTACTTGTACACGTCACCTCCTAGTCGCTGGACGCCTCGATCCGGGTTGCTTCCCGAGGCGTCGTTGGTCGGGGCCCGGCAGCCACGGATGGCGTCCGCAGTCCTCGACCCAAGATAGTCGTATGGACCATACGTGGGGCAGGTTCACGAGGTGAAACCGACCCCGGACAGGGCGTCGGCCTGCCGACCTTTCAAGGCCGGCAGGCCGACGACTCTATCTGGTGGCGGGGCCCCGGGAACGAGCGTGCCCGGGGCCCCACTCACGTCAGGACTTCAGAGCCAGGCTCGAGAAGTCGATCGTGCCGAACGCGGTGATCTTCACACCGGTGACCTTGTCGGACCAGCCGAAGGTCGCAGTGGAGTACCACATGGGGATGGACGGCATGTCGTTCGCGAGGAGCGCCTCAGCCTGCTGGTACTTGGCGTTGGCGGCAGCCGCGTCGGACTCGGCAGCTGCCTCGTTGAGCAGCTTGTCGAACTCCGGGTTGGAGTAGTCACCGTCGTTGGAGGACGCGCCGGTCTTGTAGATCGGGGCGAGGAAGTTCTCGATCGACGGGTAGTCCATCTGCCAGCCGGTGCGGAACATGCCCTTCATCTTCTTGTCCGCGATCTGCGAACGGAAGGTGGCGAAGTCCACGACCGGGGTGGCGACACAGTCGACACCCAGGGCGCCCTTGATCGAGTTACAGGTCGCCTCGGTCCACGGCTTGTGGTCGGCGTCCGCGTTGTACGACAGGGTCATCTTGCCGCCCTTGAAGCCACCGGCCTCGTCGAGCTTGGCCTTGGCCTTGGCCTTGTCGTAGGTGCACCACTCGCCACACTGGTTGGCCTTGTAGCCGTCCACGACCGGGGAGACCCAGCCGGTGGCGGGCTGACGGGTGTTGTTGAAGATCTGCTTGATGATCGTCGCACGGTCGATGGCCATGGAGATCGCCTGGCGGATCTTCGGGTCAGCGTAGTTCGGGTCGGTCTTGACCGGCGCGAACGTGATCGTCTGGATGACACCGACGGCGCGCTGGGCGTTCCGGTCGGGCAGGTCCGTCTTGTACTTGTCGTCGATCATCGCCGAGGACGGGATCGAGTCGGTCACGTCGAGCTGGTTGGCGATGACGTCGTTGTAGGCGGCGCCGTCGTCCTGGTAGATCTTGAAGGTGATGGCGTCGAGCTTGCCACCGAACTTGCCCGAGTAGTCAGCGAACTTGCTGAGCTTGATCTCGGAGTTCTTGGCCCAGCTGTCGAACTTGAACGGGCCCGCACCGATCGGCTTCTCACCGAAGGCCTTCGGGTCGCTGAAGAACGAGTCCGGCAGCGGCGAGAACGCCGAGTAGCCGAGACGGACCGGCATGTTCGAGACCTTCTCGGAGGTCTTGATGGTGAAGGTGTAGTCGTCCTTCACGGCCAGACCGGTGAGCTTGTCTGCCTTGGGCTTGGCGGTGCACTTCTCGTCGGCGCACTGCATGTCGGCGAAGCCCTCGATCGGCTCCATGAAGTACCCGGAGGACTGGGCGTTCGGGCCGTATGCCGCGTAGTTCCAGGCGTCGACGAAGTTCTTCGCCTTGACCTCGGTGCCGTCGTGGAACTTGTAACCCTTCTTGAGGGTGACGGTGAAGTTCTGGTTGTCCGAGGTCTCGATCTTGTCCGCGATGTCGTTCTCGGGCGCGGCGTTCTCGGGGTTGTAGTGGACGAGCTTGGCCGTGATGGCGTCGAGCACGTTTCCACCACAGGTCTCGGTGGTGTTGCTGGGGATGAGGGTGTTCTGGGGGTTGCACCCTCGGACCGTCACAGCGCCGCCGGTCTTGCCGCCGCCGCCACCACTGGCGTTGTTACCACTGCCGCTGTCGCCGCCGCCACAGGCTGCAGCGAGCAGCGCAGCGGCGGAGATGCCAGCAACCATGGTCACCGTGCGAGTAATTCCTCGCATTGATGTCCTCCTACTTGGGGTTACCCGCCCGGATGGACGAGGTCTGGCCGGGCCGCCCACCGGTTGGAGCGCAGCCCTACAACGCACAAGGCGTCGTCGTGTGGCACCCATGAAAGAGCAAGGAGTCGGTAAAGGCGACGATCTGGAGCAAGCCGAGACAAAAACGTGATCGTCCCGCGTCCATGTCGAGAGCGGGGCGCCGCGGCGCCACCCTCGGGAACCTCCGTGAGGCGGCGTCCGTGCTGGTCAGGAGAGGGTGGGGGTATGCCGCACGGTCGGCTGGACGGCATACCTGCGGCTCCCGCGGGGGCGGGGCCGGCGAGGTGTCGCCGGCCGGGTCCGCCGACGTGGCGTTGCGCCTGAACCGGGCCGCAACCGGCTAGCGTGACGGCGTGCCCCGCTACGACGACGACCTGCGGCTCGCCCACGTCCTTGCGGACGCGGTGGAGCGCATCACGACCGCGCGGTTCCGGTCCGAGGACCTGGCGGTGTCGTCCAAGCCGGACCTCACCCTGGTCAGCGACGCCGACACCGCCGCCGAGGAGCTCATCCGGGCCCAGCTGAAGCGGACACGTCCGCGTGACGCGGTCGAGGGCGAGGAGTTCGAGACCACCGGTCACGGGCCGCGCCGTTGGGTGATCGACCCCATCGACGGTACCCACAACTTCGTGCGGGGCGTGCCGGTGTGGGCGACCCTCATCGCGCTCGTCGACGACGAGGCCCCCGTGCTCGGGCTGGTGGCCGCGCCCGCCCTGGGTCGCCGCTGGTGGGCGGCCAACGGGTCCGGCGCCTGGTCGGGCCGCAGCCTCGCGTCGGCGAAGCAGATCCACGTCTCGAAGGTCGGGGCGGTCAGCGACGCGTCACTGTCCTACTCCAGCGTGCGGTCGTGGCGCGGCGTGGACCGCTACGACGAGTTCCTGTCCCTGACGGACGAGTGCTGGCGGTCGCGCGCCTACGGCGACTTCTGGTCCTACATGCTGGTGGCGGAGGGCGCGGCCGACATCGCCGCCGAGCCGGAGCTCGCCGTCTATGACATGGCGGCACTGGTCCCCATCGTCACCGAGGCCGGCGGCCGGTTCACGTCCCTCGCCGGGCGCGAGGGCCCGTGGGGCGGAAACGCGTTGGCCACCAACGGATTGCTGCACGACGAGGTCCTGTCCCGCATCGGCACCGACGCACGCGCCTGAGCGAACGACGACCACGCGGCATACCTGGACCGCTCAGGCAGGCACGACGCTCACGGTGCCGACGCCCAGGTCACGGATCGCGTCGGCATACGTGCTGGCGTCGCCGACCACGATGACGGTCCACTCCCCCGTCACCCACCGGCGCCACGCCTCGGCGAGCTGCTCGGGCGTCAGTGCCCGCATCGCCTCGAGGTTGTCGGTGGTGAACTGCGTCGTGAGGCCCTCGAGCGCGAGCATCGACGCCTCGTCGGCGACCGCGTCTGCGGTGGCGAACCGGCCGGGCGCGGTCTTGCTGATGAAGTCGACGCCGGCCCGCACCTCCTCGTCGGTGAAGCCGTCGCGGGCCTTGTCGAGGATCTCCAGCAGGAGCCGCACCGAGTCGACGGTCGAGTCGGCGCGCACCGACCCGGAGGTGATGAACAGCCCGCCAACGCGCCGCGGCCGGAACGCCGACCGGATCCCGTAGGTGTAGCCCTTCTCCTCGCGCAGCACCGCGTCGACGCGCGCGTTGGGCGCCCCACCCACGACAAAACCCAGGACGGGGTATGCCGCCCAGCCGCCGTCGGCGCGCCGGTCGGGACCGGGGACGGCGACGAGCAGCTCGGACTGGACCGCGCCGGGCCGGTCGACGAGGACGACGCGGGCCCGGTCGGGGGCCCAGACCGGTGCGTCCGGCTGGCCCGGGTCGACCTGGCGCCCACCACTCCACGAGCCGAGCGTGCGGCCGGCCAGGGCCGCGACGTCGAGCCCGGTGAGGTCGCCGGCGATGACGACGGTGGCGCCACGGGGACCGACGCGTTCGGCGTGGAAGGCCGCCAGGTGCTCGCGGGTGATCGCCTTGACGGTCTCGGCCGCACCAGCGGTGGGACGCGAGCCGCGGTCGGAGGGGTCGAAGATCGTGGCGATCAGCTCGCGGGCCGCGCGCTGCGGGCCGAGGGCGCGCTCCTGCTCGATCTCGGCGAGTCGGGTGCGCAGGTGCCGGTCGAGCTCGGGCTGCGGGAAGACCGGGTCGGCCAATACCTGGCGGAGCAGGTCGAGCGCCTCCTCGAGGTTGCCCTTCGGCACGTCCAGGTCGACCGCGAGGCCCGCGTCGTTGACGCCGGCGCCAAGGGCAATCCCCTTGCGCTCCAACAGTTCCGCGAACTCCTCGGAGCTGTGCTCGGCTGTTCCCTCGTCGAGCATGCGCGCCATGATGGCGGCGACACCCTCGACCTCACGCGGCTCCGCGGACAACGGGAACGGCACCACAGTGCGCACCGACACGACGTACTGACCGGGGATGTCGTAGGTCAGCAGCCGCAGCCCGTTGTCGAGCGTGTGCTCCCGCGGGGTGGCGAACTCCCACGGACCCGGCGGGGTGACGTCCGGACGAGGCACCTCGGGGGCGGGCTGGCCGCCTTGGGTGGTGGTGTCGCTCATGCGGGGTCCCCACGAAGTATCTGGAGGAGCGCAGCGGGGGAAGAACTTCGAGGGGTTCTCATGCGGCGTCCTCTTCCGCGAGGGCGAGGTGGCGGACGACGGCGCGGTGGTCCGGGGTGAGCCAGGTGGCCGCGGCCCGCTGGATGTCCTCGGCACCGACCTCGCGCAACCGGTCGAGGAAGGTGTTGACGACCTGGGGGTCGTCGTGGAGCAGGGTGTACTGGCTGAGCAGGTCGGCGCGCTCCTCCTGCCCGGCCAGCGCGGAGAGCCAGCCGCGTTCGGACTGCGCGAGCGCCGACTCGAGCTCGACCTCCGTGGGGCCCTCCTGGGCGAACCGCTCCAGCTCCTCGAGCACCTCGGCCTCGAGCACCTCCGGGTCCTGCCCATCGGCGACGTCGACGACGAGGAAGCCGAGCGAGGCGCCGTCGACGAACCCCATGGTGTGCGCCTGCACGGAGTTGGCCACCTGATCGCGGCGGACGAGGCGCTGCACGAGCCGCGAGGTGCTGAGACCGCCGATGATGTCGAGCGCGAGCGCGGACGCGTAGTAGTCGGCGGTGTTGTCGACGGGCAGCCGGAAGGCGATGTGGAGCCGGTCGTTGGGCACGTCACCGGGTCGGTCGACCCGCACCGGCGACTCGATGGGCCGAAGCTGCGGGAGGTTGGCGCGCGGCTCCTCGGCGGAGGCGGGCAGCGACCCAAAGTACTTCTCGGCCGCGGCGAATCCCTCCTCTGGGGTGAGGTCGCCGACGAGGGTGAGCACCGTGTTGTTGGGCCCGTAGTAGCGCCGGAAGAAGTCGTGCACGTCCGCCAGGCTCGCCGCGTCGAGGTCCTCCATCGACCCGATCGTCGGGTGGTGGTACGGGTGCTCGGGCGGGAACACCGCGGCATACACCTCCATCAACGCCTTGCCGTAGGGGACGTTGTCGTAGCGCTGGCGCTTCTCCTCCTTGACCACGTCGCGCTGGTTGTCGAGGTTCTCCTGCGTGACCGCGTCGAGGAGATGGCCGTGTCGGTCGGCCTCCATCCACAGCGCCAGCTCGTAGGCCCCCTTGGGCACGGTCTCGAAGTAGTTGGTGCGGTCGAACCACGTGGTCGCGTTGAGCCGCCCACCCTCGGCCATGAGCCGGCTGAAGTGCTCACCGCTGGCGACGTGGCGTGACCCTTGGAACATCAGGTGCTCGAAGAGGTGCGCGAAACCGGTGCGCCCCTGCGCCTCGTGGCGGGAGCCGACGTTGACCCACAGGTTGACCGTGACCATGGGCACGCTGGCGTCGGGCGAGACGACCACCGTGAGGCCGTTGCCGAGGGTCGTACGGTGGATCGGGTAGTCCAGCGGCATGCGGTTCACCCTAGGTGACGCGCTGCGGTGCCGCAGGGACTTCTCACGCCCGGCGGCTGGCTTCCTCGCGTGCCTGCCCGACCGACTGCGGCGCGGGCTTCTTGTCGGCGGCCACCCGTGGCAGCGACGGGGAGTACTGGTCGCCCAGCTGCTGGATCGCGTTGCGGGCGAACGTCTGCTGCTCGGTCACGGTGCGCTCGGAGCGGCCGCGGCCGAGGAAGCTGACGGCCCAGTGCAGCAGCGTGGTGATGCGGTGCTTGAACCCGATGATGTAGACGAGGTGCACGGCCAGCCACAGGAACCAGGCGACGAAGCCGCTGAACCGGAACTTGCCGATGGACGCCACCGCACTGAAGCGGGAGATCGTCGCCATCGAGCCCTTGTCGTGGTACTCGAACGGGCCCGGGACGGGCTTGCCGGCGATGCGCGCCTTGATCACCTTCGCGGCATACCGGGCACCCTGGATCGCGACCTGGGCGACACCGGGGTAGCCCTTCAGGGCCGCCATGTCGCCGACCACGAAGACGTTGGGGTAGCCCGGCAGGGTGAGGTCGTCGTTCACCTCGACCCGGCCGGCGCGGTCGAGCGTGGCGCCCGACTGCTCGGCCAGCTGTTCCCCCAGCTCGGAAGCCTGCACACCCGCGGCCCAGACCTTGGTGACGGCCTCGATCCGGCGACGCGTGCCGTCGGCGTCCTCGATGTCGATGCCCGTCTGGTCGACCCCGACGACCTTGGCCCCGAGCTGGACCTCGACGCCAATGTCCGCCAGGCGCTTGGCTGCTCGCGCTCCGAGGCGGTCGCCGAACGACGGGAGGACCTGGTTCGCGGCGTCGAGCAGGATCACGCGGGCGTTGGCCGGGTCGATCTTGCGGAAGTCGTTCTTGAGGGTGCGGCGCGAGAGCTCGGCGATCTGTCCGGCCATCTCGACACCCGTCGGTCCGGCGCCCACGACGACGAACGTCATGATGCGCTCGATCTCCTTGGGGGTGCTCGCGAGCTCGGCGTACTCGAATGCCCCGAAGATGCGCCCACGCAGCTCGAGGGCATCATCGATCGACTTCATGCCGGGGGCGAACTCGGCGTACTGGTCGTTGCCGAAGTAGGACTGGCCTGCACCCGCAGCCACGATCAGGTCGTCGTAGGGCGTGACCGTGTCGCGGTCGAGGATGCGGGAGGTGACCGTCTGCGCCTTGAGGTCGATGTCGGTGACCGTGCCGAGGATGACGCGCGCGTTCTTCTGGTGGGCGATCACCTCACGCGTCGCGGGCGCGATCTCGCCCTCGGAGAGGATGCCGGTGGCCACCTGGTAGAGCAGCGGCTGGAACAGGTGGTGCGTCGTCTTGCCGATGAGGGTGATGTCGACATCGGCGTGCTTGAGCGCCTGCGTGGCGAACAGGCCACCGAAGCCGGAGCCGATGACGACCACGCGGCGGCGGCCGGGCTCACGGGCGGTTGTCGTGCCGGTCTCGTGCGACGTCATGCGCACACTCTCCTCGTCAAACAAGGAGGACGGTCACCCTGTGCAGCTGGGTGCCGTCCTCGGTGACGTCGTGCTCTTCCTCTTCTTCCAACCACCCTAGACCCGCAGGTATGCCGCGTGCGCGCCGTCGTGCGCCCGATGCGACCGGGATCACGGGGCGGACGTGGGGGCGGTCTCGGCTGCCGCGGCCGAGGTCGAGGTGGGGGCCGGCGCCGTGCTGCGGGGCGGGTCGCTCGTCGTGGTGGGCGGTGGTGGGGTGCTCGTCGTCGTGGGGGTGGGTGCGGGCTCAGTGGTGGTCGTGGGCGCCGGTCCGGTCGGTGTCGTGGTCGGCTTGGTGGTCGAGCCCGTGGGCGGTGTGGTGGGGCGCGAGGTGGGTGTCGAGGTGGGGGTGGCGGTGCCGGGCTTGGCCGTCGCCTTGGAGTCGGGCCCGGCGGCCGGCGGCTTGGGCGGCTTCACCGGCTCGGCCAGGTCGCTGCCGCGCCCGCCCGAGGCGACCTTGAAGGCGACGTGGTCGAGGGACTTGAGGCCGTTCTGCGTGAAGTAGTCGACCCACCCCAGCACCGCGTCGAGGTAGTCGCTGGACCCGTTGTAGGACAGGATCGCCGCGCGCAGGTCGGCGGCGCGCGCCAGGTCGCGACCGCCATGGCACAGGTAGTTGGCGGTGCCGAGGGCGGCGTCGTAGACGTTCTGCGGGTCACGGCGACCGTCACCGTCCCCATCGGCGCCGGCCCACGACCAGGTGCCTGGGATGAACTGCAGCGGCCCGACCGCGCGGTCGAAAGAGCCGTCGCCGTCGACGGAGCCTCCGTCGGTGTCGTGGACGACCGCGAACGGCCCGCCGTCCAGCAGCGGCCCGTAGATGGCCGGCGTGACGACCTTGTCCCTGGTGACCTCACGGCCCCCGATCGACCCCGACTCGACCTGGCCGATCGCGGCCAGGTGGAAGACGGTGATGTTGCAGCCCTTCGGGGCCTTCGCGACGGCGTTCCGGTAGGCCAGTGCCAGCTCGTACTGCGAGGTGCCCGAGGCCGGCAGGTCCTGCGGCCGCTTGGCCCTGGCCGGCTTGGCCGCGGGCTTCTTCTTCACCGCCGGTGCAGCCTTGACGACTGCCGTGGTGGTCACCGGGCGCGGGCGCAGCGACCCGGGTCGTAGGTCGTCGGGTGCGAACGGGCCGGGCACCGGCGCCGACCATGCGGCCAGGGCCCGGCGCGGGTCGGCAGCTGGCCGCGGGTCGGTCGAGTGCGGGATCGACGAGGTCTGGCTGCCCACGGCAGCGACGACGGTGGCGGCAACCGCCAGCCTGGTCACGCGCACTACCTTCACCCCCGCGATCGATGTCGTCCCTCACCCATCGTGGGCGACGGGGCGCCGTGACGCACCCCGACAGCGGCGAACACCGGACGAACTGACGACCCCCAAAGCCGTCATCTACCACTGTGGCCACACCAGTAACAGCACGGGACAAGTTGAGTGCCTGACACCGCCCTCTGGGTCGGTCTCAGGCACTCGACTCGGTGCTCCTAGAAGAGGCGGCCGCCGTCGTCGGCCGACGGCTCCTCGAGCGCGAGGAGGATGCGCTTGCGATCGAGCCCACCGGCATACCCCACGAGGGAGCCATCGGCTCCGATCACACGGTGGCACGGGACGATGATCGCGATCGGGTTGCGGCCGTTGGCGAAACCGACGGCCTGGCTGAGGTTGACGTCGCCGAGCTGGCGCGCGAGGTCGCCGTAGCTGCGGGTCTGGCCGTAGGGGATCTCGCGCAGCAGGCCCCAGACCCGCTGCTTGAAGTCGTCGCCCTCGGGTGCCAGGGGGACGTTGAAGTCGGTGCGCTCGCCCGCGAAGTACTCGGTCAGCTGCCGCACGACCTCCGCGCCCGCCTCGTCGTCGCGCTCCCCCACCTCGGCCGGGTCGTGCGCGGGCTCGTCCCAGTCCATGTGGAGCCGCACGACGGCGCCCTCGGCGGACACGATGGTGAGGTGACCGACCGGGGAGTCCATCACGGTGTGGGTGCGCACCCCGCCATCCTGCCGCGCCGCTGCGACAGCACCGCTCATGCCGGCGGCGCCAGGGCGCCGGCGACGCGAGCGGCATACTCCTGCGCCTCCTGGTCGGAGGCGTACTTGGTGCGCGGCCAGAAGAAGCCGCGCAGCCCGTCACCCTTGGTGCGGGGCACGACGTGCCAGTGCAGGTGCGGCACCGACTGTGAGACCACGTTGTTGCAGGCGACGAACGAGCCCTGCGCGCCGAGCCCGGTCACGACGGCGGCCGCGGTGCGCTGGACGGCACCCATGAGGGGCGGCAGCAGCTCGGCGGGGAGGTCGACGAGCGTGTCGACGTGGATGCGCGGCACGAGCAGGACGTGGCCCTTGAAAACCGGGCGGGTGTCGAGGAACCCGAGCACGAACGGTTCGTCGACCACGACGGTGGCCGGCACGCGGCCGTCGACGATGTCGCAGAAGAGGCACTCCACGCAGGGCAGCCTAGAGTGACTGGTCCCTCACCCGTGTCGCCCGCCAACCCAAGGAGCTGCGTGACCGACCGACCCGAGATCGTCTGCATCTGTGGCTCGATGCGGTTCGCCGAGGAGATGAAGGCGGCCAACCGTGACCTGACCTTCGCGGGTGTCATCGTCCTCGCACCGGGCGAGGTCGGTGCAACGACGATCACGACGGAGCAGAAGGCGGCGCTCGACGCTCTGCACCGGCGCAAGATCGACCTGGCCGACCGGGTCCTGGTCGTGAACCCCGGCGGCTACGTCGGCGAGTCCACGCGCGGCGAGATCGCCTACGCCACCGAGACCGGCAAGCCGGTCACCTACACCGACGGGGGCTAGGCGGCCCCACGCTTCGGCGGTCGCGGCAGGAAGTAGGACGTGCGGCGTTGGTACGCCTCGTAACCCGGCCGCTGGGCCATGTGCTGCTCGAGGAGCCGGGCACCCGTGGCGAAGACGAGGAAGTAGGTCATCGCGACCGGGGACAGGATCGTGAGGACGCCCGGCCACGCGCTCGCGGCGACCAGCCACAGGCCCCACCAGACGCTGGAGTCACCGAAGTAGTTGGGGTGCCGCGTCCACGCCCACAGGCCCCGGTCCATGACCTTGCCGTGGTTGGCCGGGTCGGCCTTGAACGCGGCGAGCTGGCGGTCACCGACCGCCTCGAAGACGAACCCGACCAGCCAGAGCAGGATCCCGACCACCGCGACGGCCGGGACGCCCGGGCCGGCGGCAGCACTGACCTGGATCGGCAGGGACACGAACCACAGAGCCACGCCCTGTACGGCGTACACCTTGCGGACCGCCACCCAGGTCGGGTTGCCGCCCTCCTTCTCGAGCATCGCGGCATAACGCGGGTCCTCACCCTTGCCGGCGTTGCGGCGATGCATGTGCCGGGCGAGACGCAGTCCCCACACGGCCACGAGGACGAGCAGCACGAGCCGCCGCCACGCCATGCCGTCACCGACCACGGCGGCCACGGCAGCGATGACGACGAAGCCGAGGCCCCACGTGGTGTCGACGACGCTGACCCGGCCCTGACGGCGCCCCTCACGCGCCGTCAGGGCCATCAGCACCACTACGGCGAGCAGCGAAAATCCGCTCACTGCAATGAAGTTCGACAGGTCGAAGGTCATGACCACCCTTGCGGACGCGCCGGCTCGACGTCGGCTGCGCCATTCGGGTGGGGGCGCACCGACAGGATCTGGTCGACGCCCATGCGGCCGTCCCGGAAAGCCATGGCACCACCGACGAGGTAGAGCCGCCAGACACGGGCGACCTCCTCACCGACGAGCTCCACGACCCGGTCATGGTTGGCCTCGAACGTGTCGTGCCACGCCGCGACGGTGCGCACGTAGTGCTCGCGCAGGGCGTGCACATCACGCACCTCGAGCCCTGCGTCCTCGAGCAGTGCCACGGTCTCGCCGACGGGACGCATCGTCATGTCGGGCGCGATGAACGACTCGATGAACGGACCGCCACCGGGGTGACGGCCGCGACGCGACATCTGCTGCACCAGCACACGTCCACCGGGGCGCACCGCGTCGTGGAGGACCCGTGCGTAGGTCGCGTAGTTCTTCTCCCCCACGTGCTCGCCCATCTCGAGCGACACGACCGCGTCGAAACCGTCCTCGCGCACGTCGCGGTAGTCCTGCAACCGGATCTCGACCCGGTCCTCCAGACCGCGCTCGCGAATTCTGTTGTCGGCAAAGCGTTTCTGCTCGGCCGAGATGGTCACGCCGGTGACCTGGGCACCAAAGTGCTCCGCGGCATACAGGCTCATCGAACCCCAACCGCAGCCGACGTCGAGCAGGCGCGACCCCTCCCGCAAGCCGAGCTTGCGCCCCACCAGCTCGAACTTGTCGCGCTGCGCGTCCTGGAGCGTGTAGTCCGGGTCGTCGGAGCGCCAGTAGGCGCACGAGTACGACAGGTGCGGGTCGAGGATCAGCGCGTAGAAGTCGTTGGACAGGTCGTAGTGGTGGCTGATGACGGCACGGTCGCGGCCCAGGCTGTGGAGCCGTCCTCGGACGACCGCCTGGCTGGCGGGCGGCGACAGCGGCCGCCCGAGGACACCGGCCGATCGGGCCAGCTTGGCCAGGTCGGCCAGCGCCGACGGCGTGAGGCGTATGCCGCTGAGCCCGCGTTCGTGGGCCACTCCCCAGACGTGGGTGAGGGCTTCGTCGAGGTCACCCTCGACCTCCAGCTCACTCGTGACGTAGGCCTGGGCGGCACCGAGCTCGCCCGGGTGCCAGAACAGACGGCGGAGCGCGCGCGGTGACCGCACGACGACCCGAGGGGCGTCGGCCGGGCCGGCGCTGCTGCCGTCCCAGAGGGTGAGGTGGACCGGAAGCGCCCCGCCCACGACAGGCTCCAGGGCGCGCGCGAACTGCGCGGCGAGACCGGAACCCGTTGTGCTGGGGGACTTTCCGGCCGACTTGGCCGGCTTGATCTCGAGTGTGGTCATGCCTGGACCTCCCGGCGGAAGACGAGCTGTTGGACGTCGAGGTAACCTGACCGGAACCCAGCCTGGGAGTACTCGAGGTAGAAGTGCCACATCCGGTCGAACACCTCGTCGAACCCCAGCTCGCGCACCCGCTCGAGGGAGCCGACGAATCGCTCGTCCCACAGCCGCAGGGTCTGCGCGTAGTGCTGACCGAACGACAGCCGCTCGGTCAGGCGCAGGCCGCTGTGGGTGCGGCTACGCTCCTCGAGCGCCTCGGTGGAGGGCAGGAAGCCGCCGGGGAAGATGTACTTGTTGATCCACGTGTAGGTGTTGCGGGTGGCCAGCATCCGGTCGTGCGGCATCGTGATCGCCTGGATCGCGACAGCGCCGCCCGGCGCCAGGACGCGGTCGATGGTGCGGAAGTACTCGCCCCAGTACTGGTGGCCGACCGCCTCGATCATCTCGACCGACACGACGGCGTCGTACTGGCCCTCGACCGCCCGGTAGTCCAGCAGGTCGATCTGCACCCGGTCCGACAGGCCGGCGTCGGCGACCCGCTGCCGGGCCAGCTCGAGTTGCTCGCTCGACAACGTGACACTGCGCACCGTGGCCCCGCGCCCGGCTGCGCGGATCGCCAGCTCGCCCCACCCGGTGCCGATCTCGAGGACCCGGGTGCCCTCCCCCACGCCGGCCGCGTCGAGGATGCGGTCGACCTTGCGCTGCTGGGCGGGCACGAGGTCGGCCCAGCCCGGTCGGGTGACCGGACGGCATACCGTCGTCTGCTCGTCGGCGACCGAGGCCCCGGGCGACGTCTCACCCTCGAACAACGCCGCGGAGTAGGACATCGTCTCGTCGAGGAACGATGCGAACAGGTCGTTAGACAGGTCGTAGTGCCGTGCGATGTTGTTGCGGGTGTTGCGCGTCGAGTTCCGTTCTGCCCGTGGGTTCTTCGCGACGTAGAACGCGCGCAGCCGCTGCAGCGGAGCGGGCACGAGCGTCGCGACCTGGGCGGCGAACACCTCGAGCAGGGAGGCGAGGTCGGGCGAGTCCCAGTCACCGGCCATGTAGGACTCACCGAACCCGATGAGGCCGCTCGCGCCGACGGCCGCGAAGAACGCGTCGGGTCGGGCGATCTGCATGACCGGGGCGTCCGGGTCGGTCGCGGCACCACCGAGGACGGTGTCACCCAGCTCCACACGCACCGCGAGCCGGCGCACGGCAGCTCGGAAGATCTGCTCGGCCACCTTGGCCTCGACGCGGCGGCGAGCCCGCCGGCGTGAGGCCGCGAGGTCGGGCCAGCGACGCGGGTCGATCGACGGCCGCGGCGCAAGGCGGAGATCGGCGGTGGTCACTGGACGGCCTCCTGGCGGTGGTGGGGACGGGGTTGGATCGGGAGCCTGCGGGCCCAGAGGCGTATGCCGTGCCACCGGATGCGGGCCATGACGGCCAGTGGCTCGATTGGCTGGGTCAGCGCGAGGCGCAGGACGGTCAGGCGCGTGACCGGCTCGGCGGCGCCCGACACGGTGGCGACGAACGGGTGCTGTCCCGGCCGGTGGAGCACGACGTGCAGGCTGAGCCGGTCGTCGGGCTCGGGCAGCTTGAGGTCGTAGCTGCCGGACACGTCGTTGAACGGTGAGACGTAGAAGGCCTTGTCGACCTGGGCTCGGCCGCGCTCGTCGGTGCGCACGAGGTAGGCGTGCCGGTCGCCGTAGGTGTTGTGGACCTCGACGACGGTGGCGACGAGCCGGCCCTGCGGGTCGTGGCACCAGTGCACACTCATCGGGTTGAAGACCAGGCCCAGCACCCGCGGCATCCCGAGCATGAGGATCCGGCCGCCGTGCAGGTCGATTCCCTCGGTGGCGAGGTAGGTGTCGAGGTTCTGGCG
Organism: Knoellia koreensis; assembly: GCF_013041615.1. Lineage (GTDB taxonomy): Bacteria > Actinomycetota > Actinomycetes > Actinomycetales > Dermatophilaceae > Pedococcus > Pedococcus koreensis. The sequence continues at coordinate 1,504,467 of NZ_JABEPQ010000001.1, forward strand.
CAGGGTGCGGTCAGGGGAGCCCAGGTGGTCGCGCGACTCGAACCGGGCCAGCGGCGACAGGATGCCGAGCCGCGGCAGGTCGTCGAGATCGACCAGCCAGGCGTGGCTGCGGTGCCGGAACGCGTGGCGGATCGGCGAGGTGCGGGCGTGCCGGACCACCGTGCGGTAGATCCGCGGCCGGGTCACGTTGCACTCCCCAGCATGACGGGCTCCACACTGGGTGCGACCCACTCGTGGCCGAGGGCCCGGGCAGCGGCCACACCCGAGCGGGCGCCGTCCTCGTGGAAGCCCCAGCCGTGGTAGGCGCCGGCGAAGGCGACTCGACCGGTGGTGAGCTCGGGCAGACGACGTTGTGCCGCAACGGATTCCGGGGTGTAGAGCGGGTGCTCGTAGTGCATGGTGTCGATGACCTTGGCCTGGTCGACGACGTCGACGCCGTTGAGCGTGACGAGAAACCGCCGGTCCGGGAGGTCGATGCGCATGAGCCGCGACAGGTCGTAGGTGACGAGCACGCCGGCCCCGTCGACGTCGCGCCGCCAGTAGTTCCACGAGGCGCGGGCACCGGACGAGCGCGGCAGCACCGACTCGTCGGTGTGCAGCTGGGCCACGTTGCGGGAGTAGTGGATCGAGCCGAGGACCTCGCGCTGGGCCACCGTCGGCTCCGTGAGCATGGTGAGCGCCTGGTGCGGGTGGGTCGCGATGACGACCTGGTCGTAGACGTCGGACTCACCCGTCGCGTCGGTGACCACGACCCCGTCGGGACGGTCCTCGACCGAGGTGACCGGGCGGCATACCCGCACGTCGTCGATGCCCGCGGCCACGGCCTCGACGTAGCGCGCCGAGCCGCCCACGACCGTGCGCCACGTCGGTGACCCGAAGACGGTGAGCATGCCGTGGTGGTCGAGGAACTCGAAGAGGTAGCGGGCCGGGTAGTCGAGCGCGTCCGCGGGGTCGCACGACCAGACGCACGCCACCAGGGGCTCGAGGAAGTGATCGGCGAAGTAGTCGGTGAAGCGGCAGCGCTCGACGAACGCGCGCAGCGGCTCGTCCCGGTCGACGGCCGTCGCCGGTCGCTCCAGGAGGGTGCTCGCCTCGCGGTGGAAGCGGCGCACCTCGACGAGCATGCGCAGGTATGCCGGGTCGGCCAGGTTGCGTGCCCGCGGGAACAGCCCGCGCGCCCCCTTGGCACCGGCGTACTCGAGCCCGCTGGAGTCGGTGCGGATGGACATGCTCATGTCCGAGTCCTGGGTGGCGACGCCGAGCTCGGCGAAGAGCCGCAGGAGGGTCGGGTAGGTGCGGTCGTTGTGGACGATGAAGCCCGTGTCGATGCCGATCGTGCGGTCGCCGACCTGCACCTCGTGGGTGTCCGCATGGCCGCCGAGACGGTCGTCGGCCTCGTACAGCGTCACCGGGCCGTGGCCCTGCAACACGTGGGCTGCGGCAAGGCCGGCGATGCCGCTGCCGATGACGGCGCGACGCGTGGCGGACATGGGGCTCCTTCCGTCGTGATCCGGACACTGGTGGTTCGGGGCCGGTGCGACGACGGATGGGTCAGCGGTGGCTGGCCTGTTGCGATGGGTCCGGCACCCGAGTTGAAGGCTGGCCGACGACGGCCGAACCCGCCACCTGAGCGAGCCGGGCCACGACGGTCTCGAGCGGTCCCTTGAGCGGCACCAAGGCGAAGAAGGCACCGACGGCCAGCACGAGGACGACCTGCTTGGGGTAGTCCTCCGGCCGCTCCCAGTGCGGCCAGTAGCCCTGCGCCATCACCGCGACGTGCAGGCTGTAGAGCGTCAGGGTCATGGCGCCCGCCCCGAACACGGCGGCCCACAGGTTGCGACCGATGCGGGTCAGCAGGAGGCACAGCCCGAGGACCGCGAGCGCGCTGCCGATGGTCTGGGCCAGGTCGAGCGGCGTGCCGGAGTGCGGCGCCACCGTGGCCAGCCACCACCACGAACCGGTCGGGGTCGTGCCGTGCAGGCCCTCGGTGAGCGTGGCGTCCAGCGCGCCGGGGTCGGACAGGAGGGTGGGGTCAGGGTTGGCCGCGTCCGGGTAGGTGGTGGCCAGGGCGGTGCGGGCACCGCTGCCGGACAGGAGGATCCGCGACGCGACGGTGCTGGTCACGGCCAGCGCGCAGCCCCCGACCAGCAGGGCCAGGTCGGTGCCACGACGGCGCAGGTCGAGCCGGCCGAGCGCCATGCCGGCCAGGAGGTAGGCCACCCACGTGAAGGCCGGGTAGTAGCCGACGAAGAGCAGCTGGCTCAGGAGGTCGAGGGGATGCGCCAGGTCCGAGGGTGACGGGCTGCCGGTCGTGTGGGCGAGCAGGTGGGGGCGCAGCAGCTGGGACACCACGGGCGCCACGAGTGCCCAGCCGGCGGCGAGCACGGCCAGCGCCCGGGCGCCGAACCCGAGGAACGGCAGGGCGAGGAGGAACAGCACCCCGTAGTAGCTGAGGATCACCGCGATCCAGGTCGGGAGCGCGCCGAGCAGCAACCCGAGCCCGAACACGAGCAGCGCCCGCACGACGAGGCGCACCGACGCGGCATACCGCTCGCGACCGCGCAGCGGCGTCGCCCGGCCGGTCACGAGGGCGACACTCACGCCCGCGAGCACGGCGAACAACGCGGACGCGCGCCCGCCGGCCAGCTGCTGGACCACGGTGACGTCGTTGCCCACCCGGCCGGGGACGATGTGCGTGGCCATCATTCCCACGAGCGCGAGGGCGCGGGCCACGTCGACGCCCACGATGCGCCGCGGGGGCACCTCGGGGATGAGGGGCCGCGGTGGAGCGGCGGCGTCGGCCATGACCCCATCGTGTCAACGAAACCCGAAGCGCGGGCGAAAGCCGCGGCCCCCTGACGTCGCGACTCGGCCTGCCAACGGCCGACGACCGGTCTAGCGTGAAGGCATGACCCCGGACACGAACTACGAACGCGAGCCCGTGCTCTCCGACGAGGACCGCAAGGCCGACATCGCCCACGAGCAGGAGGCGCTGGCGAAGAACCCGCCGCCGGACCCCTCGGTCCAGGGCGGCGACGACGAGGACATCGACCCCACCGAGTCCGCCGAGAGCACCGACTACACGACCGGTCTGGACAGCCTCGAGCGCGCGCAGGAGTCACTCGAGGAGTGAGCATGACGCCCGGCCCGGTGGCCTGACGCCGCGCTCAGGAACGGCCCTCGGCGATGAGGGCCAGCCGGCGCAGCGACTCGACGTTGCGCCAGTGCACCACCGGCTCGAACACGGGCGCGGGCACGAGGGTCCCGGGACCGCGCACCGCCCATTCACGCATGGTGACGAGGCAGCCGCCGGCATCGTCTTCGAGGTTCACGACGACATCGGCCTCACCGAGCGGCCAGCCCCGGGCGCGCAGCCCGAGCCGGGTGCCGGGGTTGGACTCGACGACACTCGTGGTGTCGTTGAGCAGCAGCGGCCAGACCCCCACCGAGTGGTGGATGACCGCGTCGACGTCGGGCCAACGGCCCTCAACGGTGCGGATCCGGGACGCGCCGACGACCCAGCTGGGGTACAACCACGGGTCGGCGAGCACCGCCCAGACCGCATCCCGTGGCGCAGCGCAGTGGCGACGGACTGTGGCCACGACAACCCTCCTCCGACCTCGACGTCCTCAGCCCCATGCCCGCGACAAGGCGACCGCAAACGCCCGGGACGCAGGTGCGATAGACATCTCGCATGCTTGTGCGCCAGCTCGAGTACTTGGTGGCACTGTCACGTGAGGGGCACTTCGCCCGTGCTGCCGAGGCCTGCCACGTCTCTCAGCCGGCGCTGTCGGCCGGCATCCGCAAGCTCGAGTCCGAGCTCGGGGTGCAGGTGGTGCTGCGGGGGCAGCGGTTCGAGGGCTTCACCCCCGAGGGGCTCGAGGTGCTGCGGTGGGCGCAACGGGTGGTCGCCGACCAGGAGGCGCTGCAGCAGACGCTGACCTCCATGCGCACCGGGCTCACCGGCACGCTGCGCATCGGTGCCATCCCGACGGCGCTCGGCATCGCCGCCCAGCTGACCACACCGCTGCGCGCCGCCCACGAGCTGGTGCGGTTCTCGATCGAGTCCCTGACGTCGCGCGAGATCGTGGCCAAGCTCAACGACTTCGACATCGACGTGGGCCTCACCTACGTCGACGGCGAGCCCCTCGGCCGGGTGCGCGTCATCCCCCTCTACCGGGAGCGGTACGTGTTCCTGACCCCGGTCGATGGCGCGTTCGCCGGCCGGACCTCGGTGACGTGGCCCGAGGCCGCGGACACCCCGCTGTGCCTGCTCGTGCCGTCGATGCAGAACCGGCGCATCATCGACGGCTACTTCGCCGACCACGGGCTCAGCGTCACGCCCGTCGTCGAGACCGACACCGTCTCGGCCATGTACGCCCACCTCGCCGTCATGAAGCTGTCGACCATCGCTCCGTTCTCGTGGATCAAGAGCTTCGGCCCCCCGCCGGGAGCCATGGTGCTGCGGCTGCCCCGACCCCGGCGGGCCCGCCATGTCGGGCTGGTGCTCGCCGGCCGGGGGCGGGAGTCTCTGCTGACGAGCGCGCTCGTGGAGACCGCGCAGGGGCTCGACCTCGACCGGCAGCTCGGGACCGCGATGCGGCGTCTCCTCGCCGAGCTGGAGCCGGCCGAGCCCGCCGCCGACCCCTCCGCCGACCGCTAGGCCGGCCGTCGCGAGCCTGCGCGGGTGATTGACGGTAGTTGTCAAGCGATAGACATTTTCTCTTGGCTGACTATCACCCACCACCCCTAGGGTGCACGCAGCCCGTGCCGACCGGACCACCGCCAGGACCCGGTGGCGGGCCGCCTCACCCCTGGCCCGGCCGACGGGTGTGATGACGGCCTGACACCTAGACTTGGTCGCCTGCGACGCACGGCTGGACCACGTCTCGCCCACGGGCCCACCTGCGCGGACGTCATCGCCACACCGCACCCAAGGAGGCGTGCATGGCTGCACTCTCGTTCCTCGACCGCAAGCACACCGTGGCCCCACCCGGCTACAGCCGCTGGCTCATCCCGCCGGCCGCCCTCGCGGTCCACATCTGCATCGGCCAGGCCTACGCCACGAGCGTGTACAAGGCGGCGCTGGTCCAGCACTTCAACACGAGCCTGACGTCGATCGGCATCATCTTCTCGATCGCCATCGTCATGCTCGGCGTCTCGGCCGCGGTGTTCGGCACCTGGGTCGACACCGGCGGCCCCCGACGCGCCATGTTCACCGCGGCCTGCTGCTGGGCGGCCGGCTTCCTCGTCGCCTCCGTCGGCATCTCGAGCAAGCAGCTGTGGCTGGTCTACCTCGGCTATGGCGTCATCGGCGGCATCGGGCTCGGCATCGGGTACATCTCGCCCGTGTCGACCCTGATCAAGTGGTTCCCGGACCGCCCGGGTCTGGCCACCGGCATGGCCATCATGGGCTTCGGTGGCGGTGCGCTCGTCGCGTCGCCGCTGTCCAGCGAGCTGCTGGCCCGCTACTCCGGCCTCGACAAGGCCTCCCTCGCCACCAGCACCGTGCCCGGCAGCGCCGTGGCCAAGCTGTTCATCACCCTGGCGATCGTCTACTTCATCGTCATGATGTTCGGCGTCTTCACCATCCGCGTCCCCGCCGACGGCTGGAAGCCCGACGGCTTCGACCCCTCCACGGTCAAGCAGAAGGCCATGGTGACGACCAACAACGTCTCGGCCAACAACGCCATCCGGACGCCGCAGTTCTACCTGCTGTGGATCGTGCTGTTCTGCAACGTCACCGCGGGTATCGGCATCCTCGAGCAGGCCGCGCCGATGATCCAGGACTTCTTCCGCAACGGGGACACCTCAGAGGTGTCGAAGGCAGCCGCCGCCGGCTTCGTCGGCGTGCTGTCGCTGTTCAACATGGCGGGCCGGTTCGTCTGGTCGACCACGTCGGACTACCTGGGCCGCAAGAACAACTACATCATGTACCTCGGTGTGGGGATCGTCTGCTACGTGCTGCTCGCACTGCTCGGCTCGACCCACACCGCGGTGTTCGTCCTGCTGTGCGCGGTGATCATCTCGTTCTACGGCGGCGGCTTCTCCACCGTGCCGGCCTACCTGCGCGACCTGTTCGGCACCTACCAGGTGGGCGCGATCCACGGCCGACTGCTGACCGCGTGGTCGGCGGCGGGCGTCGCCGGCCCGCTCATCATCAACCGGGTGCTCGACTCGCGCGGCGAGCCCGGCAAGCTGGTGGCCGGCGACTACCGCCCGGCGCTGTTCATCATGGTCGGCGTCCTGGCCGTCGGGTTCATCGCCAACCTGCTGATCCGCCCGGTCGACTCGCGCTTCCACGAGAAGGTCGAGCACCACTTCATCGACGACGACAACTCGGCCGACCCCGACACGGTCCCCGCCAAGTGACACCCTGACGGCAAAGGACGAACCCATGAGTGAATCCACCACCACGACCACCACGCCGACGGCGCGCATCGTCCTCGCCTGGCTGGTCCCGGTGATTCCGTTGGCCTACGGGCTCTACAACACCCTCAAGTCCGCGCTGAAGCTCTTCACCCAGTAGCAGCAGCCGGACCAAGCAGTCCCGGCCCCGGGTCGCGCACTCAGCGCGGTCCGGGGCCGGCCTGCGCCTGCCCTTTGACGCGGCCCGGGATCAACGCCGCCGACGCCACACCCGCGGCGACGCCGATCGCCGTGTCGACGCCGCGCGCGACGATCATCGTCAACGGTGACGTGGGTTCGGCCAGCTCGGTCATGATCATGATGACGGGCGTGAAGAACCCCAGGGCCACGCCGTAGTGCCGGCTCATGAACAGCTCGGTGGGAAACAGCAGCACCATCACGGCCACGGCCAGGACGACCGCACCCGGTCGCGGCCACAACAGCACCGCGGTCACGACCAGCCCGGCTGCCGTCCCCGTCAACCGGTGCAGGGCGCGGTGCAGCACCGCCCGCAGCTCGAGCCGCTCCCCGCCGACGACGACCGCCAGCGGCACCGCGGCCGACGCCATCGCCCAATTGGCGTGGTCGACGCCGAGGAGCAGCCCGGCGAGGCCCGCACCGGCCGTCGCGACGGCATACCGGAACGCGTGTGTCCCCGACCCGGCTGGGAGGCCACGGCGCCACGACGCCGGCCGCTGGGTCACCCGGCTGCGCGCCGACCCGGCCCACGTCCGCGGGGACGACGCCGGCCCACCGCCGCCGCGCGTGACGGACACGACGACCCCGAGCAGCATGGCGAACGCGGCGGTGCCCGCGCACAGGGCAACCGCGTGCCACCACGACACGAGGTCGGCGCCGACCGTGGCCGTGGCGCCGAGCGCGAAGATGCCGAAGAACGGGCCGCCGGGTCGCAGCCGCAACCAGTCGGTGACGACCGAGGCGATGGTGGCGAAGGCAGTGACGCAGACGACGACCGTGGCCGCCGACGCGCGGTTGTGCGCCAGCGCGACGCCCGTCGCGACACCGGTCACGATCATGCCCGCGCCGTGGAACTGGTGGCGCAGCCGGTCCTTCCACGGCTCGAGCCGCCCGTACATGCCGGTGAACGAGCCGAAGACGACGTAGAGCATGAGCTCGGGCCGGCCGACGGCAATGAGGCCGAGGCCGGGCACGAGCAGGCCGAGGGCCACGCGGACCGCGTGCCGCACGTCGGCGCGGTCGCGCAGGTATGCCGCGGGCGAACCTGCCCTGGAGCGCATGCCCTTCCGAGCGCTGCTCCCCCGGGGACCGACCGCTGACATGGGGCCAAGGGTGTCAGACCCCACTCCCCGCCGAGACGCTGCCACACCCCCGTGTCCCAGCACGACGAAGGCCCGGACCGTGTGGTCCGGGCCTTCGTCGTTGACGCGTTGGTAGCGGGGGCAGGATTTGAACCTGCGACCTCCGGGTTATGAGCCCGGCGAGCTACCGAGCTGCTCCACCCCGCGTCGGTAACCCCTACTTTACGTGACGTTCCCCGGCGCGACCAAATCGGCCACGCGGCATACCGACTCGCGCGCTCGTCAGGGCGTGCTCGTCGCGGTGCCGGTCGGGGTCGGGGTCGGCTTCACCGTCGCGGTGCCGCCCTTGGGCGAGGCCGCGACCGCGCGCTTGATGGCGTCGTCGAGCTTCTTCTGAGCTGCGCCGTATGCCGCGAAGTCGCCGTCACGCAGCGCCTTCTGCCCCTCGTCGTAGGCGGCCTGGATGTCGGTGAGCGCCTTGGCGAGCGCCGCCGGGTCCGTCGCCCCACTCGGGGGCGTCGTGGGCGTGGTGGGTGTCGTCGGCGGGGTCGTCCCGCCGTCACCGCCACCGCCAGTGCCCGAATCCCCTGCAGTGGCGCCGGAGTTGCCACCGAAGAGCCCGTCGAGCGCCCCGTCGAGGGTGTCCGACCAGGCGAGCTTGTCACCGAACGCGACCACGGTCGCCCGCAACAGCGGGAACGCCGAAGTCCCTTGTGCTGCAACGTAGATCGGCTGCACGTAGAGCAGACCGCCACCGACCGGAAGGGTCAGCAGGTTGCCAAGGGTCACGTTGGATCCCTGCTGCCGGGCGTTGTTGAGGAACTGGCTCAAGGTCAGGCTGAACGCCGGCGAGGTCTGGTTGGAGGAGTTGATGTCGTTCTGCACCTGCCCGGGGCCACGCACCTGGGTGTCCTTGGGCAGGGCGAGCAGACGCATGGTGCCGTAGTCGGCGTCGGGCTTGCCGGCCGTCTTGCCCGCGTCGGCGTCGACGGCGAGGAACCCGGTCAGCACCTGCCGGTCACCACGCGGCTTGAACGTCGTCGTCAGCGAGAACTTGGCGCTCTCCTGCTCCGGCAGCTTGAGGGTCAGGTAGTAGGGCGGTTGGTCCACGGGGTTGTCCGCGGACGGGTCCTCCGGCACCTCCCAGAAGTCCTGGCCGCCGTAGAAGGAGTCCGCGTCGGTCACGTGGAACCGGGTGAGCAGCTGGCGCTGCACCTTGAACAGGTCCTCGGGGTAGCGCAGGTGCGACATGAGGTCGGCGTCGATCTCGCTCATCGGGCGGACGGTGCCGTCGAAGGCCTTGTTCCAGGCCTTGAGCAGCGGGTCGTTCGCGTCCCAGGCGTAGAGCTTGACGGTGCCGTCGTAGGCGTCGACCGTCGCCTTGACCGAGTTGCGGATGTAGTTGACCTTGCCGCTGCCGATGGCGCGCACGGCGCTCGACCGGGCCGTCACCGAGTCGGACGTGGCGTTGTCGATCTCGGTCAGGCTCGAGTACGGGTAGTCGGCCGTCGTCGTGTAGCCGTCGACGATCCACTGCACGCGTCCGTCGACGACCGCCGGGTAGGGGTTGCCGTCGGTCGTGAGCCACGGGGCCACCCGCTCGACGCGCTCGAGCGGCTGGCGGTGGTCGAGGATCTTGCTGTCCCCGTTGACTGCGTTGGAGAGCAGGAAGTTCAGCTCGCGGTACTTCAGCGCGTAGGCCACCTTGCGCGGGAACGAGCCCACGTCGACACCGCCGCTGCCGGCATAGGTGTTGTTCTCCTGGCCACCCTCGCTCGGGTAGTCGAACTCCCGCGGCGCCGCACCGGACGGGCCACCGACGATGGAGTACTGCGGCGACTCCTCACCGAAGTAGATGCGTGGCTCGAACTTCGGCAGCTTGCCGGACTGGGGGATGTTCTGGGCGTAGAAGACCGGCTCACCGTCGGCCGTGCGCTGGTTGCCGTATGCCGCGACCATGCCGAAGCCGTGCGTGTAGACGGTGTGGTCGTTCAGCCAGTTGCGCTGCTGCTCCGGCACACCGGCAAGGTCGAGCTCGCGCACCGCGACCACGGTGTCGCGCGTCTGGCCGTCGACGGTGTAGCGGTCGACGTCGAGAGAGTCGGGGAAGGCGTAGTAGTTGCGCACCGACTGCAGCTGCTTGAACGTCGGCGACACGACGTTGGGGTCGACGAGGCGTATGCCCGGCACGGTCTCGGCGTCGTCGCGTAGCTGGCCGGGGCTCGCCTCCGTCGTCGCCGTGTAGGGCTGCACCTCCACCTTGTCGATGGCGTAGGCCTTGCGCGTGGCGTCGATGTTGCGCTGCAGGTAGGGCTGCTCGAGCGACTTCTCCGACGGCTTGACCTGGAAGCGCTGCACCAGTGCGGGGTAGATGCTGCCAACCACGACCGAGGTGACGACGAGCAGGCCGAGGCCGATGACGGGCAGCCGCCACGACCGGGTCCAGATGGCCGCGATGAACAGCCCGGCGGTCATGATCGCGGCCACCGCGAGGATCACCTTGGTCGGGAGCACTGCGTTGGCCGCGGTGTAGTTGATTCCCGTCTCCACCGGTCCGGAGTTGGCGGACGTGGCCAGGGAGTAGCGGTCGAACCAGTAGGTCGCGGCGCGGACGAGGACGAGGGCCGCCGCGAGCACCGCGAGGTGGGTGCGCGCCGCACGCGTCGTCCGCTCGCCACGGTTCTGGATCTGCAGACCGCCGTAGACGTAGTGGGTGAACGCCGCGGCCACCAACGCCATGACGAGCGCCATCGTGAGGAAGCCCAGCACGAACCGGATCCACGGCAGCGTGAAGACGAAGAACGAGATGTCCATCTTGAACTGCGGGTCCTTGGTGCCGAACGGAACTCCGTTGCGCCACAACAGGAATGTCTTCCACTGTCCAGCCGCGCCCGCCCCGGCGAGCAGGCCGAGGACGCCGGGGATCGCGACCATGGCGATCTTGCGCAGCGGCTCGATCGCCTCGCGGTACTGGTCGAGGTTCTGCTGCTGGGCCGTCACGGGCGCGTAGATCGGCCGGGTGCGCCACCCGATGACCAGGCTCGAGCCGACCAGCGCTGCGGTGACCACGAAACCGACGACGAACAGCAGCACCTTGGTCCACAGCTGCTTGGTGAAGACGTCGGTGTAGCCGACGGAGCCGAACCACAGGACCTCGGTCCACAGCGAGGCGAAGATCGTGACGAGGAAGCCCAGCACGATGAGGATCGCGATGGTCGGCGCGAGCGGTCCGCGGCGACGTCCGAAGGAGAGGTTCGGCGGGCGGCGACCGCCGGCACCCCCGGAGCCACCGGGCTGCGCGGGCCGCCCCGGCCGGCCGCCCTCGCCCGGGCGCTCGCCGGGACCGAACCACTCAGAAGAACTCACGCCGTGCCCGATCTGCCGCGCGGATGCCTTCGCCACCCGCTGGTAGGGGGTCCAACTTACCGACCGCCCCTGTGGTTCCCGCCGCCGAGGTCCCGCCGACGCCGACCCGGCGCGGGTATGCCGGGTGGTGGGCACGCGGCATACGGCACCATGGGGCGCGTGACATCGCAGACCCCCGAACGCCGCCAGGTCACCGACCCCCTCTCGATCGCCGCCCTCGACACCGAACGCCACGTCGCGGCCGGCGGGTGGGAGCAGAACCCGCGGCTGTTCGCGCTCGTGCCGACCGCCGATCTCGTCGCCCGCGAGCCGCACCTGCGGCCGGGTCTGCACGGCTCCGACCTCGCCGAGGGCGCGCTGAGCGCGATCGAGCAGGACAACCTGCCCCCCACGTCTAACCTCGAGTCTCTCCTCGGCGGCATCAGCTGGCCCGAGGCCGTCGTCGGCGCGGCGCTGGCGATCGAGCGGATCGTGGTGCCACCGGGCGCCGACAGCGACCTGCCCGACGACCCGGAGAAGGCCGTCGAGGCCCTGGCCAACCATCCGCAGCGGCAGGACGTGCGGCTGCTGGTCGCCGTCACCCGCGACGGCCAGGCGCGGTGCCTGCTGCGCCAGCGCGCCCACGACAGCGACGACCAGGTCGCGGCGGGTGAGGACATCGCGCCCGGTCTGGTGCACGCCCTGCGGGCGACCCTGCAGGACTAGCGCGGCGGTCGCCTCAGCGGGTGCAGGTCGGCAGCGATCCACCCTTGCCGGCGGCGATCGACTCGACCGACGACCTGGCCTCGTCGAAGGTCGCGATCCGCACCACCTTGAGCCCGTCCGGCACGTGGCCGACGACCTCGGAGCAGTTGTCGGCCGGGGCGAGGAACCACTTCGCTCCCCCGTCGCGCGCACCCACGAGCTTCTGCCGGATGCCGCCGATCGGGCCCACCGCGCCGGTGTAGTCGATGGTCCCGGTGCCGGCGATCTTCTGCCCGCCGGTGAGGGCGCCCGGGGTGAGGGTGTCGTAGAGCCCGAGCGCGAACATCGTTCCGGCAGAAGGGCCTCCGACGTCACCGGCGTCGATGGTGACCTTGTAGGGGAAGTCGAAGGTCAACCCGAGGAAGACCCCGATCGTGGTGCGACCCTGGTTCTCCTTGGTCGCCGCCTCGACCGTGACGGGCTTGCCGTCGCGGACGAGCCCGAGCCGGACCTTCTCGCCCGGCTTGTGCTTGCCGATGGCGGTGCGGACGGCCTCGGTGTTCGCGACCGGCTTCCCGTCGATGGTGTCGATCCGGTCGCCCGCCTTGAGGAGCGACTGGTTCGGGCTGTCCTTGGTGACCTGGCCGACGACGATGTGCGACTTCACGTCGGCCCCAACGGCCTTGAGTGCCACGGCAATCGCCTCCTGCTGGGAGTCGACCATCTCGGCGGCGTTCTCCTCCTGCACCTGCTTGCTGGTGACGCCCTTGGGGAAGTACGCCTCCTCCGGCTCGATCTCCTCGCTCCGGCTGATCGCCGCGTGCAGCAGGTCCCAGACGGTGACCTTGAGCCCGGGCCCGCCGGCGACGCGCACGGTGGTGAAGTCGAGCGCGCCATCGGTCGGGTACGTCTTGGCCCCTGACACGGTGATCAGCTGCTTGTCGTCGAGCTTGCCCAACGTGTTGGTGACGGGGCCCGGCTTGAGGACGATGTAGGGCAGGCCGACCATCGTCGACAGGGCCGCGAACGCGATGACGAGGAAGCCACCAACGAGGGTGGCGACCGAACGTCGGCCGAGGCGGTAGGGATCACCCTCGACCGGGCCCGGCCCCCAGTGGTCGGGCGCGGAGTCGTGCTGGCTCATCAGGGCAGCCCCACCCACTCGTCGGTGCCGTCGGTGAACTCCTGGTGCTTCCAGATCGGCACGGTCGCCTTGAGCGTGTCGATGAGGTCGCGGCAGGCCTCGATCGCCTGCGCGCGGTGCGGCGCCGAGACGGCGGCCACCACGGCGAGGTCCCCGACCTTGAGCCGCCCGCTGCGGTGGACGGCGGCCACCTTGGCGACGGTATGCCGCGTGGCGACCTCACGGCATACCCGCGCCAGCTCGTCCGCGGCGCTCGGGTGCGCGGAGTAGTCCAGGCCGGCCACCTCCTCGCCGTGGTCGTGGTCGCGCACGACACCCACGAAGAGGGACACCGCGCCACACCGCGGGTGCTGCACGGCCGCGAGCGCCTCGTCGACCGACAGGGGCGCCTCGCGGATATCGGCGAGCACGACCTCGGCGGGGTCGGTGAGCTGGGTCGAACGGTCCGACATCGCTTTCAGGCCTTCCTGCGGCGGCGCCGCACGATTGCCGCCGTGCCCACGAGGGCGACGGCGGCGCTGGCCGCCCCGAGGGCGGCGTCCTTGCGGTCGAGCCGGCGGGCTGCGACCGCGTGTGATCCTGCGATGGTCCCGAGCAGGACGCCGAGGCAGGTCTCGTTGTCGTGCACCGGTTCCCACCCGGCCTCGAGCAGCCGCTGCGAGGACACGGCCCAGGGGAAGACGACGAAGGTGAGGTCGCTGGCGGGTGCCGGCAGCATCCCAACGCGGTGGAGCCGGTCGGCGGTTCCCATGGCCGAGGACAGGCTCAGCGACACCGGCCGCATCCCGGTGAGCCGCTCGAGCTCGGCGTGGGTGAGGTGGCCCGGCGCTCCGACCGGGACGACACCTTCCATGCCGGTCGCCACGACGAGCGCAACGGCGGTGCCGAGGTCGTCGACGTGGCAGAACTGCCAGGCCGGCGCGGCGCCCCGGACGGTGAGCAGCCGGGGTGCCTCGAAGTGCCGGGTGAGGACCGTGTCGACGCCCTCCCCCACGAGGGCCGCCGGGCGCACCACGGACAGGCGCAGGCCGGGGTGGACGTCACGCGCGACGGCGACGAGCTGCTCGACGTCCATGAGGTCGCCGACCTGGCCGCCGTCGCTGGGCGCGCGCAGCGGCGCGTCGTCGGGCAGCGGCACGGGGTTGTCCGCCTCGGCGCCGTAGACCTGCGCGCTCGTCACGACGACCAGGTGCCGCACCCCGGCTGCCGCGGCAGCCGTCACGACGGTCTGGGCCCGGCGCAGGCTGCGCTCGCGGCGGGCGCGGGTGCCGAGGGCCAGGTCGGCCGCCAGATCGGTGCTGACGGCGACGTATGCCGCGACGTCGGCTCCGCGCAGGGCCTGCGCCAGTGCCGGGTCGGCCGGGTCGCAGCGGCTGAACTCGACACCCTCGACTCCCGGTGGCTCGAGCCCGATGGCGCGGACGCTGCCGATCGGGGCGGGAGCCGGCCGGTCCGTGCCACGGGTCGATGCAGGTCGGATGGGTGCGGACCGGGTGGACGCAGAGGCCAGCGCGCGCAGCACCGCCCGGCTCGCGGCGTCGCCGTTCGCCACCACGGCGACGTCGACGGCGCTACGCCGCGAGCGAACGGCGCCCTTGGGGGCGCGCGCAGGGGAACTCACTTCGGCCTCCGCGTGGTTGTCTGGGTGGACGTCATCCTCTCAGGAGCCACCAGGAGCTGTTGTGCCCGACCACCCCGACCTGCCCCAGTCGCCCGACCAGCCGGGCGATGACGACGGCACGGGCCTGCCACCCGAGCTCGAGCAGGTGCTGCGCCAGCTGACCGGCGGCCAGCAGCTCGACCCGCAGATGGTCAAGGCCCTCAAGGACATGGGCGTCGACCAGGTCGACCCCGCCATGCTGTCGATGATGGCCGGCCAGGTGCAGGCGATGTTCGCCGGCGGCCCGTCCGACGAGGCGTTCAACGTGGCGCTGGCGACCGACACCGCCCGCAAGACCGTGGCCGCCGGCGGCGACGCCCTCGTGAGCGAGGCCGAGCGACGCCAGCTCGACACCGCCGCCCAGGTGGCCGAGCTGTGGCTCGACGACGTAACCGCCTTCTCCGCCCCCGGCATCAGCACCCACGCCTGGAGCCGCGCCGAGTGGGTCGAGGAGACCATGCCGATGTGGCGCCAGCTCGTGGAACCGGTGGCCGAGGGGGTCGGCCGTGCGGTCTCGACCGCGATGCGCGCCCAGATCGGCGAGCTCGGCGACCTGCCCGAGGGCGCGGTTCCCGAGGGCCTGCTGCCGCCGGGGATGGACCCGGCCGCGATGCTCGGCCAGATGGAGCCGATGCTGGCGAAGATGAGCGGCTCGATGTTCGGGCTCCAGGTCGGGCAGGCCGTGGGGGCGCTGGCCGCCGAGACCGTCAGCGGCACCGAGGTCGGTCTGCCGCTGGTGTCCGACCGGTCGGTGGCGCTGTTGCCGGCCAACGTCGCCGCCTTCGCCGAGGGACTTGGCGTCGACCTGGACCAGGTGCGGCTCTACCTCGCGGTCCGCGAGGCCGCCCGGGTGCGGCTCTTCGCGCGGGTGCCGTGGATCGGTCCCCAGCTGGTGACGGCCGTGCGGGACTACGCCCGCGACATCACCATCGACACCGACCGCATCGAGACGGCCCTGCAGTCGGTCGACCCCAGCGACGCGAGCGCCCTGCAGTCCGCGCTGCAGGACCAGCTGTTCCGGCCCGACCCCAGCCCCGCGCAGCGGGCCGCGCTGGCCCGGCTCGAGACCTACCTCGCCCTCGTCGAGGGCTGGGTCGACGTCGTCGCCGAGCGCGCCACCCGACAGCACCTGCCGCAGGCGGCCGCTCTCGCCGAGGCGGTGCGCCGCCGCCGGGCCACCGGCGGTCCGGCCGAGAAGGTGTTCTCCGGCCTGGTCGGCCTCGAGCTGCGCCCGCGCCGGCTGCGTGACGCCGCCAACCTGTGGGCGGCGCTGGAGGCCAAGCACGGCATCACCGGCCGCGACGGCGCGTGGGGGCACCCGGACGTCGCACCGACCGCCGCAGACCTGGACGACCCGCTCGGCTACGTCGAGAAGGTCGGCTCCACCGACGGCTCCGACGCCGACCTCGACGCCGCGCTCGACCAGATCCTGCGCGAGGGCGACCAGTGACCGACCCCGCCACCGCGTCCGCGGAGCCGGACGCGCAGGCTGGCGTGCCCGCGGCATACCTGGCCCTGCGCGACGACGCGATGGCGACGCTGCGCGCGTGGGACGCGTTCGACGACCAGCAGGAGCAGTGGCGGCGCGAGCTGCTCGCCCACCTGGAGGTCCACCCCGGCGCCATGTGGAAGCAGGGCCCGCCCCAGCACCTCACGGCCGGGGCGATCGTCCTCAACCAGTCACTCGACCAGGTCCTGCTGACCCTGCACGCCAAGGCCGGGATGTGGCTGCAGTTCGGTGGTCACTTCGAGCCCGAGGACCGCAGCGTGCACGCGGCGGCCACGCGCGAGGCACGCGAGGAGAGCGGCCTGGCCGACCTCGTGCTCGACCCGCGCATCGTCGAGCTGCACCGGCACCGGCTGCTGGCGGCCGGCTTCGGCCGGTGCGAGGAGCACCTCGACATCCGGTATGCCGCGGTCGTCCCCGACGACGCCGCGTTCGCCGTGAGCGACGAGTCGCTCGACGTGGCGTGGTGGCCGGTCGACGCCCTGCCACCCGAAAGTGCGCACGAGATCGCGCCGATGGTCGCCGCGGCGCTGCGGCTGCTGGGCTGAGGCTGCCGCCCGGCGAACGGCCTCAGTCGTCGCTCGGCCCGAAGTCGAGCGCGGCCTGGTGCGGCTCGCCCCGCTCCGCCGGCTCACCACCCGGGCTCTCGACGTCGTCGGACAGGTCGAGCCCGGCTGCATGGGCGACGCCCTCGAGGTAGCCACGCGCGCGCTCGAGCCGCGGGTAGCCGGCGAGCAGCTGCCAGAACTCTGGCCCGTGACCCGGCGCGAGCAGGTGGGCCAGCTCGTGCAGGATCACGTAGTCCAGGACGTAGGCGGGCATGCCCTTGACCCGGTGCGAGATGCGGATCGTGCGGTCACTCGGCGTGCACGACCCCCAGCGGGAGTTCTGGTTGGTGACCCAGCGGATGCTGGCCGGCTTGGCGAGCCCGCCGAGGTAGCGCCCCGACAGATCGGCCGCGCGCGTGGACAGCTCGGCGTCACTGGGGCGACGGCGTCGGTCGCCCTTCTCGAGCCGCTCGACCATGGTCGCGACCCACTGCCGCTCCTCAGCCTTGGTGAACCGCGCGGGGATGAGCACGATCGTGCGGCCGCCCTCGCGGTACGCACTCACGGTGCGACGCCGCCTGCGGCTGCGTCGGACCTCGATGTCGCTCATTCCTCCACGATAGGCGAGCACGCGGACATTCCCGAGCAGCACGAGCCGTGCCTGTGGACGAGACGCGCCGCCTCAGCGACTGTGAAAAACCGGCGCCCGCTTGGCAGCTGCGGCAGCGATGCCCTCGTGCAGGTCCTCGGTAGCGAGCGTCGTCGCCTGGGCCAGCGCCTCCCACTGCAGCGCGGTCTCGTGGCTGTCGTGGCCGCCGCCCCGGAGCGCCTGCACGGTGAGCCGGCTCGCGATGGGAGCCGTGGCTGCCACCCGGTCGGCCGCCTCCAGTGCGCGGTCGAGCACCTCCCCCGCCGGGTATGCCGCGGACGCCAGTCCCAGCCCGACCGCCTCCTCGCCGGTGACGATGCGTCCGGTGAGGAGCAGGTCGCGCGCCACCGCCATGCCCGCGACGTCCGGCAGCGACCAAGTGGTCGCCATCCCCGGGTGCAGCCCCAGCGAGGTGAACGGCACGCCCAGCTTGGCGTCAGCGGCGGCATACCTGATGTCACAGGCGAGCGCGATCGCCAGGCCCGCGCCGATGGCCGACCCGTTGACCGCAGCGATCGTCGGGACCGGAACGTCCCTGATCGTGAGCCAGGTGCGGTAGAAGGTCAGCATCCGCTCGCGCAGGTCGCTGACCGAGGCGTCCTTGTCCTTGACGATCCACGACAGGTCCCCACCCGCGCAGAAGGCCGGCGGGGCACCCGTGACGACGACGGCGGCCAGCTCGGGGTCGGCCGCAAGGGCCGGCATGAGCCGCCCCCAGGACTCGGTCATGGGCGTGCTCATCGAGTTGCGGCGCTCCGGCAGGTCGAGGGTGACGACCGCGATCCGGCGCCCGCTGGAGTCGCGCCGCTCGGCCCGCAGGTCGGTCAGGTCGGTCTCCCACCAGGGCTGCGTGCTCATGGGAGCGAACCCTAAGGGGCGGCTGAGCACGACGCGACCCGCGGTCGCTGAGCACCCCCCTTGCGCGATTTTGTGCTCAGCATGGTCTAAGTTGGCCGGAGTCCGGCGCCGCAACCGTGCGGCGCGATCGACAAGGAGACATGGCGATGGCAGACGAGACCTACAAGGGCGAGTTCTACTGCGTGAAGTGCAAGGAGAAGCGCGAGGCCGAGGGCAAGGTCGTCGAGACCAACGGCCGCCGCATGGCCAAGGGTGTGTGCCCGGTCTGTGGCACCAACCTCAACCGCATTCTCGGCAAGGCCTGACGCAGGCTTTCCCATCGCGAGGGGCGGACCCGACCAGCCGGTCGGGTCCGCCCCTCGCTGTTTCCCGCAGACCACTTGCGCCCCACCAGACGCATCGACCCCGTGTTGGAGCGGTTCACCTGTGGATGACCGCTTTTGCCCCGGATTGCCTGTGCCAGATTGAACCGGTGAGCCAGCCCTTCCTCCCCAAGCTCCTCGGTCCCCTGCTCCACCGCGGCGACGGCCGGGTGCAGGTCGGGGTCGAACCTGGCCGGTCCGTCGTCCTCGACGGGCCCCCACCGGCCCAGCTGGACGCGCTGCGCGCGCTCGACGGCACGCGGACCCTTCCCGCCGCCCTCGCCACGCCCGAGGGCCAGGCCCTCCTCGCGCTGCTCGTGCGGGCGGGTCTGGTGGTCGACGGCTCCACGACGGTCCAGGCCGGCGCGGCGTCCGCCCTGGGGCGCGAGGACACGCGCGGCCTGCTGCGCGTCACCAGCACACCACCGCAGGGGTATGCCGCGGCCGCGGCGCGCGCGGACGCGTGCGTCCTCGTCGTGGGGCGCGGCGCCGTGCCCGACGGGGTCGCGACCGTGTTGCGGCGCGCCGGCGTGGGTGACGTGCGCTCGGGTGCGCAGGCCGCTTCCGACTGGGAGCACGACGCGGTCGGCGACGACGCCGTCGACCACGACGGCGCCCGTCACGACCTCGGCCACAACGGCAACCACCGCGACCTCGACCACGACCACATCGACGGCGACGAGGCGACCGCCCTGCTGGCCCCGGACCCCGCGGACTCCCCCGTGGGCGACCGACCGGACCTCGTCGTCCTGTGCGGCCGCCACGTGGTCGACCCGCGGCAGGGCCGCGGGTGGCGACGACACGGCATACCCCTGCTGCCCGTCGTCATCGGCGCGACCGAGACGGTCGTCGGGCCACTGGTGGCGGGCGCGGACCGGCCCTGCCTGGACTGCCTCGACCAGACCCGCACCGACCTCGACCCGGCCTGGCCGACACTGCTGGCGCAGCTGACCGCACCGGCCGTCGGGGCCGGCGAGGAGGTCGGGGGTGAGGAGTCGCTGGTGGCGTTGGCGTCCGCGATGGCCGCGATGGTGACGCTCGGGTGGCTCGACGGCCAGCCGCAACCGGTCGGGCGCTCGCTCGAGGCGGGGCTGCCCTGGCCGGGGGTGCGGCAGCGGGACTGGCCGGTCCACCCGCGCTGCCGGTGCGGCGGTCGCGACACGGCGGGGCGACCCACCGACGCCAGCGCAGAGGGACAGGTGAGAATGGCGGGGTGAGTGACCTCCCCCGCCGCGCCGTGAGCCGCACGGCCCGGCTCGCCAGCCTGCCGCTGGGCTTCGCCGGGCGCACCGCGGTGGGCTTCGGCAAGCGCGTGGGCGGCAAGCCCGCCGAGGCCGTGGCCGCCGAGCTCCAGGCCCGCACGGCCGAGCAGCTGTTCAAGGTGCTCGGCGAGCTCAAGGGCGGGGCGATGAAGTTCGGGCAGGCCATGTCGGTCATGGAGGCCGCCATGCCCGAGGAGCTCGCCGCCCCCTACCGGGCCACCCTGACCAAGCTGCAGGAGGCCGCGCCGCCGATGCCGGCCGCCACCGTGCACCAGGTGCTCGCCGAGGAGCTCGGCCCGCGGTGGCGGACCTCGAAGTTCCAGTCGTTCGACGACACGCCGTCCGCGGCTGCGTCGATCGGGCAGGTGCACCGGGCCGTGTGGCGCGACGGGCGCGAGGTCGCGGTGAAGATCCAGTACCCGGGCGCCGGCGAGGCCCTGATCTCCGACCTCAACCAGCTGGCGCGGGTGGCGCGGGTCGCCGGCGGCTGGATCCCGGGGATGGACATCAAGCCCATCACCGACGAGCTCAAGTCGCGGATGACCGAGGAGCTCGACTACGACCTCGAGGCGACGAGCCAGCGCCGGTTCGCCAAGGCATTCCGCGACGACCCGCACTTCGCGGTGCCGGACGTCCTCGTGCACAGCAAGCACGTCATCGTCTCGGAGTGGATGGACGGCCTGCCGCTGTCCAAGATCGTCTCCTCGGGCACCAAGGCGCAGCGCGACGCCGCCAGCCAGCGGTACATGGAGTTCCTGCTCGTCGGGCCCGCGCGGTCGGGGCTGCTGCACGCCGACCCGCACCCGGGCAACTTCCGGCTCCTGCCCGACGGGCGGCTCGGCGTCATCGACTACGGCGCGGTCAACCGGCTCCCCGACGGCCTGCCCTCGGAGATGGGGCGGCTGGTGTCGGCCGCCCTGTCGGGTGAGGCGGACGAGCTCGAGGCAGGGCTGCGGGCCGAGGGCTTCATCAAGCCGTCGATGTCGATCGACGCCCGGGCGCTGCTGGACTACCTCGCGCCGTTCATCGAGCCGCTCACGCACGAGGAGTTCACCTTCAGCCGGCCGTGGCTGCGCTCGGTCGCGACCCACGTCAACGACGTCCGGCGGCCGGAGTTCCTCGTCGGTATGAAGCTCAACCTGCCGCCGTCCTACCTGCTCATCCACCGGGTCTGGCTGGGCGGGATCGGCGTGCTGTGCCAGCTCGGCGGCACGGTGCCGGCCCGCTCGATCGTGGTCGAGCACATGCCCGGGATGCGCCTGCGCCCCCTGCCCCCGCCGACCTGATCCCCAACGCCCCCACCCGTCCCAGCTTTTCCGCGTGACGCGGGAAAGCTGGCTTCGCTCGCCTCAGTAGACCGAGCGAACCTCAGTCTTCCGGTGTGAGGTCCTTGGCCTGCGCCGGGCGGGACGAGTCACCACGCGCCTCGCCGGCCTCGGACGCCCCAGCCGGCTCCGCGGCATTCGGGCGCTTGGTGAAGTCGACCTCGATCTGTTGGTAGCCCTTGAACCGGCCGATCCGCGCCTGCTGGGCGTAGGCGCGGCGGTCACCGTCGGTGAGGCGCACGTTGTCGGTGAACGGCGTGAGCAGCGCCCGCGGGTAGAGCTTGCGGGCGCGCACGACATCGGCCTCGGCGAAGAACACCGTGCCCATCGCCGCCAGGTGCAGGAACGCGAAGAGGCCGATGACGATGCCGAAGACGCTGTTGGTCGCCGACGCCGAGCTGCTCGCGCGCTCGACGAGCCCCACCCCGAAGTACTGCAGCACCTGCCACGTCGCGGCGGCCCCGAACGCGCCCACCGCGACGTCCTTCAGCCCGAGGTCGAGCGCCACCGCGCGCCGCATCCCGAGCCCGAAGACCAGCGCGGTCCCGAGGAACGTCGCCACGAACACGAGGATCCGGGTCGCCGCCGGGAAGTCGTCGGACAGGTTGGCCTGCAGGATCGAGATGGCCGTCGTGAGGATGACGAAGAGCAGGATCGTGAGCAGCAGCAGGAAGCTGCGGCCGCGCGCCTTGAACGGGTTCGGGCGCGAGTTGCGGGGCACGCCCCACACGGTGTTCATGGCGTACTGGAACGCCTGCCCGACGCCGAGCCCACCGTAGAGCGCGACGAGGCTGCTGACGACGATGCCGGTCGGGCTGCCGCGCAGGCTCTCCGGCCGGCCGATCTGGTCCGCGATGAGCGGGATCTCCGACAGCGTCGAGTTGAGGATCTGCTGCTGCAGCCGCGTGTCGTTGGCAAGGACGAAGCTCAGCGCCGTGGTGAGCAACAGCAGCAACGGGAAGAACGACAGGAACGCGTAGTAGGCGATCAGCGCGACGAGGTAGCCGGCCTGGTCGTCGAAGAACTTGTAGAGGACCGCGATCGGGTAGCCGACGACCGGGTGCTTGCGCTGGAACCGGTCCAGCCAACGGACGACCTTGGACACGTCGTGATCCCATCACATGACCTGCGGGTATGCCGTGTGCTCACCCCGCGTGGCGCGTCATGTGGGCGCCCGGGTCACCACCAGGACGAGTCGAGCTTGCCCTCGATGCTGCGCAGGTGCTCGCGGCTGCAGCGCTCGCAGGTCCACACGTCGCGCCCGTTCTCGGTGCCGCGGGTCCACGTCAGCCTGGCCAGCGACTCCTCGTCCGGGGTCGTCCCGCAGGTGGCGCACACCATTGCGTCGGCGCCGTCGTCCGGTATGCCGCGTGGCTCGCCCATGGTCAGGCCCTGGCCGTGCGCTTCGCGGTGGTCTTCTTCGTTGCGGTCTTCTTCGCCGTCGCCTTCGTCGTAGCTGCCTTCGCGGTGGCGGCCTTCTTCGTGGCCGGCTTGGCGCCGGCCTTGGCCTTCGCCTCGGCCTTGGCGGCCTGCTTGAACTCGCGCACCTTCTGCAACGACTCCGCGTCGACGACGTCCGCCACCGAGCGGTAGGAGCCGTCCTCGGCATACGGGCCAATGGCCTCCTGCCACCCCGCCGGGCGCACCCCGAGCTGCTTGCCGACGAGGGCGGCGAAGATCCGGGCCTTCTGGTCGCCGTAGCCGGGCAGCTTGCGCAGCCGGTCGAGGAGCTCGTCGGTGTCCTTGGCCTCGGTCCAGATCCGCTCGGCGCGGCCGCCGTACTCGTCGCGGACCACGGCGGCGAGCTGCTGCACCCGCCCCGCCATCGACCGGCCGTAGCGGTGGATCGCCGGCGGCGTGGCCGCCAGGTCGGCGAAGGCCTCGGGCTCGGCCGACGCGATCGCGTCGACATCGAGGTTGCCGAAACGGCTCTTGATCTTCCACGGCCCGCGGAACGCGTGCTCCATCGGGTACTGCTGGTCGAGCAACATCCCCACCAGCAGGGCGAACGGGTCCTCGCTGAGCACCGCGTCGGCGTCGGGGTCCTGGGCGATCCGGATCTGCGTGGCCATGGGTGCAGCCTAGAACCCGCGCCTGCGAGTCTTCGGAACAATGTGCACGTTGGAACGTAGGGATGTTTCCGAAGACTCGCAGGCACCCGGGCATGACGAACCCGCCGGGACACTCCCTCGGCAGGGGGTCGCGGCGGGTCCGTGGTGACGCGTCACCGGGCCAGCATGCGAGGCGCGTGAACCAGCATCTCGTGCTGGGCCGCTGCCTCGAGCCGGCGCTGGTGCTCGCGCTGGCGACGCCGCTGATGGGCGCGCGCCAGGTCGGCATACAGGGCCTGGAACATGGTGAATCTCCTGTGTTCAGAACGACATTGGATGAAACGAGGGCGGACTGGAGTCCGGCCCGTGGGACCGGTGTCAATGCGCACCGGTCCCACGGGCGCCCCCTCTGGCATCCCCGCGGACGGGGTCACGACGGTCACGACCGACTCGGGCGTGGTGACGAGGTTCATGCGACGGGCCTCATGCGGCGACCGGGTTCTTCCTCGGTCGGCCACGCGGACGCTTGCGGGCGACGACGACTCCCTGGATGAAGAGCTCACCGCCCCACACGCCCCACGGCTCACGCCGGTCGAGCGCGCCGGCCAGGCACGCCTCGACGGCCGGGCACGTACGGCACAGCGACTTGGCGAACTCGACGTCGGCCGGGCTCTCGGCGAACCACATCTCGGCGTCGTTGTCTCGACACGGGATGCCCGAACCTGCCATCGCGGCCTGCTCGTTCAGGTCGTGAAGTGCGCTCAACTGCATCGTGTCACCTCCCCTTCTCGTCCCCGCCACGGTGGTGGCGGCTGCTCTCGGTATCGGTCCGGCCGGCTGGTCCTCGGTGGAGGGCCGGCCACTTCTCTTCGGTGTCGTGCTACTCGTGGTCCTGCAACGCGGTGTCGTGCTGTTCATCTGGTGGTGCTTCCTTCGGTGACTGTCGAACCGGAAGAAACTCATCGGGTCCGTCTCGGTGGCTGACTGCGCCGGACGCCGTGGCCAGGTCAAACCTGTTCTGGACAAACAGAAAGGCCGCGGATCCCGGATTTCGGGTTCCGCGGCCTTCGGAGAGACCTGGTGGCTGGTGCCTAGACAGGTGGTTCTCCGAAGGGTCGGAACTCGAGATCCGTGGCGTCGGTGCCGAAGGCGCCGGCGTAGGCCGGGCCATCCGGGATGACGACAGAAGCGGGCACAGCGGTCCCCTTGATCCAGCTACCGATGGGCGCGAGGAGGTGACGGCCGTCCTGCGGGCACACGGAAGCGACGCGGGACATGTGCATCGCGTCGATCGTCATCGTGTTGTTCTCCACTGGGACCACCCTCCTCATCTACTGCTCGTTCGGCCCGGATCTCGGTCCTTCGGACCGGCCGGCTGTGCGTTGTCAAGAGTAGGGGACCGTCCCCGACGCCAGCAACGCAATTAACGGGATTTCTGGAACTTTTCTTCGTGAACTTTCGTCATTCATCGGATTCTGTTGTGGCAGAACGCTTTTCGAGAACGTCTTCAACCGGGCTTCCGCCGAGGAGCGCCAGCACGTCGGCGCCGTAGAGAGCGAGCTTGCGCGCCCCGACGCCGGACACCTGCGCCAGCTCGCCCTCCGACGACGGCTCGCGTTCGGCGATCGCGGTGAGCGTCGCGTCGGTGAAGACGACGTATGCCGGGACGCTGGCCTCACGCGCGACGGCCAGCCGCCACTCGCGCAGCTTCTCGAAGGTCGCCTCGGAGTAGGTCGGTGGGCAGTCGTCGCATCGCCCCACCTTGCGCTGGCCGGCCGTCGTCAGCTCGGTGCCACAACCGCGGCAGTATGCCGGGAGCACCGGCCGGGCGGGCTTGCCACCTCGGCGTCCACCCACCGAGGACTTCGACTTCGGCTGCGAGCGCGCACCCTCACCGAGCACCGACGCGGCACCGTCGAGGAACCGGGAGGGGCGGCGCGTGGCCCGCGCTCCAGGCGTGCGCGCACCGGCCCACGACAGCCGGAGCTCGCGCCGCGCGCGGGTCACGCCGACGTAGAGAAGCCGCCGTTCCTCCTCGATCGCCTCCGGCGTCTCGGCCATGGTGATCGGCAGGTAGCCGTCGGACACACCGGCGAGGAACACGACGTCCCACTCCAGGCCCTTGGCCGCGTGCAGCGACGCCAGGGTCACGCCCTCGACCGAGGGCGCGTGCTGGGCCGACGCCCGCTCGTCGAGCTCGCGGATGAAGTCGGGCAGCCGCGCCTCGGGCGTCACGGCCACGAGGTCGTCGGACAGGGTCGCGAGCGCGGCCAGCGACTCCCAGCGCTCGCGTTGCGCCCCACCGGAGCTCGGCGCCTCCCGGGTCCACCCGGCCCCGAGCAGGACGTCGCGGACCAGCTCGGGCATCGGCTTCGACCCGTCGTCGGAGCGCGCCGCCCCGCGCAGCAGGAGCACCGCCTCGCGCACCTCGGTGCGGGCGAAGAACCGCTCGCCGCCACGCACGAGGTAGGGCACGTCGCGCTCGGCGAGCGCGGACTCGAATGCCTCGCTCTGGCCGTTGGTGCGGAACAGGATCGCCATCTGTGAGGGCGGCACACCAGCCTTGACCCGCTCGGCCACCTCGGCCGCGACGGCCGCCGCCTCTGCCGGGTCGTCGGAGTGCGACGTCAGCGCCGGCGTCGGACCCGCCTCGGAGTGTGCCTGGAGGACCACGGCGTTGCTGCGCATCGACCCCGACGGGCCGCGCACCACGAGGTTGGCCAGCTCGACGACCTGCGGTGTCGAGCGGTAGTTGCGGACCAGCCGCACGACCTGTGCCTTCGGGTGGTTCTGGGGGAACTCGAGCAGGTGGCGCGGTGAGGCACCGGTGAAGGAGTAGATCGTCTGCGCCGGGTCACCGACGACGCACAGGTCGTGACGCTCCCCCACCCACAGGTCGAGCAGCCGTTGCTGGAGCGCGTTGACGTCCTGGTACTCGTCCACGACGAAGTGGCGGTACTGCGACCGGACGGCGCGCGCGATCTCGTCGTGGTCCTGCAGGATCCCGACGGTCAGCAGCAGCACGTCCTCGAAGTCGATGGCCCCCCGCCCCGTCTTGACCTGCTCGTACGCGTCGAGCACCCGGGCCATCGCGGTGGCGTCGAGACCGGGGGGTTCGCGGCGCGCGGCGCGCGCGCCCGCGGCATACGTCTCCGGCGTCAGCATCGAGACCTTCGCCCACTCGATCTCGGCGGCGAGGTCACGGATAGCGGTGCGGTCGCGCGCGAGGTCGAGGCGCAGCGACGCGGCGGCCTGCGCGACGGCGGCTGCCTTGTGCGCCATCACCTCTGGCGCTGCCCCGCCGACGGCCTGCGGCCAGAAGTAGTGGAGCTGGCGCAGCGCGGCGGCATGGAACGTGCGCGCCTGCACCCCGCCGGCGCCGAGCGCACGCAGCCGGGTGCGCATCTCGCCCGCCGCGCGCGCCGTGAACGTCACGGCCAGCACGCGCTGCGGCTGGTAGGCCGCGGACCGGACGCCGTAGGCGATGCGGTGGGTGATCGCGCGGGTCTTGCCCGTGCCGGCGCCCGCGAGCACGCACATGGGCCCGAGCGGCTGCGCCGCCACCTCGCGCTGCTCGGGGTCGAGCGCGTCGAGGATCGCGTCAGGGGTCAGCTCACCGACGAGCGCCGGTATGCCGTGTGGCTGGGTGGGCATCGCGGCGATCCTGTCACGCGGGCCTGACGTCGGTTGCGCCGACGCCTGCCCCACGGGGCGGCTGCTACTGGACCAGGCCGTAGACCTTGGTGACGTGCAGCCGCAGGACGAGGCGACGGTCGGCGACCATCACCTCGCGGTACTCCTGCCAGTCGGGGTGTTCCTCCCCGCGGATCGTGCGATAGACCTCCACCAGCTCCTCCACCGCCTCGTCGTCGGGGGCCGACGCGACCGGTGAGAAGTCCGCGTCACCCTCGAGGACGGCATACGACCAACCGTCGGGCGACGACACGAACAATGACGCCCGCGGGTCGCGACGCAGGTTGGCGACCTTGGCGCGCCCGTCGGTGACCGACGCGCGAGCGGTCGCGGTGGCGGGGTCGAAGGTGAAGTTCACCGTGGACAGCTGCGGCCGGCCGTCGCGCTTGAGCGTGGCGAGGGTGCCGATGTCGCGGCTGGCGGCGAGGGCGAGGAGGGACTGGTCGAAGGGCATGCGCCATCATGGACACGACCGGCAGCGGTCCGCACGGAAGATCCGGGGCTCCGCGCGCGTTGACGGTCCAGGACGAGACGTCGCACCCGAGACGAAGGACCCAGGCACCTCATGAGCAACACCCCGCAGGCCCCCGCCCCCGGCAGCGTCACGATGTTCACGACGTCGTGGTGCGGCTACTGCAACCGGCTCAAGGCCCAGATGGGCCGCGAGAACATCCCGTTCACCGAGGTGAACATCGAGCAGGAGCCGGAGGCCGTGGCGTTCGTCATGGAGGTCAACGACGGCAACCAGACCGTCCCGACCCTGCTCTTCCCGGATGGCTCGGCCGCGACGAACCCGTCGATCAACGAGGTCAAGAAGCGCCTCGCCTCCTGAGCGCCCTCCCGCAAAACGGGGGTTGCTGACATGAAACGGGCCCTATTTCCCCCCGTTTTATGCTCGCAACCGCCGTTTTGCCGAGCGCGCGCGGAGACCAACGGGCGCTGCTCACGCCACGTCGAGCGGGTGGCCGAGCCAGTGCTCGACGAGCCGGCGTGAGATCGACAGCCGGCCCGACGCCGTCACCGAGCCGTCCGCGACGGCCGCGCGCAGCTCGTCGCGGGTGAACCAGCGCGCGTCGGCGATCTCGCTCTCCTGCAGCTGGAACGTCGTCGGACCGTTGCCCGCGACCCGGGCGGTGAACCCGACCATCAACGAGGTCGGGAACGGCCAGGGCTGGTCCCCGAGGTAGGCCACGTCCGTCACCTCGAGCCCGACCTCCTCCTCGACCTCGCGGGCGACCGCCTGGGCGAGGCTCTCGCCGGGCTCGAGGAAACCGGCGAGCACCGAGTAGCGCCCCGGCCCCCAGCCGGCACCCTGCGCCATGAGCAGCCGGTCCTGCTCGTCGACGACGGACATGATCACGGCGACGTCGGTGCGCGGGTAGTGCTCGCTGCCCTCGACGGTGCACCGCCGCAGCCACCCCGCGTGGGTCGGCTCGGTCGGTGCACCACAGCGCGAGCAGTGTCCGTGGGCGCCGTGCCAGTTCGCGAGCGCGAGCGCCGTGGCGAACAGGCTGGCGTCGAAGTCGGCCAGGTCGGCCGCGGCCTGGCGGATCGTGCGCTCCCCCGGGGTCTCGTCCCCTTCGACGGGTCGGTCGCCCACGACGGCGAGGTATGCCGTGCCGTCGCCGTCGCTGCCGAGGTAGAGCCCCAGGCGGCTCGCGTCGTCCGGCTCCGGTGGTCGCAGGGCCAGTCGGAGCCCGCCCGGGGTGTCGTCGACGGCGACCCGGTCGCCGTGCAGCTCGAAGACGCGGGTGGCGGGATCGGCGAGCAGCTTCGGCACGAGCTCGGGGTCGGTCCGAAGGTCGGCGCGACGGTCCGGGCCGGGTCCGGTGAATGTCAGATTTGCGAGAGTTTCGGCGGAGCGGCCCACGCCTCCACCCTAGGCGCGCCCACACGGCATACGGTGAAGGGGTGGATCGCAGCCCCCTCTTCCTCGCCGCCCTGGCCAGCGCCGCGGTGCCGGGACTCGACCCGGCGAGCGTCGAGGCGCTCCCCGGCGCGCCCGACCACCACTACGACGTCGCGTTCGTCCAGGACACCCAACACCGGCGCTGGGTCGTGCGCGTCCCGCGCAGCCAGGCCGCGTCGGCCCAGATGGAGTCGACGTTCAGCCTGCTGACGTTGCTGGCGCGGCGGTTGCCGTTCAGCGTGCCGGTGCCCAAGGGGTACGCCGCGTTGAAGGAGGGCGGCCGTGCCGCGATCTACCCGTACCTGCCGGGACAGAACCTCGACTTCTCGCGGCTGCCGGGCGGGCCCGGGCTCGCGGCCGAGCTGGGGCGGGCGATCGCCGCGCTGCACAACGCCGACCACCAGCTGTTCGACGAGGCGGGCATGCCGGCCTACGACGCCGACACCTACCGCACCCGTCGGCTGAGCGAGCTCGACCGCGCCGCCGCGACGGGCCACGTGCCGACGACGCTGCTCTCGCGCTGGGAGCGTCAGCTCGAGGACGTCACGCTGTGGCGGTTCGCGCCGACCCCGACCCATGGCGACCTCACCGGCGACCAGGTGCTCGTCGTGTTCGACGGTGATGACGCCTCGACCGGGCGGGTGAAGGCGTTCACCGGGTGGGAGGACGCCAAGGTGGCCGACCCAGCCGACGATTTCGCCGCGCTCGTGGCCGAGGCGCCGGAGGGTGCCGTCGAGACCGTGCTCGAGGCCTATGCCCACGCCCGGTCGGAGCGACCCGACCCGAACCTGCTGCAGCGGGCCCGGCTCTCGGGCGAGATGCAGGTGCTGTCCGCGCTGATGACCGCGGTGGCCGGCGGGGACCGACTGCTCGTGGAGCGGCACTCGGTGGCGCTGCGGCGCCTCGACGACCGCGTGCACGAGGAGGAGGCGGCCAAGGACGACTACCGCCGCGACTCGATCACGCCCGCCCGGCCCAAGGCGCCGGTCGCCGTCCCACCGGTCGTCGTCGACGACGAGGACGACGACGCCCAGGACGACGTCGAGGTGATGTTCGCCCCGACTGCCGCTGGACCGGACGAGCCGGACGCGCCGGAGAAGTCCGACCGGGCCGAACGGTCGGGCAACGTCGACCGGACCGACGAGGCCGATCGGTCCGGCGAGGCCGATCAGTCCGCCGATCACTCCGACGAGGTCGATCACTCCGATGTGGGAGAAGGCTCCGACGGCGCCGAGCAGTCCGATGCGGCTGACCGCTCCGAGACGTCCGACCACGCTTCCTTCGCCGACGACACCTCCCGCGCTGGTGGCGGCGCGACCGATGGGCATGCGACCCAGGAGATCCCGCAAGGCGGCTCCGGCCAGGCGGCCAGCGGGGCGACTCGCGCATCCGACGAAGCGGGCGAGCCTGCCGACGATGCACCAGCCGAGGACATGCCCGCCGACGACGAACCCACCGACGACGCGCCTGCGGATGGCGACCCGGTCCAGGACACGGCGACGCGGCGTGACGAGCTGCCCAGGTCCTCGGCGGGCGCTGCGGAGGTCACCACCGAGATCGACCTCGAGAGCCTGCGCGTGCCGCCGACCCACGACCCGACGACCAACGTCCAGGGCGAGGACCCCGGCCCCGAGTTCGAGCCCGGCTACCGTCCCTGAGGCGAACCGCCCCCACTCGTTGCCGGCCAGACGGCATACACCCCCGAAACCGGGCCCCCCGTGCCGAGCCACCGGCAACAAGTGCAGCGAGCCGTCAGGGACGACGTCGCAGCGGCGTTCCGTCCGGGTCGTCGAGCCGCGCGCCCAAGCGGTCGAATCCGCGCCGGATCATGACTCCGTAGGCGTCGTCGGCCAAGGCACCGAGCGTCGCTCGTCCCCGGGTGAGGTGCTCGCGCGCCCTGCCCAGGTCACCGCGTCGCAGGTAGCCGTCGCCGAGGTTGAGGTGCAGCGACGGTGCGAACCCGGCAACCGAGGTGATGCCCAGGCCAGCGACGTCCTCGTCACGCAGGTGCGGCAGCTCGGCGAGCGCCCTTTCGTCCCAAGCGATTTCGATGTCGAGGTCATCCTGCAGGTCGGCCAGGTAGTGCGCCACCACGCACCTCACCGCGTGGTCGTCCGACGAGGTGGCGGCCCAGCACTCCTCGAGCGCAGCCTTGCCCGCCTGCACCTCACCGCTCTGGGTGAGCGCCACCGCGTCGGTGACCTGCGTCCACACGATCCCTGCCACTGCCGCTCCTTCGTCGTCCAATCCCCGGTTACCCCGTCAGTCGGGGACGGTGCCCAGCAGCTCGACGAGGTCGGCCTCACCGGGCAGATCGGGCCACACGGTCTCACCGGACCCGGCGTAGTAGAACGCGCCGTCCACCTCGTCGACCTCCAGTCCGCGCAGCCGGGCATAGGCGACCCGGTATGCCGCGAGCTGGAGTGCGCGGATGCGTGCCACCTCGCCGGTGGGTTTGGCACCGGTCTTCCAGTCGACGATCGTGAACCCGCCGCCCTCCCGGGGGAACACCGCGTCGATGCGGCCGCGCACCGCGATCCCGTCGAGCACCGTCTCGACCGCAATCTCGATCTCGGTCGGCACGCGATCTGCCCACTCGCTGGCGAGGAACTTCTCCCTCATCGCCGGCAGCTGGTCGTCGTCCGCCGGTTCCTCGTCCGCGCTGCCGGGCAGGTCGAGCAGGTCGACCATCGCGGCTCGCGCGTAGTGCTGCTCGATCCACGCGTGGAATGCGGTGCCTCGCCGGGCTGCCAGCGCCGGCGCCTCGGGCATCGGCCGTCGCAGCCCCAGCGCGAACCGTTCAGGGTCGGTTGCGAGCGCCACCACCGCGGAGGCCGACAGGTGGCGCGGCATCTCCACGACGAGCTCGCTGCGCTCGGCCAGCCGGCGTCGCTCCGCCAGGAGCAGGTCGACCTCGTGCAGCACGCTGACCCCCTCACCGGGGACGGGCAGCAGGCCCTGCTCGGGAGCCTGCGCCAGAGCGGGGGGCGCGCCCGCGGCATACGCGTCAATGGCCTCACGCACGGCGGCCGCCGCCCGGGAAAGGGACGCACGACGCTCGGCCAGCGGGTCGGCGGGCCACTGCACGACGACCTGCTCGGCCTCGAGCGGGTTGGTGATGTCCGGGTCGTCGGGGTCGGGCAGGTCGACCCACTGGAGGCGACGCACGGCCGGGTCGCCCGCGACCTCACCGGCGCCGGCCGCCACGTCGAGCAGGAACCGCGAGGTCACCCGCGGCGACTTCGCCGTGCCCCAGACGTGCGCCGTGAGCAGCATCGCCCGCCGGGCCCGTGTGAAGGCGACGTAGGCGAGCCGACGCTCCTCCTGCATCGCGTGCTCACCACCGCGCAGGTAGAAGTCCTCGACCTTGGTGTTGAAGTCCTTGTTGTCGGTCGCGCCCTCCCAGTCGAGCAGCGGCAGCCCGGCCGAGTCGCCCCGCAGGGCATAGGGAATGCCGCCACCGGACAGCCCACCGAGCCAGCCACGGTCCTTCGGCACCGAGGTGGTCCACTCGCCGTTCTTCGCCGTGGTCACGGCCGACGACAGGTCGGGGAACGTCGCCTCGACGAGCCCCGGCACGGCCACGGCATCCCACTCCAGGCCCTTGGCCGCGTGGACGGTGAGCACCTGCACGGCGTCCTCGCGGGGTTCGGTCCACCCCTTGTCGAGGCCGCGCTCCTCGTCGAGGGCGGCCTTGAGCCAGGCCAGGAACCCCCCGAGGTTCGGCCGGTCGGCGCTCACCGAGAAGTTGGCTGCCACGTCGGCGAACGCGTCCAGGTGGGCGCGCGCCGCGGACGGCGTGTATCCCGGTCGGGCGAGCACCTCGATGTCGAGACCCAGGGCCCGCTCGGCCTCACCAACCAGGTCGGCCAGCGGCAGCGCGGTCAGCCCCCGCATCCGCCGGATCGTGTGCTGCAGGTCGCGCAGCCGCTCGAGCGCGACCGCGCCGATGCGCCGGCCGTCCCAGCTCACCCAGCCCGCGGGCGGCAGGTCGTCGACCGCCTCGACGATGCTCGCGGTGTCGGCGGCATCGGGGGCCTGGTCGCGCACACGCCCGACCACCGCCTCGTCACCGCCGTCCCCGAGCTCGGGCGAACCGCCCTCGGCGGCGTCGGCATCCGCGGCCTCCTGCTCGGGCCGACCGTGCCCCAACCGCACCTCCTGCTGGTGGCGCGCCCACGCCATGAGCCCGTCGAGGTCGGCCGCGCCGAGGTGGCACAGGGGGCCCGTCAGCAGCCGCATGAGCTGGTCGCCGCGGGTCGGGTCATGGACGACGTGCAGCAGGGCGGTGATGTCCTCGACCTCGGGCGTGAGCAGCAGGCCGCCGAGCCCGACGACCTCGTAGGGGATCTCGTGACGCTCGAGCGCGTCGATCACGGGAGCGAACAGGGACCGCTTGCGGCACAACACCGCCCGCGTCTTGGCTCCGGACTCCCCTTGTGCCGCAAGCCAGTTCGCGACGACGTCAGCCTCGTCACGAATCGTCTCGAGCCGAGCGACCTCGACGACACCCGGCCCGGCGCCGGGGCGCGGGTCGAGTGGTTCGACCGGGACGCTGGACCGGTCGCGCAGTGGGGCGGCCACCAGGTTGGCCACCTCGAGCACCCGCGCGTCGTTGCGCCAGCTCGTGGTGAGCGGCACCTGGGTCACCGGCGCCTCGGTGCGGCGGAAGGCGTGCCGGAAGGCGGACAGGGTGGTCGCGCTCGCCCCGCGCCACCCGTAGATCGACTGGTGCGGGTCACCGACCGCCGTCACCGGCACGGGCTCCCCCGGCGCCACGAACAGGGCCTGCAGCAGCTGGAGCTGGGCGTCGCTGGTGTCCTGGAACTCGTCGAGCAGCACCGCCCGGAACCGGTCCCGCTCAATCGCCCCGATGTCGTCGAACCCCCGCGCCAGCCGCGCCGCGAGGGCCATCTGGTCGGCGAAGTCCATCGCGTCCCGCTCCCGCTTCATCGCGAGGTAGCGCTCCACGATCGGCATCACCCCCGCCCGGGCGCGCAGGTTGTCCAGCGCCTTCTTGGACTCCGCCATCAGCCCGACGGTCTTGGTCGCCCCCTGCGGCAGGGCGGCGAGCGCCGCCTCCACCCGGTCCACGTAGGCCGTGACGTCAGCGGGCGTGCGCAGGTGCTCCGCGAGCTCGCCGGCGAGGTCGACGACGGCACCGATGACGGTCGCCTCGGCGCCCGCCACGTCGTCCATGGGGCCGTCGTAGGCGGCGACCACCTCGGCGGCGTACTGCCACGCGGCGGCCTCGGACAGCAGCCGCGACTCCCCCTCGTACCCCAGCCGCAGCGCGTGCTCGCGCACCAGCCGGCCGGCATACGAGTGGTAGGTCGACACGGTCGGGGTGCCGCCGAGCACCTCGGCGCCGGTCTCGTCGTCGTGCGCGCGCGGCTCCCACACGCCACGCGCCTGAAGTTGCCTCAGCCGCAACCCGATTCGTTCGGCGAGCTCGGTCGCGGCCTTGCGCGTGAACGTCAGACCCAGCACCTGGTCGGGGTCGACGAACCCGTTCGCGACCAGCCACACGACCCGGCTCGTCATCGTCTCGGTCTTGCCCGACCCGGCGCCCGCGACGACGAGCAACGGGTCATCGGGCGACGCCTCGATGACCGCCGTCTGCTGGGCAGTCGGGCGGGGCAGCCCGAGCGCGTCGGCCAACGACGCAGCGGTATGCCGCGGGGCTGCCACCGCGCCCACCTCACCGGTCGGCTCGCTCACAGGACCCTCCCCTCGGGCTGCGCCGGGCACGCAGCCTTGACCGCGCAGAGCTTGCAGTGGTCGCCCACCTTGGCGAGGAACACCGGTCGCGACATCTCGTCCGCCGTCGACGCGACCAACTGCTCGGCCCACGTCGGGTCGTCCGCCTCGGCCAACGGCGGCTGGGGCTGCACCTGGTGGTTCTTGCCCGCAGCCTTGCCGATCTGGAGCAGCGCGGCGCCCGTGGACCGCTTCTCCTCGCCGAAAGCACCCCGCTCCACCGCCAGCTGGTAGACCCCGAGCTGCGGGTGCAGCGGCAGGTCGTCGGACTTGGGCTTGCTGCTGCCCGTCTTGTAGTCGACCACGCGCAGACCGGACCCGTCGGTGGCGCGCTCGAGCCGGTCGACTCGCCCGCTCACGACGGCACGGCCGAGGACGACCTTCATCGCGACCTCGGCCCCGACCTTCTCCCAGCCCTTGGCCCGCGCCTCGTCGAAGTAGCCCGCGAGCCGGCCGACCATCTCGTGCGCCTCGGCGCGCTTGCGGTCCGAGACCCAGCCACGCGGCATACCGAGCCTCGCCCACCGGGCGTCGACCTCGGCAGCCAGCGTCTGGGCGTCGACGTCGCCCAGCTCGGCCGCGATGTCGTGCACGAGGGTGCCGATGTCGGCAGCGCCGACGCGCGGCCCGTCGCCACCGACCGTGCTGAACAGCCAACGCAGCCCGCACTGCCCGAACGACTCGACCTTGCTCGGGGAGACGCGCACGTCCCGGTCCTCGTCGCGCAGCGGCCGGTCGTCGGAGACCACGCGCATCGCCCACCACTGCTCGGGGTCGGCACCCGCGACGCCCGCGTCGGCCAGCCGGGCGAGCGCCGCGACGGCGGTGAGGCGGTCGTCCTTGGTGGGCCCGTCGACGAGCTGGCGGCGCAGCTCACCGACGAGCGTGGGCAGCGTCATGGTGCGGCCGACCTCGGTGAACCCGCGGTCGCCGTTCTCGGACCGTTCGATGGTGTCGGGGTCGACCACGTCGAGGTAGACCGACGGCTGCTCGTCGTCGCTGCGCACCGCGGTGACGACGACACGGTCCGTCGCGCGGGTCAGGGCGACGAGGAAGAGCCGGGTCTCGTCGTAGCGCACCGCGGCCTGCGCCGCCCGGAACCGCGAATCCCGCCCGGCGACAACGTCGACGAGCTGCTCCGAGCCGAGCAGCGACCCGCGCAGCCGCAGGTCCGGCCACACGCCCTCCTGCACCCCGGCGACGATGACGAGCTGCCACTCCTGCCCGGCCGCGGCCTGCGGCGTGGTGACGGCGACCGACTCCCCCGACGGCGAGCGCGCGACAAGGGTGTCGCCGGGGATGTCCTGGCTCTCGATGTGGCGCAGGAACTCCTCGGGCCCGAGCCCCGGCATCCGGTCGGTGAACTTGGCCGCGGCGTCGAACAGCCCCACCACGGCGTCGAGGTCGCGGTCGGCCCGCGCCCCGCCCTGCCCGCCGGCGAGCGCGGACGCGCGCCACTCCTGGGCGATGCGGGTCGCCGACCACATGGCCCACAGCACCGACTCGGCCGTGACTCCGGGTGCCCAGCGCTGCCCGGGCTGGTCACCCGGTCGGGCCGCCTCGAGGCCGGCCCGGATCACGGTGGTAAGTCGGCGGGCCGGGTTGGCCTCCATGCCGAGGTCCTGGAGGTCGCCGGGGTTGAGCAGCGCCTGCGCCAGCAGCTCGTCGCTGGTGCGGTCGCCGCCGGACTCGAGCTCTGCCCGACGCAGGGCGCGGCGCAGCCGCCGCAGGCCGACGGCGTCGGCACCCCCGAGCGGGGAGGCGAGGGCGTCGACCGCCACCTGCGGGGGCACCGCGTCGGTGGCTCCCTGCGCGAGGTCGAGCACCACCTGCAGCAGTGCGAGCAGCGGCCGCACCGCCACCTCGTCGCGCACCGGCAGGTCGGCGCTGGCACCGGTGACGGGCACACCTGCCGCACTCAGCACCCGGCGCAGGGTCGACGTGCGCCCCTGCCCGCGGACGATGACCGCCATCTGCGACCACGGCACGCCGTCGCGCAGGTGTGCCTCGCGCAGCTCGGCGGCGACGAGCGCCGCCTCCTGGCTCACCGCGCGCAGCAGCCGCACGTCGACCGTGCCACCGCTGCGTCCCGGCCGGCTCTGGCGCTGGGCGCCGCCGCCGAGAGCGGCGATCTTGGGAGCCACGCGGGCGGCCGCCGCGTGGACGGCCTGCGGCAGCCGGTATGCCGTGGGCAGCACGAACGTGGGCCCCTCGCCCAGGGCTGTCCAGCCGTCGGCGAGGTAGCGCGGGTCGGCGCCGCGGAAGGTCTGGACGGCGCTGTCGGGGTCGCCGATCAGGACGACGTCGATGCCGGGGGCGACGACGGTCTCGAGCAGCCGCACCGCGGCCGCCGTGAGCTCCTGTGCGTCGTCGACCACCACGAGCCGCAGCGAGTCCCGCACCCGCTGCATCGCCTCGGGCGTCTCCTCGAGCAGGTCGGCAGCGGCACCCAGGATCCACGCCGGGTCGTAGGCGCCGGGGGCTGAGAGCGCGGTGACCTCGTCGTACTCCTCGAGCACGTCGGCGGCCGCCACCCAGGCGGGCCGGTCGTGCTCGGCGCCGAGCCGGCGCAGGTCGTCGGCCTCGAGCCCGTGCTCGACGGCGCGCATGAGCAGGTCGCGCAGCTCACCACGAAATCCCTTGGTGGGCAAGGCTTCTCGCACCTGCTCAGGCCACGGCGGGCTCGGTGTCTCACCGCTCGCGTGACCGGCGAGCAGCTCGCGCAGGATGACGTCCTGCTCGGGGCCGCTCAGCAGCCGCGGGGTGGGGTCACCCCGCAGGGCCGCGGCCTGGCGCAGGAGGCCGAACCCGAACGCCTGGTGGGTGCGCGCCAACGGCTCGGTGGAGGTGCGGTCCAGCCGGGCGGTGACCCGCTCGCGCAGCGCGCCGGCGGCCAGTCGCGAGGAGGTGAGGACGAGGCACTGGTCGGGCCGCAGGCCGTCCCGCTCGACCCGGTCGACGACGACCTCGACCGCGGTCGTGGTCTTGCCCGTGCCCGGCCCGCCCAGGACGCGCAGCACCGCCCCGCGGTGCTCCACCGCGGCGCGCTGGACCTCGTCGAGCGGCGGCGGCTGCACCACGAGACTCGGAGCACGACGCAGGACGACCACGACCCCATCCCATCACCCGGCGCCGACACGCTCCCGGCGACACCACGGCATACCCACTTTGGCCCAAAGTTCGCCCTGGACGGGAAGGTTCCCAGCACTGGCGAACTTTGGCCCAAAGTTCGCGGCAGGCAGGCCGGCCGGTCGGCTCAGGTCGGTGATCCGGGCTGTGGCTCCGGACCCTGCCAGCGGGCCAGCTCGAGGTCGACCCGCCGACCGAGGGCGCCACCCACCAGGGGCGTCGCCTCCTCGCGCCAGCGCGCCACCGCCTCGTCCTCCAGCCCCTGCGGCGGGTAGCCGCCCGCGCGGATCACCCGCCACCACGGCACGTCCGACCCGTAGTGCGACATCACCCGCCCGACCGACCGCGGGCCGCCGCGCCCCAGCATCTCGGCGAGGTCGCCGTAGGTCACGACCATCCCCTCGGGCACCTGGTCGACGAGGTCGAGCACGTCGTCGGCGAACTCGTCCGGCAGCCCGAAGTCCTTGTCCCGCGTGACCATCCGCGTCAGTAGGTCGGCAGGGACGGGTCGACGTCGCGCACCCAGGCCAGCACCCCGCCGGTGAGGTTGGTGACGTCGTCGCGTCCGGTCGCGGCGAGCAGCCCCGCGGCCTCCGCGGAGCGCGCGCCCGACTTGCAGTGCACGACGACGGGTATGCCGCGGGGCAGCTCGGGTGCGGCCGTCCCCTCGCGGAACCGGTCGAGGTGGATGGGGACGGCTCCCGGGATCGAGACGACCTCGCGCTCGCCCGGCTCGCGCACGTCGACGAGCACGAAGTCGCGCTGCCCGGACTCGCGCTCGGCGAGCATCGTCGCCAGCTCGGTCGCCGAGACCTCACCGAAACCGGCCTCCGGGGCGGCGGAGTCGACGTCCGCGCCCCCGGAGGCACCCGGCATACCGCAGAATTGCTCGTAGTCCACGAGCGACGTCACGGTCGGCGACTCGCCGCACACCGGGCAGTCCGGGTCGGCCCGCACGGTGAGGCTGTCCCAGCTCTGGCGCAGCGCGTCGTGCACGAGCAGCCGTCCCACCAGCGGCTCACCCTCACCGGTGATGAGCTTGACCGCCTCGGTCACCTGCACCGACCCGATCGACGCACACAACGCCCCGAGCACACCGCCGGTGGCGCACGACGGCACGGCATCGGGCGGCGGCGGGTCCGGGAAGACGCACCGGTAGCACGGCCCCACCCCGGCGAACCACACCGACACCTGCCCGTCGAACCGGTAGATCGACCCCCACACGTGCGGCAGCCCCAGCAGCACACAGGCGTCGTTGACCAAATACCGCGTCGCAAAGTTGTCGGCCCCGTCGAGGACCACGTCGTAGTCGGCGAGGATCTCCAGGGCGTTGTCGGCCGAGAGCCGCACGTCGTGCCGCACGACCTGCACGAGCGGGTTGACCCCGGCGACGGTCTCGGCAGCCGACTCGGTCTTGCGCCGCCCGACGTCCTTGACGCCATGGACCACCTGGCGCTGCAGGTTCGAGGCGTCCACCACGTCGTCGTCGACCACACCGATCGTGCCGACACCGGCCGCCGCGAGGTAGAGCAGGGCGGGCGACCCGAGGCCACCGGCACCCACGACGAGCACCCGCGCGTTGGCCAGCCGGCGCTGCCCCTCGAGGCCGATCTGCGGCAGCAGGATGTGCCTGGCGTAGCGCGCCTTCTGCTCGGCGGTCAGCTCGGGGCCGGGCGACACCAGCGGTGGAATGCCCATGGACGTCACGGTACCCGCGCGTATACCCGTGCGTACCATGGCCCCGACACCGCCGTCCCGGCCCACCGGCCGACGCCACGACGTGACGGCTCGACCAGAGAGGCACCCATGTCGCTCGCCGACCAGCGCACCGAGTCCGGATCCCGCCAGCCGGGCCAGCGCATGCCCCGCTCCGCACGCCGGGCCCAGCTGCTCGACGCCGCACAGGCCGCGTTCGTCGAGTCCGGTTACCACGCCGCCGCCATGGACGACATCGCCGACCGCGCGGGCGTTTCCAAACCCGTTCTCTACCAACATTTCCCGGGCAAGCTCGAGCTCTACCTCGCGCTGCTCGACAAGCACAGCGAAGCCCTCGAGGAGCTCGTGCGCGAGGCGCTGGCCGAGACGAGCGACAACAAGGAACGCGTCTACGCCACCATCAACGCCTACTTCGACTTCGTGGCGCGCGACGGCGCGGCGTTCCGCCTCATCTTCGAGTCCGACCTCACCAACGAGTCGCTCGTGCGCAACCGGCTCGACGCGGTCGGCCTCGTCTGCGCGGAGATGGTCGCCGAGGTCATCGCCGAGGACACCGGGCTCACCGACGAGGACGCCTCGCTGCTCGGCATGTCCCTCACCGGCATGGCGCAGGTCGCTGCCCGGCACTGGCTCGCCCAGGGCTCGGAGGTCCCCAAGGAGGAGGCGGCCCGGCTCGTGGGCGCGCTCGCGTGGCGGGGCCTCGGCTCGTTCCCCAAGGTGGGCGGGGAAGGAACCGACGCACCCGCTCGTTAGGTTGGTGCACTCACGCACGCGGTATGCCGCGTGCCCAGCTTCGAGAAGGAAGGCCACCGCTGTGGAGGTCAAGATCGGCGTCCAGAACGTCGCCCGCGAGATCACCTTCGACACCGACGCCAGCGCCGAGGAGGTCGCGGCTGCCGTGACCGCCGCGGTCGAGAAGGGCAGCGCCCTGACGCTGACCGGCGAGAAGGGTCGTCAGCTGCTCGTCCCGGCGGGCGTCATCGGCTACGTCCAGCTCGGCGAGACCGAGAAGCGCGGCGTGGGCTTCGGCAACATCTGACCGATCCTGTTATGGTCGTCCGCGCATTGCCGGTGGAACCGCTTGCACGGCTCTGACCTGCAGGTTTACCCACCGGTTGTCATCAGTCCGTGACCCACGGTGCGGCATGTCTTCCGTGCAAAAAGCGTGCGGGGCGTGTTGAGTGGGTAATGCACGGCATCGGGTACTTCGTGTCTCGAAACATCACGAAAGTGAGGCAACAAGTGGAGATCATCGGTCTCATCATCGCCGGCGCCATCATCGGTGCACTGGCCAAGCTGGTCATGCCGGGCAAGCAGGCCGGCGGCATCATCGTCACCATCATCCTGGGCATCCTCGGGGTCCTGATCGGCTACTACCTGGCCGCAGCCCTCGGCGTC
The DNA here is from genome assembly GCF_013041615.1 of Knoellia koreensis. Taxonomy (GTDB): domain Bacteria; phylum Actinomycetota; class Actinomycetes; order Actinomycetales; family Dermatophilaceae; genus Pedococcus; species Pedococcus koreensis. The sequence goes on from NZ_JABEPQ010000001.1 coordinate 1,545,176, forward strand.
GCCGCCACCTCCGGCATCGACTGGATCCGCTGGATCATCAGCATCATCGTCGCGGTGGTCCTCATCGCGATCTACGGTGCGGTGACGGGTCGACGCAGCAACGTCTGACGCGCCACACGGCATACCGGAAGGGCCGGCTCCCCACGCGGGGGCCGGCCCTTTCCATGCGTGCCGCACGCTGTCCCTCGTGCGCCCCCTTCACGCGGCGAGGCCGAGGCGTCCCATCCGGCGGGTGTGCTCGTCGGTGAGCCGGGCGAACATGCGGCCCAGCTCGGCGAGGTCGGCGCTGGGCCGGTCGGGCGCACCCACGCCACCCACGAGCAGCGAGGACAACGCGTCGCGCTCGACCGCGACCTGCTGCGCCTGCGACAGCGCCTCCCCCACGAGCCGGCGGCCCCACAGCGCCAGCCGACCGGCGATCTTCGGGTCGGTCTTGATGGCCTCCCGCACGACCTTGACGACGAACTCGGCCTGCCCGACGTCCTGCATCGCGGAGTGGACGAGGTCGCGGGTCGAGGGGTCCACGTAAGCCGCGATCTCGCGGTAGAAGTCGGTCGCGATGCCGTCGCCGACATAGGCCTTGACCAGGCCCTCGAGCCAGGTGCTGGGCCGGGTGCGCTCGTGGAACGCGTCGACCGCCGCCACGAACGGCGCCATCGCCTGCTCCGGGTCGATCCCCATCTCCGACAGCCGGGCGACGAGCATCTCGTAGTGCCGGAACTCCCCCACCGCGAGCGCCGCGACCGACGCCTTGAGCGGCTGGGTCGGCGACACGTCGGCGTCGGCGGCGAGGCGCATGAATGCCGTGAGCTCGCCGTACGCGAGCGCGCCCAGCAGGTCTCCCACGGCCTCGCGGTACTGCGGGTCAGCGAGCCAGTCCTCGGTCGTCATGGCGCCAACCCTAGGGGGCACCTCGGTGAGGCGTCGGTATGCCGCGGGGGCACGCGGCATACCCCCTCACCACCGCGGGTGGTCGGGACCGGCGCCCCGCACCGGTAGACTGACGAGGTCAACGGTGCCCGGTCGGCACGAATCTGCGGCGGACCCGACGTCCGCGCCCCCTTGAGAAGACCTCCGATCGGCCCACAGCGTGCGCGCTGCGCCCCTTGCCGGCGCGCCCCGATCGAGAGAACTCCATGACCGACCAGACCATCACGTCCAGCGAGCCCGTGCCCGCCGAGACGACCTTCGCCGACTTCGACATCCACCCCGACATCGTCGCCGCCCTGCGGGACGCCGGGATCGTGACGCCCTTCCCCATCCAGGCCATGACGCTGCCCGTGGCGCTGTCCGGCCACGACATCATCGGCCAGGCCAAGACGGGCACCGGCAAGACGCTGGGCTTCGGCGTGCCGATGCTCAACCGCACCATCGCCCGCGGTGACGACGCCTGGGACTCCTACGCCTACGCCGGCAAGCCGCAGGCCCTGGCCGTCGCACCGACCCGTGAGCTCGCCGTCCAGGTGGCCGGCGACCTCGAGCGCGCCGGCAAGAAGCGCGGCATCCGCGTCCTCACCGTCTACGGCGGCCGCGCCTACGAGCCGCAGATCGACACCCTGAAGAAGGGCGTCGAGGTCGTCGTCGGCACCCCGGGCCGGCTCATCGACCTGGCCCAGCAGGGTCACCTCGACCTGTCGCACGTCAAGTCCGTCGTGCTCGACGAGGCCGACGAGATGCTCGACCTCGGCTTCCTGCCCGACGTCGAGAAGCTCCTCGCGATGACGCCCGGCTCGCGCCAGACGATGCTGTTCTCGGCCACCATGCCGGGCGCCGTCGTCGCGCTGGCCCGCCGCTACATGAGCCAGCCGACGCACATCCGCGCGATGGGTGACGACCAGGAGAACGCCCACACCGTCAAGGCGATCGAGCAGTTCGTCTACCGCGCCCACGCGATGGACAAGGTCGAGATGCTGGCCCGCATGCTCCAGGCCAAGGACCGCGGGCTCACCATCATCTTCAGCCGCACCAAGCGGACCGCGGCCAAGGTCGCGGACGAGCTGACCGAGCGCGGGTTCGCCGCGGCCGCGATCCACGGCGACCTCGGCCAGGGCGCGCGCGAGCAGGCGCTGCGCGCGTTCCGCAACGGCAAGGTCGACATCCTCGTCGCCACCGATGTCGCGGCCCGCGGCATCGACGTCGAGAACGTCACCCACGTCGTCAACTACCAGTGCCCCGAGGACGAGAAGACCTACGTGCACCGCATCGGCCGCACCGGCCGCGCGGGCAACACCGGCATCGCCGTCACCTTCGTCGACTGGGACGACATGCCCCGCTGGGGCCTCATCAACAAGGTGCTCGACCTCGGCATCCCCGAGCCGGAAGAGACCTACTCCTCCTCCGACCACTTCTACGAGCAGCTCGACATCCCGCGCGAGGCCAAGGGTCGGCTCCCCAAGTCGGCGCAGAAGCTCGCCGGCCTGGACGCCGAGGTGCTCGAGGACCTCGGCGAGACCGGCAAGTCCAGCGGTCGTCGGCCGCAGGGCGGTGGCCGGTCCGGTCGCGGCCAGGGCGGCCGCGACGGTGGCCGTGACGGCGGACGTGAGGGTGGCAACCGCAGTGGCGGTCGCGACGGCGGTCGCCGCCCGCAGGCCGGAAGCGAGTCCGGTGAGGGCTCGGCCAAGCCGCGTCGCAACCGCAACCGCCGCCGCACCCGCGGCGGCAAGCCGGCCGGCGAGTCCACCCAGGGCTGAAGCGAGGCAGCCGCGGGGCCGGACTCCGCGGCATACGCCGACACAACGGCGGTTGCGCGACAAACCCTGGAGCAATTGCTCGGGGGTGGGCCGCGCAACCGCCGTTGTGCGTGGGCCAGCCTGCTGTCAGAGGCGCTTGGCGAGTGCCTGGGCGACCTCGCGGTATGCCGTGGCGCCCTTGGAGGTGCGTGACGTCGCCAGGATCGAGCGCCCCACGGCCGGTGCCTCGGCGAACCGGATCGTCTTGGGAATCGGTGGCTCGAGCACGGGCAGGTCGTAGCGCTCCCCGACGTCGGCGAGCACCTCGCGCGCGTGGTTGCTGCGACCGTCGAACAGGGTCGGCAGGATGCCGAGCACCTGGAGGTCCTTGTTGAGGATGCGCTGCACGTCGGCGACCGTGTCGAGGAGCTGGCCGACGCCGCGGTGGCTGAGCATCTCGCACGGCATGGGGATGACCAGACCGCGGGCGGCCGTGAGGGCATTGAGGGTGAGGACGCCCAGGCTCGGCGAGCAGTCGAGCAGGACGACGTCGTAGTCGTCGGCCACCTCGTCCAGGACCCCCTTGAGGACGTGCTCACGTCCGGGGCGCGGCATCAGCATCGACTCGGCGCCGGCGAGGTCGATGACGCTCGGGACGAGGTCGACCCCGTCCTCGCAGCTGACCCGCACCTCGGCGATCGTGGCCTGCCCGAGCAGCACCTCGTTGATCGAGGACTGCACCTCGTCGGGGTCGACGCCCAGGCTGAACGTCAGGCACGCCTGGGGGTCGAGGTCGACGAGCAGCACCCGTTTGCCCTGTTCGGCGAAGGCTGCGCCGAGGGACGCCACCGAGGTCGTCTTGGCGACGCCGCCCTTCTGGTTGGCCACCGCGACGACGGCCGGGGTCCTGCTACGTGTCCTCGCCACGGGCGACGCCCTTTCGGTGCGGGTGTGCTGGGTGCGCGCTGCAGCTCCAGTGTCGCAGGCCGGGCGACGAGCGAGGTGCCGAGGTCCCCGTCTCCCGTCCTCGCCCCCTGCGGCGGCACGTACCTCGACACCTCGCTCAGCCAGCAACCTAATGACGCGCCATTCACACACCGCAGGTTCGTGTGTGAACGGCCCACGGTTAGATTCACCCCACCATGAATGACCGGTGCTGCAGGGGTGCCGGTGACGGTGCGCGGAGCAGGGGGCGCTGGTGGCGGTTGTTGACGAGACCTCGGGACGGTCGGCGTTCGCCGACGACCTGCGGCAGGCAGTTGCCAACAAGGGGCTGAGCCTGCACGAGGTCCAGGCGCGGCTTGCGGAGAGCCGCGTGACCGTGAGCACGGCGACGCTGAGCTACTGGGCTACGGGGCGCAGCCAACCGCAGCGGGCCGAGTCGTTCGAGGCACTCGCCGTGCTCGAGCGTCTCCTCGACCTGCCCGCCGGCCGGCTGGTCGACCACTTCGTGCCGCCCGCCAACGACGCCCTCGCCGGGCTCGTGACCTGCGCCGACCTGCCCAGCCCGTGCACGGTGCAGGCCGCGGTTCTGGCCGAGCTGGGTTGCGCCCCACCGCTGCACGCCGTCGAGGAGGTCGTGCACCTGGCGGTCGACGTCGACGGCTCGGGTGCGACGCGGGCGATCACTGCGCGGCGGGTCATCCGCGCGCTGCGCGACGGCGTGCGCCATGTCCCGGTCCTCGCCCTGGTCAACCCGTCCGACGACGACGCACGGCCGAGCGTGGCGAAGGTTTCCGGCTGCACCGTGGGACGCACCGCTTGTCGGCCGGACGAAGGGGTCTTCGGCGCGGAGCTGCTGCTCGACCACCCCCTCGGCGAGGGTGAACGCACCGTGATCGAGCACGAGATCGTCTACCCGTCCCAGCTGTCGGCGGGCCACTACCACGAGTACCACGCCCGGGGCCGCGTCAACGCCGCCCTGGTCTGGGTGCGGTTCGACCCGGCGCACCCGCCGCGGGCCATCCAGTCCTACCAGCGCACCATCGACGGCACCGTCATCCTGGACGGCTGGCTCGAGGACGGTTCACCGTCAGCGCACGTCTTCGAGCACCGCTTCGGGCCCGGCACGCTCGGGATCCGGTGGGAGATGGGAGATGTGAGCGAGGTCGATCGCGATGAGTGAGGAGCGCTGGACCTCGGGTGACAGGTGGCCGCCGATGGGTGACCGCAGGGCAGTGCCACCGCGCGACCTCGATTTCAGCCAGGCGTTGTCGTGGGCACTCGAGCGCCGGGGCTGGAGCCTGGCCGGCCTCCGCGACCGGCTCGCAGCGCGCGGCACCCCGGTCAGCGTGGCGACGCTGAGCTACTGGCGTTCCGGTCGCAGCCAGCCCGAACGCGCGACGTCGCTCGACGCCCTCGCCGAGGTCGAGGACCTGCTGGCGCTGCGCCACGGCGAGCTGTCCGACCGACTCGGCCCCTCGCGCCGGGTGCCGCCGTCGCGCATCCCCCCGTTCGCCGGCCGGGTGGACGTCCAGCCCCTCCTCGAGGCCGCGCTGGCGGACGTGGGCTGTCCGCTGCCGCAGCCGCTGACGGAGGAGTCGGTGCAGCACCTGCTCGAGCTCGACGCCGAAGGCATCCCCAGGACGTTGGCGTTCCGCCAGGTCATCCGGGCCATGGCCGACAACGTGGCAGCGATGCCGACCATGGTGGTCGCCCAGGAACCCGCGGGCGACGACGCGACCTTCCACGTCGTCGCGGGTGGTCACCTGGGTCGGGAGGTGCACCGGCGCGAGGACGGGATCTTCGTCGCGGAGGTCGTCTTCGACCGTCCGCTGGAGCGGGGCGAGACGACGATCGTCGAGGTGCGCATCGACCTGCCCCGTGACCTGTCCAACGATGAGTTCTACGAGGCGTATGCCGTGCGGCGGGCCGGTGAGGTGATGGTCTGCGTGCGCTTCCACCCGGACCGGATGCCGGCCACCGTGCAGCGCTACCGGGTGGTCGACAGCGTCACGATTTCGGAGGACGAGTCGCCCGTGCGCTCCACCTCACACGTCTACCTGGCTCAGGACTTCGGGCCCGGGGCGCTCGGCATCCGCTGGCGCTGGTGACCGTTCCGGCGCAGTGGCCGCCTGCGGGTCGTCCTCCAACGCGGCCCAGTCCGACTTCTCGGGTCCGGCAGCCTGCCCCGCCGGGCAGTGCGCCCGGAAGTCGCACCACTGGCACAGCGGCCCGACGCGTGCCGGGAAACGCCCCGAGTCGATGCCGAACTGCGCGTAGTCGTCCTCCGCCCTGCGCGCGTCCGCGGCGATCGACTCGGCCTCGGCGAGCTTGCGCTGCAACGACTCCGGCGTGTGCTCGTGCGCGGCCACGGTGCCCGACGGCACGTGGTGGAGCTCGACCCGCGTCGTCCGGCGCCGGAACATCTTCCACGCCGCCGCGGCATACAAGGCCATCGGCAGGGAGGTGCGCGCGTCGTCGTCGGTGGGCACTCCACGGCTCGTCTTGTAGTCGACCACCACGAGCTCGGAGCCGCGCTCGTCGAGCCGGTCGATGCGCCCGGACATGGCGATCGCACCGGTCTTGAGCGAGACCGTGCGCTCGATGCCGAGGGGCTGCGTGGCCGGGTCGACGTCGTCGAGGTATGCCGTGACGTCGGCCTGCGAGCGCCGGCGCCACGCCTGCGAATGGCCGGCGTCGCGGAAGCCGACGTCGATCCACGAGGTGCGCACCAGCTCGGCGCCCGCCGCCGGGGTGCGCTCGGGCACCGGCAGGTCCCACCAGTCGCGCAACGCGTTGTGGACGGCCACTCCCAGCGAGGTGTGCGCACGTTGCGGACGGGCCACGGGCGCCGGCCGGTCGAGGTACTGCAACCGGTAGCGGCGCGGGCAGTCGACCCACGCGAGCAGCTTGGAGGGTGACGCGCGGAAGAGGCGCCGCGGCATACCCGCGAACTCTCCCTGCACACCCACCTGCCCCTCGCTCACCGCCCCCACGCTAGGCGGTGCCGGTGACAAAGGCGCGGATGCTGTCGGCGACCATCTGCACGGCGATGGCGGACAGCAGCAGTCCGGCAATCCGCGTGAGCAGGACGGTGCCGGAGTCCTTGAGCAGGCCGTGCACCTTTGAGGCGAACCGCAGGAAGAGCCAGACGACGACCAGCGCGGCCACGAGCGCGACGGCGACCGCGAGGTACTGGCCGGCCCGGGTCGAGCTCTGGACGGCGAGCATCGTCGCGACGATTGCACCCGGCCCGGCGAGCAACGGGGTGCCGAGCGGCACGAGGGCGACGTTGACGCCGGCGTCGGCGTGCTGCTCGGACTCGGCTCCGGTCAGCAGCTGGAGGGCGACGATGAGCAGCAGCAGCCCGCCCGCGCCCTGGAGCGCGGGGAGCGAGATGTGCAGGTAGCTGAGGATGTACTGCCCGAAGACCGCGAACGCGGCGATGACACCGAGCGCGACGAGGGAGGCACGGCGGGCGGCCGCGATCTTCTGCTTCTGGGTCAGGGACCCGGTGAGGGCGAGGAAGATCGGCAGTGCGCCCGGCGGGTCCATGATGACGAGCAGGGTGACGAAGACCGAGCCGAACAGCTGCGGGTCGAAGAGCGAGCTCACGGCCGCACCACCTCGACACCGCTGGTCGCCTGGCGCTCGATCTCTTGCAGGACAGCCGGATCCGTCGTGTTCTCGCCGAGCCGGTTGAGCTTGCCGGTGCCGTGGTAGTCGCTGGAACCAGTGACGAGGAGGCCGAGCTCGTCGGCCAGCTCGCGGCCGTGGGCGCGTTGCTCTTCGGTGTGGTCGCGGTGGTCGACCTCGAGCCCGGCGAGGCCGGCCCGCGCCATGTCGGCGATGACGTCGTCGTCGACGGTCCACCCGCGCGCGGCGGCGAACGGGTGCGCCATCACCGGCACTCCCCCGGCGGCGCGGACGAGCTCGACCGCGCGGACCGGGCTGGGCGCGTAGTGCGAGACGTAGTACCGGGATCCATTGCCCAATATGTCGGCGAAGGCGGCGTCGCGGGTGGGCACGACGCCGACCGCGACGAGCGCGTCAGCGATGTGGGGCCGCCCGAGCGTCGTGTCGGCACCGGCCTGCGCGCGGACCGCCTCGACGGTGACCGGTATGCCGTCCGCGGCCATCCGCTCCACCATGCGTTCGATCCGGGTCACCCGGGAGTCGCGCGCCTTGTCGAGCTCGGCCCTGAGCGCGGCATGGTCAGGGTCCGGGAGGTAGCCGAGCAGGTGGACGCTGATTCCCTTGTGGCTGCATGAGATCTCGACACCCGGCACCAGAGTGACCCCCAGCTCAGGTGCCGCGGCCACGGCAGCCGGCCACCCGGCATACGTGTCATGGTCGGTGAGCGCGACGACGTCCAGACCCGCGCGCGACGCCTCGGCGACCACGTCCTGCGGCGGCTGGGTGCCGTCGCTCGCCGTGGAGTGGGTGTGGAGGTCGATGCGCACGGCCCAAGGGTAGGGGCTGGCCGGCACGGACCGTGCCCGGAGGTTCGAGGGGTCACGGCGCGCTGAGGATCGCGCGCCCGTTCAGCGAGCCGTGACCCCTCGACTCGGCTCAGCCGAGGCGTTCGATCGACTCGAGGGTCTCGGCGGTGGAGCGGTCGCCGGCGACCTGTTGCACCTCGATGACCTGGCCGTCGCGCAGCCGGACGACCGTGTCGCAGCGCGCGGCGAGGGTGAGGTCGTGGGTGGCGAGCAGGAGGGTGGTGCCGCGTTCGGCGCGCAGCGCGAGCAGGAGGTCGACAATCTCCTCACCGGTCCTCGTGTCGAGGTTGCCGGTGGGTTCGTCGGCGAGGATCACCGCCGGGTCGTGGATGAGGGCCCGGGCGATGGCGACGCGCTGCTGCTGGCCACCGGACAGGTGCGACGGCACGTCGTGCTCGCGCCCGGCGAGGCCGACCATCGCCAGCAGGTCACGCGCCCGCGCCTGCTTGTCGAAGTCGACCTTGAGCGGCAGGACGGGCGTCAGGACGTTGTCGAGGGCGGTGAGGGCCGGGAGCAGGTGATAGCGCTGGAAGACGAACCCGACAGTGCGCCGGTATGCCGCGAGCTTGCCTCCCGGGAGCGCCGTCACCTCGGTCTCGCCGACCGTGATCGTGCCGCCGTCGGCCTTCTCGATCGCGCCGATGAGGTGGAGCAGCGTGGACTTGCCGGAGCCGGAAGGTCCGGTGAGCGCGACAGCCGAGCCTGCGGGCAGGTCGAGGTCGACGTGGTCGACGGCCGGGACGACATTGCCCGCCGCGGCGTCGAACGTCTTGACCAGGTTGTGCGTGCGGACCGGTGCGCCGTGCCGGGTGGCATCCGTGGCTTCGGTGGCCCGGTCGCGGCGCGACGGGGCTGAATCGGTCTGCGTTGTCTCGGTCTGGGTGGTCTCGGTCCGTGACGTGTCGGTCATGACGTCATTCCTCTTCGGCGAGCAGGGCGGCGGTGGGCAGGCGACGCATGGCGGTGACGGGGACGAGCAGCGCGAGCAGGGTAACGAGGATGCCGATGCCCGCCGCGACAGCCCCGGCTGTGACGAGGCCGGGTGGCAGGTCGGCGGCGAAGACGGCTGTGACGGCGACCCCGATGGCGGCACCGGTCAAGGCACCGAGGACGCCGATGGTCAGGCCCTCCCAGGTGACGACGCGGGACAGGGCGCGTTCGGTCCAGCCGAGGGCGCGCAGGGTGGAGTACTCACCCGCGCGTTCGCGCACCCCGAGGTAGAGCACGTCGGCGGTGGCGAGCGCCCCGAGGGCGATGGTGGCGATCACCGCGACGTAGTCGACTCCCCTGACCTGCAACGTGATTGCGTCACCGAGCAGCGTGCCGACAGCAGCCCCGCGGAACGCCTGGGTGATGCCGAGCAGCACCGTCAGCGCCGCGACCCCGACGGCGAGGCTGACGACACCGAGCAGTGCGCGACCCGGCACCCGGCGCAGGTTGGACCACGCCATGCCGCGCAGGCTGCGCAGCCTGGTCGGGCGCTTGGGGGCCGTGACGTGGGGACGAACCGCGTCGGCCGGGTGGGAGCGAGCCGCGACCCGGGCCGGCCAGAGCCCGGCGAGTACGGCGAGCACCACCGCTGCCGGGATGGCGAGCAGGGCGCGCCACGGCGAGAGCTGGATGCCGGCGAGCGCGGCGATGGGCCACGACAGCGCGGCACCAGCAAGGCCGGCGAGCAGCCCGGTCAGCGCGAGCTCGCCCAGCACTGCACGGAACACCATGCGTCTCGACCAGCCCAGCGCGGCCAGCACCCCGAGCTCGGTGCGGCGCGAACGCACCGCCGCCGACGCGGCATTCGCCAAGAAGAGGGAGCACACGACGAGGATCAGGCCGAAGAGGACCATGCTCTTGCGGTCGACCGCCTGGAGCAGCGCGACACCGACGCCCTTGAGCACCCAGCCCTCGTCGAGGTTGAGCGCCGGGCGGCCGAACTTGCCTGCGGGGAGGGCGACTTCGACCGGTGTGGGTGAGGAACCGACGACGATGTCGACGTCGAGTCCGGTGCTGTCGGTGATCGACTGGGCGACCTTGCGGACGCGTTCGCGGCTGATCGGGTCGATGCCGACGACACCGTCGACACGCACGCGGATCGAGCCGATCGGCGCCTTGGCGGCCTTGGCCATCGTCGGGTAGGCGTCCTTGGCGGTGAAGGCGTCCATGGCGGCGATGCTGGTCAGCATCATCGGCGGCTCCTGCGCGTACCCGAGCATGCTGCCGTTCGGAGCTAGGGTGCCGTCCTTCAGCGCGGCCAGGGCGGCGGCGTCGGCGCCGGTGAGGCTGCTCGGCCGGTAGAGGCTGAGGGGCACCGCGGCGAGGTCCTTGCCCTGGTCAACCTTGAGCGGGTCGAACCGCCCCACCACCTCCCACCGCGGGATCTTGAAGAAGGGGTCGCCCTTCTTGCCCTGGTTGTTGCCACCGTGGTGCTCGAGGTCCCGGAACGGCACGTCGAGGGTCTCCGACAACGGCTGGAACAGGGACGAGAAGCTGGAGTAGTCGAGCGTCGTCGGGTCGAGCTGCTTCGCTTGCACCGCAACGGATCTGGGGCCCTTGGGCGTGATCGTGGGCGGGCTAGCCGTCCACAGGTCGCCGAAGTAGTCGAACTCGCCCTCGGTCTGCGTGCCGGGCGGTTCGATGCCTGGCAACCGCTCGAACGCCTGCTGTCCGGTGATCGAGGTCGAACCGATCTCTCTGCCCTTCTGGGCGAGCAGGGCCGGCCGCAGCTCGGCCGGAGGCAGGTTCTTCGTCATCGCCGTGACACCGGCGGCCCCGAGGTCGCTGACCGTGATCTCGTCGGACCCCGTGGCGAAGGTGCGTGAAGCCATGAGGATCGGCACCTGCTTCTCCTGCAGGCTCGGTCCGTCCGTACCGCCGCCGTCACCGAAGGGCCCGGCAACCGCCTTCCACGGCTCGGCGTCCTCCAGGTACCTGCCCTCCGTCACGGCACCGTCGAGGCCCACGAGCTCGGCCTCGGCCGCAGGGTCGACGGCAGCCACGAGGTAGGGCAGGGACAGCGGGATCTGGACCGTGACGTCCTTGCCCTTCTCCGGGTTGAGGCGTCCCTGGACCACCCCCACCTTGCCGCGCTGCCAGCAGGTCGTCTCGGTCCGCACGTACTCGCTGAACGGCCCATTGATGACGCTGTCCCCCGCCGTGGTCGTCTCGGTGCTGTCCCACGGGCACAGCGTGACCTTCTTCCCGCCGACCACCTCGGTGGGTCCGTACGGGTTCGGGAGGCCCTGCCCGTCCGCCGGCACCAGCGTGATCTTGTCGTCCGTGACGTAGACGAAGAACGTGTGCTCGCCCGGCACCGTGGTCAGACCGGAGTCGACCTTCCTTGCCACGTCCACACGGAGCACCTTGCGTCCGGAACCCGGCGCACCGGCATACCGACTGAGGTCCACCGGCACGTGCACGATCTGCATCGCGTAGCCGATGATCGCGGCCGGCGCGGCGATGTCGACCCCCTCGAGCGCCTTGATCCGCTCATACTGCGCCATGGTGATCCCGCCCGACTGCCCGGACAGGTAGCTCTCGCGCACCAGCCCCTGCGTCTGCTCCAGCTTCGTGGCAGCCCCAGAAGGCCGCACGAGGATGTCGTAGGCCGGCCGGAAGTTCTTGGCCACCTCGCCGCGAACCACGAGCCGCGACGTGTCCGACGCCCCAGTGAGCACCGTGAACGCCGTCGTCGCGACGAGCATGCCCAGGAACAGCGCCAGCGTGCGGCTCGCCCGGTGCACGAGCTGGGAGCGGATCATCCGGAGCACGCGCTCACCATGCCCGATACCTAGTGACTATGCAAGGACTCTCTGGCACCCTGTGACCATGCCGTTGCACCACGTCGTGCTCTCCCTGCTCGCGGACGGTCCGAGCCACGGGTACGAGCTCAAGGGCGCCTTCGAGGACGCCGTCGGCCCGCAGTGGGGGCAGCTCAACATCGGGCACCTCTACCAGCTGCTCGACCGCCTCTCCCGCGACGGGCTTGCCACGACCCATCGCGAGTCCCAGACCGTCAAGCCCGACCGGGTGGTTTACGAGCTCACCGACGACGGGTATGCCGAGCTGTCACGTTGGCTGGGCACGCCGGCTCCGCGCGCGGGCGGCTACCGCGACGAATTCTTCCTCAAGGTGGTCGCGGCCGTGCGCACCGGCGACCGCGGCGTCCTCGACGAGGTGCTGTCGACCCAGCGGCGCCACCTCATGACCGAGACCCACCACCTCGCCGCCCTCGAGCGCGAGCACCGCGACGACCCGGTCGTGTCCCTGCTCATCAAGAACGCCCGCCTGCACGTCGAGGCCGACCTCAAGCTCGTCGAGTCCGCCGAGGACTCGCTGCCAGCCACGCTGCGCAAGCCCGCCACGCGGCATACCCCCGCCTCGGTCACCACGACCGCGAAGGCGCGCGCCGCGCGGTAGCCGGCTGGTCGAGGGGTCAAGGCACGCTGACGATCGCGAGTCCCTTCAGCGCGCCGTGACCCCTCGACTCGGGTCAGTCGGCGACGGGGCGCAGCTCCACCGTCTCGCCGGGGCCGGACATGCGCTCGGCCACCGCCTCGGCCCGCGCCTGGTCGGCCACGTCGATGAGGAAGAACCCGGCGAAGTGCTCCGCGGTCTCGGCGTAGGGGCCGTCGGTCACCTTGCGCCGACCGCCCTCCCACCGGAACAGCCTGGCGTCGCGGGGGTCGCCGAGCGCCTGGCCGCCGACGAGCTCGCCGCGCTCGGACAGCTCGCCCAGGAGCTTGTCGAAGTCGGCGCTGTTGGCGGCGCGCTCAGCCTCGGGCAGGGCCTGCTGCTCGGCGACGAAGTCACCGGTCGGGTGACCCCACGGCTGGGGGTTGGAGTGGATGAGGACGACGTACTTCATGGTGCTGCTCCCTCTCGGGTCGCTGGTGGCCGCGGTTGCTGTCCTGCGCGGCCCGGACACCACCCTGACGTGCCTGCCCACATCCACTCGACATTTGATCCACAACTTTTTCTCGCCCGGCCTCAACCTCTGCGGGACGATCCCCGTTGAAGGGTCGACAGCGACAGGAAGGGGCCGGCGGTGAGCAGCGACGACGACTTCGTGGACTTCGTCCGCGGCGCGTCTCCGCGGCTGCTCAAGACGGCGTGGTTCATCAGCGGCGACCCGGTGCAGGCCGAAGAGCTCGTCCAAGCGGCCCTCGAGCGCGTCTTCGTCCGCTGGCGCCGGGTCAGCAGCGGCGACCCGCTCGCCTACACCCGCAAGGTCCTGCTCAACCTGCACATCGACGACCGGCGCCGCGCGTCGCGTGAGGCCCCGTCCCACGACGTCCCCGATCGCGGAGTCACCGACCGCGGACCCGAGGACGCCGACCACGTCGTCCGGTTGCTCGCCGCGCTGCCGCTGCGCGAACGCCAGGTCGTCGTCATGCGCCACTACGCCGGACTCCCCGAGGCCGACGTCGCCGACCTGCTCGGCATCAGCCTCGGCACCGTCAAGTCCAGCGCCTCCCGTGGCCTGGCCAAGCTTCGCGAATCCCTTGCGCGAGAGGAGAACTCGCATGCCCACTGACCTCACCGATGTCCTGGAGCGCACCAGCGCGCCCGTCATGCACATCGATCCGTATGCCGTGGTGTCCGGCGGGCGCCGCCGTCGCCTCCGCCGTCGGCTCACCACCGGTGGCGCGGCTCTCGGGGTCGCTGCGGTCGTGGCGGCCGGCCTGGTCGTGGGTCCGGAGCTGACCCGGGATGCACAGCGACCGACTCCCGCAGCGAGCACCGGCACGCTGACGTCGTCGACGGTCACGGTGCCGCTCAAGGGCGACCGCTACAGCTACCGCCTCGCCTCGCCCACGGTCGTCGAGTTCGGGCGTGTGAAGCAGGGCACCCGGCAGGTGGTCGACCTCCAGCGCGCCACCATCGTCAACGGACAGGCGTGGGTGCAGGCGAAGAACCGCCCGGGCGTGGTGCTCGGGATCCTGCCGGCCACCTTCGGTCGGGCCGACGACCTGGCAGCTTCGGCGGGCTCGGGGGCCTGGGAGGGAGCGGACGGCCGAGTCGTGGGACGGATGTATGCCACCTATGCGCGGGTCTACGACGTGCCGGCCGATGCCGCCAGGTTCCGGGGTCGCATCTACGCCGACGAGGGCGGCAGGGTCCATGGCCCCGGCGGTGAGCTCCCCACGGTGGAGTTCCGTCCGCACGCTGGCGGCGACCCCGTGACGGTCTGGGCCAATTCGACCGACGGGTTGTACGGGTACCTCGTCGGCGGCGACCCCAGCCCGACCTCGGCCGCGCTCCCCGAGTCCGGCCCTGTGGCACAGCAGCAGGCCATGGTCAGCCTGCCCGACGGCCGGGGCGACATCGACACCGACGGGGTGGAGCAGGGCTGGTTCGTCGGCGTCGCCCCCAAGGCAGCCAGCACGCTCGAAGCCAGGCTCACCGACGGGACCACCATCCTCACCCCGTTGACCACGAAGCCGCTCGACGGTGACTACAGCGCCTTCGCCGTGGAGTACCGCGGTGCACCTGGTCAGCAGGTGCGGCTCATGCTGCGGTACCGCACGCCGCAGGGCTGGACGCAATGGCGCCAGGCTGCGAACTGACACCGGTGCTGTGAGGGAACGCACGCGGCATACCACTGCCGTTGCCCGACCCGACCCGGCACGATGGGGCGCATGCAGTTCGGACGCAGCTATGAGGAGTTCGAGGTCGGCGCGGTGTACAAGCACTGGCCCGGCAAGACGGTGACCGAGTACGACGACCACCTGTTCTGCCTGCTGACCATGAACCACCACCCGCTCCACCTGGACAGCAACTACGCCGAGAACACCACGCAGTTCAAGAAGAGCGTGGTCGTCGGCAACTACATCTACTCGCTGCTACTCGGCATGAGCGTCCCCGACGTGTCCGGCAAGGCGATCGCCAACCTCGAGATCGAGAGCCTGCGCCACGTCGCGCCGACCTTCCACGGCGACACCATCTACGGCCAGACCGAGGTGCTCGACAAGTGGGAGTCGACGAGCAAGGACGACCGCGGCGTCGTCCACGTCGAGACCAAGGGCTACAACCAGGACGGCACGCTCGTGTGCATCTTCCGCCGCAAGGTCATGGTGCCCAAGCAGAACTACCTCGACGCCCGTGGCGGCGAGCAGCCCGGACGCCCCGAGCTCCAGGAGCCCGCGCCCAAGGAGTAGTGCTACCAGCGCGGGTTGTCGACCTCCACTGACGCGAGCTCGGCGAGTTCGTCGGCCAGCTCTCCCAGGCGGTCCTCGCTGAGCGCGTCCGCCATGATGCAGACGGTGACGACCAGGTCCTCCCGGACCTCGTGCATCAGCGCCTCGCCTTCGGCGGTGCGGCTCACCAGCAGAGCACGAGAATCCCTGGGACTCGGTCGCTTCTCGACCAGCTCCCGCCGCTCGAGCTCGGCCACCGCCCTGCTGGTCGCTTGCGGCGAGATCCGCAAGCGACGGGCCATGCTCACGATCGGCATGGGATGGCGCGACAGGACCAAGGCATGGACGGCATTGAGCGACAGGTCCGCCCGGTCGTGGCGGGCGAGGAGCCGGGTCAGCAGCTCGTCCACGGATCGTGACGCCTCGCGCAGCGTGAACGGCAGCCGGTCGATTCGCGCCAGTGCCTCCGACTTCTCCCGCTTCTGCGCCTCGGCGCGCAGCTCCGCCTGGTAACGCCGATCCTCACGGGAGAGCGTGCCGTCGTCGCCCCACTCGTCCACGAGTCCACCTCCCTCCGGCCCGGTTCGCCGACCTCGCGCCAGCCGGAGCACACCAAGCGTTGCGCGAATTGCGAACCTGGGTTGCGGATATCCACAACCCAGGTTCGCAATTGGCAACACCACAGTGGAGCTCCGGCTGGGTCACCGCACCGGCCCGGATAGGGTCGGCACATGGCCGACTTCGTGGGCGCGGTGGACCAAGGGACGACGAGCACGCGGTTCATGGTGTTCGACCACGACGGCGCCGAGGTCGCGCGCCACCAGCTCGAGCACGAGCAGATCCTGCCGCGCGCCGGGTGGGTCGAGCACAACCCGCTGGAGATCTGGGAGCGCACCCAGACCGTCATCGCCACCACCCTCGCCAAGCAACGGCTCCAGGCCAGCGACCTCGCCGCGATCGGCATCACCAACCAGCGCGAGACCACCGTCGTCTGGAACCGCCGCACCGGCCGCCCGGTCCACAACGCCATCGTCTGGCAGGACACCCGTACCGACCGCATCGCCCGCGCCCTCGACCGCGACGGGCGAGGGGACACGATTCGCCAGCGGGCCGGCATACCTCCTGCGGCCTACTTCGCCGCCGGCAAAGTCCAGTGGATTCTCGAGAACGTCGACGGGGCAAGGGAATCCGCCGACAAGGGCGACCTCGCGTTCGGCACCATCGACACCTGGCTGCTGTGGAACCTCACCGGCGGCACCGACGGCGGCGTCCACGTCACCGACGTGACCAACGCCAGCCGCACCATGCTGATGGACCTCGAGACCCTCGACTGGGACGACGAGCTCCTCGGCTTCTTCGACATCCCGCGCTCGATGCTGCCGGAGATCCGGCCGAGCTCCGACCCCGCCTTCTACGGCACCACCCGCAAGGGTGCGCCCGTCGGCGGCGAGGTGCCCCTGTCCGGCGCCCTCGGCGACCAGCAGGCCGCCACCGTCGGCCAGGTGTGCTTCAACCCCGGCGAGGGCAAGAACACTTACGGCACAGGCAATTTCATGATCCTCAACACTGGTGAGCAGATCGTGCGCAGCGAGTCCGGGCTGCTCACGACGGTCGCCTACCAGCTCGGTGACGCCAAGCCCGTCTACGCGCTCGAGGGCTCGATCGCCGTCACCGGCTCGGCCGTGCAGTGGCTGCGCGACCAGCTCGGCATCATCTCCGGCGCCGGCGACGTCGAGCGCCTCGCCGCCTCCGTCGACGACACCGGCGGGCTCTACTTCGTCCCGGCCTTCTCCGGCCTCTTCGCCCCCTACTGGCGACCCGACGCCCGCGGCGCGATCGTCGGGATGAGCCGCTACAACACCGGCGCCCACCTGGCTCGCGCCACCCTCGAGGCCATCTGCTACCAGACGCGCGACGTCGCCGACGCCATGACCAAGGACACCGAGGCAGCGGGCGTGCCCATGGAGCTGTCCGTCCTCAAGGTCGACGGCGGCGTCACCGCCAACAACCTGTGCATGCAGCTGCAGGCCGACATTCTCGATGTGCCCGTGTCGCGCCCGAGGGTCGCCGAGACGACGGCTCTGGGCGCGGCATACGCTGCTGGTCTGGCCACCGGCTTCTGGTCGGGCACCCAGGAGCTGCGGGCCAACTGGCAGGAGTCGCGCCGCTGGGAACCGTCGTGGAGCGTGAAGCAGCGCGAGGACGGGTATGCCGGGTGGCGCAAGGCCGTCGAGCGCACGCTCGACTGGGTCGACGTCGACGAGGAGTAGGAAGCACGCAATGACCGGGGCGACAACCGGGGCTCTGTCCCCGCAGGGACGCCAGGCAGCCATCGACGCGATGGCGTCCGGCATCGAGCTCGACGTGCTCGTCATCGGCGGTGGCGTGGTCGGAACCGGCGCCGCCCTCGATGCCGTCACCCGCGGCCTCACCACCGGCCTCATCGAGCAACGCGACTTCGCCAGCGGCACGTCGTCGCGCTCGAGCAAGCTGATCCACGGCGGGCTGCGCTACCTCGAGATGCTCGACTTCGCCCTCGTCCGGGAGGCGCTGCGGGAGCGCGGCCTCCTCCTCACCCGGCTCGCGCCACACCTGGTCCGCCCTGTGCCGTTCCTCTACCCGCTGTCGCACCACGTGTGGGAACGCGCCTACGTCGGCTCGGGCATCGCGCTCTACGACACCATGGCCCTCGGCGCCGGCCATGACGCCGGGCTCCCCCGCCACCGGCACCTCACCCGCAAGCAGGCGCTGCGCCAGATGCCGAGCCTGCGCAGCAACGCCCTCACCGGCGCCATCCAGTACTACGACGCCCAGGTCGACGACGCGCGCCACACCATGGAGCTCGCCCGCACCGCGGCCCACTACGGCGCCCACGTTGCGAATCGCGTTGCGGCCATTGGGTTTCTGCGCCAGGGCGAGCGGGTCACCGGGGTGCGGGCGATCGACAAGCTCACCGACACCGAGTTCGAGATCCACGCCAAGCAGGTCGTCAACGCGACCGGCGTCTGGACCGACGACACCCAGGCGATGCTCGCCGAGCGCGGCCAGTTCCACGTACGCGCCAGCAAGGGCGTCCACCTCGTCGTGCCACGCGACCGCATCCACTCCAGCACCGGGCTGATCCTGCGCACCGAGAAGTCGGTCCTGTTCGTCATCCCGTGGGGCCGCCACTGGATCATCGGCACCACCGACACCGACTGGCGACTCGACAAGGCCCACCCGGCCGCGACGGCCGCCGACATCGACTACCTCCTCGAGCACGTCAACAAGGTGCTCGCCACCCCCCTCACGCACGAGGACGTCGAGGGCGTGTATGCCGGGTTGCGGCCGTTGCTCGCGGGTGAGTCCGAGTCGACGTCGATGCTCTCGCGCGAGCACGTCGTCGCCCACTCGGCGCCCGGTCTCGTCGTGGTCGCCGGAGGCAAGTACACGACCTACCGAGTCATGGCCAAGGACGCGATCGACGAGGCCGCGCAGGCACTGCCGGGCAAGACGGCCCAGTCGACGACGGACACGGTGCCCTTGCTGGGTGCCGTGGGCTTCCAGGCATTGTGGAACCAGCGCCAGACCCTCGCCGCCGACGCCGGCCTGCACGTCGCCCGGGTGGAGAACCTGTTGCGCCGCTACGGCTCCCTGACCCCCGAGCTGCTCGCCCTCATCGCCGAACGCCCCGAGCTCGGCCAGCCGCTCGAGGGCGCCGAGGACCACCTCGCCGCAGAGATCGTGTATGCCGCGTCGCACGAGGGCGCGTTGCACCTCACCGACGTCCTGACCCGCCGCACCCGAACCTCGATCGAGGCCTGGGACCGCGGCGTCAGCGCGGCACCCGTCGCCGCCGCGCTCGTGGCACCCGTCCTCGGCTGGGACGACGCCAAGACCCGGGAGGAGATCGACATCTACCTCGGCCGGGTCGAGGCCGAACGCATCAGCCAGACCATGCCCGACGACGCCTCGGCCGACGAAGCCCGTCGCAGCGGACCAGACAGCACCATCTGATGCCACGCCTGCGCCGGGTGTCCCCGGAGTCACCGGGCTGGACGCGGCGCAGGGCGGGCAAGGGCTTCACCTACCTCGACGGGGCCGGTCGCCGGTTGGCGGCCAGGCACGTCGAACGGGTCAAGTCGCTGGCCATCCCTCCGGCCTGGGAGGACGTGTGGATCTGCCCCGACGACCGGGGTCACCTCCAGGCCGTCGGCACCGACGCCGCCGGTCGGCGGCAGTACCTCTACCACCCGGACTGGCGAGCCAAGCGGGACCAGCAGAAGTTCGACCGGTTGCTCGTGGTCGCACAGGGCCTGCCCAAGGCCCGGCGGCGGGTCGCGCGCGACATCGCCGTCGACGGTATGCCGCCCGAGCGGGCGGCCGCGACCGCGTTCCGCCTCCTCGACCTCGGCTACTTCCGCATCGGCAGCGGCATCTACGCCGAGGACAACGGGTCGTTCGGGCTCACGACACTGGAGCGTCGGCACGTGCGACGCCGCGGTGGGGAGCTGGTGTTCTCGTTCGTCGGCAAGTCGGGCATCGAGCACACGGTGACGATCGACGACCGACAGGCCATTGCCGCGCTGGATCGCATGCGCCGCAGGCGCTCCCGCAGCGAGCGGCTACTCGCCTACCGGAACGGGCGCGGGTGGAAGGACCTCGACGCCGGGACCGTGAACGAGTACCTCGCGGAACTGTTCGGCGGCGAGCTCACGGCCAAGGACTTCCGCACCTGGCATGCCACGGTGCTGGCTGCTGAGTCGCTCGCGACCACCGACGAAGCCGGTGACACGAAGGCATCCCGACGCCGGGCCGTGAAGGCGTGCGTCGAGGAGGTCGCCGACTACCTCGGCAACACCCCCACCATCGCCAAGAAGTCCTACATCGACCCGCGGGTCATCGAGCGCTACGAGTCGGGGACCACCATCGACGTCGACCCCAGCCGGTTCCGCAACCCGGACCGGCGACAGGCCGCGGTGGAGAAGGCTGTGCGAAACCTGTTGGGAGACTGACGATTTCGCGCGGACGACGGGCGTGGTGCGCTAGTGCGCTAGTGCGCTAGGCGGTGCAGGCCGGCGCCTTGGCCGCAGCGGCGGCCGCTGTCCGGTAGGCCGTCAGAGTCGGCCCGGCGTCCTTGACCATCCCCAGCCACCGCTCGTGGTAGGCCGCCTTGTTGGTGTGCGCCTTGTTGGCCATCATCGCGATGTGCGCCGACCACTCGGACTGCACCTTGCCGCCGGCGGCCTGGACCGCCGCCAGCCGGGTGGAGCGCTCGGCACAGGCCGATGCCTTCGCCGCCAGGGGGCTGCCGGCCGTCTTCGCATCGACGTCGGCGCAGCCCTGACCGGCCTGCTTCACCGCGGCGTTCGCGGTGGCGTAGGCCTTGAGGTCGGCCGGCCCCCTGGCCTTCGACCGGGCCCAGGCGGCTGCCGTCTGAGCGGCCGTGAACGTGCCGGCCTCCATGCGTCGCTGGGCATCGGTGTGGGTCTGCCAGCTGGCGGCGGAGCCGGCCACCGCCTTGGCGAGGGACTCCTGGGCGCGGACCGTCGTGACGCACCGTTGCAGCGCCGCGGTCGCCTCGGCGGACGGGCCGCTGCTCGTGCTGCTCCCGGTCGTGCTGCTTCCACTCGTCGTCGAGCTGCTCGGCCCGGTGGTGCCAGGACCCGTTGTCTCCACGGATTCGGCCCCGACGCTCGACCCGCCACCGGCGGTCACGGTCGGCGCCACCTCACCCGGCGACGGCTCGTCGAATGCCCGCCACACGGCATACGCGCCACCACCCGCGAGGAGCACGGCCACCACCGTCAGGACGGCGACCAGCACCAGCGGATGCCGCGCGCTGCCTCGGTGCCTCCCCATCGGACGATCGTGACAAAGGACGAATAGGACCAAATCCACCAGAAGGACGAGGGGGTTTCGTCCCGTGGCACGATGGATGGGTGAACGTCAGCGAGGAACAGCAGAAGCCCGAGAACCGCGCCCGGCCCACCACCGACGAGCTGCGCGCCTTCATCGCCGAGGACTGGGCGCCCCGCACGCCGGGCGTCACCGAGCAGACGGAGGCCGCGCGGTATGCCGCCGCCCGCCGCGACGCCCTCAGCGCCGCCTTCCCGGGTGACCGGCTGGTGATCCCCGCCGGCGGCCTGAAGGTGCGCAGCAACGACACCGACTACGTGTTCCGGCCGCACAGTGCGTTCGCCCACCTCACCGGGCTCGGCGGTGACCGTGAGCCCGACGCCGTCCTGGTGATGGAGCCGCGCGACGACGGCACGCACGAGGCGGTCCTGTACTTCCGTCCGCTGGCCGGCCGCGACACCGACGAGTTCTTCGCCGACACTCGCTACGGGGAGTTCTGGGTCGGCGCTCGGCCGACGATCGAGGACATCGAGCTCGAGCTGGGTGTGAGCGGGCGGCACCTCGACGAGTTCGCCGACGCCGTGGTCAAGGATGCCGGCGAGGTGACCGTGCGGGTCGTGCGCGACGCCGACCGTGACCTGACCCGTCAGCTCGACGAGGCCCGCACGACCGAGTCGACCACGCAGGCCGGGGTGTCGGAGGCAACCCAGTCGGCCGACCAGGAGGACCTCGCCGAGGCCGACGACGAGCTCGCCCACTTCCTCTCGCACCTGCGAATGATCAAGGACGAGTGGGAGATCGAGGAGATGCGCAAGGCGGTGGCCGCCACCCGCCTGGGTTTCGAGGCCGTCATTGCCGACCTGCCGGAGGCCGTCGCCAAGGGGCGGGGTGAGCGCTGGGTCGAGGGTGTCTTCGGGCTCGTCGCCCGGCACGAGGGCAACGGGGTCGGTTACGACTCGATCGCCGCGGCGGGCGACCACGCCACGACGCTGCACTGGATCAAGAACACCGGTGAGCTGCGTGACGGCGACCTGATCCTGCTCGATGCCGGCGTCGAGGTCGACTCGCTGTTCACGGCCGACATCACGCGCACCCTGCCGGCGAACGGCACCTTCAGCGACGCGCAGCGCGAGATCTACGACGCGGTGTATGCCGCGCAGGAGGCCGGGCTCGCCGCGGTGAAGCCGGGCAACAAGTTCTCGGACGTGCACGCGGCCGCGATCCGCGTCATCGCCGAGCACCTGGAGAAGTGGGGGCTGCTGCCCGACGGCGTCGACGTCGAGGCGACCTTGGACAAGGAGCACGGCCAGTACCACCGGCGCTGGATGGTCCACGGCACGAGCCACCACCTCGGCATCGACGTGCACGACTGTGCCCTCGCGACCCGCGAGGAGTACATGGACGCCGAGCTGAAGCCGGGCATGATCCTCACCGTGGAGCCGGGCCTGTACTTCAAGGCCGACGACCTCAAGGCGCCCGAGGCGTTCCGGGGCATCGGCGTGCGGATCGAGGACGACGTGCTCGTCACCGAGGACGGCCACGAGAACCTCTCGGCCGCCATGCCGCGCACCTCCGCTGACGTCGAGGCGTGGATCCGCGAGGTTCAGGCCCGCTGAACCTCGCGAGTTGAGTGCCTGAGACCGCCCCAGGGGGAGGTCTCAGGCACTCAACTCGTCAGCGTCGGTTGACGACGTCGAGCACGAGGGCGTGGGTGACACCGTCGACCTGCGCGGCCTTGGCGCCCATCTCCAGGATCATCGGCACGAGCTCGGCCGGTTTGGGGAAGGTGTCCGGGAGGGCGGCGTTGTATGCCGCGTGCGCCTCGAGTGAGCCGACAGCCAGATCGAGGTAGCCCGTGACGTCGACGAAGTGCGTCGGTCGCGGCGTGCCGACGAAGCAGAGCCGCTTCACGTGCCACGGCGCGAAGCCCTCGTCGACGAGCTCGGGGAAGATCCACCGGTTGCCGGCGTCGGCGCACGCGTCGGCGGCCGCGAGCCCGACCGCGCGGTGGTCGGCCTGGTTGAGCATGCCCTGCACGAACCGGTCGCCGTAGTCGCCGGTGATCACGACGTCCGGCTGGCGGCGCCGGATCTCACGCGCGATGTCGCGGCGCAGGTCCAGCCCGTACTCGACGACGCCGTCGCGGTGGGTGCCGAAGTCGACCTCGCTGACACCGACGACCGCTGCGCCGTCGCGCTCCTCCTGCTCGCGCACGCCCGCAGCCTCGTCGGGCGGCATCGTGTCGATGCCGGCCTCGCCGCGGGTCAGCAGGAAGTAGGTGACGCGTTTGCCGGCGGCGGTCCACTTCGCGACCGCGGCGGCGGTGCCGTACTCGATGTCGTCGGGGTGGGCGACGATGCACAGCACGGACTCGAAGTCGTCGCCGAAGGGTTCGAGGGTGGGCGGCGCGCCTTGCGCTGGCTCGGTCATGCGCCCACGGTATGCCGCGTGGCCGGCTGGCCGCCTCCGTCAGAGGGTGGGCGGGGCCGGCGGCTGCTCCCGCTGCTGGGCTGGCTGCTGGGCTTGTTCGGCGGTCCGGGCGGCCTCCTGCTCGCGGGCCTGGCGGACCTGCTCCTGGGCTGCGGCCATGGGGTCCATCTTGGCGAGCAGCTCACGGGCCTGGGTGGCGAACTTGTGCTCGACGAGCACCTCGTACTGGGTGGCTACGACCTGCATGACGGAGGTGAAGTCGCGGTTGCCGCCGGTGATGGCGTACCCGATGAGCGCCCAGATCAGACCGAAGATGGCGCCGAAGACGACGGTCATCACGACCCCGAGGAAGCCCGCCCCGTTGTTGGCCCCGAGCAGCGAGAAGATCAGGCCGACGAACAGGCCGAGCCAGGCGCCCGACACCAGTCCGCCGACGGCGACGCGGCCGCGGGTGAGTCGTCCGGTGACGCGCTCGAGCTGCTTGAGGTCGGTGCCGACGATGAGCACGTTCTGCACGGGGAACTCGTGGTCCGACAGGTAGTCGACGGCCTTCTGCGCCTTTTCGTACGTGTCGTAACGTCCGAGCGACATGGGGTACTCGAGCGAGAGGACGGCGCGGTTGCGTGCCAGTGCGGCGGCGGGCTGCGTGCTCATGACCCCAGTCTGTCAAAGCCCGCTGGACATTGCCTGAACGCGCCGGCCCCAGCTTTTCCGCGTCATGCGGGAAAGCTGTCTTCGCTCGGGTTACTGACACGAGCGAAGCACAAGGTTCGCGTGCGAAGCTCCTCGGCGACCACGCGGCATACGGGCCTAGCCCTTGAGCTTGAACTCCTCGAGAAGTCGCCGGCCGATGATCATCTTCTGGATCTCCGCGGTGCCCTCGCCGATCAACAGCATCGGCGCCTCGCGGTAGAGGCGCTCGATCTCGTACTCCTTGGAGTAGCCGTAGCCCCCGTGGATCCGGAACGACTGCTCGACCACGTCGGCACAGTTCTCGGCCGCCAGGTACTTCGCCATCCCGGCCTCGAGGTCGTTGCGCGCCCCGGCGTCCTTGAGCTTGGCCGCCTTGACCATCATCTGGTGGCTCGACTCGACCTTGGTCGCCATGTCGGCCAGCCGGAAGAGGATGCCCTGGTGCTCGGCGATCTTCTTGCCGAACGTCTCGCGCTGCTGGGCGTAGTCGATGCCCAGCTCGAACGCCCGCATCGCCACCCCACAGGCGCGCGCGGCCACGTTGACGCGGCCCACCTCGACCCCGTCCATCATCTGGTAGAAGCCCTTGCCGGGCTCGCCACCCAGGATCTGCGCGCCGGTGGTCCGGTGCCCCTCGAGCACGAGCTCGGTCGTGTCGACGCCCTTGTAGCCCATCTTCTCGATCTTGCCCGGCACGGTCACGCCCTGAGCCGTCTCGCCGAAACCGGGCTCCTTCTCCACGAGGAAGGTCGTCATGTTGCGGTAGACCGAGTCGGCGCCGAGGTCCGTCTTCACCAGCACTGCAACGAGATTCGCGCTGCCACCGTTCGTCAGCCACATCTTCTGACCGGTGATGGTCCACTCCTGGTCGGCACCTTCACCAGCACCGGCTACGGCCTTGGTGCGGATCGCGCTGACGTCCGACCCCAGGCCGGGCTCGCTCATCGAGAAGGCTCCACGGATCTCGCCGGTCGCCATCTTCGGCAGGTACTTCTGCTTCTGCTCCTCGGTCCCGTGCTGGAGCAGCATGTACGCCACGATGAAGTGGGTGTTGATGATGCCGCTCACCGACATCCAGCCGCGGGCGATCTCCTCGACGCACAGGGCATAGGTCAGCAGCGACTCACCCAGACCGCCGTACTCCTCCGGGATCATCAGCCCGAAGATCCCCATCTCCTTCATGCCCTCGACGATCTCCGTCGGGTACTCGTCGGCGTGCTCGAGCTCCTGCGCGGCAGGGATGATCTGCTCGTCGACGAACTGCCGCACCAGCTTCAGCAGCTCGGTCTGTTCCTCGGTCAGGCCGTCGGTCGTCTGGAGTCGGGACATGGTGGCGAGTATGCCGACGGGTCAGGTTTCCGGGTACCGCTGCGCCGTGTGAGCCTCCCCACCACCTTGTCGCCGCGCCACGACGAGTCGGTAGAGGCACCCCGCCAGCAGCACGCAGAGCCGGCTGAGCACCGACGCCAGCGGCAACATCGCCGCCAACGTGACGCAGCCCACGAGCCCCACCGCGCCGAGGAGTCGGGGCCAGTACCGATCCTCTGGTGGTTGGCGCAGCGCACTGAGGTTGGCGACGGCGTAGTAGACCAGCACCCCAAAGCTTGAGAAGCCGATGGCACCGCGCAGGTCGACCAAGGCAACCAGTGACATCACCACCAGGCCGATCACCACCTGGGCGGTCCGTGGCACCGAGTGTCGCTGCTCGATCTGCGCCAGCCGCTCCGGCAGGTCCCGCTCCCGCGCCATGGCCAGGGTCGTGCGCGAGACACCCGCGAGTAGGGCCAGCAAGGCACCGAGGCTCGCGGTCACGGCGCCCACCCGCACCAGGGGCTGCACCCACGCGGCTCCTGTCACGTCGAGGACGGCCAGGAGCGGCGACCCTCCGTCCACCCCGCCTGCAGCGATGTCGACTCCCGCCCCGGCGGCCGGGATCCGCAAGCCGCCGGGTGGGTGGAAGTGCACCTGGTTCGGAGCCTCCAGCTGGTACCGGCCCGGCCGCTCCCGCCAGCTCGACGGCGTCATCCCGTAGGCGCGACGAAAGGCGCGCGTGAACGCAGCATGCGACCCAAAGCCGGCTTCGGTCGCGACATCGAGCAGCGTGCGTTCGCTCGTCGTCATGCGGTATGCCGCCCGCTCCAACAGGATTCGCGCGAGGAACCTCGCGGGGGTCTCCCCCGAGACCGCCTCGATGAGCCGGTCGTAATGGAACCTCGAGAACCCCGCCTCGGCGGCGAGCTCGGATCCGCGAAGCGACCCACCCTCCGGTCGCCCGAGGTCGTCCGCCACCCGCTCGACGAGATCGAGGAAGGGGTCGCTGCCGTTGGTCACCCGTCCGGTCTACCACCCCTCGCGACTCACCATGCCTGGCGTAGCTGACCGATCGTGGTGTTGAGATCGAGCCCTCGACGCTGGGCCGTGCGCGCCAGCAACATCGCGGCCGCCTGGAGCTCGTCCTCGGAGCGCCCGTCAGCCGCGGGGGGCTGCACAACCGTGCCATTGCGTCCCAGCGTGGCCACATGTCCTTCGGCCTCGAGCTGGCGGTAGGCCTTGGCGACCGTGTTCGTCGCCACGCCGAGGTCGCCGGCGAGCTGGCGGACGGTGGGCAACCTGCCTCCCGCGACGATTGTGCCGTCGGAGATCGCCGAGACGACGGTGGTCACAATCTGCTCATAGACGGGGACCGGCGAGCTCAGGTCGAGGCGGATCAGCATCAGCGTGCCACCGCCTGCACGTGCTCCATCGCCCAGCGATGCTGGCTGTCGCTCATGGACACAAGCCCGAGCAGTGCGCTCAAGCCCAACCCCATGACCACGAGCCCAACCGACGGGATCCGCACCCAGCCCGGGATGGCGTCCGGAACCGCCGTTGAGGAAATCGCGAGCATCATGGCAAGACCGGTCCCCATTGCTGCGACCGACCCCAGACCGGCATACGCGTCACGAAGCAGCGTGGCGCGAAGGACCTCTGCCCACACAAGGCCGCCGTCGGTCGACACCGGCATGGCTCCGCGCAACGTCCGCCCGGCGAGCTGGTCGGCGGCCAGGCACGTGATCAGGCACGCCGCACTGACCGCTGCAGCGGCGAGCGCTGCCGCTTCACGTCGCTCGGCCCACCACAGCACCCCCACGACGACGCTCGCGGCGCAGACCCATGGGACGACGCGGGACAGGAAGGCCTCCAGTGGAGTCAGGTATCGCCTCAACTCCCGTGGCGACAACGAGGCGACCGGCGAAGCAACCGCAACACGACGCGCCCCGACCAAGTTGCCGATCAGGGCTCCGAACGACTGGCCAGCCGACACGGCGACGAACCCGACCATCACGAAGGGATCCGGCAGATCACTGGCCGCTGCGACGAGCACCAGGGCGGCCGCCCCAGCCACGGCGCCGCCGACCTGCGCGCCCAGCTGCCGGGCGGACAGCCGCGCGTACAGCGCCGGCCAGTCAGCTCCCGGCTCGGCCGGCTGGGTCGCGCGCGCGACCCTTGTGGCGGCGCGCATGACCGCACGGCGCCGCAGCACTGGAGCGAGCGGCAGCAGCAGTCCCGCCAGCACGGCGGCACCCAGCCACCATCCGACAGCTGACATTCCGACCCCCTTTGTCGCAGCTTGTAGTGCAACAAAGTAGTCGCTTGGCAGCGGTCTGTCACGAGATCAGCAGACAACCACTGGACAGCCCTCGAAAACCGGTGGCGACCGCCGCTCCCCGCCTGCCACGATGACCGGACACCGCGGCACACACCGTGCCGCCACGGCTCCGAGGAGGGCGACATGTCCACGACGGTCCCGGGCTGCCTTCGCGCCCACCCCCTTCTCACGATGGAGTCATCCGTTGCACGCTTTTGGAGAGAGCCCCGAGTTCTCGTTCGACAGCCTTCCTGACGCGCCGCCCGAGGGCGAGCGCTGGTCGAGCTGGGACGGTGCCACGCACGGTCCGAAACCCCGACCCGAGTGGGTCATCACCGCCCTCGCCGCCGTCGAGGAGGACCTCGGTGTCCTCAAGACCGGCAAGGAGGCCGACGTCCACATCGTGCGCCGCTGGGTGCCCGACGGCACCACGAAACCGGCGCTGGACACGTGGATGGCGGCCAAGCGTTACCGCACAAGCGAACGGCGCATGTTCCACCGCGACGCCGGCTACCAGGAGGGTCGCCGGGTGCGTCGCAGCCGCGAGATGCGCGCCATGGCCCGGCGCACCGAGTTCGGTCGAGAGCTGCTGTCCGGGCAGTGGGCGTTCGCCGAGTTCGAGGCGCTGGGAACGTTGTGGGACATGGGAATTCCCGTCCCGTACCCCGTCCAGCTCAACGACCGCGAGATGCTCATGGAGTTCATCGGCCGCGACGGCGAGGCGGCACCACGCCTCGCCCAGACACGACCCGACCGCGACCTGCTGGTCGAGCTCTTCGAGCAGCTGCGCGCCGCCATGACCGCGCTCGCCCAGCGCGGCTGGACCCACGGCGACCTGTCGCCCTACAACGTCCTGCTCGACGGCGAACGCCTCGTCCTCATCGACTGGCCGCAGATCGTCGACATCATCGGCAACCCGCGCGGCTTCGAGTTCCTCGAGCGCGACGTCACCAACATGACGCGGTGGTTCACCGCCAGGGGCCTCGAGGTCGACGAGGGCGAGCTGCTGGGTGACCTGGTGGCCGAGGCCACCTCGCGCTGGTGACCACAGGCCCAGGTATGCCGCGTGGCCGGCTCGGCCACGCGGCATACCGGGCATAACCTCGCCCCATGGAGGTGACCAGGCGGACCCTCATCGGTGGGGCGATCGGTGCCGGCGCGCTCGCGCTGTCCGCTTGTTCCGGCGACGACCTCACCACCGACCGCGGCACCATCACCTCACGTCACTGGCCGGGCCGAAAGGTCAACTGGCGCTTCGCAATCCAGCGCGAGGGCGACTACGACAGCCGACCCACGGTGGTGGTCCTGCACGGCAAGGGCGGCAACGCCGACGCCGCATTCGACCTGGGCCTCCAGGACCACCTGAACGACAACCGGCTCAGCCTGGCGTCCATCGACGGCGGCAACCTCTACTGGCACCGGCGTCGAGGCGGCGACGACCCGGGTGCCGTCGTCGTCGACGACCTGTTGCCGATGCTGCCGCGCCGCAACGGCAACGCCGGCAAGATCGCCCTGCTCGGGTGGTCGATGGGCGGGTACGGCGCACTGCTGCTCGCGTCCCAGCTGGGCCCGGAGCGCGTCGCCGCGGTGGTGGCCGAGAGTGCCGCGCTGTGGACCTCCCCCGGCTCGAGCGCTCCCGGCGCGTTCGACGACCGGGAGGACTTCGAGGCCCACGACGTGTTCGCGCCGAAGCGCCTCGCGGTCCTGTCGCGGATCCCGGTGCGCCTCGACTGCGGTCGCGACGACCCGTTCGCCGCGGCCAACCGCGCATTCGGCCGCGCCCTGCCATCGGCCCACCTCACGATCGACGCCGGTGCCCACACGACGGGCTACTGGCGCGAGCACGCCTCGGCGCAGCTCGCCTGGGTGCGCCGCCAGTACGGCTCCTAGTAGACGGTGACCCGCCCGCCGATCGGCATGAGCCCATTGGCCCAGATCATGTCCATGGCGGCGTTGCTGACGCGGGCACAGCCGTGGGAGGCGGGGTACCCCGGGATCGACGTCGAACCGTGCACGGCGATGCCGCCGTTGAAGTAGCGGGGCCGCCACAGGTCACCGAGCGGGGCGCGGTCCATGCCGTCGACCGACCGGAACGTCTGGAACGACCCGGCCGGCGTGGTCGCGACAGCCGTGCCGCCGCTCTTGGTCTTGTAGGGCTGGTTGGAACCGGTGCTGGTGTTGAGGATCATCGTCACCCGGCCACCGCGGACCACGAGCAGCAGCTGCCGCGCCTTGTCGATCTCGATGCCGGTCCCGCCGACCCGCGAGGCCGGGCGCACGCCGTTCTCGAGGGCCCGCGCCGTCGCCGGGCCGAACACGCCGTCGCGCCCGATGCCGGCCGCCTTCTGCAGTGCCATGACCGCCTGCGACGTGAGCTGGCCGTAGCTGCCGTCGGCCGCGCCGTTCCAGTAGCCGAGGTTGTTGAGCCGCTGCTGGACCTGCTGGACGTAGGCGCCGTCGTCGCCGGGCTTGAGGGTGTCCCCCGCCTGCGGCTGCGGCGGCGGCTTGGGCGTGGTGTTCGTGGGCTTGGGGGTGGGCCTCGGCGTGGGCTTGGTCGTCGGCTTCGGCGCAGTGGTCGTGGTCCGGCTCGGCTTGGCCGGGGGCTTGCTCGCGGAGGGCTTGGTCGGCGCGGGCTTGGTGGTCGTGCCCGCCGGCGGGGTGGTCGTGCTCGTGGCCGTCTGCGCCGGCTCCGTCGTCGTCTCGCTCGGCGCGGGGGCTGAGCTGCTCGAGGAGCTCGAGGGCATCCCGCCTGCCTGCCCGCCGTCCGTCGACGACCCCCCACCCAGCGACACCCCGCACGCACCGAGCAACAGCGTGAGGGCGAGTGCGCCGGCGACCCCCGTGCCGACACGACCGGTGTGCTTGCGATCCATGGTGTCCCCTTCCATGACCGCCCCCGGGCGGCCGAACGAAGTCTGCGGTCATGCTGACGCACGAGGCCACCGCCGGGTTGGCGCCACCACGAGAGAATCGCCGACCGTGACCAGAACGAGGCCTGCCGCCCCACGACGTGGGACGGCAGGCCCGGAAACTGGTGCGGCCGCCCTCCCCCCGAGGACGACCGCACCCTCCTAGACGCGGGAGGGTGACGAAAGGTTGCCCCGGTTGGGGACTTTTTTCGCGGACCTGTCGATGGCCGTTTCGGGCCGGTTTCGAGCGCTTGGTATGCCGCGCCGCCGGGGCCTGCGGTCACGCCTCGTCGAGCGCGCGGATGGCCTCGTCGATGGCCAGGACCCTGGTGGCGGTGTCGACGTGGAGCTGCTCGATCATCCGGCCGCCCAGCGTGACGACGCCAGACCCGGCGCCTGCCTCCCACGCTGCGACGATGCCGCGGGCGTCCTCGACCGCCTCGGCGCTCGGGGCGAAGGTGCGGTTGCACACCTCGACCTGCCCCGGGTGGATGAGGGTCTTGCCGTCGAACCCGAACTCCCGGCCCTGCACGCACTCGGCCTCGAAACCCTCGGCGTCCTTCACATCGTTGTAGACGCCGTCGAGGATCACCGTGCCCGTCGCACGAGCCGCCAACAGGCACAGCGAGAGCCCCGTCAGCAACGGCGCCCGTCCGGGCACGTGCTCGGCGTGCAGCTCCTTGGCCAGGTCGTTGGTGCCCATGACCAGGACGGTGAGCCGCTCCGAGGCGCCGGCGATCTCCTCGCAGTGCAGCATCGCCTGCGGCGTCTCCACCATGGCCCACAGCTGGGTGTGCTCCGGCGCGCCATACTCCTCCAGGGCGGCGACGAGCTGCTCCACCTCGCGCGCCGACCCGACCTTGGGGACCACGACGGCGTCGGGACCCGCCGCCGCCACGGCCCGCAGGTCGTCGAGGTGCCACTGCGTGCCCCGGCCGTTGACCCTGATCGTCACCTCACGCCGGCCGTACTCACCGGATCGCGCTGCGGCACAAGCGTTCTCGCGCGCCTGCTCCTTGGCGTCCGGGGCGACGGCGTCCTCGAGGTCGAGGATCAGGGCGTCGACGGGCAGGGTCTTGGCCTTCTCGAGTGCGCGTTCGTTGGACGCCGGCAGATAGAGCACCGACCGACGAGGGCGGTATGCCGCCTGGTCACCACTCACTGCGCCGCACCTTCCCCGTCACCCTTGCTTGCGTCTGCGTGAGTGGTTGCCATGGCAACCGTTGACGCAGACGCAGCGTCCACGGCATACAGCTTGGCCAGGTCGGGGTCGTTCGCGGCGAGGCGCTCGGCGAGCTCGAGCATCACCTGGCACTGCTTGAGCGATGCGTCGTCCTCCATCTTGCCGTCGAGCATCACCGCCCCGGTGCCGTCACCCATCGCCTCGACCACGCGGCGCGCGTGCGCCACGTCCTCGGCGGACGGGCTGAACACGCGCTTGGCGATCTCGATCTGCACCGGGT
This sequence comes from Knoellia koreensis, assembly GCF_013041615.1. GTDB lineage: Bacteria > Actinomycetota > Actinomycetes > Actinomycetales > Dermatophilaceae > Pedococcus > Pedococcus koreensis. The sequence continues at coordinate 1,577,383 of NZ_JABEPQ010000001.1, forward strand.
GCAGCGACCACGTGCCGACGCAGCCGAGGAGGAACGCGTTGCGGAACTGGTCCTCGCACGCAACGACGTCCTTGATGTCCCCGAACGGCCCGTAGTACGGGAAGATCCCGTGCATCGCGCAGGCGTCGACCATCCGGGCGATCGTGTAGTGCCACAGGTCCTGCTGGTAGGTCGGGCGGGGGTGCTCCGACCCCTCGACGTCACCGTCGACCGGGTCCTGACGCACGAGGTAGCCCGGGTGGCCGCCACCGACGCGGGTCGTCTTCATCCGCCGGTCCGCGGCGAGGTCGGCCGGCCCCAGCGAGATGCCCTGCATGCGCGGGCTCGCCCCGGCGATCGCCTCGACGTTGGCCATACCGCGGGCGGTCTCGAGGATCGCGTGCACGAGGATCGGCCGCTGCAGACCGGCCCGCGCCTCCAGCTGGGCGAGGATCCGGTCGACGTAGTGGATGTCCTCCGGCCCCTGCACCTTGGGCACCATGACGACGTCGAGCTTGTCGCCGATCTCGGTCACCAACGTGGTGAGGTCGTCGAGGACCCACGGGCTGTCGAGGGCGTTGATGCGCGTCCACAGCTGGGTGTCCTCGCCGAAGTCGGTCGCCTTGGCGATCGCGACGAGTCCCTCGCGCGCGGCCTCCTTCCTGTCCGCCTTGACGGCGTCCTCGAGGTTGCCGAGCAGCACGTCGACGGTGCCGACCATGGCGGGGATCTTGGCCGCCATCTTCTCGTTGCTCGGGTCGAAGAAGTGGATGGCCCGGCTCGGCCTGGCGGGGATCTCGCGCAGGGGCGTCGGGGCGCCGACGGCGAGCGGGGCGAAGAAGTCCTTGGGGCTGCGCACGCGGCGAAACTAGCAGCGGCACCGCGCACCCGGTTATGACACAGTTCACGGTGTGAGTGACACCGCGCCGGACGCCCCCGCACCGGTCAACATCACCGCGCTCTTCGCCGAGGCCGCGAACAAGAGCGGCCTCATGTGGGTGCAGCCGCCGGACGACCGCGCCTGGCCGTTCTGGCACGCCTGGGCCGACGACACCGTGTATGCCGTGTCCGGGCCGGGCGAGCAGACGTTGCCGTGGCTGCCGGGCGACGTCACGTTGATCCTGCGCAGCAAGGACACCGGCGGCCGGCTGCTCGTCGTCCACGCGACCGCCGAGGAGGTCCGGCCGGAGGACCCACGGTGGGAATCGGCCACCGAGGCCCTCAAGGGTGAGCGGCTCAACGCCACCGACGACGTCGTCGCCCGGTGGGCGGCGCAGTGCACGGTCCGCGCGTTCAAGCCGTACGGCGCACCGGTCGAGGCACCCGGAAGCTACGAGTCCGGTTCGGGCGCCGCGCAGGTCCCGCCGAGCGAGGCGACGACCGCGACCTGGCGGCCCAAGCACTTCGGTGGTCGTCCTCGCTGGCGCCGCGGCACCCGGCGGCCCGAAGGCTCCTGAGCCGGCCACGCGGCATACGGGATCGAACCAAGCCACACCGGGCGCCACCAGCCCCCTCACCTGCACGGACCCACCTCGCCCGCCCGATAACCTTGCGGGGTGAGCACCCCGTCGCGCGTCTTCGTCGGCCGGCTGGTGAGCCTCAGCGTGTTCGACCCGCTGGGCGACCAGGTCGGTCGCGTCCGCGACGTCGTCGTCACCTTCGCCGCCTCGCGCCGCCGGCCGCGCGTGATCGGTCTCGTCGTCGAGGTGCCGGGGCGTCGTCGGGTCTTCGTGCCCATGACCCGCGTGACCTCGGTCGACGGCGGTCAGGTCATCACCACCGGGCTGGTCAACATGCGCCGGTTCGAGCAGCGCACCAACGAGGTGCTGGTCATGGCCGAGATCCTCGAGCGGCCGGTCACCGTCAGCGACCCCGAGGGCGACTACGAGGCCACCGTCGAGGACGTCGCGATCGAGCGCGAGAACAACCGCGACTGGTCGATCTCCAAGGTCTTCGTGCGCCGTGGCGCGCCCCGGGGCTCGCTGGGTGCGTTCCGGCGCCGTCGCGGCGAGACCGCGCTCGTGCCGGTCGAGGACGTCAGCGGCATCCACCAGACCCCGCAGGGCCAGTCGGCGGCGATGTTGCTGGAGACCTACGACGAGCTGAAGTCCGCCGACCTCGCGGAGGTCATCCACGACCTGCCGCCGCAACGTCGCGCCGAGGTCGCCGAGGCGATGGCCGACGAGCGGCTCGCCGACGTCCTCGAGGAGCTGCCCGAGGACGACCAGGTCGAGATCCTCGAGACCCTCCCGGTCGAGCGCGCGGCCGACGTCCTCGAGGCGATGGAGCCCGACGACGCCACCGACCTGCTGCACAACCTGCCGGCCTCCCGCCAGGAGGAGCTCCTCCAGCTCATGGAGCCGGAGGAGGCCGCCGACCTGCGCCGGCTGCTGACCTACGACGAGGAGTCGGCCGGCGGCATGATGACGACCGAACCGGTCATCCTCGGGCCCGAGGCGTCGATCGCCGAGGCGCTGGCCGTCGTGCGCCGCGCCGAGATCTCCCCGGCCCTCGCCTCCACCGTCTACGTCTGCCGCGCCCCGCACGAGACCCCGACCGGCAAGTTCCTCGGCATCGTGCACATCCAGCGGCTGCTGCGCGAGCCCCCGCACGGTGCCGTCGGCGGCATACTCGACAAGGAGATCGAGCCGCTCACGGCCGACGCGCCGCTCGGTCAGGTGACGCGGATCCTCGCGACCTACAACCTGGTCGGCGTGCCCGTGGTCGACGACGACGGACGGCTCATCGGCGCCGTGACCGTCGACGACGTGCTCGACCACATCCTCCCCGACGACTGGCGCGAGGAGCGGCGCGAGGTGACCCATGGCTGAGCGCGACCGCCGCCGCGACGCCTCGTCACGGCTCGACCAGCCGCGGGAGGCCCGCCGCCGCGTGGTGCGGCTGCCGTCGTTCTCGCAGGAGACCTTCGGGCGGTGGAGCGAGGCGTTCGCCCGGTTCATGGGCACGGCCCAGTTCCTCATCGGCATGACGGTGTTCGTGGCGGTGTGGCTGGCGTGGAACACCTGGGCACCGGAGTCCGCGCAGTTCGACCCGCGCTCGCTCAACTACACGCTGCTCACGCTGATCCTCAGCCTCCAGGCGTCGTATGCCGCACCCCTCATCCTGCTCGCGCAGAACCGGCAGGCCGACCGCGACCGGGTGGCACTGGAGCAGGACCGCGCCCGCGACGAGCGCAACCTCGCCGACACCGAGTTCCTCACCCGCGAGGTGGCGGCGCTGCGGCACGCGATGCGTGACGCCGCGACCCGTGACTTCGTGCGCTCCGAGCTGCGCAGCCTGCTCGACGAGCTCGAGGACCGGGGCCTGGAGGTCCGCCGACGTGACGATGCCGACACCGCTCGCACCGACGGCGATGCATCGAAGGACAAGGCCGCGACCTAGCATGGAGGGCATGTCCGCCCCCACCGCAGCACCCGTGACCGACGACGCGCTCCGCCAGGCGTTGGCCACGGTCATCGACCCCGAGATCCGCAAGCCCGTCACCGAGCTGGGCATGGTCGAGAGCTGCACCGTCGACGAGGCGGGCCGGGTCGCCGTGACGATCCTGCTCACGGTCTCCGGTTGCCCCATGAAGGACACGCTCACCAAGGACACCACGGCCGCGCTCGCCAAGGTGCCCGGCGTCACCGCCGTCGACGTCACCCTCGGCGTGATGAGCGACGAGCAGCGCGCCGAGCTGCGCCAGCAGCTGCGGGGCGGCACCCCCGAACGCGAGATCCCCTTCGCCCGGCCCAACTCGCTGACGCGGGTGTATGCCGTGGCGTCCGGCAAGGGTGGCGTCGGCAAGTCGTCCGTGACGGTCAACCTGGCCGCGGCGCTGGCCGAGCAGGGGCTGCGGGTCGGGGTCGTCGACGCCGACGTCTACGGGTTCTCGGTGCCGCGCATGCTCGGGGTGGAGCACAAGCCGACCCAGGTCGACGACATGATCCTTCCCCCCGTCAGCCACGACGTGAAGGTCATCTCCATCGGCATGTTCGTGCCCGGCAACCAGCCCGTCGTGTGGCGCGGCCCGATGCTCCACCGGGCGTTGCAGCAGTTCCTCGGTGACGTGTTCTGGGGCGACCTCGACGTGCTGCTGCTGGACCTGCCGCCCGGCACCGGCGACATCGCCATCTCCGTAGCGCAGCTGATCCCGGGGGCCGAGATCCTCGTGGTGACGACACCGCAGCAGGCCGCTGCCGAGGTGGCCGAGCGGGCGGGATCCATTGCGCTGCAGACACATCAGCGCATCGTCGGTGTCATCGAGAACATGTCGTGGCTCGAGCTGCCCGACGGCTCGCGGCAGGAGATCTTCGGGTCCGGAGGCGGTCAGGCCGTGGCCGAGTCGCTGACCCGGTCGGTGGGCGCCGAGGTGCCGCTGCTGGGCCAGATCCCGCTCGACACCAACCTGCGTGAGGGCGCCGACCAGGGCACGCCGGTCGTGCTGCGCAACCCCGAGTCCCCGGCCGCGGTGGCCCTGCGCGGCATCGCCCGCGGCCTCGGCACCCGCTCGCGCGGCCTCGCCGGCCGCTCCCTCGGCCTGTCCCCCGTCACCCGCTGACCCCAGCTTTTCCGCGTCATGCGCGAAAGCTGGCTTCGCTCGCGTTAGTGGAGCGAGCGAACCTCAAGGTTCGCGAGCGAAGTCACCGCGCCACACCGGTATGCCGCGTGGCCGGCTCCGCGAGTCAGGTCGCGTCGTCGTCGAAGGGCGTCGGCAGGGCCGGGTCGCGTCCGATGCTGCCGCGTGACGCGGAGGCACCGGCCGCCGCTGCCGCACCCGCCCCGCCGGCGAGGGCGGCAGATCCGTTGCCCTCCACGGGATTCGGGTCCAGCAGCGCCTCACGGACGATCCGCCGCGGGTCGTACTGGCGCGGGTCGTACTGACGCCAGTCGATGTCGTCGAACTCGGGACCCATCTGCTCGCGCAGCTGCCCCTTCGCGCCCTCGGCCATCCCGCGCACCTGGCGCACCAACCGACCCAGCTTCGCGGCATACTCCGGCAGCCGCTCCGGCCCGAGGACCACGACAGCGATCACGATGAGGAGGATGAACTCCCAGCCGTTGACGTCAAGCACGCGCGCTCCGTGGGTCAGCTGCCGGACTTGCCGGCAAGGGTCAGCTTGACGTCGATGGTCTCACTTCCGCGGCGCACCTTGATCGGCACCGTGTCACCGACGTTCTTGGAGCGGATGGCGACCACCAGGTCGTCGGCGTCCGTGACCTTCTTGCCGTCGAACTCGACGATCACGTCACCGGGCTTGATGCCGGCCTTGTCGGCCGGGCCACCGGCCTCGACCGGGGCGCCGCTGTCGGCCGTGCGCCGCTCGAGGACCTTGACCCCGTCCCCGGTGAACTGCCGGTCCAGCACCACGCCGATGACCGGGTGCTGCGCCGACCCGGTCTTGATCAGCTGCTCCGCGGTCCGCACCACCTGGTCGCTGGGGATCGAGAACCCGACGCCGATGTTGCCCGACTGCGTGTCGGTGGCACCGGGGATCCGCGCGATGGCGGTGTTGACGCCGATCACCTGGCCCTGCATGTTGAGCAGCGGGCCGCCGGAGTTGCCGGGGTTGATGGCGGCGTCGGTCTGGATGGCGTTGATGTAGGACTGGGTGTTGCCGTCACCACCCGGGCTGACCGGTCGGTTGAGCGCGCTCACGATGCCGCTCGTCACGGTCGACTCAAGGCCCAGGGGCGCTCCGACGGCGATCACCTGGTCACCGACGACGACGTCCTTGGAGACACCCATGGTGAGCGGCTCGAGGTCGCGGCGGCTGGTGCGCAGCACCGCGAGGTCGTAGGAGGCGTCGCGGCCGACGATCGTCGCGTCGATCTCGTTGCCGTCGGACAGCTCGATCTTGATCGTGCCGTTGTCGGCGGCGCCCGCCACCACGTGGTTGTTGGTGATGATGTGGCCGTCCTTGTCGAGGACGAAGCCCGACCCGGTGCCGGCACCGTCGGCGCCCCGCACCTTGATGGTGACGACGCTGGGCAGGGCCTTGGCCGCGATGCTCGCGACCGAGCCCTCCGGTCGCGCGGTCGACCCGGGGCCGGCCTGTGGGATCGACGAGGGCGCGCGGTCGAGGCTGCCGAAGTCGACCCGGTCGGTCGCACCCAGCCAGCCACCGAACATCCCACCGAGGATCGCGGCGACGAGGGCAGCCGCGGCCGCCACGGCGACGAGGGCGCCCCAGCCGGGACCCTTCTGCTGTGGCGCGCTGGGCTCGACGGGTCGCTCACCGACCCACGGTTGCGGCGACCCGGCATACCCGGCGTTCGCGACGGGCGCGCTGATCGGGTCCCAGCCCGTGCCCGGCGACGCCTGCTGGCCGGCGTGCGCGTCGGTGCCCGGCGGCTGGTGCGCGGCCGGGTCGGCGGGCCAGCCGGTCGGCTGCGCGCCACGGGGGTGGGCGCCGCCCACGGCGGATGCCCCGTATGCCGCCTGCTCACCGTGGGTGGGCGGCTGACCGGGCGCGATCTCCTGGGTCTGGTTCAGGTCGACGGGCTGGGTGTGGTCCTGCGCCTGGCCGCGGGTGCGGTCGTCCGCCCACTGGGGCGTGGTGTCCGCCCACTGCGGCGTGGTGTCGACCGGCTGCGTGGGCGCGGACGACGCCCCAGGCGCGGACGCTCCAGGCGCCGACGGGTCGGTCGTGCCGGGGTCGGCGACAGGGGTCTCGCGCGGTGGCGCCCACGGGTCCCACACCGGCTCGCCCTGGTGCGGCTGCGCGCCGTCAGCAGCACCGTCGGCGGCGTCGGGCTGGGGCGCGCGGTCGTCGCGCTCGTCCGTCATGGGGTCGATTCTGCCGAACGGTGCCGCACCACGCTCACCGCGGGGCTGGCCTGGACCGTCCGGACCGGCAACACCGAGGGCGAAGCGCCCAGGTGCGACACGGTGTACGACGCCGGCATCACGCCCTGCGCCGGGGTGCGCGCCCGCTGCACGGCGGGGGTCACCTGCGGAGTGAAGGAGCTCGTGGTCGCAGTCGTGGCCGGACCGGCGCCCGCGATGACGACTCCCCACGTGGCGGCAGCCGTGGCACTGGCCGCGAGGCCGGCGAACACGGTCGCGCGACGGGCCGACCGGTGCAGCGCGGGCGCACACCGGTCGACGACCGGGACGGGTGCGACGGGCACCGGCGGCACCCACTGGCGCCGGGGGGCGGCTTCCTGCTGGGCCGGCGGCTCGGCTGCGACCTCGGACGCGACCGCGAGCAGCATGCTGCGCAGGTCACCGGGCACCATCGAGCTGGAGGGGCTGCGCAGCGCGCCGAGCATTCGCCGCTCGCCCTCGACGGCCGCCCGGCAGCGCGGGCACGTCACGAGGTGGCGGTCCCAGTGCAGGAGCGACGCGTCGTCCATGCACCGGTCGGCGTATGCCGTCACGAGGTCGCCCAGACAGCGGGCGCCTCGCGCGCCCGCCTGGCCACCCGGCATACCGAGGCGGCTCACTGGTGCCCCGGCACCGCCCGGCCCAGCACGGGAAGTCGGCGCTTGGTCGGAGTGGGGGTGCGGTCTGCGTCGGTCGCGGGACGACCCAGGCTCGGGTCGCGGTGGGCGAGGGCCTCGCGCAGCTGGGCGCGGCCGCGGTGGATGCGCGAGCGCACGGTGCCCAGCTTGATGCCGAGCGTGGCTGCGATCTCCTCGTAGGACAGGCCCTCGATGTCGCACAGGACGACGGCGGCGCGGAACTCCGGCGACAGCGAGTCGAGCGCGCGTTGCACGTCGTCGTCGAAGTGAGTGGCGTCGTAGGCGCTCTCGGGTCCGAGCTCGCGGCTGGGCAGCCGGGCGGCGGACTCGTCGGAGAGCGCGTCGAAGCGGATGCGCTGCTTGCGGCGCATCTTGTCGAGGAAGACGTTGGTGGTGATGCGGTGCAGCCAGCCCTCGAACGTGCCGGGGCGGTAGGAGTGCAGCGAGCGGAAGACGCGGATGAACACGTCGTGCGTGAGGTCTTCGGCGTCGTGCGGGTTGCCGGTCAGGCGGTAGGCCAGGCGGTAGACGCGCGCAGAGTGCTGCTCGACGATCTCCTCCCAGGTCGGGGGGACCCAGGCGGTCTGCTCGCTGACGTCCCCCTGGGTCGCGCCGATCGTGTCGGTCGCGGTCACGCGGTCACCTCCGTTGTCGCGCCGTGCGGGCGCGGGCTGCACCTGGCCAGACGACCAAGTGCCCTTCATGGTTCCCGAACAACCTGAACGTTGCCTGTATGCCGTCCGCCCGCTTCCGTCTGCGTTATTGCCCCGCCGGCGGGCATCCATGCAGACGTTGCGGTATGCCGCCTGCTTGCGTCTGCGTGGATGGTGGCTGGAGCAGCCGTTCACGCAGACGCAAGGAGGCGCCGTGCGGCGATAGGGTTGCCGGTCATGAGCGCACTGAAGTCGGCCAGCTGGGCGTATGCCGAGGAGTTCGTGCCCGAGAACGAGGTCATCGAGGCCGCCCGTGCCCGGGGCTCCGAGCTCGGGGCCGTGCCGGTCGGCACCGGCGCCGGTGCGCTGCTGCGGCTGCTGGCCGCGGCAGTCGCCGCGAAGTCGGTCGTCGAGATCGGCACCGGCGGTGGTACGTCCGGGTTGTGGCTGCTGCAGGGCATGCCCGAGGACGGCATCCTCACCACGATCGACGTCGAGCCCGAGCACCAGAGCGCGGCCAAGAAGGCGTACGCCGAGGCCGGCATCGCCCACCAGCGCACCCGCGTCATCACCGGCCGCGCGCTCGACGTGCTGCCCCGCATGACCGACGGGGCCTACGACATGGTCGTCATCGACGCCGACAAGGCGAGCTACCCCGAGTACGTCGACCACGGCATACGGCTGCTGCGCTCCGGTGGCGTGCTGGCCCTCGACAACATGCTCTGGCACGACAAGGTCGCCGACCCGGCGTCGCGCGACAACGACACCACCACGCTGCGCGACCTCGGCAAGCGCCTGCGTGACGACGAGGCGCTCGTGCCGGCGCTGCTGCCCGTCGGCGACGGCGTCCTGGCGGCCGTCAAGCGCTGACGCCCGCCGGCGCGCCCGCCGGTTCGAGGTAATACTGCACCGGATTCGTCGGCGTTTTTACCTCGAATCGCGAGGGGGTCAGGCGTGGCCGGGACCTGGGCCGCGCCGAAAGCCCTCGGGTCCCTCGGCGATGGCGACGACCTCGAACGGCTCGATGAGCACCGGGGCCGACCCGATGATCTTGCTGCCTGCCGACTCGTCCGCGGTGGCGCTGAACTCCTGGGCGAAGTCGTCGCGGTAGACCGCCTGGTCGAAGACGTAGGTGCCCTCGAACCACTCACCCTCGACCATCCGCCACGTCTTGAACGCCAGCCCGTCGAGGAACATGAACTTGGCCAATGACGTGCCCACGACGTACTCGCGCAGCTTGTCGGCGACGTCCGGCGGGGCGTCCTGCAGCGACCAGCGCACCGTCAGCCCGTACCCGGCGTTCATCCCATCTCCTCCAGCCAGCGCAGCAGCAGCCGGGCACCGAAGCCCGTGCCGCCCTTGGTGAGGATTCCGCGGTCGACGTCGGACCTCCCGACCCCGGCGATGTCGAGGTGGGCCCAGCGTCGCGATCCCGCGAACTCCCGCAGGAACAACGCTGCCGTGATCGAGCCGCCCCCGCCACCAAGTCCCGCGATGTGGTTGATGTCGGCGACGTCGCTGTCGAGCATCGCCCGGTAGTCCTCGACCAGCGGGAACGGCCACAGCGGCTCCCCGGTCGCGTCACCGGCGGCCACGAGCTCCGCGCCCAACCGGTCGTCGGTCGCATAGACCGGCGCCATCGACCGCGACAGGGCGACGCGGGCGGCGCCGGTGAGCGTGGCGATGTCGAGCAGCACGTCGGGGTCGAGCTCGAGGTCGGCGTAGGCGAGCGCGTCGGCCATGACGATGCGCCCCTCGGCGTCGGTGTTGCCGATCTCGACCGTGCGGCCGCCGTACTGCGTGAGCACGTCACCGGGCCGGTAGGACCCGCCGCCGACGGCGTTCTCGGCGAGCGCCAGCAGCCCGGTCACCCGCACCGGCACCTCGAGCTCGCGGCAGGCGGCGAGCACCGCGAGGACGATCGCCGACCCGCTCATGTCGGTCTTCATCGCGAGCATCCCCTCGGCCGGCTTGATGTCGAGACCCCCGGTGTCGAAGGTGATCCCCTTGCCCACCAAGACGATTCGCGGCGTCTTCGCGGTGGCTCCGTCGGGCACGTAGTCGAGCTGGACGAGCCGCGGCGGTGTGGCGGAACCACCGCCGACCGCAAGGAGTCCGCCAAAGCCCTGGGCCGCCAGGTCGCGCTCGTTCCAGACCTTGACGTCCAGACCCGCACGCCGGCCGAGGGTGCGCGCCTGCGCCGCCATCCACGCCGGGTTCTTGGTGTTGGAGGGCACGACGGCGAGGTTGCGCGCGAGCATCGTGGCCCGCGCGCGGACCACGGCACGGTGGACCGCGTCGGCGTCGTAGCGTCCGACGAGGACGACCTGCCCGGCGGGCGGCTTGGGTGCCTGGCTGCGTTCGCTGCGCCAGCTCGGGGGCGTGAACCCGCCCAGGGCAACACCTTCCGCGTATGCCGCCTGCGCGCCTGCCCCTGCACCGGCACCGATCGTGGTCACCACCGCGGACTTCCCGCGGCCCGCGCGACCGACCGCGGCGCCGGCTGCGCGCAGGTCCTCGGGTCGACCCCCGCCGACGCCGACGAGCAGCACCCGGCGGGCCGCCCGCTCCCCCGGCGGCAGCGGGATCGTCGTCGTGTCACCGGCCTTCGCCGATGGCTCGTACGTCGCGGCGACCACCTCGGCGTCGAGCCCCACGAGGGCGAGGGCGGCGCCCACGGCGCCGCGCGGCGGCATACCCTCGCCCGGCACCGGCAGCGCCAGGGTGAGGTCGTCCGGGTCGAGGTCAGCGAGGACGTCGGCGAGCGCATCGCCGCGGACGGTCCAGTCGCTGGTGGCAGGGGTCAGCAGCTCGGGGTCGGGCACGCCCGCGAGCCTATCGAGGCTCGCGGGACAGGAAAGAGCCCCTGTCGGCTCACGCCGGACAGGGGCTCTTTCGGGGAGGCTGGGTTACTTCAGCCCCTCGCAGTTCTCGATTGCGTCGCCGAGGGCCCGGACCTCGTCGGGGGTCATCTCGACGACGAGACGGCCACCACCCTCGAGCGGCATGCGCAGGACGATGCCGCGACCTTCCTTGACCACCTCGAGGGGGCCGTCGCCAGTCCTCGGCTTCATTGCCGCCATGGGATGTGTCCTTCCTCCTGGCGTGGTCGGTGGCTGGCCACGCGGGTCCACGCCGGCATTCGTTTGCTAGCCCTCGGTGCGCGCCAGATTTGCTCCATTATCCCGTGAACGGGCTCACAGGTGAAATCCGGGTGCCGAGGTGACCGGCATGATGGCGCCCATGACCGACGCCGCCACTTCGTCCACCGCCCCTGTCGTCGTCGAGCGCGACGGCGCCGTCGCCACCGTGCGCCTCAACCGGCCCGACGCGATGAACGCCCTCGACACCCCCACCAAGGAGGCGCTGCTGGCCGCCCTGACGGAGGTGGCCGACGACGACGCGGTGCGTTGCGTCGTGCTCACGGGGTCGGGCCGGGCGTTCTGCGTCGGGCAGGACCTGCGCGAGCACGTGCAGCTCCTGACCGGGGACGACCCGTCACTGTGGGAGACCGTACCGAAGCACTACAACCCGATCGCCGAGCTGCTCGCCACGATGAACAAGCCTGTGGTGGCTGCGATCAACGGCGTCGCGGCTGGTGCGGGTGCGGCGTTCGCGATGGCGGCGGACCTGCGGGTCGCGGTCGACACGGCCGGTTTCAACCTGGCCTTCGCGGGGATCGCGCTGTCGTGCGACTCGGGTTCGTCGTGGTGGCTGCAGCGGCTCGTCGGGCCGGCGCGCGCGAAGGAGCTGTTGCTGCTGCCGCGCACGGTGCCCGCCGAGGAGTGCCTGGCGCTGGGGCTGGTGACCGAGCTGGTGCCGGCGAACGGTTTCGAGGCGCGGGTGCGCGAGGTGGCGCAGCAGCTGGCGGCGGGGCCGACCCTGGCCTACGGCTCGATCCGGCGGGCGGTGGCGTTCAGCGCCGGGCACCCCCTGGCCGACTCGCTGGCGACCGAGGGCGAGTACATGGCGCTCACCGGTGCCAGTGCCGACCACCGGGCAGCCGTCGACGCCTTCCTCGCCAAGGAGAAGCCCACCTTCACGGGCCACTGACGCGCCGCGACTCGGCGCAAACCCCTCGTTGCGGGGCTTACGTTGGGTGATCAACCCGAGGTATGCCGTGCAACGCAGGGTTTGCGGGTGGGTCACCTCACGGGGGCGTGGCGTTCCAGGGGGTGTAGGTCAGCAGGGTGCAGGTGAACCAGAACAGGCCGATCACCAGCACCACGGCCACGACCGCAACCCGGCGACGCCAGTGCGGCACCACCCGCGCACCGGACGACGTGCGCATTGCCACCGAGGCGACGAGCGCGGCGATCGGGAAGTCCAGCAACAGGAACCGCCACATGCTGGTGATCGGACGGACCACCGCGAGCAGGTAGAGCGGGTAGGCCAGCGCCCACACGCGCAGCTCCACCGCGAGCCAGCGCCCGTGGCGGCCGAGGATGAGGGTGATGTAGGTCGCGACGAGGGCGACGAGCACCAGCACACCGAAGAACCCGTGCGCGTCCCAGGCCCACGACAGCCAGAGCACGAAGGGCCCCGACGCCGGCTTCTGCCCCCACGCCGCCTGGACGTCGAAGAAGGCCCGCGGCAGACCGCTCACGACACCGACCACGACCGGCCAGGCCACCGACGTGACTCCGAGCACCCCGAGCATGAGGGCGGCCGACCACCGCTGCCCCGACAACGGCGCGACCCCCGCCGCCCGGTCCTCGCGCCAGCGCAGCACCAGGTGGGCCAGCACCGCGCACGCCATCGCCGGTGCCACGGCCCGCGTGAAGCCGAGCACGACCGCGACGGCCGCGACCGCGGCATACCTGCGCTGCATGAGGAGGAGCAACGAGCCTGCGATGAGCACACCGGCGAGCGCCTCGGTGTAGGGCATCACCAGGACGCCGGTGGCCGGGTAGAGGCACCAGAGTGCTGCGGCCGCCAGGGCCAGGCGGTCGCGCGCCGGCTGTGGCGAGGCGTGCAACGCGAAGTGGAAGCACCGCCAGACCAGCAGCGCGCAGACGGCGCCGAGGACGAGGTTCAGCGCGACGGCCGCCCCGAGGAACGGGATCCCCACCGCCATGAGGCCGCGCACGAGGAACGGGAACACCGGGTAGAACGCCCACGCGCTGTAGGTCAGCTCGCCGGTCTCCGGGTCGGCGGGCAGAGGGACGGGGTAACCGCGCTGGGCGATCCGCTCGTACCAGACGCTGTCCCAGCCACCCAGGACGTCGGCCAGGTTCGGGTCGGTGTGGCCGACGCCCGCCGGCGTCTGGAACCACGTCGCGGCCACCCACATCGCGAGCAGCACGAGCACCCGGGTGACGACGTAGACCGACAGCAGGAAGACGACGGGACGACGAAGCGCCTTCTGCGCCAACGCACTTCGGCCGGCCGACGTGCGCAGCGAGGCGAGGCCGACGGCGCTCACGGCGGGTAGTCCGACGGTGGGTGGAAGACGAGCAGCTTCCAGATCCAGGCCACCTGCCCGACGAGGCCGAGGCCGACGAGCGCCACGGTCCGGGCGCCGAGCCAGCGCGCCGACCGGTCGAGCCAACCGCCGCCGAGCATGACCGCGAGGAGCGGGAACAGCGGGATGGCGTAACGGAAGATGCTCGTGAAGGGGTCGAGGACGAGGGCCAGGTATGCCGGGTAGGCCAGGCACCACGTGCGTAGCTCCGGTCCCAGCGCGGTCGCCCACGGGCCGAGGGTGAGCACGACGATGGCCGTCACGAGGGCTGCCAGCCCCACAGGGCCGTAGACGTCGCCGCCCTCGAAGTGGCGAAACGCCCACTGCGACATGCCGAGCCAGGGCTTGAGGGGCTCGATCTCGCCGCCGACCCGCCACGACGCCATCGTCTGGGTGTAGGCGTCGCGGACACCCGTGACCCGCCACGCTATGAGCGGCCAGAGCCCCGCGCCGAGACCGGTCGCTCCCAGCGCCCACACGCCAGCGGCATACTCCCCCAAGGGAATCGGCTCGATGCGTCGCCGACGCCAGCGCAGGAACAGCGCGACCGCGACGACGGCGATCACCGGCACCGCGATGGGTCGCGTGAGGCCCAGGACCAGGGCCAGCCCACCCACCGCGACCCACTGCCGCCGCATCACCGCCCACAGGAGCAGGCACAGCACCAGCATCGCCATCGCCTCGGTGTAGGCGATCTGGAGCGACACGGCCGCCGGGAAGGCGCCCCAGGCCGCGACGGTCGCCAGCGCGACGCTCGGTCCGACCCGGTCCGCGAGCAGGCGCGCCATGACCACCGCCGCACCGAGCCCGCAGAGAAGTGAGACGCTGGATGCCACGACGGCGAACCCGAGGCCCGTGACATCCATCAACAGCCGGGACACCAGTGGGAAGAGCGGGTAGAAGGCCCAGGCGTTCTGCGCCACGCGGCCGGTGTTGGGGTCGACGGGCAGCACGTGGGGGTAGCCCTGTTCGGCGATGTGCCGGTACCAGCCGCCATCCCACAGGACCGTCATGTCGAGGGGTTCGACGGTTGGTCCGGTCCAGTCGAGCATGACCGGCTGGTCGCGGCTGGCGAGGACGAGCAGCACCGTCGAGACGGCGCGCAGGGCTAGGTAGACGAGGACGACCCGGGCCGTCAGCGAGCGCATCACCGTGAGCGACCCGACCGGTGGCATCCGGCCAGGTGGTCGTCCACGAGCCCGCAGGCCTGCATCGCGGCATACATCGTCGTCGGTCCGACGAAGACGAAACCATTGCGCTTCAACGCTTTTGCCAGGGCCACACTCTCGGGTGAGGTCGCCGGCACGTCGGCGAGCGTCCGCGGCGTCGGGTGCGAGGCGGGCGCGTGCGACCAGACCAGCTCGTCGAGACCACCGCTGTCGCGCAGCCGCAGGACGGCACCCGCGTTGGCGATGGCGGCGTTGACCTTGAGCCGGTTGCGCACGATGCCGGCGTCGGCCATGAGCCGTTCCCGGTCGCGCTCGTCGAAGCGAGCGACCACCTCAGGGTCGAAGCCGGCGAACGCCGCCCGGAACGCCTCACGCTTGCGCAGGATGGTGATCCACGCCAGGCCCGACTGGAACGCCTCGAGCGTCAGTCGTTCGTAGAGCGCCTGCTCCCCGCGCACCGGCACGCCCCACTCGGTGTCGTGGTAGACGGCATACTCCGGCGTCGACGCACCCCAGGCGCAGCGGGCGAGGCCGTCCTCGCCGACGACGACGCCGCTCACCGCCGTCGCCCCTGGGCGGCAACGAGGTCGGCCTCGGCGACGATGGAGTCGAGCGCCCGTCCGTAGAGGAGCTGCCCGCTGAGGGTGACGACGGGGTCGGTGAGGGACTTGAGGGGAAGGGGGCGCACGACGAGGTCCTGTTCCCACACCAGGCGGCTGCCCGTGCCACGGGCCTCGACGCGCACGTCGACGCGACCGCCGAGCAGCGCACCGGTCTTGACGACGCGAAAGTGACCGCTGCGGACGTCGCTCGGCGGGTCCCAGGCGGTGACGAGCATCGAGTCGGTGAACCCCAGGGGCCCCACGCCGCTGCGCGCGGCGAAGCCCCAGCCCGCTCGCTGGGTGCCCGCGTCGAGACGCATCGTGGTCACCGGCATCCAGCGTTCGTATGCCGCGAAGTCCGTGACGACGTCCCACAGCACCGTGGGCGGTGCGGTGGCGTCGCGGGTGAGGTGGAGCGCCGCCATGGTTCAGGCCGTGGGGCCGGGACCGGGCTCGTCCGGCACCCGGTGACCCTGCGCGCGTTCGGCCTCGAGCTCCTCGATGCGGTCCTGGAGCCGGTCGAGCACGGCGTCGACCTGGTCCATGCGGTAGCCGCGCAGCGCGGTGTCGAACCGGATCGTGGGGATCTCGCTCGCGGCGATCTCGTCGGAGAGGACCGGCGCGGACTGGGTCGTGGTGGCCGGAGCCATCGGGTCGTAGCCGAGACGGCCGGTGAGCAGCGCGAAGAAGCCGCCGACCACCACCACGGCCATGACGATGAAGAACACCCAGATCACGCGGCTGATCGTCGCACGTCAGGCTGTGCGTGGCACATTCAGCCCGCGTGTCCCGCCTCGGCCTCGTCGGCTGGGGTGATGGCGCTGCGGGTGATCATCTCGACGACGTGCGGCACGTCGTCGACGGCGAGGCGCACGGTCGCCTTGCACACGTTGTCCTGCCAGATCGACAGCACCACCCGGCCGGTGCCGGGGTGGCCCGAGATACGCAGCGTGCGCCCGGCCACGTCCCGACCCACGACGACATCGCCGTGACGTGGGATCGGGGAGACGAGGGCCATGAGCCATTGTCGCGCGGGACGGGCTCCCGCGTCCATGGGTCGCCCGCTGGGGGTGCAGGCGGTCTACTCGGGGCGCTTGGGCGTGACCGCGGGTGCCGCGTCCTCGGCGTGCTTGTCGGCCGCGACGATGATGTCGATGGCCTCGTCCACGCTGTCGGTGAGGTGCAGCAGGTCGATGTCCTTGGCCGCGACCATGCCCTCCGCGAGCAGGGTGCCCCGCAACCACTCGAACAGGCCCGACCAGTACTCGCGGCCCATCAGCACGATCGGGAACGACGTGACCTTCTGGGTCTGCACCAGCGTGATCGCCTCGAACAGCTCGTCGAGGGTGCCGAAGCCGCCCGGCAGGACGATGAAGCCCTGCGCGTACTTGACGAACATCGTCTTGCGCGCGAAGAAGTAGCGGAAGTTGACCCCGAGGTTGACGTACTCGTTGAGGCCCTGCTCGAAGGGCAGCTCGATGCCAAGGCCGACGCTGTCCCCGCCAGCATCGCGGGCGCCCTTGTTGGCCGCCTCCATGGCGCCCGGCCCGCCACCGGTGATCACGGCATACCCGGCCTCGACCAGGCGACGACCCACCTCGGTGCCGAGCTCGTAGAAGGGGCTGTCCGGCTTGGTGCGCGCCGACCCGAAGACGGACACGGCCGGCCCGAGCTCGGCGAGCGCGCCGAAGCCCTCGACGAACTCGCTCTGGATGCGCAGCACCCGCCAAGGGTCGGTGTGCACCCAGTCGCTCGGGCCACGGCTGTCGAGGAGGCGCTGGTCGGTGGTGGTGCCGGGGACGCGCGATCCGCGCAGGGTCACCGGGCCCGTGTGGTAGTCGTAGTCGCGCTCGGTGGCGCCGCTGGTCTGGGTCAGGTCGTCGGCCGGCGTGTCACCGGTCGGCTTGTCGTCGGTCAGCTGGTCGTCGCTCACGTCGCCAACCTACCTACGCCAGCCAGCGCAGCAGGGCGGCCTCGGCGGACTCGAGCTGGGCGACGGGCACGCGCTCCTCGTCGTGGTGGGCCAGGTTGGGGTCGCCCGGCCCGAAGTTCACGGCGGGCACCCCCATCGCGGAGAACCGCGCGACGTCGGTCCACCCCTGCTTGGCCACGACGTCGACACCGAGGGCCTCGACGAACGCCTTGGCCGCCGGCCGGTCGAGCCCGGGCCGCGCGCCGCCCGCGTTGTCGTTGACGGTGACGACGAAGTCGGTGAAGAGCTGGTTGACCACGGCGAGTGCGTCGTCCTCGGACTTGTCCGGCGCGTAACGGTAGTTGACGGTGACGACGCACCGGTCGGGGATGACGTTGGTCGCGATGCCGCCGGCGATGCCGACCGCGTTCATCGCCTCGCGATACTCGAGGCCGTCGACCATGACGGTTTCCGGCTCGTATGCCGCGAGGCGGGCGAGCACCTCGGCCGCGTCGTGGATGGCGTTGTGGCCGTTCCACGGACGGGCGCTGTGCGCGGCGATCCCCTTGGTCACGACGTCCACCCGCAGGGTGCCCTTGCAGCCGCCCTCGACGATGGAGCCGGTCGGCTCGAGCAGCACGGCGAAGTCGGCGTCCTCGATGAGGTCGGGGCGCTGCTGGTGGATGTGGAGGAGCCCGTTGTACTGGCTGTCGATCTCCTCACCTTCGTAGAAGACGAAGGTGAGGTCGCGGCTCGGCTCGGTGACCAGAGCTGCCTTGAGCTGGACAGCGACGCCGCCCTTCATGTCGACCGTGCCACGACCCCAGAGCTCGTCCCCCCGCCGCTGGGTCGGCAGGTTGGCCGGGTCGGTGGTGAGCGGCACGGTGTCGATGTGCCCGGCGAGGACGACCCGCTCGTCGCGCCCGAGGTCGGTGCGCGCCACGAGGGTGTTGCCGATCCGCGTGAGGGCGAGGTGCTCGAGCGGGGCGAGGGCGGTCTCGATGGCGTCGCAGATCGCGGCTTCGTCGAGGCTCACCGACTCGATGTCGCACAGGGCCGCCGTGAGGGTCGTGATGTCGGCCGACAGGTCGAGCGCGGGCGGGGTGCTGGGGGCGGGTTCAGCCATGGCGCCCACGGTATCCGGTCCCCCCAGCGGATCCCGGGCCTCCCCGCGCCTCCCAGGCCCAGCGTCCTCACGCCCGAACTTTGGCCCAAACTTCGCTGGTGCCCGGAACCTTCCGAGCAGAGCCGAACTTTGGCCCAAAGTTTCGCAGCCGGGGTGTCAGGGAGCGTTCAGGGCAGCCCTCTAGGCTGGGACCCATGAGCAGCGAGCGCACCGCCTCGGGGCACGGCCTGGCCACGATCCACGAGGACGGGTCGGTCCTGGACACGTGGTACCCGACCCCTGCCCTCGGGAACCGCCCCGCCGACGCCCAGGCCCCGGCCGAGCTCGAAGCCCTCGTCGGCAAGGACGACGTCCGCAAGGTGCGCCGCGAGCTCGTCACCACCGAGATCGACCTCGACACCGCGCCGGCCGACCCGTCCGACGCCTACCTGCGCCTGCACCTGCTCTCGCACTGCCTCACCCCGCCGAACTCGGTCAACCTCGACGGCCTCTTCGGGGTGCTCGTCAACGTCGTCTGGACCACCCAGGGCCCTTGTGCCGTCGAAGGATTCGAGCTGACGCGGGCCGCCATGCGGGGCCGCGGGCCGGTGCAGGTGCTGGGTGTCGACAAGTTCCCGCGCATGGTCGACTACGTCGTCCCCACCGGGGTGCGCATCGGTGACGCCGACCGCGTCCGGCTCGGCGCCCACCTCGCGCCGGGCACCACGGTGATGCACGAGGGCTTCGTCAACTTCAACGCCGGCACCCTCGGCTCGTCGATGGTCGAGGGCCGCATCAGCCAAGGGGTCGTCGTGGGAGACGGCTCCGACATCGGTGGCGGCGCCTCCACCATGGGCACCCTCTCCGGTGGCGGCACCGAGCGCGTCAGCATCGGCCAGCGCTGCCTGCTAGGCGCCGAGGCCGGGCTTGGCATCGCCCTCGGCGACGACTGCGTCGTCGAGGCCGGGCTCTACCTCACCGCCGGCACCAAGGTCACGCTGACCGACGGCCGCGTCGTCAAGGCGCGCGAGCTGTCCGGCCAGTCGAACCTGCTGTTCCTGCGCAACTCGGTGACCGGCACCGTCGAGGCCCGTGCGCGCGACGGGCACGGCATCGTGCTCAACTCCGCACTGCACGCCAACGACTGAGCCATGCCCGCTCGCACCCGGCGCGGTGTCGTCCTCGCCGAGGAGCACCACCACAGCAGACTGCGCAAGCTGGTCACGCGAATCGTGTTGTTGGCGTTCGCGATTGGGCTCGTCGTGGCCGGTGTCCTCGGCATCCAGGGGATCCGCCACAACTTCGGCGGCCCGCGTTGCCAGGCAACTGCGCTGGGACAGAGCGTGACCTTCGACCCCAGCCAGACGGCATACGCGGCAACGATCGCGGCGGTCGCGGAGAAGCGCGGCCTGCCCGCGCGAGCCGCGACCATCGCCATCGCCACGGCGATCCAGGAGTCCAAGCTGCGCAACCTGCGCTATGGCGACCGCGACTCCGTGGGCCTCTTCCAGCAGCGGCCGAGCCAGGGATGGGGCACGGTCGAGCAGATCCTCGACCCGGTCTACGCCACCAACAAGTTCTACGACGCGCTGGTGAAGATCAAGGGCTACGAGGGGATGCGCATCACCGAGATCGCGCAGAAGGTTCAGAAGAGCGCCTACCCCGAGGCGTATGCCGACCACGAGCAGGAGGGGCGGCTGCTCGCGTCGACGCTGATGGGGCACTCCCCCGCCGGCCTCGGCTGCCGGCTCGACGACGCCGCCGAGGGCAACCCCGGCGCGCTCGGCGAGGCGCTGTCGACCGAGCAGGGCGTCAAGGGCACCGTCCGCGGGAAGACGTTCACCGTCGACGCGCCGTCCGAGCGGGTCGCGTGGGCGACGGGCGCGTATGCCGTGGCGAAGGCCTCGCAGTTCGGCGCCACGAAGGTGCGCGTCGGCGAGCGCGAGTGGACCCGGACCCGCGACTCCGACGGCTGGTCGTGGCGACAGGTCAAGGGCAAGACCGCGGGCAAGACCACCGTGACCGTCACCTTCCCCTGACGTCACCTGCCGGTTCGAGGTCATCGGCTGCCCGGTGCCGGTCGGCGATTACCTCGAACGGCCCGGGCGACGGGGAGGAAGCATCAGCGGATGAAGATCGCGTCACCCACAGCGCGCTCACCCGCTGCGTCGGATGGGTGCGACACCAGCCGGTCGTCGACGACGAGCGCGGTCGAGCCGCCGCCGTCGAGGTTCATCGCCTCGACCATGCCCAGTGAGCGGGCCACCGCCGCGGTCTCGGGGATCGACAGGCCCAGCTCGCCCAGCTGGCGCCCGTCCACCGTCACGAACAGGGTGCGGCCCGCGGCGTCGACACCGGCGAAGGTGCGCGGGTTGCGCTGGAGCACCCAGCCGTAGGCGAAGCTCGGCTCACCCGGGTGCACCATGCCGTCCTGCCGCTGGGTGACGTGCACCTGACCATCACGCACCAGCTCCGGACCGCCGTTGATGACAGCGCGGCCCGGCAGGTCGACCGGGCGCCCACCGGAACGCAGCTCGGTGTCCGTGCGCACGCGGTCGCCGGGTTGAAGCGCGCTCACCAGCGCGGCGTCGCTCCCGATCCCCTGGATCGACCGTTGCCCGTCGCCGAGCTGCACCCCACGCGTCTGCGCAACGGACACCACCCGGCCCTGCCGGTCGAGCACCGCCTCGGCTCCCGCCCCGGCCGGGGTCGACGCACCGAACGCGGTGGTGAAGAGCACCAGCTCGTCGCCGTCGGTGCACGTGACGTCGTGCAACGGCAGCGCCGTCACGACGTCGTCGCTGGTGCCGCCACAGTTGCGGATGAGCCCGGGCACGCGGTTGAGACCGTCCAGCTCTCGCACTCCGCTGGGCAGCCTCACCTGCGCGGACCACGTAGGACGAATGACGTTGGTGCGCTTGGCTTTTCGATCCAGCAGCAGGACGGGACGCGAGCCCACGGGCTCGGACTCGAGTATGCCGTCGTAGACAGCTGCGCCCGCCGGGTCGCCTTCGGCACCGGCCTTGGGGTCGAAGACGAAGAACCCGGCGTTGAGGGTGACGGACGCCCGCTCGTACGAGTTCAACCAGCTCGGGGTCTCGCGCTTCTCCAGGTCCGGACCGTACGTGCCGCCCAGGGTTCCCTTGAAGCGCTTGGGGTCGATGGTCACGACGTTGACCGTCCACGGACCGCGGGCCGACGACGTGCCGTCCCACCCGGCATACCAGGCCCGTCCGCTGAAGCCGGCGGCACGCA
Organism: Knoellia koreensis; assembly: GCF_013041615.1. GTDB lineage: Bacteria > Actinomycetota > Actinomycetes > Actinomycetales > Dermatophilaceae > Pedococcus > Pedococcus koreensis. The sequence continues at coordinate 1,598,989 of NZ_JABEPQ010000001.1, forward strand.
GCCGCGCGCTCTGCGCGTTCGCCTCTGCCTGCGTCGCGAACGTGCGCTCGAGGCGCACCCGCCAGCCGAGCTCGCCGGCGGGCACGTCGGCCATGGCGGGCTGCAGCACCCGTTCGGCACGGGCGGGGAACCCGGCAGCGGTCAGCCGGGAAGCGAAGGCGACGGCACTCGTCTCGTCCTGGATCGCCCGCGGGGGCGCGTCCGGATCCGGGCTGGTCGACCCGCTCGGGATGCCCACCTCGACGACCCAGCGCACCGCCGGGTCCGCCGCGCCGCGAACGATCTGAGTCCACGTCACGCCGGGCTGCACCTCACGCGACGTGCGGCTCTCCGCGAGACCGGCCGGCCCCAGATCGAGCGGACCAGACGCGGAGGCCGCGCCCGCCCGGGAAGGCGGCGACGCGGCATACACCGGCGCACTCGCGAGTGCGGTGGTGACGCCGAGGAGGATGGTGCCGACCGCTGCTGCCCGAGTGCGCCTCATGCCCCAGACGCTAGGACCGCCAGGGCAACGGCGCGCGTCGAGAAAGTGAACCGCTGGTCAGCGGCTGGAGATCGGGGTGTAGTCGCGCTCGGTCTCGCCGACGTAGATCTGGCGCGGGCGGCCGATCTTGGTCTGCGGGTCCTCGATCATCTCGCGCCACTGAGCGATCCAGCCCGGCAGCCGGCCGAGGGCGAAGAGCACCGTGAACATCTTGGTCGGGAAGCCCATCGCCTTGTAGATGAGGCCGGTGTAGAAGTCGACGTTCGGGTAGAGCTTGCGCTCCACGAAGTAGTCGTCCTCGAGGGCCACCTGCTCGAGCTTGAGGGCGATGTCGAGCAGCGGGTCGGAGACACCGTCCTTGTTGAGGATGGTGTCGGCGCTCTTCTTGATGATGGCGGCGCGCGGGTCGTAGTTCTTGTAGACCCGGTGGCCGAAGCCCATCAGCTTGACGCCGTCCTCCTTGTTCTTCACCTTCTTGACGAAGGTGTCGACGTCGCCACCGTTGTCGTAGATGCCGCCGAGCATCTCCAGCACGGCCGAGTTGGCGCCACCGTGCAGCGGACCCGACAGGGCGTGGATGCCGGCCGAGACCGAGTTGAACAGGTTGGCCTGAGCCGACCCGACCAGACGCACCGTCGAGGTGGAGCAGTTCTGCTCGTGGTCGGCGTGCAGGATCAGCAGCAGGTCGAGCGCCTTGACCATGTCGGGGTCGAGGTCGTACGGCTCGGCCGGGAACCCGAACGTCATGCGCAGGAAGTTCTCCGGCAGCGACAGCGAGTTGTCGGGGTAGAGGAACGGCTGGCCGACCGACTTCTTGTAGGCGTAGGCCGCGATCGTCGGCAGCTTGGCCATGAGCCGCACCGTCGAGATCTCCACCTGCTCCTTGTCGAACGGGTCGAGGCTGTCCTGGTAGAACGTGCCGAGCGCCGAGACCGCGGACGACAGCACGGGCATCGGGTGGGCGTCGCGCGGGAAGCCGCCGAAGAACGCCTTGAGGTCCTCGTGCAGCAGGGTGTGACGGCGGATCTTCTGGTCGAAGTCCTCCAGCTGCTCGGTCGTCGGCAGCTCGCCGTAGATGAGCAGGTAGGACACCTCGAGGAAGCTGGACTTCTCGGCGAGCTGCTCGATCGGGTAGCCGCGGTAGCGCAGGATGCCCGCGTCACCGTCGATGTAGGTGATCGCGCTGTTGCACGACGCGGTGTTGACGAAGCCGATGTCGACGGTGGTGTTGCCGGTTTCCTTGAGCAGCTTGGAGATGTCGTACCCGTTGTTGCCCTCGGTCGCCTTCACGAGGGGGAGGTCGAGGTCCTTGCCATCGGCCTTCAGCGTGGCGCCGTCGTTGCTCATGCGTCGATCCTTCACGTGCGTCGGAGGGGCGGGCGGGCCGGTCAGGTGGCGCGCCTCGCGCACTTCGACGCTACCCCACCGTGCGTGGGCGCCCACAATCCGCCCTCACCCTCGCGGGCTCGCCCCCAGAGCGTCGTATGCCGCGTGCGCGCCGCCGAGATCGCGCGTGATCTGGGCGGATGCGGCCGACAGGGCACCCACCCAGGCGGGGACGAGGTCGCGGTCGAAACGCGGCGTCGGGAGCGCGAGCGCGATGGCCGCGAGCGGCATACCTTGGGGGGCTCGCACGAGGACGGCGAGGGCGGTCACGCCGTCCTCGGTGAGCTGGTCGTTGACCGCGTAGCCCCGCCGCCGGCACACCTCCAGCTCGCGCTGGAGACGTTCGACACGAGCGGCGGGCCAGGACGGCAGGCGTTCGGCCAGCTCGTCATCTCCCAACTGGGACAACAGGATTCGTCCACCTGAGGTGAGCCAGGCATCCCACTCGCGGGTGAACCGGTCGCCCACGCGCAGCCACCCCGGACCCTCGACGTAGGCGACGACGTGGGCCTGCTGGCCGGCCAGGACCTGGACGTTGCACGACTCCCCCGTCTCGGCGACCACCTGGTTGAGGTGGGGACGCGCGACCTGGCGCAGCCGCACCACCGACGGTGCCCCGGGCAGCACCGCCGGGTCGGCCGGGGACGCCGGAACGAGAAGGGGGCCCGGCAGGTAGGACCGGTCGCGGTCCTGCACCGCGAAGTCGCGGTAGACGAGGGTGACCAGGAGGCGGTGGGCTGTGGAACGACTCACACCCAGCGCCGCCGCCGCATCGGTGACCCGCAGCCGCCCCTCCTGCCGCAACAACGTCGCGAGCTGGAGGGCGTGGTCCACGGCATCGACGGCATACGCTGGCTTGTTCCTCACAACAGAACATCCTATTCCGCACAGGAGGATTCGGCCTACGGTCCAGCGCATGACAACCAGGAACGCAACGGCGCGCTCCGGCTCCGTGCTCGTCACCGCACTGTGCTGGCTCATCGTCGTCTTCGACGGCTACGACCTCATCGTCTACGGCACCGTCCTGCCGCGTCTGCTCGCCGAGCCCGGCTGGAACCTCACCAAGGCCACCGCCGGCACCCTCGGCGCTCTCGCCTTCGTCGGCATGCTCATGGGCGCCCTGGGTGCCGGCGCACTCGCCGACCGGATCGGCCGTCGCCGCACGGTGCTGCTGTGCACGGTGTGGTTCTCGGTGTTCACGGCGCTCTGCGCGGTGGCCCAGTCGCCCGGCCAGTTCGGCACCTTCCGCCTCCTCGCCGGCCTGGGACTCGGCGGACTCGTGCCGTCGGCCAACGCGCTGGCCGCCGAGTACGTCAGCGCCAGGCACCGCTCGGTTGTGTCGACCCTCATGATGTCCGGCGTGCCGATCGGCGGCGCGGCTGCCGCCATACTCGGCATCTGGGTGATCCCCGCGTCGGGCTGGCGCACCATGTTCGTCGTCGCGCTCGTCGCACTCGCCGTCGTGGTGCCGATCGCGCTGCGTTGGCTGCCCGAGTCGCCGGTCTGGCTGCGCAGCCAGGGCCGGGTCGACGAGGCGGTCGCCCTCGAGGCCCGGTTCGGACTGGCTCCCGCCCCGGCCGCGACCACCGTGCGCGAGCCGGTGAGCGCACTGTTCCGGGCCCCCTACGTGCGAGCCACCGTCCTGTTCTGCGCCACCACCGCGCTGGTGCTGTTCACCTGGTACGGCCTCGGCACCTGGCTGCCGCAGCTGATGCGGCAGAGCGGGTTCGAGCTCGGCTCCGCCCTCACCTTCCTGCTCGCGCTCAACCTCGGCGCCGTCCTCGGCTCGCTGCTGACCGCTGCCGCGGGGGTGCGCTTCGGGCCGGGCCGCGTGGCCGCGGCGGGTTCGGCCCTCGCGGCCGTCGCCCTGGTCGCCATGCTCACCCACCCGTCGGTGCCCTTGACGTATGCCGTGCTGGTCCTCGCCGGCGTCGGCACGCACGGCACCCAGTGCCTCGTCCTGGCCGCCATCGCCGACCGCTACCCCGCCTCGGTGCGTGGCAGCGCCCTCGGCGTGGCGCTCGGGGTCGGGCGCATCGGTGCCGTCGTCGGTCCGCAGGTCGGCGGCCTGCTCCTGGCCCGCGGGCTCGGCGTCGACGCCAACTTCCTCGTCTTCGCCGCCGTGGCCGGCGCCGCCGCGCTCCTGCTGCTCGCACTCCCGCGACGCACCGCGACCGCGACGACCGACGTCGCGGCGGCGGTCGAGCCCGCCGTCGCACACCCGTCCGGCGCCTCGCCGACGGCCACGACCACCCCTGACCGCCCCGTCACCGAAGGAGCAACCTCGTGACCAGCAGTCCTGCTGCGCCACCACCCGCCGCCAGACCCAGCCAGCTGAGCGTCGTGCCGGAACCCGTTGCCGCACAACCCGATCCGAGCCCGGAGCTGGACGCCCTGTATGCCGCGTTCGACCGGCAGCACATGGTGCCGCTGTGGACCGAGATCGGCGAGCTGATGCCGATGGAGCCGACCTCGCGAGCCGTGCCGCACGCCTGGCAGTGGGGTGACCTGCTGCCCCTGGCGCAGGAGTCGGGCCGGCTCGTCCCGGTCGGACGCGGCGGTGAGCGGCGGGCCATCGCCCTGGCCAACCCGGGCCTGGGTGGCCGGCCGTTCGCAACCCCCACCATGTGGGCCGCGATCCAGTACCTCTGCCCCGGCGAGGTCGCCCCGGAGCACCGCCACACGCAGAACGCGTTCCGCTTCGTGGTCGAGGGCGAGGGCGTGTGGACCGTCGTCGACGGCGACCCGGTCGCGATGCGCCGCGGCGACCTGCTGCTCACGGCCGGCTGGCACTTCCACGGCCACCACAACATCGCGACCGAGCCGATGGCCTGGCTCGACGGGTTGGACATCCCGTTCGCGCACGGCATCGACTCGACGTTCTTCGAGTTCGGGCCGGAGCAGGTGAGCAGCACCGAGACGCCGGACCGCTCCCGGTCCGAGCAGCTCTGGGGCCACCCGGGCCTCCAGCCGCTCTCCCAGGTTGCCCGCCCGGCACCCAGCTCGCCGCTCGCGGCATACCGTTGGGAACACACGGATCGCGCACTCGCCGACCAGCTGGCGCTCGAGGACGCCGGCCACGCGGGGGTGGTGGAACCCGGCCATGCCGCCGTCCGGTTCGCCAACCCGGCGACCGGCGCCGACGTCATGGCGACCCTGCGCACCGAGTTCCACCGGCTGCGTGCCGGTGCCGCGACCGCGAGACGCCAGGAGGTCGGGTCGTCGGTCTGGCAGGTGTTCACCGGCCGGGCGGAGGTCATCGTCGGTGACCGGACGTGGGACCTCGCGGCTGGCGACCTGTTCGTCGTCCCGTCCTGGGTGCCCTTCACGATCGGCGCCGCTGAGGCAGTCGACCTCTTCCGGTTCAGCGACACCCCCATCTACGAACGGCTCCACCTGGACCGCGTCCAGGTCGCCGGTCAGGAGCAGTGATGCACCTTTCCACCATTCGCGCCACGACCATCGACGGGGCGACCACCACACGGGCCGTGCGGGTCGACGGCGACCGGGTGCTCGACCTCGGGGCGTCCGACCTCGGCGACTTCCTGTCCGACCCGCACTGGCGCCAGCGCGCCGAGTCACCGGACCTCGTCGAGCTCGACCTGGCCGCGGACTCGCTCGACTTCGCGCCGCTCGTGCCGCGGCCGGCCAAGATCGTGTGCGTGGGCCTCAACTACCGCAACCACATCCTCGAGATGGGCCGCGAACTCCCCCAGTTCCCAACGCTTTTCGCCAAGTACCCCGAAGCCCTCATCGGCCCGCGGGATGAGCTGGCCCTGCCTGACAACTCCGACGCCGTCGACTGGGAGGCTGAGCTCGCGGTCGTCATCGGCAGCACCGTGCGGCGCGCCGACGAGGCCACCGCGGCCGACGCCATCGCCGGGTTCGGGGTCCTCAACGACGTCACCACCCGCGACTGGCAGTACCGCTCCCCCGAGTGGCTCCAGGGCAAGACGTTCGAGGCGACAACACCGTTCGGGCCGTGGCTGGTCACGCCCGACGAGCTCGACGGGGGCGTCCGCCCGCGGCTCGAGCTCAGCTGCGCCGTCGACGGCGAGACCGTGCAGAAGGCCGACACCGGCGACCTCGTCTTCGACCCGGTCGCGCTCGTCGCCTACGTCTCACAGATCCTCACCCTGCGTCCCGGCGACGTCATCGCCACCGGCACTCCCGGCGGCGTCGGGCACGCGCGGCAGCCGGCGCGCTACCTTCGTGCAGGTGAGGTCCTCACCACCCAGATCGCCGGGCTCGGCCAGTGCGTGAACCCGGTGACCGCCCCGCCCACAACGCAGGCGCCGGCGTGAGTGCACCCGCAGGTATGCCGGCGGGTGCCCCCGAGCGGGCCCGCGCGGCATACGGGTGGGTCACCGACGGGACCACGACGTTCCTCGACCTCGTCGACGACCTGGCCGCGACCCCGGACGCGTGGGCGACGCCGAGCCTGCTGCCGGGATGGACCCGGGCGCACGTCGTCGCGCACGTGCACCAGAACGCGCTGGCGCTGGGGCGCCTGCTGACCTGGGCGCGGACCGGCGTCGAGACCCCGATGTACTCGAGCCAGGAGGCCCGTGACCGCGACATCGAGGAGAGCTCGCGGCTCGACCCGGCGACGCTGCGGGACGCGGCCCACGAGTCCTCGCAGGCTCTGGCCCGGCAGTGGGACGAGCTTCCCGACTCGGCGTGGGATGCCTTGGTGCGCACCGCGCAGGGCCGCGAGATCCCGGCGTCGCAGACGCTGTGGATGCGTACCCGTGAGGTGTGGATCCACGCCGTCGACCTCGAGCGCGGGTTCGGGTTCGAGGCCGTGCCGGGCGACCTGCGCGCCGCACTGGCCTCGGACGCCGCCAAGCGGCACGCCGCCGGCGACTCCGGAGCCGCGCTCGTGGCCTGGCTGACCGGCCGCTCGAGCAAGCCGCCGCAGCTCGGCAGCTGGCTCTGAGCCAGCACCGGTGTCAGGCGCCGTTCAGGTTTCGTCCAGCCCGTTTTCCTACTGTCAGTAGGGGCTTCGCCCGGCGTCGCCCTCCTGCATCACCGCCCCCGACGAAAGGACCCTGATGCGCTCCCTCCCATCCCCCGCCCGCGACGTGCTCGCGCTCGTCGCCCGACTCGGGTTGGGCTTCATCTTCGTCATGCACGGCTGGCAGAAGCTGGTCACCAACGGCGTCGCCGCGACCCAGGAGGGGTTCGCCGGCATGGGCGCCCCCGTCCCTGACGCGGCCGCACTGGTCGCCATCGTGCTCGAGCTCGGTGGCGGCATCGCCCTCATGCTCGGGGCGTTCACCCCGGTCGTGGGCAGCCTGCTCGCGCTGCACATGGTCGCCGCCGCCCTCATCGCCCACCAGGGCAACGGGTTCTTCGTCGCGAACGGCGGCCCGTCCTACGTGCTCGCCCTCGCCGCAGGCGCCCTCGCGCTGGCGGCGATGGGGGCGGGCACGTTCAGCCTCGACGGTGCGCTGGCCCGTCGCCGAGGCGCGGCACCGGCGGCCACGCCGGCCTGACGGGGCGGGCGGCTCCTGGCCCGGCTCCCGCTTCCCGGCGGGTCAGCCGGCCCGGAGCCGCTCGGCTGCCGTCGCGATGCGCTCGTCACTGGCCGTGAGCGCGATGCGCACGTGCTGGCGACCCGCTTCGCCATAGAAGGCGCCGGGCGCGACGAGTATGCCGCGCTGCGCCAGCTGGTCGACGGTCGTCCAACAGTCCTCGTCGCGCGTCGCCCACAGGTAGAGGCCGGCCTCCGACTCGTCGATGCGCAGACCGAAACCCTCGACGGCAGAACGCAGCACGGCCCGCCGCGCGGCATACCGCTGCTTCTGTTCGGCGACGTGTGCGTCATCACCGATCGCTGCGGTGAGCGCGACCTGCACCGGCCACGGCGGGATCATCCCGGCGTGCTTGCGCACCTCGAGGAGCTGCTTCACCAGTGCGGGGTCGCCGGCGGCGAAGGCCGCGCGGTAGCCGGCGAGGTTGGACTGCTTGGACAGCGAGTAGACCGCGAGCAACCCCTCGTGGGAGCCGCCCGTGACCCGTGGGTCGAGGATGGACGGCGTCGTGAGCCCCTCGGCGTCGTCGCGCCAGTCGAGCTCGGCGTAGCACTCGTCGCTCGCCACGACCACACCGTGCTGCCGCGCCCAGGCGACGACCTTCGCCAGGTGCTCGACGCCGAGGACCTTGCCAGTCGGGTTGCTGGGGGTGTTGAGCCACAACAGCTTTGGCGTGGTCGACGCGGTCATCGGGCCGAGTGCCGTGAGCCCGTCGACCACCTGCGGCGTCGCGCCGGCCAGCCGGGCACCCACGTCGTAGGTCGGGTAGGCGATGCGGGGGAAACCGACGACGTCACCGGGCCCAAGACCCAGCAGGGTCGGCAGCCAGGCCACGAGCTCTTTGCTGCCGATCGTCGGCAGCACCCCGTCGGGGTCGACGTCCGGCACGCCGCGCCGCCGCGCGAACCACCCAGCGACCGCCTCGCGCAACGCGGGCGTGCCCCACGTCTGCGGGTAGCCGGGCGCATCGGCCGCCGAGCGCAGTGCGTCCTGGACGACCTGCGGCGTCGGGTCGACCGGCGTCCCCACCGACAGGTCGACGATGCCTCCAGCAACGGCACTCGCCCGCTCCTTGGACGGAGCGAGCGAGTCCCAGGGAAAGTCAGGCAGAGCCCGGGGGCTCCTCACTCGTCGTGCTCCTGCGGGGGCAGGTCGGCGATCAGCGGGTGGTCCTTGGGGATGACACCGAGCTTGGCCGCACCACCGGGGCTGCCGAGGTCGTCGAAGAACTCGACGTTGGCCTTGTAGTAGTCGGCCCACTGCTCGGGGGTGTCGTCCTCGTAGTAGATCGCCTCGACCGGGCACACCGGCTCGCAGGCGCCACAGTCGACGCACTCGTCGGGGTGGATGTAGAGCGAGCGCTCACCCTCGTAGATGCAGTCGACGGGACATTCCTCGATGCAGGCCTTGTCCTTGAGGTCGACGCACGGCTGGGCGATCACGTAGGTCATGCCGCTCATACTATTCGGCCCATGGGTGACCTCGGCGAACACCTCCCCCTCACGTCTCGGGTCGTGGTCCGATGGCGCCTCGAGACACCCGACCCGACGACCGGGGCAACGCTCACCGACACCGTCGGCGAGCTGCTCTCACGCACCGAGCAAGAGCTCACCATCGGCACCTCCTCGGGCGAGGTCGTCGTCGCCCGAGACCGGGTCGTGGCCGCCAAGGAGGTGCCGCCCAAGCCCACCCGGACGGGCGCACCCCACCGGACGACCAGCGTGGCCGACCTCCAGCGCCTCGTCACGCCCTCATGGGGCGCGGTGGAGAGCGAGTCGCTCGGCGGCTGGGTCCTGCGGGCGTCGTCCGGCTTCACCCAGCGCGGCAACTCGGTCGTGCCGCTCGGCGACCCCGGCCTGCCCCTCTCCAGCGCGCTTGACCGGGTCGAGCAGTGGTATGCCGCACGCGGCCTCCCTGCGAAGGTCACCCTCGCAGGACCGGAGGGTTTCGACCCCGCGGCCGACCCGCTGGGCGCCCTTCTCGTGGACCGTGGCTACACGGTCGGCAGCCGGAGCCTCACCATGACGGCGCCGACGGACCGGGTCGCCAGTGCCGACCCAGGCGGCCCCGAGGTCGTGATCGAGGAGACCCTGACGGCCGGCTGGCTCCAGGGCTACCCGAGGGGCGAGGGCGTCGACCCGGCTGTGCTGCGGGGCGTCCTCGAAGGCTCACCGCGCCAGCTCTTCGCCAGCACCATCCCCGGAGGCGGGCTCTCCCAGCAGCTCGGGCTGCGCGAGCGGGGTGCTGCCGGCACGACCCCGGTCGCAGTCGGACGCCTGGCCCTCGCCCACGGCTGGGCGGGCCTGGGCGCGGTCCGGACCGACCCGGCATACCGAGGTCGTGGCCTGGCCGCCCACCTCACCGCACGGCTCGCCCGCGCGGCACTCGACGAGGGAGTCCGGCTCGTCCACCTCCAGGTGGAGGCCGACAACGAGGTCGCGATCCGGCTCTACGAGCGGATGGGCTTCGAACGGCACTCGGGGTACGTCTACCTCACCCAGCCGTGACGGGCCCATAACCACTGGCGTTGGGCGGCGTGGGGGCACAAGGCTGTCCGCCATGACCTCACTGAACTGGCTCCGCTCCTCCGCCTTCCGGGCCTCCCTCGCTGGCGCTCGGTCGTGTCCTCGGGCGGTCGTCGCGTGACCAGCCGCATCTCGCACACGTCCGTCGACTCCCGTGACGCCCACGCACAGTCGCACTGGTGGTCCAAGGTGCTCGGGTTCTCCGAGGACCCCCGCGACCCGAACCTGCCCGGCCACGAGGAGTGCATGATCTTGTCCCCGGACGGCCGACAGCGGGTGCTGTTCATCGAGGTGCCTGAGGGCAAGACCGTGAAGAACCGCCTCCACTTCGACCTCACCCCGACCGACCGCACCCGCGAGGAGGAGGTCGAGCGGCTGCTCGAGCTCGGCGTGCGCATGCACCAGGACCTGCGCACGCCCGACGGTGGCGGTTGGGCGACGCTGCTCGACCCCGAGGGCAACGAGTTCTGCGTCCTGCGCAGCGAGTCCGAGCGGCCCGACCCCTACGCGCACCTCGTGACCGACTGACCCGACCTCAGCTTTTCCGCGTCAAGCGGGAAACCTCAGCTTCGCTCGCCCTAGTAGCCCGAGCGAAGTTCACGCTTTGCGCATGACGCGGAAAAGCTGTGGCTCAGGGGTTGGTGCAGGTGACCTTGTCCTCGGGGATGTAGTGCGTGTTGAACTGCGAGGACTTCACCTGCTTGCCGCCCTTCTTGAAGATGCGGGTCACGGTGACGTCGAAGCCGGGCGTGGGGGTCTGGGTGACGCAGCCCTTCTTGTTGTCGACGATGGTCTTGGGCTGGACGACGTTGCGCCGCGGACCCTTGACCGCCTCGATGTCCCACACCTTGGTGCCATAGAACGAGACGGTCACCGAGTTCCCCGAGACACCGGCCTGGATGAGGATGCCGTAGCCGGTGTCGTTGGTGAACCGGTTGTCGACGTCGGGCCAGGAGATCGTGGCCTCGCGCCCCTCGGGGTACCGCGAGATGTAGAAGCTGTGCGGGTGGTGCTCCTCGATCTTGGCCCCGGAGAAGAAGATCGCGTTGAACAGCGTCGTCGACAGCTGCGAGATGCCGCCGCCGTAGTCCTTGGTGAGCCGGCCGTTGATGATGACCGGGGCGGAGTTGTAGCCCTTGGCGGCCGTCCGCTGCCCCAGCTTGCCGTTGAGCGAGAACGTCTCCCCCGGCGCCACGTAGGTGCCGTTGAGGGTGCGCGCGGCGATCGTGATGTTCTCGGTGCGCGGCGGGTTGTAGGGGAACTGCGTGGAGAAGGTCGAGATCATCTCCTTGGGCTTGATCTTGTTGGCCTCGGCGGTCGTGAGCTTCGGCTGCACGACGGTCGTCGCGACCTTCGCCGTGCGGTCGGCGGAGGTGAGGGCCGCGGTGAACGCAGACCCGATCGACTTGGGGTCGAGGCTGGTGCCGACGACGGCGGGCGTCACGACCGGCTTGGTGCCGCTGAACGTGATCTTGGCGTCCTGCGCCTTCTTCTCCAGGCCCACATTGGCCGCGGCGGCGCGGACGGCGGCCACGACCTTGGTGTCGTCGACGACCGGCTGGAGCTTCCCGGACGCATCTGCCTTCATCGACAGCGCCCCTGCGTACTCGGCCGGAGCCACCGAGAAGGTCTTCGAGCCGGCCACGACCTTGACCGGTCCCGACACGGCCGGGGTCGCAAAGTCGCGGTTCGCCCGCTCGACCTCCTGCGCCGACACCTTCGGCTCAGTCGTGTCGAACTTGGCGGCCACCGGCTCCTCGGTGGGCCAGCGCTTGGCGATCTCGTCAGCCGTCGCGGCTGCCGAAAGTGTCCGTCCGACAACGGGTTCGGTGACCTTGACCTTGCCGTCGGCGAACGCGATCGCCCCTTCGACGGCCTTGCGGTTCAGCGAGCTGCCGGCCTTGCCCACGGCTGCCTCGAGCTTGCTCCTGTCGACCGTCGTCCTGAGCGGCTCGTCGCTGCCGCCGGTGAGGTGGGTCCACAGGTCCGCCGGGCTGAGGCTGAAGCCGGTCAGGCCGTCGACGGTCCCGGGCAGGTCGAAGGCGAGCCCGGCCTCGGCGGGCTGGAGCTCCTGCTTCGTCCCCTCGGCCTGGATCACCACGGGGGCCTTCTGCTTGGGCGCGAGCGCCCGTTCGAGCGTCTGCACCGCCGAGTCGGGCGACATCCCACCGATGGGCACGCCGGCGACCGAGGTGTTGGCGGGCACGTGGCGACCGAGGAAGAGCGCGAGTGCCACGTATGCCGCGGCGAGCACGGCGACGGCGATCGTCCCCCTCAGGGCGGCGGATCCGTTCTCCCTCACGGGCGTTCTCCTCAGGGCAGCGCCTGGTAGCGGCTGCGGTAGTAGACCAGGGCATCGCCCGGGTGCTCGTGGCTCGACATGGACACTACTTCGCCGACGACGATGCTGTGGTCACCCGCCGGGTGAATCGCCGTCGTGCGCAGCTCGAGGTGCGCCAGCGCTCCGTCGATGAGCGCGACGCCGGTCTCCGGCCCCTTGGTGTGGGGGATCCGGTCGAGCTGGCCGTGCAGCGGACGGCCCTGGGTGGACAGCCACTCGGCCACCGGACGCTGGCTCGCGGCCAGCACGCTGACGCCCCACACCCCGGAGTCGACGATGGCGTCGTGGAACCGCGCGTCCAGCTCGACACTGACCAGCACCAGGAGCGGGTCGATCGACACCGAGGTGATGGCGTTGGCCGTCATGGCGTGGTCGTGCCCACCGGCGAAGGTCGTCAGCACCGTGACCCCGGTGGCGAACCGCCCCATCGCCAGCCGGAACCGGTCACGCTCGGCAGGCGTGCTCACGCAGGTCCCTCCCCCTCGGCCCGGCGACGCGGCACGAAGTCCTCGGTCGCGGCATACCCACCATCCTCGCCCGAGGCCATCGGCAGGCCCGTCACCGGGTCGATCCGCACGAACCCCTCACGTCCGGAGAGCCGTGCGGCGATGTCGTTCGACAGGGCGTACGTGTCGCCTCGCACGGTCACCTGCGTGCGGTGGTGGCGCAATGCATCCGCCTGTCGCGGGGCGAGATCCGGGCGCTCAACCGCATGGGTCACGACCTCGTCGGGCACGACGCCGGGCGGGTACTCGCCGTCGACCGGCGGCAGCGCCCACCCACTGTCAGGCGGCAGGTGCTCGGCCAGCCAGGCCCGGTCCTCGCGCGCCCACGACATCGGCGTCACCACGGCATACAGGGACGGTCGCTCGCCCTCGGGCAGCGAGGCGACCGCCGCACGGGTGACGCGATGGGTCTGGATGTGGTCGGGGTGCCGGTAGCCGCCCTCGGCGTCGTAGGTCACCACCGCGCGCGGCCGCAGCCGGCGGATGACGTCGGCCACGAGCCCGGCCGCCTCGTCGAGCGAGGCGTTGACGTATGCCGCGGGGTTGGCCGCTGTGGGTGTGCCCGCCATCCCGGAGTCGCGCCACCGGGAGAGCCGGCCCCGTGCCTCGTCGGCCCCGAGGAGCTCATGGGTGACCCCGAGCTCGGCCATGGCGCCCCGCAGCTCGCCGAGCCGGTGGGGTCCGAGCGCGTCGTCGTGGGCGGAGTCGAGGTGTGCCAGCTCGGGCGGGATGACCTCACCCTCCTCCCCCAGGGTGCTGGTCAGCAGGTGCACCGGCACCCCGGCCGACACGAGGTGGGCCATGGCGATCCCGGTGGTGAGGGTCTCGTCGTCGGGGTGCGCGTGCACGAAGAGCACCGGGGCGACGTCGGTCACCGGGTGACCTCGATCGTGGCCAGGTCGACGAACCCGCCCAGCGCCTCGTTCGACGCGAGCCCCTTGACGTCGGTGCCCGCCACGAAGAACGAGCGTCGCTGGGCCAGCGCGACGTAGGCGCCGCGGTCGACCAGCGACTGGTCGAGCTTGCTCCACGCCTCGGCCTGCGCACCGGTGTCGGCCAGGCCCGTGATCCGCGTGATCTCCTTGTCGACACCGGCGTCGGCGAAGCGCCCGTAGTCGCGTCCGCTGCCCTCGCTGGTGAGGTTGAGGCGGCTGTCGAACAGCGGCTGGATCACCGTGCCGGCCGACGGCCACGACGGCGCCCAGTTGGCCCAGAAGACGTCGGTCTGGCTGACCCGCTTGGTGTCGGCGATCGTCGTGAAGTAGTCCTTGGCGATCGGCTGCAGCGTCACCGCGAAGCCTGCGTCCTGCCACCCGTTCATGAGCGCGGCCATCGCCTTGTCGGCGGTCGGCGTGGACCGGTAGGACACCCGGATCTTCACCGGCAGCGTGAGCCCGGAGGACTGCAGCGCCGCCCGCGCCGCCCCCGTGTCAGGCGCCAGTGGCGTGGTGGCGTCCTTTCGGTGGCCTGGGAGGGCCGGGCCGATGAGGCTGGTCGTGGGCGTGGCGGCGCTGGAGCCTCCCAGCGCGGCGATGTAGCCGTCCCGGTTGGTCGACAGGGCCAAGGCCTTGCGCACAGCGGGGGTGCGCATGACGCCCTGGGAGAAGTTGGGTGCGAGGTAGTCGACGAACTGGCTGGGTGGGTTGACCGACCGCTGCCGCAGCCCGCTGTCCGACTGGATGTGCTGCTGCATGGCCGGCGGAGCCGAGTCGAGGGTCACCGACTGCCGGTGGGCGGGGTCGTCGCTCAGGACCTGCTGCGCAGCGGTCTGTGACTCGGTGCCCTCGACGTAGCGGATCGTCTCTGGCTGGGCCTTGCGGACAGGGTCAGATCCCTTGTCCCACTTGGGGTTTCGCGTGAACGTGCCACCCGAGCTGGGGTCCCACGCCTTCTGGAGCTGGTACGGTCCGTTGGAGAACACGGCATACGTGCCGTCCTTGCCCTTGTCCTGCGACTCCTTCACCGGCGCGAAGGACGGCGAAGCCACCACCTCGTTGAAGTCGGCCATCGGCGTCGACAGGCGGAAGGTGACCGTCGTTCCCTCGCACGACACGGCCTTGTCGAAGGCCGCGACGGCGGCCTTGTCCGTGGTCGCCGGGCCGGTGTAGACGGACGTGCCGTCCGCCTTCCTCGGGATGTCGAGGTATGCCGTCGGGTAGTTGAGCCCCTCGCTCGCCCAGGGCGCGGCGAACGACCGCGAGACGCCGTGCCGCACGTCCTCGCAGGTGACGGGTGACCCGTCCTGCCAGTTCACCCCGCTGCGCAACGTGAACTTCCACGTCTTCGCGGCGGCGTCGGGCGTGCCCGCGTCGGTGGCGAGGTCGCCGACGACGGCGCGCTGGGCGGCCGCGTCGGAACCGGCCGGAAAGGCCGTCAGCGTCCGCAGGAAGACCCGGCCGGCAAAGGCCATGTCCTGCGCGGACGACATCCGCTGCGGGTCCCACGTGGCCACCGGGCCGAGCGACAGCACCGACAGCTGCCCCTTGACCGCCGTGCTGGCAGCCTCACCCGCGCCGCCACCGGAGCACCCGGCGGCGAGCAGCGACACCGCGGCAGCCCCCACGAGCAGCAGGGGACGGCGTCGGGCACGGAGCCGGTTCGCGAACCGGCTCACGGGTCAGGCGTTGCGCGCCCGGGCAGCGGCGCGGGCGCGCAGGGTCTGGTCGAGCTCGACCTTGCGGATGCGGACCGCGTCGGGGGTCACCTCGACGCACTCGTCCTCGCGGCAGAACTCCAGCGACTGCTCCAGGCTCAGCTTGCGGGCCGGCACGATCTTCTCGAAGTTGTCGGCCGAGGAGGCGCGCACGTTGGTGAGCTTCTTCTCCTTGGTGATGTTGACGTCCATGTCGTCGGCGCGGGAGTTCTCCCCGACGATCATGCCCTCGTAGACCTCGGTGCCCGGCTCGGTGAACAGCGTGCCGCGCTCTTGGAGGTTGACCATGGCGTATGCCGTGACGGCACCCGCGCGGTCGGCCACGAGCGAGCCGCTGGTGCGGGTCGTGATGGTGCCGAACCACGGCTCGTAGTCCTCGAACACGTGGTGGGCGATGCCGGTGCCGCGGGTCTCGGTGAGGAACTCGGTCCGGAAGCCGATGAGGCCACGGCTCGGCACGAGGAACTCCATCCGGATCCAGCCGGTGCCGTGGTTGGTCATCTGCTCCATGCGGCCCTTGCGGGCGGCGAGGATCTGGGTGATGGCGCCGAGGTGCTCCTCGGGGGTGTCGATCGTGAGGCGCTCGACCGGCTCGTGCAGCTTGCCGTCCACCTGGCGGGTCACCACCTGCGGCTTGCCGACGGTGAGCTCGTAGCCCTCGCGGCGCATCTGCTCGACGAGGATGGCCAGGGCCAGCTCGCCGCGGCCCTGCACCTCCCAGGTGTCGGGGCGCTCGGTCGGCAGCACCCGCAGCGAGACGTTGCCGATGAGCTCCTTCTCGAGCCGGTCCTTGACCATGCGCGCGGTGACCTTGGTGCCCTTGGTCGGGCCGCGGCCCACGAGCGGGCTGGTGTTGGTGCCGATCGTCATCGAGATGGCGGGCTCGTCGACGGTGATCACGGGCAGAGCCACGGGGTTCTCGGCGTCGGCAAGGGTCTCGCCGATCATGATGTCGGCGATGCCCGCGATGGCGATGATGTCGCCGGGGCCGGCCTGCTCGGCCGGCTTGCGGTCCAGCGCCTCGGTCATGAGCAGCTCGGTGATCTTGACCCGCTCGGTGCTGCCGTCGGTCTTGATCCACGCGACCTGCTGGCCCTTGCGGATGGTGCCGTTGTGCACGCGCAGCAACGCGAGGCGGCCGAGGAAGTTCGACGCGTCGAGGTTGGTGACGTGGGCCTGCAGCGGCGCCTCGTCGTCGTACGTCGGCGCGGGGATGGTGTCGAGGATCGTCGCGAACAGCGCCTCGAGGTCGTCGGCGTCGGGCAGGCCGCCGTCCTCGGGACGGTTCAGCGACGCACGGCCGGCCTTGGCGGAGGCGTAGACGATCGGGAAGTCGATCTGGTCCTCGTCGGCGTCGAGGTCCATGAACAGCTCGTAGACCTCGTCGACGACCTCGGCGATGCGGCTGTCGGGGCGGTCGACCTTGTTGATGCACAGCACCACGGGCATGCGGGCGGCGAGCGCCTTGCGCAGCACGAACCGGGTCTGCGGCAGCGGTCCCTCGGAGGCGTCGACCAGCAGGACGACGCCGTCGACCATCGACAGGCCGCGCTCGACCTCGCCACCGAAGTCGGCGTGACCGGGGGTGTCGATGATGTTGATGGTGACGCCGTCGGCGAGCCCGGCGTCCACCGCGGCCTTGCCGCCGTAGTGGATCGCGGTGTTCTTCGCGAGGATGGTGATGCCCTTCTCGCGCTCGAGGTCACCGGAGTCCATCGCGCGCTCGTCGACGTGCTGGTGCTCGCCGAACGCCCCCGCCTCCCACAACATCTTGTCGACCAGGGTGGTCTTGCCGTGGTCGACGTGGGCGACGATGGCGACGTTGCGGATGTCGTCGCGGGTCTGTGAAGCCATGGTCACCATTGTCTCAGGCTTTTCGGGCGCTCCTGACCACCGGCGCCACGCACGGGCGACAGGTATGCCGCGTGCTCACCCCAGCCGGTCGGCGATGACTCCCACGATGGGGACGTCGGCAGGCAGCCACGACACGGCATACAGTTCGCGGCTGGTGAGCCAGCGCAGGGCGTCGTGGTCCTCGATGGGCGCCACCTCGCCCTCGGTGACCCGCGCCCAGAAGACGGTCATGGCGAAGGTGTCACCGAGCGGCCAGCGGCCATCCGCGAGCGGGCCGCGCACGACCTCGCCCAGCTCGACCTCGACCCCCAGCTCCTCACGCAGCTCGCGGTGCAGGGCCTCGACGTCGCTCTCCCCCGGGTCGACCTTGCCACCTGGCAGCTCCCAGCCGCCTGCGAGCGCCGGCGGCTCGGTGCGGCGCGCCGCGAGCAACCGCGTCGGCCGCTGGAGGTCGTCGACGATCGCGGCACCGACCACCGACCGCAGCGGCGGCGGGCTTTCGTCCATGGGTCTCACTTTTGTCAATTTTCGTCGTGGGTGGTCTCAGGAACCGTAGTTCTCGCTAGGGTCCCTGACCAACCGCTGAAGGGTGTGCGCACGCGTGCCCACTCACGGAGGAACACTGCACCACCCCTGGCGCCCCGACCGGGACCGACCAGAGATCGCAGACAAGCGAGGTATTCATGAAGTTCACGCGGAAGGCAGCACCCGTCGCCGCGACGGCCGCGCTCGCCCTCACCCTGGCCGCCTGTGCGCAGTCGGACCGGAGCAGCGGCAGCAGCTCGAACAGCGGTGGTGGCGACGTCAAGGACACCATCACGTTCGGCGCCGCCGGTGCCCCCGAGCTGTTCGACCCCTTCTACGCCACCGACGGTGAGACCTTCCGGGTCACCCGTCAGATGATGGAGGGCCTCGTCGGCATCAAGCCCGGCACCGCCGACATCCAGCCCGAGCTGGCCACCAGCTGGGAGTCCTCCTCCGACGGCAAGGAGTGGACCTTCAAGCTGCGCGACGGCGTGAAGTTCTGGGACGGCGAGCCGTTCAACGCAGCCGCGGTCTGCTACAACTTCGAGCGCATGTTCGACCAGAACGAGGTCGCCGCCGGTGGCCCCGCCGGTTACTGGGCCGACGTCATGGGTTCCTTCAAGTCCGACGCCGCCAACGCCCTCTACCAGGGCTGCACGCCCAAGGACGACATGACCGCGGTCATCAAGATCAGCCGCCCGACCTCGAAGTTCCCGACGGCGCTGTCGCTCGACTCGTTCTCGATGCAGTCGCCCAAGGCGCTCAAGGACGGCGACGCCAACAACGTCACCAAGCAGGGTGAGGGCTTCGGCTACCCGGCCTACTCCAAGAACCCCGTTGGCACCGGCCCGTACAAGCTGGACAAGTTCGACGAGGCCAACAAGACCGTGACGCTCGTCCGCAACGACGACTACTGGGGCGAGAAGGCCAAGACGGCCAAGCTCGTCTTCAAGATCATCCCCGACGAGTCGACCCGTCGTCAGGAGCTCGAGGCCGGCAGCATCGACGGCTACGACCTGCCGAACCCGGCCGACTGGAAGGGGCTGAAGGACCAGGGCAACAACGTCCTCATCCGCCCGGCGTTCAACATCCTCTACATGGGTCTGAACCCGCAGAAGAACCCCAAGCTCAAGGACCTCAAGGTCCGTCAGGCCCTCTACTACGCCCTCAACCGTGACCAGCTGGTCAAGACCCAGCTGCCCGAGGGTGCGACCGTGGCGACGCAGTTCATGCCCGACACCGTGGCCGGCTACAACAAGAGCCTGAAGCCGTACGAGTACAACCCGGAGAAGGCCAAGCAGCTCCTCAAGGAGGCGGGCGCCGAGGGCATGACCCTGCTGTTCGCCTACCCGTCGGAGGTCTCGCGGCCCTACATGCCGGACCCCCAGAAGATCTACGAGGCCCTGCGCGGTGACCTCGAGGCGGTCGGCATCAAGGTCCAGGTCAACACCAAGCCGTGGAACGGTGGCTACCTCGACACCGTCGACAACGGCGGCTACGACGCGTGGCTGCTCGGCTGGACCGGTGACTACAACTCGGCCGACAACTTCATCGGCACCTTCTTCGCCAACCTCAAGGCGAACGACTTCCACACCTCCGCCACCTCCTACGGTGCCCAGCTGTCGAAGGACCTCGACGCGGCCGACTCGATCGTCGACGAGGGCCAGCGCAACGCGGCATACGAGAAGGTGAACCAGCAGATCATGGAGCAGGACCTGCCGGGTCTGGCGATCAGCCACTCCCCGCCGGCCCTGGTCGTCAGCGAGAAGGTCAAGGGTCTCGTCCCGAGCCCGCTGACCGCCGAGACCTTCTCGACGGTGACCGTGCAGAAGTAACCCGGAGACAGGTGACGTCAGACACCACTTCGGTAAGACTGTGGCCGCCCCAGCAGCGTCGCTGGGGCGGCCACAGTCGCGAGTGAAGGAGAACCACACCCCGTGATCAGGTTCATCGTCAGACGACTGCTGCAGATGGTCGGCGTCGTCTTGATCCTCTCGCTGCTGGTCTTCCTGTGGCTGCGTTCGCTGCCCGGAGGGACCGTGTCGGCCATGCTCGGCGAGCGCGCCACCCCCGAGCGCCGCGCCGCCCTCGAGAAGGCCCTCGGGCTCGACCAGCCCATCTGGGTGCAGTACTGGGAGTTCCTCAAGCGGGCACTCACCGGCCAGTTCGGCTCGAGCACCGGCGTGCAACCGGGCACCGACGCCTTCCAGGTCTTCCTGACCCGCTTCCCCGCCACGATCGAGCTGGCGTTCTTCGCCCTCGTCATCGCGGTGGCGCTCGGCATCCCGTTGGGCTACCTCGCCGCCCGCCGGCGCGGCTCGATCTTCGACAACCTGTCCATCGTCGGCTCGCTCATCGGCATCGCCGTCCCGGTCTTCTTCCTCGCCTTCCTGCTCAAGTACTGGTTCGCGATCAAGCTGCACTGGCTGCCCGTGTCCGGCCGCCAGGACCCCGACATCAACGCGACCCGGGTGACCGGGTTCTTCGTCCTCGACGGCTTGCTGACCCGCGAGTACGACGCGTCGTGGGATGCCATCAAGCACCTGATCCTGCCGTCCCTGGCGCTCGCAACCATCCCGTTCGCGGTGATCTTCCGCATCACACGCGCGTCCGTGCTCGAGGTGCTGGACGAGGACTACGTGCGCACGGCCGAGTCGAAGGGCTTGACCAACAAGGTGATCCGCGGCCGGCACGTCCTGCGCAACGCGCTGCTTCCCGTCGTCACCACGATCGGCCTGCAGACCGGTGGCCTGCTCGTCGGCGCCGTCCTCACCGAGCGCGTGTTCTCCTACGCAGGACTCGGCGAGGCCCTCGCCATCGCCTTCGAGCGTCGTGACTACGCCGTCCTGCAGGTGTGCATCCTGATGGCGGCAGTCACCTTCGTCATCGTCAACCTTCTCGTCGACATCGCGTATGCCGTGATCGACCCCCGAGTGCGGACGAGGTGAGTCGCGTGCCCAACCCGTTGAACCCGAACAGCAAGAAGGACCGCATCGACTCGTTGGCTGCGACGGCGGGCGACCGCCACCGCAGCGGCGACCATGCCCAACCAGGCGGCGGTGTCGCCGTCGCCACGGTCGACGACGCCGGCCACGTCGAGGAGAGCACCGGTGTGTCGCTGCTGGCCAGCGCATGGCGCCGGCTGCGCCGCAACCCGGTCTTCCTGCTCGGCCTGGCGATCACGACGATCTTCGTCATCGTCGCGATCTTCGCTCCGTGGCTGGCGCCGCACGACCCCGCCAAGGGCCTGCTCATCACTGAGGTCCGGCAGCAGACCAACCCGATCCCGGCAGCCAGGCCCGGGTTCCCGCTCGGGGCCGACAACGCCGGCCGCGACATCTTCTCGCGCCTCATCGTCGGCAGCCGCCAGACCCTCGTGGTCGGTGTCATGGCAACGCTGTTCGGTTTCCTGGGCGGCCTCACGCTGGGCACCCTGGCCGGTGCCCTGGGCGGCTGGGTCGACTCCCTGGTCATGCGCATCGTCGACGTCATGCTGTCGATCCCCTCGCTGCTGCTCGCGTTCTCCATCGCCGCGATCGCGGCCCGGCCGAGCCAGTGGACCGTCATCATCGCCATCGCCGTGGTCCAGGTGCCGGTCTTCGCCCGGCTGCTACGAGGGTCGATGCTCGCCCAACGCGCCAGCGACCACGTCCTCGCGGCTCGCGCCCTCGGCGTGAAGCGCTCGGCGATCGTCTTCCGGCACATGCTCCCCAACGCCATGGGACCCGTCATCGTCCAGGCCACCCTCGTGGTCGCGACGTCGATCATCGACGCGGCCGCGCTGTCGTTCCTCGGCCTCGGCAACCCCGACGACCGTCAGCCCGAGTGGGGTCAGATGCTCGGTGCCGCCCAGAGGTTCATCTACGACTACCCGGCGCTGGCCATCTGGCCGGCCCTGTGCATCATCGTCGTGGCGCTGGGCTTCACCCTCATGGGCGAGTCCCTGCGCGAAGCCCTCGACCCCAAGAGCAGGAGGTAGGTCGACCGTGACCGAGCTGCATTGGCCCTGCTCCTCGCCCTTGCGGGCCGCCCATGCAAAGCGTGGGACCCAACTCCTTCTTCGCTCGTTTCCTCAGGGAGTCGTCGCATGACCGAGACCATCGAGAACATCCAGACCCGCCGCGGCGAGGATGCCGGGCCCCTGCTGTCGGTGCGCGACCTCAAGGTCACCTTCCAGCGCTCCGGCGAGCAGCCCTTCGTGGCCGTCGACGGCGTCAGCTTCGACGTGCGCCCGGGCCAGACCGTCGGCCTCGTCGGCGAGTCGGGCTGTGGCAAGTCCGTCACGTCGCTGGCCATCATGGGCCTGCTCCCCGAGCGCGGGGTGAAGATCGAAGGAGAGGTCCTCTACAACGGCCAGGACCTGCTCAAGCTGTCGCGCAACCAGATGCGTGACCGCCGCGGCGCCGACCTCGGCATGATCTTCCAGGACCCCTTGTCGTCGCTGAATCCCGTTGTCCCGATTGGCATCCAGGTCACCGAGGTGCTCGAGCGCCACCGCGGGCTGTCCCGCAAGGCGGCCACGCCGATCGCCCGCGAGATGCTCGAGAAGGTCGGCATCCCCGACCCGAACCGGCGCCTCACCGACTACCCCCACCAGCTCTCCGGCGGTATGCGCCAGCGAGCGCTCATTGCCATCGCGCTGGCCGCGCAGCCGCGCGTGCTCATCGCCGACGAGCCGACCACGGCCCTGGACGTGACGATCCAGGCGCAGATCCTCGCGCTGCTCAAGGAGCTCGTCGAGGACACCGGCACCGCGCTGATCATGATCACCCACGACCTCGGCGTCGTCGCCGGGCTCGTCGACCGCGTCAACGTCCTCTACGCCGGCAAGATCGTCGAGCGCGGCAACCGGCACGAGCTGTTCGCCGAACCACGCCACCCCTACACGTGGGGCCTGCTCAACTCGATCCCCCGTCTCGACGGGACGCGCGGGCAAAAACTCACGCCCATCCCGGGCTCTGTGTCGGACAACCTGCCCTGGGCGAGCGCGTGCGCCTTCGCGCCGCGGTGCTCCCAACCCATCGAGGTGTGCCGCGAGCAGCAGCCCGAGCTGGTCGAGGAGGGCACCCGCGCGCTGCGCTGCTTCAACCCGATCGACGACGAGGTCCGAAGCGGCCGCACGCCCGACGCCCAGGCGCCGACCAGCACCCAGCCGCGCGACGCGGCATACCCCACTGACGACCCGAAGGGCGACCCGACCATGGAGGAGTCGCGATGACCGCCACCGCCGAGACCACGTCGGCCGCCGCGCCCAAGGACGGTGACGTCCTCGTCGACGTCCGCGGCGTGAAGGTGCACTTCCCCATCAAGAAGGGCGTCATCTTCGACCGCACCATCGGCTACGTCTACGCCGTCGACGGGGTCGACCTGCAGATCCGGCGTGGTGAGACCTACGGCCTCGTCGGTGAGTCCGGCTGCGGCAAGTCCACGCTCGGGCGTGCGATCCTCAACCTCGAGCCGCCCACCGAGGGCACGGTCGAGTTCGACGGCGTCGACATCGCCTCGCTGTCCGGCGAGACGCTGCGGCGCAAGCGCCAGGACATCCAGATGGTGTTCCAGGACCCGATGGGCAGCCTCGACCCGCGCCAGTCGGTCGAGTCGCTGCTGCTCGAGGGCATGAAGGCGCACGGCCTCGCCAAGAACGAGAAGGAGGCGAACGCCCGGCTGCGCGAGCTGCTCAAGGCGGTCGGCCTGCCCGCCGCGGCGTTGAAGAAGTACCCGCACGAGTTCTCCGGCGGCCAGCGTCAGCGCATCGGCATCGCCCGCGCCCTGTCGGTCAACCCCAAGCTCATCGTCGCCGACGAGCCGGTCTCGGCGCTCGACGTGTCGGTGCAGGCCCAGGTCATCAACCTGCTCGAGGAGCTGCAGGACGAGTACGGCCTGACCTACCTCGTCGTCGCCCACGACCTCGCCGTCGTGCGGCACATCAGCGACCGGATCGGCGTGATGTACC
Source organism: Knoellia koreensis (assembly GCF_013041615.1). Lineage (GTDB taxonomy): Bacteria > Actinomycetota > Actinomycetes > Actinomycetales > Dermatophilaceae > Pedococcus > Pedococcus koreensis. The sequence continues at coordinate 1,622,753 of NZ_JABEPQ010000001.1, forward strand.
TCGGCGCCCTGGTCGAGGAGGCTGACGCCGAGGAGCTCTACGAGCACCCGCTGCATCCCTACACGCGCGCGCTGATGTCGGCGGTGCCGGTGCCCGACCCGGTGGTCGAGGACCGCCGCGAGCGCATCCTGCTCACCGGCGACCTGCCCTCGCCGGCCAACCCGCCGAAGGGCTGCCGGTTCCACACCCGCTGCCCGTGGCGGCAGGAGACGCGGTGCGACACCGAGCGGCCCGAGCTGCGCAGCGTGCAGCTCGAGGGCGTCTCCCCCGGCCACCGCGTCGCCTGCCACTGGGCCGAGCAGATCGCCTCGGGCGAGCTCAAGCCGCACGAGGTCAAGGCGCAGATCACCGAGCAGAGCGACCTCGGCGGCGACGAGGACCTCATGGGCCCGGCATCCATCCAAGAGGCCCTCTGACCCGCTCGCGCTGGCTTGCGTCTGCGTGAATGGTGGCCATGGCGACCGTTCGCGCAGACGCTGCCGTATGCCGCGGGAAGGGGAGGCTGTCCTTCGGTGACAACGACAGCTCGGGTTGCGAGAGTATGGCCATGCCCAGGTTGTTGGATGACGAGGAGATCGAGCGCCAGCTGCGTGACCTGCCCGGCTGGCGGCGCGACGGTGAGGCGATCACCGCGGCCTACGAGGCACCGGACTTCCTCGCCGGCGTCCGGATCGTCGACGAGGTAGCCCTCGAGGCGGAAGGCATGGACCACCACCCCGACATCGACATCCGTTGGCGCACAGTGACTTTCACCTGCTCGACACACTCCGAGGGCGGCTTGACGCAGCTGGACGTCGAGCTGGCGCACCGCATCTCCGAAGCCGCCGCCCGACTCAAGGCGCAGCCCCGTGGCTGAGACCGAAGCCATGGCCGCGCACGACCCCGCTCACGAGCCCCACGACCCGACCCACGCCGGTGAGGCGCACGGACAGGGCATCGGCGCCCGCCTCAACTGGCTGCGGGCGGCGGTTCTGGGGGCCAACGACGGCATCGTCTCGACGGCTGGCATCGTCATCGGGGTGGCGGCCGCGACCACCAGCCGCACGGCCATCGCCACCGCGGGGATCGCCGGACTCGCAGCCGGCGCCATGAGCATGGCCGCGGGCGAGTACGTCTCGGTCAGCACCCAGCGCGACACCGAGCGGGCGTTGCTGGCCAAGGAGAAGCGCGAGCTGCGGGAGATGCCCAAGGCCGAGCTGGAGGAGCTGGCCGGCATCTACGAGGCGAAGGGCCTGACCCCCGACCTCGCCCACCAGGTCGCCGAACAGCTCACCGCGCACGACGCCCTCGGCGCCCACGCCGAGGCCGAGCTCGGGATCGACCCGGACGACCTGAGCAACCCCTGGCATGCCGCTTGGGCGTCCATGGCGTCGTTCACCATCGGCGCCCTGCTCCCCCTCGTCGCCATCCTCGTCGTCCCGGCCGGCGCGCACGTGTGGGTCACCGCCGCCGCGGTCGTCCTTGCCCTGTGGCTCACCGGGTGGGGCAGCGCGCGCCTCGGCGACGCACCGGTCAGGCCAGCCGTCCTGCGCAACGTCGGCGGCGGCATACTCGCCATGGTCGTCACCTATGCGATCGGTGCCCTCGTCGGCACCCAGGTCTGAGCGGCGCGCATCCTCGCCCGACCGGGAACTCGGCTGCGGCACTGGACGTTGAACGCGACTCACGCCCCCAACCGAAGGACCGGTGAACCTCCCCAGCCATGTCTGGCTATTGGCTCGACATTGCCCTTGTTGCCTTTCTCGTCATCCTGAATGCCGCGTTCGCCGGCTCGGAGATGGCGCTGGTGTCGCTGCGGGAGGGACAGCTGCGAGCGCTCGAGCGCTCGGGCGGGGCACGCGCCATGCGGCTGGTGCGTCTCGCCCGTGACCCCAACCGATTCCTCGCGACGATCCAGATCGGCATCACCCTCGCGGGTTTCCTCGCCTCGGCGACCGCCGCGGTGTCACTGGCCGAACCGCTCGTGCCGCACCTGGCGTTCATGGGCGGAGCCGCCGAGCCGGTGACCGTCGCGGTGATCACGCTGGTGCTGGCGTTCATCACGCTGGTGGTCGGTGAGCTGGCGCCCAAGCGCATCGCCATGCAGCGCGCCCTCCCCTGGGCGCTGGCGGTCGCCGGGCCGCTCAACGCCCTGGCCACCATCTCGCGACCTGCCGTCGCCCTGCTCGGCGCCTCCACCAACGTCGTCGTCAAGCTGCTCGGCGGGCGCGCGCAGGCAGAGGCCGAGGAGATCTCGCCGGAGGAGCTGCGCGACCTCGTCACGAGCAACCCCGAGCTGGACCAGAGCCAGCGCGACATCATCAGCGGCGCCCTCGAGCTGCAGGACCGCATGCTGCGCCACGTCCTCGTCCCACGCGGGTCGGTGCTGGCCATCCCCGCGGACGCAACCGTGGCCGAGGCGCGCCGGATGCTGGCCGACGCTGGGCACTCGCGTGCACCCGTGACCCGCGGCCACCACCTCGACCAGGTCGTCGGCGTCGTGCACTGGGGTGCTCTCGTCGAGGGGGACGACTCGGCGCCGGTGACCCTGCGGGCGCAGCCCGCGCTGATGCTGCCGGACACGGTGCGCGTGCTGGCGGCGTTGCACCGGTTCCGGGAGGAGCGCCAGCAGCTCGCCATCGTCATCGACGAGCACGGGTCGGTCGACGGCATCGTCACCCTCGAGGACCTGCTCGAGGAGATCGTCGGCGAGATCTGGGACGAGACCGACCCCGCCGTGGCCGAGGCGCTGCGCAGCGACGACGGCGAGTTGGTGCTGCCGGGCACCTACCCCGTGCACGACCTCGTCGACGTGGGGGTGGACCTGGACCTGCCCCCCTCGGCGGACTTCACCACCGTCGCCGGGCTCGTGCTCAAGCTGCTGGGGCGCGTGCCCGACACGGCCGGGGACGTCGTCGAGGTCGGCGGCTGGCGCTTCGAAGTGCTCGAGGTCGCTGGCCACGCGGTCACCCGGGTGCGCCTGACGCCGGGTGTCGAGACGCCGTTGCCCGGCGCTGAGACCGCCGACAGCACCGCCGAGAAGCCCGCCACCGCGGACTGAGCCCGCACTCGTTGCCGGCCGCGCGGCATACCCGCCGGTTTGTGGGCCGGTATGCCGCAGAGCCGGCAACAAGTGACGCGCGCCGTGGTCAGCCGGTCGCCGTTGCCGCGGTGGCGAGGCGGTCGAGCGAGGCGCGCAGGTTGGCCTCGGTGGTGTTGCGGGCGCGGACCATGCGCTTCTCGTCGATGAGGTCGGTCCAGTCGTAGGTGTGGGTGACGAGGGTGCGACCGTCGTCGAGGGGCTCGAGCTGCCAGCGCCACTCGTGGCCGGGCTGCGGCTTGCCAACCTCGGAGGGGCGCCACGCGATGAGCCGACCCTCCTCGAAGGCGACGACGTGATTCTGCCTGACCGCGAGGTCCTTGGTGAGGATCATCGTGAAGACGTCACCGACCGCTCTGACGCGCTGACCTGGGTCCGCCTGCTCGAGGTTGTCGTTGCCGTCCCACTCGGGCTGGCGCGACGGGTCGGCGATCAGCTCGAAGATGGTCGCGGCGTCGGCGTCGACCTCACGGCTGGCGGTGACGACCGTGGTCTCGTTGGTGTCTGGCATGGCGCCATCCAACCACCGCACGCGGTCCGTCGCCGCCAGCTGACACGCCCTGTCACCAGGGGCAGCGCCGGCCGAAACCCATTTGGTGACAGCGATCTTTATCGACATGCTTCCACCATGAGCGACTACCTCGAGAGCGAGCGCCTCGTGCTGCGCCAGTTCACGGCCCAGGACGCAGACCTGCTCATTGAGCTCGACAGCGACCCCGCAGTGATGCGGTTCCTCACTGGTGGCGCGCCGTCGATGTCCGACGATGCCGTCCGTGACCAGCTCATCCCGGGCCTGCTGGCCGCCTACGAGCGTTGGGAGGGCCGGTTCGGGCTGTTCGCGGGCCACGAGAAAGAGACGGGCGACTTCGTCGGGTGGTTCTGCCTGCGGCCGGAGAGGAACGGGCCGTTGGACGAAGTCGAGCTCGGCTACCGGCTCCGCCGGGCCGCCTGGGGCAAGGGTTACGCGACTGAGGGCTCGACTGCGTTGGTGGACAAAGGTTTTGCCGAGCTCGGTGTGAACGTCGTCTGGGGCGAGACCATGGCGCTGAACCTCTCGTCGCAGCGGGTGATGGAGAAGGTCGGCATGTCCGTCGTCCGTGAGGTCCCCACACCCGAGGACATGATGGGCGTCGAGGGGGCGGAGCGCGGCGGCTTCCGGTACGAGATCACACGGGAGCAGTGGGCACGACACTGAGGTCGGTGCCGTCCCCTACCGTCAGGGCATGGAGCTGGAGTTCGAGGGCCAGGTCATCGAGTGGCGCGGGCCGGCGCCCTACTACTTCGTGCCCCTGCCCGAGAACGAAGCCGGGGTGATCGAGGACCACAAGGCGATGCTGACCTACGGCTGGGGCGCGATCCCGGCGGCAGCAACGCTCGGTGACACCGAGTTCACGACCTCACTGTTCCCGCGCGAGGGCGGGTACCTGCTGCCGCTCAAGGATGCCGTCCGCAAGGCCGAGGGCATCGGCAAGGGGGACACGGTCGTGGTGCGCCTGACCCTGCAGGTCGCCGACCGACACTGACGGGAGGCGGGTGGGCCCGGCAGCGCGCCAGTCAGCCCGTGAACAGGGCGACACCGACGGAGCGGCAGGCGTTGGCGAGCTGCTTGTCGCGGGTCCACAGGCGAGCCCCGGGCGCCAGCAGCACGGACCCCATCACGTGCGCGTCAGCCGCACTCAGGCCCCCGCCCCAGAGCCGGTGCCGGTCGACCAGGGCCAAAAGCTCGTCGTGGCGCAGCACCGGGAAGGACCGCAGGTTGCCGAGAAGAGTGAGGAACTCGCGCCGCTGCCGAATGTTGCCCAGGGCAAGCTCCTCGACCACCACGGGGTGAACGCCGATCTCGTCGCCATCGAGCAGCTCGGTGAGCGCTGGATCGCTCCGGTGGAGGTGGTCGATCCAGACCGAGGTGTCGACCAGGATCACGCGGCGCTGCCGCGTCGACGCGGCGCCGCCTTGGCCTTGGGGTCCGTTCCCCCGAGGGCAGCCAGCCGCCGCGCACTCTCGACGCGGACAAGGGTCGCCAGCCCCTCGCGCACCAGGGCGGACCGTTCGGTCACGCCGCTGAGCTCGGCGGCCTGCGCCCAGAGCGCATCGTCGATGGTCACTGTCGTCCGCATCTCAGCCTCCCGGTGAATCACAGACATCATCAACTGATGCGTCCCATGATGCCACTACAGGGGTTGAACGGCCCGTTGTCCACAACGGAGACCAGTCGACGCGACCTGCACCGCCCGGCGCATCCAACGCGGCCGGGCTCAGACGTAGAAGCGGAACGTCCAGGATATGTTTCGTGACTTGTCGTCGCTTGGGGTGCCTAGGCTCTGACCTGCACGGATACCGCTGAAAGGCCTGAAGTCCACAGTGGACGATTTCGGTTCGTTGCGGTGCTGGTGAGGGCACAATGAGGGCAGGACGCCCTGGGCGACCGACCCCTATGGGGCTCGTCCGACCGTAGACACGCAGCTGGCGAGACGTTCCCACCGCCCACCTGTGGGTTGCGACCTTGCCAGCCGAATTCCGTGCAGGTACCGCCGAGCAGGTGCCTCGCTGGCAAGACATAGGCGCTCCATACTCCGATCGCGCCGAACGACGCCGCCGAGCTTGACATCGGCCACCTCTCGCAGAGCCTTGGCTGGAAGAGGATTCGGGAGTATTGTCGGCCCACCATCGTTGAGGGGGACATTCGATTATGGCGCGACGGATCTGGGAGCTCCACCCACTCGTCCTCGCAGGACTGGCTGTCTTGGCAGCAGCCCTGCTCTATTGCATCTGGCTCGCTGTGTATGCCGCCACGCACCAGCCCACGCCCGTCTAACGGAGGCAAGGATGGCGCGCCCCGTCGCCGAAGTCCTCGGTTCTGGTGAGGGCCCAGTGAGGGCAGATGAGGCCTAAACAGCCGCTGACCTGCGCCTTTACACGTTGAAGCGGAACTCGACCGAGTTCCGGTAAATGCCAATCTCTCGTGATTGCTCACCATGCGCGACCGCGCAGGTCGACCGCACCCACTGGCCACGCGGCGACCTCAACCTCGACCGGGCGGATCAGCAAGGGCTGCCCGGGCGGGTCTTCGCTCGGCCGGCCTGACCTATCGATCGAACGCTCGGCAGCAGAAATCCGAGTCCAGCCGCACGAGGTGTAGAACGAGACCACTTCTTCGCGACAGCCCAGATAACCGAAAGCGATGCCGCGGGCCGTCTTCATCGACTGCGCAGCACTGGCCATGAGCCGACTCCCAACGCGCTTACGCCTCACAGCATCCGAGATCAGCACACCCCCGACACCAGCTATCTCGACCTCGCCGTCGCCGACACCTACCCTCCGTCTCGACCAGCCGACATGACCGACAATTTCGCTGTTGCTCTGCGCGATGACATGAACAGCATGCGGCGCATACCCGTAAGGCATGTCGGGATCCCACTCGCCGAAGTCGTCCAGGTACTCGGCGTCGAAGAGCCGGCGTAGCCTAGCGAAGTCGCTCGCGGTCAGCTCGGCGTGCGCGATGACATCGATCGCAATGTCCGGCACGCGCTACGCAACCTGCAGCGGGGTGATCGCCGCGATCTGCTCCCCTGCCAGATCCTCCGCGCGGTCAAGCTCGTGATGGCTCTGCAGGTTGATCCAGAACTCCGCGGACGTCCCGAAATACTTCGCGAGCCGCAATGCGGTATCCGCCGTGATCCCGCGCTTGCCGTGCACAATCTCGTTGATCCGGCGCGGCGCCACACTGATCGACACGGCGAGCTTGTTCTGCGTGATCCCGAAGCCCTCGACGAACTCCTCCATGAGGACCTCACCGGGATGAATCGGTTCGATCTTGTCAGTGGTAGTCAACGAACTCCACCTCCACCGGTCCGGCGTCCGTCCATCTGAAACAGAACCGACACACGAGCCGCACATAACGCGACCCGTCAATAACGCTACACGTTAAACCGGAACTCGACCACGTCGCCGTCCTGCATGACGTAGTCCTTGCCCTCCATGCGCACCTTGCCGGCCGCCTTCGCCGCCGCCATCGAACCGGCCTCCACGAGGTCGTCGAACGACACGATCTCGGCCTTGATGAACCCGCGCTGGAAGTCCGTGTGGATCACCCCAGCGGCTTGGGGCGCGGTCCAGCCCTGCCCGATCGTCCAGGCCCGCGACTCCTTCGGCCCGGCCGTGAGATAGGTCTGCAGCCCCAGCGTGTGAAAGCCAACCCGCGCCAGCTGGTCGAGCCCGGACTCGGTGGCACCAAAGGACTCGAGCATCTCCTGCGCATCCTCGGCCGACATGTCCATAAGGTCCATCTCGAGCTTGGCGTTGAGGAACACCGCGTCCGCCGGCGCCACCAGCTCGCGCAGCGACGCGTGCAGGTCGGCGTCGGCCAGCTGGTCCTCGTCGAGGTTGAACACGTAGATGAACGGCTTGGTCGTGAGCAGCCCCAGCCCGCGCGCCGCGTCCATGTCCACACCGGCAGCCGGCCCCGCGGCATACAGGGTCTTGCCCTCCTCGAGCACCTTCTGTGCCGCCACCGCGTTCTCGTAAGCCGGCCGCACGTCCTTCTTGATCCGCGACTCCTTCTCCAGCCGCGGCACCGCCTTCTCGAGGGTCTGCAGGTCGGCGAGGATCAGCTCGGTGTGGATCGTCTCGATGTCGGAGGCCGGGTTGACCTTGCCGTCGACGTGCACGACGTCGCCGTCCTCGAACGCGCGCACCACCTGGCAGATCGCGTCGGCCTCACGGATGTTGGCGAGGAACTTGTTGCCCAGCCCCTCCCCCTCGGACGCCCCGCGCACGATGCCCGCGATGTCGACGAACGACACCGTGGCCGGCAGCTGCCGCTCAGAGCCGAAGATCTCGGCGAGCTTGCCGAGCCTCGCGTCCGGCAGCGGCACGACGCCGACGTTGGGCTCGATCGTCGCGAACGGGTAGTTCGCCGCGAGCACGTTGTTCTTGGTCAGGGCGTTGAACATCGTCGACTTGCCGACGTTGGGCAGTCCGACGATTCCGATAGTGAGGGCCACGAGGCCGGGAGTCTACCGGCGCGCCCCGGGTGCCCCGACCACGAGCAGTGGGTATGCCGCGTGGTCATCCACGCGGGCCGGCGCGCCTACGCGGGCGGACGCACGGAGGCGGCCCGCGCCAGTTGGCGCGAGATGGCGACCAGGCGGTCGCGGGAGTCCCACACCTCGGCGTCTTCCTCGAGGTAGCCACCGGACATGGTGCGGCTCGACAAGGCCACGCGCAGCCACCCCGGCGCCGGCCGCGAGCGCACCTGGACCGTCAACTCGAGGGTCGGCGTCCACCCGGGCAGCCCGAGCTCGAACGCCACCGGCGGCAGGGCGTCGACGGCGAGCAGCAGCGACAGCACGTCGGGTTCGCGGCCGTCGGCGAACCGCAGCCAGCCCCGGATGACCCCGTTGCCGGACGGCTTGCCGACTGCCCACCCGGTGGTCGCCGGGTCGAGGCGCAGGTCGAGCCGGTCGAGCAGGGTGGCGGCCTTGAGGAAGTCCGGCGGCGCGTCGCTGCTCGAGATGCACTGGTCCGGCGGCGGGAGCTGGGGCGGCGAGGCGGTCGTCCTGGCGTCACCGTCGATCCCGGCCAGGTCGCCGTAGGTCGCGAGCACCCGCATCCGTTCGACCTCGAGCCCATCCGGCCCGGTCTGCTGGAGGGACGCCTCGCCCACGGACACGGCGCGACCCCGTCGCGCGACCTGGGTGCGCACGATCGCGGGGCCGGGTGCCGTCGGCGTGAGGTAGTAGCCGCTGATGGCAAGGGGATCCGGCTGCTGAGGGCCCAGCCGCTCGCGCAGCGCCCGCGCAGCGAGCGCCAGGGTGACACCGCCGTTGACACCGGCGCCGATCCGCCAGCCCTCCCCCAGATCGGCGTCGAAGACCCCGTCGTCGCCGGGACGCGCGCGGACCGCCGTCTCCGTGTCGAACTCGCTCACCGGCTGCACCTGGCCCACGTCGCTCACCCGCCCAGTCCTACCGCACCGCCGCGGTGAGCGCGCGGCATACGTGCGTCATCTCACCTCGCCGACGGGACGGGAGTCCTCGAGGTATGCCGTGGGGCCGGCATGGGTGGTCAGGAAGTCGAGCAGGCGCTCGTTGTAGGGGGCGACGTGGCCGGCCCACTGGCCGTCGCCGACAAAGTGCGTGGCGCGAATCTCCCTGCGCTGCAACGTTGCTCGCGCAACCTCGTCGGCGTCGACGACCCCGAGGTCGAAGATGAACTCGACCGCGTCGCTCCAGCCACGCCACGGCGGCAGCCAGTTGACGGCGAGCAGGCCGTGGACCGTGACGCCGAGCCCGAGCTCCTCGGCCACCTCGCGCACGACGCACGCGGCCGGCGACTCGGACGGGTCGACGACGCCACCCGGCAGGTCCCACTCGGCCTTGTAGGTCAGCTCGCACAACAGGATCCGGCCCGACTCGTCGCGCAGGACGCCTTGGGCAATGACGCGCTTGGTGGGCAGGGTCGAGTTGAGCAGCCCGATGAAGCCCTCACGTGAGTCGGGCGCCGGGTCGTCCGCCACCCGGGCCAGGACGACGACGTCCTCGCGCCGTCCGGGACGCACAAGGGCACCACGCTCGATGCCCTCCTTGCGCAGCCCCGCACGGATCGCGGAGCGGACGGCTTCACGGTCGCTGTCCGGCACTCGGGCCTCGACCCTTGCCAGACCGGGCGACCGCAGCGACTCGCTGCCGTCGGGCAAGGGCGCCCCCACGGCCCAGTCGACCACGAGCCGCAACGCCCGCTCGGCGACTCCCACCGCGGCATACTCCGGCACGACCGTCCACACGAGGTCACCGTCGCCCTCGGCGGTGCGCAACAGCTCGATGCGCCCGATCTGCTCGCCCTCCCAGACGATCTCGAAGGCGTCGAGGTCCTCGTCCCACGCCTGGTCGTCGCCGTCGACGCTACGGACGAGCAGGTCACCGCCGCCCAACATCACCCAGTCGCTGCGCTCAACCACCGGGCTGCCCGCCCACGCGCGCGACCAGCTCGTCGACGACGAAGTCCACGTTGGCGTCACGTACCTCGACGGGCACGGGTGGCAGGAAGTCGTCCCACAGCGCCATGCACGTGCCCCGGAACTGGCCGTGCAGGGCGGGCCGGGCGATGAAGAAGAAGTGGGCGTGCGCGCCGCCGTCACCCCACCGCGACATGTGGCAGCGGGCCACGCTCGGCAGCGCCTCGACGGCGCCGGTGATGGCGACCATCAGCTGACCCAGCTCGGCGGCGAGGTCGGGCGGGAGGTCGGCGATGTCATGGTGGGCCCTCGGGATGAGGAACAGCACGAGCGGGGCGCCGGAGGGTTCGCCGACGTGCAGCCGCCACCGCTCGTTGCTCCACACGACACCCTCGTCGACGTGGTCGGGGTCCTGGCAGCGGCACGTGGCGGGGTCCTCGCCGCCCCGCGGCGGCTCGGCGTCCATGAGTGGCTCGATCGGCTTGAGCCGCAGGCCTTCGGCCTCGAACGGGAAGATCTCCCAGAAGGGGATGCCGCCGTCGGGCAGCGCGAGCCGACCGTCGGCGTCGAGCTGCTGGCGGATGCGGGCGTCGTAGTCGAGCGCGGTCTCCGGCATGTGCCCGACGCTAGTCCACGGCTCCGATCGGCTTGTCCTTGCGGGATGCCGGGGCGTGACTGGCTGCGCCCCTGGCATCCCCGAGCGCGTGGCAGCCGGGCGGTGTCGGTGGGCGCTGGCATGGTCATGGCCATGGAACTCGTGATCGCCCTCGTGGTGGGGCTCGCCGTGGGCGTCGTGGTGGGGGTGTATGCCGCCGGCTCCCGCAGTGCGGCCGAGCTCGCCTCCGCGCGCACCGAGGCCGCCCTGCTGCGCGAGCGGGTGGTCGACCTCGAGGCGGCCGTGTCCGAGGACGCGCAGACGGCGGCCGTGCTGGGGCCGCTCCGCGACGCCCTGGGACGGGTCGAGCAGCAGGTCGGGGTACTCGAGCGCGACCGCACGCGCCAGTACGCCGCGCTCGAGCAGACGATGGCCCAGGTGCACGAGCAGACGGCGACGCTCGGGCGGCAGACGCAGAGCCTCGCAGGTTCGCTCAACGCCTCGACGGTCCGTGGCGCGTGGGGTGAGGTCCAGCTGCGGCGAGTGCTCGAGCACGCCGGGTTGATGGCGCGGTGCGACTTCGACGAGCAGGTGCACCGCGTGAGCCGGCACCAGCGACAGGTGCGGCCCGACGTGGTCGTGCGGCTGCCCGGCGACAAGTTCCTCGTGGTGGACTCCAAGGCGCCGATGACCGCCTTCCTCAAGGCGCAGGCCGACGACCTCGGCGCAGACGAGCGCGCGGCCCTGCTGCGTGAGCACGCGGCGCAGCTGTCCGGCCACGTGCGAGCACTCGCGGCCAAGGACTACTGGTCGGCGTTCGAGAGCGCACCGGAGATGGTCGTCTGTTTCGTGCCGAGCGAGGCGATGCTCTCCGCGGCCCTCGCGGCCGACCCGTCGCTGCACGAGACCGCGATGGCCCGCCGGGTCGTGCTGGTGGGTCCCGGGTCGCTGCTGGCGCTGTTGCGCACGGTCGCCTTCACCTGGCAGCAGGACGCCCTGACGGCCGGGGCGCGCGAGCTGATGGCGGTGGGGCGCGAGCTCTACGACCGACTCGGCACGATGGGCAGCCACGTCACCAAGATGGGCGGGTCGCTCCAGCGCAGCGTCGAAACCTACAACCAGCTCGTCGGAGCACTCGAGTCACGCGTGCTCGTGACGGCCCGCCGGATGCACGAGCTCGAGATCGTCGAGGACGACCTGCCCACCCTTCACCCGGTGGAGACCGGGCCGCGGGTCCTCACCGCGATGGAGCTCATCGAGGCGGCGACCGCCGACGACGAACGGCCTCAGCTGGACCTGCGCGTCGACGAGCCGTCGACGCGCACCGGCAGCGAGTCGACGGCGTAGACGATCGACTGGTCGCGGAAGGTCAGGTTGCCCGGGTCGGTTGCGAGCGTGAGGTCGGGGAACCGGCGAACCAGACGCGGAAAGGCGATCCGCAGCTCCAGCCGGGCCAGCTCGGCACCGACACAGCGGTGGAAGCCGTGGCCGAAGGCGACGTGCGGCGACGGCGGCCGGTGCGGGTCGAAGGTGTCGAGGTCGGGCCCGATCTTGCCGTCGCGGTCCGCCCGGCTGAGTGCGGCGATGACGACGTCGCCCTTGCGGATGCGTCGGCCGTGCAGCTCGAGGTCGACCTTGGCGAACCGGGGAAAGGCGATCTGCACCACCGTGAGGTAGCGCAGCATCTCCTCGACGACCCGGTCGATCGCCGTGTCGTCGTCCCGCACCAGGTCGAAGTGCTCTCGGTCGCGCAGCAGCACGAGCGAGCCCAGCGCCAGCATGCTCGCCGTCGTCTCGTAGCCGCCGGTGAAGACACCGTCGGCGAGCCCGGCCACCTCCTCGTCGGACACCTCGTCGCCGACCGCCGCGATGATCCGGCCGAGCAGCCCGTCGCCGGGCTCCACCCGCTGCTTGCGGGTGGCGTCGAGCAGGAACTGCTGGCTCTGCGAGATCGCACCGAAAGCCCCCGACCCACCCGCCGTCACGTCGAACCGCGCATGGCTGAGCGACCGGAACCGCTCGCGGTCCTCGACCGGCAGCCCCAGCAGCTCGCAGATCACGAGGAACGGGATGGGGAACGCGAACAGCTCGACGAGGTCGACGACGGGACCGCGCGCGGCCATCTGGCCGAGCTGGTCGTCGACGATGGCCTCGATGCGCGGGGCGAGTCGGTTGATGCGGCGCATCGTGAACTCGGGTGTCAGCAGCCCACGCAACCGGGAGTGCTCGGGTGGGTCGGTGAACCCCAGTCCCCCGACGCTGGCCCCGGCGGCACCGACGTAGGGCCGGATGTCGTTGCTGAAGCTGGCCTGGTCAGCCAGCACCGTCTTGGCCTCGGCATGCCCCGACACGAGCCAGATGTTCATGCCGAACATGTGCGCCAGCCGGTGGACCGGCTCGGGGGTGCGTCGGCCGAACTTCGCCACCGGGTCAAGTCCGGTGCGCCGCAACGGCCGCAACAGCCGACGCGGCACGGCGTCGAGGGTGCTGAGGTCGACCGGTGCCCCGCCGGTTGCCCTGGCGACGAGCCGATCCCGGACCCGGCTCCGCGCGCCGGTCAACCCGATCATGGGTCAGACCGTACCGGTGCGTCCTGCGAGTTCGATGAGGTATCGGCGCAGGACGGTGCGAATCCGCTGCCGCGGCAGCATCTTCGGATAGAGAGTGCGCTGGACAGCCAGCCCGTCGACCAATCCGTGGAGCGCGTCGGTCTCCTCCGTCAGGTCGGGCGTGTCGTCGCCCCTGCCACTGACCGCGCGGACCACGCTGTCGCACAAGCCGCGCAGGGCGCGATGCGCCTCGCCTGCCAACGGACGCAGTGACGGATCGGTGCGGGACGCCGCGACGAAGGCCAGCCAGACCTCGGACTCGGCCTGCCGCTGGGCATCGAGAGGCAGCACCTCCTCCAGCAGGGCGAGCACCCCCTCGAAGTCGGTGGCCCGGGCGCCCACCTCCGTGAGCCTGGCCCGCGCGCGCTCCATGAGCGAGGCCATCGCGAAGGCCACGAGCTCGTCCTGCGATGCGAAGTAGTGCCGCAGCGCACCCGTCGACATGCCGGTCTCCGCCGCCACCGTGCGCACGGATACGGCGGCATACCCGTCGCGGCGCACGACCGTCCACAGCGCGTCGGCAATCAGCTCACGCCGCTCGTCGTGGTCGACCACCTTGGGCATGGACACGTTCTATCACACCTGTGTTATCTTATTTTGCAACACAGTCGTACTAAAAAGGAGAGGTAGTCATGATCGTCGCCGTGATCGTCGCCTGCGAGGTGCTCTTCTGGGTGTTCATCGTCGCTGGACTGGTCGCGCGCTACGTCCTCCGGCGCCAGCGGCTGGGTGGGGTCCTGCTCGCCGCTGCTCCCCTTGTCGACCTCATCCTGCTCACCGCCAGCGTGATCGACCTCCGGGCCGGAGGCACCGCGACCATGGCCCACGCGCTCGCCGCGATCTACATCGGCGGGTCCGTCGCGTTCGGGCACAGCATGATCCGCTGGGCCGACGTCCGGTTCGCGCACCGGTTCGCCGGTGGCCCCGCCCCCACGCCCAAGCCGAAGTACGGCCGGGCCCACGCGGCATACGAGCGCAAGGCCTTTGCGCGCCACGTGCTGGCCTGGGCGATCGGGTGCAGCCTGCTCGGCGCCGCGATCCTGCTCATCGGAGACGTCTCGCGCACCGAGGCCCTGTTCAACACGGCCAGGTTGTGGACCCTCGTCCTCGCGATCGACGGGGCGATCTCGCTGAGCTACACCTTCAGCCCGAAGAAGCCCAAGCCCGACGACGTCCCCAGCCCCGAGCCCCAGCGGGTCGACGCCAAGGGCTGACCGGCAACGTCGACCGCGGCCGAGTTACGTCAGTGCAGCGAACCGGCCTCTTCAAAAGCGGCGTCGTGGCGCATCTTGTCGCTCATCCCCCGCGCCTTGAGGTCACGCCGGATCTCGTTGGGCAGCGCGAACAACAGGCTTTCCTCCGCGGCCACGACCGGTGCGACGTCGGCATACCCGCGCTCGGCCAGGTAGGTGAGCACGTCGCGAACCAGCACCTCCGGCACCGAGGCGCCCGACGTGACGCCCACCGTGGTGACGCCCTCGAGCCAGGACTCGTCGATCTCGTCGGCGTAGTCGACAAGGTGCCCGTCCCGCGACCCGTGCTCGAGCGCGACCTCGACCAGACGCACCGAGTTGGAGGAGTTGCGTGAGCCGACGACGATCATCAGGTCGCACTCGGGAGCCATCTGCTTCACGGCGAGCTGGCGGTTCTGGGTGGCGTAGCAGATGTCGTCGCTCGGCGGGTCCTGCAGCGCCCGGAACCGCTCGCGCAGACGCCGCACGGTCTCCATCGTCTCGTCGACCGACAGGGTGGTCTGCGACAACCAGACGACCTTGTCCGGGTCGCGCACGGTGACGTTGGCGACGTCGTCGGGGCCGTCGACCAGGGTGATGTGCTCGGGCGCCTCACCACTGGTGCCGACGACCTCCTCGTGGCCCTCGTGGCCGATGAGCAGGATGTCGTAGTCGGAGTCCGCGAACCTCACGGCCTCGCGGTGGACCTTGGTCACCAGCGGGCAGGTGGCGTCGATGGTGCGCAGCGAGAGGGCCTTGGCCTCCTCGTGGACGACCGGCGCGACGCCGTGGGCGGAGAAGATGACGGTCGCGCCCTCGGGCACCTCGTCGGTCTCCTCGACGAAGATGGCGCCGCGCTTCTCCAGCGTCGACACGACGTGCTTGTTGTGCACGATCTGCTTCCGCACGTAGACCGGCGGGCCGTACAGCTCGAGCGCCTTCTCGACCGTGACGACGGCCCGGTCGACGCCCGCGCAGTAGCCGCGGGGCGCGGCGAGCAGCACGCGCTTGGCGTCCTGCGAGGTGGGCGGGTTCGACTGGTCAGTCATGTCCCCATCCTAAGTTGCGCCGTATGCCGCGGCCGCACCGCCCGCTGTCGACCTCACTTGCCGCGTCGGTCGGCGCTGGCGGTCGGGGCTGCCTCATAGAGTGTGCGCGTGAGTGGGGAGCAGCGGCGGGCGGCCCTGCCCGAGAAGGCCGCCGACACCACGGCGGAGCAGCCGTGGCCCGTGCGCCTGCTCAGCATGAAGATCGCCGAGTACGTCGAGAAGATGTCCGTGCTCTGGGTCGAGGGGCAGGTGGTCCAGCTCAACCGCCGACCCGGCGCGCGCACGGCATACCTGACCCTGCGCGACCCGGACGTCGACATGTCCCTGTCGGTCGCGATCCAGGTCAATGCCCTCGACGCGATGGCGACCCCGCTCACCCAGGGCGCCCGGGTCGTGCTCCAGGCCAAACCGACGTTCTGGACCCAGCGCGGCTCGCTCATGCTCGACGCCCGCCAGATCCGGCCCGTCGGTGTCGGGGAGCTACTCGCCCGCATCGAGCACCTCAAGCAGCTGCTGGCGTCCGAGGGCATCTTCGCCGCCGAGCGCAAACGGCCGTTGCCGTTCCTGCCGCGCCGCGTCGGGCTCGTCACCGGCCGGGCCGGCGCCGCGGAGAAGGACGTCGTGGAGAACGCCCGACGCCGCTGGCCGACGGTGCGGTTCGAGATCCGCGAGGTCGCGGTGCAGGGCCAGGGCGCTGTGCAGGAGGTCAGCGCGGCGCTGGCCGAGCTCGACGCCATGGCGGAGGTCGACGTCATCGTCATCGCCCGCGGTGGCGGCTCGGTCGAGGACCTGCTCGCCTTCAGCAACGAGACGCTGGTGCGCGCGGTGTCCGCGGCGCGCACCCCGGTGGTCTCGGCCATCGGCCACGACCAGGACACGCCCTTGCTCGACTTCGTCGCCGACTGGCGCGCCTCGACCCCGACCGACGCCGGCAAGCGGGTCGTGCCCGACGCCGAGGCCGAACGCCGCGGCGTCGCCGACGCCCGAGCCCGCGCGCGGTGGCTGGTGGTGCGCCGGGTGGAACACGAGCGCCGCCAGCTCGACCACCTCCGGTCGCGGCCGGTGATGGCCGACCCCGGTGCCTTCATCGAGGCGCAGCGGGCCGAGCTGGAGGCACTCACCGAACGCGCCCGGCACCGGCTGCTGGCCGCCGTCCACCGCGCCAGCGACCAGGTGGGTCACCTGCGTGCGCAGGTGCGCGCCCTCTCGCCCCAGTCCACCCTCGAGCGAGGGTATGCCGTGGTGCAGCAACGCGACGGAGCGATTGTCCTCGACCAGGACGCCCTCGACGTGGAGGAGCTGCTGCGGGTGCGGGTCGCCCGCGGGGACTTCGCGGTCCGTGTCGTGGGGCTCCCCTAGGGTGGTCGTCATGGCCAAGGCGAAGCAGGAAGCAGGCGACCCCGCGACCGAGGACGAGTTCGCCGACATCGCCGAGCTGTCCTACGAGCAGGCCCGTGACGAGCTCGTCACGATCGTCGCCCAGCTCGAGAGTGGCCAGGCCGGGCTCGAGGAAAGCATGACGCTCTGGCGCCGCGGCGAGGCCCTCGCCGCCCACTGCTCCACGTGGCTCGACGGCGCCGAGCAGGCGCTGGCCGCCGACGACGCCGCAGGCACCGAGGACGACTAGCCCCGCCGGTGGGCCTGCCATGCGGCAGCCGCCATGGCAACGCCCGCGCACCCGGCCGGGTGAGGTCACCGGGCGACCCGGCGACGCGGCATACCGGTCGTCGGCTCAGCCCCTAGGACGCCTTGGCCACCGGTTCGAGCGCGTTGGCGAAGGCCTTCAGCTCCTCGAAGGTGCCCGTGCCCGTGATGATCGACGTGAGCTGATCGGCCGATTCGGCCCGGTGGACCATGCTGTTCTGCACCTTGGCGCCGCGCTCGAAGGTCTCCCACGTCACGCCTGCCGCCTGCACGTCCCCCACCCGCTTGGGGCGGTTGGTCTGGGCCGCGATCCACTCCTGCGTGGCGTCCTTGGTCTGCTCCAGCGCGACGTAGTTGCCCTTGGGTGACTGGTAGCCGGCGTGCCACGTCATGAGCCCATCGGTGGAGCGGACGTACCTCACGCTGGTGGCCTTCCACCCGTCCGGAAGGCCCTGCGGGGCCTCGATCGGCCACCCGGTCTCGGCAGCCACCTCGGTGGCCTTGGCCGAGACGTCCACGGGGGGCTGGGAGACGGTGTTGACGCGGGGCACGATGGCGATGAGCACGACCACGATGGCGACGATGACCAGCAAGGACCGGACGAGGTTGGCCACCGATCCGGATGCGTAGGAACTGCGGGGCGCGGGGGTGCTCACCGCACCATCGTCCCCGACCAGCCCCGACCCACGCCAACCAGCCCTCCCCCGATAGGCTCGCACCGCACTCACCCGCCGCCGCGTGAAGGATCGATGCATGTCCGAGCAGCTCCTCCCCTCGTCGCTGCAGGTGGGCGGCGAAGCCCCCGACCGCAACCTCGCCCTCGAGCTGGTGCGGGTCACCGAGGCCGCCGCGATCTCCGGTGGCCGCTGGGTCGGTCGCGGCGACAAGAACGGCGCCGACGGCGCAGCCGTGGAGGCCATGCGAGCGCTCATCTCCACCGTCGCGATGAAGGGTGTCGTGGTCATCGGTGAGGGCGAGAAGGACGACGCTCCCATGCTGTTCAACGGCGAGGAGGTGGGCGACGGCAGCGGCCCCGAGTGCGACGTCGCCGTCGACCCGATCGACGGCACCACCCTGACGGCCAAGGGCCAGTCGAATGCCGTGTCGGTGCTGGCCGTGGCCGACCGCGGCTCGATGTACGACCCCAGCGCGGTATTCTACATGGACAAGCTGGTCACCGGGCCGGAGGCGGCGGACGCCGTCGACATCCGGCTGCCGGTCGCCGAGAACATCAAGCGGGTGGCCCGGGCCAAGAACGAGACCGTCGAGGACGTCACCGTCGTCATGCTCGACCGTCCCCGCCACCAGCAGCTCGCCGAGGAGGTGCGTGCGGCCGGTGCCCGCATCCGGTTCATCTCCGACGGCGACGTGGCGGGCGCGATCATGGCCGCCCGCGACGACACCGGTATCGACCTGCTGCTCGGGGTGGGCGGCACCCCCGAGGGCATCATCACCGCCTGCGCCATCAAGTGCCTTGGCGGTGTCATCCAGGGTCGCCTGACGCCGCGCGACGACGACGAGCGCCAGCGGGCCATCGACGCCGGTCACGACCTCGACCGCGTGCTGTCGACCGATGACCTCGTGCGCAGCGAGAACTGCTTCTTCGTCGCCACCGGCATCACCGACGGCGAGCTGCTCAAGGGTGTGCGCTACCGCGCCGGTGGTGTGGTCACGAACTCCCTCGTGATGCGCTCGAAGTCGGGCACCATCCGCATGATCGAGAGCCACCACCAGCTGGCCAAGCTGCGCGCCTACTCCTCGGTGCAGCTCGACCAGGCCGTCCCCGCGCAGGGGGCGTGACCGCGATGACCAACCGGCTGCTCGTGGTCGGTGAGGCCCTCGTCGACATCGTCCAGGACCAGACCGGCGACCGCGCCGAGCACGTGGGCGGCAGCCCCGCCAACGTCGCCATGGGTCTGGCGCGGCTGGACCACCGGGTCGACTTCGCCTGCTGGCTCGGGCGCGACCCCCGCGGCGAGCGCATCGCCGCCCACCTCGCCCGGCACGGCGTGACGGTGCTGCCCGAGAGCTTCGGCGCCGACCCGACGACCACGGCGGTGGCCACCCTCGACGCCCACGGCGCCGCGACCTACGACTTCGACCTGCACTGGGACCTGCCGCAGGTCACCATCCCCGCCGGGACCGGCCACATCCACACCGGGTCGATCGGGGCGGTGCTCGACCCCGGCGCCGCCAGCGTCCTCGCGGCCATCGACGAGGTCCGCACGCAGGGCACCGTGTCCTACGACCCCAACATCCGCCCCGGCATCATGGGAGAACTCGCGGCCGTCCGCCCCAAGGTCGAAGACCTCATCGGGCGCAGCGACGTGGTCAAGGCCAGTGACGACGACCTGCAGCTGCTCTACCCCGACCTCGCGACCGAGGAGGTGCTGGGCCGGTGGGTGTCCGCCGGCCCGGGTCTCGCGGTCGTGACCCGGGGCGCTGCCGGTGTCATGTTCCGCGTCGCCTCGAGCGACGAGGTCACCACCGTTCCGACGCTCGCCGAGCACGTCGTCGACACGGTCGGTGCCGGCGACTCCTTCATGGCCGGCCTCGTGTCGGGCCTCGTGGCCGCCGGACTGCTCGGCGACGCGGGCGCCCGCGACCGGCTCGCCACGGCCACCCTTGACGACGTGCGCCCCGCGGTCGAGCGCGGCCTCGCCACCAGCGCCGTCACCGTCGGCAAGGCCGGCGCCTACGCACCCAGCCTGGACGAGCTCTAGCCAGCCACGCGGCATACCTCGCCCTGACCCATCCCACGGACCCGCAGCACCGCACGACCGCAGCGCCAGCAAGGAGAAGACCCCCGATGCCAGAGTTCACCTTCGAGCACCTGCTCCCCGGAGCCGGGGGCAACGGCGAGCCGCAGACGCCGTGGCGGCTGCTCACGACCGACGGCGTCAGCACGGTCGACGGACCCGACGGGCGCCCGTTCCTCCAGGTGTCACCGGAAGCCCTACGGCTCCTCACCGAGACCGCGATGCACGACATCGCGCACTACCTGCGGCCCGGGCACCTCGCCCAGCTCGCCAAGATCCTCGACGACCCCGAGGCGAGCAACAACGACAAGTTCGTGGCGCTCGACCTGCTCAAGAATGCCAACATCGCCGCGGGCGGTGTGCTGCCGATGTGCCAGGACACCGGCACCGCGATCGTGGTCGGCAAGCGGGGCCAGCGGGTGCTGACCGAGGGCGACGACGAGGAGCCGCTCGCCCGCGGTGTCTACGACGCGTACACCCGGCTCAACCTGCGCTACTCGCAGATGGCCCCGGTCACCATGTGGGAGGAGAAGAACACCGGCTCCAACCTGCCCGCCCAGGTCGAGATCTACGCCGACACCTCGCCCGAGGCCGACGGCGCCTACAAGTTCCTCTTCATGGCCAAGGGCGGCGGCAGCGCCAACAAGTCGTTCCTCTTCCAGGAGACCAAGGCGATCCTCAACCCCGAGGCGATGCGCCGCTTCCTCGACGAGAAGCTGCGATCCCTCGGCACGGCCGCCTGCCCGCCCTATCACCTGGCCATCGTCATCGGCGGCACCAGTGCGGAGTACGCGCTCAAGACCGCCAAGTACGCCAGCGCCAAGTACCTCGACCACCTGCCGACGTCCGGCGACGCCGCCACCGGGCACGGGTTCCGCGACACCGAGCTCGAGGAGGAGGTGCTCGGGCTGACCCGCGAGTTCGGGATCGGTGCGCAGTTCGGTGGCAAGTACTTCTGCCACGACGTCCGGGTCATCCGCCTGCCCCGGCACGGCGCCTCCCTGCCGGTGGCCATCGCGGTGTCGTGCTCCGCCGACCGTCAGGTGCTCGGCAAGATCACCGCCGAGGGCGTGTTCATCGAGCAGTTCGAGACCGACCCGGCGCGGTTCCTGCCCGAGCAGACCCACGACTCGCTCACCGCGGACTCGGTGGACTCCGAGGACGCCGTCGGCGCCTCCTCCACCGGCAAGGGCGCGGTCGTCGAGGTCGACCTCACCCGACCCATGGAGGAGATCCTGGCCGAGCTGTCGAAACACCCTGTCAAGACACGACTTTCGCTCACCGGACCGCTCGTGGTGGCCCGCGACATCGCGCACGCCAAGATCAAGGAGCGGCTCGACGCGGGCGAGGGCATGCCCGACTACCTCAAGGACCACGCGGTCTACTACGCCGGCCCGGCCAAGACGCCGGAGGGTTACGCCAGCGGCTCGTTCGGGCCGACGACCGCGGGCCGGATGGACTCCTACGTCGAGCAGTTCCAGGCCGCCGGCGGCTCGAAGGTCATGCTGGCCAAGGGCAACCGGTCCAAGCAGGTGACCGACGCCTGCGCGAGCCACGGCGGGTTCTACCTCGGCTCGATCGGTGGCCCGGCCGCCCGGCTCGCCCAGGACTGCATCAAGAGCGTCTCGGTCCTCGAGTACGAGGAGCTCGGCATGGAGGCGGTGTGGAAGATCGAGGTCGAGGACTTCCCTGCCTTCATCGTCGTCGACGACAAGGGCAACGACTTCTTTGCCACCACGACCACCCCGATGGCGACCACCATCCCCAAGCGACCGGGACTGAAATGAGCGAAAAGCCTTCCACGCCAAGCGGTTTCGATGACCTGATCGACGCCAACAAGGTCTACGCCGAGCACGAGTTCTCCACCGGCGGCTTCGACGGCATCGCCCACGCGGGTGTCGCCATCGTCACCTGCATGGACTCACGCATCGACCCGCTGCGGATGCTGGGCCTCGACCCCGGTGACGCGAAGATCTTCCGCAACCCTGGTGGCCGCATCACCGCCAACGCCCTCGAGGCGCTCGTCCTCGGAGTGCACCTGCTGGGCGTCAACCGCATCCTCGTCGTCCCCCACACCAAGTGCGCGATGACGAAGAACACCGAGCAGGAGCTGCGCGAGAAGATCACCGAGCTGTCCGGCCAGGACGCCTCGTGGCAGGGCTTCCACGTGATCGCCGACCAGGAGGCCGCGCTGCGCCAGGACGTCGCCGCGGTCCGTTCGCACCCCCTCATCGCCGACCGCGTCGAGGTCGGCGGCTTCATCTACGACGTCGACACCGGCCTGGTGGACCAGCGGGTCTGAGCGCACGCAAAGGGGCGGTATGCCGCGAGGGGGCCACGCGGCATACCGCCCCTGCGTCAGTGGAGACGACTCAGGCGACCGAGACGTTCACCTCGATGTTGCCGCGGGTGGCCTTGGAGTAGGGGCACACCTGGTGCGCCGCCTCGACCAGGCTCTTGGCCTGCTCGGCGTCCAGGCCCGGCAGCTCGGCGACGAGGTCCACCGCCAACCCGAAACCGCTGTCGGTCTTGCCGAAGTGCACGGTCGCCGTGACGGGGGCGTCACCCACGTCGACGCCCTCGCGCTTGGCCACCGCCGCAAGCGCACCGCTGAAGCACGAGGCGTACCCGGCCGCGAACAGGGTCTCGGGGTTGGCCTTGGGGTTGCTCACGCTTCCCGGCTTGCCGAGGGGCAGGTCGACGACGCCGTCCTCGCTCTTGACGGTGCCCTCACGCCCACCGTGGGCGGTGGCGGCGCTGGTGTAGAGCTCCTCGGTGACTGCTTCGAACGGCATGACACTCCCTGTCTGTTGGGGTCTGTTGGGTCTGTTGGGTTCACGGTCGGGCACACGATGTGTCCACCGGGGCCAACTCCCGCCGGCCGCCCGAGATTCCACCCCGACCGTATGCCGGGACGTCGGCCGTCGCGCGCGTGGCTCCTCAGCGGGGCGTGGTGTTGACAGGGACGACGCTCCGGTTGCATGGTTACCTACATGACTAACGAACCGGCTAACCGAATGAGGGCGACCTCGTGATGGATGAGGGCCGGCCCATCTACCTGCAGATCGCCGAGCAGATCGAGAGCTCGATCGTCGACGGGTCGATCGCAGAGGAGAGCCCGGTGCCCTCGACCAACGAGCTCGCGGCGTTCCACCGGATCAACCCGGCGACGGCAGCCAAGGGCGTAGCCCAGCTGGTGACCGACGGGGTGATCTACAAACGAAGGGGGATCGGCATGTTCGTCGCCGAGGGGGCGCGGGCGCAGCTGCTGGAGCGGCGGCGCGAGCGCTTCCTGCAGGAGTACGTCACACCGCTCATGACCGAGGCCGCAAAGCTCGGCCTCGACACCGACTACGTCAGCAAGCTCATCGACACCTGGAAGCCAAAGGAGAACGGCGCATGAGCGTCATCGAGTTCAACGCGGTGTCCAAGCGCTACGGCGGCATCACAGCGCTCGACAACGTCAGCCTCGCCCTGGGCGAGCACCGCATCACCGGCCTGCTGGGCCGCAACGGTGCCGGCAAAAGCACGTTCATGTCCATCGCCACCGCCCGGTCCTTCGCCAGCGAGGGCCGGGTGCGTGTCTTCGGCGAGAACCCGTACGAGAACAGTGGGGTCCTCGACCGCGTCTGCTTCATCGGCGAGAACCAGACCTACCCGCAGGCGCACAAGGTGCGCCACGTTCTCGATGGGGCCCGAATCGCCTTCCCCCTCTGGGACGAGAACCTGGCCCGGGAGCTCGTGGACGCGTTCGGCCTCCTCACCGGGCAACTGGTCCGCAAGCTGAGCCGCGGCCAGCGCTCGGCCGTCGGCGTCATCGTCGGCCTCGCCTCCCGGGCGCCACTGACCTTCTTCGACGAGCCCTACCTCGGGCTGGATGCCGTTGCGAGACAGCTGTTCTACGACCGACTGGTCGCCGACTATGGCGAGCACCCGCGCACCATCGTCCTGTCGACGCACCTCATCGACGAGGTGGCCGACCTCATCGAGCACGTCGTCGTCCTCGACCACGGCCGCGTGATGATCGACAGCGACGCCGACAGCCTGCGCGGCAGTGCGGTCGTCGTGAGCGGACCCCGCGCGGCCGTCGAGTCGTTCGCCACCGACCACGAGGTCCTGCAGCGCGAGGACCTGGGCGGTTTCGCGCGCATGACCATCCGTGGCGCGAGCGCGGACCACGCCCGGCAGCAGGGCCTCACCCTCGAACCCGTCTCACTCCAGCAGCTCGTCGTCCGCGCCACCACCGCCGCGGGCACGGCGCCCGACCACACTCCCGAGAGGGTCGCATCATGAGTCACGTCGTCAAGGCGCTGCGCCTGAGCCTCGTCAACAGCCTCACCAGCGTCGGCTGGCCCTGGGCCATCCTCGCCATGACGTTCGCGGTCAACTGGGCGATCTTCGCCGTGCTTCCAGACGACGTCCCGGTGCCTGACCGCCAGACAGGGGCGCTGGCCTCGCTCTACTTCGTCGCGCTCATCGCGAACCTCCAGCTGTGGACCCAGGGCTTCCCGTTCGCCATGGGGCTCAGCCTGACCCGCAAGGCCTACTTCGGCGGGACCGTCCTGATGCTGCTGCTCCAGAGCGTTGTCGCCGGTGTCGCCCTGACCGCGCTGAGCCGGGTCGAGGCCGCCACCAGCGGGTGGGGCGTGGACATGAAGTTCTTTGCCCCGTGGGTCTTCGACCAGGGCAACCTGGGCGCTCGCTTCCTCATGTATGCCGTGCCGTTCGCGATGCTGTCGGCGCTCGGCATGGTGATCGGCGTGGTCTTCAAGCGCTGGGGCCAGTCGGGTGTCTACACCCTCACGATCACGAGCCTGCTGCTGATCGCCGTCGTCACCTTGCTCGTCACATGGCAGGACTGGTGGGCGGCGATCGGTCGGTTCTTCACCGACTCGAGCTTCGTCGGCCTGACCGCCGGCTACCCCGCCTTGCTGGCCGTCGCCTGCGCCTCCCTGGCGTGGCTCGGTCTGCGCCGCGCCGCTCCCTGACGCATCCTGGGCCCGCATCGCCCGAGGCGAGGTATGCCGCGTGGCTGGGCCCCGCGGCATACCTCGTCTCGGCGTTGGCGAGGGACCTCAGAGGGTGAGGCGGTCACGGACGACACCCACGAGGGTATCGGCGACCTGCTGGGCCTGGGCCTCGTCGGCCGCCTCGACCATGACCCGCACCACGGGTTCGGTGCCGGACTTGCGCAGCAGCACGCGTCCGGAGCCGGCGAGCAACTCCTCCTGCTCCTTGACCGCACGCTGGAGCTCCTCGTCGGAGTCGACCCGGGTCTTGTCGACGCCCTTGACGTTGATCAGCACCTGCGGCATCCGCTGCATGACGGTGGCCAGCTCGGCCAGCGACTGGCCGGTCTCCGCGACGCGAGCGGCGAGCATGAGCCCGGTCAGCACGCCGTCACCGGTCGTGCCGTGCTCGAGCATGATGACGTGGCCACTCTGCTCGCCGCCGAGCGAGTAGGAGCCGGCGCGCATGTCCTCCAGGACGTAGCGGTCCCCCACCCCGGTCTGGCGCACGGTGATGCCCTCGCGCTCCATGGCCTGGAGCAGCCCGAGGTTGCTCATGACGGTGGCGACGAGGGTGTCCGAGGCCAGCGCGCCGCGGGACTTCAGGGCCACGGCGAGGATGCCCATGATCTGGTCGCCGTCGATCTCGTTGCCGTCGGCGTCCACGGCGAGGCAGCGGTCGGCGTCGCCGTCGTGGGCGATGCCGAGGTCGGCACCCTTGGCCACGACCGCGGCCTTGAGGTGGTCGAGGTGGGTGGAGCCGTAGCCGTCGTTGATGTTGAGCCCGTCGGGCTCGGCACCGATCTCGACCACCTCCGCGCCGGCGAGGCGGAACACCTCGGGCGACACCGCCGAGGCCGCGCCGTGCGCACCGTCGATGACGACCTTCAGCCCGTCGAGCCGGTGCGGCAGCGCCTCGAGCAGGTGCGCGACGTAGCGCGCCTGACCGGCGCGGTTCTCGTGCACCCGGCCGACCTGGGCGCCGGTGGGGCGCTCCCACTCACGGTCGAGCTGGGCGGCGATCTCGTCCTCGACCGAGTCGGGCAGCTTGTGCCCGCCTGCGGCGAAGAACTTGATCCCGTTGTCGGGCATGGCGTTGTGCGATGCCGAGAGCATGACGCCGAAGTGGGCGTCCATGTCGGCGGTCAGGAACGCGACGGCCGGGGTGGGGAGCACCCCCACGTTGTGGACGTCGACACCGGCGGATGCCAATCCGGCCACCACCGCCGCCGAGAGGAACTCACCCGACGCCCGCGGGTCGCGGCCCACGACCGCCTTGGGCTTGCGCCCGGCCTCGCGGGCCTCACGCCCCAAGACGTGCGCGGCGGAGACGCTCAGCCGCAGGGCCAGCTCCGCCGTGATGTCGACATTCGCGAGTCCCCGGACTCCGTCGGTCCCGAACAGTCGTGCCATGAAGAGGTGCCTTTCGAACGATCAGGCGCGCACGCGGCATACGAGGCGCCACCGGAGGCAGGACACCCAGCCGCACCCGCACGCGCGCGGACGCATCTGGACGAACCTACTCCCCCTACAGACGCCGAAGGCGGCACCCGAGTTGTCCGGGTGCCGCCTTCGGACCGGCGCTGCACGGTGAGCGTGCAGCGCGCGGGATCAGCGCTTGCTGTACTGCGGAGCCTTGCGGGCCTTCTTGAGACCGGCCTTCTTGCGCTCCGGGACGCGGGCGTCACGGGTGAGGAAGCCGGCCTTCTTCAGCGCCGGGCGGTTGAGCTCCTCGTCGACCCCGTTGAGCGAACGGGCGACACCGAGGCGCACGGCACCGGCCTGGCCCGAGGGGCCACCGCCGTGGACGCGCACCAGCACGTCGTAGGCGCCGTCGAGCTCGAGCACCTTGAGCGGCTCGTTGACGATCTGCTGGTGCACCTTGTTGGGGAAGTACTCCTCGAGCGAACGCCCGTTGATCTTCCACTCGCCGGTGCCGGGGACGATGCGCACGCGGGCGATGGCCTGCTTGCGGCGACCGGTGGCGCCGCCGGGGGCGGAGGCGCTGGGGCGGCGGGTCGGCTCGTCGGTGACGGGACCCTCGGACTCGGAGGTGTACTCGCTGACCTCGGGCTCGTCACTCTCGAGGACGTCGTTGTTGATGTTCTCAGTCACGGGGATCCTTACTGGGAGACCTGGGAGATCTCGAACGGAACGGGCTTCTGGGCGGCGTGCGGGTGCTCGGCACCGGCGTACACCTTGAGGTGCGTCAGCTGCTGGCGACCGAGGGTGGTCTTGGGCAGCATGCCGCGGACGGCCTTCTCGATGGCCTTGGTCGGGTCCTTGGCGAGCAGCTCGGTGTAGGTCGTGCTCTTGAGGCCGCCCGGGAAGCCCGAGTGACGGTAGGCCTTCTTCTGCTCGAGCTTGGCGCCGGTGAGGGCGACCTTCTCGGCGTTGATGATGATGACGAAGTCGCCACCGTCGACGTGCGGCGCGAAGGTCGTCTTGTGCTTGCCGCGCAGGAGCGTCGCGGTGTGGCTCGCGAGGCGACCCAGCACGACGTCCGTGGCGTCGATGACGTGCCAGTTCCGAGTGACCTCGGCCGGCTTGGGGGTGAAGGTGCGCAAGGTTGTGCCCTTTTCTGACAGGTGATGAGTGGTGCGGGTATGCCGTGGGCGCCCGAGGCGCGTTCTGCGTCGCCTTTCGAGGGCGCACGGCACAACAGTGGTCAAGTTTACGGGTGGGCAGCCGGACACCCAAATCACCGACGGAGGGCACCCAAAGGGGCTCTGACCTGCAAAAACGTGGGCTCGCGGCATACGTGCAAAGAACTTGTGCAAACAGAGTGTGCAAAGGTATTGTGCACACATGGCCCCTCCCCCTGCTTCCCGCAAACCTGCCGACGACACCGGCGCCACCCCGGGCTCCGGGCCCCGCATCGAGCAGATCGGCGACATGACCGGGCTGCGGCTCGACGCCACCGCGGTCAAGGTGCTCGCCCACCCGTTGCGCTCCCGGCTGCTCAGCGCCCTGCGGCTCGGCGGGCCCGCCACGGCCACCGACCTCGCGACCAGGCTCGACACCAACTCGGGTGCCACGTCCTACCACCTGCGCAAGCTCGAGTCGGTCGGTCTCGTCGCCGACACCGGCGAGGGGGAGGGCAAGCGCCGGCTCTGGCGGGCCGCCACGGAGTTCCACACCTGGGAGCCCAGCGACTTCGCCGACGACGAGGACGCCGAGACCGCACTCAACTGGCTGACCCGCGACTACCTGCGCCACTTCGGTGAGCAGTTCGGCCGCTGGCTCGACGTCGAGGGCTCCTGGCCCACCGAGTGGCGTGACGCGGCCGGCATGGGCGACTCGTTCGTCGTCGCCACCGCCGAGCAGCTCGAGGCCCTCAAGGCCGAGATCGACGAGGTGATCCTCAAGTACCGCCGCGTCGGTCAGGGCAACCCCAATGCCCGACGCCTGGCCATCTACACGGCCTCCTACCCCCTCGACCTGGACCGCGCACCGCGCGGCAAGGACCAGAAGTGAGCCAGCCATGAGCACCCCACGAAGTTTCTCCCCCGCTTCGCTCCTCCGAATACTCCGCGGGGACCCCGCATGAGCACCCTGTCGCCCGCCGCCGCCAAGCGCGTCTTCCTCATCCTGTCGACGACGCGGTGGCTGCCGGTCGGCTTCGTCGTCGGTCTCTTCACCCTCATCGCCCGCGAGCGCGGCCTCACGATCGAGCAGATCACGCTCTACATGACCGCGCAGGGGATCATGGTCTTCCTGCTGGAGCTCCCCACGAGCGGCTTTGCCGACGTGCTCGGCCGCAAGCCTGTCCTGCTCGTCGCGGGGGTCGTCAACGTCATCGCCGGCGTCGCCTACCTCTACGCCCACTCGTTCTGGCAGTTCGCCCTCGCCGCCGGGCTCATGGGCGTCTACCGGGCGCTCGACTCCGGGCCACTGGAGGCGTGGTACGTCGACACCGTCCACGAGCGCGAGCCCGGCGCGGACGTCCACGGAGCCATGTCGACGCAGGGCGTGCTCGTCGGAGTGGGGATGGGCGGAGGTGCACTCGTCTCCGGCGCGCTCGTAGCGTGGCACCCGTTCAAGGACTCCAGTGCGCTGCTGCTGCCGATCCAGGTCTTCGTCGCCCTGTGCGTGGTGCACCTCGTGGCCACCCTCGTGCTGCTGCGCGAGAAGCCGCGCACCGAGGGGCACCTGCGGTCCCGCCTGGCGGGTTCGGTGCGCGAGACGCCCGGCGTGATCCGCGATGGGCTGAACCTGTTGCGCCGCAACACGATCCTGCGCTCGCTGGTCCTCGTCGAGCTGTTCTGGGTGACCGGGATGATGGCCTACGAGACCCTCATGCCCCTGCGGCTCTCCGAGCTGCTCGGGTCCGAGACCAAGGCCGGCGTCTGGATGGGGCCGGCCGCCGCGGGTGGCTGGGCGCTCTACTCCGCGGGCTCGTGGCTCGGCGGTAAGCTCGCCGACCGGCTCGGGCTGGTGCGTGCCGCCATCGTCGGGCGCATCGTCAACGGGCTCGGCGTGATCGTCATGGGCCTGGTGCTCGGGCCGGTGGCGCTCGTCGTGGCGTTCCTGTTCACCTACACGACCCACGGCCTCGCCAGCCCGGCCTACATGGGGCTCATGCACCGGGAGGCCTCGTCGACCAACCGCGCGACCATCCTGTCGATGGGCTCCCTGGTGATGCAGGCCGGCGGCGCGATCGCCGGACCCCTGCTCGGTGTGCTGGCGGCGCGGACCTCGATCTCCACGGCCATGGTCGTCGCCGGGGTCATCAGCATCGTCGGCTTCGTCTGCTTCCTCCCGGCGCGACGCCGGGAGAAGTCCCTTCCGACCGATGTCGAGGACACCGCGGTGGCTCCGTCCCAGGGGTGACCACACGGCATACCGATCTCCGAAGGAGCACACCATGAACGCAGACCAGATCGCGGCAGTCCTCGCCCAGCCCATCGCCCAGGACCTGCTGGGTGGTGCCACGCCCGCCCGGCTCGCCTACACCGGCACCGATGGCGCACCACGCGTCGTGCCGATCGGGTTCGGCTGGGATGGCGCCCGGTTCCAGATGTGGACGACCCCCAAGGCGCCCAAGGTGCGCCACCTGGAGGCCGACCCGCGCGTCGCGCTGACCATCGACACCGCCGGCCTGCCGCCGCGCGTGCTCCTCGTGCGCGGCACCGCCGACCTGGAGGTGGTCGACGGCGTCCCCGACGGGTTCGTCGAGGCCACCCGCAAGACCGTCGACCCGGAGGCGATGCCGCAGTGGGAGGCGGGGGTGCGCGCCCTCTACGAACAGATGGTGGTCGTCACGGTCACCCCGACCTGGGCCAAGCTGCTGGACTTCGAGACGACGATCCCGCAGGCTGTGCAGGAGCTGGTCGACGCGAAGGCCGCAGAGGGCTGACGCACCTAACCGGCCCGACGCGCGCTCAGGCGACGAGCAGCACGCCGCCGGTCGAGACCGCCAGCACCAGGGCGCTGCCGAGCGCGCCCAGCACGACCGGTCGCGCGCCGACCCACCGCAACAGGGTGAACCTGACTCCGCAGCCGAGCGCGAACATCGCCGCCGACAGGCAGACGGTCTGCAGCGCCTTGATGCCGTCGAGGAGTGCCGGGTCGAGGTGGGCGACGGTGCGCACGACCGCTGCCCCGAGAAAGCCGAGGACGAACAGGGGCACCAGCGGTGGGCGGGCGCCGCTCGTCCGCTCACCACTGCGGCGGCGCACGAGCCCGATCGTGAGGATCACCGG
This sequence comes from Knoellia koreensis, assembly GCF_013041615.1. Taxonomy (GTDB): domain Bacteria; phylum Actinomycetota; class Actinomycetes; order Actinomycetales; family Dermatophilaceae; genus Pedococcus; species Pedococcus koreensis. Next base: position 1,653,389 of record NZ_JABEPQ010000001.1, read on the forward strand.
AGCCAGCATCAGGACGCGGGCGAGCTTGACCACCACCGCGACGGTCAGGGCTCCCCCACCGATGATGCCTCCGGCCGCGACGACCTGGGCGACCTCGTGGATCGACACCCCGGCGATGAGGCCCTGCTCGTGCCCCGGCAGGTGAAGGGCACCCAGCAGGAGTGGGACGACGCCGATCATGAGGGTGCCGTAGAGGACAACGAGCCCGACGGCGGAGGCGACGTCCTCGTCGTCGGCGTCGACCGCGCCCTCGACCGCAGCCACGGCCGCCGCCCCGCAGATCGAGAAGCCACAGGCGATGAGCAGGCTCTGCACGGGCCGCAGGCCGAGCGCGCGACCCATGAGCAGGCCGCCGCCGATGCCGATGGCGACCACTGCGACGACCACGAGCAGCATCGCCGCGCCGAGACCGACCATGTCATCGAGGGCGAGCTGGAAACCCAACAGCACCACGCCGATCCGCAGCACGCGCTTCGACGCGAACCGCAGCCCCGGCTCGAGCGGGGCGTGGACGGGCCGCAGGTTGGCGAACACCACGCCCAGCACGATCGCCACCAGGAGCGGGCTGACCGTGGGGAGCAGCTGCTGCGCGCCGAGGGCGACCACTGCCGCCGCGCCCGCGAGGGCGACGCCGGGCAAGAGGCCCGCGCGCGACTTGCGTCGTCCGGCGTCCACCCCCGCCTCGTCGTCGCTGCCGGTCACTGGCGCACCCGGCATACCTGCGTCGACGTCGGTCCCCTGTGCCATGTCCCCCAACCTGTCTCATGCCGCACCCCGTGGGTAGTCTCGACGTCGGTATCACCCTATAGTCATTGACTATCACGGCTGGAGGAGGCAGACATGGCGCAGGCGAGCGACCGCTGGCCGGACCTCGGCGTCCTCGAGCTGCTCGTCGGCGTCGCCGAGCTGGGGAGCCTGCGGGCGGCCGCGGCACGCGCCGGAGTGTCCCAGCCAAGCGCCAGCACGGCCATCGCCCGGTTCGAGCGCCGCCTCGGGGTCAAGCTGCTCGAGCGCACCGCCCAGGGCTCGACGACCACGTCCGACGGCGCCCTCTTCGTCGACTGGTCGCGCCGGGTGCTGGACGCTGCGCGCGAGCTCCAGGTCGCCTCGCGCGCGCTGCGCTCCGACCGGGAGTCGCACCTGCGCGTCGCCGCGAGCATGACCGTCGCCGAGTATCTCGCGCCACGGTGGCTCGCGGCGTTCCAGGCCGAGCGCCCGACGGTCGGGGCAGAGCTGGCCGTCCTCAACTCCGACCACGTGCTCGAGGGCGTCAGGGAGGGCGAGCACGACCTCGGGTTCATCGAGTCGGCCCAGCCGCTGCGCGGGTTGCACGGCGCGGTCGTTGCGCGGGACCGGCTCGTCGTCGTGGTGCGCCCGGACCACCCGTGGACCCGTCGCCGCCGCCGAATCACGCCCGAGGAGCTGGCCGGCACCGCGCTGATCCTGCGCGAGGAGGGGTCCGGCACGCGGCGCACCTTCGTCGACGCGTTGTCCGGCCTGGGTCTCGCCGTCGTCGCGCCGGCCCAGACCCTGTCGAGCAACGCCGCGGTGCGCGTGGCGACGATGGCGGGCACCGCCCCCGCGGTGCTCAGCGAGCTGGCGGTCGACGACGCGGTCGCCGCGGGTCAGCTGGCCGTGGTCGAGGTCGAGGGGCTCGACCTGTCCCGCTCGTTGCGGGCCGTGTGGACCGGCGGACGACGACCGCTCGGCAACGTGGCCGACTTCGTCACCACCGCCAGGGCCGACCGCCCGCGGACAAGTTAGCGGGATCCGGACATGCTCCACCCTGTCCGGTTTCCGCCAACCCTGTGCTGGCACAGGGTTGGCGGGAACCGTTGCAGGACAATGGGTATGCCGCGTGGTCACCGCTGCACGAAGACCGCCACCGTGCGTGGGGGCACCGTCGCCGCCCCTGATGCGACATCCCAGGTGGCGCCCTTGACGACTGGGTCCGAGCCACCGGACTGCACCGGCGACAGGGTGAGCGACGCCCCCGCCAGACCCGGCACCTTCTGCGTCACCGCACCGGGCGAGGCGTTGAACACCACGACGAGGCCACGCAGCGACGGGTCGGCGTCCCGGCCCTTCGTGTCGTCAACCCGCATCGCGATCACACCCGGGCGGGCGTCGGCCGTGCCACTGGCGGGGAACGACACCTTGGCGTTGATCGCGTCGGCGTTGCCGAGGCGGAACAACGGCGTCGAGAACCGCAGCCGCAGCAGGTCCTGCGCGGCAGCTGTGGCGCTCTGCACGTCCGCCGCCTGGGGCTTCAGCGCCGGGTTGGCGAGCAACGGCTTCTGGTACGGCCACTTGGCCTCGTTGTCACCCTTGAGCGGCAGGCCGTGGCCGAACCCGTTGTCGGCACCGGTCCAGTCGAGTGTGTTGAACCAGTCGCCGCTGTCATAGCTGTTGCGGTCCAACGACTTCGAGCGCAGCAGGTCCGCACCGGCGTGCCAGAACGACGGCGTCTGGGACAGCGCCGTGGTGGCCAGCGAGACGGTGTTCATCCGCACCCGGTCGGCCATCGACGTCGTCACCGGAAGCTTGTAGGTCAAGCTGTCCCACAGCGTCTCGTTGTCGTGCGCGTCGACGTAGGTCACGACCTCGTCCGGCTGGTCGGCATACCCGGCGGGCGACCCGTTGTAGTCCACCTTGTCACCGCGGGTCACCGCGCCGTTCTCGTTGAGGCGGAACGAGAAGTCACGCAGGTTGCCCGCGAGACCGAGTTGGGTGAGGTCGGTGTCGTGCTTCAACCGCTTGGCTGCGTCGGGGTTGGCGCCGCTGTCGCCGTTGGGATCGGTCGCCTCCCCACTACCGAAGCCCTGCGTGCGCGGGTTGTCGTCGAACGGCCCACCGCCACGCACCGCGTCCCGCAGGCGGTCCGAGAAGGTGCCGATCCCGGTGCCCCCGAGCTGACCCTGCGTCGCCTGCTCGAACCGCGCGTTGTTCGCGACCTCACCGAAGTTCCAGCCCTCGCCGTAGACGTAGACGGACCTGCCGTCGACGCCGTCCCTCTTGAGCGTCAGCTGGTCCAGCGCCGACCGCACCGCGAGCATGTTGGCCTTGGAGTGGTGGCCCATCAGGTCGAACCGGAACCCGTCGACCTTGTAGTACTTCGCCCACAGGACAACGGAATCCACCATCGCCTTCTGTGCCATGGCGTGCTCGGTCGCGATGTTCTGGCAGCAGGTCGACGTCTCCACGGCACCGGTCGCGTTGAGGCGCTGGTAGTAGCCCGGCACGACCTTGTCCAGGACGCTGGTCTGCGCCTGTCCGGAAGCCGGGGTGTGGTTGTAGACCTGGTCGAGCACGACGCGCAGGCCGCTGCGGTGCAGGGCCCCGACCATGGTGCGGAACTCCGCTACCCGCGCTCCCCCGTCGGCCTTCGCGGCGGTCGAGGTGTACGAGCCTTCCGGTGCCATCCAGTGCCACGGGTCGTAGCCCCAGTTGAACGCGTCCTTGGCCCGGATCTTGTCGATGCACGCCTGCTGCTCCTCGCTGTCAGGCGGGTAGGAACGCAGATCGCATTGCGGCACAGCCTGTTTCGCCGGGTCCTCAGGTATCGACGCGATGTCGAACGTCGGCAGCAGGTGCACGGTGTTGAGCCCTGCCTGCGCCAGCTTGCGCAGGTGCTTGGTGCCGTTGCCGTTCTCGGCGAAGGCGAGGTAGCTGCCGCGGTTCTCGGCGCTCACGGTCGGGTCATTGACCGAGAAGTCCCGGACCTGCAGCTCGTAGATGGTCGAGTCCACGTCCTGCTTGAGCCTGGGTGAGGGAGTCTTCTTCCACAGCGTCGGTTGGTATGCCGCGTCGGCCAGGTCGACCGCCACCGACTCGTCGAGTCGAGGGTGAGCGCGACCGAGTAGGGGTCGGTGACCGTGGTCGTCTCGACCTTCTGCGTCGACGGCACCCAGACGGTGACCTCGTAGAGGTACCGCGCGTTCTTCCTGCCGGCAGACGCCGACCAGGAGCCGTCACTGCCGCGCTTCATCGCGGTTCGCGTCGCGGCACTCACCGGCGCATCGGCCGCGGACCCCGGCGCCCAGGTCAGCAGGTCGACCTTCTGTGCAGTGGGCGCCCACAGGCGGTAGCTCGGCCGTGCACCATGGAAGGTGACGCCGTAGGCGCCGCGAGTGGCCCTCGCGGCATACACGTCGTCGAGCACGTATGCCGTCTGGACGCCGGTCGCGTCGAGCACGCGTCCCAGCGTGTCGGTCATCGCGACGGCGACCTGCCCGCGCAGGATCTCCGGCACCTTCTTGGCCATCTTCTTGTCGAGGCGCAGCGCGAGGTAGCCCTTGAGCTCGGGGTGCTCACTGGTCACCGACGCCGGCAGCCCACGCGGGTCGTAGCGAAGAGGAGCGCTCTCGCCCCCCGTGATGGCCTCGGCGTCGACGGCGAGCCCGCCGTCGCTCGACCAGGCGAGCAACCACCGCAGCAGTGCCGGCTCCGCTCCCTCGGGCACCATGTCGGCCGGCCAGGCGAGCAGGTCGCGGCTGACCCAGATCGCGCGCGCCTTGGTGAGGTCGGGCTGCGAACCGGCGCGGGCGACCGTCGGCGTCGCGACGTGGGTGGCCAGGTTGTAGGAGATGCTCACGACCATGCCGTCGCTCGGCACGGTGACGCTGATGTTGGCGCCGCCCGGGGCACCACCGGCACCGTAGTTCTCGTCCCAACTCAGGCCATGGGCGATCTTGAAGTCGTAGACCCCGGCGGGCAGCTCGGTCGTCGACCACGTGTAGGTGCCGTCGCCGTCAGGGTCCTGCAGCCAGGGCCGCATGCAGTCCGGCGACCAGTCGGCCGGGCAGCCCAGCTCGCTCTGGAACGAGCCGGGTGCGGTGATGATCGGGCCCTGGGCGTCGGAGGTCACCCAGTGCGTGGCGTGGTCGTAGTAGAAGGTCACCGGTCCGCTGGGCGCCGTGTAGGAGATGTTGTCGCCACCCGGCACGCCGCCCGCACCGTAGTTCTCGTCCCACGACTTGTTGATGGCGGCCTTGTAGGCGTACGGGCCGGCTGGGAGGGTGTAGGTGCCCTTCCAGATCTGGTCCCTGGGGTCGAGCGCGAGCTGCGCCTGCGCGCAGTCCGGCGCCCAGTCACCGGCACAACCCATCTCGCTGTTGTGGTCGCCGGGCACGCTGACGTTGTCCGGCTGCACCACCGGGCCGACGCCACCGCCACCGCCGCCGGAGGCCTTCGGGTCACCGACGACGCCGTAGGACGACGTGGCCGACACCTGGCCCGCGGAGTCCTTGGCGATCGCGCGGTACTCGAGCAGGGTGCCCTTGGGCATCCCGCTCACGTCGTGGAAGACGCGGTATGGCGCGTTGTCGTCCGTGCCGAGGGTCGTCCACTTCGACGTGCCGACCGGCCGGTAGGCGAAGGTCACCTGCGCGAAGGTGTTGTCCGGGATGGCCGCACCGATCTCGGCGCGACCGCCGACGACGTCACCGGCGCCGGGCGAGGTCAGGTAGACGGCCGGAGCGGACCTCGGCCGGTCCATCGGGGAGGTCGCCTGCCACACCACCGCCGACTGCGGTGGCACGGTCACGGTGACCCGCCCGTCCTTGGCCGAGCGCACGGACTGCGTCGAGCCGTAGAGCGGACGGAAGGTCTGGTTGTGGCCGTAGGTCGCGAACGTCGCGGACTTCGCCGTGGTCGCGTTGTTGAGGGCCACGACGTACTCGGTGCGCTTGGCCTTGTCGATGCGCGAGAACGCGAAGACACCTGCGTTGCTGCTGGCGTAGCGGTGCACCTGCGCTCCGTCCGCGAGCGCGGGGTACTTCGCGCGCAGGGCCGAGAGCTGCGAGATGTGTTGGTAGAGAGGCGCGCCCGTGTTGTACCGGTCACGTGCCCCGGACGGGCCGCCGAGGACCGGCTGGTCGGCGTACTCCTGCACCTTGGTGGCGAACATGTCCTGGCGCGCGGCCTTGTCCCCGCCCAGGCCGATGAAGCCCTGCTCGTCGCCGTAGTAGGTGATCGGCTGCCCGCGCGTCAGGAACATCAACGCGTCGGCCAGCTTGACGCGCTTCATGAGGTCGGCGTCGCCCGAGCTGGATCCCTTGAGCATCATGGCGACCCGGCCCATGTCGTGGTTGCCGAGGAAGGTCGGCAGCTCGTAGGCGTTGGAGTCTGTGTCCGTGTAGTAGTCGTCGTCGGCGTAGAGGTCGCGCAGGTCCGTGCCGGACTTGCCCTGCACCCAGTTGACCGACTGCGCCTGGAAGCCGAAGTCCAACGTGGCCGGCAGCCGCCCCGTCGTCGTGTACTGGCTCATGAACGACGGGCGCGCGTCGTAGACCTCGCCGAACATGAAGAAGTCGTCGTTGCCGGTGCGCTTGGCCTCCTGCAGCATCGCGGGGCTGAAGCTGCGCCAGAACTCCATGTTGACGTGCTTCACCGTGTCGATGCGGAACCCGTCGACGCCGAAGTCGACCCACGCCTTGTAGATGTCCTCCATGCCCTGCTGCACGTCGAGCTGCTCGGTGAACAGGTCGTCGAGACCGACGAAGTCGCCGTACTCGGAGGACTCACCGGCGAAGGTCGAGTCACCACGGTTGTGGTAGTTCGTCGGGTCGTTGAGCCAGGCCGGGACCTTGACGTTCTCGTCGGCCGGGTTGGTGAAGACCGGTGTGTAGGGGAACGACGTCTTCGGGTCCATCGCCGGGAAACCGGGCTTGCCGGCATACGCCTTGTCGTCGAAGACCTTCCCCGACGCGTCCTTGTAGGGGTAGGTCGCCTTGTCGCGGTAGGTGTACTGCCCCTCCTCGTAGTTGATGACGTCGGCCGTGTGGTTGGTGATGATGTCGAAGAAGACCTTCATGCCCTTGGCGTGCGCCTGCGCGATGAGGCTCTTGAGCTCGGCGTTGGTGCCCAGGTGCGGGTCGACCTGGGTGAAGTCGGTGATCCAGTACCCGTGGTAGCCCGCGCTGTCGTTCGGCGGAGCGCCCTGGACCGGGCGGTTCTTGAAGGACGGGGTCAGCCAGATCGCTGTCGTACCAAGGCCTTTGATGTAGTCGAGCTTGTCCATGACCCCCTTGAGGTCACCACCGTGGTAGTAGCCGCTGTTGGTCGGGTCGTACCCGGTCTTCAGCTTGTCGCCAGAGAGGCCGCCGCGGTCGTTGGCCGGGTCGCCGTTCGCGAACCGGTCGGCCATGACGAAGTAGTAGCGCTCCTTGGTCAGCCCGGCGCGCAGCGAGTCGGCGGCCATGGCCTTGTCCTGCGCGGTCGCCGGACCCGCGAGCGCCAACGGCCGCATCCCCACCTGGTGCGTCGCGTCGTCATAGCTGAACTCGATCTTCGCCGGCCCCTGCAGCACGAGCGGGATGTTGGCGCCGTTGGCGGCGCCACCTGCGCCGTAGTTCTCGTCCCACGCGTGGTTGATCGCGACCTTGAACTCATAGCTGCCGGCCGGGACGGTGAACGTGCCCGTGTATGCCGTGGAGCCGGCCACCTGGGTCAGGTCCGTCTTGGCACAGCTCGGGTCCCAGTCCGCGCCGCACCCGAGCTCGGACTGCAGCGACCCGGCGAGGGTCGCCGTCCGGGCCGCCGGCTCGGCCGCGCCGGCGAGTGGCGCGGCGGTGACCGACCCCGCACCGAGGGTGAGCGCTGCTCCGAGCAGGACGGCATACAGGCGACGTGGACGACGCATCGGTGCTCCTCGACATCACGGCGCAACCCCATCGGTGCGCGAGTGTGCTCGGCACGCTAGCTGTGTAAACCTTTACATGCATCCCCAAACGACGACCGACTTCGGCCATCGCCCCTGCTCAGCGGGCTCGGGCGACCCGGCCCTCGTCCCAGACCGGCTCGTCCGACTCGTAGACCGAGCCGTCGGCACCGAACACGACGAAGCGGTCGAAACCACGGGCGAACCACCGGTCGTGCGTGACCGCGAGGACCGTGCCCTCGAAGGCCGCCAGCCCCTCCTCCAACGCCTCCGCCGAGTGCAGGTCGAGGTTGTCGGTCGGCTCGTCCAGCAGCAGGCAGGTGGCGCCCGACAGCTCGAGCAGCAGGATCTGGAAGCGCGCCTGCTGCCCACCGGACAGCGAGTCGAAGGTCTGCTCCGACGCCCGCGCCAGGCCGTACCGGTCGAGTACCTTCGCGGCCTGCTCACGCGGCATACCCGCCCGGTGTTCGTCCCCACGATGGAGGATCTCGAGCAGCGTCCGGCGCGCGAGCGCGGGTTGCTCGTGGGTCTGGGCGAACCATCCCGGCCGCACGCGCGCGCCCAGCCGCAGCCGCCCCGTGTGCGCGACTGGCGTCGGCACGACGTCGCCGACTGGCCGGTGCTCGGCGTCGGGGTCGGACCCGCCGGCCGCCACCAGCCTCAGGAAGTGCGACTTCCCCGACCCGTTGGACCCGAGCACCGCGACGCGCTCGCCGTACCAGACCTCGAGGTCGAACGGCTTCATCAGGCCGGTCAGCTCCAGACCCTCGGCGATGACCGCGCGCTTGGCCGTGCGACCACCGGTAAGACGCATACGGACGTTCTGCCGCAAGGGAACTGCTTCGGGTGGACCGGCCGCCTCGAACTTCGCGAGGCGGGTCTGCGCGGCACGGTAACGACTCGCCATCCCGTCGTTGTACTCGGACTTCACACGCAGGGTCTGCACGAGAGTCTTGAGCTTCGCGTGCTCCTCGTCCCAGCGGCGGCGCAGCTCCTCGAGGTTGTCGTTCCGGTCCTCGCGCGCCTGGTGGTAGGTGGCGAACCGTCCCGCGTGCACCCACAGCGTCGACCCCGCGGCACCGGGCTCGAGGGTCGCGATCCGGGTGGCCACCCGGTCGAGCAGCTCGCGGTCGTGGCTGACGAACAGCACCGTCTTGGGCGACGCGACGAGCTGGTCCTCGAGCCAGCGCTTGGCCGGGACGTCCAGGTAGTTGTCCGGCTCGTCGAGCAGCAGCACCTCATCCGGCCCGCGCAGCAGCGCCTCGAGCACGACCCGCTTCTGCTCCCCACCCGACAGCGTCGTGACCTTGCGCCACTGGGCCTGCTCGAACGGCATGCCGAGCGCCGCGACCGTGCAGACGTCCCACAGCGTCTCGTACTCGTACCCGCCGACGTCCGCCCAGTCGACGAGCGCCTGGGCGTAGGCCAGCTGGTCGGCCTCGCTGTCGCGCTCCATCATGAGCAGCTCGGTGCGCTCGATCTCCGCGGCCGCCAGGCGCACCGGCTCGGGCGCGACCGACACCAGCAGGTCGCGCACGGTCGAGTCGTCACGCACCGACCCGATGAACTGGCGCATCACCCCCAGGCCGCCCGAGCGCGTCACCGCTCCGTCGTGGGCGGCGAGGTCACCGGCGATGATCCGCCCAAGGGTCGTCTTGCCGGTGCCGTTGGGGCCGATGAGCGCCACCTTGGTGCCCTCACCGACCCGCAGGGACACCTCGTCGAGCAGCGGCCTGCCGTCGGGCAGGACGAAGCTGACGGAGTTGACGTCGAGATGGCCCACGAGGGTCCATCCTCCGGTATGCCGCGTGGTCGCGTCACCCGATTTGCTCGCCTTCACTTTGGGCCACGCGTCAGGGCCGCGTGCGTAAACAGTTCACCAAGTCCCGGACGTGGGCGGCAACGGTTGCCCATCATGGAGGAAGCCCAATCCCCTGTGCCGCCAAGGAAACCAGCCGTGTCCACGATCTCCCTCCGCCCGTCAGCCCTCGGTAGGTTCGTCGCCGTGGTGCTCCTGTTCGCCGCGACCGTCGTCGCCCTGCCCGGGGTGGCCCGCGCGGCCGGGTCGTCCGGCAACGGCTCGACCGACCGCGCCATGTGGGTGTGGGACACGACCGACCCGGGGGCGATCGTCGACCTCGCCGTCGCGACCGGCATCACCCGGCTGTATGCCGCCGTGCCCCCGAACGTGGGGACGAGCCCCCAGCTCGGCGACCTCACCGAGCTGGTCCGGCAGGCCACCGCGGCCGGCATCCGCGTCGACGCCCTCGGCGGCGACCCCGGCTGGGTCGACAACCCGACCTGGGTCGTCACCAACTGGCTGCGCCCCGCCCTGGCCACCGGGCTCTTCACCGGAGTCCACGTGGACATCGAGCCCTACTCGACCAAAGCCTGGAGCACCAAGCGGGCCACCGTCGTCAAGCGCTGGCTGACCACGATGGACACCCTTCGAGCGAACACCGGCGGTGCACCGCTCGAGGCGGACATCCCGTTCTGGCTCGACCAGGTGCCCGCCAACGGGTCCACGCTCGACCGCGAGCTCATGCGTCGCACCGACGGCGTGGCCGTGATGGCCTACCGCAACACCGCCGACGGACCCGACGGCACGATCGCCTTGTCCGCCAAGGTGATCCGCGCGGGCGAGGACCTCGGGGTTCCGGTTCGCATCGGCCAGGAGGCGACCTACCTCGGAGATGCCCCGACCGAGACCAAGCAGACCTTCTACGGCCACACCCGCAGCGCGATGGAGGTCCAGCTGTCGCTTGTGGCCGACGCCTATGCGGGCTCGCCGGCGTTCGCCGGCTTCGCGATCCACGACGCAGCGGGGTATGCCGCCATGACGCCGTGAGTGCGCGGGGTCGCCGCGGTCAGTCGAGCGTCCGCACGGCCCGCGCCTCCTCGGCGCGCGCCGCCAGCTCGGTGTCGGCCGGGTAGACGACCTCCTCGAGCGAGAGGCCGTGCGGCGGCATGACGACCACGCCCGGGTCGCGTACGCCGGCCCGCAGCACCTCCGCCGGCCACTGCACTGGTTTGCGCCCCTCCCCCACGGGCACGACGGCACCCACCAGCGAGCGCACCATCGAGTGGCAGAACGCGTCCGCGACCACGGTCGCCTCGAGCAGCCCGTCGCCGCGGCGGGTCCACGAGTACTCGAGCAGTGTGCGCACCGTCGTGGCCCCCTCGCGACGCTTGCAGAAGGCGGCGAAGTCGGCGAGGCCGACCAGCGACCGCGCACCAGCGTCCATCGCGGTGACGTCGAGCGGCCGCTTGACCACCACGATCTCGTTGCGACGCAACGGGTCCAGCGTCTCCAGCCGGTCCGACACGAGGTAGCGGTAGCGCCGCCGCAGCGCGGAGAACCGGGCGTCGAAACCCTCGGGAGCCTCCGTCACCGCGTGCACGACGATGTCCCCGGGCAGGATGCCGCGCAGCCGGGTCAAGGCGGCTTCCTCGGGCAGTCGGTCGGACCGACCCACCACGGCGGCCCACGCGGCGGGGTCCACGTCGGCGTGGGCCACCTGCCCCCGCGCGTGCACCCCCGCATCCGTGCGCCCGGCGACCGTCAGCCGCACCGGGCTCTGCACCCGCAGCAGCGTCGTCAGCGCCGCCGACAGCTCGCCCTCGACCGTCCGCCGCCCGGGCTGGGCCGCCCACCCGGAGAAGTCAGTGCCGTCGTAGGCCAGGTCGAGCCGGAGGCGCAGCGACTCGTCCATCCCACCAGCCTATCGAGCGGTACCGCCTCCCTCTGCCAGAGTGTGGCCGTGGTCAGTGGAGTCCACACCGGACCTGAGGTGTCGCTCGGACGTCGGCGCGCAGCCGTCGCGGCGACCTTCGCCGTGCAGGGCCTGCTGTTCATCTCGCTCACCACCCGGCTGCCGCGGTTCCAGGAACGCTGGCACCTGTCCGAGCTCGCGGTCTCCGGGCTGCTGCTCATGGTGGTGCTGCTGGCAGGCGCCGGATCGGTGCTCGCCGAGGTCGGAGCCCGGCGCCACGGCAGCGCCACGCTGCTGCGGGCGGCGTTGGTGGTGGCCGGGATCGGGCTCGCGGTGGTGGCCGTGGCACCCGCGCGAGCCGTCTTCGTCGCCGGCCTCGCGGCATACGGCCTGGCGCTCGGCGCCATCGACGCGGCCACCAACATGCAGGCGGTCGCGCTCGAGCACCGTTACGGCCGCACCATCCTGCCGACCTTCCACGGCGCCTGGACCAGCGGCGGCATCGTGGCCACCCTGGTCGCCATCGCAGTGAGCGGCATCGGCATCACCGCCGGCCTGCTCCCGTTGGCCGTCCTCGCGCCCCTCGTCGCCCTCACCGCACCGCTCCTCCCCCGCTCGGCGGACGTCGAGCCGGCCCGCGGCTCGGCCGTGGCCCCACGCATCCCGTGGCGACAGCTGATGCTGCTCGGTGCCGCGATGGTGCTCTTCTACATGGTCGACACGGCGGCGACGACGTGGGGGCCGGTCTTCCTGCGCTCCGCACACGACGCGCCCACCTGGCTGCTGCCCCTGGCGACGCTGCCCTACCTCGTGGCCAGCGGCCTGACCCGGCTCGCCGGGGACGCCGCCGTCGACCGTTGGGGCGCGGTGCCCATCCTCAGGGCCGGTGCCCTGGTGGCGGCCGCGGCGCTGGCGGTCATCGTGTTCTCGCCGTCGTGGCCGGTCGCCGTGGCCGGGTTCACCGTGCTCGGCGCATCGGTGGCCGTCATCGCACCCCTGTCGTTCTCGGCGGCGGCAGCAGTCGCCGGGGACGGGGTCGACGAGGCCGACCGACGCGCCCGCGTCGACGCGGTCATCGCCCGGTTCAACCAGTTCAACTACGTCGGCGGCCTGCTCGGGGCCGTCCTCACCGGCGCGGTCGGCTCGGGGTCGCTGCGGGTCGGGTTCGCGGTGCCGATGGTGCTCGTGCTCGCGATCATCCCGCTGGCCGGGGCCTTCCGCAGCGTCCGCGGCTGAGGCGCCCTCAGTCGCCGATCTCGAGCTGGTTGCCGTCCGCGTCCGTCGCCTCGGTGGCTTGGTCCTGCTCGTTGTCGAGGTCGACCAGCCGGGCCGTCCCGGTCTCCTGCGGCTCCTCGATCACCTCGGTGTCGGTGTTGTCGACGTCCGCGGCCTCGGCCTTCTTCTCGGCCTCCTGGAACGCCTCCGACCCGCGCGGGTTCTCGCTCATCTCGCCACCTCCAGATGCAGTGCGACCGACAAGCGTGCGGTCGCCGTGCGTTCCACGCTAGCCGTGCCGGCGGCGACCCGCATGCGGTCGCGAGCCCGCGGCATACGCGAACGGGCCGCCCACCGTTGCACAGGTGGGCGGCCCGTTCCGGGTGCTGCGTGGCGTCAGGCGCCGGCCTTGGTGAAGCCAGCGGCCTCGGCGTCCTCGGCGGACTTGAACCAGAACTCGGCAATGGTCTGGTCGTACCACTGGCCGTCGGGCTCGTGGTACTTGCCCGAGTCGCCGTTGCCCTTGACCGTGTACTCGGCGTCGGGCGAGGAACCGTCCTCGTTCGCGACGACGGCACCGGCCGGGACCTCCTTGGCCGAAGCCTCGGTGGTGTCGGCGTCGACGAGCGTCGCGGCCTCGGTGGCCTCCGACTCCTTGGCCTCGTCGGCCTTCTTGGCGTCCTTCTTCTCGGCGTCCTTGGCAGCGCGCTTCGTGGCGGCCTCCGCCTCCTTGACCGTCGCCTTCTTGGCCAGCGGCTCGCGGACGAGCTCGATCACGGCCATGGGGGCGTTGTCACCCTTGCGGGCGCCGATCTTGGTGATGCGGGTGTAGCCACCCGGACGCTCGGCCATGTCGGGCGCGATCTCGGTGAAGAGGCGGTGCACGACACCCTTGTCCGAGATGACCGACAGGACCCGGCGACGGGCGTGCAGGTCACCGCGCTTGGCGAAGGTGATGAGCCGCTCGGCCAGCGGGCGCAGCCGCTTGGCCTTGGCCTCGGTCGTGGTGATCGAGTCGTGCTCGAACAGCGAGGTGGCCAGGTTGGCCAGGATCAGCCGCTCGTGCGCCGGACCGCCGCCGAGACGGGGACCCTTGGTGGGGGTAGGCATTTCGTAGTTCTCCTTGGTGTGCGACCCGCTGTCGGACCCGACCGGGTCGGGTCCGACAGCGCGTCAACGGCGGTTGGTCAGAGCTGCTCGTCCTCGGCCAGCGAACGGCCATCGGCGTCGAAGTCGTCGTCGTAGTCGCCGTAGTTGTCGGCGATGGCGGACGGGTCGAACCCGGGCGGGCTGTCCTTGAGCGCCAGGCCCATGCCGGCCAGCTTGGCCTTGACCTCGTCGATCGACTTCGCACCGAAGTTGCGGATGTCGAGCAGGTCGGCCTCGCTGCGTCCCACGAGCTCACCCACGGTGTGGATGCCCTCGCGCTTGAGGCAGTTGTAGGACCGGACGGTCAGGTCGAGGTCCTCGATCGGCAGGGCCAGGTCGGCGGCCAGGGCGGCGTCGGTCGGCGACGGGCCCATGTCGATGCCCTCGGCCTCGACGTTGAGCTCGCGGGCCAGGCCGAACAGCTCGACCAGGGTCTTGCCGGCGGAGGCCATGGCGTCACGCGGCGCCATCGAGTTCTTGGTCTCGACGTCGACGATGAGCTTGTCGAAGTCGGTGCGCTGCTCGACACGGGTCGCCTCGACCTTGTAGGTCACGGCCAGCACCGGCGAGTAGATCGAGTCGACCGGGATGCGGCCGATCTCCTGGTCACCGGACTTGTTCTGGTTGGCGGAGACGTAGCCGCGACCGCGCTCGACGGTCAGCTCCATCTCGATCTTGCCCTTGCCGTTGAGCGTGGCGATGTGCAGGTCGGGGTTGTGGATCTCGACCCCGGCCGGCGGCGCGATGTCGGCCGCGGTGACCGCGCCCGCACCCTGCTTGCGCAGGTACATCACGACCGGCTCGTCGTGCTCGGAGGAGACGACCAGGCCCTTGATGTTGAGGATGATCTCGGTGACGTCCTCCTTGACCCCGGGGATCGTGGAGAACTCGTGCAGCACACCGTCGATGCGGATGCTGGTGACCGACGCACCGGGGATGCTCGAGAGCAGGGTGCGGCGAAGCGAGTTGCCGAGCGTGTAGCCGAAGCCGGGCTCGAGGGGCTCGATGACGAAGCGGCTGCGGTTGTCCGCAACGACCTCTTCGCTGAGGGTGGGGCGCTGTGCGATGAGCACGCTGTTCTTCCTTTCCGTCGGCGACCGCTATATGACGCCGATGAATGCGCCGGGTGTCACCCGGCCGGCCGGCCCACCTCTGTCCGTGGACCGGACCACACCCGGGAGGTATGCCGCGTGCGCAGGGCGCGCACGCGGCATACCTCCGCGTGGGTCAGTTCTTCGAGTAGAGCTCGACGATCAGCTGCTCGGTGAGGATCGTGTCGATCTGCTCACGCACGGGCAGCTGGTGGATCATGATCTGCAGCGAGCCCGGGACGACCTGCAGCCAGGCCGGGGTGGGGCGCTCGCCGAAGGTCTGACGGGCCAGTTCGAAGGGATAGGTCTCCGCAGACTTCTTGCGGACGGTGATGATGTCGTACTGCTCGACGCGGTACGACGGGACGTCGACGCGCACGCCGTTGACCTCGAAGTGGCCGTGCGTCACCAGCTGGCGGGCTGCACGACGGGTGCGGGCCAGGCCGGCGCGGTAGACCACGTTGTCCAGGCGGGACTCGAGGATCTGCAGGAGGATGTCACCGGTCTTGCCGGAGCGCTTGGAGGCTTCCTCGTAGTAGCCACGGAACTGCTTCTCCATGACGCCGTAGGTGAAGCGGGCCTTCTGCTTCTCCTGCAGCTGGGTGAGGTACTCCTTCTCCTGCATCCGGCGACGGCCGTGCTGGCCGGGCGGGAACGGGCGGAGCTCGAAGTTCTTGTCGCCGCCGACGAGGTCGACCTTGAGACGACGCGACTTCTTGGTGATGGGTCCGGTGTAACGGGCCATGGTTCTCTACTCTCTCTTCCCGTTACTCAGACGCGGCGACGCTTGGGCGGACGGACACCGTTGTGCGGCGAAGGGGTGACGTCGCTGATCGCGCCGACCTCGAGGCCGGTGGCGGTCAGGGAACGGATCGCGGTCTCACGACCGGAGCCCGGGCCCTTGACGAAGACGTCGACCTTGCGCATGCCGTGCTCCATGGCGCGGCGGGCGGCAGCCTCGGCGGCCATCTGCGCGGCGAACGGGGTGGACTTGCGCGAGCCCTTGAAGCCGACCTGGCCGGCCGAGGCCCACGAGATCACCGCACCGGTCGGGTCGGTGATCGAGATGATGGTGTTGTTGAACGTGCTCTTGATGTGGGCCTGGCCCACGGCGACGTTCTTCTTCTCCTTGCGGCGCACCTTCTTGGCGCCGGCGCGAGTCTTCGGGGGCATTACTTACCAACCTTCTTCTTACCGGCCACGGTGCGCTTCGGGCCCTTGCGGGTGCGCGCGTTCGTCTTGGTGCGCTGACCACGCACCGGGAGACCGCGACGGTGACGAAGGCCCTCGTAGGAGCCGATCTCGACCTTGCGGCGGATGTCAGCGGCGACCTCGCGACGGAGGTCACCCTCGTGCTTGACGTTCGCCTCGATGTAGTCGCGCAGCTTGACCAGGTCGTCGTCCGTGAGGTCGCGGACGCGGGTGTCCGGGTTGACCCCGGTGCTGGCGACTGCCTTCTGGGCGGTCGTACGACCGACCCCGAAGATGTACGTGAGTGCCACCTCGACGCGCTTCTCGCGCGGCAGGTCGACACCGACAAGACGTGCCATCTTGTGTGTTTCCTTTGCTGTTTCACCGGAGGTCTGGGGCAGTACCAGTCCGGGCCATGGGTCCGAGGTGAGTGCCTCGGGGCTCCGGTCCCCGGCCTCCGGGCCGGGGGTGACGTCCTGGTCGGCGTGGAGAACGCCGCGCACAGGGGCCGGGTACCGCGATCAATTCACTTGTCATGCGCTCGCGAAGCTGCGAGGTCGTGCTGGGTCCGACTCCCTCGCGGGTGCCGGTGGTGGCTCTGGTCAGCCCTGGCGCTGCTTGTGGCGCAGGTTCTCGCAGATCACCATGACCCGGCCGTTGCGGCGGATCACCTTGCACTTGTCGCAGATCTTCTTGACGCTCGGCTGGACCTTCATAGCCTCTGCTTCGAGTCGATCTGGGCCCGCTGGCCGAGTGGTCAACGGGGTCTTGCGGGGTGGTGCTGGTCGTGCTGGTGGTGCGTCAGCGGTAGCGGAAGACGATCCGGCCACGGGTCAGGTCGTACGGGCTGAGCTCGACCACCACACGGTCCTCGGGGAGGATCCGGATGTAGTGCTGACGCATCTTGCCCGAGATGTGAGCGAGAACCTTGTGACCGTTCGTGAGCTCGACCCGGAACATCGCGTTCGGGAGAGCCTCGACGATCGTGCCCTCGATCTCGATGACACCGTCCTTCTTGGCCATAGCCTCCACAATCTGCTGCTCGTGCCCACGCCGAGACGCCGGTTTGCGCCTGGTGGATGGACACACGAATACGGCGCGCAGGTCGCGCACCGACGAACCAGTCTACGTCAGGTCGCGCTGAGCACGAAATCGCCGGCTGCACATCAGCGCGGAGACGGTGCAGGAGTTCCTGTACCACCGCATCCGGATGGGTTCGCGTGACAGCGCTCTGCAGGAGGTAAGCGCCCTTCGCTCCGCCCTCGTCGCCCATCCCCTGGATGACGCGGTCATCGACGCAGCGTTGCGACTCATCGAGCAGGGTCCTGTTCGGGGCCGCGACGCCATGGTCGCCGCGACCGCGGTGGTGCACGGGTTCGACACCATCGTCACGCTGGACCGAGACTTCGACGCGATCCCCGGGTTGCGGCGCCTCGAGCCGTCCGAGGCGCTCCGGGTCCTGGGCTCGTAGGCGACTTCGGGCCACGCACGCTTGGTCCGGACCCGAGCACCGAGCCCCAGTGGCCCGAAGTGCCAGGAAGTCAGTCGAGGGGGGCGTATGCCGCGCCGAGGGCTTCCAGCCGCTCCTTGCCGCCGTCGAGGGCGGTGAGCACCCACAGGCCGTCGTCCGTGACGGCGACGGTGTTCTCCCAGTGGGCCGCGCGCGACTTGTCGAGCGTCACGACGGTCCAGTCGTCGGCGAGCACCTCGGAGTCGGCCGACCCCAGCGTCACCATCGGCTCGATCGCGACGGTCAGCCCGGACCGCACGGTCGGGCCCTTCTCGCGGACCCGGTAGTTGGGCACCTGCGGGTCCATGTGCATCTCGGTGCCGATGCCGTGGCCGACATAGTCCTCGACGATGCCGTACTCCCGACCCAGCCGGTCGCCCGCGGCGACGATGCTGTCCTCGACGGCCGCGCCCACGGCATACAACGACTCCCCCACCGACAACGCAGCGATGCCGGCCCACATGGAGTCCTCGGTGAGGTCGATCAGCGCGAGGTCCTCGGGGCGCCCGGCCTCGCGGCCGCCGACGATGACCGAGATGGCCGCGTCGCCGTGCCAGCCGTCGACGATGGCGCCGCAGTCGATCGAGATGAGGTCACCTTCGGCGAGCACCCGGGGGCCGGGTATGCCGTGGACGACCTCCTCGTTGACCGAGGTGCACAGCGACCCGGTGAACCCGTGGTAGCCGAGGAACGACGGCACGCCGCCGGCGCCGCGGATGTGCTCCTCGGCCAGCTCGTCCAGCTGCTTGGTCGTCATGCCGGGTCGCACCGTCTGCGCCATCAGCTGCAGCGTCTGGCCGACGACCAGACCGGCCTTGCGCATGGCGCGGATCTGGTCGGGCGTCTTGGTGTCCACCCGGGAGCGGCCGAACATCAGGAGCGGGAGACCCCGGCGAGCGCGGTGGTGATGTGGGCGAAGACCTCGTCGACCGTGCCCATGCCGTCGACCTGCACGAGCAGGCCGCGCGCGGAGTAGACCTCGCACAGCGGCGCGGTCTCGCGGCGGTAGATGGCCTGGCGCTCGCGGATGACCTCTTCGGTGTCGTCGTCGCGGCCCTGCTCCTCGGCCCGCTTGAGCAGCCGGGCGACGACGGCGTCCTCGTCGACGGTCAGCTCGAGCACGGCGTCGAGGGCGTGGCTGTGCTCGGCCAGGATCGCGTCGAGCGCGTCCACCTGGGCGGCGGTCCGCGGGTAGCCGTCGAGCAGGAAGCCCTGCTCGGCGTCGTCCTCGAACAGCCGGTCGCGCACGATGGCGTTGGTGATCTCGTCGGTCACGTAGCCACCGGAGGCGAGCACCTCCTTGACCTGCAGGCCAAGGGGCGTCTCGTTCTTGATGTTCGCGCGGAAGATGTCGCCGGTGGAGATGGCGGGGATGCCGTACTCGGCAGCGATCTTGGCGGCCTGCGTGCCCTTACCGGCACCGGGCGGCCCGAGGATGATGAGGCGCATTTACCTGAGGAACCCTTCGTAGTGACGCTGCTGCAGCTGGGACTCGATCTGCTTCACGGTCTCCAGCCCGACACCGACGATGATGAGGATCGACGTGCCACCGAACGGGAAGTTCTGGTTGGCACCGACCGCCACCAGCGCGATGAGCGGGATGAGCGAGACGAGCGCGAGGTAGATGGCCCCGGGGACCGTGATGCGGGTGAGCACGTAGTCGAGGTACTCGGCCGTGGGTCGCCCGGCGCGGATACCTGGGATGAAGCCGCCGTAGCGCTTCATGTTGTCGGCGACCTCGACCGGGTTGAACGTGATCGACACGTAGAAGAACGTGAAGAACAGGATCAACGCGACGTAGATGATCATGTAGATCGGGTGGTCACCTCGCACGAGGTGCTGCTCGATCCACGTCACCCATCCCGGCTGGTCACCGGTGGTCGACCGGTTGAACTGTGCCACGAGTGAGGGCAGCGCGAGCAGGGACGAGGCGAAGATCACGGGGATCACGCCGGCCATGTTGACCTTGAGCGGGATGTACGTGGACGTGCCGCCGTACATCTGCCTGCCGACCTGCCGCTTGGCGTACTGGACGGGGATGCGCCGCTGGCTCTGCTCGACGAACACGACGAGCGCGATGATGAGGAAGCCGAGCAGGATCACGCCGATGAAGATGTCCCAGCGGCCGTCCTGCTGCTGGATCGCCCACAGCGAGCTCGGGAAGGTCGAGGCGATCGAGGTGAAGATCAGCAGCGACATGCCGTTGCCGATGCCCTTGTCGGTGATGATCTCACCGAGCCACATGACCACACCGGTGCCGGCGGTCATGGTGAGCACCATGATGACCAGGGTCGGGATCGACTCGTCGGGCAGGATGTTCGTGCACTGCGGACCGAACAGCGCGGTCGGGTTCTGCGCGAACGTGATCAGCGTCGAGGACTGCAGGATCGCCAGGCCGATGGTGAGGTAACGCGTGTACTGCGTCATCTTCGTCTGGCCCTGCTGGCCCTCCTTCTTGAGGGCCTCGAACCGCGGGATGACCACGGTGAGGAGCTGCACGATGATGCTCGCCGTGATGTACGGCATGATCCCGAGCGCGAAGATCGACAGCTGGAGCAGCGCGCCACCACTGAAGAGGTTGGCCAGGCCGAGGACGCCGGAGTTCTTCGGGGCGTCCTGGATGCACTTCTGCACGGCGGCGTAGCTCACGCCGGGCACCGGCACGTGCGAGCCCAGCCGGAAGATGATCACGATGAAGAGCGTGAACAGCAGCTTCCTGCGCAGGTCCGGCGTCTTGAACGCACGGGTGAAGGCGGTGAGCACAGGTCCTCCTGGTGGCGCGGGGGTCACCCGCGGGAACGGTCAGGCAATCCTAGGCAGGTTACCCCGGCTCCCGGGCCGGGTCCCTGCACGGGTATGCCGCGGGCTCACCTCACTGAGGTGAGCCCGCGGCATACCGTGTGGTTTGGGTCGTGCTCAGGCGGAGGTGACCGAGCCGCCAGCGGCCTCGATCTTCTCCTTGGCGGAGCCGGAGACCTTGTCGACGGTCACGCTGACCTTGACGCTGATCTCACCGGTTCCGAGCACCTTGACCGGCTGGCCGTCGCGGACGGCACCCTTGGCCACGAGGTCGTCGACGGTCACGTCGCCACCCTGCGGGTAGAGGGCGGTGATCCGGTCCAGGTTCACGACCTGGTAGGTCACCTTGGCCGGGTTCTTGAACCCGCGCAGCTTCGGCAGGCGCATGTGCAGCGGCATCGAGCCACCCTCGAAGCGCTCCGGAACCTGGTAGCGGGCCTTGGTGCCCTTGGTGCCGCGACCGGCGGTCTTGCCCTTGGAGCCCTCACCGCGACCCACGCGGGTCTTGGCGGTCTTGGCGCCGGGGGCCGGACGCAGGTGGTGCAGCTTGAGGGCCGAACCCTCGGACGCCTGGGCCTCCGCCTTCGCGGTGGTCTTCTTGGCGGTGTCCTTGGCTGCCATGTCAGTCAACCTCCTCGACGGAGACCAGGTGGGTCACCGTCTTGACCATCCCGCGGATCTCGGGACGGTCCTCCTTGACGACGACGTCGCCAATACGCTTCAGACCGAGGCTGCGCAGCGTGTCACGCTGGTTCTGCTTGCCGCCGATCTCCGAACGGGTCTGGGTCACCTTCAGACGAGCCATCACGCACCAGCCTTGGCGGCCTCACGGCCCTCGGCCTGGGCGCGCAGCATCGCGGCCGGGGCGACCTGGTCGACCGGAAGGCCACGGCGGGCGGCCACGGCCTCCGGACGCTCGAGGCCCTTGAGGGCCTCGACGGTCGCGTGGACGATGTTGATGGCGTTGTCCGAGCCCAGGGACTTGGACAGGACGTCGTGGACGCCGGCGCACTCGAGCACCGCACGCACCGGGCCACCGGCGATGACACCGGTACCGGGGGCGGCGGGGCGGAGCATGACGACACCCGCGGCGGCCTCACCCTGCACGGGGTGCGGGATGGTGCCCTGGATGCGCGGGACCTTGAAGAACTGCTTCTTGGCCTCCTCAACACCCTTGGCGATCGCCGCGGGCACCTCCTTGGCCTTGCCGTAGCCGACACCGACGGTGCCGTCGCCGTCGCCGACCACCACGAGGGCGGTGAAGCTGAAGCGGCGGCCACCCTTGACGACCTTGGCGACGCGGTTGATGGTCACGACGCGCTCGACGTACTGGGACTTCTCGGCCTGGTCGCGTCCGCCGTCACGACGGTTGTCGCGGCGGTCGCGGCGGTCGCCGCGCTCGCCCCGGTTGTTGTCGCCGGCTGCGCCAGTGCCTCGACGCTGGGGTCCGGGCATCAGATGTTCCTCATCTCAACGGTTGCGATGTTCGTGGTAGCGGTCACAGCGCCAGCCCACCCTCACGGGCGCCCTCGGCGATGGCGGCGACCCGGCCGTGGTAGCGGTTGCCACCCCGGTCGAAGACGACGGCCTCGACGCCGGCGCTCTTGGCACGCTCGGCGAGCAGCTCGCCGACCTTGCGGGCCTTCGCGGTCTTGTCGCCCTCGAAGGTACGCAGGTCCGCCTCCATGGTGGAGGCCGACGCGACGGTCTTGCCGACCGTGTCGTCGACGATCTGCACGAAGACGTGGCGCGACGAGCGCGACACGACCAGGCGCGGACGCGCGGTGGTACCGGTCACCTTCTTGCGCAGGCGCAGGTGGCGGCGGCCACGCGCCGCCGACTTGCCCTTGGCACGCTTGACGGTCATTGCCATGGCTTACTTACCAGCCTTTCCGACCTTGCGGCGGATGTGCTCGCCCGCGTAGCGCACGCCCTTGCCCTTGTACGGGTCGGGCTTGCGCAGCTTGCGGATGTTCGCGGCAACCTCGCCAACCAGCTGCTTGTCGATGCCCTGGACCGCGAAGCGGGTGGGGTTCTCGACGGCGAAGGAGATGCCCTCGGGGGCCTCCACGGTGATGGGGTGGCTGTAGCCGAGGGAGAACTCGAGGTTCCCGCCCTTGTTGGCCACGCGGTAACCCGTGCCGTGGATCTCCATCTTCTTCTCGTAGCCCTCGGTGACACCGAGGACCATGTTGTTGATGAGCGAGCGGGTCAGGCCGTGCAGGGCACGGGACTCGCGCTCGTCGTTGGGGCGCTTCACCTCGATCGAGCCGTCCTCCTGACCGACCGTGATCGGCTCGGCGACGACGTGCGACAGCTGGCCCTTGGGACCCTTCACCGTGACGGTGCGACCGTCGATGGTGACGTCGACACCGCTCGGGATGGCGACCGGAAGTCGTCCAATACGCGACATGTCGAATACTCCCTTACCAGACGTAGGCGAGGACTTCCCCGCCCACGCCCTTGGACGCCGCCTGCTTGTCCGTGAGGAGGCCAGACGAGGTGGAAATGATGGCCACACCGAGACCGCCGAGGACCTTGGGAAGGTTCGTCGACTTGGCGTAGACGCGCAGGCCGGGCTTGGAGACACGGCGCACGCCAGCGATGGAACGCTCGCGGTTGGGGCCGTACTTCAGCTCGACGGTCAGCGTCTTGCCGACCTCGGCGTCCTCGACGCTCCAGCCGGCGATGTAACCCTCGGCCTGGAGGATCTCTGCGATGTGGGACTTCAGCTTGGAGAACGGCATGGAGACTGCGTCGTGGTGCGCCGAGTTGGCGTTCCGGACGCGGGTCAACATGTCCGCAATCGGGTCAGTCATGGTCATGGGCTTCTCCGCCCTCTCTCACCGCGGTTTCACCGCACATCTCGTGCGGCGACCTTCGATGTAGAAGAATCAGTGGGTTGGTGGTCTTACCAGGAGCTCTTGGTCACGCCGGGCAGCTCGCCCCGGTGGGCCATCTCGCGAAGGCACACGCGGCACAGGCCGAACTTGCGGTAGACCGAGTGCGGGCGGCCGCAGCGCTGGCAGCGGGTGTAGCCGCGCACCTTGAACTTCGGCTTCTTGTTCGCCTTGTTGATCAGGGCGGTCTTCGCCATGTCAGTTCTCCTTGAAGGGGAATCCGAGCGCCTTGAGCAGTGCCCGGCCCTCGTCGTCGTTGGTGGCGCTGGTGACCACGGTGATGTCCATGCCCCGGACGCGGTCGATCTTGTCCTGGTCGATCTCGTGGAACATCGACTGCTCGGTCAGGCCGAACGTGTAGTTGCCGTTGCCGTCGAACTGCTTCGGCGACAGGCCGCGGAAGTCGCGGATGCGCGGCAGCGCGACCGACACCAGGCGGTCGAGGAACTCCCACATGCGGTCGCCACGCAGCGTGGTGTGGGCGCCGATCGGCATACCCTCACGCAGCTTGAACTGGGCGATCGACTTGCGGGCCTTGGTGACCAGCGGCTTCTGCCCGGTGATGGCGGACAGGTCGCGGATCGCGCCCTCGATGAGCTTGGAGTCCTTGGCGGCGTCGCCGACACCCATGTTGACGACGACCTTGACGACGCCCGGCACCTGCATGACGTTGGCGTAGCCGAACTGGTCCTGCAGCTGGCCCTTGATCTCCTCGGCGTAGCGCGCCTTGAGACGGGGGGCCGTCTTCTCGGTGATGGTGTCCGTCATCTCTCTCACAGGTCCTTGCCCGAGCGCACGGCCACACGCGTGCGGCTGGCCTTGTCACGGCCATTGCGCTCGACGGTCTCGACACGGGTCTTGACCCGGGTCGGCTTCTTCTCGGACGGGTCCACGACGGCCACGTTGCTCACGTGGATCGCGGCCTCCTGGACGACCAGGCCGCCGGTGCGGGTGCCACGAGCCGACTGACCGGCCTTGGTGTGGCGGGTCACCCGGTTGACACCCTCGACCAGCACGCGCTGGGTCTCGGGGAACACGGCGATGACCTTGCCCTGCTTGGCCTTGTCCTTGCCCGTGAGGACCTGGACGGTGTCGCCCTTCTTGATCTTCATCTTCGCCTTCTGCGTCGCCATGGCTTACAGCACCTCCGGCGCGAGCGAGATGATCTTCATGAACTTCTTCTCGCGCAGCTCACGGCCCACCGGGCCGAAGATGCGGGTGCCACGGGGGTCGCCGTCGCCCTTGAGGATGACGGCGGCGTTCTCGTCGAACTTGATGTAGCTGCCGTCGGCGCGGCGGCGCTCCTTGGTGGTGCGCACGACGACCGCCTTGACGACGTCGCCCTTCTTGACGTTGCCGCCGGGGATGGCGTCCTTGACGGCGGCGACGATGACGTCACCGATGCCGGCGTACCGACGACCCGAACCGCCGAGAACACGGATGCACAGGATCTCCTTGGCACCGGTGTTGTCGGCGACGCGCAGTCGCGACTCCTGCTGGATCACTTCTCACTCCTGTCGTCGAGCTGGTTCTCACTCGCGGTGAGCCTGGCCGAACTGTTGGTGGTCTGGGTGCCGGCCGTGCGGCATACGGTGTCGTTCTTGACGATCGACGCGGTATGCCGCGTGGCCGGCGGGGTGGGCCGTGGGGCCCGGCGGTCTTACTTGGCCTTCTCGAGGATCTCGACCACGCGCCACCGCTTGGTGGCGGACAGCGGCCGGGTCTCCATGATGAGGACGCGGTCACCGACACCGGCCGAGTTGGCCTCGTCGTGCGCCTTGACCTTGCTCGAGCGCCGCATGACCTTGCCGTAGAGCGCGTGCTTGACGCGGTCCTCGACCTCGACCACGACGGTCTTGTCCATCTTGTCGCTGACCACGTAACCCTGACGGGTCTTCCTGTAGTGGCGGTCAGAGTTGCGGTCCGCGTTCGCGGCGACCTCGGTCACGGCGTCATCCTTCACGTTCTCACTCATGCCGACTCCTCCGTGGTGGCGGAGACGCTCTGTCCGATACCCAGCTCGCGCTCACGGATCTCGGTGTAGATGCGGGCGATGTCCTTGCGGACTGCGCGCAGGCGGCCGTGGTTGTCCAGCTGGCCGGTGGCCGACTGGAACCGGAGGTTGAACAGCTCCTCCTTGGCCTTGCGCAGCTCGTCGACCAGGCGGTCGTCGTCGAAACCACGCAGGTTCTCCGACGTCAGGTCCTTGGAACCGACTGCCATCAGATGTCACCACCCTCACGCCGCACGAAGCGGCACTTCATCGGGAGCTTGTGCATCGCCAGACGCATGGCCTCACGAGCAACCTCCTCGGAGACACCGGACACCTCGAACATGACGCGGCCGGGCTTGACGTTGGCGATCCACCACTCGGGCGAACCCTTACCGGAACCCATGCGGGTCTCGGCAGGCTTCTTGGTCAGCGGGCGGTCCGGGTAGATGTTGATCCAGACCTTTCCGCCACGCTTCATGTAGCGGGTCATCGCGATACGAGCAGACTCGATCTGACGGTTGGTGACGTAGGCCGGCTCGAGAGCCTGGATGCCGTAGTCGCCGAACGCGATCTTGGTGCCGCCCTTGGCAGCCCCGGAACGACCCGGGTGGTGCTGCTTGCGGTGCTTGACTCGACGAGGAATCAGCATCAGGACTCTCCCTCGGTGCTGCTCGGGGTGCTCGCCGGTGCCTCGACAGTGGCCTCGGCAGCGACGCTCTCGGTCAGGGGGGCGTCGGTCGAGGCGGTCGCCTCGGCGGGACGCTCGCGACGCGCACGGGCGGGGCGGTCCCCACCGTCACGACGCGGGCCACGGCTCGGGCGCGACGGCGCGGCAGCCTGCTGCTGCGCCAGCTCACGAGCGGTGACGTCACCCTTGTAGATCCAGACCTTCACGCCGATGCGGCCGAAGGTGGTGCGGGCCTCGTAGAAGCCGTAGTCGATGTTCGCCCGGAGGGTGTGCAGCGGCACGCGACCCTCGCGGTAGAACTCGGTGCGCGACATCTCCGCGCCGCCGAGGCGGCCGGACACCTGCACGCGGATGCCCTTGGCACCGGCGCGGGTGGCGGACTGCATGCCCTTGCGCATCGCGCGTCGGAACGACACACGGGCGCTGAGCTGCTCGGCGATGCCCTGGGCGACCAGCTGCGCGTCGATCTCGGGGTTCTTGACCTCGAGGATGTTCAGCTGCACCTGCTTGCCCGTGAGCTTCTCGAGCTCGCCGCGGATGCGGTCGGCCTCGGCGCCACGGCGACCGATGACGATGCCGGGACGCGCGGTGTGGATGTCCACCCGGACCCGGTCACGGGTGCGCTCGATCTCGACGCGGGAGATGCCGGCCCGCTCCATGCCCGTGGACATGAGCTTGCGGATGGCGACATCTTCCTTTACGTAGTCGCGGTAGCGCTGACCGTCCTTGGTGGAGTCGGCGAACCAGCGGCTCTTGTGCTCGGTGGTGATACCGAGGCGGAAGCCATTGGGGTTGACCTTCTGACCCATTAGCGGGTGCCTCCCTTGGTGGTCTTCGGCGTGACGACCACGGTGATGTGGCTGGTGCGCTTGTTGATGCGGGACGCCCGGCCCTGGGCGCGCGGCCGGAACCGCTTCATCGTCGGGCCCTCGTCGACGTATGCCGCGCTGACGACCAGCTCGCGCTCGTCGAACGCCTCGGATGCGGCGTCGGCCTTGACCCGGAGGTTGGCGATGGCGCTCTCGAGCACCTTCTTCACCGGGTCACTGGCGGACTGCGGCGCGAAGGTCAGCACGGCGACGGCCTCGGTGGCCTGCTTGCCACGGATGAGGTCGACGATCCGGCGAGCCTTCATCGGCGTGACGCGCACGTGGCGCGCGACGGCCTTGGCTTCCATCACGGTGTCCTTGTTCTCGGTCGAGGCGGCCATCAGCGACGACGCCCCTTCTTGTCGTCCTTCACGTGACCCTTGAACGTGCGGGTCGGCGCGAACTCGCCGAGCTTGTGGCCGACCATCGACTCGGTGACGAACACCGGGACGTGCTTGCGGCCGTCGTGCACGGCGAAGGTGTGGCCCAGGAAGTCGGGGCTGATGACCGACCGACGGGACCAGGTCTTGATGACGTTCTTCGAACCCGCTTCGTTCTGGGCGTCCACCTTCTTCTGGAGGTGGTCGTCGATGAAGGGGCCCTTCTTCAGACTGCGAGGCATTTCAAAGGCTCCTATCAGCGCTTCTTGCCAGTACGACGGCGGCGAACGATCATCTTGTCGCTCGGCTTGCCCGGGCGGCGGGTGCGGCCCTCGGCCTGCCCCCAGGGGCTGACCGGGTGGCGACCACCGGAGGTCTTGCCCTCGCCACCACCGTGCGGGTGGTCGACCGGGTTCATGGCGACACCGCGGACGGTCGGGCGCTTGCCCTTCCAGCGCATGCGGCCGGCCTTGCCCCAGTTGATGTTGGACTGCTCGGCGTTGCCCACCTCGCCGACCGTGGCGCGGCAGCGCAGGTCGACGTTGCGGATCTCACCGGACGGCATACGCAGCTGGGCGTAGGGGCCGTCCTTGGCGACGAGCTGCACACGCACACCGGCCGAGCGGGCGATCTTCGCGCCGCCACCGGGCTTGAGCTCGACGGCGTGGATGACCGTACCGGTCGGGATGTTGCGCAGCGGCAGGCTGTTGCCGGGCTTGATGTCGGCGGCCGGACCGTTCTCGATCGCCATGCCCTGCTCCAGGCCACGCGGGGCGAGGATGTAGCGCTTCTCGCCGTCGGCGTAGTGCAGCAGCGCGATGCGGGCGGTGCGGTTGGGGTCGTACTCGATGTGAGCGACCTTGGCCGGCACGCCGTCCTTGTCGTGGCGACGGAAGTCGATGACGCGGTAGGCGCGCTTGTGACCGCCACCGATGTGACGGGTCGTGATGCGCCCGTTGCTGTTGCGGCCACCGGACTTGGTCAGCGGGCGGACCAGCGACTTCTCAGGCGTGGTGCGCGTGACCTCGACGAAGTCGGCAACGCTCGAGCCGCGGCGACCGGGCGTCGTCGGCTTGTACTTGCGGATACCCATGGTTACGTAGTTCCTTACGTCTCGTCAGCGTCAGGCGCCCGCACCGAAGATGTCGATCGAGCCCTCGCGGAGGGTGACGATCGCACGCTTGGTGTCCTTGCGCTTGCCGGTGCCGAACCGGGTGCGGCGAGCCTTGCCCGGGCGGTTGAGGGTGTGCACGGAGTCGACCTTGACACCGAAGACGCGCTCGACGGCGATCTTGATCTCGGTCTTGTTGGCCCGCGGGTCGACGAGGAAGGTGTACTTGCCCTCGTCGAGCAGCGAGTACGACTTCTCCGACACGACCGGCGCGATCAGGATGTCGCGCGGGTCCTTGTCGAGGACGAAGTTGGTGCTCACTTGGTCTCCTCCTCAGCCACGTCCTGGGCCTTCGCGCCACCGGCGGGGACGAAACCGGCAGCCTCGGCGGCCTCCGCAGTGCGGAACCACACCTCGGCCACGGTCGCGTCGTACCAGCGCGAACCGGGAACGTGGTACTTCATCGAGTCCTTGTTGCCCTTGACCTCGAAGCCCTCGGGCGCCGAGCCGTCCTCGAGCGCAGCGGCCGAGTCGGGGCCGAAGCCACCGTCGGTCGCCGCGTCGGTGTCGACCAGCGTCGCGGCCTTGTCGGCCTTGTCAGCCTTGGCGTCGTCGGCCTTGGCCGGCTTGTCGGCGGCCTTCTTCGCGGTCGCCTTCTTGGCAGGCTTGTCCGCCTTGTCCGACTTCGCCTCGGCCGGGGCCTCGGTGACGACGTCGGCCTCGACCCCGCCGACCGGCTGGGCACCGCCCACGAACGCGTCGAGCGCAGCCTTGGTGAAGACCACGTCGTCGGCGCAGAGCACGTCGTAGGTGTTGAGCTGGTCAGCGGCCAGGACGTGCACGCCCTCGAGGTTGCGCACCGACTTCAGCGACACGATGTCGCTGCGGTCGAGCACGACCAGCAGGTTGGGGCGCTCGGTCAGGCCGGCGAGCAGGGCCACCGCGTCCTTGGTGGACGGGGTGGTGCCGGACACCAGGCCCTCGACCACGTGGACGCGGTCGTTCCGGGCGCGGTCGGACAGGGCGCCACGCAGGGCGGCGGCCTTCATCTTCTTGGGGGTCCGCTGGGCGTAGTCACGCGGCTGCGGGCCGTGGACGGTGCCACCGCCGGCGAACTGCGGCGCACGGGTCGAGCCCTGGCGGGCGCGGCCGGTCCCCTTCTGGCGGTACGGCTTGCGACCACCACCACGGACCTCGCCACGCGTCTTGGTGGCGTGCGTGCCCTGGCGGGCAGCAGCCATCTGCGCGACGACGACCTGGTGGATCAGCGGAACGTTGACCTGGACGTCGAAGATCTCGGCAGGGAGCTCGACCTTCGCGGCCTTGGCAGTCTGAGTAGCCATCTAGGTTCAGGCTCCCTTCGCGGCCGTGCGGACCAGGACGACGCTGCCGCGGGGGCCGGGAACGGCACCCTTGACGAGCAGCAGGCCCTTGTCAGCGTCCACGGCGTGGATCTGCAGGTTCTGGGTGGTCTGGCGAACGCCGCCCATGCGGCCCGCCATGCGCATGCCCTTGAAGACACGACCCGGGGTGGCGCAGCCACCGATCGAGCCGGGCTTGCGGTGGTTGCGGTGTGCACCGTGCGAGGACGAGACGCCGTGGAAGCCGTGACGCTTCATGACACCGGCGAAGCCCTTGCCCTTGGTGGTGCCGGTGACGTCGACGTCCTGGCCCGCCTCGAAGGTCTCGACGGTGACCTCCTGGCCGAGCTCGTAGTCGCCCGCGTCAGCGGTGCGCAGCTCGACGAGGTGGCGACGCGGCGTCACGCCGGCCTTCTCGAAGTGGCCGGTCAGCGGCTTGGTGACCTTGCGCGGGTCGATCGCGCCGTACGCGAGCTGAACCGCGGCATACCCGTCCTTGTCGGCGTCACGCAGCTGGGTGACGACGTTCGGGCTGGCCTCGATCACGGTGACGGGGACGAGCTTGTTGTCGGCGTCCCACACCTGGGTCATGCCGAGCTTGGTGCCCAGCACGCCCTTCACGGTCTTGGTTGCATTAGAAGTCATGGCAGTCATGTCCCGAGTCAGAGCTTGATCTCGATGTTGACGTCGGCCGGGAGGTCGAGACGCATCAGCGAGTCGACGGCCTTGGGCGTCGGGTCGATGATGTCGATGAGGCGCTTGTGGGTGCGCATCTCGAAGTGCTCGCGGCTGTCCTTGTACTTGTGCGGCGAACGGATGACCACGAAGACGTTCTTCTCCGTGGGCAGCGGCACCGGGCCGACGACCGTCGCCCCGGCACGGGTCACCGTGTCGACAATCTTGCGCGCCGAGTTGTCGATGACCTCGTGGTCATACGACTTCAGTCGGATGCGGATCTTCTGTCCCGCCATCTGAAGCTTTCTCTCTCTCGCCGTACATCTAGCTGGTGGCCGGCCCTCTCGACCCTCCGACCCCCGCGGTCGGGTGTGTCGCACCCGCTTCGCGGCCCGACGACATGCGCTCTCGCGCGAGTCGTGCGGAATCGGTTGGTCCGGCAGAGCCGGGGCTTGCGCTTCCCGGAGTGTCGCCCCGCACGTGAGAATGCGGTTCGAGGTGTGGCACCGGGGTGGCGGCGTCGACATGGGTCAACGACGCGCGTCAAGCAACCGGTCCAGTGTGCCAGAGCGTGTGGCGACCTACCAAATCGAGGCCGGACCACCCGGCATACCCCCGTCCGTGGCGCGTCGTCGAACGCGACGGGGCGGCGCCGAACCGGCCCACGCAGCCGGTCGGCGCCGCCCCACCAGTCCCAGCTTTCCCGCGTCAAGCGGGAAAGCGAGCTTCGCTCGGGTTACTGGCGCGAGTGAACATCAGGGTTCCCGTGCGAAGCCGCCTGGGCGCTTTCAGCGGGGTCCGCCGCCGAGGACGCCGGCGTCGAACGCCTTGAGCACCGACTCCTTGTCGGCCGCGCTGAGCTTGCCGTCCTTGACCGCAGTGTCGAGGCGGGTGGACAGGTCCGTGCGGCGCTCGGTCTTCTGCGCCGCCTGCACCTTGTCCAGCGCCGCCTGCACCTTGGCCTCGGAGACGCCGAGCGCCTTGGCCAAGGCGGCGACCTCGGCCTTCTCGTGGGCCGCCCGGTCGGCCTCGGTCGGCTTGGTGCCCTGGGCCGGCGGGCTGCTCGGCTTGAGCTGCTCGCGGACACTGTCGAGCGCCGTCTGCACCTTGCTCTCGGAGAGGCCGAGCGCGGAGGCGAGCGCGGCGGCATCCATGCCGCGGCCGTGACCGCCGCGTCCGGGACCACCGGGGCCGCCGGGGCTACGGCCCTCCTGGTCGGTCGTGGCGGACCCACCGGACTGCTCGGGCGCGGTGCTCGGGCTCGCGCTGGAGGTGGCACTCGGGCTCGGGGTGCTCCCCGCGGCCAGGGCCTGGCTCGCGCCGATGCCGGTCGCGAGGGCGACGACGCCACCCACGGCGGCGATCTTCACGGGTTTGCTGATGGACATGCGGGTTCCTTCGGTCATGGCCGACCCCGTGGCCGGCCTGGCTCTCCACCGTCCGTGGCGACGCTGGCCCGCAGCCGTGGCGACCCTGTCAGCCACCTGTCGATCCCCGATTGCTTGCGTCCGTGGTGGTGGCGGCTCCGGCAGCCAGATCCGCCGACGTTGCGGTATGCCGCGTGCTGGCGTCCGCGGTTGCGGCGGTTCCGGCAACCGGATCCGCGGACGCAAGCGGGGTGGGCTGACAGGATCGGCGCCATGACGACTGAGTCGACCAGCCTGCCCGATCCCGCCACCGCGACTGGTTCGGCCGCCGCACCCGGGCCGGGGCGGGCCCGGCAGTCACTGATCTACCGCGCGGGCGTGCTGGGCCGGGCGCCGCAGGTCCCGACCGACTTCGCCACGCTGGAGACCCGTGCGCGGGCGGCGATGTCGGCCAGGGCGTGGGCCTACGTCGCCGGCGGGGCAGGGTCGGGAGCCACGATGCGCGCCAACCGTGCGGCCTTCGAGCGGCACGCACTCGTGCCACGCATGGCGAGCGGCCACGTGAGCCGCGACCTGTCGGTCGAGCTGTTCGGGCGACGGCTGCCCACTCCCCTCCTGCTCGCCCCCATCGGCGCCGCCGCGATGGTCCGGGCCGACAGCGACGTGCACATCGGTCGCGGCGCCGCGGCGACGGGCGTCCCCTACATCCTGTCCAACCAGGGCTGCTCGCCCATGGAGGACGTCGCCGCCGCCATGGGCGACGCGCCGCGCTGGTTCCAGCTCTACTGGTCGACCGACGACGCCCTCGTCGACAGCCTGCTGCGCCGGGCCGAGGCCAGCGGCGCCGACGCGGTCGTCGTCACGCTCGACACCACGATGCTCGGGTGGCGGCCGCAGGACCTCAACCTAGGCAGCCTGCCCTTCAGCCAGGGCATCGGCATCGCGCAGTACACCTCCGACCCGCGCTTCCGCGAGATCGTGCGCGAGCGGACGGCCGACCCGGGGCGGGCCAAGGGCGACGTCGAGGTCACCCTCGGCGCGATCCGCACAATGCTGTCGATCAGCCGCGAGCACCCCGGGTCGCTGCGCGACAACCTGCGTTCCCCCGAGCCGCGCGCCGCCGTCGAGACCTTCCTCGACATCTACTCCAACCCCGGGCTCGACTGGGAGACGCTCGCGACCATCAAGTCACGCACGTCGCTGCCCGTGCTGTTCAAGGGGATCGTGCACCCCGACGACGCGCGTCGCGCGGTCGAGGCGGGCGCGGACGGCATCGTGGTGAGCAACCACGGTGGGCGCCAGGTCGACGGGGCGATCGCGAGCCTGGACGCCCTGCCCGCGGTGCGGGCCGCCGTGGGCGAGGGTATGCCGCTCGTGCTGGACAGCGGGGTCCGTTCCGGTGCCGACGTGGTCAAGGCGCTGGCGCTGGGCGCGGATGCGGTCGCCATCGGGCGGCCGTACATGTACGGCCTCGCCCTGGCCGGCGGCGCGGGAGTGCGTGACGTCGTGGCGAACCTCGTCGCCGAGCTGGACCTCACGATGGGTCTGATCGGTGCCGAAACGGTGGACGACCTCACCCCGGAGATCCTCACCACCGGCCCAGCAGCCGGCACCTCGGGCCCACCCTGATCCGGCCCCTCGAGCCGCAGCAGCGCGACTCGGTGACCGCAGGCGGCTAGGGGCCGGGCACTGCCTGAAGGTCGTCGACGGACAGCACGACCGGTCCGTTGGTGGCGCCCGAGGACAGGTATCCGAAGAGCCCCAGACCACCGGGCACCTGGTACCCCGCTGTCGCGTCGGTCACTGACCGCTGCCAGGTGGTGGGTTCGGTGGCCCCGACCTTCCAGACCCGCATCCGGATGGTGGTCGGTGCCGTGCCGTAGACCTGCACCCGGGCCATCAGCCGTTGGCCAGGTGCAATCGACAGGCCACTGACCGTCGCGTCGGCTGCGAGTCCCGTCTCGACGCCGGCGGCGTTCGTCCGGTGCAGGGAGACTGCCACCGCGCCGTCCGGCTGCAAGCGCACCTTGCCCCGGTACTCCCCAACCCCGGCCACGCGGCGGCCGGTCACCGAGACGTACATCCCGCTGCCCGTCGGGACCTTGTCCATGCCGATGCTCGCGGTGACATCCGTGGTGGTGCTGCTCGGCGCCGCCAGCGCGGCCCACAGTCCGTTGCCCGCGGCAAACCTCAACTGACCCGTGCCACCGCCGACGGAGAAGCTCGCGGCCGGCCCGCTGATGGTCCAGTTGCCGCCGGTATCTGCGGGACCCCAGGCACCGGTGACGGTGCGACCGAAGGCGTCGCTCGCGATCACGGTCGCCGGGGCCACGGACACCGACCTGGTCGTCGTGCCCGTCGCACCTGTGTCGTCGGTGACGGTGAGCGTGATGGCGTAGGTGCCGCCGGCGGCATACGTGTGTCTCGCCGTGGCCCCCGAGCCGGCGGCGCTGCCGTCGCCCCAGTCCCACGCGTAAGAGGCAATGGTGCCGTCCGGGTCCGAGCTGGCCGTGGCATCGACCGAGCAGGCAAGGTTGGTGCACGACGGGCTGAAGGCGGCCACCGGGGCTTGGTTTGCCGCGCCGCGGGTGATCGTGAAGGAGTCGGCGAACGTGCCGCCCGCCGCGCGGCGGAACGCCACCGACATCACGGTGCTCGTCGCGGAGACGTCCACGACACCCCAGGTCGGGTTGGCGTTCAGACCTTGGTAGGCCGCGATGTAGGGCATCTCGGGATCGGTCATCGTCACGTCGCGCAAGGGCACGCCTCCACTGCCGACGATGGCGAAGACGCTGCCGGCCCCGGCCACCAGCGAGCTGTCCGAGTCACCGACGCAGGCGGCGTTGTACACGTCGGGGGTCATCGTCGTGCACCCCGGACCGGTGCGCAGCTGCTTGCTGCGCTGGTAGATGTGGTCGTGGCCCGACAGCACCAGGTCGACCCGCTTGGCGAGGAGCAGGTTCAGCAGGTCGGCACCCGGTTCGCACGGGTAGAAGCCGACACTGATGCAGGGCTTGTGCATGGAGACGACCACCCAGGGGATGCCAGCGGCTCGCGCGCCGTCGATCGCCGCCGCGGTCCACTCGTATCTCGGCGATCCGACGGTGTACGACCACTGCCCGTCGGGATAGTCCAGGGCCGGCGAGATGTTCACGAAGCGCACCAACGGGGTCCCCTTGGGCGCGTCGACGTAGTACTGCCGGCCGTAGGTGCCGACGGCACCGGGCAGCTGGTTGGGCAGGCAGGCGGAGAAGTCGTTGATGTTGCCGTTGAGGCCGTTGCTCTCATGGTTGCCGCTGATCAGCTCGAACGGGTAGCCGCTGCCCACCTTGCTGGTCACCAGCGAGCACCACGCCTGCTCGTCTCCGGTGGCACCGTAGGACAGGTCGCCCAAGGCGAGGTTGAGGTCGTTGTCCAGCCCGCCGATGGTGTCGAGCACCGCGCGTGCCTCGGTCGACGTGGAGTAGTCGCCCGCTGCGCTGAACCGCAGCGTCACCTCGCTGGGGGCGGAGGCGACCGGGCCCGCCAGCAGCGCAGCCAGGACCACCGCAGACATCGCTGCCGCGCGGAAGCGACCCTTCATGCTCGCGACGCTAGACCTCCCGGCTCCGCGGCAGGTCGCCCCCAGGACGTAGGCCATTCCCGCCCTTACCCGGCATACCAATGCAAAGGGCCCCGCAGCCGAAGCTGCGGGGCCCCTTGGTGGAGCTGGTGCTCGAGTCGAGCCCTAGATCACTTGGTGATCTTGGTGACCCGGCCGGCGCCGACGGTGCGGCCGCCCTCGCGGATGGCGAAGCGCAGGCCCTCCTCCATGGCGATCGGCTGGATGAGCTCGACCTTCATCTCGGTGTTGTCACCGGGCATGACCATCTCGGTGCCCTCAGGCAGGTGGACAACGCCGGTCACGTCAGTCGTACGGAAGTAGAACTGCGGACGGTAGTTGTCGTAGAACGGCGTGTGACGGCCGCCCTCGTCCTTGGACAGGATGTAGACGTTCGCCTCGAACTCCGTGTGCGGGGTGATCGAGCCGGGCTTGACGATGACCTGGCCGCGCTCGACGTCCTCGCGCTTGGTGCCGCGAAGCAGCAGACCGACGTTCTCGCCCGCGCGACCCTCGTCGAGGAGCTTGCGGAACATCTCGATGCCGGTGACGGTGGTCTTCGCCGGGGGGCCGTCGTGGATGCCCACGATCTCGACCTCCTCGTTGACGTTGAGGACACCGCGCTCGATACGGCCGGTGACGACCGTGCCACGACCGGTGATCGTGAAGACGTCCTCGACGGGCATGAGGAACGGCTTGTCGATCTCGCGCTCCGGCTCCGGGATCGCGGTGTCAACCGCGTCCATGAGGTCGAGCACCGACTGGCCCCACTTCTCGTCGCCCTCGAGGGCCTTGAGCGCGGAGACCTTGACGACCGGGACGTCGTCGCCGGGGAACTCGTAGTCGGACAGCAGCTCGCGGACCTCCATCTCGACGAGCTCGAGGATCTCCTCGTCGTCGACCATGTCGGCCTTGTTGAGCGCCACGACGATGTAGGGAACGCCGACCTGGCGGGCCAGGAGGACGTGCTCCTT
This sequence comes from Knoellia koreensis, assembly GCF_013041615.1. GTDB lineage: Bacteria > Actinomycetota > Actinomycetes > Actinomycetales > Dermatophilaceae > Pedococcus > Pedococcus koreensis. The sequence goes on from NZ_JABEPQ010000001.1 coordinate 1,689,636, forward strand.
CGTCTGCGGCATCGGGCCGTCGGTGGCGGCGACCACGAGGATCGCGCCGTCCATCTGGGCCGCACCGGTGATCATGTTCTTCACGTAGTCCGCGTGACCGGGGCAGTCGACGTGCGCGTAGTGACGCGACTCGGTCTGGTACTCGATGTGCGCGATGGAGATGGTGATACCGCGCTGCTTCTCCTCGGGCGCCTTGTCGATGTCCTCGAACGCGAACTGCGGGTTCAGGTCCGGGTACTTGTCGTGCAGGACCTTGGAAATCGCAGCCGTCAGCGTCGTCTTACCGTGGTCGATGTGACCGATGGTGCCGATGTTGACGTGCGGCTTAGTCCGCTCGAACTTTGCCTTCGCCACTTGATGTCCTCCTCAGGACTCTTCTTGGTGTTACGCCGCAGCCCTGGCAGGACGTGGCGCGGATTGTGGGTGTGTTGCGTGGTGCGGTGGTGCTTGGGGTGTGTTGCTGGGAATCCGACCCCAACGGTGCGCGACCGGTAACTCTACCGGTCACTCACCCCGGGTCTTCTTGATGATCTCCTCGGCCACAGCCTTGGGGACCTCGGCGTAGGAGTCAAACTCCATCGAGAAGCTCGCCCGACCCTGCGTCTTGGAACGCAGGTCGCCGACGTAGCCGAACATCTCCGAGAGCGGGACGAGACCGCGGACGACCTTGGCGCCGCTGATGTCCTCCATGCCCTGGATCTGGCCACGACGGGCGTTGATGTCGCCGATGACGTCACCCATGTAGTCCTCGGGCGTACGCACCTCGACGGCCATCATCGGCTCGAGCAGCACGGGGTTGGCCTTGCGGACAGCCTCCTTGAGCGCCATCGAGCCGGCGATCTTGAACGCCATCTCCGAGGAGTCGACGTCGTGGTACGCACCGTCGAGCAGCGTCGCCTTGATGCCCACCAGCGGGTAGCCGGCGAGCACGCCGTACTGCATGGCGTCCTGGATACCGGCGTCGACCGACGGGATGTACTCGCGCGGCACGCGACCACCGGTGACCTTGTTGTCGAACTCGTAGAGCTCGCCACCCTCGGTCGTGTCCAGCGGCTCGAGGCTGATCTGGATCTTCGCGAACTGGCCCGACCCACCCGTCTGCTTCTTGTGGGTGTAGTCGTACTTGTCCACGCTCGACTTGATCGTCTCGCGGTAGGCCACCTGCGGCTTGCCGACGTTGGCCTCGACCTTGAACTCGCGCTTCATGCGGTCCACGAGGATGTCCAGGTGGAGCTCGCCCATGCCGGCGATGATCGTCTGGCCGGTCTCCTCGTCGAGGTGGACCTGGAAGGTCGGGTCCTCGGCGGAGAGCTTCTGGATGGCCGTCGACAGCTTCTCCTGGTCGCCCTTGGTCTTGGGCTCGATGGCCACTTGGATGACCGGCTCGGGGAACGTCATCGACTCGAGCACGATCTGCTCGTTCGGGTCGCTCAGGGTGTCACCGGTGGTGGTGTCCTTGAGACCGATGGCGGCGTAGATGTGACCCGCCAGGGCCTCCTCGACCGGGTTCTCCTTGTTGGCGTGCATCTGGAACAGCTTGCCGATGCGCTCCTTCTTGCCCTTGGTCGTGTTGACGACCTGCGAGCCCGCTGCGACGCGGCCGGAGTAGACCCGGATGAAGGTGAGCGTGCCGAAGAACGGGTGGGCGGCTACCTTGAACGCCAGCGCGGAGAACGGGGCCTCCTTGCTGGGCTCGCGGGTCATCTCGACCGACTCGTCGCCCGGCTTGTGGCCCTGCATCGCGTCGACGTCCAGCGGCGACGGGAGGTAGTCGACGACGGCGTCGAGCATCGGCTGCACACCGCGGTTCTTGAAGGCCGAACCACAGAAGATCGGGTAGAGCTCGGAGTTGACGGTGAGCTTGCGGATGCCCGCCTTGAGCTCCTCGATCGACAGCTCCTCGCCACCGAGGTACTTCTCCATGAGGTCGTCGTCGGACTCGGCGACGCGCTCCACGATGTGGTTGCGGTACTCCTCGGCCTTGGCCTGCAGGTCCGCCGGGATCTCCTGGATCTCGTACTTGGCACCCATGGTGACGTCACCCTTGGCGTCGCCGGGCCACACCAGGGCGCGCATGTAGAGCAGGTCGACGACACCGATGAAGTCGTTCTCGGAGCCGATCGGAAGCTGCATCACCAACGGCTCCGCACCGAGGCGGTCCTTGATGGTCTGCACGGTGAAGTAGAAGTCCGCGCCGAGCTTGTCCATCTTGTTGACGAACGCGATGCGAGGCACGTCGTACTTGTCGGCCTGGCGCCACACGGTCTCGGACTGGGGCTCGACGCCCTCCTTGCCGTCGAAGACGGCGACGGCGCCGTCGAGGACGCGCAGCGAGCGCTCCACCTCGACGGTGAAGTCGACGTGACCGGGGGTGTCGATGATGTTGATCTGGGTGCCCTCCCAGAAGGAGGTGACGGCAGCGGAGGTGATGGTGATGCCCCGCTCCTTCTCCTGCTCCATCCAGTCGGTCGTGGACGCACCGTCGTGCGTCTCACCGATCTTGTGGTTGACACCGGTGTAGAAGAGGATGCGCTCCGTCGTCGTCGTCTTGCCGGCGTCGATGTGCGCCATGATGCCGATGTTGCGGACCTTCGTGAGGTCCGTCAGGACGTCGAGTGCCACTTGCGTTATCTCATCTCGCTCGTTGCGGAAAGCTGTTGTGTTCGTTGCGTTGTGCGCGTGGCGACCAGTGGTGACCACACGCTGTCCGGTATGCCGCGTGCGCGCCTGGCGCACGCGGCATACCGGCCGCTGTCACCAGCGGTAGTGCGCGAAGGCCTTGTTGGACTCGGCCATCTTGTGGGTGTCCTCGCGGCGCTTGACTGCTGCGCCGAGGCCGTTGGAGGCGTCGAGGATCTCGTTCATGAGGCGCTCGGTCATCGTCTTCTCACGACGCTGACGCGAGTAGCCGACCATCCAGCGCAGGGCCAGGGTGGTCGCGCGGTTCGGCTTGACCTCGACCGGCACCTGGTAGGTCGCGCCACCGACACGGCGGGACTTGACCTCCAGGGTCGGGCGGATGTTGTCGAGCGCACGCTTGAGGGTGGCGACGGGGTCGGTGCCGGTCTTCTCGCGGCAGCCCTCGAGGGCGCCGTAGACGATGGTCTCGGCGATCGACTTCTTGCCGTCGAGCAGGACCTTGTTGACCAGCTGGGTCACCAGCGGAGACTGGTAGACCGGGTCGACGACGAGGGGGCGCTTCGGCGCGGGGCCCTTGCGAGGCATTACTTCTTCTCCTTCTTCGCGCCGTACCGGGAACGAGCCTGCTGGCGGCCCTTGACACCCTGGGTGTCGAGCGAGCCGCGGATGATCTTGTAGCGCACACCCGGGAGGTCCTTCACACGACCACCGCGCACGAGCACGATCGAGTGCTCCTGCAGGTTGTGGCCGACACCGGGGATGTATGCCGTGACCTCGATGCCGCTGGTGAGGCGGACACGAGCCACCTTGCGCAGCGCCGAGTTCGGCTTCTTGGGGGTGGTGGTGTACACGCGCGTGCACACACCGCGGCGCTGCGGCGAGCCCTTGAGGGCAGGGGTCTTGGTCTTGGCGACCTTGTCCTGCCGGCCCTTGCGCACCAGCTGGTTGATCGTAGGCAACCTGTTCTCCGTACGTCGTCGAGTGGTCCGTGCCCTGGTGGGCACTCCTTGGTGTTGTCGCCGTCCCCCGACCCCCGCACTCGGGTGTGTCGGACTGGGCGCTCTCCCCTGCACTCCCCACACGTGACCCATGCGGGTCGAGTCGTGGATTGCCCGGCGAGAGGTGGTGCTGGGGCGGCTGTCCGGAAAACCGGCGCCGCGTCCAGCGGGCATGCCCGAGGCACACCTCAGGCACAGTCCTCAAAGATACCGCCTGCACAGAACCGCTCCAAATCGGTTCCTGCCGGCAGCCCCCGGTACAACACCGCAGGTGGCGCGCCTATGCCCGACCGGGCGTCGGTGCGGCGGCCGGCGCGGTCAGGGAGTAGAGCGCGTAGTCGAACCTGCGCCCCTCCCGGTGGATCGTGATGACCTGCTCCCCTGCGGTCGCACCGTCGTGCCTGGTGGCGAGCGCGCGCTGGTCGGCGGCCAGGTCGGGCGCCTCGTGCGAGGACCAGATGACAAGGCGCCCACCGGGCGCCAGTGCCCCGTATGCCGCGTGCAGGCCGGTGGGTGCGTAGAGGCCGGCGTTGTGGGCGTGGACGAGGAAGCCCGGCCCGTTGTCGACGTCGAGCAGGATGAGGTCCCACGGCTGCGACGGCACCGGTGAGGTGCCGGTGAGGACGTCGGCGACGTCCGCGGCATACAGGCGGCAGCGTCCGTCAGCCTCGAGGTCCGCCAGCTCGGGGACGACTCCCGCGCGAGCCCATTGCACCAGCGGGGCAGCCAGCTCGACGACATCGAGGCGCTCGACCCGGTCGTCGGCGAGGACGGTGCGGGCGGTGAAGCCCAGGCCCAGCCCACCGACGAGGACGCGACTCGGGTCGGTGTGGTCGGCGAGCGCGGCCTGGGCCAGCTCGACCTCGGTGGAGACGTCGACGGTGTCCATCGCGAACACTCCCCCGACGACGAGCTCGAGCACCTCGCCGCGGCGGCGCAGCGCCACCTCCCCGTGCGGGGTGTGCGACCGCGCCACCGTGACCAGCTCGGCCGCCGTGACGCCGCCCTCGTCGCCGAACCCACTCACGCGACCCATCCTTCCCCACTCGTTGCCGACCACACGGCACGAGGCCCCCTTCCGCGTCAGAGTTAATACACCAGAGCCCGGCTGAAACACCCAACCAGGAGACGGCTACGTTTCGTCCGTTTCGAAAGGTTGGAGTAGATGACAGAGCCCAAACCCAAGCCCGGGTTGCA
>NZ_JABEPQ010000010.1 GCF_013041615.1 Knoellia koreensis
CGACAACGCCCGGCGTGCCCGACTTGCCACCCGCCGAGAACACCGCCAGGATCACCCATGAGCACCGCCTCCTGGCTGGGTATTTCAACCGCCAACTGGTGCATTTACTCAGACGCACCTCGGATCCATCACGCCGATCACGGCTCGAACTACATGTCGATGGTCTACACCGACCGGGTCGTCGAGCTTGGCGCAACACCCTCGACGGGAACCGTCGGGGACTCGTATGACAACGCCCTCGCCGAGGCGGTCAACAACCTCTACAAGACCGAGCTGATCCGCCAGCGCGGCCCCTGGAGGACCGTCGAGCAGGCCGAGCTCGCGACGCTCGAATGGGTGTGGTGGTGGAACCATCAACGCCTGCACGGCGAACTCGGCATGCGCACCCCGATCGAGATCGAGGACGCGTACTACGCTGACCTCGAATCAGGCCTCCCGGCGACCGCCGGACAGGGAAACCGATAGGAACGAAACCCAGGCCGATTCAAGGAGTGGCACCGCTACTGCCTGCCGGCGTTCACCGACCGCATACGCAACAGGCTGCGGGCCCACTGCGACGACGAGCACAAGACGTGGCCGGCCAAGCCGCGACACAACGAGCACCTGGCCGAAGCCAGCCGCCAGCGGCGCGAGAACGCCTTCGCCCACGACGTCGACGCGCTGCCGGTCAACAGGCGGGTACACGCGCAGCCGTCGGCGCCGGCCGGGCCGCCGAGGCTCGGGCTCGTCGACCTCGACACCGGCGAGATCCAGGACGACGAGCTCGACGGCCCGCAGCCGCGTACCCGCACCGAGAAGGGACCGAGAGAATGACAGAGGCACCGATGCAGATGAAGGAGCGCTCCGAGGCCATCCAGCGTGCCCAGCGCGCCCTCAAGGCGCTCGGCGAGCACCCGCGCTCGCGCAAGAAGGAGCTCGGCCACGCCGCGCGAGCGCCTCAACTCCGCTCGCACATCCGGGGGCGGCGTGCGCGTGCGGAACGTGATGGCGCAAGCGGAGGCGATGGCCGAACGTCGCTACGGCGACGAGAACGACCACGCAAGGAGTGACCTGTGACCACCGAGCAGTAGACCCGCCGGGCGGCGCTCACACTGATGGTCTTCCCGTTCCCCGTCGCCGGCGACCACGTCCGGCTCGCCTACCGCGAGCTCCACATCGCCATCAACGGCACAGAGGAACAAGAAGAGGCGCTGGGCGGCCACGCGCTGCTGCCGCAGCCCTTGGAGCTGACAACCTGCCTGGACCCCGAGTTGCGTCACGACCTGTGGAAGTGGCGCGAGGACGTCGTGATCTGGCTCAACCGCGAGTACACCCGGGGACGTCTCCGGCCTCATCCCGGCTGCTGGCCCGTGCACCCGCATCTGGTCCACGAGATCGCCGTGCTGGCCGACCAGCGCCGGCGCGCCGGTCTGGCGCTGACCATTGACGCGCTCGAGGAGTGGCACCGCTACTGCCTGACGGCGTTCACCGACCGGATCCGCGACAGGCTGCGCGCGCACTGCGACGACGAGCACAAGATCTGGCCAGCCCAAGCCGCAGCACAACGAGCATCTGGTCGACGCCAGCCGCCAGAGAAGCGAGAACACCGTCGCCCACGACATCGACGCGCTGCCCGTCAACCAGCGGGCCTACGAGCAGCCCGAACCGGTCAGCTGGCCGCGGCTGGTCGAGGTCGACCTCGACACCGGCGAGATCAAGGACGTCCCGCTCGGTGTGCATCCGCGCACCCGTACTGAGAAGCTGACCGGCGACTTTGAGACTTATCGATTCTACTGATCAATTCGCCTTGATTTGGTCTTTGTGTTACTCGCCACGGGATCGCTAGCGTCCGATCACGGGGCCATTATGCGCAATCGAAGGTCACAGCGAAGTGGCTCCAGTGGGCATGACCAAACATTCGATGAGGGGCGAGAAAAAGATGACAATCGGCGAGACGGTCTCTGGCGGTGCGCTCACCGAACTGAGTCGGTGGAGTAATCGCGTCCTGGAGGACCGGGTTCATCGAACCCTCTACACCGATCCGGCCGTGTTCGAGGAGGAGATCGTCAAGGTCTTCGGTGGACAGTCGTGGGTCTACCTGGCCCACGAGTCTCAGCTGCCGAAGCCCCACTCCTATCTCTCGGTGCGGATGGGCCAGCGACCGCTGCTCTTGACACGAGACCGCAACGGCGCCCTCCACGGCATCTTCAACCGATGTTCACATCGTGGCGCGACCATCTGCCGCGACGAGGCCGGGGTTGCCAAGAGCTTCCAGTGCCCGTACCACGGGTGGACGTTCCGCAACACCGGGGAGCTGGTCGGCGCGCCGTGGCCCGAGGGCTACGGCATGGACTTCGACAAGTCGCAGTTCGGGCTGCGCAAGGTCAATCGCATCGAGACCTACCGTGGCTTCATCTTCGGCACCCTCAGTGAGGATGCCCCCTCGGTGCCCGATTGGCTTGGGCCGGCCACCACGTGGCTCGACTACTGGATCGACCGGGCGCCCAACGGCGAGGTCTTCGTCCGCAGCGCGGCCTACCGGATGGGGTACCGCGGCAACTGGAAGTTGGCCTACGACAACGCCGGCGACGGCTACCACCCCTCTTTCTCGCACCGATCGCTGCTGGAGATGGCCTCACGGATGGGGGAGTCCAAGGACATGTCCTACTTCGGACGCACCCCAGACGACGGACCGATGCGTTCCTACTCCCTTGGCAACGGACACAGCGTGATCGACCAGCGGCCCGCCCACGAGGGAGGCTTCTGGATCAACCAGCGCCCCCAGCCCGGCCGGGAGAGGTTCGAGGAGGAGATCCGCGCCAATTATCCGGAGCGCGCCGACGAGCTCCTGGACCTGGCCGTGGGCGCCCAGATTAATCTCAGCATCTTCCCGAACCTGCTGATCATCGGGAACCAGATCCAGGTGATCGAGCCCCTCGCCGTCAACCGCACCCAGCTCACGTGGCACGCCACCTCGGTCGGCGGGGTCCCCGACGAGGTCAACACCGTTCGGATGCGCACCCAAGAAGACTTCCCCGCCTTCGGCGAGCCCGACGACCAAGCCAACTTCGAAGAGGTCCAGCGAGGCCTTGACGTCGTCGAGGAGGAATGGGTCTTGATGAACCGCGGGCTTGGTACCGGCTGGCAGACCACTACCGAAGACGGCGTGATCTCCACCGCCGTCACAGACGAGCTGCACATGCGGAGCTATTACGCGGAATGGATCAAGCGCATGGACGGAGCCCAGGCATGAGCACCTCGCCGATTCCGGCACAGTACGCCGACACCTCGTCCTTCTCCTACCACGTCGACCGTGCCTTGTACGACCGCCTGGACCACTACCGCGACAGGTTCGGCGAGGACTGGCCGACCCCGGAGCCGGCCACCCACACCCAAGCGACAGCGTTCCTAGTCCGTGAAGCACGTCTGATCGACGAGGGGCGGTTCAACGACTGGCTGGACCTCTTCACCGACGACTGCCTTTACTGGGTGCCGGTCACCTCCGGCGGAGGTGAGCCCCGAACCGAGGTCTCGCACGCCTTCGACGACCGCCGCCGGCTCACCGACCGCGTCTACTGGCTCCGCACCGGCTTGGCCTACAGCCAGATTCCGGCCTCGCGAACCGTTCGGATCGTGGGCAGCACCGAAATCCTCGAGGACGCCAGCGGGGACACCCTCGTGCGGTCAAACTTCATCATCAACGAGTTTCGTGCGGGCGTGACCAAGACCTACTCAGGCTGGTACGGGCACGTCCTCACTCGGGACGGCGACGGCTGGAAGATCAGGCTCAAGCAGGTCAACTTGCTCGATTCCGAGCAGTACCACGAGAACCTCACGATCGTCTTCTGAGCCATGGCTGACATCACCGAAGCTGAGGAAGCCGCGGAGCCCACGCCCTCAAGTGTTGACTCTGCCGAGCTGGAGCGCCTACGGCGCGAGAACGCTCTGCTCCAACGTCGAGTCGCCCGACTGGAGAAGGAAGCCGAAGCGGCCCGCGCCCTCATCGCCCAGGCCAAGTCCCTCAAGCTGTGGGACTTCACCCCATACCGGGTTCATCCCGATGACTCCTGGATCGCCGTCGACCGTCACAGCGCGAGCGAACTGCTCGCCGCGCTGGCAGGAATCGACCACTGGGACCCCTGGCACACACGAATCGAACCGAGACCCCAACCATGAACGATCAACGACCGGTGCTCGTCATCGGACACATCAAGCACCCATCCCTCGAAGTGGTAGCGAAGGCCGCCGACGAGGTCGGGGTCCCGTACCACGTCGCCCGCCCCGTTGTAGGCGATGCCCTTCCCCCGCTCGAGGACTTCGCTGGCGTCATCGTCCTAGGGGGACCTCAGAGCGCCTACGACGTGACCAACCACCCCTACCTTCTCGAGGAGAAGGAATACATCGCCGCCGCATACCACGCTGACGTGCCGACGATGGCCGTGTGCCTCGGGGCCCAACTCGCCGCTGAGGCTCTCGGAGGCCGAGCGCTGGCAGGCGACAAGGGCCTCGAGGTCGGATTCATCGACGTAAAAGCCGTCGATGACGCCGGGGAGATCCTCGAGGGGCGGTTCTTTTCGTTCCACTCCGACACGATGGTGCCGCCACCGGATGCAGTGACGCTCGCGGTCTCTGACCGCTACCTCCAAGCATGGTCAGCAGGCTCGGTCCTGGCCATCCAATTCCACCCAGACCTGGACCGAACCGGCATCGAGACCCTGCTCGGGTTCGAAGGCGACAAGCTCGCCTCCTTCGGCGTCGACGTCCCGGCGCTACGTCAAGAGCTCGCGGCGACAGAACCGTCGCCAGGAGAACGACTGGTTGTCGACTGGCTTCAAGCCTTGAGGGGCAGCAGCCCCGCAAGTTCTTGAGTCGTCAACCCATCCGGTCGAAATCAACCAGTCCGCAACCCATTCGGAGGTTTTCCGTGGCAACAACCGCAAAGTTCGTCGAGCAGTACGGTCTCTACTCCGCAGAGCAGCAGGCTGCCGCCCAGCAGTCGCTGGAGACCATCAAGCAGCACGGCATCGAGATCGTTCGCCTGGTGTGGCCTGACCAGCACGGGCTCCTGCGCGGCAAGGCGCTGACCGTGTCGGCCTACGCTGCAGCGCTCGAGGCCGGCAACGAGATCACGATGGCCCCGTTCTTCTTCGACCCGGCGAACGCGATCGTGCTGAACCCGTTCAGCTCCGACGGCGGTTTCGCCATCGACGGCTTGGGTGGGAGCCCGAACGTGAAGTCTGTTCCGGATCCGGGCACCTTCACGATTCTGCCCTGGGTGGACAACACCGCCCTCGTTTTCGCTGATCTCTACATGACCAACGGTCAACCCTTCCCGCTCGCTCCCCGGACCATCCTCAAGGAGTCCCTGGCCGCCCTCGCCGCCACCGGCGCCAAGCTCATCGCCGGTGTGGAGATGGAGTGGTACCTCACCCGGCTGGTCGACGACCGGCTCGACGGCGGCTCCTTGGGCGCTCCCGGGTCTCCGGCGGATCCGCCGCACGTGGCGCCGGTCGCTCGCGGTTACAACTATCTCCTCGTCGATCACCTCGACGAGATCGACGATGTCCTCAAGCCGATCCGCAAGGCCCTGCTGCAGATGGGGCTGCCGCTGCGCTCCTTCGACGACGAGTGGGCGCCGAGCCAGGTCGAAACGACTTTCGACATCCTTGAGGGCCTCCAGGCTGCCGACTCCGCGGCCCTGTTCCGCACCACGGTCAAGCAGATCGCCAAGCGCAGCGGACACATCGCCTCCTTCATGTGTACCCCTGCGATCGCCGGCTTCTACGCGAACGGGTGGCACCTGCACACCTCGCTGGCCGACCTGAGCAGCGGCGAGAACCTGATGGTCCCCACCGACAACTCCCCGCTGTCTGAACTCGGTCAGCACTACGTCGGCGGCAGCCTCCAGCACGGCATCGCAGCCTCGGTTTTCACCACGCCGACCATCAACGGCTACCGCCGCCGGCGTCCCTACTCCCTCGCGCCCGACCGGCTCACCTGGGGCAAGGACAACCGCGCGGCCATGATGCGGGTAATCAGTGCACCCAATGACACAGCCTCCCACGTCGAGAACCGGGTCGGTGACTCGGCTGCCAACCCCTATCTCTACATCGCCGCCCAGACCGTGTCGGGACTTGACGGGATCCTGAACAAGGTCGACCCGGGTCCGGTCAGCGAGGACCCGTACGCCGCCGATGTGCCCCAGCTGCCCACCAGCCTGGCCGACGCCGTGGACGCACTCGAGGCCGACTCGTTCTTCCGCAAGACCTTCGGTGACGTGTTCATCGACTACATGGTCACCATGAAGCGCAGCGAGATCACCCGTTACAACGCCTGGGTCGAGGCCAACCCCGACCCCGAAACTTACGTGAACGGCGTGACGGACTGGGAGCACCGCGAGTACTTCGAGCTCTTCTGAAGCCCGCATCTCGAAGGAAACATCTATGCCGACGATCATCTTCCACAGTCCCGACGGCACCACCCACAAGGTGGAGGCCCGGGTCGGTGCCTCAGCGATGGAGACCGCGATCAAGCTCGGTGTCCCTGGCATCGTCGCCGAATGCGGCGGCGCGCTGGCCTGCGCCACCTGCCACGTCTTCGTCGACCCTCAGTGGATCGAGGCGACGGGTGTGGCCGAGGACTTTGAAGACGAGATGCTCGATGACGCCGAGACACCTCGCCAGGAGCGAAGCAGGCTGTCCTGCCAGCTCCGGATGACCGAGGAACTCGACGGCCTCGAACTCACGATTGCGCCCGAACAGTGAGCGAGGCAGGCGGCGCGCGGTCGCACACCGACGTCCTGATCGTGGGGGCGGGGGAAGCCGGACTCGGTGTGGCCACCGAACTGCGTGACCTGGCCTTCGGTGGCCACGTCACGGTGATCGGAGACGAGCCTTACCTTCCCTACCAGCGGCCGCCGCTGTCCAAGGGCTTCCTGGAAGGAAAGGAGGACGAGGACAACCTCGCCCTGCGGGCACCGGCGTTCCTTGACGAGCACGATATCGAGGTTCTACAGGGCCGCCGGGTCGTGAGCGTCGACCTCGCCGACAAGGGTGGGACCGCGACGCTCGATGATGCAACCACGGTGCAGTTCGAGAAGCTTGCGTTCGCCACCGGTGCCCGGGCGCGTGAGTTGCCGGTGCCCGGCGCATCGTTGGTCGGGGTGTACACCCTGCGCACCATCGAGGATGCCAAGCAGGTCCGGACCGCCCTTGTCGACACGGCCCGGCTGGTCGTGGTGGGTGGCGGCTTCATCGGCCTTGAAGTCGCCGCCGCCTCGCGTCGACGTGGACTTGAGGTGACCGTCCTCGAGGCAACGCCACGTCTCCTGGGCCGGGTATGCGCGCCGCCCCTGTCCGACTACCTGATGAAGAGGCATGCCGCAGCCGGCATCGACATCCGTCTCGACACGAGCGTCGTAGAACTTGTGGGCAACGTCGACGGGCAGGTCACCCACGTCCGGCTCGCCGATGGAGCTACCATTCCCGCCGACGTGGTGATCGTGGGTGTGGGTGCCCTACCCAATGTAGAACTCGCCGAGAAGGCGGGCCTGGAATGTGGCCGTGGGATCGTGGTGGACCAGGCGGGCCGAACCTCGATCGACGGCGTCGTCGCGGTGGGCGACTGCGCCGAACAACCCCACCCGAACCTCCCCGGCCAGCGCTTGACGATCGAGTCGGTGAACAACGCGTTGGAACAGTCCAAGCTGGCCGCGCACGTGCTCACCGGGGTGGAGACTCCACGCCGCGGCGTCGCATGGTTCTGGTCCGATCAGGCCGACCTGAAGATCCAGATCGCCGGCATCTCCGACGGGTATGACGCCTACGTCGTGCGCGCGGAGTCAACCCGACTCACTGTTCTCTACTTCCAGAACAACCGCCTGATCGCCGCTGACGTGGTCAACAACCCGCGGGACTTCTTGGCCGTCAAGCGAGCACTGGGGGAGGGGCGCAGCATCGATCCTGAGCGGGCCGATGACCTCAGCTTCTCCGTGAAGGAACTCCTGCAGGGCCAGGCATGACCGTCCTTGACGTACCAGTCATCTCCACCGTCGAGCTGACCTCGAGCCGCGCAAGCCCGCTCCTGGTCGTCGGTCCCTCGCTGGGAACGTCGGTTCGAGAGCTGTGGGGGGAGGTGGCCGCTCTCTTGACCGACCAGTTCCACGTGCTCGGCTGGGAACTGCCCGGGCACGGCACGAACCGATCGGTATCGGAGCACGCCGTGTCGATGGCGTCCATCGCGCAAGGGGTGGTGACCGCCGTCGACCGCTTCCTTGCGGTGAACGGCCTCGCTCACCCGCGGTTCGCCTATGCCGGAGATTCTGTGGGTGGCGCGGTGGGACTGCACCTGCTCCTGGAGCATCGGCCACGAATTTCCGGAGCAATCCTGGCCTGTACCGGAGCCCGGCTCGGGGATACGGCATCGTGGCGCGAACGCGCACACCTGGTCGCCGGCCAGGGCACCGAAGTGGTGGTTGAGGGTTCGCTGCAGCGATGGTTTGGCCCGGGTTTCACCCAACGCCGGCCAGACATCACCGACACCTTCACGCGGCGCCTCCTCGAGGTCGACCCGGTCGGGTACGCCCAAGTCTGCCACGCCCTGGCTGGTTTCGACGTCACTGACCGCCTCGCCGAGATCGCCGCGCCGGTCCTCGCCATCGCCGGAGACCAGGACCGCCCGACACCGGTCCCGCTGCTGCGTGAGATCGCCGAGGGCGTCCAGGACGGCCACCTCGCCGTCCTACCCGGCGTGGGGCACCTAGCGCCTGTTGAGGCACCGGAGTCCGTCGCCGACCTCGCCATAGTCCATCTGAGCGCCTGATCTATTTATGCGATTCAACAATGAATCTACGGGTGATTGGTCTTTGTGTGTGATGGAAGAGAACCCTTACCGTGAAGTGATACCCGTCACAACCCGTGGGCGGACAAGAGACGAAAGCCCCGATATGGAACTGCGTCACCTTCGGTACTTCACCGCTGTCGCCGAGACCTGTCACTTCGGACAGGCTGCGGAGCGACTGCTGATCGCTCAGCCCGCGCTCTCACAGGCGATCCGGTCACTGGAAGCCGAGCTCGGCGTGACGCTGTTGAACCGGACCACCCGTCACGTAGCGCTCACGCCTGCGGGCGAGTTTTTCCTCGAGGAGAGCCGGCGGATCTTGGCCGCTGTCGAGGACAGCATGCGGGGAGTGCGACGCCTAGCCGACGGCAAGCACGGTCTGGTCAGACTGGGAACCGTCGGCACCGCGGCGATCTCTCACCTGCCTCATGTCGTCCGGACTCTTAGACGCGAACTGCCCAACATCGCAATCGACGTACGCGGCGACTTCCTCACCCCCGAGCTGTGCGAAGAGTTGCGGACCGGAGCCATCGACATCGCACTGCTGCGCCCTCCGGTGGTGGGCGACGGCATCGCGACCCACATGATCGAGGAGGAGTCCCTGATCTTGGCTGTTCCGGAGGATCACCGCCTCGTCGGCCACTCCGCCCCGCAACTCATCGACCTTCGCAACGACGACTTCATCGGGTACGCCGGCCGCGACTCCGCGGTCAACCATGCGATCCTTCGCGCATGCCGGGCAGCCGGATTCGTCCCCGATCGCGCCCACGAGGCGCCGGGGACGGCTGTCCTGCTGTCCTTGGTTGCTGCCGGCATGGGCATTGCCCTGGTACCGGCCTCAGCACGAGCGTTCCCGCTCGCCGGCGTGCGGTTCCGTGACATCGCCGACGCCGGGACTATCGAACTAGCTCTCGGGTGGCGCGCCGAGGAACCGCGTCCAGTCGTCAGCGCCGTCGTGGGTGTCCTCGCGGCCGATCACGAGCTTGCGCGCCTGTCCAGCTCGTTCATCGACGAGGTCAGCCGGTGAAGATCGTCAAGATTGAGGCGATCCCGTTCGCCATCCCGTATGTCAAGCCGCTGCGATTCGCCAGCGGCGAGGTGCACACAGCCGAACACGTCTTGGTGAAGATCCACACCGATGACGGTGTGGTCGGTGTGGGCGAGGCGCCGCCGCGGCCCTTCACCTACGGTGAGACGCAGGCGGGCATCGTGGCCGTCATCGAGACCGTCTTCGCGCCGCAGCTGATCGGACTCACGCTCCTTGACCGGGAACGGGCACAGCAGCGCCTCCAGCGCACCGTTGGCAATCCTGCAGCGAAGTCCGCCATCGACATCGCCTTGTGGGACGCCCTCGGACGCACCCTCAACCAATCGGTCACCGCATTGCTCGGCGGGTACACCGACCGCCTGCGCGTCTCACACATGCTCGGGTTCGAAGAGCCGGCGAAGATGGTCGCCGAAGCCGAGCGGATGATCGAGACCCACGGGATCCGGACCTTCAAGGTCAAGGTCGGGCGGCAGCCCTACACCCTCGACACGGTCGTCGTCCGGACACTTCGCGAGCGCTTCGGGAACGAGATCGAACTCTACGTCGACGGCAACCGCGGCTGGAGCGCAACGGAGGCGCTCCAGGCGATGCGGGAGATGTCCGACCTCGGCCTGAGCTTCGCCGAGGAACTGTGCCCAGCGGATGACGTTCTCGGTCGGCGATGGTTGGTCGACCACCTCGACATCCCTTTCGTCGCCGACGAATCGGTTACCACCCCCGCCGAGGTCACACGTGAGATCCTTGGCGGCTCGGCCACAGCCCTGAGCATCAAGTGCGCGAGGACTGGGTTCACGCAGAGCCAACGAGTTCACCACCTCGCCGAAGGACTCGGCCTCGAAGTCGTCATGGGGAACCAGATCGACGGACAGCTAGGCACCATGTGCACCGCCGTCTTCGGGGCGGCCTTCAGCCTGACCTCGCGCCGCGCAGCGGAGTTGTCCAACTTCCTCGACATGAGTGACGACCTTCTCACCGACCCGCTCGAGATTCACGACGGTGAGCTTGTCGTCCGTCAGGGCGCAGGGCTCTCAGTGGAGATCGACGAATCGAAGCTCACCCACTACCGCCTCGACCAGTAGCCGAGAACGGCCGGGCACCAGACTCCCTCCGGAACATCCGGAGGTGGCACCAACAGGAATGGAAGGAAGAACATGACCACAGTCGAGTCAGCTACCGCGTCGGCCTCCGGCGCAGCTGCAACCGATCGGTTCCAGGCGGACAAGTCCCCGTTCGCCGCAGTCAAGGACGTCCCCAAGGACCGAGTCGACACCCTGGCTCGCGAGGTCCTCAGCGCCGTCCACGCCACCATCCGCAAGCACCAGGTGACCTACGACGAGTACAACGCGCTCAAGGCGTGGCTGATCCAGGTCGGTGCCGACGGCGAGTGGCCGTTGTTCCTCGATGTCTTCGTCGAGCACGCAGTCGAGGAGGTGGCCACTGCTCACCGCAAGGGCAACAAGGGCACCATCGAGGGCCCCTACTATGTCCCGGGCGCACCCGAGCGCGGCGCCGAAGGATCCATTCTCGAGCGCGACGAGCCCGGCATCCCACTGGTCTGGGAAGGCGTCATCAGGTCCACCGACGGCACCCCCCTGGCTGGGGGCAAGGTCGACGTCTGGCAGGACGACGACGCAGGCTTCTACTCTCAGTTCTCCGAGGGTCAGCCGGAGTGGAACCTCCGCGGCGTCTTCACCGTGGGTGACGACGGGAAGTTCCGCATCCACACCATCAAGCCCCAGCCGTACCAGATCCCACACGACGGCGCGACCGGTGCCCTGATCGAGGCCGCGGGCTGGCACGCCTGGCGGCCCGCCCACATCCACGTCAAGGTCTCCGCACCGAGCCACGAACTGCTCACCGCCCAGCTCTACTTCCCCGGCGATGACCACAACAACGACGACATCGCCCAGGCCGTCAAGCCCGAACTCATGCTCGACCCCCAAGAGCAGCCCGACGGCAGCATTCTGGTCCAATACGACATCACGCTGGATCCCGCCAGCTGATGCTCTATCACGTTCGCATGGACGTCCACCTGCCTCACGATCTTCCCGGTGACACCCGGGATCAGATCGTGAGGCAGGAGAGGGACTACGCCCAGCAGCTGCAGCGCGAAGGCAAGTGGATCCACCTGTGGCGCATCGTCGGCGAGTACTCGAACTACTCAGTGTTCGACGTCGATTCGAACGACGAGCTCCACGCCATCCTCTCCAACCTCCCGCTGTTCACTTACATGGAGACGCACGTGACCCCGTTGGCCGGGCATCCCTCAGACATTCACCAAAGCGCCTCCACCTGACCGCACGGTGCCGCCCAACGTCACCGTGTTGCCCTTGGCTCGCTCGCCGCCGTGGACCGGGTGGCAGCGTCGACAGGGTCTGGAGTAGGACGTGCTGAGTGGAGTGCTGCCGGCGCCTGCGTGAGGGGAGTTATCCCGGTTCAGCCGTAGATGACGAGCACTCCGGAGTGGCGGTGACGACCGCAAGATTGCTGGGGGAAACCCCCAACGAAAACGAACCAGGCCTTCCGCGTCAGAGTTAATACACCAGAGCCCGGCTGAAACACCCAACCAGGAGACGGCTACGTTTCGTCCGTTTCGAAAGGTTGGAGTAGATGACAGAGCCCAAACCCAAGCCCGGGTTG
>NZ_JABEPQ010000011.1 GCF_013041615.1 Knoellia koreensis
GCAACCCGGGCTTGGGTTTGGGCTCTGTCATCTACTCCAACCTTTCGAAACGGACGAAACGTAGCCGTCTCCTGGTTGGGTGTTTCAGCCGGGCTCTGGTGTATTAACTCTGACGCGGAAGGCTGAGTCGACATCGATTATTCCTTCCCGGCAGACGGCTTCGGTGACGGCACAGGCGGCGGCGTCGAGGGTGTAGGTCGTGCCGGTGGTGCGGTCGGTGTGTGATTCGGCGCAGGTGGTGGTGCGGGTTGCACGGTCTCACCGGCCCCGGCCGCGTGCCCTTCCGCAGCACCCCCGACCGTGCCACCGAGCTTCGGCCCCGCAGTCGCCGCCGCACTGACCACCTGAGCCCCGACCACGACTGCTGCCGCAGGCCCCGCAGCAGCAGCCCCGCCGGCCCCGGCACCGGCCGCGCCAGCACCACCGCCCGCGCTCCCGGCACCCGCACCAGCCGCGGCACCAGAACCACCCGCTGCGCCCCCGCCGGCGGCGGGACTGGCAGCCGTTGCGGGTGGGGCGCCACCGCCGGATGGTGCCGCACCACCGCCCTGGTCGCCGGCGCCGTCGAGTACCTTCTTCGACCCATCGGTCTTCGGTGCTGACGGGACGGGGACGGGCCGGTTGAGGGCGGATTTGGCTTCTTGTTCGGCGCTCATCGAGTGATACATATCGAAGCCGATGAACGTGACGAACTTGTACGTCATGTACGGGGCGAACGCAGCGATGAACATCAACACCACACCTGCGATGGGATCACTGATCGACGCCAGATCAAGCTCAATCGGAGCACTCACTTGGGTGATCGCGACGAGGAAGATCACCACCAGCACCAACTTCGACAAGATCAACGCGATCACGAACGTCGCCCATTTCCCGAACCACCCCTTGGTCGCATCCCACGAAAACCCCGCAAGAGCAATCGGAGCGAACACGATCGCGACCAGCAGGAGGGCTTTACGGATCAGGAGGGAGAACCACACGATCGCAGCCGCACTGATGGCAAGGCCCGCGAGGAAGATCGTGACGATCGCCCCGACACCGGGCGCGGCGATGTTGATCCCCGCGAACCCCGCCGCAAGCAGGGTGATCCGGTCACCGATGGACTCCATCGTGTTGCCTGTCGCCTGCACGATCCCGACCGCGAGCTGATCCGTGATCTCCAACAACAGCCCCGTGAGACCGATCGCGACGAACGAGCCGAGGATGCTTTTCGCAGCTCCCAGGGCAGCGCGGGTGAGGGCGGTGGGGTCGCGGTGGACGAGGCCGGTGATCAGTTGCAGGCAGAAGAAGATCAGCACCACGAACACCGCGACCCCGAAGAGGATGTTGTAGACCCCGACGTAGCCTTCGTCGGTGACGTCGACGAGGGTGGTGGTGTCGAACACCGCCCAGACCGCCTCGAACAGCCACGCCGCCGCCCCGCCCATCGCCTGGGCGAGCCAGTCGAACGGGGCTGCGATCAACGTCGCAGCTCCTTGCCCGACGGTGTCGCACACGGCCGAGATCACCGGCACATCACACACACTCACCGCATCCTCCTTCCCTCGTCCGTGGTGGGGTTAGACGGCTTGGCCGACGCCCCAGAAGAAGTTGATGAGCGTCACCGACGCGCCGCAGATGATCGCCGCGCCGCAGGACACGAGCACGCCGACCTTCCCGCGCGAAGCGAGATGCGGGTTGCTGCTGTTCGCGCCGAAGCCCCATACGATCGCGGAGACGATCAGGGCGAGGACGGAGAGGATCAGGCCGACGGTCATCACCGCGCCGACAATGATGCGCAACTGCTCGATACCGGGAAGCCCGGTACCGTTCGGGTCAATATCAATCACAGGGTGCTCCTTCAGCTCACAAACGCCAGGGAATGGCGGACTTGCCAGCCAGGTGCACCCCTCTACACCACGAGTAATCTGAAGGGATGGCAGAACCGATACCCTCGAGCGCAGCTGGGACAACCCAGCACTCAGGCGCACGCGATCTGTCACGTTGGCTGGTGCATCTCACTCGGACGCCCCAAGATCTCGCGAGTGTGCTGACACAGGGGCGAATCGAGGCACGCAATCCCTTCGGGATCGCCAAGAACTTTCAGGATTCCGTTGGGAATCAGAAGGCCGTCTGTTTCACTGAAACGCCACTGACCGAACTACGCCGTATGACCAGTCGTGATTCGCCCTGAGTTTCGTTCCGTCCTTTCCTTTTGGAGGATGGATTCATGCCAGGACCGTATCCGGACGAGTTCCGTCAGCGTGCGCTGCGGATGCTGAGCGAGGCTCGCCCCGATCACAAGACCGATCACGCCGCGATCAAGCACGTCGCCGCCAAGCTCGGCGTCAACCCCGAGACGCTGCGATTGTGGAAGAAGCGCCTCGACGTCGACGAGGGCCGTCAGCCGGGGACCTCGAGCGAGGCGCAGGCGGAGATCAAGCGGTTGAAGAAGCAGATCGCCGAGTTGGAGAAGGCGAACGAGATCCTCCGGTCAGCGAGCGTGTTTTTCGCGACCGAGCTCGGCCGCCCCTCGTCGAGATGATCGCGTTCGTCGACAAGATGCGTGATCGTTTCGGGGTCGAGCTCGTCTGCCGTGTCATGCGGCAAGCCGAGGTGGGCTTCCTCACCGCCCGCGGATACCGGGCCGCGAAAGCGCGTCCCGCGTCCGCGCGGCAGCTGCGGGACGAGCTGCTGATCCCGGAGATCGTGCGGCTGCATGCGGAGAACTATGGTGTCTACGGGGCCCGCAAGATGCACGCGCTGCTGCGGCGGCAGGGCTGGGTGATCGGTCGGGATCAGACCGGCCGGCTGATGCGGATCGCGGGTGTTCACGGGGTGAAGCGGTCGAAGAAGGTCTTCACCACGAAGTCCGACTCGGCGAGCGAGAAGCCGAAGGACCTCGTGCAGCGGCAGTTCACCGCCGACGCGCCCCGCAGGCTCTGGGTCGCGGACGTGACCTATGTCGCGACGTGGTCCGGGTTCGCTTACGTCGCGTTCGTCACCGACGTGTTCTCCCGCCGCATCGTCGGGTGGAACGTCGCCTCGACGCTCAAAGCCGACATCCTGCCGCTCCAAGCGTTGAACATGGCCGCGTGGGCTACGGACGGGAACCTCGATGGCCTCGTCCATCACGCCGACCACGGGTCGAACTACCTCGCCGTGGTCTATACGGACCGCATCGAGGAGCTCGGCGCGACGCCGTCGACGGGAACCGTCGGCGACAGTTTCGATAACGCGATGGCCGAGGCCGTCAACGGGCTCTACAAGACCGAGCTGATCCGCCGCCGCGGCCCGTGGCGCACGGTCGAGCAGGTCGAACTCGCGACGCTCGAATACGTGTGGTGGTGGAACAACCAACGCCTCCACGGAGAGCTCGACATGCGCACCCCCGCCGAGGTCGAAGCCGACTACTACACTGGCCTCGACACACCCTTGGGAACACCCGTCTCCCAAGCCGCCCGATAGGAACGAAACTCAGGGCGAATCAGTCGAGGTCGAAGATGGGGCCTCGTTTTTGACAAAGAACTACTCCGCGAAAGACGAGGCGCTCAACCGGTCTGGTATCTCAGTGACCCTTCACCTCAGTGGGACGCTGCGAAGCAGCTTCTCTCTAGGTCTCTGGACGCACGCCAGAAGCCGCTCAACGTGGAAGATGCGTACTGGAAGATGACGCCGTTCATTGACCCTGTACGCTCGACTGACTCCACTCGACCTCACGATTGGCGATGGGAACGGGAATGGCGGGTCATCGGAGATGTCCGGTTCGAGCTTTCTGACATAGCTTTCATCGTCTGGCCCGAAGGAAATGATCTCCTTTGGGAGAGCAACTTGACGCTGGGGTCTCTGTTCGTCGGACACGATGGTGACGAGTTCTGGTCCGGGTCGCTGCTCGATGAACTCGACCTGAAACTGGACGAGATGCTTACAACGATCTCAAACGAATACATCACGGTTGACGATGCGGGCCTTCCGTGGGACTCAGAAGATCAAGAGTATGTGGCGATCGTTGAAATCCTCGACGCTTACGACGTCGTCTCCGAGGTCTTCGATGACCTCCCCGTAGCCGTGCTGGATGCACTTGTAGACGCTCTCTGGAGACGCAACGGAGATATGTGGTGTCGTAACTCCGATCTGGAGACCGTACACGAGTAGACCGCAGCAGCACGACGACGCATCGTCAAAGTTGATCTCCTACACCAAGGAGAAAGTTGACCCAGGCAACGCCAGCTCCTGCGAGGGCTGCGGTGCCGAGTGCCACCCAGGCACCGAGGCGGGCTTTGGTCGCGGTGTGGGGGTTGCCGGTCGAGGATGAGATGGCCCAGATGATCGCTGAGACGATCAGCATGAGTACGGCGATGATGAGCACGAACATCAGTAGCGCGCCGATCACCGTGCGGAGGTCGTCGGCGGCGCCGACGCCGCCGAAGTCGGGGAACACGTCCATCAGCGGCCACCCCCGCTCAGAGTGCAGGTCGCGCGGGAGGTGTTGCCGCCGGTTATGCCTTCGGCGTCGTGGTCGGTGAGCCATTGGTCGGAGTCGATCGCGGGCTGCTCGGTCCCGCCGGGGCGGATTTCGAGGTGGAGGTGGGGGCCGGTGGATTTCCCGGAGGAGCCGACATCGCCGATGTGTTGGCCGGCGGTGATGGTCATGCCTTCGGTGACGTGGATGCCGTGCTCCCACATATGGGCGTAATAGGACGCGATGCGTTCGCTGCCGACGGTGTGTTCCACGATGATGAGTCCGCCCCAGGAGCCGGTGTATCCGGCGTGGGTGACGATTCCATCGGCGACGGCGTAGATCGGGGTGCCGTCGGCGGCGGCGAAGTCGCTGCCGGAGTGGAACGCGGTCTCGAATGTGATTGGGTCGGTGCGCCACCCGAACGGGCTGGTCCGCACCCAGGAGCCTTCCGGCAACGGGAACACGACTCTGGTGGTCTCCGGCACCACCACCTCACCGCCACCGCCGCCGGTTGATGGTGCGGGGCGGGTGAGGGCGGTGAGGATCGCTTCGGCGACGGGCTGATAGTTCTGATACCGATCCGGATAGGCCGACACCTCGACGGCTTGCGCAGCTTTGCCGGGGTCGAGTTGCTGCCACCCCGGAATGTCCAACAGTCCTCGGGGGCTCGGGTAGTTGGGTCCGGCCGGTCCGCCGTAGAACGCGCGGGCTTGATAGTTCGGGTCCATGAGCTCCGCGACGGTGCCCCACCCGGCTTGCGGCCGCATCTGGAACAGGCCGAGCGAGTCATGATCGGACGCATCCCCATCGTTGGGGAAGTTCGCGGATTCGGGGTAGGTGCCGGTGTTGGCGAGCATCCGCAGGTGCGACTCCGTGAGCGCCGCCATCAACGCGATCACCGCCCCCGGACGCCCGACATCGTCTGTTTGTCCGCCGACGGTGATGATGGTTGCGGCGTGGGTGAGTTGTTGACGGTTCAGCGTCACCGTCTCACCGTTCTTCGTGGTCGCGGTCAGTGAGTCCGGGATCGGCCCCACGATCAACGACCCCGGTGCGCACGCGGCGATGGCGGGGTTGGCGAGGACGGCAACGGACAGGAGGACGGTCGCGGGGCCGAAGCAGACGGCGGCGACGGTGAGGGCGGCGAGGAGCTTCTTGAGCATGGCGGTCACCGCAAAGGGTTGTCGAGCTGCGACAACCGCAACAAGAGACAGGTGTCGGTGATCGGATCGGCAGGCGACGGTGCGGAGCCCCGTTCGGGGGTGCAAATGAGGAACACGGTGAACGCGACCGGGTGCGTTGTCGTGACCGGGTCGGTGCCCCAGTAGCCGGTCCGGTGGCGGGTGCCGGTGATCGTGTACGCGACCGCACCGTCAGGAATCTGCCCCGGCGCCGCCTGCACCACCGCATCCTCCCACGCAGCCGGGATCTCGATCGTGTCGATGATGAGCCACTGCCGCGTCTGATGCGTGCGGAGCTGCGCCCACGCCTCCGGCGTAGGCAGATAGGAACGGACATCGGAAGCGGCCGCGTCGGCTTCCGTTTCGGCGGTGACATCGGCGAGCATCTGCGCGTAATCGGCAGGCCCATACCCGCTGGTCGTATCCCACGTGAACAGTGCTTCCGCGACCGCGCTTGCGAACTTTTCCGGTCCGCCGATTGTGACCACAGGCTCCGGCTCTGCCGGGACGTGTGCCGGGTTCGTGGCCGCCGGCCCATCGGTAAGGGTTGGCTCAGCGGGTTCGGTGGTCTGGGGTCCGCGGATGAGTCCGTAGACGCCGACACCGATGAGGAGGAGCAGGATGAGGCCGCCGGCGATGGCGGCGATGAGCACGGTGCGGCGGCTGCGAGCGGTGGGGTCCATCCTGATGTCCTTCCCGACGAGATTCGGATCACCAGACAGGTGCACCACAGCACCCAGGGCCGAAAGGGTGCGGAGGGATCAGGCGGTTTCGCGGCGCACGTTTCGTGCAGTGCGGGCGGTATCCAGGAACGCCACCGTCGCGGTGACGGCGTTCTCGAACATCGCCCACTGCTCACCCGACAAGGACGGGCCGATGCTTTCGGGGTCGTAGCGTTCAGTCCAGGTGGAGAGTTCATCCCAGAGGTAGACGAACGACCGCACCGGCAGGAACTCCCGCGGCTGCTCCTCAACCGCGTGGAGCCGTGCTGATGCGAGCTGGGCGGAACGCTTCTTCGTCGCAGACTTCGCACGCTCGACAGCGAGTACCGCGAGACGTTCCAGATCCGCCGGCCGTGCCGTGTCTTCAAGCTCCCGGAGACGGGTCGCGCCTGCGGCGGCGGTGTCGCGGATGCCTGCCGGTTGTGCAGGGTCGCCCGCGAGGGCGTCGAGTTCGGCGAGGGCTTGTGCGGCTCTGATGCGATGCCCGGCTCCGGTGATCGACCCGCCCGCGTCGATCCGGTCAAGTTCTTCCCGTGCCCGCTGCTGTACGTCGTCGGGCTGTGCAGGGTCGGCGGCAAGGTGCTGCAACTCGTTGATGCGTTCTAGCGAGGTGTAGGCGTTGCGGCCGGTGACCATGAGCGCAGCCTGCTGTCGTGTCTCGCCCTTTTGCGGTGCCGCCACGGTGGCGGCACCGTGTGACCTGGGGTTTTCGTGTTTCGAGGTGAACCGTGACGCTTCCTGCCGGCCCGTCGCATCCTCGACCATGAGGGATTTCAGTTCGGCGTAGAGGGTGGCTTCCTCGGTGCGGGTGAGGGGCTTGTGCAGGAGGTTGTCGTCCTGTTCGGCGAGGAGCTGCCCGAGGGTGGTGGAGATGCCCGAGCGCACCCACACGTTCACCGTCTTCCACCCGAGCCGGCGGATCGCGGCCAAACGTCGTGCGCCGCAGATCAGCATCCCGTCCGGGGTGATAGTGATCGGCTGCAACAGCCCATCCCGCGCTATCGACTCCACCAGCGAGTCGAGGTCGCCGTAGTCCTCGCGGTGTCGGCGGCCGGCCCAGATCGAATCGACGGCCCGCTCCAGCTCGATATGCCCCGGCTCGCTCATGGCCGACCCCGCATCACGCCGGGTGCGGCGACTTTGATCGCCGCAGCCAAGTCCGTGTCATCCATGAGGTGCGCCAAGGACTCACCGATCAGCAGCCGCAGCAACACCCCACGGCCCGCGTTCGTACCGGCCAGGTGCAGGTCGGGGGCGCCGAGGATGATCCGCAGCAGCCGATACCACGACGGGGCAGGCAGATCGAGCAGGGCGCGGGCGTGCCGGTCGCGTCGCAGGGACTCGTATGCGCCCGTACGGGAGACGGATTCCGCGAGGCGGGCGCAGATGCACTCGACTGCGGCACGGGCGACCACTGGTTCCCACCGGTTCCAGCACAGCAACGCGATCGTGTCCTCGACGGCGGACTCCACACCCGTCGACCTTGGTACTTCCATCTCGTCGCCGCTGTCATCGTCTTCGTCATCGTGTGGGAACGGGTCGGCGCGGAACGCGGGGTGGTAGTCGGTGAGGGGGTTTTCCCGCTCAGAGAAGCGTTCGGCGTCATGGAAACTCGAGTACCTCGGCCGGCGCGCTTGATGCACAGAACACAAGAGCCCATTGGCGCGGTTCTCCGCGATGCAGGTGATCTGCACGGCACGGGTGATGACCGCCCACGGATCATCCGCCCGCCGCACCGAGGGCGTGCGCATCGCCTCAAACGCCGCGGTCGCCGCCTCCCACGGGTCCAGGCCGTGCTTGCGCGCGAGGGCGGCGTACTTGTCGGCCGCGTGCCGCATGAGTTCCGCTGCATCGGGGTCCGTCCGCCAGGCGTCCGGGCCTGCGGCGTTGAGGCGGGTGAGGAGTCCGCGGAGCCGTTCTGAGTTCTCGAGCTCACGCCCGCGACCGTCGCTGCGTGGGGTGTGGGGTTGTGGCATGGTGGCACCTCCTGACAAGCAGGTGCGCACCGGCTCCCCACCAACCCCGTCGCGCCACCATCTTCTGCGCATAGCCGTTCACCCCAGCCCGATCCCGGACGGCCGCACCCACGACGACGAGCGCGACCGATCCTGCGCCTCGAACACATCGAACGACTCGAACACCGACGGCCCCGCAGATGCCGCACGTTCCGCTCGGCGATCCCGAATGTCGCGGGCATGATTCCGGGTCGCACGGTAGGCGTGGCCTGGCGCGCGTCGGGCACGGTGCGCGAGCTCGCTCTGAAAGTTGATGCCGCGGCCCGCGATCCGGGCGGAGCTCGACGCGATCAAATCAGTCGGCCGCACCCACGCAACCCCGCGCCCCACCCGCGAACCAGGATCAGCACCGGCGGCGGTGAGCGAGGGGTCCCGGTGCACGGCGAACACCGACCGCTCAGCCTCGGAACCTTCGACCGTCTCGGGCCGAGTCACCGGTAGTTCGGTGCGGTTCCTCTCTGCGTGATCGTTCACGATGCTTCGTCCTTCGCTCCATTGATCGCTGGGGTGAACCAGCGGCCGACCGTGGAGGGGTGTACACCCAGGTGCCGGGCGATCTGTTTGTTCGACCACCCCTCCACCTCCCGCAACGTGGTCGCCTCCGCCCGCCGCTCACGCACCGACACCACCGGCAACTCCACTGCCAGCGCTGGCTCCCGTTCTGGCACGGCGACCGCCTGCGATGGAGCGACCGCCTCAGCCGGAGCGTTCTCGATCACGTCTGCATCCGGTGTGCTGGTGGGGCGGGTGAGGATGACGGTGAGGTGCGTGATCGACAGCAGCACCAGCGGCGGGATCGCGGCGACCGACGCAGCCAAGATCGGCGGTACGTCGGTGTCGGCGGCGATGATCGCGTGGATCGCGTTCGCCGTGACCGACACGATCGCGCCGGCGGCGAGGAGCGTCCACGGGTACCAGGTCGGGCGGGACTGGCTGGCGAGGGCGACGACGGCGACGGTTGCGACGACGATGATGCCGTCCACGATCAACGGCCACGCCCACGCCTGCCCCGCATCAATCCCAGACCGCCGCGCCAGATCAGCAAGCGCGGTGAACGACAGCCAGAATGCGCCGGCTGCGATGAACACCGTGCCCGTGATCGCCGTCACCACCGCTAAGCGGCGACCCCGCGGCGAGACAGCCTTGAAGCGGCACGGGTTTCCCGCCGCATCGATTCCGATCAGGAAGGATGCGGGACATGGGAAGGCACTACACGGCTGAGGAGAAGAGCCGGGCGTTGCGGTTGGTCCGCGAGGAGCTGCAGGAG
>NZ_JABEPQ010000012.1 GCF_013041615.1 Knoellia koreensis
GCAACCCGGGCTTGGGTTTGGGCTCTGTCATCTACTCCAACCTTTCGAAACGGACGAAACGTAGCCGTCTCCTGGTTGGGTGTTTCAGCCGGGCTCTGGTGTATTAACTCTGACGCGGAAGGGTGAGTAAGTTCTCGTCGCAGTTGCCTCCAGGCAGCTCCTGACACGCCCGGTGGCGGTTGTGGATGCATGCCAGTAAAGGGATTCACGGCGTTCTCATAGGCGTCGGTAAAGGATGCCCGCAGTGGTGCTGACCCAGAGGGTTCCATAATCCTCACCAGGCTTCCATCGGGAAGAGTGTACTGAGTGCCCGGGGCGCGAGTTGGCACAGACGCTAGCCCAGCCTCCTCAAACGTCTGAACCATTCTTGATCGGCTCGTTGGCACAATCACGCCATCGGCACTTGCGATGAAATCAGCCCCGCAGGGTGAGAGACCGAGGGGGTCGGTCAGGGTGGTCGGGTTGCTCACGTACGCGTACGTGTTCGGACCAGGCACCTGCCCCAACGGGTCCGAGCTGATGTACCTGGCATTCACCGGGTCGTAGTACCGGAAAACGTTGTACACCAACCCCGTCTCGGCATCGGCGAACTGCCCCGGGAACCGCAACGGCATCAGGTCACCAACCCGACCCGGCTCACCCCACAACAACGCCGACCGCGACCACACCGTCGACCCATCCGGCCCGACCAACCTCGACGGCGCACCAACCAGATCGGTCACGATCGCGTGGAACGCCTCATCCACCGACCCCACACCCGGCTCAACTCCAGCCGTGCCAGCGCCGGTATGCCGCGAACCACCGTCCGCGGACAAGTCACCTCCCCGACGGGTCGGAACACTCTGTTGGTTGAGGTGTGGCGTCGGCGCGAAGGCCGCCTGCGTATCGCGCGCGGCCGGGTTGCAGATCGAGGTTCGCGCGTTGGAAGTGGCCGTCAGAGCAGGCCCGGCGCTTGCTCCGGACCAGCCCAATCCCAACCCGACGAGCATCAGGACGAGCAATGCACGCAGCAACCAGCGGAGCAAAGGTCCTACTCGGCTCCGCCCGAGTCGCATCCCACCTCCCTCCTTCGAGTGAGTCCAGCAACGAATGGAAATTGGGCTCAGAACGAAGATACTCACGAGGACCGACCTTGAGGTCGGCCCCGGCAAGTTTCGTCAGGCCACCCCAATCAACAGGTCATCGATCTCTGGAGAGTCCTCACGCACCCACCCTCCCGCCCCAGAGGCCGCCTCTTCCCGTGTGATGTCGCCAGGCCTGGTCAAGTCCCGGGTAGTGGTGTAGCGCTGCGTTCTCCTTGATGGGTTTGTCAGGCGGTCAGTGCGGCAGATGACCGGCACGTCGGACTTGCGCGAGCCGACGGTCCGCGCCGTATCCCGATCGACCGACAGATGCACGAACTGCCGCCCCATCGGGCGCAGCACGTCCGACGGCGCGACGACGCCGCGCAAGCCGAGGTGGACGGCGTCGTAGGCGGTGTGGCGGTCGTACGAAACTGGCGGACCGCAGTGAGGCGTGGTGTTCGGCGGGGATGCGACGGAGAGGGTGTCGATGTAAGCGGAGGCGAGGACCGGTGTTGCGCAAACCTCAACCGAATCTGCGGATGGCGCGACGATACCGAGCCACGCCGCGAGCGTCACGACACAGTCGGTGAGGAATCGCCTCGCCAGCTTGCTCATCTCACTGCGGCCGGAATCCAGTGCGAAGAATGTGGCCGATTTCGTCTCGGAGCTGGCGAGCCTCCTTGGGCAGCAGGCCGACTCGTGTGTCGAATTCCCAATCGTCAACCGCCTGAAGGGCCTCACCGATGCTGTTCGCAAGTCCGGCTAGCTCATCTCGACTCACCGCGATCACAGCTTCGTCGGGGCTGACGTTCGGGAGCCCGCTCCAAGGCTCGGATGCATCTACAAGTCTCATTCGTCCACCTAGTGCAGTTGGTTGAGGAAGTAGTCGTAGCCGTCTCGGGGCTGGAAGGCAGTGCCACCATCCGGTGCGCGGGGGTTGCGGATGACCACTGTCCCCTCGCGCCAGAACGCGGTTCGTCCGGCGCTGAGGGTGCGCATCTCGCCGTTGAGCACGACGTCTTCGATATGAGTGGCGAATTGCGCCCTTGTACGGATCCCTGGGAACTCGCCCATTTCGACCTTGTGCTTCACGAACGCGTGCCCGCCAGCGATCTCCTGGCCCGTGAGTTGGGCGCGCAGGCGCACCCCGTTCAAGACGTCATCGGCACCTGTTGTCGTTGTTTTTACGTCGCCGCAGGGTGAGAGGCCGAGGGGGTCGGTCAGGGTGGTCGGGTTGCTCACGTACGCGTACGTGTTCGGACCAGGCACCTGCCCCAACGGGTCCGAGCTGATGTACCTGGCATTCACCGGGTCGTAGTACCGGAAAACGTTGTACACCAACCCCGTCTCGGCATCGGCAAACTGCCCCGGGAACCGCAACGGCATCAGGTCACCAACCCGACCCGGCTCACCCCACAACAACGCCGACCGCGACCACACCGTCGACCCATCCGGCCCGACCAACCTCGACGGCGCACCAACCAGATCGGTCACGATCGCGTGGAACGCCTCATCCACCGACCCCACACCCGGCTCAGCCCCAGCCGTGCCAGCGCCGGTATGCCGCGAGTCCCCGTCAGCGGTCACCGCACCACCGCGACGGGTCACCTGAGCCATCGGCTGACCCAGCTGGTCGTACTCCCACGTCACCGACGTCCCGACCTCAGCCCCGCCGAGCTCGGCGCCGGCCATGGTGGTGTGCTCGCTGATCTGGGCGCCGTCCCAGGCGAACCGCTCCTGCGAGAGCACCGCACCGGCGGCGTCGAGGTGCGTCTTGGCGACCCGGCGACCCAACGGGTCGTAGCTGTACACCCAGCTCGACCCGTCCGGGACGAGCACCGAGGTGAGGCGGTCCAGGTCGTCCCAGTCGAACACCCAGTCCAGCGACCCACCGGACAACAACGCCCGGCGCCGCCGCACCAACCGGCCACGGTCGTCGTAGCTGAACCGGTCACGACCCGACCGCACCAGCTCACCGCCGCGGTAGGACCGCAGCTCCCGCTCACCAGCTCCGACCGCATCGACCGACCCGCCCGAACCGGTGGAACCCGCCATGTCGATCTGGCTGCCGGTCAGGTTGCCCGTCACGTCATACCCGTACGTCTGCGACGGAACCCCTGCGTGGAGCACCGACGTGACCCGTCCCAGCGGGTCCAGCTCGTACTCGCTGCGCACCCCGTCGACCACCGCAGTGGCCAGGTCCCCGGCGCGGGTGTACCCGAATGCCATCGACCACAACGCCTCACCGGACGTCGAAGGCACACCGGACGCGGGCGGCATACCATCATCGACCGCCACGGGACCCGCGACCGGGCCCTCGACCACACCTGCGAGAGCCGTGCGCGATGCGAGGCGACCGCCGGCCGCCCACGTCGACGCAACCGTGAACCCGGTTCCGCCACGCGACCCGGCCGAGGCACCCGCAGCGACGGGAGCGATGTGCCGCGTCGCCTCCTGCCCCGCCGCGTCCCGGGCGACGCTCACCCGGTGTCCGGCCAGGACCAGCTCGCTGTCGCGGCCACCGGCCCCATGGGTCCAGGTCGACTCCACCCCTCCCGGGGTGACCCGTCGCACCGGGCGACCCGCGAGGTCGTACGCCCACGAGGAGGTGGCGCCGTCGATGGTCTCGGACACCAGCCGGCCCACCGCGTCATACGCCCGAGTCAGCTGCCCACCGGCCGAGCCGGCGCCGTTGTCGGCAGGTCCTCCAGACGTGTCCGCCGCCACGAGCCGCCCGACAGCGTCATACGCCCACCGCGTGACCAGCCCGTCAGTGGTGCTCGTCATCGCCACGCGACCCTCGGTGTCGTACTCGACGCGCTCACTCCCACCGGCCCGCACGGTCTCGACGACGCGCCCAGCCGCATCCAGTTCATAGGAGATGACCCGGCCGGCGTGGTCGACCTCCGCCACGACCTGACCGGCTACGTCCCGCTCGTACCGCCACGGCACCCCGGCCTCGTTCGTCACCGACAGCAGTCGCAGCATCGGGTCGTAGGCGTACTCCACCCGCCCGCCAGCCGCATCGACCTGCGCGACCGGCAGGTCGAAAGCGCCGAACTCCACCCGGGTCGTGCGACCGTCGGCGTCGGTGTGGGACACCGGGTTGCCCTCGCCGTCATAGGTCCACGTCTCGACACCGCCGTCGGGGAGCGCGCGCGACAACAGCTGACCGCGCAGCCCCCACGTGAGGGTCGTGACCCGACCCACGGGATCGGTCACCGTCGTGACCCGTCCCATGACATCGCGGTCGTATGCCGTGACTCCCCCACCCGGGGCCGTCACCGCGACGATGCGCCCGACCACGTCGTAGGCGAACGTCGTCACATCGCCCACGGGGTCGACGACCTCCATCGGGACCGTGGTGTCCCCGTCGTAGGCGTAGCGGGTCACCGCACCCACCGCGTCGGCGACGGACTCGACGCGGCCGGAAGAGTCGAGGTCGTACTGCGTCTGTGAGCCGTCCGGCAGCGTCACCCGGACAGCTTCGTCGGTGCGTTCGACCACGGTCCTGGCACCACCGGGCGAGACGACCAGCGAGACCCGACCGTCCTCGTCGTACTCCCACCGAGTCGTGGCGCCACCTGGGGTCGTCTGCGCCACCACGCGCCCGATCTCGTCGCGGGTCAGGGACGTGACCCGTCCGAGCGGGTCGGTCTCCTGCACGAGGAGGCACCGGCGGTCGGAGGTGTATGCCGCGTGGCCGCCGACCGCGTCCACCGACCGCGTCGTGCGCAGCCCCGTCGCCGGCTCCGGCGCGTCGTACTCGTAGGTGAAACGGAGCGACCCGTCCGCGCCGCCCTGGGCGACACAGCGGTGCGCGTCGTCGTAGGCGTAGTCGTACCGGTAGCCGTTGCTGTCTACCCAGTGCGTCAGGTCACCCCGGTCGTCGTAGCCGAAGACAGTCACCGGGTCCGATCCGCGCCCTGTCGACCCGTCCATCGCGACCTGCGTCAGCCGGCCGTGCTCGAACCCGAAAGCCCCGACCCGCAGGTCGGCGCCGTCCTCGCCAGCCCCGAGGACGTCCAACCCCGTCACCAGGGCCTGCTGATCGCGCCGAACCACGACCCGAACCCCGTGGTGCTGCTGCACGGCGATGGCGGTCCCGTCAGCGTCCCGCTCGATCGTGAACCCACGCCCCGCGCGGTCCTCGACCCGCACCAGCCACGCCGGCCACAGCACGCCGCCGGCCGGGCTGACATCGCCATCGTGGCCGCGACCACTCGTCGAGACAACCGCGAACACGCGGGACAGGCCGGTGTCGGGATCCGTTAGGCGGAACTCGCCCGGTTCGGCGGTGGACAACGGCCACTGCCGCGTGCCCGTGGACGGCAACACCACGCCCGCCTCGTGACGGCCGTCGCCGCCGACGTCCGTGAGCGACGGGTATGCCGTCACGCCGCCATCGTCCCGCAGCCACAACACCCCGTCGTCGTCGAAGACCAGACGCTCATCGAGGGTCGAGGCCCACTCCTGGCCGAAGGACCGCCCCAGCCGGTACCCAGAGGAGTAGTGCCGACGCAGCACCAACGGCACCGCCCCAGCCACCTCGACATCGACAGCGTCGAGGAAAACGAACCCCGTCGCAACATCCACCGGGTCACCACAGCTGACGACCTCGCGCCCACTGCGCGCTGCCCCAGCTTCGTTCGTCAGCGACCGCGCCGCCGCGGCGTCATCGGCAACGGTCCGCAGCGACGAGCCCTGCGACCCCAGCCTGCGTAGACCTGAGCTGCCCATGGCCCGGACGGCCGAGGCCATCGAGGTGATCGCGGTCTTGGCCGAGGACGCGATGTGCATCCCGGCACCGAGCAGGCCACCAGCCTTGAACGCGGACTTCAACGCCGCCAGGGTGGTCAGGCCCTTGGTCCCCGGGATACACGACAACGCCGCCAACGCCACGTCCCACAACGACGCTTGGCCCTTCAGGTACTTCATGATCGTGTCCGCCAACACCAGCAACGCGGCCGCGAACACCACCCACGCCAACGGACCACCAATGATCAACGCCACGATCCCCAACACCGCCACCACAATCTTGGCGATCTTGATGATCACATCCCA
Source organism: Knoellia koreensis (assembly GCF_013041615.1). Lineage (GTDB taxonomy): Bacteria > Actinomycetota > Actinomycetes > Actinomycetales > Dermatophilaceae > Pedococcus > Pedococcus koreensis. Next base: position 6,129 of record NZ_JABEPQ010000012.1, read on the forward strand.
GGCTTCAGCAGCCCAGTCCTTGAACTTCTCCCACCGCGACCGCTCCGGAATCCCCGCATCACTAGCCTCACGAATCCGACCCGCAGCCGTCTTCGCATCCGCCACCCGCAAACTCGAAGCGTCCAACGCCAACTGCCGCGCCGCATCAAGACGCGACTGCGCCGCCACCACCGCAGCATCCGCCGACCGCGCCGCCGCCTGCGCCGAGGACAACCGCTGCTGCGCCGCCCGCACCGCCTCCGCACTCGGCAGCTCCACCCCCGCCGGCGGCGACGAATCCGCATACTTCTTCGCGGTCGCCAACACACTGCTACCAGCCGCCGACTCCACCCCACCCGACGCCGCCGACGCCGCAGCCTGCGCCGCCTCCAAATC
>NZ_JABEPQ010000013.1 GCF_013041615.1 Knoellia koreensis
CCTTCCGCGTCAGAGTTAATACACCAGAGCCCGGCTGAAACACCCAACCAGGAGACGGCTACGTTTCGTCCGTTTCGAAAGGTTGGAGTAGATGACAGAGCCCAAACCCAAGCCCGGGTTGCAGCAGTCGAGGAGCAAGCCGAGGAAGCGGTTGGCGCCTTCGGAGAAGTACGAGCTGTTCGTGCAGGTGTTGACCCAGCAGTCGACCCAGCGGGAGGCTGCGGAGAAGTTCGGGGTCGACCGGTCGACGGTGATCCACGTGTGCAAGACCGCGAAGCAGGGCGCCTTGGACGCGTTGGCGGCGTCGGTGCCGGGACGGCCCGGTGGCCGGGGCAAGAGCGCCGAGCAGATCGAGCTGGAGCAAGCGCAGGCCGAGATCGAACGGCTGCGGGCCACCATCACCGAGCAGGCCGTGGAGCTGCACCTGCACAAGGGAAAATCGCGTTGGGACTGACCGCCGGCCCGGTCCCGTCGCGGGTGGACGCCGATGTCAAGGCCGGACTGCTCGCCCTGGTCGACCACGCCGCCCGCGAGGGCGGCTGGTCGCTGCGACGCAGCGCATCGACGCTGGGAGTGGACCATGCGCGGGTGCTGCGCTGGCAGGCCCGTGCGGTCCTGGGGCGGCTCGCCGACGCCAAGCCTGGGCCGTTGGAGGCGCCGCACGCGCTGCTCGATCATGAGAGGGCAGCGATCCTCAAGATCGCCGAGGAGTGGGCCGAGGTCGACCGGTCGCACCGCAAGCTCGCGCACCGCGGATCGCGCCTGGGAGCCTTCTACGCCTCGGAATCCACGGTTCTGCGGGTCTTGGTCGACCACGGCGTGCATCTGCCCGAGCCGGCCCCCCGGGAGCGCGGGAAGAGACGCCCGTGGCCGGAATGGGCCGAGCTGGTTCCGGGGGTGATCTGGATCTACGACTTCACCCACTTCCGCGCCTCCCAGCGGTGCGCGGTCGCGGTCCTCGACGTCGTCTCGCGGTACTGGCTGGCCACCGTGGTCTCGGCCGAGGAGACCTCCACCCAGGTCGAGGTCGCCTTCACCCGCGCCCTGGTCGCCGACGGCAAGGAGCACCTGCTCGACCAGCCCCTGCTCGAGGAGCTCGCCCACGGCATCGTCCCCGACGATGACGACCGTGTCCCGGTGCTCCTCGCCGTCTCCGACAACGGACCTCAGATGACGTCGAAGGCGACCGCGGTCTTCCTCGCCGGAGCCCGGATCGCCCAGCACTTCGGCAGACCCTCCACGCCCAACGACCAGGCCTGGGTCGAGTCGTTCTTCGGGCACCTCAAAGGCGAGTGGCCCCACCTGGACAAGATCGCCGACGCCGGCGACCTGGAAGCCGAACTCGACCGGCTCCGGACCCACTACAACACCGTCCGGCTCCACGAAGGCATCGGCTACGTCACTCCCGACGACGAGCACCACGGCCGAGGTCAAGCCCTCCGAGACGCTCGCCGCGCCGGCCTCGACAACGCCCGGCGTGCCCGACTTGCCACCCGCCGAGAACACCGCCAGGATCACCCATGAGCACCGCCTCCTGGCTGGGTATTTCAACCGCCAACTGGTGCATTTACTCAGACGCACCTCG
>NZ_JABEPQ010000014.1 GCF_013041615.1 Knoellia koreensis
TGGGCGGGTTCAACCAGTCGTTGCAACACCGGCTTGGTTGAGTGAGCGTAGTTGCTCCTCGAACACCTCGGCGGGTGTCTTCCAGGCGAGGATCTTGCGGGGCCGGTTGTTGAGGGCGTGAGCGACGGCCTCGAGGTCTTCGGCAGACCAGCGGGACAGGTCGGTGCCTTTGGGGAAGTACTGTCGCAGGAGCCCGTTGGTGTTCTCGTTGGTGGGTCTCTGCCATGGCGAGTGTGGGTCGGCGAAGAACACCTTCGTGCCGGTCTGGATCGCGAACAGTGCGTGACCCGAGAGTTCCTTGCCGCGGTCCCAGGTCAGTGTCTTGCGTAGCTGCTCAGGCAGCTTCGTCATCGACGCTGTGAGCGCGGTGTTCATCGCGACCGCTCCGTACCCGCCGAGGGCAGGCCCGTTCTTCACGTACGGCTTCTCGCCCCAGCCCTCCATCCGCGGCAGGTGTACCAGGAGCGTGGCGCGGCTGCTGCGCTCGACGAGTGTGCCGATCGCCGACCGGCCTGTGCCGATGATCAGGTCGCCCTCCCAGTGGCCGGGGACGGCGCGGTCCTCAGCCTCAGCGGGACGCTCGCTCAGGACGACATCCGCGGTTACGTGACCCTGGGCCTTGTTCCTGGATCGGGCTCGCGGCTGCCGCAGCGCGCGGCCAGTGCGCAGACAGGTGACCAGCTCACGCTTGAGCGCGCCACGGCCCTGGATGAACAGCGACTGGTAGATCGCCTCGTGGCTGATACGCATGGACTGATCATCGTGGAACTCGACCTTCAACCGCTGCGCGATCTGTTCCGGGCTCCACGCCGTCGACCATCGCCGGTCCGCCCGGTGGGGCTTGTTCAGCCCCTTCCACGGCGGCGGCGTCGGACCCGACACGATCGTGCCGTCAGGACGGCGGACGGCCCCAGCGAGCCGTTCGGCGACGTACTCACGCAACCGCTCGTTGGTGACCAGCTTCGGGCTCTTCGGTCGTTTCGCGGCCTGCTGCGCCTTCCATTGCGCCACCACCGCCCGGTACACCGGCTTGCCACCCCGCGTCGCCGCATTGCGCCGCAGCTCGCGTGACACCGTCCCGGGGTCGCGGCCGATCTCGCGAGCGATCTCACGCACGCCCCTGCCCTGGGCCTTCAGCAGCGCGATCTCCTCACGCTCCTCGAACGAAAGGTAGCGGCCAGAAGGCTCGGCCAGGCTGATCGGCGGCATCCCGCCAGCGTGGCGAAACCAGCGCATCCCGACCGGGACCGACACCCCCACCCCGATAGCCGCCTCCGCAGTGGAGATGCCCGTGGCGGTGAGCCGCCAGAACTGCCGCTGCACCACCCGCGAGGGGTCCGGTCGCCCGGGTGAGCGCATCGCCGGCCGCAACGCCCGATCAGCACGCCACTGCCGCCGCACTCCCTCAGGCGCATCGCACGTCTTCCTGCTCCAGTCCGCCGTAGCCACCGTCGCACACCTCCACTGTCGAGGTGTTGCGACGACCGGTTGAATCCGCC
>NZ_JABEPQ010000015.1 GCF_013041615.1 Knoellia koreensis
TGAAGCGGCACGGGTTTCCCGCCGCATCGATTCCGATCAGGAAGGATGCGGGACATGGGAAGGCACTACACGGCTGAGGAGAAGAGCCGGGCGTTGCGGTTGGTCCGCGAGGAGCTGCAGGAGTACGGCTCGGTGACCAAGGCCTGCTCGGCGGCGGGATCGCGGCTGGGGATCTCGGCGGACACGCTGCGCGGCTGGTACCGGCGCGAGGAGGTCGACCAGGGTCACAAGGACGGGGTGACCACGGTCGAGCGCGAGGAGATCCGGGCGCTGAAGGCGAAGGTGCGCCGGCTCGAGGAGGACAACGAAGTGCTCCGGCGGGCAGCGGTTTTCTTCGCGGGGGAGCTCGACCCCCGAGGGCGATGATCATGGGGTTCATCGACGAGCTGCGGGTCGAGGGGCATGCGGTCGAGTCGGTCTGTCGGGTCCTGCGTGGGCAGGGCTGTCAGGTCGCCGCGCGCACCTACCGGGACTGGAAGCACGCGCAGCCCTCGGCGCGGGACGTCGAGGACGGGTACCTGATGAACGTGATCTGGGAGCTGTTCCACGACCGGGACGAGAAGACCGGTGAGCTGCGGGCGAGCCCGGAGTCGTTGTACGGGCGACGGAAGGTGACCGCGTGGTTGCGCGCGAACGGCCACCCGGGCGTGGCCTCTTGCACCGTCGCGCGCTGCCTGACCGCTATGGGACACAAGGGAGTTCGCCGGAACAAGGCGGTCCGCACGACGATCCCGGCCAAGGATGGGATCCGGGCCGGGGACCTGCTGAACCGGGACTTCACCGCCGAGGCGCCCAACCGGGTCTGGGTCACCGACTTCACCTACGTGCGCACCTGGGCCGGGTTCGTGTACGTCGCGTTCATCCTCGACGTGTACTCGAGGCGGATCGTCGCCTGGCACGCCTCGATGAGCAAGCAGACCGACCTGGTGATGATCCCGCTGCGGATGGCGCTGTGGCAGCGCGAACGCGACGGGCACCCGGTCGTGGCGGGTGAGCTGATCCACCACTCCGACGCCGGCAGCCAG